>CAWKBL010000012.1:0-1070457 GCA_963847865.1 uncultured Alphaproteobacteria bacterium | reverse complement strand
GCAGCACGGTGACGACGAGGTCGCCGCCCTGGTTGACCTCGGCCACCACCCGGTTGGCCATGTAGTCGGCGTAGGCCGCAACGGCCGCGCGCGCCCACACGAGCGGCTCGCGCCCCTGCAGCGTGCGGTCGTCGACGACGTAGGCACGCCCATCGGGGCCGAGCCCGGCGACGATGATCCCGCACGCATCCGACGCTGCCGTCGCCGTCACCGGCGGATCGACCGCAACGACGATCACCGACAGCTCGGGCGCTGCCGCCACGCGATGCGTGTCGATCCAGTCGCGCCGCCACAGCGCGCCAGAGGTGTCGTCGACGAGCTCACCCAGTAATTCTTGCCGCCCCAGCGCGGTGCCCCCAATAGCGCCGCGTCATCTCCTCAACGAAGCTCGGCGCCAGGTTCTCGGCGTTGTCTGCGGTCGCTGCCCGCGTCACCACCGTGCCGGCGTCGGCGAGCAGCTTCTTGATGAGCGGTATCGGCCGTGGCGTCGTCGTCGCGACCATCTGCGGGCGCGGCCCGAGCCTCAAACTGAACTGCAGCATGTCCCACGTTTTTTGCGGATGGCGCCACTTCGCCACCTCATCGCACCAGGCGGCATCGAACTGCGGCCCGCGCAAGCCGTCGGGATCCTCCGCCGAGAACATCTGTGCAATCGCGCCCGACGGCCAAACGAGCTGCAGTTTCGACGGCTCGAAGCGCGGGCGCTGGCGCGGCCCATGCACGCTCAACAGGCCCGACACGCCCTCGATCATCACGCGGCGCACGTCCGCAATCGTTTCGCCGACGAGCGCGATGCGGCGTGCGCCGATCTCACCCAGCGGATGCAGGCCAAGCGCCTTGGCGCGCACCCATTCGGCCCCGCACCGCGTCTTGCCCGCGCCGCGCCCGCCCATGACGAGCCACACGCGCCAGGGTTCCCCTGCCGCCGTTGCAGCAGGCGGCAATTGATCCTCGCGCGCCCACAGCGGCCAGTAGCTCAAGATTTCCGCGAGCTGCGCTTCGGAACATTCAGCCAGATCCTGCTTCAGTGTCCCGGCGGCTGCGAATGCGCTCAAAGCGCTCGATCATTTCGCGATGAAGTCGCTCGACTTCATCGGCAGCAACTGTTGGCGCGGCGGCCTGGGGTTTTTTCTTCTCGTCGCCATCCGTGACCGTCGTCTTTGCCTTGGAGACGCTGCCGATCAACGCCGCGACCGATTTGGCCGTGCGCTCGAAGTCCGGCGTGTTGAGTTTGCCGCTACGCATGTCGGCCTCCATCTGCTCGAGCATCATGCTGATCGTGTCGTAGAGCCGCCGCACGAGGCGCGCCTGCGCTTGCGCCGTCACGGGATGGTACGAGCGCGGCGCGCGTCCAATCAGTTCCGAGCGCGACGTCCAGCCGTGCGTGCGCGCGAGCTTCGACACCGTCGTAGCCGCGATGCCGAAGCGTTCGCCGATGTCGGCCAGCGTCTGCTCGTTGGCCTGGTGGAGACACTTGATCTCCGCCAGCGTTGCCGCGTCGAACTCCATGTCGCGTTGCGCCGGCCGATGTTTTTGGGGGTCTTCGAAGTCTTGCGGGCGGCGCTTGCTGGCCGCACTCACGCAGATATCGCGTTATACAGAAACCCTACCCAACAAGCGTCACGCTGTCAACGACTATTATTTGGATGAGCGTGATTTATTCTGTATATTTTCTTCTATTACTTGCAAAACCTCACATCATACTGCTACTTTCGGTCCCGGGGATAAGTATTTCGGGTGCCCAAGCTCACGTCGCGGCCCAGTCCAGCACGCGCAGGGCGCGCAGCGTGTTCCAGCGGCTGGCCTCGCCGACGCCCGTCTCCACGTCGAATGACAACCGGTTGGCGTGATCGGGGTGGATGCCGTCGAGCGGCCAGCGCCCGTCGGCATCGCGTCGCTTCTCGACAAGCGCGACGGCCTCGCCGACGCGGTCGTCGGGCCGCGCGCCGGTGCTGCGCAAGTAGTCCAGCCCGCGCAGCACGTCGTAGTGCCACACGGGCGGATACGCAAAGCGCGTCCACTCCCGATCGATCACCTCGCCCGAGCTCAGCGACCTCAGCATGCGCCGCTCCAGCAGATACTCCTCGCCGCGCGCCCGGGCGCGCGTCACGGCGACCGTGGGGCCGCGCGCCTTCTCGTACTCGAGCAACCCTTCGAGGACGCAGATCGTGGAGTGGAACGAGGATCGCTTGCTCGGCGGAGCGTCGCAGTTCCAGCCGCCGTCCTTAAGCTGTTCGCCGAGGAGGCGGTCGACCAGCCGGTCGCTCGCCGCACCGAAATAGGCGCCTGTCGCCAGGATCCTCCCGTTGATGCAGGCCTCGGTCTCACCGTCGAAATAGGGCCGGCCGTCGAGTTGCCACCAGGTGATGCCGCTCTCTACGCGGCCGATCGCTCGGCGGACATTGTCGTCCGCCGGATCGGCACCCAGATCCTTCAGCAGCGTCAGCGCGTCGTTGGTGGTCATCCAACCGTGCTTCTGGTCGTCGCCCCAGTGGCCGTCGGCGGCCTGACGACCGAGGAGCTCAGCGCCCCACCCTTGCGCGGCGACGCGCGACCGCTCGGCCGCGACGACCGCATCGGGCTCATCGGCAGAGGTCGCGCATAACCTGCCATCGGATCGCCGGATCCGCATCGAGCAGCCAATCTATGACAGCCTTCCGACCGGCCATAGAACCTCCCGCCTCTTTGCTTTCGACCCACGGCAGCCCGCATCGAGCAACCGGAATTCGACAAATCTTGGACCCGTAAGACGTCCGCCCGCAAGACGTCCGGATTTCGGCTCGTCTCAGAAATTGATGATCGCGCCGGTCAGTATCAGATCGAGATCGTCGATCGGCGCGCCCGCGAGCGGCCCCGTCGCCGCGACGCCGTTGAGCTGGCGCAGCGTCACGTCGCCAGAGACGTGCCGGTAGGACAGGTAGAGGATCGCCGATGCGGCATCGAGGCCTTGCGCCAGTCCACCGCCGACAACATTCATGTCGGACTGCCACACGGTCCACGTACCGAGCCCCGTCGGATTGAGTGCATCTCCGGGGCCGACGAGAAGGGCTGTCGGGGCGCCGCCGTCGTAGACGTAGAACTCTCCGTAGATCGTCGATTTTCCGAGCGAATTGATTTTCCTCTCGAGCCCCACCTGGCCCGACCAGAACAGCTCCCCGTCATCGACGCTCGTGCCTACAAAGCGTGGGGTATCCTGCAATATGCCGTCGATGGTGAGCCCGCCGCCGAAATTGACGAACAGCCCCGTCGCTTCGTGCAGCACGCTGACGGAGCCCGACGCCTGATGGCACTTCGTTGCATCGCCCGAGGCCGCGAAGGGCTCGAGCGCGCACACGCCGCGCGATCGCGACCCCGGCAACAGGTCGAGGAAGCCGATGCCGGCGGCGACGTCGAAGCCCGCGATCTCGCCGCGGTAGCGTACGGCCGCATCCCAGAAATCGTCGGCAATGAGTGCTGCTGACGCCGAAAAGCCGTTCCAGGTCGGAGCGACGTACTTGATCTGATCAAAGCCGCGCTGGCTCTCGCCCGGTTGGTCTCCTCCCGCGCCGATGATGCGGCGCCAGGTGAGCGTGCGCGCGAGTTCGCCGTTGCGCGCGGAGCGCAGGAACATGCCGAGCCCCGTGTCCTCGATGGCGCCGTAGCGTGCAAACCAGTTCGTCTGCGTGACGTTGGAATCGGCTATCGCGGTGAAGGACGGGAATGTGGAGCCGACGAGCAGGGTGCCCATGTGCTTGCTTTTCAGGAACCACACAAACTCCCGGATGTCGGCGAACGCGCCGCGATTATTCGTGATCGGGAGCTGGGTCACGAGCTTCGAGTTGGCGGACCGCAGGCCGAGCTCGATGCGGTAGCCGGTCTGCCACTCCGCATCGATGTCGGCCGCGCCGACGAAACGAAAGCGCGTGCGCGAGTTGTCGTTGGTCACGACGAGCGCGCCCTGCTCGCCTCCGTCGTCCCAGCCAAGCACCGACTGATTGACGAGCCCCGACACTTGCAGCGTGACGCTGCGGTTGCCCTTGCGGGCAGTCGTCGCCTCGAGCTCGGCGATGCGCTGCTCCAGGTCCGCGCAGCAGTCTGCGCCCGGATCAGGCAAAGCCGGCGCAGGCGGCGCCGGAAAGTAGGAGGATCGCGCCGGTGGTAAGTGCGGCCCGAAAGCCGCGCCGATTGCGCACGCCGGATGTCCTCAGCCCTGGTGCAGGTCCCCTGGTGCCCTGATCGATCGAGGCCTAGCAGATTC
Organism: uncultured Alphaproteobacteria bacterium; assembly: GCA_963847865.1. Lineage (GTDB taxonomy): Bacteria > Pseudomonadota > Alphaproteobacteria > Rhizobiales > Hyphomicrobiaceae > Hyphomicrobium_A. The sequence goes on along the minus strand of CAWKBL010000012.1, from coordinate 1,066,220 downwards.
GGGGTAGCGGCGACGGCCCGTTGCCTGCTTATGCCGGCGCAATTCCCCCACGCTGCCCCGCAGCGCCCGCCGCGATTGACATTCGAGGCCATGCGCAGTTGATCGGTCCAAGCGTTTCGCAGCCCCGAGTCGGCGCGCTCATCGCTACGTCGATCGCCGGACTACGCGGGATCTGTTCGCGTCGAAGACCATCAGCGGCTTCAGAGGTGAACGATGCCCAGCGATCCAGGCGCCAACTCCGCCAAGCTCATCGCACTCGCGTTCATCGCCGGCGTTCCCGTGGCCGCGCACGCCGGCGACACCGAAGCCCTCGCCAAGGCATCGCAGAACCCCGTCGCCGATCTCATCAGCGTGCCCTTCCAGAACAACACGAATTTCAACACAGGCCCGTTCGACCGCAAACAGGACATGCTCAACATCGAGCCGGTCATTCCGCTACACGTCACTGCGCAGTGGAACGTCATTTCGCGCACGATCCTGCCATTCGAGAGCCAGCCCGATCCGTTCCTCGACAGCTCGGCTGACGGCCTCGGCGACATCAACCAGTCGCTGTTCCTGACGCCCGCTCATCCTGGATCGCTGATATGGGGCATCGGGCCGATCGTCACGGCGCCGACGGCAACGAGCACCATTCTCGGCACCGGCAAGTGGCTGCTCGGGCCTACGGCCGTCGCCGTCACGATGCCGGGGCATTGGGTCATCGGTGCGCTCGTCAACAATCAGTGGTCGATCGCCGGCGACGCGCAGCGCCCCTCGGTCAATGCCTTCTATTCGCAGTATTTCATCAATTACAATTTGCCCGACGGCTGGTATCTGACGTCCGCGCCCATCATCACCGCCGACTGGACGGCGGCAGCGGATCAAAGATGGACCGTGCCGTTCGGCGGCGGCGCGGGCAAGCTGTTCAAGATTGGAGATCAGAATTTCAGCGGTACGGCGCAGGCCTACTACAACGTCGTGCATCCCGACGACGGACCGGACTGGCAATTGCGCCTGCAGCTCTCAGCACTCTTTCCCACCAAGTAGCCGCGCCGTTATCGCGGCGGCCGCACGCCCCGCAGCCGTACCGTGCTGATGGCCACTGCCCCGCCTATTTCAGCATCGGGGGAGCTCGATAGGTTGGAAGAAGCTCGCTCAGGTCCATCTTCAAGCCGACCGAGATGACGTCCATGCTGATGTCGGCCGTGCCGATCAAAGGCGGGCTGACGAACAGCGCCGAACCCGTGACCCGATTGAAGGGCGCGTCACTTTCAAAAAATACGTGGCTGTAAGAGAAGTCGAGGCGCGTCGTGCGGTCCAGCATGTAGCTCGATCCGACGCTCGCCCAGATGCGGTTGCTGTCGGGATCCTGCACCAGACGCGTCGTTGGCCCATCGACCGGCGATATCTCATAGGCAAGGCCGGTTCGCAGCGTCAGGCTCGGCGACCAATCGTATTCGCCGCCCAGCGCAAACAACCAGCCGTCGCGCCACTGAAAGTCGAAGTTTGCAACCGTGGCGCCTGCCGGAGCCACGCCGTCGAGAGGTCCCTGCAGCACGACGGGGATGACGCCGAGCCGGCTCCAGTTCACCCACTCGACCTCACCCATCAGCCGCGTCGTCGGCGTCAGGGCGTGGCGCACACCGAGCGACAACATTTCAGGGAGCTTGATATTTGCCTCGGCCGGCGCCTTGGCAAGCCCTTCCAGTTCGGCATGACCCTTGGCCGTGTGATCGATCGAGGAGCGGAAACCGAGCCCGATCGAGGTTCCTGCTGCTGGGCTGATGTCGATGCCCGCAACGAAACCGACGCCGATGTCGTCGGCCTTGAAGTTTGCCGTGCCCAGCGGAGTCGATATCGTCTGCCGCTTGAGACCGAAGTAGTCGAGCTGGACGCCCGCGCCGACGGACACGCCGGGCGCGACCTCGTAGGACAGCATGGGCGTGGCGTTGACGTTGAAGATATAGGTGGTGATGCCTTGGAACCGGCCGGCCCACTGCGTATCGTTGGGCTTCGTCCCCAACCCGAACGGCGAGGTGAGGCTCAAGGCCAGAACCGTCTTGTCGTTCAATCGGAACGTGCCATAGCTGGCGCCGATCAGGGCATTGCGGCCGAGATCGGTTTCAGCGCTTCCCACCGGAGGGAACTGCACGCCCGGATTGAGTACGGTCTCATCGACCGACATCAGAAGGAGCGAAGCGCTGGCCTCCGCCCACATGCCGCTTCCCGCGTAGGACGCCGTTGCCGGGTTCCACGAGATCGAGGCGAGGCTCGGACCGCCGGTGGCGGCCCCGGCATACGACATGCCCTGGAAATAGGCCGATTGCTCGACGCCAAAGCCGCCTGCCACCGCGGCATCGGGCAATGCGGCCAGCATCGTCGCTGCGATGGCTGCAGGAATGCAAAGTCGCGAAACGTGAGCCGAGCGGGCCATCCACTATCCCTCCGTCGTTTTCTGGGACGCCATAAGCAGACAGGACTGGTGCACGCGGGCTCGCAACGCCCCCTTCGCGGCGCAGATCCGACATAGATCCGCAAGCACGCGATTACCCCGGGACGCTACGCAAGGCATCCCACTACTGCTGGCTATCCACTTGATTCGCAACACGGGCGGGGGAGCCCGATGTCATCGGCGGCGGGAAGTAGTGGGAAACTCAAAGCGGCTCAGCATGTGCCGGTCATTGCCGGCACACGCCGGAGTCTCACCACGGCGATTCGCCTGACGGCCGATCGGCCGGCATGCGCGAAAAAGCCCTGGCACGCGTGCCAGGGCTTCGCAGAACACTTAATACTCTGCCGTTGGGCTAGCGGCGCCAATCCCGATCGCCATGATCGCGGTCTTCTGACCAGCGCCGGTCATGATCGCGATCGCCGTGGTGCCGGTGATGGCGGTGATGCCACCACCATCTTCCGCGCCCGCGGTAATCATCGTCGTCGTCCCAACGCGATCGTTGCGACCAGGAATGGCCGCCGCGATCGTAGTCGTCACGGATAGCGTGGAGCAGCGGCGCGCCGGCGCCGGCGCGAACGCCGCTGAAGTCGCCCGCGGGCGCAGCACCGGCGGGTATCGTCACCGCACCGAGCGCCAAAGCGGAGCCCAGTGCCACAAATAGCAGCTTACGGTTCATTCAGATCTCCTCGTCCCAAACCCCGGGCTTGCCTGGCCCGTCTCCGCTCAGCCCAGTTGTCTGGATCTTCGCGGCCTGAGGTGATCTAGCGCTGACGACAATGAACCCGCTTCGAACGACCCGTTCACGCAGCCTTCATCGCGCGCGGCGGCGGGAGGGCGCTATCGTTGGACCGTCCCGACGACCTCTCCGGCGCCAGCACATGGCCTTGCATCGCTTTGAGGCCGCGGCCGATCGAAACCGGGCATGGAAAGAGAGGCGCCGCCCCGAAATGCACGAGGCGGCGCCTCAGCTGTTCGATTTTTAGTTTTTCATCGTGTCGGAGCCGGACTTGTCCTTCTCCGCACTCGATTTGTGGTCCATGCAGTCGGCTGCGTCGGCCGTCATGGTCGGCACCGACTTACCGGTTGCTTCGGTCGCCTCGGTTCCCGGCGCCTTGGTATCGACGCTTGCCTGCTTGTCGGCGCAGTCCCCTTTCATCTTGGGAACCTGGCTTCCAACGGCCTCCGTCGGTGCGTTGCCGGGCTTTACTTCTTGTGCCTGAGCGAAGCTGCAGGCGAGCGCCAGCGATGCTGCCGCGAGAATGAGCGTATTTTTCATGGCTGATGTCCTCCTTTGACCTGGAAAAAACGACAGCCCTCAGGAATCGTTCCGTGCCCTCAGGAATGTCCGCTGTTAGGGGAAATCCGGTCGCGCTTGTGGCACCAAGAACGGCAGCGTATGACCCCGGTTCAGCCGGGTAGCACTTCGATAGCGCTAAAGTCCCCATTCCAGGCCCGCCCCGCGCGGCCCTTGCGAAGCCGGGTCTAATATGGGCAAGCTCCTCTTTGCCGAGAGGCACTCCAAGTGAGCGATCAACAACCTTACCGCATGGTCATTCGCCACTCGATCATCGCGCTCGCACCGACCGCGACCTACACTCTTAGGTTCGATCAGGTAGGCGATGTTTTCCCACCGGGGATGATCGGAAACGACATCCACCCAAGGGCCCTGGGGGACTTGTGCGCGTTTGCCAAGGACGTGCACTGCACAGTTGCGAAGGATGACAAGGCAAAGGCCTTCGTCTTCATCAAGCGGAATTAACCGAGCGGCTATTTGACTCGCCTTGCTCGGCCGTTCGCATCAACAGAACTCTTAGACGCGTTTCCTGGCCCGGCTTTGCAAGTCAGTACCAGCAGCGGGCCAGATGCGGCACACACACTGTGCACCGAAAGAAGGTCGCCATGATCCTTGATACGCAAAGTAAGTTCCTCGCGCTTCTGTCGCCCCTCTTTCCCGAAGGCGCCAATCTTCGATTTCTGGAAGGTACGGAGCCCGACGCGTCAGGGGCTGAGCTGCATCGCATACGTATCGACTCCGCCATGGATGCAATCAATTTGCGCATTCCGCGAGCGTTCGTTGACGACCACCGAGAGGGTCTCGCCAGTCAACAAAGTAAGCTCGAAGAGCGGCTCATAAAGTTTGTGACGGATAAGCTGCGAGCCTTTGCACCAAATCGCGGACCGCGGCTCGGGCCGGTGATTGCTTGGACATTCGCGCAGGACGTTCCAGGTGAGCCGGCACCTCGATGAGAGCTGGGCGCCCCGCCCGGTTTTCGCCCCCGGGGCAAGCGTTTTGCGCCATTAGCGAGCGTCATCGTTCTCATCCGTTTGCCGAAGCCAAGTTGCCGCGTTGCTTCAACCGTCGCCCACGACTAGCGGCGCTTGGGCATTTGCAGAGTTTTTGGCGACGTGGAAACGCAGACTGCGGCCGAACCAACTGCGCAATCGCCAGGGAAGCAGCCGACCCGCACGGATCAACCACAGCAGACGCCGCGGAAAGGCAATGAACGATTGCCCTCGATCGAGCCCGCGTTTGATACGCACAGCGGCATCATTTGCCGATAGCATCAGGGGCAGTTGCCCCACGTGATTTCCAACCTGGGCGGTCGCTATGTGGCCCGGATAGATGAGCGACACGGCCACATTGTCGGGCAGCAGCCATTCTCTCAACGCCTCGCCATAGCTCATCAGGCCCGCCTTGCTTGCGCTATAGGCCGGGGCATCGGCCAGCGGCTGCAAGGCGGCCAGAGAGCCGACGAGCGCGATGCGGCCGGAGCGTCGCGCGCGAAACATGGGCAGCGCCGATTGTACCGTTCGAATTGCCGCTTCGAGATTGACGCGCAACGTCGCCACGCTCTCCTCACCCGTCTCCATTGCCGGAGGGGGGCCGTTGCCCGTGAAGGCCCCGGCGTTGACGATCAGCAGATCGATCGGGTGCAGGGCGTCGAAGTCCCGCAGCCACCTTTCCAAGGTTGCCGTTTGTGAAAGATCGAAGGCGCCGATGTGGACGCCCGCGCCGCGCTGGCGGCATTGGGCCGCCACGGCCTCCAGCCGCCCAAGGTCGCGGCCAAGCAGGCCGATAAATCGTTCCTTATCCGCATATTGCAGTGCTAAGGCTTGCCCAAGTCCAGCGCTCGCCCCAGTAATGACAACGGCCCGGGCTAACTGTCTCATCGGAAGCCTCGTCTTTTGCAGATAATGTCGCGCGCGGCCTTGGGTCACGCCCGTCTCGTCTCGGCTCGGCTGGCAAGCAAACGGTTCCTCGGAACTTCTGACAATCAACGCGGGTTCTACCCTACATCCCTAACTCTTCAACAAACTTCAGAAACCACCTTCGGAGGAACGGTCTTGAGTGTTCGTGAGACAGACGTCGACGCCAACGATCCTCACAGCGAAAGTGCGATCGCGCGTTTCCTCATTCTGGCCGGACTGAAGATCAAATGGCTGTTCGCCGACGCGGCCTCCGCTTGGTCCGGCGCCTTGGCGCGGTGGCGCGCCGACGACAGCGACGACGGACCGTTTTTGCCTTCGCAGCAGTTCGCCGAATTGCCCGCCTATACGTCGGTCATCAAACACCGCGCCGTTGCCACTCGCTTCAACTTCACCGACCCGTTCTATCGTTGCCATGATCGCAGCCGCGGCGCGATGACGACGATCGACGGCCAGCCGTATCTGAATTTCGCTTCCTACGACTATCTGGGGTTGAACGGCCATCCTGATGTCGTTGCAGCGGCCAAGGCCGCCATCGACGAGCACGGCACGTCCGTTTCGGCCAGCCGCATCGTGGCCGGCGAGCGTCCGCTGCATCGCCAGCTCGAGGCGGCTCTCGCCGAGCTGTATGAAACGGAAACGGCCGTGACCTTCGTCAGTGGCCACGCCACCAACGTCTCGACCATCAGCACGTTGCTCGATTCCGACGATCTCATCGTCTACGACGAGCTCGCACACAACAGCCTGCTCGTCGGCATCAAGCTGTCGAATGCCAAGGCTTTTGCATTCAGGCACAACGATCTGGAGGATCTCGAGCGGCTGCTGCGCATCCACCGCCGCTCCAGCAGAAATGCTCTCGTCGTGGTCGAGGGCCTCTACTCGATGGATGGCGACATTGCCGATCTCCCGGGACTGGTCGCGGTCAAAGAGCGCTACGGCGCCTGGTTGATGGTCGACGAGGCGCACGGGCTCGGTGTGCTCGGCGCGACCGGAAAGGGGCTGGCCGAGCACTCCGGCGTCGACCCGAAGCGGGTCGACATTTGGATGGGGACGCTGAGCAAAGCGCTGGCGGGCTGCGGCGGTTATGTCGCCGGCAACCACGAGCTCGTCGAGATATTGAAGTTTCGCGCCAGCGGCCAAGTGTACTCGGTCGGCATGTCGCCCCCTGTTGCCGCCGCGGCGCTCGCATCGCTGCAACTGATGAAGGCCGAGCCGGAGCGCGTGGCGCGTCTGCGCGCCAACGGCACGGCTTTCCTGCAGGCGGCCAAGGCGCATGGGCTCGATACCGTGACGAGCCAGGGTTACGCGATCGTGCCGATCATGGTCGGCGATATCGTCAAGGCCGGCCGGCTGACCGATCGCATGCTGGCGCGCGGGGTCAACGTGCTGCCGATCATCTATCCGGCCGTTCCCCTCAAGGCGGCGCGGCTGCGCTTCTTCATTACCAGCTCGCACACGCGCGAGCAGATCGAAGAGACCCTACAAATCGTTGCGGAGGAGCGGCGCCGCGTGCTGGCGGCGTGAAGTTTCGCGGCGGCGACTAGTCCCTGACCTGTCCGCCCAGCTGCTGCAGGTCAGCATCGTTGCGTTCGAAGTCGAAGAGGAAGGCGAACGGGCTGATGACGGCATCCTGAATGGGCCCGAGAAACTGAAAGTATAGCCATCTGCGCTCGAGGTGCCCACCGAACAGCAGCTTGGTCGGATAGGTCGTCACGCCCATCTCGACGACGGAGACGCGGCGCTCGATCGCCAGCTCGATCATCTTCAGGGCCATGATGAAGTAGAGGTTCAGATCGCGCGCCTCGGGATAGTGCATGCCGATGTACTTGCCGATGATCCGGTCGTCCGCCAGCAGCATGAATAGAAAGCTCATCAACCGGTCGCCCTGCCAGCACAGCAGGATGTTGGCCTTGTCGCCAAGCTCGGCGAGCATCCGATTGAAGACCTGCGGATGCAGCCCGTCGAATTCACCGTAGGCGCCCTTGCTCTGCCCGCGCGTGTTCTCAAACATCGCGTAGAGTTGCGATTTAAGCCCTTGAGCCGACGTCCGAAGCTCGATCCGCAGCCCGGATGCCGGGCGCATTTTGCGCTGCATATACGTCCGCGTCTTTTTCGGCAGGCTGTGCAGGTAGTCATGGAAGCTCGGGAACGATGTCGGTACCGCGACGATCGGAAGATTGGTGACCCGGTGGTATCCGCACCCTTCGAGACACGCTGCGAGTTCCGCAGCCTGGCGGCCCAGGCTCTTGATGGCGAGAACCGAAGTCTGCTCTTCCTTCGCTCTGCGCCGCAAGCATCCCAGCATCTCCTCGAGGACACCTTGCCGCTGCGCGGGTGCCAGCGAGGGAGAAAAGCCGATCGAGCAGGAGTCCGACATCGGTGACCCCAAGCCTATGACGCTACGGCTTACGGCTTTCGGCCATCGATCATACAGCCAATCGCCGACGCGGCGTGCGCGCCCCTGCAGCGGCGTGTCGAGGCGATAGTTGAGCTGAAACACCGGCACGGCACCGACGACCTCCGCGCCGTCAAAGGCGGCAATCGCCGAAACCGAAAATCCCGGCGGCGGCACCTCCTCGGAGACGCGATAGAAATCCCAACTCTCCGGAGCGCCCGGAAACATCTGCTCCCACGTGGTTTGCGGAATCTGCGTCATCGAGGCAAGAACGCGGGCCGTGTAGCGCGAGCGCGCCGCGGTATCGCGTTCTTGCGGCAGTTCGTCGAGCACGAGGGAGGTGGTTAGCGACGCGCGCACGTGAGACATCTTTATTCCGTTGCCGAAGGTTACGCGCGGTGCGCCTGGACCGGCGCACGCAAGTTCGTGGGAGGGCTGCGGCGCCAGAATGGTGAGAGTGCTTGCCAATTGGGGCGCCGCCGCGGCTTTTGCCTCCCCCCGCCCCGCGGGGGGTTTGGCCAATGGCCGCAATTGGCCATGGAATGAGAGGCGCCCCCCGAATGCACGAGGCGGCACCTCAGCTGTCTTTAGTCCAACCGGGATCGGTTGCGGTGCACGAGGCGATCTCGGCCCCAACCACGATTCAGCGACCAGTGCCTCGCTGGCGCGTGCCATAGGAGTGGGTGGCATCTATGCAGAATTGCACATGCACCGGTCTGGTACCCGCGACTTGTACCATGCCGTCAGGACTCTCCGCTGTTAGGGGAATTCCGGTCGCGTTCGGCCAAAGGCCTTTTCGGTAGAGTGTCGGGCGCGCCGACAATCTCGCCTGATCCTCCGGAATCGGAAAGTCGCAAACTTAGATCAGCTCACTGAAAGTTGCGTTGGGTTAGGTTGCAAGATTGTGGGAAGCAAAATGACCCAACGCGACGGCTTCAGAGACGCAAACGGCGCAGCTGCTCTCGGCATCTGCGAATCGCTCCTTGTTGCGCTGACTGGCCTCAAGATCATAAGTGAACAGGACACGCGCGACCTCCTTACCGACGTCGCCACTACGCACGATGAAGCAGCTAGCTTCTCGCAAACGCCCGACAAGCATCGGGCGATAGTCGCGATCGTTCATCGTATCCTCGGTGCGACATTTGCATCGTCTCCCAGACCAGATTCCAACCCTCTGGCGGACCCCGGACTTTCCCAAGTCAGGGGTCGATCGTCTCCGCGCGCGGGACGACTTCCATCTCGCCGCAGCTCGCAAACCTTATCCGGCGCTTCTCGCCGGATATATCATTGGGGTCGATCAACCTGAATGCCCCAGGTTAGCGTCATGACAGCACCGCTGAAGTTGCAGAACCCATTGTTGAATCATCTTTTGGCCGAGCTTCCGAGTGACGTCTACCAACGTCTCCTCCCGAGCCTAGAATGTGTATCACTTCCCCTCGGCGAGGAGATCTATGCGGCGGGACAAGTGCTCAAGTACGTCTATTTCCCCTCCACCGCGATCATCTCTCTGCTCTACACGATGGAAGACGGCCGATCAGCCGAGATCGGCGTCGTTGGAAATGACGGCATCCTCGGCATCGCTGTTTTCATGGGCGGCGAGAGCGTGCCGAATAAAGCCGTGGTTCAAAGTGAAGGCTTCGCCTTCCGTATGCGAGCTGAAGTGCTTGCATCGGAGTTTCGGCAGGTGGGAATCCTCCAACGGGTTCTGTTGAGGTATACCCAGTCTTTGATCGCCCAGATGTCGCAGACGGCAGTCTGCAATCGACTGCATTCCGTAGAGCAGCAGCTTTGTCGTTGGCTGCTTCTGAGTCACGATCGCCTACCCTCCAACGTACTCGTCATGACGCAAGAGCTCATAGCCGACATGCTGGGTGTGCGTCGTGAGGCGGTCTCGCAGCAAGCCGGCCGACTGCAGAGCGCGGGCTTGATCAGCTACCATCGCGGCCAGATTACGATCCTCGATCGCGCGGGCCTCGAAGCGAGAGCATGCGAGTGCTACGGCGTGGTGCGTCGTGAAGCCGAGCGCCTCACCCATTAGCCTTGACCGACTTGATTTATGGCACGCCTCGCACGACGGCAGGCCTATGTGCGGTAGCGCATAGACCCAAACGTCGCGGTGCAGGAAACTCTTTATTAAGGAGTGCGTATCCGCCCTCTGTTGGCTCCTAAGTTGCCAGCGACCCGTCATTGTCCCCGCGTTGTCGCGTCGCTGGCAGAGCCGACTGGCCCAATCTGTTGAAGCGCCACCCCATCGCGCCATCAGATATTGAGAGCGCAACAGATCACCCATAGTTGGGATGCGTTAGTTACTTTGCGGAGCAGCTTGAAAATAGCGTCTTAGGCAAGCTGTGGGGCGCCGCCGCCCTCTTGTCTGATGCTTGTGGAGTTGTGTGCAATGACGAACGTTCAGTGCCTTACGAGAGTCGCAGACCGCCCGAGCAGGGTCGATTGGCTTCCCGAGTCTTCGCAGAGGGAGGAGCACCTGCTGTTTACGGTCCATGAGCTCAGTCATCGGACCAAAAACCTGCTTTCAGTCATACAGGCGATCGCCAGCCAGACTCGCCGACGGAGCGTGAGCCTGGACGATTTTGAGTGCGCTTTTCTGCGCGTCTGCAGGGGCTGTCGCGGTCCCTCGATCTTCTCGTTGCCGAAGACGGGAGATGCGCGGATATCATGGATCTGGTGCGTAGCCAGCTCGAACCGTTTGGCGCGGTCGACGGGATCCGCATTGCGGCCGAACGGACCATCCGTCTGGCTAAACTCGGAGGCCACGCGCAACATCGGACTGGCTCTGCACGAGTTGGCTACGAACGCCATAAAGCACGGAGCACTGTCTGTGTCGGAAGGGTTCATCACAGTGGACTGGGAAGTCCGGCCCGACGATACCGGATCGCAGCACTTTCACTTGATATGGCGTGAACACAATGGTCCTGCGGTACAGTCCCCGCAGCACCGCGGATTTGGCCATGCCGTGTTGCAGCGGATGACCCACCAGGCGTGCAAGGCACGGTCGACCACGCGTTCGAGACTGACGGCGTAAGCTGGACACTCGGAGCCCCGTTGGCCGCCGTTGCAATGCTGGAATCGCGTTGAGCAAGTTGCGACGTCGCCTCGCGTGGACAACCGCTCGCATGTCCGTTTCTAGCCCTTCTCAGAGAAGCGCCTCTCGACAGCCTCTGAAGGAAGAGCAGACACGGCAGAGGCAGGTCGCAGTCCCGTCGGCGCCTCGACGTCGGCTTCCTCTGCGCAGCTGACACCGTCGCGCTTGGTTCAGTGATAGCTGGCCACAGCAGCTCGTGGCCCGCCCCTGCCCCCCAACGCCCCGGCGCGGCAATACCCGCCGCTGCCCCGCCCGGTTTTCCCGCTCCGCGCAAGCGTTTGCGGGGAAAGCGGCCGGCGGCGGCGTCTTGCGCCTTAACATCTCCATCAGGGCGAATGTATAAGGGGGCGGGACTTCACGACGGGGCGTGAGTCGCGGCACTCCAAAACCGGGTGCCCGGCGGAAAACCCTTGGCAATCCGGGACGAGACACCGTGCAGGACTGGTTCTTCAGGCAAGGCCGCCGCGAGCGCGTGATCAACTGGCTCGGGCTCGATTCCCGCATCGACTCCGCAATCGCGGAATCCTGGGCCGCCGTACGCGACTACTGGAACGCCGGCACGAGCTTCTTTGCCCGCTTCAGGCTCAAGGGCTGGCGCCGGCTCGCCAACGAGGCGGCGTCGGAAGCGCTGACGCTGGGAGCCGGCGGGTTCGTCGTCATGTTCGCACTCGCCATCCCGGCGCTGCGCGAGTTCGACGAGGCGAAATTCCAGTCGGGCCAGTTCGCGGTCAAGTTCCTCGATCAGAACGGCAACGAGATCGGCAAGCGCGGCATCCTGCTCAACGATTCCGTGCCGCTGGACGAGATCCCCGACAGCCTGATCAAGGCGACGCTCTCCACCGAGGACCGCCGCTTCTTCGAGCACTGGGGCATCGACGTCATCGGCACCGCGCGCGCCCTGTTCACCAACCTGCAGGCCAACGAGGTCGTGCAAGGCGGCTCCTCGATCACCCAGCAGGTGGCGAAGAACCTCTTTCTGTCGTCCGAGCGCTCGCTCCAGCGCAAGATCAAGGAAGCCTTCCTCGCGATGCTGCTCGAGAGCCGCTTCAGCAAGCGCCAGATCCTGAAGCTGTACTTCGACCGCGCCTACATGGGCGGCGGCGCCTTCGGCGTGGAGGCGGCCTCGCAATACTATTTCGGCAAGTCCGTGCGCCAGATCAATCTCGCCGAGTCAGCGCTGCTCGCGGGCCTGTTCAAGGCGCCGACGCGCTTTGCCCCGCACGTCAACCTGCCGGCTTCGCGCGAGCGCACCAACGAGGTGCTGACCAACCTGGTGCAGGCCGGCTTCTACACGTCGGGCCAGGTGCACAACGCGCGCATCCACCCCGCGCAGATCGTCGAGAACCGCAACCTCAACAGCCCCGACTGGTTCCTCGACTGGGCGTTCGAGGAGGTGCAGCGCATCGCGGGCGGGCGCGGCCAGTACGTTCTGACGGCGCGCACCACGATCGACCTCAACATGCAGAAGGCGACGGACGAGGCGCTGACGACGGGGCTGAAGCAGTACCGCGGCAACCACGTGACGAGCGGCGCCATCGTGCTCATGGATACCGACGGCGCGGTGCGCGCGCTGACGGGCGGGCCCGACTACGGCGAGAGCCAGTTCAACCGCGCGACGCACGCCAAGCGCCAGCCCGGCTCCTCGTTCAAGGTGTACGTCTACACGACCGCGCTCGAGAACGGCTTCACGCCGACGACGATCGTGCGCGACGCGTCGCGCTCGTGCGGCAACTGGCACCCGCAGAACTACGGCGGCAGCCACGGCGGCGGCGGCAGCATGCCGCTGTGGAACGCGCTCGCGCGCTCGCTCAACACGGTCGCGGCCGAGCTCTCCTTCAAGGTCGGGCGCGAGAAGGTCATCGAGATGACGCAGCGCCTCGGCATCACCGGCATCAAGAAGACCTGCTCGATGGCGCTTGGCGATTACGGCATCAGCCCGCTCGAGCACGCGGGCGGCATCGCGACGCTCGCCAACGGCGGCAAGCTCGCCAAGCCCTACGCCATCCTCGACCTCGTCAGCTCCAAGGGCGACCTCGTCTACAGTCGCGACCGCGACGAGCCGGAAGCCCCGCAGGTGATCACGCGCAAGGTCGCCGAGCAGATGGACTGGATGCTGAACAAGGTCGTGGACGAAGGCACCGGCAAGGCAGCGCAGCTCGACTTCACCAACGTCGCCGGCAAGACGGGCACCTCGACCGGGCCCAAGGACGTGTGGTTCGTCGGCTTCACGGGCAAGTACGTGGGCGTGGTGTGGCTCGGCAACGACGACAACCGACCCATGGCATCGGGCACGACGGGCGGGCATTTTGCGGCACCCGTCTGGCATTCCTTCATGTCGGTCGTGCACACCGACATGAACATTCCCACGATCCCCGGCCTGCAGCCGCATCCCGTGCAAGTCGCCGAGCAGCAGCGCATCGCCGCGCTCAAGGCGGAAGGCGCGTTGGCGGGCGATGCGCAACGTCCAACCTCGAGCCTCATGCCCGAGAAAACGCGCGAGACCCTGAAGGGTCTGGTGCAGGTGCTGCGCAAAGCCGCCGGCTTGAGCGAGCAGCCCGCCGCCACGCCAGGGATCGGCGACCCGAAGAACCCCGCCGGCCCGGAACCGGCCGCTCCGCCTGGCCGCAGAGCCGATGGCACCATGCCGCGCATCGCGTTGCCGCGCGACGCGAACCTAGGCGCGGCACAACCGGCACCCGAGACCCCGCGCCGTGCTGTCCCATAGTGCTCTGACCCCCGTTCATGTCGTTCTGCACAAGGTGCAGAAGCGCATTTCCATTCTGCTCGGCGTGCTGGGCGATTGGGCGGCGTTCATCGGCACCGTGCTGATCCTGGGACTGGGCACCAGCTGGTACATGATCGACGTCGGCACGTCGCTCACCACCGACCGGCAGGGCCCGTGGGTGAGTTGGACCTCCGCGGGCCGCGCCGACGCCGATCCCTACACGCGCGCGCATTTCGCGCGGCTCGGCACCCTGCAGCTGAGCGCGGAAATGACGCTGACCTATGTCGCCAATACCGACAGCGAAGGGCGCCGGCTGCATTCCTCCTGCGACTATGCCGTCGAGGGGACCGAGCCCGGCACCAGCTGGTGGAGCCTCACCGTGTTCGACGATCGCGGCGAGCTCATCTCGAATGCGGCGCAACGTTACGCCTTCACCAGCCAGTCGATCGCCTTGCGTCCCGACGGCTCGTTCGACGTAGCGCTCGCGCGCGATGCCAGGCCCGGCAATTGGTTGCCGACCGGTGGCGCCGGCCGCTTGGCGCTCGTCTTCACGACGCTTGATCCGAGCACGCCCTTGCTGTCCAAGCCTGGTGGGAACCGCAAGCTCCTACCCGAGATCCGCCGCATCCAATGCCGATAAATTTGGGCGACAGGCTGAAACACGCCAACTGGAAGCTCATCATCGCCGCGCCGATCGCAGCGGGAATCCTCCACATATGCGCGACGCTCGCGGCTCCCTATCTCACGGCCGCGTCCGCTTACAGCCGGCTCGCTCCGGCGCTGCCCATCAATAAGTTTCAGGTGCTCCAGGCGGTGACGCCGGGCGCCGAGCCGTTGCCTTTTCTGTCCCCGCACGCGCGCTACGGCATGTGCCGCTTCGACGCCACCAACGGGCCGGTCAACGTGACGGCGACGCTGCCGCCCGATCCCGGCTGGATGCTCGCGGTGATCTCGCCGCAAGGCGACAACGTCTATGCGGCTGCCTCCACGCTCGGGCGCGAGACGCCGATCACGCTGGTGCTCGTACCCTCAGAGGATCATTTCCTGGGTGTCACGCCGGAAGCCCGCGGGATCGCGCGCGACGAGCAACCGCCCGTGGCGATCGCCGCAACGCGCGGCATCGTCGTCATCCGGGGACCCGACAAGGGAATTTCCTACCGGCCCGAGATCGAAGCCAGCCTGAAAAAGGCGAGCTGCTCCGGCCACTCCTTCTAGGTCGCAACGGCTGCGGTCCCGGCCGCGCGCCCGGCCTCGATTATTCGGCGAGCTCAAGCACATCGCGTTGCCGCTCACGGCTCCGCTTCTTCGTCGCGGATGCCTCGCGCGGCTGCGTGCCGCCGGAATCGTCCCAACGCTCATAGCGCACGCCGGGGAACAGGATCACCTCGGCGGAATACTCCTGGCGGGCGATGCAGTCGCTCTCGTGCCGCCGCAACTCTATGGGAATGAAGGCGAGGATCTTGGCCATGTGGTCCCCCATGACATGGCAGCCAACTCTGCCGCTCGATGTTGCAGGAAACACCTGCATCGCGGCTCGAAATCACAGCCTACAGTTGGCGTCTGCAATCGTTAATGAAATCTTAACAGGGTCACGCGCTGCGGTCCCGCGTGAGGCTTTCATCACACACTTTGATCATCGAGCTGGTCGTCGAGGAAGTGGCGGCCGCTGCGGTCCTCGACCTCTATGAGCCACAAGTCGGAATCAAATTCCGCCTCGCGTGCGAGCAAGACGTCCGCCTCTCGTTCGCCGACGCCTTGCGGCGAGGCGACGGCGATCCAGCGCCGGTCGCTCTCGGCACCCGAAAGGCCGGCCGGCGCCGGCCCGAACAAGAGGCACGTACCGTCGAGCCGATTGAGCTTGATGAAGATCGCGCCGGCATCGTCATCGCCGTGACGCACCACGACGGCTGAGGCGCCTTCGACGGCGCACCGGCGGATGTAGCCCTTAACCCAGAACTCTGCCCTTAAGCGCATGACGCCGGACTCTAGTGCCGAAGCCGCGCCACGCAAGGGCCCTCACCTGCCCGAGGCAATCCGGCCCTCGCCGGCAAGGCGCGCGAGCCGCGCCACGAGCGGGCCCGACACCCGCCCCGACTCCGTCAGGGCCTGATCGACCTCGAATTCGCGAATGGCGCGGGCCGTCTCGGCGGTGAGCCTGCCGCTGGCGCGCCCTGGCCTGTAGCCGAGCCTGGCGAGCGATTGCTGCACGGACTTGATCACGGCTTCGGCCTCCGCGCTCTGCTCTCCGGAAACCGTCTCCCGCTTCGGCGTTCCCTGGTCGCCCAGCAGAATATACTTCAAGAGCTGCTGGCTTGGATTGCCGCTCAGCGCCAATCCGTGGTCGTACTCGAACCCCATGATCGCGGCCCGCGTCACCATGCCCGCGACGCCATCGGCGGCTCCGGTCTCGTAGCCGCGAATTTGCAGCTCCCGCTGCACGGCGCGCGTCACGTCGGTGGTGTCATGGGGAATCTGCGCGGCAGCAGCGGAACCTTCGGCCGGGTCGGAGGCAAGCTTTGCGAAGCGGGAGCGGTCTGCTTCACCCTCGCTCACGCCTGCACGCGTGATCGATCCGGTGTCGCCGAAGCTGAACACGGGTGCTTGGGCCACGCGGCTCTCTGACGATCCGCGTCCGTTCGATTGCAGGAGAAGTATGTTTGCCGCGACGCCTCCGCTGAGTGCGAGGAACGCGACGAGTTGCAGCTTCACACGACCTGTCGACATGGCTCACCCCTTACGCACGGCTTACTATGAACGCACTGCTTACTATGAACGCCGACTATGCAGCCGCGCGCGTAAACGAGTTCTTAACTCTGGTTGACAGGGAGTTGACGCCCGGTCGGCTTCGGGCTGTGGCGCTGCCAGGCACGATCGATAAAATTTGCAGAGAATTGGGCGATAGTTTTCAGCTTGGATAAGGCAGTTTTTTGAGATCGGTCTGCTATCTACGCATCAGATGCAAATCGGACCGGGTTGGAGCCTCCCATGTCCCTAGTAAGAATAGGCATAATCGTAGCGGTCGTTGTTGCCGTGCTACCGGCCGACAAGCAGCAGCAGGCGCAGCTTTACGACCGCGCGGCAACGGCTGTGCACTGGACCGCCACCTTTTGCGATCGCAACGGGCCGACGTGCAGCCAGGCGGGCGACCTTTGGTCGGCGTTCGTGACGAAGGCGCAATTCGGCGCGCAGATGGCCTATGAGCTGGCGCTCAAGTATTCGAGCTCCGAGACCGGCTATTTCAAGCCCGTGTCCGCCAACCCGGCGCATGACACGCTGACGCCCCAGGACCTCAAGCCTGCGTGGCGGGGCAGCTCGAATGGCACCGGCGTCTAGGCGCCGCAACATTTCCGCTCCTCGCCTCTTTTCCTCAAGCGTGCGCGACACGCCGCGATACGCCGGGCCACGGTTGCACATGGCCCCGCCGGAGCCTTATGTGTTAGCTACGGGGCAATAGAGGCACCAAGATCGGAGCGGTTTTGGCTACGCTTTCGGACATCCGCAGCGATTTCGCAATCCTCGACGACTGGGAAGACCGCTACCGCTACGTCATCGAGCTCGGCCGCACGCTGAAGCCGCTGCCTGAGGAGCTGCGCACGGACGCCAACAAGGTGCGCGGCTGCGCGAGCCAAGTCTGGCTCGCAACGCGCGTGGAGCGCGGCGGCACAGCTGCATCGCCGCGGCTCGTCTTTCAGGCCGACAGCGATGCGCACATCGTGCGCGGCCTCATCGCGATCCTGTTTGCCGTTTACGACGGCCGGCCGGCCGACGAGATCCTCGCAACGGACGCCGGGTCCGTCTTTTCCGAGCTCGGCCTCAAAGAGCATTTGACGCCGCAACGCTCCAACGGGTTTGCTTCTATGGTGGCCCGCATTCAGTCCGACGCTGCAGCGGCAATGGCCCAGCACGCCGGCGCCAACTAGCCAGCCTCCACTCAATCGGCCGGCAGCTCAAACAGCGGGCGATAGTCTTCGCTGCCCCAGTGGCGGACGGACGGCGCGCGCGCATCCGGCCGCGCCGGCGCCGGGCCGATGCCGTAGTGGCGGGCGAGCCGCGTCAACGCGAGCTGCAGGACCACCTTGCCGGAGCGCTGCGGCCAGCCCGCCGCGCGTTCGGCATCCTCCAGTCCCTTCAGATGGCAGCAGACGTCGATCAGCACGCCGGCAAGCTCAGGGCCCACCGCCGTCAAGACGCGGCGCACCCGCTCGCGGGCGCCCGCCACGGCATCCTGCACGTCGGCGTTTGAGCGGTAGGTCATTCCCGCCCGGCGTCCACGCTGCGGGGGAGCGCCGGTGGACCAGTTCACGGTCACCCGCGGCGTCATCTGAGCAAACCAGAAGTCGGCGCGAAGCCGCTCGCCGGCATCGAACTGCGCTTGCGATATCAATGGCTCGCCGTCCCGGTCCTTGCGCTGCCTGAGCCAGGCGAGCGGGCTCTCAGCCCGGTCGATTGCTGCGGTTGCGGAGGACGCGGAGGAGCGCTTCGAGCTTGACGCGGCGGACATGAGGCAGCCTTCAGGAGGAGAGGAAGCGGCCCGTCATCGGTCGCGCCGCGAGCGAGGGAACAGCCCACTCGAGCAGGTCGAGCGCGCGGTCGAAATGGGGGTTGTCGCGCCGATCCTCGATCACGCCGCAGGCGTGCGCGACCGTCGTTCTATCGCGCCCGAACAGGCGACCTGTGTCGGTCAGCGACAACCCGCAGGCGACGTGGGCGAGATACATGGCGACTTGGCGGGCGAGTGCCACCCTCGCGCGGCCGCGCGTGATGCGGCGGAGATCGTCGGGCCCGACGCCGAAGACCTGGATCACCGCCTGCTCGATCGCTTCGCGCGGGACAAGGATGCTTCGGCAACCGCCGGAAGCACGGGCCGCAGGCTGGCTGTCGGGGAAGCGCATCGACCGAGGGGGATGAACGGTGCTCTGCAACATGCTCGATGCTCCGGTGCGGAGTTAACGGCTTCGTTTCTGCGCGTGTGTCTTGCGATCCATCATACGCAGGAGTGCTGCGGTCGAAGCCGCAAACTACCGGGTGAGTGAACGAAGGGGATAAGTCTGATCCGCAAGGGATCGCCGCGACGGCCCCGCGACTTATCCTCGCCCGGCGCGGCGATGCGAATGTCGAGGATCGATACTCCAGACGGGGCCCTCGCCATGTCGGACATTAGAGCAGCGCCGCGCACCCCTGCCCGATCGCATTCGTCCGCGCACGACGAGCAGGCTGTCGCGCGCCGATGCATCAAATGCCGGATACCTGCGCGCGCGCGACCTCCCCAAGCTCGTGCCGCTGTGGCCCCGCGAGACGGATCCGCGCTCGCTCGCCGATCACGCCCGCCTTCTCGCCAAGCTGCGCCGAGCACTGCGCGGGGAGCGCCAACGCGGTCTGGGCGGCCACTGGTCTTACGATCTCGCCCGGCACGCGCAACTGCTGCGCGCCTATCGCGCCGAGACGGCGGCCTACCTGCGCGCTGCCGGATCCGCGCCGGCGCGCAGTGCCAAACGAGAGCGCACGACATCGGGGTGAGTGCAGACAGCGCTGCGGGCGCGCGGGATTTTACGCGCGCATCAAGACAGCCGCGCGACGTGCGCGGCACGGATGGAGCAAATCAAGGATTAAGGGTGGAGAGGTCTATTATTTCTCGCGGCGCGTGCCGAGACCCATCTTCTTGGCCAAGTCGGAGCGCGCGCGGGCATAGTTGGGCGCGACCATAGGATAATCGTGCGGCAGGCCCCACTTTTCGCGGTACTCTTCCGGCGACAAATTGTAGTGCGTGCGCAAGTGGCGCTTCAATGACTTGAACTTCTTTCCGTCTTCCAGACAAACGATGTGGTCGGGCATGACGGATTTCTTCACCGGCACCTTCGGCTTCTGCTCTTCCCGCTCCAGCTCGACCGCATTTCCAGTGGCGCGGCTCAAGGCAGCGTGCGTTTCACTGATGAGGTGCGGCAGATCGGTGGCGACGATGGCATTATTGCTGACGTAGGCCGAAACGATCCTCGCCGTCAGCTCGACAAGCTCTGGCTGCAATGCGCTTTCCACTCCGGTTTCCCTCCTAGACGGGTGCGAACGCTTCGACGGCAAGGCGATGCACCACAGAGCCAAATTAAATGCGCAGGTCTATGAGACCTCGGCTCAGTTCGTCTTGATCGGTCGTGTATCTCACCGGTTAACGCGACGGCATATACCGTCGCGGGGAATTTTCTGACATCGCTGAACAGTAAAGTCAACAACAACGACTACGCATACACTTGGTATGCCTAATCAAAGTGGCCGCGCAATCCGTGCGGCACTTCCCTCGCAGCTTTCCAAACCCATATTCCACAGACGAACGGAGGGTGCGCAACCTTCGAGAACTGCTCAGAAACATTCCGCAACCGGGAAATGCCGAATTTTTGTGACGACCTACGCCATTCTACGATCATGTTCTTTGCCTGAGGGCGGCTGGACATTTCCCGTGTAGGCGCGTCGCACGCGCAACGCAGCGCGGCCACACGAGTTGCCTGTGCCCGAGGTTGACAAGAATTCCCGCTAGCAATCTCATGCGCTGCCGCCCGCCGCGATAGCAATTGCATGGGCGCCGCCCCCGCGAAACGACACGACATCCGGGCACGCTTCGCGTTCCCGTTGCCCCTATTGCCTGCGTGGAGAGTTCAATGCACGGCCCAGCCCATCGACATGCCCTCGTCCACGCTCCGATCGCCGCGCGGCGCCCCCGCGCCACCTCGTGGCACGGCATCGAGCTGGTCGACGACTACGCGTGGCTCAGGGCCGACAACTGGCAGGAAGTCATGCGCGATCCGGCCGCGCTCGATGCCGAGATCCGCGCCTATCTCGAATCCGAAAACGCCTACTGCGAGGCGCAGCTTTCCGATACGCGCGCGCTGCAGGACCAGCTCTTCGCCGAGATGAAGGGCCGGCTCAAGGAGAACGACAGCACGGTGCCTGCGCCCGACGGCCCCTTTGCCTACTACTCGAGCTTCGTCGCCGGCGGGCAGTATCCGCTGCTCGGGCGCACGAGCCGCGAGGGCGGACTGCCGAGCATTCTGCTCGACGGCAACGTCGAGGCCAAGGGCAAGGCGTACTGGGATCTCGGCCAGTCGCAACACAGCCCCGATCATAAGCTGCTCGCCTACTCGAGCGACGATCGCGGTTCGGAACTCTACACGATCCGCTTTCGCGATCTGGCGACCGGCGTCGACCTGCCCGATTCATTACCCGATACGCGCGGCGGCTTCATCTGGGCCAACGACAGTCGGACGCTCTTTTACGTGCGCCTCGACGAGCACCACCGTCCGCTGCTCGTCTACCGGCACATCGTCGGCACGCCGGCCGAGGCGGACGTTCTCGTCTACGAGGAAAAGGATACCGGGTACTACGTGGCTCTGTCGGGTACGCAATCGTCGAAATACATCGTCATCGATGCGCATACCCACCAGACGAGCGAGCTCTATCTGATCGACGCCGACGCTCCGCTGCAAGCGCCGCGCATCGTGGAGCCGCGCAAATTTGGTCACGAGTACGATGTCGAGCACCGCGGGGACAAGCTCGTCATCACGACGAATTCGGCAGGCGCGGAGGATTTCCGCATCTGCGAGGCACCGCTCTCGGCCCCCGGCATGGAGAACTGGCGCGAGCTGGTTCCCCACCGTTCGGGCTGCCTGATCCTCGACGCCGTGCTTTATCGCGACCACATGGTGCGGCTCGAGCGCGAGCAGGGTTTGCCGCGCATCGTCATCCGCCGCCTCGCCGACGGCCAGGAGCACGCGATCTCGTTCCCCGAGGAGGCTTACGCGCTCGGCGTCGCGCCCGGCTACGAGTTCGACACCACGACCTTGCGCTTCGTCTACTCCTCCATGACCACCCCGGCGGAAACCTACGACTACGACATGGAGGCGCGCACGCGCACGCTGCGCAAGCGCCAGGAGGTGCCGAGCGGCCATGATCCCGCCGCCTACATCACGCGCCGCCTCTATGCACCGACGGCCGACGGCGAGACCGTGCCCATCTCTATTCTCTATCGCAAAGATACCGCGCTTGACGGATCGGCACCCGTGCTCCTCTACGGCTACGGCGCCTACGGCATCTCGATCCCCGCCTCGTTCTCCACCACCCGCATGTCGCTCGTCGACCGCGGCTTCATCTATGCAATCGCCCACATTCGCGGCGGCAAGGACAAGGGCTACCGCTGGTACACCGGCGGCAAGCTCGAACAGAAGGTCCACACCTTCACCGACTTCGTCGACGCGGGCGAGTATCTCGTCGCGCAAGGCCTGACGCAGCGCGGGCACATCGTCGCGAACGGCGGCTCGGCCGGCGGCATGCTGATG
Source organism: uncultured Alphaproteobacteria bacterium (assembly GCA_963847865.1). Lineage (GTDB taxonomy): Bacteria > Pseudomonadota > Alphaproteobacteria > Rhizobiales > Hyphomicrobiaceae > Hyphomicrobium_A. The sequence continues at coordinate 1,044,041 of CAWKBL010000012.1, read as the reverse complement.
GGCGTCGTCGCCAACATGGCGCCCGAGCTGTTCCTCGGCATCATCGCCGACGTGCCCTTCGTCGACGTGCTCAACACCATGCTCGACAAGGAGCTGCCGTTGACGCCGCCGGAATGGCCCGAATGGGGCAACCCGATCACGAGCAAGAAGGACTTCGACACCATTCGCGGCTACAGCCCCTATGAAGGTGTCGAGGCCAAGCCTTATCCGCACATTTTTGCCTATGGCGGCCTCACCGATCCGCGCGTCACCTATTGGGAGCCGGCGAAGTGGGTCGCGCGCCTGCGCGAGCGCAGCACCGGCGACAACCTCATCCTGCTGAAGATCAACATGGAGGCGGGGCACGGCGGCGCATCGGGGCGCTATGAGCAGCTCAAGGAGATCGCCGCCGACTATGCGTTCGCCCTGAAGATCGCCGACAAGGCCGGCCCCGCGTTGCCGCCGGGACAACAAGAAAGGGCGGCCGCAGCCGCCCTTGTAGGCAAGTGACGTGATCTGAAAAAGAGAAAGGCCGCTCTCGCGGCCTTTCGTCGAAACCTATTGCTAGGCCGCCGCCGAGCGGAAGGCCGGCAACTTCTTATCCTCCTCGAGCTCGTTGGCGGACTTCAGCGCAATGCCGATGTACCGCACACGTCCTGCTATCCTTGCTTTCTGGACTCCGAGCTCTCCGAACTCTCGTCCGAAGGTTGGAAGTGCGAGCGGCTCTTTTTGCTGCTCCTCACACCATGCACAGTAGTCCTCATACAGCGAAGTTGCAGTTAAGCTCGATCCATCCTGTGTCTCTATCCTTTCCTTGTAAAAGCGCTCCACATCCGTTTCGGGAGCGACCAGTCTTGCAGCCGGCTTCGACCTGTTGTCGTTGGCGCCGGAACGCGGCTTTGCTATCGCAACGGCCTTTTCGGCCGCCACCGCTGCCGCAGCGGTGCTGACCGGCGCCATGCGAGGCGCGGTCGGCGTGTGGCGGTCATAGAGACGCCACTGGCTGAACGCTATGTACATACCGAAAGCGGAACCCACTTCGAGCAACAAGGCTATGAAGACCGTGAGCGCGGTCTGCACGTCCTCGATCTTGATGGACGGCGCGAGAACGCCGGCGAGCTTTGCCAGAACCGCCGCTTGCGGATCTGCCTCCGACATCACCGTCGAGCCGTTCGATGCTTCGATCTTGCCTTGAACGTCGGAAATACGCGCTTCCAGTGCGATCGACTGCTCGGCGGAAGCAAGCTCCGCCGCCATTGCATGATACTTCTGACAGAAGCTCCGGCCCTTGCTGCCGGTGACATCGGTGCACCCGTTGGTCCAACCCCAAGGCTTCTCGGTTTTCACCGCATCGATGTCGGCCTGCACCGCCTGAGCTGGACGGTGTTGCGGGATCCAGGACAACTGCTCCTGGGCCCGCGCGAGGTCGGCCCGATGATCCTTGTAGGTCTGTGCCGTGGCGGCACGCTGACCAGTCGAGTCGTACCGGTTCAACGCCGCATGACCGAGTGCCGAGGTCAGGGAGTAAGCCGTGACCACGACCCAGACCAAGGCCGAGGCGGCTGCCTGCGACCACATCCGGTTGCGAATTGCGGCGAAGAAAAAGAACGGCACGAGTGCCTTCATGCAGTCCGCGGCCGCGCTGGCCGCGCCGTAGATTTCGCCATCAAACCCGGTTCTGCCGAGGCTGTAGCCAAATCGATAGTTCATTGCGGCTGATACAGCGAGCAGAACGCCGGCCGCGAGAACCCCTAACACGCCTAGAGCATGTCTCATGCTTTTATGCCCTCTCCATTTTGATCGCCGGAGATCACGCTCTACTGCCGGCGTTTGAGAGGGCTCGTGAGCACTGCCAGCTCATACGAGCGACTAGGCGCACAATCCTGATAGCGGAGCGGCTCGTCCGGCCCGTTGAGCTCCGGCGCCATCCCCAATGGCAACCGGCAGACCGAAAACCGCGCGCCGAGGTGGTGCGCCGAGAGCTGGAGCCTTAGCCCGAGGGTGTTTTGGCACAGACGGCTATCGCCGCTCGATCCCGCTGTGCAAAAGCCTCCCTCACGAGCGAAGGCAACAAGTGTACAAACGCGAGACAGCCCCCTCAGTTGCCCTGGCTACGCGATTCGAAATCTTTTGTTAAGAGAATCAGCCCCGTAGCGGGATGGCGCCAGAGCGCGTCCGACCCCAACCGGGATAGCCGAGACGCCGGTTGTGCACATGGCGGCGAAAAATAGACACAGCTTTTCCCCAGGCCCTACCGCTCCGTGCGCCCGTTATCACCCCTCCGGAGTGCGCTCCAAATCGGTTTCGTTTCAGGCTGTGCCGCCGCGGGAATGACCATCGAAGCCATGAAAGTTTTCCCTTTGCGGTTGCATCGGCGGCGGGGGCGACCTATTTTAGGTCAACGGGTCGGAAGCCCCGGATAACCGAGATTTTCCAAGGGCGTCTTAAGCTCATTGTCATGGCTTCCACATAGCATTGCGCCATAAATCCCGTGTTTGGGACGCCGTCGGAACATCGGCGGCTGCCGCGGACCGTGCAGGGAAGCGGAAGGAGTGACGGTAGATGCGTAGCCTCGGCGGTTTGGTATTGCTCGCTGGCATCGGCGTGGGGCTGTTCGTCTACTTGCCGACCCCGGTCGACAGCAACACATCGCTCAGTCGCTTGCATCAGCTTGCCGCTGCACGCGCGCCGCTCGCGCCTCAGAGCCGGGTCGTCGAGCCTCCAGCGCTGCGGCGGCTCAGCGGATTTTCGCCCGCCTTCCCTCTGACGACGCTCGCGCGCGCTGAGACACCCGATCCCGTCTCGGAGACCACGGCGCCCGCGCCCGCGCAATTCGACGCAAGCGGCGGCTGGCAATCTGTCGTCGCGACGTCGGGCAACCAGGACTCTCGCGGCGCCTCACTCACGCCGAGCGATCCCAACGCCCGATACAAGCTCATCACCGAGATACAGCAGCAGTTGAAACGGCTCGGCTGCTATTACGGCCGGATCGACGGATCCTGGGGTGCAAACTCCAAGGACGCCATGAAGACATTCATGGATCGCGTCAACGCCACGCTGCCGATGGACGACCCCGACTATCTGCTGCTGACGTTGCTCCAAACCCATAACGGCCGGACGTGCGGAGACTGCCCGCCGGGTCTGGAGTTCTCGGCAGACGGCCGCTGCCTGCCGCAGCCCACCGTTGCCCAGTCGCGGCCTGGCGATGGACTTCGCACCGCCGCCGTCACCGGCGAGGCGCTTCCGTGGAAGGGCGTGGGCGCGGCCGCGCAGCAAACCGCATCGCGCCCGCTGTTCACGCCGCTCCCCACGAGCGCCGTCTCTTCCGAGCCCCTCCCGGGGCGGATGGCTATCGGCGGTCCGGGGGACCTGCCGCCGGTCGATTCCTTGAATACAGCGCCGGCCTACGACGGCACCGGCTTCGCGCCGCAAGCGGTCGCTGCTACGCCCGTCCAGGCGGCCGGACCACCGGCTGCGACGACGCAGCAGGTGTCGGCACGCGCGCCGGAAAAGGATCGATCGAGCTACAGGCGGTCCAGACACTCGGAAGGGCCCGGCTCGCCGCGCTACAATCTGATGCTGAGCCTCGGTGGCGTTTACTGATCCCTATCGAATTGCGATCGCGAGCCCGCAACTCGGCTACGCCGCTCAGTCCTCTGACGCGCGCGTTCCCGCAATCAGCCACGCCAGGTAGTCGGCCGAGCCCCCGTCAATCGGGAGCAGCAACACCGCCGGATTGGTGTAAGCATGCCGCTCCTTGACCGCCGCGATCGCAGCCTCGGCCACGCCTTTGCGCGTCTTGATGATCATGACGGCTTCGTTGTCGCGCTTGATCTCGCCCTCCCAGCGATAGATCGACGTCATGCCCGGCAGGATGTTCACGCAAGCTGCAAGCTGCAGCTCGACGAGGGCGTTGCCCACCGATTCGGCGGCCTCGGCTGAGGGAAACGTCGAATAGATGAGAACTAGCTTGTCGTTTTCCTGCACTTGAGCGAGCCTCCACGCTTCGCGCCTTCCAGCGGTCACCATGCCAAAGCCGAAACGAAAATTCGACAAGATTGCCTTCGTGGCGAGCGACATGCCCGAGGCCATGGCGGCCCGCAAACGCCTCGTGGCGCGCTATGGGGCGGTGGATGTCGCCGACGCCGACGCGATCGTGGCACTCGGCGGCGACGGGCATATGCTGCAGACCCTGCATCGGTTCATGAACGACGGCACGCCCATTTACGGGATGAATCGCGGCTCGGTCGGGTTCCTCATGAACGACTATAGCGAGGAGGACCTTCACGGGCGCCTCGCCGCGGCCGAGATCAGCCGCATCCATCCCCTCTCGATGCTCGCGTACGATTCTGCCGGGAAGGCGCACAAGGCGCTGGCGATCAACGAGGTGTCGCTGTTTCGCGAAAGGCACCAGGCCGCCAAGCTGAAGATCCTGGTCGACGGCACCGTGCGCATGGAGGAACTCGTCTGCGACGGCGTGCTCGTCGCAACGCCGGCAGGCTCGACGGCCTACAATCTTTCCGCGCATGGACCGATACTTCCCATCAATGCGCCGCTGCTGGCGCTCACGCCGATCAGTCCATTTCGGCCGCGTCGCTGGCGGGGTGCGCTGCTCCCCAACAAGGTCCGCATCTCGATTCACGTGATGGAGCCGGAGAAGCGTCCGGTGAGCGCCGTCGCCGATCACTTCGAGACGCGCGGCATCACGCGCGTCGAGGTGGAGAAAGCCCGCAATATCGAGCTCTACATGATGTTCGATGCCGACCATAGCCTGGACGAGCGGGTGCTGGCCGAGCAGTTCCGCTACTGAGGCGGCGCGCCGGGCGTCACCGCCGCGGGCTCGGCTCGCCGCGTGAGGGCATCCGAAACGAGGACCGGCGATCGCGCGCCCCTTCGCGAGGTGTAGGCAAGGGTCGGCTTCAGGATCAACGTCGCAAGTATCGCTCTGTCGCTCGCTGACGCGGCCGGCAACAGGCCCACGCCGGCTGGGCGGGTGTCGAGGGGGTCCACCAGCCGCTTGTACGCTTGCTGAAGCGTCAGGGTGGCGCCGTCGGCACCAAGTATCTCGGGAGCGGACTGCGCCAGCTCGGGCATACGCGCCAACGCGCTGTCGCCGGGCTTGGCCTCGGCGAGCTTGATGAAGCTTATGGCGGCTTCGGGTCCGAAGACGTGGGCAAGGTAGAGCTCACCCGCGCGTGGGCTCCGTTGCAACGCATGACCAATTCGCTCCGCGTTGCGGTCAGCGAACGCACGCGCTACGCGGCCAGCCATCGCGTCGTCCCTGCGCGCTTCAAGGATGCGGCTGCGCTCGGCGGCGGCGGGCACGTAATAGCGCCCGCTGCTCGTTTGGAATATGGAGCCCGAAAAATCGGCGGCATCCTCGCCCTGCACACCCTCCTTGAGCGCCCTCAGCCAGTTGCGCTCGCTGAAGCGGAACGGCCCATCCAAGGTCGCAAGCACGAGCGTTCCCTGCGAGGCCGGCGTGAGGGCCTCGGCGGCGGGCTGCGGGCTCGGCGCAGCGCCGCCCGCTGCCGCAGCCGTAAGCTGGAGCACGAGCGCGAGTTGAGCGGGAATGTCGATCAGGGAACTCAAAGGGTCCCTCCGCAACGGCGAAACGGACGCGGCGTGAGCCCCCGCAGGATGCGGAGGGCCAAATGCCAGGCTAGCCGCCGTGCGGTAAACGCCGGGTTAACAGCCGTCCCGTCGTGCGGCAGCGCGACCGAGGCGGATCAGCGCTGCCAGCGCGTCACGATGTCGGAAAGGTCGGGGCGCTCGCGGTCCTCGGGCCGCTCGGCGGCGGTGCCGACGTAGACGAAGCCGGCGATGCGCTCGTTGTCGGCAAGCCCGAGCGCGGCGCGCACCCGCGCGGAGTAGGCGATCCACTCGGTGATCCAGGAGGTGCCGTAGCCCATCGCATTGGCGGCGAGGCACAGATTGAAGCAGGCAGCGCCCGCGGAAAGGATCTGCTCCCACTCGGGGGCGCCGCGCTGCTCCGTGATGCGCGAGACGACGACGATCACGACCGGCGCCCGCAAGAGCCGGCCGCGCTCGGTGGCAAGGCGCACCTCCGACGGTGGCGAGGTCTCCTCAGCGGCGCAAGCCTGCGCCACGATCAGGCCCAGCTCGGCGCGGGCGTCGCCCTCGAGCACGATGAAGCGCCACGGCACGAGCTTCTTGTGATCGGGAACGCGCGCGGCGATTTTCAGCATCGTCTCGAGCTCGACCGGACTTGGCCCTGGCGCCAGCAGTCTGTCGGGCTTAACCGAGCGGCGGGTGGAGAGCAGCGCGAGAACGGGGTTTTCCATGGGGCACTCCTATCCGCAGCACCGCCCTCCTGCCAACTCAAATTCGTCGCAGGGATGCTGCTTCCGGCCCATTCCGGCAGGCTGTCGCCGTCGGGCGGGATGAGCTATCCTTTTTGGGGAATCTCGGCCACCAGGACGTCGCGCTAGGGCGCGATGTCGCTCAGGGGAGCTGCATGCTGCTACGTTTGGTTGCATTGGCCGTCAGCCGTGTGCTGCTCGCGCTTGCCGGAGCCGGCGCGCGGGCCGCCGACGAGGCGCCGACCGTCATGATCCTGCTCGATGGTTCGGGCTCCATGTGGGGCAAGGCCGAAGGCGACAGTCTCGCCAAGTTTGATGCCGCGCGCGCGGCGTTGCACGAGGCGTTGCCGCGCATCAGACCCGACGTGCGCCTTGGGCTTGCCTCCTTCGGGCACCGGCGCAGAGGCAACTGCAGCGATGCGGAGGTCATCGTGCCGCCGGCGCCGCAGAACCTCGACCAGCTCTTGGCTCCGCTCGACAGGATGAATGCCACCGGTAAAGGCCCCCTGGTCCTCGGCTTGCGCGAAGCGACCGCCGCCATCGGCGCAGCCGCACCCGCCTTAATCGTGCTCATCCACGACGATGTCGACAATTGCGAGCAGGACGTTTGCGCGGCCGCAGCCGACATCGCCAAGTCCAACCCCCGGCTTTCCGTGAGCACGATCGGCATCGGCCTCGACCAGGCCAAGCTGCAGCAGATGAGCTGCGTCGCGGCGCTCACGGGCGGCAAGATCTACAATGCCCAGAACGGCGCGGGGATCGCGTCCGCTCTCGACCAGGTCATCAAGCTCGCGCACCTCGAAACGGGCGCTGCGGCGGAAGCGGCAAAGGACGCTACCCCCGAAGCCGCTCCCGGCAAGCCCGCACCCACAGGCCCTCCCGGCCTCTACCTGTCGGCCGGCCTCGGTTCCGACAGCGCGACGCTGGAGAGCCCCGTGCGCTGGCGTGTGAAGAAAGGCGGCACCGACGGCGAAGTCGTGCGGGAGGCGCGCGCTCCATCGCTTGTGGAGAACCTGCCGCCGGGGAGCTACGAGGTGGAGGCGCGGCTCGGTCTTGCTGCGGCGAGCCAATCCGTCGACGTGCAAGCAGATGCTCCGACGCCGCTTCGCGTCAATCTGAACGCGGGCGTCCTCAAGATGCGCGCGCGTGCGGCCAAGGATGCTCCGCCGCTGCCAACTCCCGTCTTCACCGTCACGCCCATCGGTGAAAGTACCGCGCCGAAAAATCCCGGCGCGCCGCTCTGGATCGGCCGCGAGTCTCAGCCCGAGATCGTGCTGCCCGCCGGCGACTATCGCGTGACCGCCGAGAACGGCCTCGTGCGTCAGGAGCAGAAGGTCACGATCGCACCGGCCACCGGCACCACATTCGACGCGATGTTGGCGACAGGCCGGCTCGAGCTCGCGGCGGCGCGGGGAACAGACGCCGCGCCCGGCGACCTGATGACGGACGGCGTGACGTTCATCGTCTACGAGGACGACCCCGACGCCCCTGAAGGACGCCGTGAGGTGGTGCGCTCGGCCGCGCCTGCGCCCGCGTTTACGCTGCCTGCAGGCACTTATTACATCACGGCGCGCACCGCGGGCGCCGAAACCCGGGAGCAGATCGCCGTCGGCGCCGGCGGCATTGTCAAGCGCGCGCTGCCGCTCGCGCTCGCACAGCTCCAACTCACCGCCACCCTCGACGGCGAGCCTCCGCCGCAGGACCTGCCGCTCGCCTTCACGGTCGTGCGTCTCGATGCCGAGCCGCGCGAGGTCGCCCGCACCGTAATCAAGGCCCCACAGTTCGAGCTGTCCGCCGGACGCTACCGCCTTGAGGCAGCTCTCGGCGCCACAAACGTCAAGGCCGCGGCAGAGATCACGCTTGCCGCCGGACAGTCGCAAAAGGTCGTGCTGAATCTCGAGGCGGCCCACGTCACCTTGCGGCTCGCCAACGAGCAGCCCGGCACTACGGGCGACGTATTCTGGGAGATCAAGGACGAGCAACACCATACCGTGCTGCGCACCAGCCAGCCGCAGCCGGCGGTGCTGCTGGGCCCCGGCCGCTATATCGTCCTGTCGGAGACGCGCGACCGCGAACTGCAGGGCACCTTCGAGTTGAAGGCGGGCGAGCATCGCAACCTCGAGATCGGCGGCTGACAACCGCGCCGGCCGGTGGGGCGGCCATATTTCGACCAATCTGGTGCCGCGTCTTGGAAACGGCGTATCACTGGCGAAGCGAAGCTTCCGGCAGGGCAGTGGTGGCAAGAGACCTGAGATCCATTTGCGCGTCTTCGTTGCGCCGTTTCGCGACGGTGCTCACCTTTGCGCTGCTCTTGTGCCTACCCGCACGCGCCGAGGACGTGGGCCAATGGGACACCGGCGTGAAGCTGCGCGGCGGGGTCCCTGCCACGACCAACGATTCCGCGCCCAACCAGCCCCGCAACGAGATCAACGTGCCTGCCCACACGACGGTTGTCCCGCGCAAGGCCGATCCGGAGGAAGCCTCGACCGCACCAGGCCAGGTCAACCTCCTCGCGCTGCTCACCGCCGATGGCCAACGCATCGATCAAGGCATCGTCTGGCGCGTCTATGAAGACACCCCCGGCGCGAAGGGCGAGTCGAAGCTGCTGTTGACCATGCGCGAGCCGAGCCCAACCGTGCCGCTGAAGCCCGGCGACTACATCATCAATGCCGCGTTCGGTCGCGCGGACCTGACACGCAAGATCACGGTGACGCCCGGCGCCGCCATGAGCGAGAAGTTCGTACTCAACGCCGGCGGCTTGCGGGTCACGGTGCTCGTCGACGGCGCTCCGCCCGCGCCCAATACGGTCAGCTACGACATCTTCTCCGGCGAGCGCGACCAATCCGACAATCGTACGAGGGTGATGAGCCGATCCAAACCCAACGTCGTCATCCGCCTCAACGCCGGCATCTACCGCATCGTGTCGACCTACGGCGACGCCAATGCAACGGTCGAGGCCGACGTGACTGTCGAGGCCGGCAAGCTCACCGAGGCGACGCTTGCGCACTCCGCGGCCCACGTCACCTTCAAGCTCGTCACACGTCTTGGCGGCGAGGCACTGCCCGACACGCAGTGGACCGTGCAGACGCCCGAGGGACATGTGGTCAAACGCAGCGTCGGTGCCCTGCCGACGCACATCCTGGCACCGGGAACCTATACGATCATCGCAAAGAGCGGCGCGCGCGCCTTCAAGCGCGATTTCACCCTGGCGAACGGCGAAAACGCCCAGGTCGAGGTCTTGATGCAATAGTCGCTGCGCTCGCGCCTTAGTCAGAAATCGGTGAGCACCCAGTCCGTCGGACAGCCGTTCTTGAGCATGCGCATCTCCACGGCGTCGTGGTCGTGGCTCTGCTTCAGCTCGAAATAGAGCGCACGCGCGATCTGCCAGTGTTCGCACGCGGTGGTCGCATCGCCGTTGTCATGGGCAAGATCGCCGAGGGCAACACGGGCTCTGGCGTGGACCACCTTGCGCTGAAGTCTAGCCGCTCCGCGGATGCACTTGCGCAAAAGCTCTTCCGCGTCGGAGGCCTCTCCCGCCTCGATGCGGCATTTCGCCAGGGAAAAGTACAGCTCCGGCAGCTTCTCGTGCTGGCCATTGGTCTCCGCGTCGCGCACTGCCGCCGTCAATTCGGCGCTGTCGAGCCGCTTAGGTGTGACGACGCTTGCAACCAGATGCAGCGTAGAGGGATGAGACGGCACGGCGGCAACTCGGCGAGTGCGCCGACGGCGGCGCAGCGCAATAACGAAGAGACCGCAGATCACGAATAACGCGCCGAGGAGGGCCCACACGATGCCGGCATTCTGCGCAAGTGTCTCCCGCATCACTCCGTCCCACCGCGTTTCGCACGGACATCACGAGGAGGGCCGCTGCGCGACGTCAACATCTTATCGGAAGGGCATCGCGTACATCAGCCCGTCCTTGGTCCACAGATTGTTGAGCCCCCGCGCGAGCTTCAGGTCCGATTTCGCACCGACCGTCCGCTCGAAAATTTCCCCGTAGTTGCCGACGTTCTTCACCACCTGATAGCCCCAGTCGCGCGGCAGACCCAGCGCCTGGCCGAGGTTGGCCTCGAGCCCAAGGAAGCGGCGGATCTCAGGCTCGGTGGCGGCGCGCTTGGCATCGACGTTGGCGCTGCTCAAGCCCAGCTCCTCCGCCTCGATGAGGGCCATCAGCGTCCAGCGCACGACGGCGAACCATTGGGGATCGTCCTGGCGCACGGCCGGACCCAGCGGCTCCTTGGTGATGAGTTCGGGCAGAATAATATGGTCCGCCGGCGTTTTGAGCTTGCTGCGGGCGACCGCGAGCAGAGAGACGTCGCCCGTCAGGACCGTGCAACTGCCCGCCGCATATGCCTTCACCAGGTCGTCCCAGTTCTCCTGCGTGACAATCTGATAGCGCATGCGTTGGGAGCCGAAGAACTCGGCGATCCCCTGCTCGCCCATCACGCCCGGCAGCGCGCAGATCGAGGCCCCGGAGAGCTCGAGCACGCTCGCCACCGCGTTGCCGCGCCGCGTGAGGAAGCCTTGTCCGTCGTAGAACAGCACCCCGGTGAAGCGGGCGCCGAACTCGGTGTCGCGGCTGAGCGTCCACGCGGCGCCTCGCGCCAGGACGTCCACGTCGCCTGCCTGCAAAGCCTTGAACCGGTCGTTGGCGCTGAGTGGCCAGAACTTCACCGCGTCCTTCTTGCCGAACACGGCGGCGGCGAGCGCGGTGCAGAACTCCACGTCGAGCCCCGATCGCGCGCCAGCCTGACTTACCTCGGAAAAGCCGGGCTGGGTCTCGCTCACGCCGCACAGCACATGACCGCGCGCGCGAATGGCCTCAAGCGTCGTCCCGGCCGCGGCATTGGCCGTCCCGATGGTCATCAGGAGCGCGCCAAGACCGAGAAACGCGGACTTGCGGGTGCGGACTTGCGAGAATTTTTTCATCACGTCGGGTATCAGTGTGGGACCACAGCCGCTAAGGCGCAAGGGAGAGCATGGGCGGGCCGTCGGCAAGGTAAACCGAGCGGCGAGACAAGCGCCCGGCGCACCAATCCCGCGTAATGGCCGGGCGGTCAAGAGCTTGACCCGGCGGCAAAGTTGCGTCACACGGGCCGCCAGCCGCGGCGATCAGGATCCGCCCGATGTCACCTTCTAATAAAAAACCTGCGCGGCCGTTGCGGCCCGCCACCAAGGTCGTCCATTCCGGGCGCGACCCGCAGGCGTGCTACGGCTTCGTCAATCCGCCGGTTTATCGCGGATCTACCGTGCTTTTCCCCACCGTCGAGAAGCTGCTCAAGCGCGACCAGCCTTATACTTATGGCCGGACGAGCACACCCACGGTCAAGGCGCTCGAGGACGCGATCGCCGAGGTCGAGGGCGGAGAGGCCACCGCGCTGACGGCCTCGGGCTACCAAGCCGTCAGCACGGCGATCTTCGCCTTCGTGGAGGCGGGCGACCATATCCTCGTCTCCGACAGCGTCTACCAGCCCACGCGCAACTTCTGCGACCGGCTGCTGGCAAAGCTCGGCGTCGAGACGACCTATTACGATCCCCTCCTCGGCGCCGGCATCGAGGGGCTCGTGCGCCCCAATACGCGACTGATTTTCACCGAAAGCCCCGGCTCCCAGACGCTGGAGGTGCAGGACATCCCGGCCATCGCGGCGGTCGCCGCGCGACGCAAGCTGTGGCTCCTGCTCGACAACACGTGGGCGAGCCCGCTCTATTTCAAGCCATTCGACCACGGCGTCGACGTGTCCATCCAGGCGGCGACCAAGTACATCGTCGGCCATGCCGACGCCATGCTCGGTGCCATCACGTCGAATGCGCGCGCGGCCAAGCACATTGCGCGCGCCAAGGACGTGCTGGGCGTCTGCCCCGGCTCGGAGGAGACCTATCTCGGCATGCGCGGCTTGCGCACGCTCGCTACGCGCCTCGCCCAGCATCAGCGCTCCGGGTTCGAGATGGCGCGCTGGCTCGAGGGGCGCCCCGAGGTTGCGCGCGTTCTGCACCCTGGGCTTCCAAGCCACCCCCAGCATGAGATTTGGAAGCGCGACTTCCTCGGCGCGACCGGGCTGTTCTCCGTCGTGCTGCAACCCGCAGGCATGCCGGCGGTGGCGGCGATGCTCGATGGCTTGCGGCTGTTCGGCATGGGCTTCTCATGGGGCGGCTACGAGAGCCTCGTCATACCGTTCGATCCTTCGAGCTACCGCTCGGCGACGCGCTGGCGGGAGGAAGGGCAGGCGCTGCGCTTTCACATCGGGCTTGAGGACGTCGCGGATTTGCAGGCCGACCTCGACGCGGGCTTTGCGCGTCTTGCCGCGGCGCGCTGAGCGCGCGATCCCACCGGCGATGGTGTCAAAAAAGCAACCGAACAGGCTCGGTGCGAACGTATCTGATTTATTTCACACTCCGTTGAAATATCTGCGGAACTCCGCACGTTAGGGTGCACTCTTCACGTACCGTCGAAGGTTCCTATCTTTTTTGCGTCCAATTCAAGTCGCTAGGTGGGCTTCGCAAAAGAGTGTTTGAACATCCTACACTAAGGGTATGTTCTGGCTCTACGAGCGGGGAGCCTTTTGCGGGGGTGTGGGCGTGCGCGTCATCGGCCTTTTGTTCGTCCTGTTGGCCGGGCCTGTGTTTGCGTCGGAGGATCGGCATGGGTCCGGTCTTGCACGCTTCGCGTATGCCGACAGCGTGGCGTTCCAGACGAGCTTTGAGTCGGTTTCGCCCGAGACGCCGGCGCCGGTCGCATCCAGAGCCCGCGCGCGCAATCTGCCAGCCCCGCAGCCGCTGACGCTGGTTGCCGCCGAAAGCATCGCGGAGCTTGAGATCCGTCACGCGGATCGCGGACCGCCGGAGCGGTTTCCCAACAGTCCTGCCGGCGCAATCGAAGCGGTTTCTCTCGTGCCGCTTGCGGACGTCTTGCGCTCAACGCCGCCCGAGGCCCAGCGCTTGGCGGCGCTGCCCGAGGCCACGCAAGTGCCACAAGCTGACCCCCCTTTCGAGATTATCGCCACCGAGGCGCGGCTCCTCGTGATCGATGCGGGCGAGGTCGACGCCAGTCGGCGCGCAAGCTTGCGAAAGCGATCATCGGGATCGCGTCACGCCTCACGCAAGCACGCGCGCAAGACCGCCGCGAAGGCCAATAAGATCCCGCGTTGGGCTTCGAAAATGTTTGATACGCCTTGGCAGTCGCGGGCCTTCGCCTATCAGTGAGCCCGGCGTTTTCGCGCGCTTGGTTTGCCCTGCCGCACGGCCTGGCGGGCCTCGGCGGGCGAGCCACCGCATTGGCAGCGTTATCTCCTTAAGAGCACACCCGCCGCGCGTTATTTGCTCTTTTGGCGCCAACACCTTGAAGGCGGGGCGACTCGATGTCCAGAATGCTCCGCATCGAACCATTGGGGGGTTAGATGATGAGCACGTTTGTGGCACTCACCCTGGCGGAAACCAATCTCACCGAGGACCGCTCCCGCTTTGAGATGACATTCATCGATGCAGAGGGCGAGAAGCACCTGCTCAGCATCCCGAGCAGCGTTGCGGCCGACCTCGTTCCCGTCCTCGACTCGTTGGCAGCCAATCAACGGCGCATGGACGGCGCCGACTTTACCCGGCTCCCGAAGCAGTACGCGATCGGCTGCGCCGTCGGCGAACGCTTGGTGCTTGTTCAGTTTGACGGCGAGGCGCCCTATGCGCTCGGCGTCGAGGTTGCCGAGGAGCTCGGGCGCGACCTGCAGGAGCAGAGCGAACGCGTCGCTCTGTTCAAGCGGTCCTCGCTGCATTAGCCGGCGGCTCTCGGCGCAAACCGTACGCCGCCTGGCACGGCAGAAATGGTGAACGCTTCGTTAACCATTTTGGCTGCAGCTGTGGCGTCCCGTCCGCGGGCGGCGTTGCGTATTGCGTAGGAGTGGACCGTGCGTACGACAGTCATAGAGCTAGAGGGCAAGAGACTATTCGTTCTGAACGGGCTGATCGCGGCCAAGTTGGACGACCGTCCGGTGGATTTCGAGGCGATCGACATGCTGGTCGAAGCCGTAAAGAGAGATCCTGATGCGGTCGCCTTCGGCCGCATTGCCGGCAAATGGTTTGCCGCTGCATAAGCCCACACAAGCTACCAGCTTCTTCATCGATATGCGCTGAGGCGCGGCCGGGCAGCGCCAGGCCGCGCTCCGGCAGCGTCGCGCGATCGTCTACGACGCCTCCCGATACGCGAAGCGTTTCCGGTAACCGAGGCATAGCCGATAAACACTGGCGATCCCGGCAGGAACTCGAACCTGCGACCCTCTGCTTAGAAGGCAGATGCTCTATCCGGCTGAGCTACGGGATCACTGAGCCGCTCCCGCGTTGCCGCGAGGCCACGCATTGTCCCTCCGATACGCCCTCGATCCCCGTAAGGCAAGCCTGGAGGCCCCATGGGCCCTGGGGCCGGGTTTTCAGTCCACGCTCATCAAGCAAGCGCCGATTTGCCACCGCAGATGCATTGATCGTGACAGCCTTGCCGTGGCAGAAAAGGTTCAAGAACAAAGAGAAGCGCGCGCTCGCGAACACTGGCGCCGTGCTTTGCGCAATGGGGACAGGGGAGACGCGGACAATGGCAGCCAGCAGTGTGAGTGACGCAGGATCATCCCCGGGGCTGCTTTCGCGCGAGCGCATTGTCGCCAAACCGGGGTTCAACCGCTGGCTCGTGCCGCCGGCCGCGCTCGCCATTCACCTGTGCATCGGCATGTCCTACGGTCTCAGCGTCTTTTGGCTTCCCATGGCGCAGGCCATCGGCGTGACCAAGCCGGTCGCCTGCCCCGACATGACGATGGTCCAGTCGCTGTTCACGACGACCTGCGATTGGCGCGTCACCGACCTGCTCGTCGTCTTCACGCTCGGCATCGTCTTTCTTGGGCTGTCGGCTGCCGTGTTCGGCGGCTGGCTGGAGCGCGCCGGGCCACGCAAGGCGGGCGTAGTCGCTGCGCTGTGCTGGGGCGGCGGCTTCATCATCTCCGGCTTCGGCGTGCTGATCCACCAGCTTTGGGTGATCTGGCTTGGGCTCGGCGTCATCGGCGGCATCGGACTGGGGCTGGGCTACATTTCGCCTGTCTCCACCCTCATCAAGTGGTTCCCCGACCGGCGCGGCATGGCGACCGGCATGGCCATCATGGGCTTCGGTGGCGGCGCCATGATCGGCAGTGCGCTGGCTGTCATCGTCATGAACGGCGGCGACTTCATCAACGTCGACCTGCCCTCGATCGGCGCATGGAAGCTGCACTTCGATGGGTTCCGCACCGCGACCTCGGTCGGCGTGTGGCAGACGTTCATGGTCATGGGTGCCATCTACATCGCCTTCATGATGAGCGGCGCCTTCGGCTACCGCGTGCCGCCCGAAGGCTGGCAGCCCGACGGCTGGACTCCGCCGACGAACTCCCACGCCATGATCACGATGGGGAACGTGCACCTCGAGGACGCGCACAAGACGCCGCAGTTCTGGCTGATCTGGGCCGTGCTGTGCCTCAACGTATCGGCTGGAATCGGCGTGCTCGCCATGGCCTCGCCCATGCTGCAGGAGATTTTCGCAGGCTCCCTGATCGGGCAACCCGAAATCACCTTCAGCAACCTGAGCGAAGCGCAGAAAATCACCATCGCGGCGATCGCCGGCGGCTTCGTCTCTCTACTGTCGCTGTTCAACGCCGGCGGGCGCTTCTTCTGGGCCTCGCTGTCTGACTACATCGGGCGCAAGCAGACCTATTTCATCTTCTTTGCGCTCGGCATGGTGCTCTATGGGCTGGCGCCGACGTTCGCGCACATGGGCTCGCGCGCCCTCTTTGTCGCCGCCTTCTGCGTGATCCTGTCCATGTATGGCGGCGGCTTCGCCACGGTTCCCGCTTACCTCGCCGACATCTTCGGCACGAAGTACGTCGGCGCCATCCACGGCCGTTTGCTCACCGCGTGGTCGACGGCGGGCGTCGTCGGTCCGATGGTCATCGGCTACATCCGCGACACGCAGCTCGCAGCCGGCATTCCGCGCGCCTTGGTGTACGACCGCACCATGTACATCCTCGTCAGCTTCCTGCTCGTCGGCCTCATCTGCAATGCGCTGATCCGGCCGGTGCACTCCAAGCGGCTCATGAAGGTGGACGCGGAAGACCTGCTCGGCACAGCCAAGGTGACGACGGGCGCGCACGGCATCGGCTTCGGCGGGTTCAGCCTGGCCACGATGATCGCCTGGCTGGCAGTCGGCATCCCGTTCTTCTGGGGCGTGTGGAATACGCTCGTGAAGGCTGTCGTACTGTTCAGCTGACGAATACCAGCCTCGCCGGCATCACGCGGACGCCGGCGTCACGTGCCTGGCGGCCGCTGCCATTGCTGCATCCATCGGCGATCGATCTGGTCCTTGAGCCACCAGACGAGACGGCCCTCGGCCGCCCACGACCCGCGCGAGGCGATGGCGTACTTGTCTCCAGTGGTGATGAGCGAGAGGAACTTTTCCTGCGGCGTGAAGGGCAGCGGGACCGCGCCGGTCAGCACGCGGCGGAGGTTCTCAGCAAGGGGCGGGCCCTGGCGCACGGCGAATACGCCGGCCTTGGGCCGCGGATGGTCGCGGTTCGTAGCCACGTCGCCGGCGGCGAAGATGCGCGGGTCTGTGACCGAGCGCAGGGTCGCGTCGACGATTACGAAGCCCGCGGGGTCGAGGTCTAGTCGCGTCTCGGCGAGCCAGGGCGCACCGCCCGCCTCCGTCACCCAAATCAGCTCGTCGTAGTCAAAGTGACGCCCGCTGGCGCAGACGATACGCCCCGCCTCGACCTCGCGCACGCCGTCGTTCTCGACATATGTCACGCCGCGCTTTGAGAGCACGCCGCGGAAGCGGCGGCGCACCGACGCGTTGAGATCTCCCAGAAGCTCGCCCTTGGTCACGACGGCAAAGCTGAAGGCGTCGGGATCGCGCCCCCCTTCGCGCGCGAGCCTGCGCAGCCGGTGGCGCATGGCGAGCGTCACCTCGACGCCGGCCGCGCCACCGCCGACCGTCACGAAACGCATGGGCCGCGTTTCGCCGCCAGCGCGCGCCAGAATCGCAGCCCAGCGCGCGCGCAAGCTCGAAACAGGCTTGACCGGCGTTGCAAATTCCTCGGCGCCGGCGACAGCCTTCAAGGCCGGCGTCGAGCCGATGTCGAGCGAGACGACATCATAGGGAATGGGCGGACCGTTGCGGCACAGCACGCACTGCCGCGTGCGATCGAGGCCCGTCGCCTCGTCGTGCACGAGGCGTGCGCCCGCGCGCGCAGCGAGCGGCGCAAGATCGATATGGCACTGCGCCGCCGTGTAGTGGCCGGCGATGAAGCCCGGCAGCATGCCCGAATAGGGGGTCTCGACGTCGCGCGCGATGAGCGTGAGGCGCACGCCCGGCATGGGCCGCCGTGCGAAGGCGTCGAGGACGTAGACCTGCGCGTGCCCGCCGCCGACAAGAACGAGCTCTTTGCCTCCGCCAGCGCTTGGCACCGTTCACTCTCCTCCGCTCGATCAGTAAGACACAGCTGGGAGATGAATACGTTACAGCCGCGGCCGCAACTTTAGTGCGTCCAGCGGCCGATGCGGCCGAACTTGAAGTTGTCGGCATACGACTTGCGGATCTGCCGGCGCGGTTCCGGTTCGAAGACCCTGAAGGCCAGGCCTTCGCGCTGCGCGTAGGCGATCGCCTCCTCCTGGGTGTCGAACTCGAGCTGCACCTCTGCGCGCATGTCGCGCGTACTCGTCCACCCCATCAGCGGATCGACCTCGCGCGGGCTCGCCGGCGCGAACTCCAGCACCCATTCCTTGGTGCGGGCCTCGCCCGACTGCATCGCCGTCTTGGCCGGCTTGAAGATGCGCGCGATCATGCGGTCCTCTCGAGGGCTTGCGCGATGGTCGGGGCAGCGGGATTCGAACTCGCGACCCCTTGCTCCCAAAGCAAGTGCTCTACCAGGCTGAGCTATGCCCCGACGCTACGTCCCAGCCCGGGCCACCCGACGTGGGCGCCCGACCTGGGCCAGCGCCTCTGTGCCGCTTCCCCCCAGGCAGGTCAAGGGCGGCTTGCGTTGCGCGCCCTCACGGGGGCCGGCGCATGCCTAAGGGGCCGGCGCGGCGAATAGCGGATGGCGCACATGGTCGCCGGGCTTCAGACCGATGCGCTCGGCGGCGCCACCTGGAAGCTCCAGCACCGCCGACACCTTGCCTTGCGAAGAGATCACGCGATCCGATAGCGGCTCGGCGCGGGCCTCGATGCGATGCACGGTGCCGTCGGCGCGAATGAAGACCATGTCGAGCGGAATGTAGGTGTTGTGCATCCACATGGTGAGTTCTTGCGGCTCGCCGTAGGGAAACAGCATTCCCTGGCCGTCTGCCATCTCGGTGCGAAACATGAGTCCGAGCTGCTTTTCTGCGGGCGCTTCGGCGATCTCGATGTCGACCGGCGTCTCCTGGCCCGAGCTCGTCACGAGCCACAGGCGGTCGGCGCGCATTTTCGCGGCGGCCGGCGCGGCGAGGAACGCCACGAGCGCGGCGGCAACGAGAAACAGGGCCGCCTTGCGGGCAGCCCTGCTCAAAATCCTGTAGCCGTCCCTTTCGGGCTTGCTCAGTGCGTCGGCGGCAGTCCCGGCTGTCCGTCGGGACGCAGCTCGGCGGCCATGCAGCCTTTCGACCCATGTCCCCATCGCACCAGAACCATCTGTCCGGGGCGCAGCTCGGTGAAGCCGAACCGGCGCAGCGTCTCCATGTGGACGAAGATGTCGGGCGTGCCCTCGCCGCGCGTCAGGAAGCCGAAGCCGCGAACCCGGTTGAACCATTTGACCATGGCCCGTTCCCAGTCGCTCTCCGGCTGCACGATGACGTGCGTCCGCTGCGGCAGCTGCGAGGGGTGAATAGCCGTGCTTTCGTCCATGCTGAGAATGCGGAACGCCTGCATGCCTTTCGGCCGACGCAGCACTTCGCAATGGACCCGAGCTCCCTCGTACGCTGTCTGGTACCCGCCCGCCCTGAGGCACGTGACGTGCAGCAGGATGTCGGCCAGGCCGTTGTCCGGAACTATGAAACCGTAACCTTTCGATGCGTCAAACCATTTGATTGAACCGACAATCTCGAACACTTCGATGCCGGCTTCTTCGGTTCTGTCCCCGATGCCCTCGATCGCATGTTCGAATTGCGGAAAATCGGGACGCTTGGAATCCCCCATCTCGGTACCCCGCTACTGGTCTACGTTGCATGTGCTCGCTGCGCCCGGAACTGCGAACATGTAAGATGCCCTCTTCATGTTCGCCTCCGGTACGAAGCGGAGCGGAGAATACCATCAGTTCTCGGCACCGCCAGAGGCATTATTCTTTCGTTAACTTCTGGAGTGGAATGCCCCCGCGATGTCCACATGAGAATGCATCGGTTAACGCGCTGAAACACTTTGAAGTTCACGGCGCCTGATTCTTCCCCAAATTTCATGCGCGCTCGCGCCAACACAACGCCTGTAAGTGCGCGCGGACGCGTAATACTGAGGTCTACAGCTTAGATTGCTGACACAATAATTCGCCGCGCGGTGCCGCGATCACTGCGCAAGAGTGCATGACAGCGTGCAACACGGACATGCCGCGTGTGCAAAAGTGCATGCACGTTGGTGGTGGAGAACTCTGATGCGCTTCCTGCACACGATGGTGCGTGTCGCCGACCTCGACAGCAGCCTCGATTTCTACTGCGGCACGCTCGGGCTCGTGGAGACGCGCCGCATGGACAATCCCGCGGGCCGCTTCACGCTGGTGTTCCTCGCAGCTCCCGGCGACGAGGTGCGCGCCAAGGCCGAGCGCGCGCCGCTCCTCGAGCTCACTTATAACTGGGACAAGGAAGAGTATGGCTCGGCCCGCAATTTCGGGCACCTCGCCTACGCGGTCGACGACATCTACGTGCTCTGCCAACGCCTCGCCGATAGAGGCGTCGTCATCAACCGCCCGCCCCGCGATGGGCGCATGGCCTTCGTCCGCTCCCCCGATGGCATCTCCATCGAGATCCTGCAGAACGGGGCGGCCCTGCCCCCGCAGGAGCCCTGGGCCTCGATGGCGAACACGGGATCCTGGTGAGGGGTGCCGGGCCCGCAACACAGCGTTCCAATAACCCGATAATTGGCAAAAATTTTCACTCTGACTGCCTATGTGGAATGTGATCCTATTCTTATTTACCAAACAGGCTTTATACGGGAACGGTTTTTCCCTATCTTCAGGTCCGAGACAAAGGGAACCACGATGCCGGCGAAATCCTCAAGCAGGCGCGGCGCGGTTGCAGCGCCCGGCGCCACCGACGCTTTGCGCAGCCCGCTCATGCGCGCGGACGCGAATCTTGGGCGCGCGGACGCGAATCTTGCGCGCGCGGACGCCAATCCAGTGCGCGCGGACGCGAGCCCTGTGCGCGTGGATGTCGCCGCACTCGACCGGCGCCTTGCCGGCATGGAGCGCGTCGAGGATCGCCTGGCTGAAATCGCCCGCGCGATCCCCGGCCGCATCGCCTTCTCGACGAGCCTCGGGATCGAGGATCAAGCCGTTCTCCATGCCATTGCCGCAACCGGCGCGGCGTTCGACGTGTTCACGCTCGACACGGGCCGGCATTTTCCCGAGACGCTCGATACCTTGCAGGCGAGCGAGCAGCGCTATGGTCTCAAGATCCGCGTGATGGCTCCCGACGCGCGGGAAGTAGAAGATCTTGTCGCGCGCGATGGGATCTACGGCTTCCGGCTCGCCGTCGAGAACCGCAAGGCTTGCTGCGAAATTCGCAAAGTGCGCCCGCTGAAGCGCGCGCTTGCAGGTGCGGCCGGCTGGATCACCGGGCTGCGCCGCGACCAATCGGCAGAGCGCGCCGCGGTGCCATTTGCCGCATGGGACGGCGACCACGGCCTCGTCAAGGTCAACCCGATCGCCGACTGGACGTTGGACCGGCTCGAGGCCTACATCGCGGAGAACGAAGTGCCGCTCAATGCGTTGCACGCCAAGGGCTTCCCCTCGATCGGCTGCCAGCCCTGCACGCGGGCGGTTCTGCCGGGCGAGGACATCCGCGCCGGTCGCTGGTGGTGGGAGAACGAGGACGGCAAGGAATGCGGACTGCACAATCGGCCCCGCCACAAGGAAGCAGCGGCATGACGGCAAACTATTCGCATCTCGACCTGCTCGAGGCCGAGGCTATTCACATATTCCGTGAGGCCGCCGCGCAGTTCCGCAAGCCGGTGCTGCTCTATTCGATCGGCAAGGACTCGACCGTCCTGCTGCATCTTGCGCGCAAGGCGTTCTGGCCGCAGAAGCCGCCGTTCCCGCTGCTGCACATCGACACGACGTGGAAGTTCAAGGACATGATCGCGTTTCGCGACAAGACCGTGCGCGATCTGGGCCTCGACCTCATCGTCCACACCAACGAGGACGGGATCAGCCGCGGCATCAACCCCTACGACTACACGCCGTCGGTCTATACCGACGTGATGAAGACGCAGCCGCTGAAGCAGGCGCTCGACAAGTACGGGTTCGATGCGGCGTTCGGCGGCGCGCGTCGCGACGAGGAAAGCTCGCGTGCCAAGGAGCGCGTCTTCTCCTTTCGCGCCGCCGGTCACCGTTGGGACCCGCGCCGTCAGCGGCCCGAGATGTGGCAGCTCTTGAACGGCCGCCTCGGCGCCGGCGAGACCGTGCGCGTGTTCCCGCTGTCCAACTGGACCGAGAAGGACGTCTGGCGCTACATCGCGCGCGAAGAGCTCGACGTGGTGCCGCTCTATTTCGCGGCGCGGCGCCCGACGATCAATCGCGGCGGCCAGCTTCTCGTCGTCGACGACGACCGCCTGCCGCTGCTCCCGGGCGAGACGCCGCAAATGAAGCAGGTCCGCTTCCGCACGCTGGGCTGCTGGCCGCTGACGGCGGCGGTCGTCTCCTCGGCGACCGACATCGACGCCGTCGTCGCCGAGACCCTCAGCGCGCGGACCTCCGAGCGGCAGGGCCGTCTCATCGATCATGACCAATCCGGCGCGATGGAGCGCAAGAAGCAAGAAGGCTATTTCTAATGACGGCGCTCACTGCCATTCGCCGCGCCGAAGCGGCGCCTGAGGCTGCCCAAGAGCTCAACGGCATCCTGCACCTGTTGACCTGCGGCTCGGTCGACGACGGGAAGTCGACCCTGATCGGCCGGCTTCTGTGGGACGCTTCCGACCTCTACGATGACCAGCGCGAGACGCTGAAGCGCTCAGGCAGAACCGCCGGGGGCAGCACGCAACCCGATTTCAGCCTGCTCGTCGACGGGCTCGTCGCCGAGCGCGAGCAAGGCATAACGATCGACATCGCGTGGCGCTATTTCGATACCGACACGCGGCGCTTCGTCATCATCGACAGCCCCGGGCACGAGCAGTACACGCGCAACATGGCGAGCGGCGCCTCCCACGCCGACGTCGCCATCATGCTGGTCGACGCCCGCCACGGCGTGAAACGCCAGACGCGGCGCCACGCGGCGATCCTCGACATCGTGGGCGTCAAGCGCGTCATCCTCGCCATCAACAAGATGGATCTCGTCGACTGGTCGCAGGAGCGCTTCCACGCGATCGAGGCCGACTTCCGCGAGCTCACCTTGCGGTTCGGCTTTCGCGAGGCGATCGCGATCCCGGTGTCGGCCGTCGGCGGCGACAACGTCGCGCGCCACTCCGATCACATGCCCTGGTACTCAGGCCCCTCCCTGCTGCAGCACCTCGAGGCCATTCCGGTCCGCGACACCACGGCGACGGGTGCGTTCCGCATGCCGGTGCAGATGGTGCTGCGCGACGGCCTCGATTTCCGCGGCCTCGCCGGAACCGTGAGCTCCGGCCGCGTGTGCGTGGGCGACCGCGTGACGGATTCGCTCAGCGGCCAGAGCGCGCATGTTCTGCGCATCGTCACCATGGGCCGCGATCTCGAGATCGCTTCGCAGGGGCAGGCGGTGGCGCTGCAGCTCGATGCCGACATCGACGTGGCGCGCGGAGCGGTGCTGTCCGCCGCCGATGCGCCGCCGACGGTCGCAACCCACCTCGACACGCGCCTGGTGTGGCTGTGGGAGACGCCGTTCGATCCGCGCGCCGGCTACCTGCTGCGCACCGCGACCGACCTCGCGCCGATCTCCGCGCTCAATATCCAGTCCCTGCTCGATCTGGAGACGCTCGCGGCCCAGCCGGCGCAAACCTGTAGCGTTAACGATATCGCGCTCGCCGCGATTACGCTGAGCCGCCCGGTCGCTATCGATCCCTTCGGCACCAATCCCACCACGGGAAGCTTCCTGATCGTGGACGCCGCCACCGGAGCCACAGTGGCCGGCGGCGTCGTAACCGCGGCGACGGCCGCCAGCGAGACGGCTGATGCCTCCGATTTCAAGCTGACGCGGGAAATGCTGGAGAAGGGGCTCTGCCGTGACCTGGGAGCAAGCGAGGAGGATCGCCGCGAGTTCCAGCGGCGCGCCAGCGAGGCAGCGCTGCTGCTTCATGCGGCCGGGGTGCCGGTTAAGCTCGATCTCTGAGACGCCACGCTAGCGCTTTTCCAAATCCGCTATCCACGATAACAAAAAGGTGCCCCCCTAAGGGGGCCGCACCTCGGATGTGACCACCAGGAGCCTGCTTGCCTATGGACTTAGCGCTGTCCAACTCGTGGGCCCTCATCATCTTCGGCGGTTTCACCGTCGGCTTTCTCGTCGGCCTGACCGGGGTCGGCGCCGGCTCGCTGATGACGCCCTTCCTCATTTCCGGCATCGGCATCTCACCCGTCCTGGCGGTCGGCACCGATCTGCTGTTCGCCTCGATAACGAAGGCGAGCGCCGCCTGGCGCCATCACTCGATGGGCAACGTCGATTGGTCGATCGTGCGCTGGCTCGCGGCGGGAAGCCTGCCGGGCGCGCTGGCCATGCTGGCGTGGATCTATTTCATGGCGCCCGACACCCACGCGCTGGCGATCGTCATCCGCAAGATCCTGGCCGGCGCACTGATCGTGAGCGCGACGGGCGTCGCCATCTATCCCTTGCTGAAGCGATACGCGATGCGGGCCGCGGACGCCGACAGCCCGACGGTCGTGCGCCGCGGGCCGACGTTGGCCCTGGGCCTCGTCCTCGGCGTGCTCGTGGCGCTGACCTCCGTCGGCGCCGGCGCCATCGGCGTCGTGGCGCTGACGGTGCTTTATCACTCGCTCTCCGCGCGCCGCCTCATCGGCACCGACATCGTGCACGCGATCCCGCTCACGTTCCTGGCGGGCATGAGTCATCTCGGCATGGGCAACGTCGACCTGCCGATCCTCGGGCTGCTGCTCGTGGGCTCGGTGCCGGGCATCGCGCTCGGCTCGCGCATCACCGGGCTCGTGCCCGACTGGTTCTTGCGGATCGTGCTCGCGATCGTGCTGGTGTGGGCGGCCTACTCGCTGGTCGGCATCGCCCGGCACTAAGCCTGGCACCAAGCATGTAGCGCGGCCTTGGCGAGCGCCGTCAGCTCACCTGCTTCACGAGCTCGATATCGGCGTGGAACCGGTTGCCGGCCGTCGTCGCCTTGACGTAGCCCGCCCGGATCACGAAGTCGCCGAAGTGCTCGCCGTCCTCGCGCTCTTTGGCATAGCGCTTCAGCATCGGCTCCAGCAGCCTCAGCATGTTCGTCTTGTCGACATCCTCGGCGACGAGCTTGTTGAGCCGCGTACCGTCGAACGCTGCACCCAGATACAGGTTGTAAAGCCCGGGGTTCTTGCCGACGAGGCCGATCTCGGCGAGGTAGGGCCGCGCGCAGCCGTTGGGGCACCCCGTCATGCGGATGACGATCTCGTCGTCCTTCAGACCGGCCCGCTCGAGCACGTCCTCGAGCGCGGTGATGACCTCGGGCAGAAAGCGCTCGCTCTCGGCGAGCGCCAACCCGCAGGTCGGCAACGCGACGCACGCCATGGAGTTGCGGCGCAGGCCGGAGGACGCGAACGGCGTGATGCCGTGCTCCTTCAGGATCGCGTCGACCTTCGGCTTGCCCTTGGCCGTCACGTTCGCGACGATGAGGTTCTGGTTGCCCGTCAGCACGAAGGCACCCGCATACCGCTCCGCGATCTCGCGCAGAGCCGTGCGCAAGGCATGGCCGGGGCTGTCCTTGACGCGTCCGTTCTCGATGAAGAGC
Organism: uncultured Alphaproteobacteria bacterium; assembly: GCA_963847865.1. Classification (GTDB taxonomy): domain Bacteria; phylum Pseudomonadota; class Alphaproteobacteria; order Rhizobiales; family Hyphomicrobiaceae; genus Hyphomicrobium_A. The sequence goes on along the minus strand of CAWKBL010000012.1, from coordinate 1,018,643 downwards.
GTCAGGTGCCATTTCTTGTCGGGCCCCTGCTGCCAGCCGACGGAGTCACCCATCGACTCGAAGCGATAGGGACGAGGGGCGCCCAGCGCATAGCCCAGCCGCTTTTCCACCTCGGCGCGGAAGGCGTCGAGCCCGCGGTCCTCGATCGTGTATTTGAGGCGCGCGCGCTTGCGGTTTGAGCGGTTGCCCCAGTCGCGCTGCACGGTGACGACCTTCTCCGCCAGCTCCACCGCCTGCTCGGGCGTGCAGAAGCCCAGCATGTCGGCGGTGCGTGGGAAGGTGTCGGTCTCGCCGTGGGTCATGCCCATGCCGCCGCCGACGGTGACGTTGTAGCCGGCGACGTTGCCATCTTCGACGATCGCGATGTAGCCGAGGTCGTGGGCGAAGATGTCGACGTCGTTTGACGGCGGCACGGCGATGACGATCTTGAATTTGCGCGGGAGGTAGTAGGGGCCGTAGATCGGCTCCTCCTCTTTCTTGGCGGGCTCACCGTCGCCGGTGACCGGCTCGCCGTCGAGCCAGATCTCGTGATAGGCGCCCGTCTGCGGCAAAAGATGCGCGCTGACCTTGATGGCGAGATCCTCGGCCGCCCGGTGCGCCTTGCCGAGGTAGGGGTTTGCGGCCGACATCACGTTGCGGTTGACGTCGCCGCAGGCGGCGAGCGTATCCAAGAGCGACGCGTTGATCGCCTGCATGGTGCGCTTCATGTTGGACTTGATGACGCCGTGGAACTGGAACGCCTGGCGCGTCGTCAGGCGCAGGCTGCCGTTGGCGTAGGTGCCGGCAATCGCATCGAGTGCCAGCCATTGCTTGGGGCTCGTGAGACCGCCGGGCACCCGCACGCGGATCATGAAGCTGTAGGCCTTCTCCAGCATCTTCTTGGCGCGCTCGGGCCGCAGGTCGCGATCATCCTGCAGATAGGTGCCGTGGAACTTGGTGAGCTGCGCGTCGTCCTCGGAGATGGCGCCTGTCGCGACGTCGGCGAGACCCTCCGCGATGGTGCCGCGCAAGAGCCGGCTGTTCTCCTTGATGATCTCGTTGCGCGAGCGCTTGTCGTCGGTCATGGTTTCAATTCCTTTCGAGAGGCCGCTGGCTGGGCTCTCCCGTCAATAGACGTCGCGCTGGTAGCGGCCGGCCTTGGCGAGCTCCTTGAGCTTGGCGCGGCCCGCTTCGTCATCGCCTTGCGCCGCATCTGCGAGGATGCGCGCGAGCATCACGTCGACGTCGCGCCCCATGCCCTTTTCGTCGCCGCACACGTAGATATGGGCGCCGTCGGCCACCCATTTTAGCACGTCCGCGCGCTCTTCCCACAGCCGCTGCTGCACGTAGATCTTCTCGGGCTGGTCGCGCGAAAAGGCAACGTCGATGCGGTTGAGCGCGCCCGACTCCAGGTGCTCCTGCCATTCGAGCTGGTAGAGGAAATCATACGTGTAGTTGCGCTCGCCGAACACCAGCCAATTTTTGCCCTTGGCGCCCTGCTCGACGCGCTCCTCGACGAAGGCGCGATAGGGCGCGACGCCGGTGCCGGCGCCGATCATGATGATCGGACGGGCGGGATCGTCGGGCAGGCGGAAATGTCGGTTGGGCTTGACGTAGACGCGCACGCCGTCGCCCATCCGGCGCCTGTCGGCGAAGTAGGTCGAGGCGACGCCGCGGCGCTTCTTGCCGTGCGACTCCCAGCGCACCGCACCCACAAGCAGGTGCGCTTCGCCAGGGTGCGCGGCAAGACTGGAGGCGACCGAGTAGAGCCGCCCCGGCAGCGGACGCAGCAAGCCGAAGAGCTGCTCTTGCGTGAGCTTCTCAGCGTACCGTTCGAACAGATCGACGAGCTGGCGGTCCGCGGCAAACTCGGCGAACGCCTTGGGCTCGGCGAGCTTGGCGACATCGGTGCGGCCGGTGAGCTTGGCGTAGGCCTCAACGAGGGAGCGCGACAGCGTCGTCACGTCGTAGCTTTCGCGCAACTTCTTCACGGCAGCGCCCTCCGCGCCGAGCCCCACGGCCTCGGCGAGCTCCAGCGCGAGGTCGGGATCGTTCTCGGGCAGGATGCCGATCGAGTCGCCCGGCTTGTAGGAGAAGCCCGGCGCCTCCGTTGCGATCTCGACATGCCAGGTCTCGCGCGTGGAGCCGGTGCCGCTGAGGTCGATGAGGCCTGCGATCTCGGCCTGCAGCGGATTTTCCGCCGTGTAGAGCGGCTCCTCGTCCGACAGATGCGCCGCGCTCTTGAAATCGACATGGACAACCGTGGCGGTGGCCTCGCCTTCCGCCGGCGCCAGCTTGGCAAGCGCGCCTTCCATCCATTCCGCCGCCTGCTTGGCATAGTCGAGATCGAGGTCGACGCGGTCGGCGGCACGCTTGGCGCCCAGCGCCTCGAGGCGCTCATCGATCGCCTTGCCGACGGCACAAAACTGCGCGTACGCCGTATCGCCAAGCGCGAGCACGCCAAAGCGCACGCCCTCCAAGCGCGGCGCGGCTTCGCCCATCAATGCGGTGTAGAAGTCGACGGCCCGGCTCGGCGGATCGCCCTCGCCCCAGGTCGAGGCGTAGACCATCAGGTTCTTCGCCTTGCTGAGAACCGTCATGTCGACGTCGGCCATGTCGAAGATGCGCGCATCGAGCCCGTGCTTCTGCGCAAGCTTCTTGGTCTTCATGGCGAGCGCCTCGCAGTTGCCGCTCTCGCTCGCATAAAGCACCGTGAGCGGCACGCGCGGTTTGGCTGCGGCCACCGGCTGCGGCTGGGCCTGACCGCCCTGCGCCGCCTCGAAGCCCGCGAAAAAGCCCGCAAGCCAGCTGCGCTGCAGCGGCGTCGTGCGCGCAACGACGCTGTTGAGGGTGTCGATGTCCTCCGGAGCGAACGGCGCGTTCCTCGGAAGCAATGGTGTGGCGGTCACAAACGCCTCCTAAGCATCGTCTCGTTCCCCGTCATTCTCCGAAGTCTATCACCTTCGGCGCGGCGCTCAGCCATGGAGCGCCGCCGCGGCCGCCTCGCCCGCACCGGCCTCGCCGGCGCGCTCGGGCTCATAAGTCTCGATCTTGTCGGGGCGCGACAGCCCGGCGGCTGCCCAGTCGAGCCCGACGAAGATGATGGCGGGCCCCACGATCCCCTTCTCCGCGATGGCGCGGTCGAGCAAGCCCAGTTGCACCGCCACGGCCCGCTCGGTGGGGAGCGAGCCGTTCTCGACGATCACGACCGGCGTCTGCGGACGCGCGCCGGCGGCGAGCAGCTTGTCCCTGAACTCGGCCGCGCTGCGCACGCCCATGTAGATTGCGAAGGCCTGACCCGGCTTTGCCAGCGCCGCCCAATCGAGATCCAATGTCTCGTCGGCGGAAGCCCCGGTCACCACCGCGAACTGACGCACCTTCTGACGCAAGGTCAGCGGCAGGCCAACGCTCGCAGCGCAAGCGTGCGCCGCGGTGACACCGGGCACCACCTCGACCGGGATGCCGGCTGCGCGCACGGCGGCCATCTCCTCGGCAGCGCGCCCGAAGATGAAGGCGTCGCCGCCCTTGAGGCGCGCCACGCGATGACCTTTGAGCGCCTCGCGCACGAGAATGCGGTCGATCTCCTCCTGCGAGGTCGAAGGACCGCCGGGCTCCTTGCCGACGTCGAACCGAATGGCATCGCGGCGCGCGTATTCGAGAATGGCGGGATTTACCAGGCGATCGACGACCAGCACGTCGGCTTCCTGCAGGCGCTGCTGGGCCTTGAGCGTCAGGAGGTCGGGCTCGCCTGGCCCGCACCCGATCAGCGATACGCTGCCGGCGCGCTGCGTGTCGGCGCCCACGGCGTCGAGCTGGCGCTCGAACTCACGCGCGGCGCCTTCGTCGTCGCCGTTCAGCACGGCCGTGCGCCAGACGCCCTGCAAAAGCGCCTCCCACAGCCGGCGCCGCGCGACCATATCGGCGACCGCGGCCTGCACGCGGGCACGCAGCGCCATGGCGCGTTGGGCAACCCAGCCGAAGTTCGCCGGCAGCCAGGCCTCGATCTTGGATTTGATCTCGCGGGCAAGAATGGGCGCGGCCCCCTCGGTGCCGATGGCCACCACGACGGGATCGCGGTCGACGATTGCCGGCATGATGAAGGTGCTCTCGCGCGGGTTATCGACGACGTTCAGCGGCACGCCCGCGGCTCGCGCGGCTGCGGCCACCTCCGCGTCCGCGTCGGGCGCATCGTTGGCGGCAAAGACCATGGCAACGCCCGCGAGGTCGGAGGGCACGAAGCGGCGGCGCTCGACGGCGACCGCCGGCGCTTGCGCCAGGGCGCCGATGTCCTCGCTGATCTCCTCGGCGACGATGCGGATGCGCGCCGTGGTCTTGGAGAGCAGGCGCAGTTTCTGCAGCGCCTTCTCCCCGCCCCCCGCGATCAGGATCGCGCGGCCTTCGAGGTCGACGAAGATCGGAAAGTACCGCAAGGGGCTGACCTTTCGCTGCGCATTTGCCAAAACGGGAAAACCGGCGCGGACCGATACTCGCGCGAACGCGGGCCTGCTTCCATGCTGACCTTATAAGACGGGGAAGTAGAATTTTCTATTGTCACGCATCCGTTGCTCGAAAATAAGAACGATTTTCCTGCGTTTCACTAGGGCGGGGTAGGATTTTTCCCTGGGGCGGGACCGGCCCTTTGCGGGGGCGCAGGCGGCCCCCGGCCCCGCAACTCAAGGACCCGCAGCCCCACGGACGCCCGCGGCGAGACCGCGATGTGGATGCTGCACCTGCGTGCCCGAGGTGCACCGCACAGTAGTTCACCAAGCGACGACCCGGGATTTGAGCGAACCGATTGCGCGGCTCCAGCTTTTTGGCCCACCTATTTGCTCTGCTGCAAGGTGTCGGCAGCACGACGCCCGTAACGGCGTCAATAACGCCCAAGACACGAGTTTGTGAGGCAGTGTTGACTTGCCGGTTGAAGCAGCGCCGTGGTCTATGACTGACACGGCGGTCCGGACTTGACTAACACGTCCCGATCCGCAGACTGGACCGGCACTTAATCAAAAAAAGTGTCCGCTCCAGTGGGTGGACCCTCGGCGGGGCCATCCTAGTTTGGAAGGCAACTTGCCGAAATAGGAGGAATGTTATGAAGGTTTGGACAAAGCCCGCAGTTCGTGAGCAGGAAGTCGGCCTCGAGGTTACCTCGTACCTGCCGGCCGAGATCGACATCATCTAACGACTGTCGATCAGCTCACTTAACTCGTGAGTTTTCCGACAACGGCGGTCGAAACCTCGACCGCCGTTGTCTTTTCTGGCGTCGGCGCGCCCCCGAGACTCGACGACTTCCATGATCATCAAGGTTCTGGGGTCAGCCGCGGGCGGCGGCTTTCCGCAGTGGAATTGCAATTGCCACAACTGCGTTAGCGTCCGTGCCGGAGCTCCCGGTTTCAAGGCGCGCACCCAGTCTTCGCTCGCCGTCAGCCGCGACGGCGAGAGCTGGGTCTTGCTCAACGCCTCGCCTGATCTGCGCCAGCAGCTCGGAGAGACGCCGGAGCTGCACGCCAAGGCGACGTTCGGATTGCGTCACAGCCCCATCAAGGCCGCCGTGCTCACCAACGGCGACGTCGATCACGTCATCGGCCTCGTAAACCTGCGCGAAGCGCAGCCGCTATCGGTCTACGGGACCTCGCGCGTCCTCGACATCATCAAGTCCAACACCGTCTTCCAGGTCCTTGCGGAGCCGCTGGTTCCCCGCATAACGCTGCCGCTCGACAAGGCTGTGCCCTTGACGGGCGCCGGCATCGACCTCGGTCTCACGGTCGAGGCCTTCGCCGTTCCGGGAAAGGTCGCGCTCTATCTGGAGGATGCCTCCGCAGGTGCCGGCCTCGGCACGCAGGAGGGCGACACCATCGGCCTCAAGGTTAGCGATCCGCAAAGCGGCACGTCGTTTTTCTACGTTCCTGGCTGCGCGACGATCGACGAGCGGCTGGCTTACCGCCTCAAGGGCGCCTCGCTCGTGTTCTTCGACGGAACGCTCTTTACCGACAGCGAGATGATCGAGCAGGGCCTGCTCAACAAAACGGGCGCCCGCATGGGGCATATCAGCATGTCGGGGCCCGCGGGCTCGAGCGCCGGCTTCTCGAAACTTGGGGTCGGAAGGCTCATATACGTGCATATAAACAATTCGAACCCGGCGCTGGATGACAATTCAGCAGCGCGCAAGGCGATCGAGGGCGCGGGCTGGGAAGTCGGGTACGACGGACTGGAGGTACGCCTATGACCGAGCCAGTAAGCCTGGAGCGCGCCAGCACCGAGCGTCGGGTTGCAGAACCCATGAGCGTCGGCGATTTCGAGGCGGCCATCCGCGCCGTCGGAGCCGAGCGCTATCACGACAAGCACCCGTTCCATCACATGCTGCACGGCGGCAAGCTGTCAAAGCCGCAGGTGCAGGCCTGGGCACTCAACCGCTACTGCTATCAGTCGGCGGTGCCGCGCAAGGACGCAGCCCTCATCAGCCGGCTGAACGACCGTGCGCTGCGCCGCGAGTGGGTGCATCGCGTGCTCGATCACGACGGATTCGGCGAGGAGGAAGGCGGGATCGCACGCTGGCTCGTGCTGACCGACGGTCTCGGGCTCGATCGCGAGTACGTCGTCTCGATGAAGGGCGCTCTGCCCGCGACGCGTTTTGCCGTCGAGGCCTACGTCACCTTCGTGCGCGAGCAGCCGATCGTCGTGGCGGTCGCCTCCTCGCTGACCGAGCTCTTCGCTCCGAAGATCCACAAGGAGCGCATCGCGGGCATGCTCGAGAACTACGATTTCATCGACGACGCCGTGATGGCCTATTTCAAGCGCCGCCTCACGCAGGCGCCGCGGGACGCCGATTTTGCGCTCCAGTACGTCCTGGAGAACGCCACGACGCGCGCGGAGCAGGAAGCCTGCGTCGATGCGGTGCGCTTCAAGTGCAACGTTCTGTGGGTGCAGCTCGATGCGCTGCAACATGCCTACGCGGAGGGCAACATCCCGCCCGGCGCTTTCCGGCCGGAGGCTTGAGATGGCTGATATCGCCCCCAAGACGCGCGCCATGATCGAGGGCGCGACGCGTCCGCTCATGCCGCCCTACATCAAGCTGCGTCACGATGAAGGTCGCGGCCGCTGGCTGGTGCTGGCGCCGGAGCGGATATTCGAGCCCGACGACACAGCTGTCGAAGTGTTGAAGCTTTGTGATGGCCAGCGCACCGTCGCCGACATCGCTAACCTGCTCGCAAAAGAGTACAATGCTCCGCAACAAGAGATCCTCGGCGACATCGTCGCCATGCTGCAGGATCTGGCCGACAAGGGAGTGGTGAAGACATGAATGAAAACAGCACCACCCATGTAAAAAGCGTTCCCGTCACGCTCGACGCCGGCGAGCTTCGCTGCGAGGAGACGCAAGCCGAGCCGGTGGATCTGGCTTGCGCGCGCGCACCCATCGGGCTCCTCGCCGAGCTGACGCACAAGTGCCCGTTGCAGTGTCCCTACTGCTCCAACCCGCTGGAGCTCGAACGCGCCAACACGGAGCTTTCAACCGAGGACTGGCAGCGGGTGATGCGCGAGGCGGCCGCGCTCGGAATCCTGCAGATCCATCTGTCGGGCGGCGAGCCCACCGCGCGCCGCGACCTCGTCGATATCGTCAAGACGGCGTCCGAGGTTGGCCTCTACACGAACCTCATCACCGCAGCCGTGCTGCTCAAGCGCGAGCAGCTCGAGGCGCTGAAGGCAGCGGGCCTCGACCACGTGCAGATTTCGATCCAGGACGTCGATACGCGCGCCGAGAACGCCGACCGCATCGGCGGCTACAAGGGCGGCAGCGAGAAGAAGAAGATCGTCGCCGGCTGGGTGCGCGAGCTCGGCATGCCGCTGACGATCAACGCGCCGATCCACCGCCACAACATCGACAGCGTCGAGGCCATCATCGAGTATGCCGTGAGGCTCGGCGCCGGCCGCGTGGAGATCGCCCACGTGCAGTATTACGCCTGGGCCCTGAAGAACCGCGCCTCGCTGATGCCGACGCGCGAGCAGTTCATGGCCTCGGCCAAGCTCGTCGAGAAGGCGCGCGAGCGGCTCAAGGGCATCATCGTCATCGACATGGTCGTGCCCGACTATTACGCCAAGTTCCCCAAGCCCTGCATGGGCGGCTGGGGACGCGGGATCATCAACGTCACGCCGTCGGGGCGCGTGCTCCCCTGCCACGCCGCGGAATCGATCAAAGGTCTCGAGTTCGACAACGTGCGCGACAAGGCGCTCGGCGACATCTGGCTTTCGGGCTCGGCCTTCCAGAAGTATCGCGGCACCGAGTGGATGAAGGAGCCGTGCCGCTCCTGTCCGCGCCGCGAGATCGACTACGGCGGTTGCCGCTGCCAGGCGTTTGCCCTGACGGGCGATGCCGCCAATACCGACCCCGCCTGCTCGCTGTCGCCGATGCATGAGGAGTGGGCGATGGTTGCCGAGGTCGAGTCCCACAAAACTCCGCCCGAGTTCATCTATCGCCGCCCCGGGGGAGCCTCGCCCAAGCCTGTGCGGGAGAAAACACCGGCGCCGACCGACGCTTAAGCCCGTTTCCCGCTTCTCCGGCGCTCTGCGCACCCCCCGGCATATGGGGGGTGCGTCATTGTGTTCAGTCCCAGTTCACAAAAGACTTGGCACAGTCCCTGTTGGGATAAGATGATCGCGGTGTCCCCGGACGCGTGGTCGAAAAACAATAGGGAAGGAATCCAGAATGCTCAGGTGGGTTATCGCAGCGGGCGTCATGCTCGCGCTGCCGACGGTTGCTCTGGCGCAAGATGCGGAGGCCGGAAAGAAGGTCTTCAACAAATGCACGCCCTGCCACAACATCGGGCCCGGGGCCAAGAACAAGGTCGGCCCTGAGCTGAACGGCGTCCTTGGCCGTCCCGCAGGATCAATCGAAGGCTTCAATTATTCCGATGCCATGAAGAAGAGCGGCATCACCTGGGACGATGCCAAGCTGCATGAGTGGCTCACCGATCCCAAGAAGTTGGTGCCCGGCACCAAGATGATCTTCCCCGGCGTCAAGGACGAGATCGAGCGCGACGACCTCATTGCCTACCTCGAATCCTTCAACGCCGACGGCAGCACGAAATAACCGGCGCCCTCTTGGCGACGATGTAAAAGCGCCGCGGGCGATCGCTCCCGCGGCGTTTTGCTGTTCTGGTCAATCAAGCGGCTGCACGCCGCCCAGATCGATCGCGGCGTAGAGCTCGCGCACGGGCCTGCCCCCGATCCGCAGATCGGGCGCGATGTCCATGAGCGGAGCGAGAACGAAGGCGCGCGCACCAATGTGGGGGTGCGGGAGAACGAGATCGGGCTCCGAGATGGCCGTATCGCCGTAAACCAGCAGGTCGAGATCGATGACGCGCGGCCCCCACTTCTCGGTGGGGACGCGGCCCATGCGGCGCTCGATCTCCTGGCAGCGCGCGAGCAGCTCGCGCGGCTCGACGCCCGGTCGCGACGCCGATGCATGCGTTGACGAACCGGTCCTGGTCGATCTTGCCCCAGGGGTCGGTCGCAAAGTTACGCGAACGCCGTACGAGCCGTACGTCGCCCGGCTCGATCAGCAGGCGGATCGCCGTGTCGATATTGGCGGACTTGTCGCCGAGATTGGAGCCGAGCGCGATGATGCAATCGAGGTCGGTCGAAGCCCGAGGATGCTTCGGTGCAGGCATGTCGGTCCCTTCGCTCGGCGGCTCGTTACCTCGGGGCCGCCGTTCCCGCAAGCGCGAGCTCGTTCACCGCGGGGCAACCTTCAATCGTATTTAATGTAGGCAAAGCGCATATCGCCCGCCGGGGTTCCTTCAAGGCCGCGCCCCTCTTTGCCCGGCTGCCACTGCACCACGTCCTCGATCTTCTTGGCGAGCTCGAGGTCCTTGGAGGTTATGCCCTTTGCGGTGTGCGTCATGAGGCGCACCTCGACCCAAGCATAGGACGCCGTGATATCGGGGTGGTGCCAAGCCGCTTCCGCCAGATGGCCGACGGTATTAATGACCATCAAGGTGCCTTTCCAGCCGCTCGTCTTGTATGTTCTCCTGATCCAGCCGTCTTCCAGGCGCCATTTGGGAAGGTTTTGCTCGAGCGAGGCGATAACCTCGGCATCCGGCATGGGCTTTTCGCGCTCAGCCGTCATATTGTCGTCTCCTCGAATTGATGGACACTCTCTCCCGTAGGTTCAACGTAATGCCTCTGGCCGGCGCAACGCAAACCGAGCTCCCATCCGAAGGACAGGCGGCCCCGAAGCTGGCACGCTCGCCTGCCGAGGCCGTGCGCGTCACGGCGCCTGCCCGCCTGCACTTGGGCTTCCTCGATCTCAACGGCGACTTGGGGCGGCGCTTCGGCAGCATCGGGCTGGCGATTGACCGCCCGGCGACCGAGCTCATCCTGGCCCGCGCCCGCTCGTTCGAGGCCAAGGGGCCCGACCATGCGCGAGCGCTCGATACGCTGCGCCGCCTCGCCCACGATCTTGCACCCGGCAAGGGCTACCAACTCGATATCCGCAGCGCGATCCCTCCCCATTCCGGGCTCGGTTCCGGCACCCAGCTCGCACTGGCCGTCGGGGCCGCATTAACCGCGATCGAAGGCCTGGACCTCGGCGCCGGTGAGCTTGGCGCCCTGTTGGACCGCGGCGCCCGGTCGGCGATCGGCATGGCCGCCTTCGAGAGCGGCGGCTTCATCGTCGATGGCGGCCGCGGAGCGATAGATCGGCCTCCGCCCATTCTGATGCGTGCCGACTTTCCGGAGGCCTGGCGCATCTTGCTCGTCATCGACGCGCGCACCGCCGGCGTGCACGGCGATGCCGAGGCGAAGGCTTTTGCTGCACTGCCACCGCTTCCAGAGTCCGCGGCCGCGCACGTTTGCCACCTTGTGCTGATGCAGCTGGCGCCCGGGCTGATCGAGGCCGACATCGCGACCTTCGGCGCTGCAGTGACCGAGATTCAGTCGATTGTCGGCAGCCACTTCGCCGCCGCCCAGGGGGGACTGCCGTGGGCGAGCCCTGCCGTCGGACGCATCGCACAAAAGTTAAAGGCGGGGGGCGCCTTCGGGATCGGACAAAGCTCGTGGGGTCCGACCGGCTTTGCTTTCACTTCCAGCAAGGAAAATGCGCAACGCCTCTATGAATTGTTGAGCGGAGTCGCTAGAGCCGAAGGTCTTGAGATCCTGGTCGCCAGGGGCCGCAACAGGGGCGCCTCCGTCGAACGGTTCGCGAGCACGCAAATTTAATAAGAGACGAGGGGACACCTATGAGCGATGCCACTCCGATACTGCACATGTTCTCACCGCAGAAACACATGAGCCCCTTCGACGTGAACATGGCCGCAGACGCCGGTTACAAGGTGATCGTGCCCTACATCAACGTGACGGTCGAGGAAGTGACGGGCCTGGTGCAGGACGCCATTTTTTCCCGTCCTCCCAGCGACGGAGTTCGCACAGGCATCTTCATCGGCGGCAAGGATGCGCTGCTGGCGCTCGACATGATGGACGCGGCAAAAAAGGGGCTGGTTCCGCCGTTCGAGTTATCGACCTTCGCCGATCCCGCCGGCTCCTTCACAACGGCTGCCGCAATGGTCGCCTGCGTCGAGCGCGTTCTGCTCAAGAAATTCAACCGCGGCTGGAAGGACACCCGCGTCGCGGTGTTCGGTGCGACCGGCGTCGTCGGCTTTGCCTCCTCTATCATTGCCGCGCTCGAGGGCGCCAAGGTAAAGCTCGTCGCGCACCGCGGCGTTGATCGCGTCGTCAAATCGGCCGCCATCTCAAAAGAGCGCTTCGGCGTCGACCTCGAGCCCGCCCCCGGAGAGACGCCCGAGCAGAAGAACGCCATCATCGCCGACGCCGAGGTGATTTTCGCCGCCGCAGCCGCCGGCGTGCGCGTCATCTCCGCCGCCGACAAGGCGCTGGCCAGGAACCTGCTCGTCGTCGCCGACGTGAACGCGGTGCCGCCACCAGGCGTCGAGGGCATGGAGCTGTTCATGGATGGCGCGCCACTGCCCGGCTGCAACGCGCTCGGCGTCGGTCCGCTTGCCATCGGCGACGTCAAGTACAAGACGGAAGCGGGCCTGTTCAAGCAGATGCTCACCTCCGACAAGGCGCTGCATCTCGACTTCCGCGACGCCTTCCAGCTGGCGCGGACCTTCACGACTTGACGCAGGACACAGTTCTCATTGCCGCGCTGTCAGGGCGGGCGCTTGCAGCCTCTGCCCTGCGCGCAGGTTTGACCCCGTTGGTCGTCGACGCTTTCGGGGACGCCGATATGCGCGCCGGTGCCGGCGCCCATCGCTGCCTTGCGCAAGCGACGCGCGCCGGCTTCCGCGCCCGGCCGCTGCTGGCGGCGCTTCACGCGCTCGCAGGCGAGGGCAAGCGCCCGCCCATCGGGCTCGTGCTGGGGTCGGGCTTTGAGGACACGCCCAAGCTCGTCGCGACGCTCGAGCGGCACGTCTCGCTCCTCGGCAACGGAGCCGAAGCAATCGCGCGAGCAAAGGACCCAGCCGCTTTTTTCCCGCTGCTCGATGCCCTTGCTATCCCTCATCCCGAAACGCGCCTTGCGCCCCCGCAAGATCCGCACGGATGGCTTTCCAAACGCATCGGGGGAAGCGGCGGCGCCCACGTCCTCGCCTGTCCGTTGGCAAAGACGAGCCGCGCCCGCTACTTCCAGCGCCGGATGGGCGGCGAGCCGGTCTCAGTGCTTGCCGTGGCCGGTGCCCGCTCCGTCGCCATCGCGGGCTTTAGCCGCCAATGGGTCGTCGGCGTCGAGCCCCGCCCCTTCCGATATGGCGGCGCGGCCGGCCCTGTCCGCCTCGGGGAGGCGATCGAGACGCGCATGACGGCGGCGGTCGAGGCCGTCTGCGGCGCCCTCGGGCTCGTCGGGCTCGTTTCCTTCGATTTCCTGCTCGAGAACGGCGTTCCATTCCTGTTGGAGGCCAACCCCCGTCCCAGCGCCACGCTCGACCTCTTCGACGACGCCTCAGGCGGCCTCTTTGCAGCGCATATCGCGGCCTGCCGCGGCCATGACTTCACGCTGCCGGCGCCGCAGGGGCCGCGCGCGGCCGCCATTCTCTATGCCGACAGCGATGCCCTCACGGTGGGGACCCCGTCCTGGCCGCAATGGACGGCCGATCGGCCCATGCCCGGCACCTCAATCCCGCGCCACAAGCCCGTCGCGACGGTCTTTGCGTCCGGCGAAACCGCTACAGCTGCCGCCGACAATTGCCGACGGCGCTTGGACGAATTGGCTCGCATGCTATATGGACGGGCGGCAGACACGGAGCACACGAATGCAAAAATACCTCGGCCCCGCCCCGAGCGTTTCGGCGCGAGCGGCCAAGCTCGTTGACGCCCTCGTCGCCGACGCCGCCGCCTTGCGCTGCATCGTCTCGATCGGAGAGGCGGGCGAGCGCCGTATCGATCTTGGCGCGGCGACGCCCGGAGGTCTCGAAGCCGGACGGCGGCTCGCCGAGATCTGCATGGGCGGCCTCGGCATCGTGACCTTCAACACGGCATCGGGCGTCGCGCGCTGGCCGCTCGGCGTCACCGTTCACTCCTCCAACCCCGTGCTCGCCTGTCTCGGCAGCCAGTACGGCGGCTGGACCATGAGCGATGAGGAGACCGGCTTCTTCGCCCTCGGATCGGGCCCTGCCCGGGCCTTGTCGCGCAAGGAGGAGCTGTTCAAGGAGCTGGACTACGTCGATCATTACAGCAAGGCCGCGCTCGTCATCGAAGGCGACAAGCCGCCCCCGCCTGCGCTCGTGCGCAAGGTCGCCAGCGATTGCGGCGTGGCGCCCGCCGACCTCACCATCCTGTTCGCCCCCACGGGAAGCCTCGCCGGCAGCACGCAGGTCGTCGCCCGCGTGCTCGAGGTGGCGCTGCACAAAGCGCACGAGCTGCACTTCCCGCTGGACCACATTGAGGATGGCGTGGGCACCGCGCCGATCGCGCCGCCCGTGCCTGATTTCGTAAAGGCCATGGGGCGCACCAACGACGCCATCATCTACGGCGGCCGCGTGGAGCTTTTCGTGCGCGGCAGCGACGAGGCGGCCAAAAAGCTCGCCGACGAGCTCCCGAGCCGGGGAAGCGCCTCCTACGGCAAGCCGTTCGCCGAGATCTTCGCCGCCGTCAACGGCGACTTCTACAAGATCGATCCCATGTTGTTCAGCCCCGCCGCGGTCACCGTTTCCAATCTCGACACCGGCTCATCCTTCCACGCTGGCGAACTTGCTCCAGAGATCGTTGACGCAAGCTTCCGCTGAGGCCTCGACCGGCCCGCGCATCGCTCTGTTCCTCGAGGAAGAGAGCGGGAACTGGCACGTGCGCCGGCTCGCCGACGCCATGCGCCGGCGCGGGGCGTCCGTCGTCGTGACCTCGCTGCCCCGCTGCGCCTTCGATACGCAAGCGCCGAGCGGCATCGACATCCCCGGGTTCGACGGAGGATTGCCCGATGGCGTGTTCGTGCGCTCGATCTCGGCGGGAACGCTGGAACAGATCACCTTCCGGCTCGGGCTGCTGCACGCCTTGCGCGAGAGCAACGTGCGCGTGTGGAACGATGCGCGCGCGATTGAGCGCTGCGTCGACAAATCGATGACGACCTTTCTCCTGCACAAGGCCGGCATCCCGACGCCGGTAACGCGCACCGTCGAGGGCGACGTCCCAGCCGCCGAGCACGTTCGCGGCGCGGGCCGCCCGCTGATCTACAAGCCGCTGTTCGGCTCGCAGGGCAAAGGGCTCTTGCGTATCGAGAGCCTTGACGATCTGCCGGCGCCCGAGGCCGCCGACAACATCTATTACCTGCAGGACTATGTGCCCCCCTCCGGCACGACTTTCGAGGACTGGCGCATCATCGCCACGAGAACGCGTCCCATCGCCGCGATGGGCCGCAGGGGCGGCAGCTGGATCACCAACGTGCACCAGGGCGGCTCGCCGGTCGCTTGCGTCCCCACGGCCGAGATGGTGGAGCTTGCGACCGCCGCACTGGCGGCCGTCGATGCCGACTACGCGGGCGTCGATCTGATCCGTGCGCCCGATGGCAAGCTCATGGTGCTGGAGGTCAACTCCAACCCGTCCTGGCGCGGGCTGCAGAGCGTTTCCGACGTCGACGTTGCCGACGCCGTCGTTGAGGATTTTCTGCTCGCCGTGCGCGCGCACATGAGCCTGCGCCAATGCCCGGCTTGAGCGAAGCCGAGGTCGGCCGTCTTTTTCTCACCGCCTGCCGCGCCGAGCTTACCGCCTTGAAGCCGGGCAACGTCCACGTCCACGCCGGCGGCCACGACATGGAAGCGGCACAGTTCGAGGCGGCAGCCTCGGCGGCGGCGCCCTGGATCGCAGGTTCGCGCTTGGCGGTCGGTGAACGCATCCTGCGCGCGGTGGACGCTTCGCTATCCGCGGCGGGCTGCAACACGAACCTTGGAATTCTGCTGCTGTCGGCCCCGCTCGCTGCCGCCGCGCAAGACAGCCTCGCGGGCACCTTGCGCGATCGCATCCGAAGGGTGCTCGCGGACCTCGATGAAGCTGACGCCGCGGCCGTCTTCGAAGCGATCCGGCGCGCCAACCCCGGCGGCCTCGGCAGCGCGCCGGAGCAGGATGTCTGTGCTGCCCCCACCGTGAGCTTGCGCCAGGCGATGGCGCTCGCGGCGGGGCGCGATCGCATCGCGCGGGCCTACGTCACGGATTTCGCGGAGGTGTTCGAGTTCGGGCTGCCGGCGCTGGAGCGGGCGGCCCTGCATACTTCCGATCCGGCGCTCATGGTTACGACGCTGCATATGGCCTATCTCGCCCAAGCCCCCGACAGCCATATCGCCCGCAAGCACGGGGCGGGGGAGGCGGAGGCCGTGCGCGAAGAAGCCCGCCGGCGGGCCCCGCTGTGGGACCCGGCTGCCGGACCCGATAGCTTCGAGGCCCTGCTGGCGTTCGATGCCGACTTGAAGGCACGCCGCCTCAATCCGGGCACCACCGCCGACTTTGTCGTCGCAACCCTTTTTGCCGCTGCAATTAGCCGCCAATTGGGCCTGTCAAGCCCGTCTAACCCCCTTGTCGAGTGAGGGCACCTAGCGTTATCTAGGCGCGGCGCTAAAGGGCGCCGCTATCCGGCCAACCGGTTCGGGGACTAGATCGTCGCCGATCGCAGATAACAGGGATGGCTAAGAGATTGGGCAGAACCGGCGAGAGCCCGGCTTAAAGCGGGGTCGCGTTGGTGCTCGTGGTATTTTTAGCTATGGGAGGAACCCCGAAATGGCCAAGGTTAACAAGGTTCTGATCGGCGAGTTGCTGGTCGGCGACGGCAACGAAGTCGCGCACATCGACCTGCTCATGGGTCCGCGCGGCAGCGCCGCTGAAACGGCCTTCTGCAACGCCCTGACGAACAACAAGGACGGCTTCACGACGCTTCTCGCCGTCATCGCTCCGAACCTGCAGTGCAAGCCGAACACGATCCTTTACAACAAGGTCACCATCAAGGACGCGCGCCAAGCCGTTCAGATGTTCGGCCCTGCGCAGTACGCGGTCGCCAAGGCCGTGCAGGACTCGGTTGCCGAAGGCGTGATCCCGGCGACAGAGGCAGATGACATCTTCATCTGCGTTGGCGTGTTCATCCACTGGGAAGCCGCCGACGACTCCAAGATCCAGGACTACAACTACCGGGCCGTCAAGGAGTTGATCGCGCGTGCCATCGCCGGCAAGCCGACCGCCGCCGAGGCGACCGCTCAGCGCAACACCGCGCAGCATCCGTTCGGTGCGAAGACTTGAAGCGGAAACCGTCCACAGCAGGATGATACCCCTCCGATGAATGGGGGTCTGCTGAAGCGATTGGGTAGACTGCTTACAGGCCGATGGAAGGGGTAGAGCCCCGACACGCCGCTCTGCTCAACCTCCTCGCACGACACTCCGGCCGGCGATCTTTCTAAGATCGCCGGCCGTAATTGCATTGGAATGCAGCGCGCTGGCAACGAGCACGCCCGCCGCGCCCGCCGAGCGCAAGGTTTCGACGTCGCCGGCGTGGCGCACGCCGCCGGCCGCATAGACGGCCCGTGCACCGGCCCTGGCGACGATGGCGCTGATCTTTCCGATATCCGGCCCCTCCCCGCTGCCGACGCGGGCGAGCGTCATCACGATGACGCGCTGCGGCCAGGCCGCCGCCTCGGCAAGAACCCCTGGTGCCCCGTCGAAGCGGTCGTCCTTGAAATCGAGGGACAGCACATAGCGATCGGGCGGGAGCGCGCGCAGGGCCGCGACGTCGGCTTCGCTGCGGAGCCCTTCCGAGCCCAGCACCGGCACTGCGTTTACGCCCGAGAGGTTTTGCAGGGCGTCGCGCACCGGCGCTCCGTCGTCGATCCAGAACTCGACGCCCGGCAGCGCTTCGGCCAGGGCCTCCGGCAACGCGGCGTTGCGCCCGCGCCCCTCGATGCCGTCGAGGTCGGCGAGGTACAGCACGGGGAACGCAAACAGTGACCTGAGGCCCAGCGCCACCGCCACGGGATCGCTCCCTTCAGCGAGCGGCGTCTGAAGCGGCCGGTAGCCGGCGCGCGCCCCGCGCACGGCATGCACCGCCTGCCCGTGCTGCACGTCGATAACCGGGATGACGTCCATTGCCTTGCCTCCGCGCAAGCCTCGTGTATCACGGCCAAGCGCCCACAACGACCAAGGGCGGGCGCCAGGCGCGGAGTGTCCCGATGACCGTCACGGCCGGCTACGACGTGGGGGGTGCACACCTCAAGGTGGCGCTGGCCGATCGCGGGCGCATTATCGCCGTCCGGCAGATCGCTTGCCCGCTGTGGCAGGGCCTCGACCGCCTCGACGCGGCCCTGCGCGAGGCTGAGCCGCTCACGGCGCGGGCGCAACGCCACGCCGCAACCATGACGGGAGAGCTGTGCGAGCTGTTCCCCGACCGCGCCACGGGCGTCGCTAGCATCGTCGACCGTCTGGTCTCCCGTCTCGGCCAGCAAACACGCATATGGATGGGTCCGCTCGGCTTCGGCAGTGCGCAGGAGGCGCGGATAGAGACGGCCGCCGTCGCGTCCACCAACTTTCTCGCCTCCGCCGCGATCGTCGCCCAGCGGTGCGGCGACGGCCTGCTCATCGACATGGGCTCGACCACGACCGACATCATTCCCGTCGCCGGGGGTGCGGCGGCCCCGCGCGGTCTCACCGACGGCGATCGGCTCACAACGGGCGAGCTCGTCTACACGGGCCTCACGCGCACCGACGTGACGGCGATCGCGCACGAGGCGCCGCTGCGGGGGCACAAGCAGCGCCTTGCCGCCGGCAACTTCGCCACCATGGCCGATGTCCGCCGCATCCTCGGCGAGCTGCACGCAGATGTCGACCAGCACGAGACGGCGGACCGCCGCGGCGTATCGCTGGAGGAGAGCCTTGCGCGCTTTGCACGCTGCTTCGGCCGCGACCGGGCGGAGGCGCTTCTCGGCGACTGGCGCGACGCCGCCCGCGCCATCGCGGATCAACAGATGCACGGGCTTGCCGCGGCAGCGGCCCAGGTGCTGGTGGCGACGCCAATCCCCGGCGGAGCGCCGATCATCGCCGCCGGCATCGGCGCAAGTCTCATCGCGGCACTTGCCGCAGACCTCGGGCGCTCCTGCCGGCTGTTCGGCGACCTTATCGATGCGGCCGATGACGCTCGGGGCTGGGCGACGGCTTGCGCTCCCGCCGCCGCCGTCGCGCTGCTGGGTGGTGCCGCCTAGGCTCAGGTCTTGGGCTCGTCCTTGTCGCGGCCGAGCTGGTAGAGGTTCTGCAGCAGCGCATCGAACCCGCCGGCACCTGGCCCTGCGTGCAGGTCGATGCGGCCGACCTTCTCCACGAGCTTCTCCAGCGCCTCCAGCTCCTTCAAGCGCAGGAGCAGCGGGTTGTCCTCCATGAGCTTGGAGGTGTTGAGCAGCGAGCGCGTCGCCGCCGTCTCCTCCTGGCGGCGAATGAGGTTGGCCTTGGCCACGCGCTCCGCCTCCACGACCTTGTTCAGAAGCTCGCGCACGTCACCCGGCAGGATCACGTCCTTGACGCCGATCTCGCCTACCTCGGCGCCCAGCGCATGGGCGCGCGCGGTGACGAACGCCCGCACCTCGTTGTCGATCGTATCGCGGGCGGCGAGGATGTCATCGAGCGTGCGCGTCGCCACGGCCTCGCGGATCGCGAACTGCACGAGCCGGTAGAGCGTGCCGGGCACGTCCGCCGTCGCGAGTGCGGCCTTCTCCGGATCGGTGACCTTGGTGAACGCCGTGAGCGTCACGCGGATGCCGATGCGGTCCTTGGTCAGGATCTCCTGTGCCGTGATCTCCAAGGGCTGCGGGCGCAGGTCGATCCTGGCGACCTTGACCGTGCGCCCAACCTGCCAGAACGCGTGGCGCCCGGGCGCCAGGCGCTCCTTCAGCTCGCCGTCGATCATCAGCAGACCGGCCTCGTGCGCCTCCACGACCGCGGAAACGACGACCGCGCCGGCCCGCGCCAGGTCGAGCTTGTCGAGATAGTGCTTGGCGACGCGCAGGTCGGCCGCGGTATCGATCCTTTCGACACCGACGTCGGTCAGCGTCTTCCAGAACGCGCGCGTCGTGTTGGGCAGCACCAGGTGCTTGGGCTCGCCGTCGAAGGACACGATCGCGACCTCGTTGGAGCCGACGTGCACGATCTCGAAGTTCTGCTCGGCGACCGGCAGATGCGTCCTCTGCAGCAGCAGCGCCTTCTCGGTGGCGATCTCGGATCGCACCACCTTGACGACCTCCGCGACGAGGTGGGCGCCCGGATCGAAGGCGGTGAAGCGGCCAGGTTGCAGCAGCCGCACGAAGCGGCCGTCGCGGGCGAGGAACGCGCGCTCGTCGTCCTTCACCACCAACTCGAACCAAAAACCGAACCTGCGCATCTGAGGTCTCCGACGCACGCTACGAACGCAATGGGAGGTTGCCGGCCACACCCCACGCTGCGGACGCGGGCCGGAGCTTGAGCCCGGCCGCGCCACCATACACCTCAGGCTGCGTCCACGTCCCGTCCTGGGACGGAACGTGCCGGTGCCTGGGCTCAGGCTTTGCGGCCGGGCGGTATCCGCTCCGGCACAGAGCACCTCAGCGCTTGCCCGTTCGCTCCCGCCCTCGGCCGGAGCTTCGGGCGGTGGGCGATCGGGCCGGGAAGCGGCCGGCTTCCCCGATTTTCAAGCTCGCTTAACAGGCGAGTGTCCTTGGCATGGACATGGTCAACGACGTGGGAGTCGAACCCACGACCCCAAGATTCCAATCTTGTGCTCTACCAAATGAGCTAGTCGTTTGGCGAAGTCGAAGGGAATTGAACCCCCGGCCTCCCGGCATCCCGGGCGCTCTACCACTGAGCTACAACCTCTCCCCGCAAAAAGCGGAACACGCACTCCGCAAGGCGGCGCGCGCCAGCCGGGTCTCAGGGAGCCCGGACACGTGGCGTTCGGCGGGAGCGGCGACTAAATCTGAAATTCGGGCGGAATTGGCGCGCTCATGATAACATTCGCGTCAGTCGCGCCGGCCTCGTTCCCGAGGCCCGGCGCCTGTGGCCCTCGCGGCGCCGTAATTTTGGGCAGGAACTACCCGCACCGATGTCGCGTTGTCTCGCCGACGGGAACGTGCTTGCTCTAGCGTTCCGTACTGACTCTCTAGTGACTGCAGGGTGAAAAAACCAATGCCCTTGGGCACGACCAGCTCGGGTGCGCCGCGCGACTTGCGAATAGACTTCTTTCGCGGGCTGGCCCTCCTATTCATTTTCGTGGACCATGTGCCGGGCAACGAGCTCGCCAGGTTCACGCTGCGCAATTTCGGCTTCTCGGATGCCGCCGAGGTGTTCGTCCTGCTCGCAGGCTTCTCCGCCGTGCTGGCCTACGGCCGCGCCTTCGAGGGCGAAGGGTTCCGGGCCGGCGGGGCACGTGTGCTCGATCGGGTGCGCGATCTCTACGTGTGGCACATTGGGCTCGTCGTCGTCTGCGCGTTGGGGCTGACGCTCGCCGCCGGCGTGTTTGAAAATCCGATGTACGTGCGCAACATCGGCGTCCACGTGTTCGCCGAGGACCCCGGCCGCGCCGCTATCCTGACCGCGGCGCTCGTCAATCAGCCCAACATGCTGAACATCCTGCCGCTCTACATCGTGCTGCTGCTGTTTTGGCTGCCTGTGGTGCTGTGGCTGCTGCCACGCCAGCCGTGGGTCGCGCTGTTCCTGTCGACGGCCGTGTGGGCAATCGCGAACCTGCTGGAGCTGAACCTGCCGAGCCATCAGCATGCCAAGGGCTGGGTGTTCAATCCCTTTGCCTGGCAACTGCTGGTGACGATCGGCGCGATGACAGCGCACTTCAGCCGGCGCAGCGCCATACCGTTCTCGCGCGCGCTGCTTTGTCTGGCGCTCGGCTATGTCGGATTCGCATTTCTCGTCGCGGCACCCTGGACGCAGATCCCGGGCCTGGAAGCAGCGCGCATCCTTCCCGCCGATCTGCTCGGCCCCGTCAACAAGAGCTACCTCTCGCCGTGGCGGCTCGCACACGTTGTCGCACTGGGATATCTCGTGATGATCTTACTGTCGCCCCAAAGCGGCTGGCTTACTCGCGCCTGGGCCACGGGCGTTGGGCGCTGCGGCCGGCATTCATTGGAAATCTTCTGCCTCGGAACGGTGCTTTCGCTCGCCGGGTGGGTGATCCTCGTTGAAGTCGGTAACGGTTTTGTCCTACAGATCCTGGTCAATACGATCGGAATCGCAATTCTGTGGGGCACGGCATGGGCTCTTACGCGGCGCACTCGCAGCACGGACGACGCAGTCTTCGCGCAATCTTTGCGCAAGTATCTCTCGGAGTGGCGCTCGCAACTTCAGCGTGTGTGACGACGTTCACTTCGTCGGCTGATGCCCGCCCGCTCTGCCAAGCGCCCGCAAGCCTCCTGCACTTCGAGGCCCCGCTTCCCCACCTGTCGGCCGACCTCGCCGCGAAGAAGCCGGTGCGCATCGTGGCGCTCGGCTCCTCAAGCACCCAGGGCATCGGTGCCAGCAGCCCCAAGGCCAGCTATCCCGTCAAGCTGCAAGCCGAGCTGCAGCGCCGCTTTCCCGCGAGCAGGATCACCGTCGACAACCTCGGCGTCGGCGGGCAGCTCGCCTCCGATATGCTTGCCCGCCTCGACCAGGACGTGCTGAAGCGCCGCCCCACGCTCGTCATCTGGCAAACGGGCGTGAACGACGCGATGCGGCACAAGGATCTCGCCCAGTTCCGGGAGACGGTTCTGCGCGGCATCGACACGATGCGGAGCAAGGGCATCGACGTGGTGCTGCTCGACATGCAGTATTTCCCCCGCGCCGAGAAAAACCGCGACTTCGCGCGCTATCTCGTGGCCATGCGCCAGATCGCCGACGCGCGCAAAATTCCGATCCTGCAGCGCTTCGCCATCATGAAGCATCTGGTGACGAGCGCGCAGTTCACCGTGCAGCAGCTTCTGGCTTCCGATCTGTTCCACCCCAACGACCTGACCTACGGCTGCCTCGGCAGCATGCTGGCGGATGCGTTGCAGAGCGAGGTGGCACGCACGAAGCGCGCCCAGTATCCAGCCGAGCCCGCCAAGCAGGCCGGCGCCGTGCCCCGCGCGCAAGTCACGACGGTTTCGCAGTAATAGCGGCGACCGGGCGATGCCCGCCCGGGTGCGATCAGCTACTTTGCGCCTGCTCCGCCCGCCAGGCAGCGATGCGCTCCATCAGCCAGCCCCAGGCCTCCGCTTCGCGCGGACCGGCCGTCTTGGCAATGGCGATCTCGAGATAGCTTAGCTCGGCTTCGATCTTTTCCGGCGGCAGCATCTTCAGTCGCGACACCAGCACCGCGCACTCCAGCACGGCGCTTTGCGCGCGGTTGAAGCCTTCCCAGGGCCGGTGATTGCCTTCGTGCACGAGGCGGCAGACAAAGCGGGGGCGCACATCGTCCTCGTCCACGTGGTCGACGGCGAGCTCCCAGTGCGACACCGCATCGGAAAGAACGACGCCGGGGATCTTGCCGGCGGGCCGCGTCGGCCAGCTCTTGCGCCCCGTCAGGCAGCCGGCGTAGACGCGCACGTCATCGGTGTGGGACGCCACCGCAAAGGGAACGGCGCGCAGATTTTCGAGCGTGCGCGAGGGGCGGAACGGGGCGATGACCCAATGCTCGCCCGCAGCGATCAGCCCCAGCGGCGCGATGTGCGCTTCACCCTCAGCGTTCGTCGTCGTCACGATCGTTTCGACGATGCGCACCATCCGTCTTCTCCTTGCGCGCGGCCTTGAGCGTCGCGCCCTCGGGCGCGTGGCGCGTCAGATCCTCCGCCTTGCGGTCGGCGGCGACGCCCCAGTCGAAGCCGCCGTCCTGGGTATAGCGTTTTGCCAAAGCGCGCGCGATCTCCGCTTTCGCCAGCTCGTAGCCGAGGTAGAAGGCATGCGCGCCGTCGGTCTCGACGCCGAGCTTGCCGAACAGCTCGAATGCGTCGCCCGAAACGTGGTGACCGTCGCGGTTGTAGATGTGGATGCCGTCCTCGCCGACCTCGATGCGATAGTTCTGATCGCGGACCGCGCTTGCGGTTTCCGCGATCTGCTCGGGCGTTTGCGGATAGGGGCGCAGGTCGTGCAGCGACAGGAGCCCGCCGCCGTAGCCCTTGGGGAAGCTCTTATCGGCGCGCGCGCGATACATGACGCGGCGCGCGGCGTCGTGCTCCTCGACCGTGCGGCGCGTGTGGGCCGAGACCTGGACGACGAGCACGTTGCGGATCTTGAGCTCGGAGCATATGCCGAGCAGCGCCGCCGTCATGCCCTGGCTGTCGACGTCGGTCAGCTCGGTGAGATTTCCCGTGCCCATCAGGATCTCGACGTCGGGACGCGCGCGCCGCAGCGCCGCATAGCGCTCCAGCGAGGCCGTGAATCCGAAATGGATGGGGTCGAGAACGGGATCGGCAATATGGGGAAGCCCCAGCTCCTGAGCGCGGTCAATCGCGCGCAGCAGCGATTGAAGATCGCCGTGCGGCTTGGCGAGAAGGATCGGCACCGCGCGCGTTCCCGCGATGGCGTCGAGATTGGTCTCATCGAGGCTCAGCACGAAGTCAGCGCCCGCCTTGGCCCCGCGAGCCAGCTCCGCGACATCGCCTGAATCGACGCTGACCGTCAGGCCGGCGCGCGACAGGGCCGCGATCGCCTCTTCTAGATGCGGAAACGGAACGTCGGGCTGGCAGCCGATGTCGATGACGTCGGCGCCCTTGGCCTTCAGCTCGAGACCGCGCTCCAAAAGCTTTGCAACAGGGAACGTCGGCGCATCGACGATCTCGGCGAAGATGCGCATGTCGTAGCGCGACAGATCCGGTGGCGTGCCGTCCTTGCCGAAGTACTGCGGCAGATCGATGATCTCGTCGGGCCCGCGCTCGAAGGGAACGCCATAGTGCTTGCCGAGGCTCGCAAGATCCATGCGCACCCGCCCCGGCACGATCACACGGGTCGCGTCGAGCGGCTCCTTGAGCCGGTTGCGCACGATCGCTTCCGTCATCAGGGCCGCGACCTTCACGCCGATGTTGGTGATGTGCCAGGAGCCGTCAGGCAGCCCCATGCCGGCGACGGTGTCCTTCAGGCGCGGCTCGGCAAGCCGTCCGGTCAGGAAGAGAAGTTTTTGCGCCATGTGAGCCGTGCCTCGACCGCGCCCTTAATCGCTGTGCATTCGACCACGATCGTGCCCGCGAGCCCAAGGCAAGCGCGGGAGTTCGACATCGTCCATTTCATCTGCGTCGCGCGATAGCACGGGCCGGACCGGCGCGTCGACAAGCATCGCGCGGCCCGGTGCGGCGCGGCTGGGCGTTGAGGGTGCGCGCACTCAGCAGCGCCGCCAGTTCGCCCTCATCGCCGGCACCGAGAACCCGCCACGCCAGGCCTGAGCGCTCCACGACCACCTTGAAGGTTGCATCAACGACGCCTTCGCGGGCGAGCGCGGCAAGCGAGCTGCCGCGTTTGATGCGGCACGACTTCACGAGCACGACGGGCGCGCGGTCGAGGCGCTCGGCGAGCCGCGCGGCGAGCCCATCCGATGTCGTCGACCAATCGGCAGCTATGCGCCGGTCGTTCTGCGCGAGCTTGAGCGGCAGCCAAACCGGGATCGGCGTGCCCGCAAGCGCGCCCTTCAAAGCGGCAAGGGTCTCCACGGGCTTGAGGCGGGGATGGAGTGCTGCCAGCATCAAGCCGGTCTGGTGCATGGCGAGCAGCGCCATGCGGTGGGCGGCCGCATCGGAAAATCCGAAGTCCGCCTGCGCGCGGCGCACGGCGTCGGCGAACGCGCCACCGCCTGGAACAATCACGATCGGCTGGCGCGCGGCCGCCACGATCTCCAGGATGGCGCCGAGCCGCATGCTCTCGGCGAGACTGCCGCCGAGCTTGACCACGGTCGGTCGCCGCGATCGGGCGTTATCGTTTGAGGTGCGGTAGCTCACCGGCCGGTACCGCCATCCGCGGACGAACGATTTCGACTCCGACGGAGGCCGGTCCTCTCTCGAGTTTCTCTACGCGCACGAGCACCGTGACGATCCGCTCGTCCGCCAAGCACCGCTCGGCGATGCGCTCGGCAAGCGTCTCGACGAGGTTGATATGACCGGCCGCAATGGTCGCCCGCACCGCGCCGACGAGGTCATCGTAGGACGGCACTTCGGCGATGGCGTCGCCCTTGGGCGCGACGCTCAAGCCAACTGCGGCCTCGATCGTGAAGCTCACTTTCTGGGTGACGCCCTGCTCCTCGTCATAGACGCCGAGCGCCACGGGGAGCACGAGCCCGCGCACGAAGATGCGGTCGCGCACGTCGGGCGTGTGCCGGCTCTGGGCCCCTAGTCTGCCGCCGATGTTTTGGTCGCTCACAGCGCGCGTTCCCGTTGTTGGCGCGCAATACCATCATGGAGCGTCGCGCGGCAAGGAACGATTGAGGCCGCCTCCAGCTTCGGGATGGCGCGGCGAACGGCGCGAACGGCGTCGGCATGCAGCGCGCCATTGCGTTCCCCGTCGCGACAAAGGCCGCCCCGGAAGCCGAGCAGGTCGGGCCCGAAGGCCGTCAGGTACGCGATATCGCCGGCGCTGAGCGAGCCCGCGAAGCCCGCGAAAAGCCGCGCATCGTGCGCGGTCTCGACGAACTCGCGCAGGACTTCGCCGGACACGAGCCCGGGCAGCGCGCCCTTGCGCTTGTCGCCGGTGTCGAGCATCACGCCCGCAAAGCCAGCGTCCCGCGCCGCCCCGATCAACGCGAGATCGATCCCCCGGTCGGCCAGCAGCACGGCGACGAGGCGCGCGGGCCCCCGCGCCAGGCGGCTCAATCGGCGCAAGGTGAGTTCGGGGCAGCTTTCCGGGCTGAGACCCACCTTGACGATGTCGATACCGGTCGCCGCAACGCGGAACACCGCATCAACCGTCGCCTCGGGATCACTCGCCGGATCGCCGATGGTCGCGCTGACGGGCACATGCGCTGGCACATTGGCGCGGATCGCGCGCACGGTCTCCAGCGGCAGGGCGCCGAGCGCCCCTTCTGCCGGGTTCTTGGCGTCGATCACGTCGGCGCCCAGCGCCACGCACAGGCGTGCCTCGCTCTCGTCCGTCACGCTGGCGAGAAAGCTCACCGGTCTGGAGGTTTGTTGCATTTAGAAGCTATTTATCGCCGAAGATCCGCTGCTGCTCGGCGTGCACCTTGGTGCGGTCGGACCGATCAGCGATGGACAGCGTTACCGGGATGTCCTCCACGATACTCGCAGAGCCGCCGGAGAGGCGCAAGATGCGGGTCGCCAGCATCACGGCCTCGGACCGATCATGCGTCACGAACAGCACCGTCGTCGGTCGGCGCGACCACAGCTCGACCAGCAGCTCGCGCAAATCCTGCGCGGTGGGGTCGTCGAGCGACACGAACGGCTCGTCCATCAGCAGAAACTCCGGCTCGAGCACGAAGGCGCGCGCAAGGGCGGCGCGGCGCTGCATGCCGAGTGAGATCATTTCCGGGTAGGCGGACGCCGCCTCCGTCAGCCCCACGCGCTCCAGGAGCTCGGGGATGTTTGCGAGACGGGGATCGCCCTTGGGAAGCGCCAGCGCGATATTCTCATACACCGTGCGCCACGGAAGCAGTCGCGGCGACTGGAACACGTAGGCGATGCGCTGCTCGCCGCCTTCGCCGAAATCGATGCTTCCCTCGAAATCCTTATCGAGCCCGGCGATGATATTGAGCAGCGTGGACTTGCCGCAACCCGACGGCCCCGTGATCACCACGAACGACCCCGGCTCGACATCGAACGAGACGTTCCTCAGCACTTGGATATCGCCGCGCATCCCCACCGCGGGGAAAATCTTGCTGTGCACGCAGACGGCGAGCGGATGCGTCAGCGGCGCCATTTGTTCGCCCTCGCGATGAGCGGCTGCAAGATCGCGATCTCGATGATCTGGACCACGATGATGAAGGCCAGTGCGTAAGCGAGGATCATCGGCACGTCGAACAGCTGGAATGCGATGTTGAGCTGATGCCCGACGCCGTCGGAGCGTCCGAACGCCTCGACGACCAGCACGATCTTCCAGACGAGCGCCAGACCGGAGCGCGCGGCGGCGGCAAAATAGGGCGCAAGCTGCGGGATCGTGACGTGGCGCAGCGTCTTCCACCACCCGAGGTGGTAGATTTGCGCCATCTCCTCCAGATCCTTGGACAGATGGCGCGTGCCCTCGCGCATGGTCACGGCGACGTTGGGGATCTTGTTGACGGCGACAGCCGTCACCGCCGCAACCTCGGTGAGCCCGAACCAGATGTAGCAGAGCACGATGATGACGAGTGCCGGCAGGTTGAGAAAGAAGATCAGCCAGGCATCGAAGAACCGGTCAGCGGCGGGATTGCGCCCCAGGGCGAGGCCGATGGCCGAGCCGATGAACATCGCGACGACGAAGCTGAAGGCAACGCGTGTCAGCGTTGCCCCGATATTGCCCCACAGCTCGCCGGCCTGCGCCTCGCGCACCATGACGAGAGCGACAGCCCAAGGGCCCGGAAGATAGCGGCTTTCCGCAATGAGCGCCGCGATCTCCCAAATCGCCACCAGAGCCAGCAGCGAGACGAGAGACCAGCCGACACGCCCGAGCCTGATGCGTTGCGCCGGCGCCTTAACTGCCTGCAGCATGGAAGAGCTTCGGATCGAACTGGGTGTTCCCGCCCATGAGCTCGGCAGCGCCGGCGCTCGTGAGCACCTGAGTTAGCTTCTCGGCGGAGCGAGTGTCCGCCTCCGACCACGGCGGCGGAATTCCCTCGCGATAAAAGGCCTTGATAGCGGCGAACTCGGCGTCGTCGGCGGGCTTCACGAGCCCGCGTACCCGCTCCCACGCGCTGTCGGACTTGGCCAGGATCGCATTCGCCGCCGCGACGGCATCGAGGAACGCGGCGATCTCGGGGCCCTTCTTCTTCTGCGTCGACTCGCGCCAGATGAAGCCGACGAGCGAGGGCACCGGATCGATATC
The DNA here is from genome assembly GCA_963847865.1 of uncultured Alphaproteobacteria bacterium. Classification (GTDB taxonomy): domain Bacteria; phylum Pseudomonadota; class Alphaproteobacteria; order Rhizobiales; family Hyphomicrobiaceae; genus Hyphomicrobium_A. The sequence continues at coordinate 990,251 of CAWKBL010000012.1, read as the reverse complement.
GAGCGCCTTCAAGACCTCGTCCATGCCGATCAGCTTGCGATAGCCGGCGCCCGCCAGGCGGGCCGAATAGGTCCAGAAGTTGAGCACAGCGTCGAGGCGCCCGCTGCGCATCTCCTCGGTGAGCAGCGGCGCTGCGCCAAATACGGGCTCTGCCGCCTTGTCCAGATCCTTGCCGATCGTCTTGCGCGAATAGGCCCGCAGCAGCAGCCAGCTCTTGTCGATGGCGCCGCCGGCAACGCCGAGCTTCTTGCCTTCGAGGTCGGCGAGGCGCGCGATCGGGGAGTCCTTGGGCACCATCACCGCACCGAGCGCGGACGAATAGGGGGCGAATTTCACGTGCTCGCCCAGCGCGCGCTGGCGCAGCGCCCACGGCCAATCGCTGACGATGACGTCGGCGTCACCCGACAGGAGCGCAACGGGCCCCGCCTGGTTCGTCGCCACGTCGATGATATCGAGCTTCAAGCCCAACTTGTCGGCAATCCCTTCGGCGCGGATCGTCTCGAGCACCCAACCCAATGAGCCGAACTTCAACGATGCCACGCGCAGCGTGCCCAGTGCGGCGCGCGCCGGCACGGCGAACCCGAGGCTCGCAAGAGCGGCTCCGCCGGCCAGCAGCACGCGGCGGCGATCGATCATTGCAAGGCTCCCTTCGCCGGCTCTTCTTTGGCGGTCGTGCCGGCCTTTTCCGCGAAAAGTCGCCGCTCCACCGCATAGCGAACCCCGCGCGTCCACATGGCGTCGGTGTTGCCGTAGATCTCGCCGGACCCCTGCTTCGTCACCTTCTGCTTGGAGACGTCGCGGATATAGACACTCACCGTGAACAGCACGTCGGATGCCTTGCGCACGGTGCCGATGAACGCGATGTCCGCGCCGACCTTTTTGGCAAGGTCATCCTCGCAGCCGTTGCACTTGTACATGGGAGACTTCTCTTCGATCTCCGCCGCGATCGGCGCCGAATCCACGACCTCGTAGCGGCCGCTTTCCTTGATGAGCTTGGTTAGCTCTTCGGTAATGACCCCCAGCCGCCGTTTCTCCTCGGGATCAATGCCCTGGGGCATTATCCCGATCTCGAACTGCTGCTGCTGATCGATGAGACCGAAGGGGAAGATGACGGCTTTCGGCTGTCCTGCCAAGGCGGCCGCCGGGACGAGCATGAACGCCAGAGCCAAGGCGGAGATACGGTCAAGATTCAAGAGGTTTCCTCTAGAGCACGCGGCCCCTCTTGCGGGGTCTTGGGGTGTTTAAATGTTATGAGGTTACGTGTGCCGATCGGGGGTCGATTTGCAAGGGGCTTGTTGCCGATAGCCGCGCCGGGCTAGGTCACAAGTCCGCGAGTAATCCCGGTAGACCTTGACAAGACGCCCCCTGAATACCCTTTTACCGCAACATAGTAACACATCGCTCGGGAACGAACTTGAGCAACCGTGCGCTCGTCGGAAGAACGAAGCGCCGAGGATGGGAGAAGCGGTCTTGATGGCAGCAGGCGCACAGTCGTTGATATCGCGCATCGGCACGAGGGCGACAGCCGCGCGCGGCGCTCTGGCGATGATGTTGCTGGTGGCGTTGGCGCTCTCCGCTGGAGCTTTGAGCGCCAGGAGCCCAGGAGGCCCAGGAGACACCGGCTGCACCCGCGACCCAAGCTCCTCCTGCGCCGGCGGCGCAAACTCCTCCTGCGCCCGCGGAGCAAACCGCTCCTGCGCCGGCAGCGCAAGCTCCAGCAGCGCCCGCAACGGAACCGACCGCAGGACGGGCCGCCCCCGCGGCAGCGGCCCAACCCGAAGCCGGCGCCACCGGCAAGGACATGGTCGTCATCCCGATCGTGCTCGCGCGCGAGCAGCGCGACGAGCCACTCCCGATATCCCTGCTCGACCTTCCGCCCGCCGACCTCGGCATCGCCGGCGCCAAGCTCGCAATCAAGGACAACAACACGACCGGCCGCTTCATGAACCAACAGTTCAAACTCGACGTCGTCGAGGCGGCAAACCCGGACACGCTCATCAAGGATGTCGTGCAGAAGGTCGACGCCGGCGCCCACTTCATCCTTGCCGACGTAGGCCCGCAGACGCTGTTGAAGCTCGCCGATGCGCTTGCCGGCAAGGAGGCGCAGATCATCAACTACGGCGCGGCCGACGATCGCCTGCGCGAGGAGGATTGCCGCCCTCACGTCATGCACACCGCGCCCACGCGAACGATGCTGGCCGATGCGCTCGCCCAATACCTCATATGGAAGAAGTGGAACCGCTGGTTCCTCGTGCTTGGCCCCCAGGAGAACGACAAGCTCTTCGCCGATGCGCTGCGGCGCGCCGCCAAGCGCTTCGGGGCAAAGATCGTCGAGGAGCGGACCTTCCAGTATCAGCCTGGCAGCCGGCGCTCCGACGGCGGCTATGAGCAGATACAGCAGCAGATCCCCACCTTCACGCAAAACGCGCCCGACTACGACGTGCTCGTCGTTGCCGATGAGGGCAACCTGTTCGGCGACTACCTGCCCTACCGGACCTGGGATGCACGGCCCGTCGCGGGCACTGCGGGCCTCGTCCCCTCGAGCTGGCACCCGGCGATCGAGCTGTGGGGCGGCACGCAGTTCCAGAACCGCTTCAAGCGCATGGCGGACCGCACCATGCTTCCCAAGGACTACAACGCGTGGATGGCCGCGCGCATGGTGGGCGAGGCCGCATCGCGCTCCAAGACACCCGCCTATCAGGATCTCGTCGCCTACATGAGGTCGCCCAAGTTCGAGATCGCCGCCTTCAAGGGCGTGGGCCTTTCCGTGCGCAACTGGAACGGCCAGCTGCGCCAGCCCGTGCTCGTCGCCACGCCGAAGCTTCTCGTGAGCGTCTCGCCGCAGCCGGGCTTCCTGCATCAGTTCACCGAGCTCGACACGCTGGGCCTCGACAGGCCCGAAACCAAATGCACGGCATACACACAATGACACCGGCACTTCCCGGCCACGGCCCGGTGACCGGTCAAATTTCAGGAGGACGTTGCCTAATGCGCTCTAAGGTCGGCTTTGTTTGGATGCTCGGCGTACTCGCGGCATTTCTGGCCCCGGCGCCGGCGGCGCTCGCCTATACCGCCTTCGTAAGCAACGAGAAGGACAACTCCATCTCGGTGATCGACACCGAAAAGCTGGAGGTGACCAAGACCTTCAAGGTGGGCCAGCGCCCGCGCGGCATCATCCTGTCGAACGACGCCAAGTGGCTGATCGTGTGCACCAGCGACGACAACATCATCCAGGTCTACGACACCAAGACCTATGAGCTCGTCAAGACGCTGCCGTCGGGCCCCGATCCCGAGTTGCTGACCCTGCATCCGTCCGGCAACCCGCTCTACATCGCCAACGAGGACGACAACCTCGTCACCGTCGTCGACATCAACAAGGGCTCGGTCATCACCGACATCCCCGTGGGCGTGGAGCCCGAGGGCATGGGCATGAGCCCCGACGGCAAGGTGCTGGTCAACACTTCCGAGACGACCAACATGGCGCATTTCATCGACACCACGACGCACAAGACGTTCGACAACGTGCTGGTCGACAGCCGCCCGCGCGTCGCGATGTTCAATGCGACGGGGACCCAGCTTTGGGTGAGCTCGGAGGTCGGCGGCACCGTCACCGTAATCAACCCGGCCGACCGCAAGGTCATCGGCAAGGTGACCTTCGAGATCCCGGGCATCACCAAGGAAGCCATTCAGCCCGTCGGGGTTCGCATCACGAAGGACGGCAAGCTCGCGTTCGTCGCGCTCGGCCCCGCCAATCGCGTCGCGGTGGTGGACACCGCGACCCTGAAGGTGATCAAGTACCTGCTGGTCGGGCAGCGCGTCTGGCAGCTCGCTTTCACGCCCGACGACAAGAAGCTATTGACGACCAACGGTACGTCCAACGACGTCTCCGTCATCGACGTCGCCGCCCTGAAGGTGGTCAAGTCGATCCGGACGGGACGCTATCCGTGGGGCGTGGTCGTCGCGCCCTTCTGAGGAAAATCGGTCCTCGCCGCCCCCGCACGCACAGCCAGATGGGCTTGCGGGGGACGCAGGGGACGGGTTGTATTGGAGCAAAGAAGACGAAGCCGAGATGCTCTTCACGCGGCTTGAGCCATAAAGAATATTCTAAGATATTCAGCGGCTTAACAGAAGCGCAACCGGGATAAATCGTCGAAATGGATATGGCATCTGAACCCCAACGCGACGTCGAGGCAGCGCCTGCTCTCTCCGTCAAGAACGTCAGTCATCGCTTCGGCGAGACGTTGGCGCTGGACGACGTCTCGCTTGCGATCCCGCGCGGCAAATTCGTCGTCCTGCTCGGGCTCAACGGCGCCGGCAAGTCGACGCTGTTTGCGCTCGTCACGCGCCTCTATGACAACGTGTCGGGCGAAATTCGCATCTTCGGCTACGACGTGCGCAGGCGCGCCTCAGCCGCCTTGCAGCGCCTCGGCGTCGTTTTTCAGAGCCGAACTCTCGACCTCGATTTGAGCCTCAAGCAGAACCTGCTCTACCATTGCGCGCTGCACGGCATCCGCGGCCGCGAAGCGCGCCGGCGCACGGAGCGCGCGCTCGAGATCGTCGGACTGTCCGACCGCGCGCGCGAAAAGGTGCGCAATCTCTCAGGGGGACAGGCGCGCCGCGTCGAGATCGCGCGCTCGCTGTTGCACCAGCCGGCCCTCCTGCTGCTCGACGAGCCCACCGTCGGCCTCGACATCGGCTCGCGCGAGAGCGTCATCAACATCGTGCGCTCGCTCGTGGAGACGGAGGGTCTGGGCGTCCTGTGGGCGACGCATCTCTTCGATGAGGTGCGCCCGACCGATCTCATAGCAATCCTGCACAAGGGGCGCCTTCTCTTCACGGGCTCCGTTCCCGAGCTGTTGGCGAAGACGGCCACGCAAAACGTCTCGGATGCGTTCAGGACGATCACCGGAACGACGGACACGGAGTTGGCCGCATGAGCCAGAGCGCCACACCCGTGCGCGCTGCCCCCGCGGGCGGTAGCTGGGATACCGATCCCCCGCGGCTAAGTGCGGGCGCCTACTACACCTGCTTCAAGGGCATCGTCTGGCGCGAGGTGCTTCGCTACCTGCACCAGCGCGAGCGCTTCCTCTCGGCACTCGTGCGTCCCCTCGTCTGGCTATTCATCTTCGCGGCGGGCTTCCGGCAGACGCTCGGCGTCTCGATCATTCCGCCGTATGAGACCTACGTGCTCTACGAGGTCTTCATCGCGCCGGGCCTCATCGGCATGATCCAGCTGTTCAATGCCATGCAGTCCTCGCTATCGATGGTCTACGACCGCGAGACGGGCGCGATGCGCACGCTGCTGGTAAGCCCCTTCCCGCGCTCCTTCCTGTTGCTGTCCAAGCTCGTGGGCGGGGTCGCGGTATCGCTGCTGCAGGTCTACGCCTTTCTGGCGGTTGCCTATTTCTGGGAGATCGAGCCGCCGCTTTACGGCTACTTCACCGTGCTGCCGGCGCTCATTCTATCGGGTCTGATGCTGGGCTCGCTCGCGCTCTTCATGTCGTCCGTCATCAAGCAATTGGAAAACTTCGCCGGCGTCATGAACTTCGTGATCTTTCCCATGTTCTTTGCCTCTTCCGCGCTCTATCCGCTCTGGCGCGTCAAGGAATCGAGCGTTTTGCTCTATCAGATCTGCGAGCTCAATCCCTTCACGCATGCGGTGGAGCTGATCCGCTTCGCGCTCTACGGGCAGGTCAACTGGATCTCGCTCGGCGCGGTTCTCGCGTGCACCGTCGTGTTCCTCGGCGGTGCCATCTATGCCTACAACCCATCGAAAGGCCTGATCGCCCGCCGCGGCGGTCCAGGCGCAGGAGCGTAAGAAAATGCAAAACACGAACACCGCCGCACGAATGATCGCCAGCGCCTGTTTTGCAGGCCTGCTCGCACTTTCGGCCGCTGCCGCAGAGCCTGCCGCCGAGACCGGCGGGAAGGCAGCCGCCCCCGACCTATCGGTTACCCCGGCAATGCCGACGGTCCTGCCCAACCAGCCGCAGGTCGGTGACACAGCGCCCCTCGCGCCGACGGTTGCCCCCAATGCACCCAAGGTCGGCGATACCTCGCCCGACAGCAGCGCTCCCGCGGCGGAGGAGGCCTCGACCAAGGGCAGCCCCGATTGGCCCTGCGTGCAGCGCAAGGTGGCGGAGCTGACGTCGGCGCAGATTTGGGACGGCCCCCCGGTTGACGAGGTGAAGGGCTGGGAGAGCGACGACAAGATTAGAGAGCTGACGACCTACCTTCAAAGCCGCCGCGTTGCGATCGAGGACGCGGAGAAGGCGATCAAGGAATATGCCCAGAGTCAGCCGGAGGGCGAGCGCGACACGAAGCTGACCGGGCTTTTCGCCAGCGTGCTCGCGAAGATCAATACCGATCGCAAGTTCGTCATGCAGCGCATCGAGCAGTTCCAGCGGCGCCAGAAGGCCCGTGCCGACGAGATCGAGCGCGAGGGCCAGAAGCTCGCCTCGATGGACCAGAATATTCCCGCCGAAGAGCAGCTGGGCCCGAGGGACACCAAGCTGACGCGCCGAGCAGCAGGAGTACAATTGGAACGCGCGCATCTTCCAGGACCGCCAGCAGAACCTGACGATGGCGTGCGAGATCCCGACCCTCATCGAGCAGCGCGCCTACGAGGTCGCCAAGCTGATCCGGGCCGAAATGAAGAACTGAGGGCCATAGGCCCGGCAGCAGCCGGGCTTCAGGAACCTGCGTGAGGATCCGGGAACCTTCGTGAGGGTCAGGGAACCATGGTGAGATCGACCAGCGGGTAGCCGAGCTCCTGCCAGCCGTCGGTGCCGTCCCTGAACCACATGACGTGGCTGTAGCCGGCAGCCAACGCGCGCTTGGCGGCGTTCCACGACATCCAGCAGTCCTTCAGACAGAAAAAGACGATCGGGGCCGCGCGGTTGCCTTTGGTCAGGCGCTCAAGCCGGCTTGTGAAATAGTCCCCGACGTCAGCCGGCAACGCGCCGTAGCCGACGTTGGGCAGCCAGTAGGCGCCCTCGATGCTGCGATGGACGGGATCGCGCCAGAAGGTGCCGGCGGGCAGGTTCTTCGGCTTGGGCGCTTGCGGAAAGACGTCGATGAAAATTGCGCCGTTCTGGTTCCACAGGTCGGCGGCCTCGTCGTTCGTCAAGGATTTTGCACCGCGCAGCGTCAGGGGAACCGGGCTGCGATAATCGCTCATGCGGTAGTCTTGCGGCTCCGCGACGGGCTCCGCGCCCAGCGCCGAGGGGGCGCCCGGCACAAGGGCGGCCAAGCCCAGCGCCAACACCGCAACCGTCAGGAGCTGACGTTTTGGCGCGCGTTGTGCGCGCTCGCTTCCGCCTGGCGCGGAAGCGCGCCGCTGGCGGGGCCAGCCGCGCATCTTACCCGCGCGGCTCGGTGACGGGCTTATTGTCCTCGTCAAGCAGCGGCACGCCATACTCGAGCAGGACGCGATCGATGTCGGCCCGGCGTTTGTTGAGGATGTCGTTGAGCTTGCGCTTCCAAAGGTCGTCCCCCTGGCGCACGCCCATGGTGATGCGGAACTCCATGTGGCCGCTCTTGTCGTCCTTGACCAAGGGCACGACGTCGAGCTTCTCGCCGCCCTTGGTGGCGTAGTATCCGGCCATCGGGCCCCAGAGCACGCCGGCGTCGATCTCTCCGGAGCGGATATCCTTGATCATGTCCTCGGCGGGTAAATCAAACCGGCGGTCGACCATGAGCCGATAGGGCTTTGCCTTGCCCATGAGGCCGGCCTTGTTGATGATATCGGCCGGCGGCGTGCTGATCATGACGCCGACCCGCTTGTCCTTCAGGCGGGGATCGAAAAGGCTGTCGACGCCGTCGAGCCCCTTATTCGGCGGATAGACGAGCGCGTACGTCGAGCGATAGACGTGGTTGGTGTTGAGCACGAGGTCGTCGCCCTGACCCGTGCCGATGATCAGGTCGCACCGCTTGGCCAGAAGCGTATTGCGCGTGAAGCCCACGGCCTGCGGAAACCAAGTGTACTCGACCTTGATGCCCAGCTCGTTTCCGATGATGTCGGCGATCTTGTTCTCGAACCCTTCCGCCTTCTGGTTCGAGAACGGCATGTTCGCCGGGTCGGCGCAAATGCGCAGCACTTGCCGGTTGACGAGATCGGCATTGTGTCCTTCCACGGCCCAAGCCGAGGACGAAGCCAAGGCGCTCAGAGCACCAAAGACCGCCAGATACGCGAAGTGTTTAGCCACCACCAAAGCACGCCTTTTCATAGTCTCGCGCCTGTTCCGGTTTGGGCGCGTGGTTGCGACCACCCAGCTGACCTGCAGGGACCACACCCTCGGCTCTTGCCTTCAGGTACAGATAGAGGTCGTCGATGAAGCACATGACGTTCTTGTTGTCACCGAACGACGGCATCACAAATTTGGTACCAGCTTCGTCGCGCTGGCGGCCGCCGGCGACGGTTCCGAGGAAGTCGCCGTAAGTCAGCGACTTCAGCGATTTCGCCAAAGCGGGAGCGTAGGACGAGCCCAGCCCATTGGGGCCGTGACAGACGTGGCACTCCGAATGATAACGGCGATAGCCGTCGTAGGTGTACCAGTCGGCAACGAGGGTCCCGTCGGTCTTGCAGACGTGGAACGTCGGCGTTCCGTCGGGCAGAACCCACTTGCCGTTCTCGTCCTTGGCACCTTCCTGGGTCATGCAGCCGTCGGGCAGCGTAACCAGCTTCGGCCCGGGCTGCGCATCCTCGGCGTTCGCCGTTGTGGCGAGAGCGCCGCCCATCGCGAGCGCCGCGACGACTACGAAAATCCTTCTCACGCGTTTCCCCTTGTCTGCTTTTGTTTGCAGGCTTCGATACATCATTTGGGCGATTTAGGCCGAGAGTACAACGGGCAAATCGATCACCCGAGCGTGATTTGGGCCATTGGGACCGCTTTGTGTTGCATCAGCTCCATTGCGGAAGGAAGCCCCTGACTCACAAGGAGACCGGCGCGGGATACCCCGCGCCGGTCCTTGACGTCTCAGTCGAGGCTTATGGCAGCGACCACACGGTCAGCGACCCACCAAGAGCGGTGTAGTCGTTGAGACCGGCGTAGCCACCAACGGCACCCAGACCATCGGTCGGGTTGGTCAAGCCAGCCGCCAGGCCGATACCGGCCCAACCACCGACGCCCGAGAAGACGGCGATGTACTGCTTGCCACCATGACCGTAGGTCATGACGTTACCGATGATGCCGGAAGGAGTGCGGTTCTTATACAGCTCCTTGCCGTCCTTCTGATCGACGCACTTGAAGTAGCCCTCGAGGGTGCCGACGCAGGCGATGCCGCCAGCGGTCGTGAGAACACCCGACCATACCGAGAACTGCTCCTTGTTCGACCAGACGATCTTACCGGTGCTGGCATCCCACGCAATGAAGTTGCCCATGTGGCTCTCGCCCTTGGGCGGATACATGGACAGCGTGGCACCAACGTACGGCTGACCAGCGGTGTACTCGACCTTGAAGGGCTCGTAATCCATGCAGACGTGGTTCGTCGGCACGTAGAAGAGACCCGTCAGCGGCGAGTAAGCCGCAGGCTGCTGGTCTTTGGTTCCGAGAGCGGCGGGGCAGACATCAACGGTGTTGACGTCAGCGCCGTTCAGGAAGGTCGACTTGGAGGCGACAACCGCCGGACGACCATACTTGTCGCTCTTGGGATCAAGATCGACACCGGTCGTCCAGTTGACGGCCGGATCGTACTTCTCGGCGACGAGCGGCAGGCCGGACTTACGGTCAACCGTGTAGCCAAGACCGTTACGGTCGAAGTGGACGATGACGTCGTGCTTGGAGCCTTTGACGTCCATGCCGTCGACGAGGATCATCTCGTTGACGCCATCGAAGTCCCACTCGTCGAACGGGGTCATCTGGTAAGCCCACGCTGCTTCACCCGTCTCAGGGTTGCGAGCGATCATCGACATCGACCACTTCTGGTCGATCTGCTTACCGTCAGGACCAGCGCGCTGAGCCGGGTTCCATGTGGAAGGGTTGCCCGTTCCATAATAGACCAGGTTCAGCTTGGGATCCCAAGCATACCAGCCCCAGATCGAACCGCCGCCCAGCTTCCACTGGTCGCCGTTCCAGGTCTTGAGCGAGGAGTCCTTGCCGACCGGCTTGCCGAGCGACATGGTCTTCTCAGGGTTGAAGAGGATCTCGTCATCGGGACCCATCGAGTAGCCGCGCCACAGCCGCTTGCCGGAGTTGATGTCGTAACCGGTAAAGAAGCAGCGAACGCCGAACTCTGCGCCGGACACGCCGATCATCACGACGTCGCCAACGATGAGGGCAGCACCAGTACCCGTCTCACCGCGCTTAGGATCGGCATTGACGGCTTTCCAGAGCTCTTTGCCGGTCTTGGCATCGAGCGCGACGAGCGTCGTATCAGCCTGGTGCAAGAACACCTTGCCGTCGGCATACTGCAGGCCACGGTTGACCGTGTCACAGCACATGACGGGGATCACGGACGGATCCTGCTTGGGCTCGTACTTCCAGATGATCTTGTTCTCGTCGTCGAGGTTCAGAGCGTACACGATGTTCGGAAACGGCGTGTGCAGCCACATGGTGCTGCCAACGACGAGAGGCGAACCCTCGTGCCCGCGAAGAACGCCAGTCGAGAAGGTCCACGCGACCTGCAAGGTGCCGACGTTCTTGGTGTTGATCTGATCCAGCTTCGAATAACGGGTGGCAGAGTAGTTACCCTGCTGCATGCACCAGTTGTTCGCGTCGGCTATGCACTTTACGACACTTTCGTTGGCCAGCGCCGGCGCCGCTAGGACGGCCGATGCAACCAACGCACCTGCGAATACGCTTCTGCGCATTGCGCTTCCTCCATTTTAAGGTTCTTGCCACGCTTGCAAGCGATGGTGAACGACAGCGCCTCACACCCAATACTGTAGGGATGGGGTTTGCCCCTTCTTTCTCCCTGGCGATCGACCGGGTCTTATTCGGGCATTGCCCTTGACCCTGGAAGCCATGTCACCACCGCGGCACATCTACGCACTTTTTTTTCCAGTCCGCAAGACGATCCGGTAACGAAAATTCACGCGTCCGTGAATAGGACAAGATCGCTGACTTAAAAATTGCGGTATTCCATCGTTGATTGCTGCACTGCAAAGACGAATGGTGCATTGCACGACAAAATCTTGTTCGCGCGCCGAATTCATTGGCTTGCCTGCAATTGCACTAATCTTGACCGTCGCGAACATCACACCGTCGTTTGCAGTACGGTGCAGTGATCGCGCGGGCAGAGACGCAGGCCGTCGATCACGCGCCGCTCTCGACGGCGTGATCGAGCGTGTCTATATGCCCTGAAGCGTTACATGTGCCGGATCATCATGCTTTTGACCGCCAATTTCGCCAGATTCTGCAGACTTTTAGCCGCCTTGCTGACGGCGGCGTCCGTGGTTGCGGGCGGCGGCGCACAAGCCGCCGAACCGCTTCCGGTGCAGGAGATCGCGCCCGGCGTCTTCGTGCATCAGGGCCGCTACGAGATTTTCACGCCCGGCAACTCCGGCGACATTTCGAATGCGGGTTTCATCATCGGCCGCGACGGAGTTGCGGTCATCGACACTGGCGGCAGCCCGCGCGTCGGCGAAGCGCTGCTCCAAGCCATCCGCGCCCGCACGCAGCTTCCCATCAAGTACGTCATCAACACCCACATGCACCCCGACCATGTCTTCGGGAACGCAGCGTTCGAAGGTGAGAAGCCGATCTTCGTCGGCCATCACAAGTTGCCGCGCGCGCTCGCGGCCCGAGCGGAGCGCTACCTTGCCATCAACAAGGAGCTGCTAGGTGAGGCAGCCTTCGCGGGCACGCGCATCATCGCGCCGACGATGCTCGTCGAGGACACCGCCGAGCTCGATCTGGGCGACCGCAAGCTTCGGCTCGAAGCGCAGAAGACGGCCCATACCGACAACGACCTCACGGTCCTCGACGAGACGACCGGCACGCTCTTCCTCGGCGATCTGCTGTTTTCCAAGCATGTGCCGGCGCTCGACGGCTCGATCCGCGGCTGGCTCGCCTTTCTCAGCAAGCTGCAGAATCGCACCGACGTCGCCCGCGTCGTGCCCGGCCACGGGCCGGCGTCCATGCAATTGCCCGCCGCACTCGCGCCCGAGCAGCGCTATCTCGGCAAGGTGGCCGACGAGGTGCGGACGATGATCAAGGAAGGGCGAACCATGTCTGACGCAATGAAGACCGCGGGGACGTCCGAAAAGGATGCATGGCTGCTGTTCAAGGAGTATCATGCCCGCAACGTCTCGGCCGCATTTGCCGAGCTCGAATGGGAGTGAGCCCGCGACGGCGTGGCTACCGTGGAGGAAGCACTATGCAAGCAACGATGCGCATGCCCGCGGCAAGGCGCTCCAGCCCAATTCTCATGGCTCTGGCCGCCGCGTTCGCCATGGCGCTTTCGGGCGCGCCGGCGCGCGCCGATGATCCCTGGCCCGACATCAAGCGCGACGTCTTCGACAACCGCGACATCCTCGAGGAGGACGGAACGATCACGCTGGACGCCCCCTACCGGGCCGAGGACGCCGCCGTCGTTCCGCTCACCATGCGAATCCCGGCGAGTATCGCCGGCGACGTGAAGACGCTCACGCTCGTCATCGAAAAGAACCCCGCCCCGGTCGCGGCCACCTTCCATTTCGGAGACGCCGCCGGAAAGGGCGACCGCATGCTCTCCACGCGCGTTCGCATCGACATGTACTCCAACGTCCGCGCGGTGATCGAGACGACGGACGGCAAGCTGCACATGGCGACGAAATACGTGAAAGCCTCCGGCGGCTGCTCGGCGGCGGCGGGAAAGGATGCCGACGAGGCCTTCGCCAACCTCGGCAAGATGCAGATCCGCACGTTCGACAAGTCCGCCGATCGCACGCCCGCAACGCGCGAGGCGCAAGTCATGGTGCGCCACCCCAATTTCACGGGCATGCAGATGGATCAGGTGACGCGCGACTACACGCCGGCGAGGTTCGTGCAGGAGCTGACGGTCAAGCGCGGCGGCGAGCTCGTCTTCCGCATGGAGGGCGGGATCTCCATCTCGGAGAACCCCAACTTCCGCTTCACGTTCGCGCCCGCCAAGGACAATACGCTGGAGGTTACCGTCAAGGATACCGACGGCGCCGAGTTCACGGCGACCTCCGCCGACAAGGCGTCCTGAGCCAGGACAAAGCCGCAAACAGCAAAAAGGGCACCACGCGGCGTGGTGCCCTTAATTCTTTGGCGCCCTGCGCAAGTTCCCGTCAGAAGCAGCGAAGCTCCGCTTCCCTCAGAAGCAGCGAAGCTCCGCTTCGACCTGCGCGCGCTTCAAGTTCTTCACCTTCTCGAGCAGCGGCGCGTAGCTGTTGAACATCGTGACGTTCTCGCCGCCCTTCTGGCGCACCGACAGGATCGTCTCGGCCTGCTCGTATTCGTCGAACGGCAGCAGCGCCGCGATCTGATCGATGGAGCAGGAGCACTTCTCGAGCGCAGGCGCGCGTCCGGCCGTTGGTCTGCATGCACGCGAACACGTAATCGGCGCGGGCATACGTCGGGTAGTCATTGACGGGCAGCTCCACGGCGCGTGCCATCGTGCCTGCGCCGGCAGCGGTCAGCACCCCGGCCAACAGTAGAGATCGCAGCTTCATTTGATATCCTCCACGCCGGTCACGCCGTCGAGCGTGTAGCGCTCGACGAGCCGGAGATCACCGGGGTACTTGTTCTTGTAGTTGGCGACAAGGTCGACGATTTCGCCGGGGACCTGGTCGCTCACGACGAGCGTGTACTCGGCCCCTTCCCACCCCTGCATCTTGGACTCGTTCCTGTCGCCGGCATAAGGCACCATCGAGATGCGGTAGGCGTCGACCTTCTTGCCCTGGTATTCGACCTTAGTCGGCTCGACCTTCGCCTTGTCCTTGAACCCCAGCGAGAAGGCTCGCGTCAGATAAGGCGTCTTGCCCCCGGACAGCATGCCCATGCTGTTGACCGCCTGGCTGAAATAGACCTGAAAAACCGGATTGACGAAGAGACCCGGCAGCTTCTGCAGGTCGCGCGCGCGGTCGCCCGTATAGATCTGCAGATCGACGTCGCGCTCTCCGGTGGGCTTCTCGCCCACAACCTTCAAGGTGACGTTGTCCTTGAACGGCTCACCCAGAAGCTGCGGGTTCGAAACAGTCCGGCTGAACTTGTAGTCGAGCTCTTTGCCCTGCTCCACGTTCAAAAGGTGCTTTTGCTCGAAGATGATGTTGACCGCGGTCAGCGGATCGGCCGCGACTGCCGCCGAGCCAGCACCGGACCAGAGCGCGACGATGAGCGCCAAAAGGGCGCCGCTCCCACTAGAGACCCGCATACTCGAGTTTCCTTCCTATTCAAGTTGTTGAAGCCCAGCCTTTGGGGCCTGTTCTAACCTCTGAGGCGCGCGCCCGTCCACAGCGCGAATCCTTAACGATTGGTCATGCACCGGCGGCGGGAACCGCACCTGCATGAGCAAGATCCTCGCCAGGGCGGCCGCGGCGGGGTCGCCTCAGCGCAGAAAAAGGCCGAAGGCGCGCGGACCGTCGCCGACCGCTGCCTCCCCCGTGAGTCATGCTGGCGGCATCGATGCGCTGCAGCACGTTGTCGAACCAGCAGGCGACATAGACGTAGTCTCCGCGCCGCATCGGCCTCGATCCCTTCGGGATGGTCGCCGACCTCGATCGTCTTGATCACCTTCAGCTCGCCAGTATCGATGACGCTGACCGTTCCGCCGTATTGGTTGGTCACGAACGCGCGCCCGCCGGCCAGCGCCACCGCGTAGGGGCGCCTCCCGACCGGAACCGTCGCGATCACTTTGCGGCTCGCGATGTCGATCACGCTCACGTCGTTGCTGCCGACGTTCGCGGTATAGGCGCGCCGCCCTCGCGATCGATGGTGATGCCGAAGGGCGCGTCGCCGACCGGCACCGTGCCGAGGCGCGCATTCGTTTGCCGCATCGATGAACGACACCGCGTTGCTGTCGCGGTCGGCGCTAAGCAGCAGCCGCCCGTCGGGCGTGACCGCGAGGCCGGAGGGCGACTTGCCCGACCTCGATCTCGCTGACGATCGCGCCGGCGTCGGGATCGACGACGTAGATCTTGTGCGTGTACCAGTCGGCGACGTAGACGCGGCCGTTCGTGGGATGGGCCGCGACGCCGAGCGGTCCCTCGCCGACCTTCATGCGCTTGACGAGCCGCGCGTCACGGCATCGACGACGATGAGCTCCTTGCCCTCGGGCGCGGTGATGTACGCGCTTGCCGTCGCCCGACATGGCGATGCCGGCCGGCTTGCCGCCGATCTTCATGGTTTGCGCGACCCGCAGCGTCGTCGAGATCCGACGATCGACAGCGAATCGCCCGTCTGATCGGTGACGAAGGCTTCGGTGACGCGCGGAGCGCTCCGCGGCAATCGCGCGCGCCGGCCAAAGCCGCGCGGCGGCGAGCACCGCACCGGCGCGGCGCAGGCAACCCGCGAAAAGTGCGTGCGCACGCCCGATCCTCAGCCGCCAGCCTCGAGCTTCTTCTTCAGCGCATCGAGGCCGCCGCGGTAGAGGCCGCTCGACCGCCTTCATCGCCGCCTCGTCGTTGAGCTCGGGCGGCGGATCATTGTTCATGTACCCGCGATAGAAACGCGCCGCGCCATTCGACCGTCGACTTGTCGCCCTCGCCCTTCACGCTAGATCGACGAGATAGTCGTTGACGGGAAGAACCTTCACGTCGACGTTGGTGATCTCGTACTTGTACTGTCATCTTTTCGGGCGTCGTACTTGTCGAGCTTCTCCTCGATCGTGCCGCCCGACTTGAGCGTCAGCGTGCGCGTTGCGTTGGCGGTCGTTGCCGCCGCGTGCCCTCAGCTTGGCGACGGCCGGATGCCAGCTCATGTCCTGGAAATTGCCGATCACCTTCCACACCTTGTCGGCGAGATGCGTTGATCTCGACCGTCTCGGTCACCTTCTGGCGGCTCGGCCGTGAGCGGACGCAGCAACGGGCAACAGGGCCAGAACGGCCGACCCCAACACAAGTGCTTCTACATCAGGCTTCCTCCGGGTCTCTAATGTTTCTGGCGCGCCTCGGGCGCCGACCATAGTGGCGGGGACAAAGCCTTCGCAATTGCCGGCGCCCCGGCAAAGCGCCGCATTCGCGCCGGTGTTGTTTTGAGCGGCGTCCGTGCTTTGTTGCGGCCCGCGCGAGGGAGACTGCATCGACATGAGCTGCACAGGCGTTGGATCCGGCGAGGAGCCGCTTCCGAACTCTACGAGAATGTCACTTGCCCGTTTTGCGGACTCCTTTGCGACGATCTCGAGATCGCGCGCACCGGGACCGCCTGAAAGTCCTGAAGAACGGCTGCGCACAGTCGGTCGCCGGCTTCGAGCGCATCCTCCCCACGGCCAAGCCCGCAGGTCGAGGGCAAGGAGGTCTCGCTCGACGAGGCCATCCCGGCCGCCGCCCGCTGCATCAAGGCCAAGCTTCCCGCTCTTCGGTGGCCTCGCCACCGACGTCGACGGCATCCGCGCCGTCATGTCGCTCGCCGAAAAAGCCGGCGGCATCGTCGACCACGCTCTGAGCGAAGCGCAGTTCCGCAATTTGAAGGTGCTGCAGACGAGCGGCTGGATCATGTCCACGCTCACCGAGGCACGCAACCGCGCCGATCTTTTCATCATCGTCGGCACCGACGTCCACGAGTTGCACGGCCGCTTTTTCGAGCGCATCGTCTGCCCGGCAGTTCCATGTTCGCCGACACGTCCTCCAAACGCACCGTGGTCTTCATCGGCGAGGGCTCGACACCTCGACAGCCAACGGGCCGCGCATCGGCGAAGTCATCAAGATCCCTGCCCGAGCGAGCGCCTGACCGAGGTGCTGGCGTACTGCGTGCGCGCTTGCGCGGTGCGCCGCTCAACGACCACGAGACGGCGGCCCGCGAAGCGCAGCGGCATCCTCTCGGCGCTGCTGCTCGCGCTCGCGCGACGGCGGCGTGCCGCGCCGGGAATCGCCGGCGTCAAGCTCTCGCTTTTCGATGCCTCGCGAAAATGCAAGGCGGCGCAAGCTACGGCGTGATGGTGTGGGCCCCGCCGGGCCTGAACTTCCCGCACGCCGACCTTGCCGTGCACCTCATCTCCGAGATCGTGAAGGAAATCAACGTCACGACGCGCTTCGCTGGCCTCTCGCTCGGCGGCAACGAAGGCGCGCCGACGGCCGCCGCCGTCGCGACCTGGCAGTCGGGCTTTCCTCTTGCGCGTCAGCTTCGCAACCGGCAAGCCCGAGTACGATTCCTACCGCTACTCGATCGGCCGCATGCTCGCCGAGAACGAGGGCGATCTTCTTTTCTGGCTCACCTCCCTCTCGCCCGACCTCGTGCCGCCCGCGACCGCATCCCGACGATCGTTCTCGGTCACGCCCGGCATCAGGCTGAGCCAGCCGCCGAACGTCTTCATTCCGGTCGGCACGCCCGGGCGTCGACCATGCCGGACGTGGTCCGTTGCGACAACGTCGTGTCGCTGCCGCTGAAGAATCTCGGCCGATCGCGCTTGCCGCGCGCAGCCGACGTGCTCGCCAAAATCGAAACAGCCCTCTAGAATTCGCGAGCATCGCGGATGATCATCAAGCTCACCGGCGGAAAAGTCTACGACCCCGCCAACATGGTCGACGGCGAGGTGCGCGACATCTACATCGAGGACGGCCGCATCGTTGCGCCGGCGCCCGAAGCGCCGCATCGACCAGGAATACGACCGTCCATGGCAACATCGTCATGGCGGGCGCCATCGATCCGCACACGCACATCGGCGGCGGCAAGGTGACGATCGCGCGCACGCTGCTGCCCGAGGATCACTGCGCCGACGAGGTCGCGCACACCGCGCTCACGCGCGCCGGCACCGGCACGCCTGCCCTCGACGCATGATCACGGGCTATCGCTACGCCGAGATGGGCTACACCGCCGGCTTCGAGCCGGCGATGCTGCCCGCCAACGCGCGTCAGGCGCACATGGAGATGGCCGACACGCCGATCATCGACAAGGGCGCCTTCGTCATGCTCGGCAACGACGATTTCCTCCTGCGCCAGATCGCCGGCAAGAAGGACTTCTCGCGATCAAGGACTATATCGCCTGGACGATGCACGCCGCCCAGGCGATCGCCGTCAAGGTCGTCAATCCCGGCGGCATCAGCGCCTTCAAGTTCAACCAGCGCAAGCTCGATCTCGACGAGAAGCACGTCTATTACGGCGTCACGCCGCGCGACATCATCGTGACGCTTGCGCGCGGACTGCACGAGCTCGGCGTCACCCATCCCCTGCACGTCCACGGCTGCAACCTCGGCGTTCCCGGCAACGTCGAGACGACGCTCGCGACCATCAGCGGCGCCGAAGGCCTGCCGATCCATCTGACCCACATCCAGTTCCACAGCTACGGCGACCGAAGGCGACCGCCACTTCTCGCTCCGGTGCCGCGCCGCATCGCCGAGCTGCTCAAGCAAGAACCCGAACATCTCCATCGACGTCGGCCAGGTCATGTTCGGCCAGACCTGCACCGCCTCGGGCGACACCATGCGCCAGTACAACGGCGCCAGCCGCGACCCCAAGCGATGGGTCGTCATGGACATCGAGTGCGACGCCGGCTGCGGCGTCGTCCCGTTCCGCTATCGCGACAAGAGCTTCGTCAACGCGCTGCAATGGGCGATCGGGCTTGAGATGTTCCTGCTGTTCAAGGATCCCTGGCGCATGTTCCTGACGACGGACCACCCCAATGGCGCGCCGTTCACACCTACCCGCATCTCATCCGGCTGCTGATGGACAGCGCTTCCGCAACGACATGATGCAGAAGGTGCATCCCGACGCCCTCAAGAACAGCACGCTCCCGTCGCTCGAGCGCGAATACTCCCTCTACGAGATCGCCGATCATGACCCGAGCCGGTCCGGCGCGCAGCCTGGGCCTCAAGGACCGCGGCCACTTGGGCGTCGGCGCCTGCGCCGACATCACCGTCTATAACGACGACCCCGACCGCGAGGCGATGTTCACGAAGCCCGAGCTCGTCTTCAAGAACGGCGAGCTCATCGTGCGCGACGGCAAGGTCATCAAGGTCGTGCAAGGGGCCACGCACGTGGCGCGGCCGGAATACGATCGCGCGCATCGAGAAGTCGCTCAAGGACTACTTCGACCGCTATCACACCGTGCGCATGGACAACTTCCGCCTCTCCGACGAGGAGATCATCGACGGCGGCCGCGGCCCGCTCATCGTGCAACCGACCAAGGCCAGCGTGTCATGAAGGTCAACGGCATCACGATCGACGACACCTTCGCCGAGGCCTTCGGCATGAGCGCCACCGGCGTCGTCATCACCGCCGATACGCCGCACTGGGCGCGCAGTGGCCGCCGTGACCATGACCGGCTTCGGCACCTCCGTCATCGGCTGCGGCGCCGAGGGCGGCATCGACCGCGAGCTCAAGCCCGACGAGACGCCGGACGGCCGCCCCGGCGTGCGCGTGCTGCTGTTCGGCTTTTCGCCCGACGCGCTCGTCCCGCAGCTCAAGAACCGCGTCGGCCAATGCGTGCTGACGAGCCCCGGCTCGGCCTGCTACGCGGGCCTCGAGGCCAAGAAGCGGATCGCGCTCGGCAAGGCCCGCGCTTTTTCGGCGACGGCTTCCAGACCGCGAAGCGGCTGGGCGAAAGCCGCTACTGGCGCGTGCCCGTCATGGACGGCGAGTTCGTGGTCGAGGAGACGACCGGCATCATGACCGACGCGGTCGGCGGCGGCAACATGCTGATCCTCGGCCCCGACCGCGCCGGCCTGCTCACCGCGGCAGAGGGCGGTCGCCGCGATCGCCGAGGTCCCCGACGTGATCACGCCCTTCCCGGGCGGCATCGTCCGCTCCGGCTCTAAGGTCGGCGCCAAGTACAAGGGCATGGTCGCCTCGACCAACGATGCCTTCTGCCCGACGTTGCGCGGCCGCGTCAAAAGCGAGCTTGGCCCCGACGTCGTCGCCGTGCTCGAGATCGTCATCGACGGCCTGACCTCGAAAGCCGTTGCCGACGCCATGAGGGCGGCGCTCAAGACGATCGTCGGCATCGGCGCCGCCAAGGGCGTGACGCAGGGTCACCGCCGGCAACTATGGCGGCAAGCTCGGCCAGCATCATTATCATTTGTTGGATCTGCTGCCATGAGCGGTCTGACCTTCCGGCTCGTAGCCGTCCCCGACGAGCGCCTCGATCTTTCGAAGCTGACCCCGAGCCACCTCGCCGCCATATCCCCCGGCGACATCGCCCGGCTCGTCGTCGGCACCTCGAAGCGCAAGCTGACGGTCGGAGACGTCTTCTCGGTTTCGGGCAAGGCCGGCGACACGGTGACGATTGCCGGCGGCTCGAGCCGTCTCGATTTCATCGGCGCCGAGCTCGACCAGGGCACGGTGATCGTCGAAGGCGATGCCGGCATGTGCGCCGGCCGCTCGATGCGCGGCGGCAAGCTGGAGATCCGCGGCGACGCCGGCCCGTGGCTTGCCTCCGGGCTCGCGGGCGGCCTCGTCTACGTCAAGGGCTCCGCCGGCGGGTTCATCGGCGGGCAGCGGGTGGGCGACTCCTTCGGCATGACCGGCGGCATCGTGGTCGTGGACGGTCATGCCGGTGACCGTACCGGCGAGCGCATGCGGCGGGGAACCATCATCGTGCGCGGACGCTGCGGAATGAACGCCGGCTCGCGCATGCTCGGCGGCACGATCTGGACCGAGCAGGGATTTGGGCCGGCGCCGGGCATATTATTGCGGCGCGGGACCCTCATCGGCCCTTCCGTCGAGAAGATGCTTCCGACTTTCGTCGATACCGGCAGGCAGGATCTCGTGATCCTGCGCATACTTTCGCGCTATCTCGCAGCCGTCCTCGGTCCGCTGGCACCCCGGCCCATCGCCGGCCCCGTGCGCAAGTACGCCGGTGATCTGGCGACCATCGGCAAAGGCGAAATACTTATTACCGCCTGAGCAAATTGCCCCAAGATCTGCGCTCCTGGAGGGCCGCGGCGTAACACTTGCGCGGCCCGCGCGAACTATAATTCGCGGCATTTACCCGCGCGCTACAATGCAATAACATTACAAAGTGCTGATCCAGGCGCGCTATAAGACCAACAACCGAGGAGCCTCGCATGATCGCAATCGTGATCTCAGCCTGCCTCGCGGCCAACCCGGGCGTATGCAAGAACTATCGCATCCCGTTGGCATCGGGCATCGATCCGAGCCATTGCATGACGGATGCGCAGCCGCATTTTGCAAACTGGACCGCACAGCACCCCGGCTGGCGGATCGTGCGCTGGAGCTGCGCCTCAGGCGACGTGCAGGATCTCTGACCGCCGACAATAAAGAGAACAAGAATTTGTGGAGGATGACATATGCGGCGCCGGCTCTTTTCTTCGGCTCTCGCGGCGACCCTGCTGCTCGCGCTCGCCAGCAGCCCGCATGCCACGGAAATGATCGATCAGCTCGATCTGAAATCCGACGAGTTCACCAAGGCCGACATGACCCGTGATGACGTGCTTGCAGCTATCGCCGCCGCGGGCGCCGACGGCGTCGCCGACCTTTCGGGCAAGCGCCTCAACGGGCTCGACCTGTCGGGGCTCGACCTGCGCAAGCTGAAATTGCAGTCCGCGCGCATCAACGACGCGAAGTTCGTCGGCGCCAATCTCGACGGTGTCGTACTCGATCAGGCGTGGGCGCTCAAATCCGACTTCACCAACGCGAGCTTCAAGGGAGCAAGCCTCTTTTCCACGCAGTTCCGCGACGCCAAGATGGATGGCGCCAACTTCGAAGGCGCGCGCATCGCCGCCGACTTTGCCCGCGCCAGCCTGAAAGGCGCCAGCTTCAAGAACGCCGATCTCTCCGCCGACATGAAGAACCAGTCGATGGGGCTGATGCGCGGGGCCTTCCGCTCGGCCAACCTGGAAGGCGCCAACTTCGAGAACGCCAACCTCGCCCGCGTCATGATGGAATACGCTTCCCTCAAGGATGCCAACCTGCGCGGCGCCAACCTCATGGGCAGCGAGCTCGGCGGGGCGGATTTCACCGGGGCCGACGTGACGGGCGCCAATTTCAACAAGGCCGACGTGAACTCGACCCGGCTCCTGTCGCTGCGCGGCAAGGAGAGCGCCCGCAACATGAACACCATGAAGAACGTCGATCGCGCCTACGTCGATTGAGGAAAGCGCGTCACGGTAGCGACGGGAAAAGCAGGCTGACCTCGAGGACGAACTTCTGGCGGATCGCGCGGCCGAAGTCGGAGTAGCCGTTGGCGGGCAGCACGAAGGAGCCGGGCCCGCCCTTGACGTGATCGCGGTACCAGTCTTCAAGCGGCGCGTTCGTCTGCTCGCCCGGCAGATACGATTGGCTCGTGACGCCTCCGGGGGCCTCCGCAACTTCCCCCGTGCCCTCCAGGATGGGAAGCCCGTTCACCGTCACCGCGTACTTCACCAGCTCGTCGCGCACCGCGTCGATCGGCTCGTCGGAGTTGCAGTTGTCGGGGCCGTCGCCCGATACGTCGAGCACCACCTTGGCGGCCTTGGCCGGGATCTGCGACACCATCTTGTCCGACACGAAGCGCATCATGCGCGACATGCAGGTGAACTCCCCGCTTTGGCGCGCCATCGTGCGCACGAGCTTGGCCGCGGCGCGCGCCTGCTCCGCGCTGGCGATGCGCGTCCACGGCAGCGCCACCTTGGGAAGGTCGGCCCACGTGACCATCGAGAACAGGATGCCGCCCTTGGCCCCGCCCACGATCGCCTGGATGACGCCGGGATCCTCCAGCGCCTGGGCGATGCCCTCCATCTGCAGCCGGTAGCGCTGATCGTCGACGGAGTTCGACACGTCGACGGCAACGATGAGCGCGGTATCGACCTCCGCGCCGCTGTCCTGCGCCCGCGCAAGGAGTGGCGCAAATGCCAAGAGCGCCGCGACCCCCAGCAGCGCTCCCAATCCAACTCTTGTTTTTTGAGCCCGTCCTTCGCCGCAACGCCGCATGCCGATCATGACCTCTCGAGACCCATGCCTAACCATAGGCAAGCCGACGCCCACCCGTCACGAAACAAATCGGTAACACGGGCGAGATCGCTGTTTGAGTTGCCGGCGGAGCGCATGGCGGCGTGTCTTATCACGGTGCGGGCGGCAGTGTCATTTGATCGGCATCATGGCCGCCACCGTCTTCGCTCGCGAAGATGCTGCGGGCCTCGCGTTCAGTTAAGAGTTGCCCGTCAAGATGCGAAAAAGCGGGTGGCAATCCCGGCGCCCGCGTCGC
Source organism: uncultured Alphaproteobacteria bacterium (assembly GCA_963847865.1). GTDB lineage: Bacteria > Pseudomonadota > Alphaproteobacteria > Rhizobiales > Hyphomicrobiaceae > Hyphomicrobium_A. The sequence goes on along the minus strand of CAWKBL010000012.1, from coordinate 967,011 downwards.
CAAGCACTGGAGACCGGAACATGTATGCGAACATCCTGATCGCGACCGATGGCTCGGAGCTGGGCGCCAGGGCCGTCGAGCAAGGGCTGGCGCTCGCCAAGGCGCTTGGCTCGAAGGTCACCGCGGTCACCGTAACGGAGCCGTGGACGGCCGCGGTGTCGGGCGAATGGGCCGTGGCCTTTCCCGTCGAGGAATACGAGAAGGCGGCCGCAGCCAACGCGCACAAGATCCTGGCGCAGGTAGCCGAGACGGCGGCGCGCGCCGGCGTTGCGTGCGAGACGGCGCACATCAAGGACCAGTATGCGGCGGAAGGCATTGTCGAAGAGGCCAAGACGCGCGGCAGCGACCTCATCGTGATGGGCTCGCATGGACGCCGCGGCATCGTCAGGTTCGTGCTCGGCAGCCAGGCGAGCCGCGTACTCACCCACTCGACGATCCCGATGCTGATCTGCCGCTGAAGCGGCGTCAGGCGAGCCGGCCCGGCATGCGTTGATCCGGCATGCGTTGATCGGGGTGGGTCTCGAGGAAGTGGCGCAGGGCCGCAAACAGCTCGCGTGCGTGCCGGCGATCTCCGCGGTGCAGGGCGGCGCGAATGTCCTCGACGATCATGGTGCGGATCTTGTCCGGCCCATGGCGCTGCGTCAGCAGGTACTCCGCTAGCGCGGCCGCCGCGATCTCGGGCACGTGCTCGTGCTCGGCGATCGCCAGAACCTCCGCCTCCGTCAGCCCGCAAAAGGCGATGCAGTCTTCGAGGGTGATCATGGCGCGCTCCCGCGCCGGCGCAACGCCGGCCTGTTGAAGCCGAATGTCAGGCCATGGCGGCCAAGGTCCATCGCCTGTTGAATAAGTGTCACATACCCCGCCGGAAGCATTGATTTGGCTCAAAGGGCGGTCGTCCCGCCCCGGGTATGCGAAGGCAACCCGCGCTGCGCGGTCGGAAAGCCTTTGGGGTAGCCTTGGGGGGTAGCTTCGGGGAGCGGCCGATGGCGGCCCGTCTGGCCATCCCGCCCCTACAGCGGCGCACCGCCCCCAGATAACGTACTTTTCGAGGCCCCCCACCCGTTCACAATGGCTTGACAAGTTGCGGCCACACGTCGCAAAATTTTCCGCTGATGAAATTCAATTACCTGACAGTCAAGTCTGACGACGCCTGCCGCCGCAGCGAAACAAGGGGGGGCCTGGGCCCATGGGTAGCAATCTCGACGCACTGACGACGATTTTCACCGAGTTCTATTACTGGGTGACGGTCGTCTTCATGTTCCTGATCCACGTCGGTTTCTGCATGTACGAGGTCGGCGTCAGCCGCCGCCGCAACCACATGCACACGCTGATGAAGAACACCATGCTGATCCCGACGATCGGCATAACCTTCTATCTGTTCGGCTGGTGGATCTACACGGCCTTCATCAATGGCCCCGGCATCACCGGGGGCCTCAATCTCGAAGCCGCGGCAGCCTCCCTCCCGTGGTCCAAGACCATGGCGCCGAACATGCAGGATCACATCACGGGCGTCTTCTGGGCGGCCTTCCTGCTCTTCTCCTGGACGACGGCCTCCATCGTCTCCGGCTCGATCATCGAGCGCATGCGATCGGGAGCGTTCTGGATCATCGCCGTCCTCGTAGGCTCGGTGCTGTGGATCCTCGATGCATCGTGGGGCTGGCATCCCAACGGCTGGATGGTGAAGGTGCTGGGCTACCACGACGCCTACGCCTCGGGCGTCGTTCACGCCATCGCCGGCGGCGCAGCACTCGCTGCTCTCATCGTGCTCGGCCCGCGGATCGGCAAGTTCGCCGCCGACGGCACGCCGAGGGAGATCCCACCGCACAACCCGTGGCTGGTCACGATCGGCATCTTCCTCATCTACACGGGCTTCTGGGGCTTCTACGCGGCCTGCAACATCCCGATCATCTCTCCCCAAGCGATCGGCGGACAGATCATAGGGGCCAATTGGACGGCAACCACGATCTACTTCACGCCGACGAGCCTAGGCGCCATCACCGTCAACTTCATCCTGGCGCTGTGCGGTGGCATGATGGCGGTCTACGTCATCTCCAAGGGTGATGCCTTCTGGACCTACTCCGGCGGACTTGCCGGCATCATCGCCGCGTCCGCCGGCAACGACCTCTATCATCCGGTGCAGGCGTTATTTATCGGCGCTATCGTGCCGTGCATCGCCTACAAGCTGCACTACATGGTCGAGCGCACGTTCAAGATCGACGATGCCGTCGGCGCCGTCGCCGTGCATGGCTATTGCGGCTTCATGGGGGTCGTGGTCGCGGGCTTCCTGTTGTGGGGCGCGCCATCCTCGCCATTCGCGGATTACGCCGTCATCACGCCGTGGGGCAACACGGTCGGCGCGATCATCATGTTCGCGCTCGGCTTCGTGCCCATTCTCATCATCGCGCGCTTCCTCGACGCGGCAGGGCTCTTGCGTGTACCGCGCGAGGTCGAACTGCTCGGCCTCGATTACCAGGCGCAGGCAGCCTACGACCTGGCCGTCGCCGAAGTGAAGAGAGCCGAGAAAGCCGCAGCCTAGGCACACGCAAATTTTAGGAGAAGCAACATGTCCACGATCGGCTACAGCAGCTGGGCTGTCGACCTGAAAGACGTCGCGGCGGTCTATCCCTTCCAGGGCTGGGAATACGCGATGGTTCTCGCCGCCTTCGCATTCTGGATCATCTGGCACATCGTCCAGCTGGTGCAGGAGGGGCGGGAATTCAAAGACGACAAGACGGCCCACTTCACTCCGACCAAAGTCAGCGACAGCGTCGACCGCTACTGATCGGCTCGGGTAGAAACGGCTCGGGGCCGCGCGGCAACGCGCGGCCCCGTTATTGTCGGGCGGGTTGAATGGCGGGAAAGTTCGTTTCCGGCCAACAGCAAGGCTGGCAAGCGATGCCAGCCGCCGCCGTCACTTCGAGAGGTAGAGCGAGGACAGCTTGAGCGCGATGTCGCGAAACGCCTGCTTGAGCTGGTCGCCGTCGTCGGCGCTATAGAACTTCGTCGAGTCCGTCGCGCACTGACTGAGCGTCTGGTAGGATTGGCTCGAGGTTCCGCCGAGCTGGAAGCCGACGGTATAGACCGTTATGCCCTTCGCCTTCATCGCCGTGCACAAGGCGCGCGCCTGGGTCGTCGAGCTGCCGTTGGCCGCCGAAGTCTCGCTCGATGAGATGCCATTGCTGTCGTACTGCGTGTTGTATTCGCCGTCGGTCATCAGGATCGCGATCTTCTTGAGATTCTCGGTCCCGTAGGCCTTGGGCTGGCTGCTGGAGTCCCAAAGCGCGGACCAGTTCGGCGACAACGTGTACCAGGCCCAGGCGGTGCCCAGATGACCGGCGGTGCCGCCCGAGGCCGTCAGGCCCGTGACCGTCGACATCAATTCGGTCTTGTCGCTCGTCAATGGCACGATATCGGCGCTGGACGGGACGACGCAGACGCCTTTCTTGTTGCTGCCGCTGCCGGTGTAGTCGGTGGTGTAGTGAGCCATCGCGTACTGATTGGTGGCGGGGGCGGCATCGGTATATTTCTGCGTGCCGGTGCGCTCGACGACGCAATCGGAAAGATAATAGGTTGTCTTGTTATTTCCTGAGCCAACCGACTTCGAGGTCGCCAAACCGGAACCGCGCGCCTTGGTCAAGGCGGTGGACGTCGGCAGCCGGATATCCTCCGAGAACGGCACCAGTGCAATTTTCGAGGTGAATTTGCTCTGGTCGTCCCAAACCACGATGTCGATCAAGTCCGTGGCGGCATCCTTCAGGTCCTTGAGCTTTTGGCCGGCCATGGAGCCCGTGATGTCGAGCATCATCGACACCTCGAGGTTCTGGCCGCCGTTGCCACCGACCTGCAGCGCGGCTTTGGCGGACTGCGCCTGGGTGAGGCTCAGCACCGGGAGCTTCGAAATGTTGCCGACCTGCAGAAATGGCGTCTTGATGAAAGCCGAGCCGCTCGCCGTTATGGCGCGGCCATTGTCCACGACCGTGAATTTGATCGTATCGTCGGTGACGGTCGGCCGCCGCTTGACGTTTTCGTTGTAGAAACTTTTGGCCGTGGCGATAGCGGCCGCCGTGTCCGTGTTGTTAGTCTGCAGTGAGCGGCCACCTGCCAGAACCGCCGCGTCGATGGCAGCCGCCGTCTGATCGCGCGCATAAAGCCAGCGGCCGATATCGACCGCGGCTCCGATGGAAACCATCAGCACGACCGCTACCATGGCGAACATGACGGCGACGTTTCCAGAGCGATCGTCAGCGAACCGCTGTCCGGCGCGGATGTGTTGCTTGAGGCGCATAACCAAACTCATCATCAGAGCATTCTCCTAAGTAGGAGTACGGAGGGCGTTCTCCGAATATCTGCTCCTGGATGTATTGGTTTTTTTTAAAAAATCGAACGAAGTCGTGCTTTGTGGTCAACGTCTGGTTACGCCGCCCAAAGAGCTAACAAAAATTAGCGATACTTCGCGCCGCGCGTTCAAACGGCGAGTACGGCGCCCAGGTGCCCCGGCAGCTCATGCACCGGCGTTTTGGTCAGGTCCTTGTCGAGCTCGGCATAGACCACCGCCTTGACGTTAGCCGACAAGGCCGAGCGCAAATCACCGAGCGTCACCGGCGGCGCGACGAGAATGACCCGGTCATAGGCCTTCTCGGAGAGCTTCTTGTCGAGCATCGCCGCGAGGCGCTCGGAGAACGCCCGTTTGAGCTCGCGGTGAGGATCGCTGTGGGGCTGAATCGCATGGCGCGTCGACCCGACGGATTCGAACGAACGCCCCGGCTTGTCGCTCATGAGCTCGCGGTCAGGCCGGTGGTCGGCGCTGAACGCGGTGCCGTCCACCACTTCGATGCCCTTGCCGGGTCCGTGGTTGGCGAAGATGTGCGCGCGTGCGCCGTCGGCGATCAGGATCCAGGTGGTCGTCGGCTTCATGGGGGTAGCTCCGCTTGTGGGGGGCCGCTCTGTGTAGCAAGTCTTTCATCTAGGGCGAGGCAGTGTCGATGAGAAGCATCACCAGAGAATTGACGCGCATCAATCGCCAGGCCCGCCCCCGCCGGCCGGCCCTCAGCGCAGGCGGCGGCCGAAGGCGAAGATTGCGATCAGCGGCACGACAAAGCCGATCGCGATCGTCCAGCCCATGATATGGGGCAGGTTCTGATAGGAGCCGCGGCCCACCACGTAGATCTCGTTGAGATATTTCGTCTGCAACGCGCCCGCGACAAGGGCGAGGTTCATGAGCGACGCCATCAGCGCAAACCACGTGGCACGGCGCCCAGCCGGGGCGTAGATCGCGCACAGCGTCAACAGCGGAATCATGCTGAGCTGGGCGAACGGCGACACGGTCGCGGTGTCGAGGATCGCTATGGTGCGCGCGCCGAAGCCGAACACGCGCTCGGTCCACTCGCTCAAGCCGAGCGTCAGCCCCAGCGCGGGCAGCGACAGGATCGACGTGATGACCGTCAGCCATAACAGCACCTGCGCCACCGGCCGGCGCGTGATGGCGTCGGAAAAAAGCCACATGCCGAGCAGCGCCAGCCCGGCTCCGATCTGGTTGAGCGTGCCCTGGAACGCCTCGTCGAATCCGAGCACGTCGATCGCGAACCACGTGTAGCCGTGGCCTACGGCCGGCGAGGCGCGGTAGACGAAAATGATGATCGCGGCATAAAAGATCGTCCGCTTTGTCTTGGGATCGAGGTCGCGCACGACGCGCCACAGCATGGCGCAGACCACGGCCATGGACACGATGAAAACGATCTCCTGGTTGAAGGGGATATCGGTGCCGGCGAGCGTCAGCACGAACGCGCCGAACACGAGCCCGCCGCCCAGAATGCGCCAGTCGATCGGCAGTATCTCCACCGGCTTGAGGCTGATCAGCAGCGCGCCGCTGACGGAGACGACGGGGATCACCAGGCCCAGCAGGAATACCGTAGAGTAGGAGTAAATGCCGGCGATCCAACCGGCGAGCCCGGCGACGAGAAAAATGCCGAAGGACAGCGCGAGCCGGCCCAGCACCTGCACCATGCCGAGTTCGCGGTCGACCTCGTCCTTGTTGCGCGGGGTCCCGTCGGGGTTCTCGCGCTCGACGACCTCGGTGCTCATGGCGTCGGCCGCCACGTCCTGGATCACGACGCCCAGCACGCTCAGAAACGCGCCGAGGCGGTACAGGTTTTCCGGGCTGGCGAACGTAAGCCACCCGCCCGCCGCGCCGGCGAGAAGCACAAGTCCCGCAGCGATGAACGTCGCGCCGATGAACACGTAGGCGCGCCGCTGCGAGCCGAGGATCGGCACGGAGTCCACGAGCTCGCCGAACACCATCTTCACGGTCCACGGCAGCGTCAGCCACACGTTGAGGGCCGCGAGCTCGGCCGGGCTCAAGCTCAGCGCCTTCTTGATCCAGAAGCTTTCCGCCACCGCGATGAGGCCCAGCGCGCCATAGGCGAAATAGACCATCATCAACGGCAGGTAGTTGGGCCGGAAGGCGCGGATCGGATTGAGCAGCGCGTCCTCGAGCCGCGTTTGCAGGTATGCGCGGCTCCAAACCTCTGTCGCGGCCATCGGACGTGCTCTCCCGGATTTAGGTGCGCCGATATAGGCCCGGTTGCGGCCGGGCCGTCCAGCCTTGTGCTTCGTCATTGCGGCAGCGGCCGCTCGCCGTTACGGCTGGGGCCGCCATGGTGCGATTGACCCCTGTTGAGGCGCCCCCACCGCAGATTGGCTTGGGCAGTGTCAGGCGAAGGTGTCGCAGGCAGGCTCTCTCCAGCGCCCTTGTCTGAGCCAGAAAAAACGCAGATTGAGGACGGCCGCGCGACGTGCCATTCGATCCCCGCGCGGCCAATGAACGGGCGCCGATGATCAACGAATGAACCAACTGCTCGCCCTCATCCTGCGCTACCCGAACTTCGGCTTCCTGCTGCTTGGCCGCTTCCTCTCGACCATCGCGATGCTGACGCAGAGCGTCACACTCGGGTGGCAGGTTTATTCGGTGGCGCGCCTCGATCACTCGGTCGAGCAGAGCTCGTTCCTCGTGGGCATGATCGGGCTGGTGCAGTTCGTGCCCATGTTCGCCCTCGTCCTGCTCGCGGGCGAGACGGCCGACCGCTACGACCGCCGCAAGATACTGTTCGCCTGCATCGGCCTGCAGCTCGTCTGCTCTACCACGCTCGCCCTGCTGGCGACCTCGGCGCGCCCGAGCCTCGTTGCGATCTTCACGGTCGCCGGCCTCTTCGGCATCGCGCGCGCGTTCACGATGCCGGCCAGCGCCTCGCTCGGTCCCATGCTGGTGCCGCGCGACATGCTCCCGCGCGCCATCGGGTTCAACTCGCTCAGCATGCAGACGGGAATGGTGCTGGGACCGTGGCTCGGCGGCGTGCTGTGCGCCGTCTCGGTGCCGATCTCCTACGCCGCCGCGGGAAGCCTTTATCTGCTGGCGGCCGTCGCGCTGGCGTTCATCCGCGCCAACACCAAGCCCAATCACGCGGGCGGGGCGCGGCTGACGCTGATCGCCGAAGGGCTCTCCTACGTCTGGTCGAACAAAGTGGTGTTCGGCGCGATCTCGCTCGATTTGTTCGCGGTGCTGCTCGGCGGCGTGACCGCACTGCTTCCCGTGTTCGCCCGCGACATCCTGCATATCGGTGCCGACGGGTTCGGGCTTTTGCGCTCCGGCCCCGCGATCGGCGGCGGACTGGTGGCACTGGCGCTGAGCCTGCGGCCGATCCACCGCGACGCCGGCTTCTGGATGCTGTGGGCGGTCGCCGCCTACGGGGTTGCAACCGTGATCTTCGCGGTCTCGACCTGGCTGTGGGTGTCGATGCTGGCGCTCGGCGTGCTCGGCGCCGCCGACGCCGTCTCGGTCTACGTGCGTCAGAGCCTCGTGCAGATCCTGACGCCCGACGCGATGCGCGGACGCGTGTCGGCGGTCTCGAGCCTGTTCATCAGCGCTTCAAACGAGCTGGGCGAGTTCGAGAGCGGCGTGGCCGCGCGCATCTTGGGTCCGATCGGCGCCGCCATCTTCGGCGGCGTCGGGTCCATCGCGCTCACCGGGCTGTGGGCTCGCCTATTTCCAAGCCTGCGTCAGGCGCATCTCGGCGGGCACGCGAGCGAGGACGCGCGCGCATCGTGACAGGGATAGGCTTTGCGAGAGGCCGCAGCGCGCTTGCGCACTGCGTCAGCGGGTGAGCCGCCCAGTCGGCTGAAGCTCTTGCCAGCCGTAGCCAACCGGCCTGTCGTAGGTCGGCGTGCTTGTTCCCGGACCGCTCTTGCTGAACTGGAGGCTGGGTCCGGTGGTGATGGTGCCAAGCGGAGCCTTGTCCAGGCTCTCCTCGGGATCGGCATACTTGGTCGATCCATCGGCGCTCATCGCGCCCGTCGTCTGCATATCGAAGGCCAGTGCCGCGCCGGGCGCGAGCATCGTAAAGGCCAGCAACGCTGCAACGAGGAACGGTGACTGTCGCATCGGTTTCCTCCGGCAAATCAGCCCTAAGGCTCGCCTCTATCTAAGGCGTTCGTTTGTCGGCGTCAGCGCCAGACGGTAATTTCAAGCGAAACTGTGCCTCAGGGGCCACGGGCGGAGCGTCACACCGCCCGTTCCCTAGGTACGAGGCGGCCCGAGGTATCCCCAGACGCCGGCAGATTGGGGTGCGTAGGCGTCAGCGGGCGCTCGAAGCGTGATCCTTCAGCAGCGATCGCAGCATCCCGACGAGCCGTGATGCCGGCCCGCTCGTACCCGAGCAGCACTGGACGGAGATGCGCGCGCCCTCAAACAGCAGGAAAACCTCATCGGCAAGCAGCTCGGGCTCCTTGTAGCCGGCCCCGCTGAACAGGCCGACGAGCCGCTCGCGCTTCCTCGTCTTGTAGTCGTCGATGATCTGGCGTGCCGGATGATCGGTGTCGCGCAGCTCGACGGCCGCATTGGCGATGGCGCAGCCGCGATCGGCGCGGTCGCAGAAGATCTGCTCAACATGACGCACCCAGCCCTCGAGCTGGGCATGGGGATCGCCTGGATAGGCCTCAGCCAGCGTTTCCCACAGCGCGTCGCCCTCCTTGGCGAGCTCGCTGATGTAGGAGGCGACGAGCTCGTCCTTGGAACCGAAATGGCGGTAGAGCGTCATTTTGTTGGTGGCGGCCGCCTCGGCGATGGCATCGACGCCGACTGCGCGGATGCCGTGCCGATAGAAAAGCTCACGCGCGGCGGCGAGAATTCGCTCGCGCGGCGGGGGCTGCGACGGCTCCGGGATGGTGTGTGAAACGGCTTTGATCATGGCCTCTTGACTGGGGTGTTACCGGTAAGTATACAATATAGGTGTTACCGGTCAGTATCACAATGTGCGGGCGTTGTCATGTCTTTCGTCTCGCACCGCAACACTCAGTGGACCAAGCCATGCGCCAAATCCTGTGCCTGACGAGCAGTCCCCGTCGCGATACATCCTACTCCAATCTGGTGGCCGCGCGCGTGCTCAAGGAGCTGCGCGTTGTACATCCCGACGCCGCCGTCACCGTCCGCGATCTCGCCGGCAACCCGCTGCCGCACATCGACGACGATTTCGTCACCGCCACGCGCTCGATCGCCGGGCCGCGCACCAGGCGTCAGCACGCCCTGATGGAGCAGTCCGACATCCTAGTGGACGAATTGATTCGCGCCGACACGATCGTCATCGCATCGGCCATGGTCAACTTCGGCGTGCCCTCGACGCTCAAGGCGTGGGTCGACTACGTCGTCCGCCCGGGGCGCACCTTCCGCTACACCGAGCACGGCACCAAAGGCCTGCTCGGCGGGCGGCGCGCAATCCTCGTCATGGCCCGCGGCGGGGTCTACTCCGTCGGACCCCTGCGGGCGAGCGAGCACGAGGAGAGCTATCTGCGCTCCGTCCTCGGCTTCCTCGGCATCACCGACATTCAGTCGATCCTGATCGAAGGCGTGGCCTTGGGACCCGAAGCCGCCGAGCGGGCGGTCGACGGCGCGTTGCGTCGGGCGGGCTCCGTCGCCGGAGTCCTCGCCGCGGCCTGAGATTTTCCAACGACCTCTTCGAAGAGGCCAATGAACGTGCGCTCATCCAGCCCCAGATCCCGCATGCCCCTCTCCCGCTTTGCCGGCCTTCTGCTTGCGCTGCCGCTGCTGGGCGCTGGCCTCGCCGGCTGCGAGCAGCAAAAGTCGCAGGCGCAGACCGCGCCCCCGGCGCCCCGCCGCAAGTCACCGTCGCCCAGCCGATGCGCAAGATGGTGGCGGACGAGGAGGAATACGTCGGCCGCTTCGTCGCGGTCGATGCGGTCGAGGTGCGCGCGCGCGTCTCGGGCTACCTCGAGGCGATCCATTTCCGCGACGGCCAGATGGTCAAGGCCGGCGACCCGCTGTTCACCATCGATCGCCGTCCGTTCCAGGCCGCTCTCGATCAGGCGCGCGCCACGCTCGATCAGGCCAAGGCCAACCTCGCCTTCGCCACCGGAAACCTGGCGCGCGGGGAAAGCCTCGTGCGCGGCACGACCATCACGCAGCAGACCTTCGATGAGCGCGTGCAGGCAAAGCGCGTGGCCGAGGCGACGGTCTCCGCCCAGGAAGCGGCCGTGCAGCAGGCCCTGCTCGACCTCGACTTCACGGCGCTCACCGCGCCCGTCAGCGGACGCATCGGCGACCGCCGCGTCTCGGTCGGCAACCTCGTGACCGGAGGAACGGGCGGCAACACGACGCTGCTCGCGACCATCCAGTCGACGGACCCGATCCGCTTCGAGTTCACCTGGGATGAAGCCTCCTACCTGCGCTTCCTGCGCGTCCACAAGGACGCGCACGGTCCGAACTTGAATGTGCCTGTCAAGCTCAAGCTGATCGACGAGGCCAATTTCGCCCACGACGGGCACATGGACTTCATCGACAACGCCATTGATCGCTCGTCGGGCGCGATCCGCGGCCGCGCCGAGTTCGCCAATCCGGACGGCACGTTTACGCCCGGCATGTTCGCGCGCATCCGCGTCGCGATGGCCCCGCCGGCCGAGGCTCTGCTCGTGCCCGATACCGCGATCGGCACCGAGCAGGTGCGCAAGTTCGTGTTCGTTCTCGATGCCGACGACGTCGCACGCCAGAGCTACGTCACGCTGGGCGCCCTCGTCGACGGCCTGCGCGTCATCAAGTCCGGACTCAAGGCCGACGACCGCGTCGTCATCAACGGCCTGATGCGCGTGCGCCCCGGCGCGAAGCGTGGCGCCGCAGCCGGGCGCGATCGCCTCCGCCGACCCCGCCGCGCCACCCACAAAGAACGAGTAGCGGCCGATGCGCATCTCGCAATTCTTCATCGACCGGCCGATCTTTGCCGCCGTCATCTCGATCGTGTTCGTGATCCTGGGCGCGGTCGTCCTACGGGCGGCTGCCGGTCGCGCAGTATCCCGACATCGCGCCCCCGACCGTCAACGTCACCGGCCAATACCCCGGCGCCAGCGCCGAGGTCGTCGCCGCCACCGTCGTTGCTCCGCTCGAGCAGCAGATCAACGGCGTCGAGAACATGCTCTACATCACGTCGAACTCGACCGGAGACGGGCAGTTCTCCATCGAGGTGACGTTCGAGCTCGGCACCGACCTCGATATCGCGCAGGTGCAGGTGCAGAACCGCGTCGCCATCGCCCAGCCGCGGCTGCCGCAGGACGTGCGCAACATCGGCGTCACCGTCGCCAAGGCCTCGCCCGACCTCATGATGGTCGTCCACCTCTATTCGCCGGACAACTCGCGCGACACGCTCTTCATCTCCAACTACGCCAGCACGCAGGTCACCGACGTCCTCAACCGCATCAGCGGCATCGGCTCGATCACCGTGTTCGGCAGCCGCGACTATTCCATGCGCGTGTGGCTCGACCCCGACCGCCTGCAATCGCTCAACCTGACCTCGGGCGACGTCGTGACGGCGCTGCAGGGCCAGAACGTGCAGGTGGCATCCGGCACGCTCAACCAGCCCCCCGTCGCAAATCCGGGCGCCTTCCAGCTTTCGGTGCGCACGCTTGGGCGCCTGCGCGACCCCGACCAGTTCGCCGACATCGTCGTCAAGCAGACCGACAACGCCGTCGTGCGCCTGAAGGACGTGGGACGGGTGGAGCTTGCCGCGCAGGACTACGGCCGCAACTCCTATCTCGACCGCGATCCCGCGATCGGGCCTCGGCATCTTCCAGCTGCCGGGATCGAACGCGCTCGCGCACCGCCGAGGCGATCAAGTCGACGATGGAGAAGCTCTCGAAGGAGTTTCCCGAGGGCCTCAAGTACACGATCATCTACAATCCCACCGAGTTCATCCAGCAGTCGGTCGACGCGGTCATCACCACCATCGGCGAGGCGATCGATCCTCGTCGTGCTCGTCGTCATCCTGTTCCTGCAGACCTGGCGCGCGGCGATCATTCCCATTCTCGCCATTCCGATCTCGCTGGTCGGCACCTTCTTCTTCATGGCGATGTTCGGCTTCTCGCTCAACAACCTGTCGCTGTTCGGGCTCGTGCTCGCGATCGGCATCGTCGTCGACGACGCGATCGTCGTCGTCGAAAGCGTGGAGCGCAACATCGCGGCGGGCCTCTCGCCGCGCGATGCGGCCAAGCGCACCATGGACGAGGTCGGCTCGGCGCTGATCGCCATCGCGCTGGTGCTGTGCGCCGTGTTCGCGCCTGCAGCCTTCATCACCGGCATCTCCGGGCAAATTCTACCGCCAGTTCGCGCTGACGATCGCCGGCGCAACCATCATCTCGCTCATCGTCTCGCTGACGCTGTCGCCGGCCATTTGCGCGCTGCTGTCTGCAACCGCACGCCGAGCGCGGCCAAGCCGCGCTGGTGGAGCATGCCGCTGCGCGGCTTCTTCAAGGCCTTCAACTGGTCATTCGACCGCCTCGGCGCCGGCTACGGCTGGTTCACGGCCCGCGTCGTGCGCTTTGCCGCGATCATGCTCGTCATCTACGGCGCCGTGCTCGCCTTCGGCATGAACGAGTTCCGCAAGACGCCGATCGGCTTCATCCCGCAGCTCGACGTCGGCTACCTCATCGTCGTGACGCAGCTCCCGGGCGGCGCCTCGCTCGCGCGCACCGACGCGGTCAACCGGCGCGCGGCCGAGATCGCGCTCGAGGTTCCAGGCGTCGCCCACGCCGTGAACATCGTCGGCTTCTCCGGCGCCACGCGCACCGCCGCCCCCAACGCCGGCGCCGTCTTCGTCGTGCTCGATCCGTTCGAGAAGCGCGCCGGCAACCCGAGCCTGTCGGCGCCCGCCATCCAGGGCGACGCTTCTGCAAGCAGCTGTCGCGTGATCCAGGAGGGCCCCGTCATCGTCGCCATGCCGCCGCCCGTGCGCGGCATCGGCACCGCGGGCGGCTTCCGCATGATGGTCGAGGACCGCGGCGGGCGCGGACCGCAGGAGCTGCAGAACGCGGTCTACGCCATGATGGGGCGCGCGGCGCAGACGCCCGGCCTGCAGCAGGTCTACTCGCTGTTTGAGATCCTCGACGCCGCAGCTCTATCTCGACATCGACCGCACCAAGGCGCAGATGCTGGGCATCAAGGTGCCCGACGTGTTCGCCGCGCTGCAGACCTACCTCGGCTCGACCTACGTCAACGACTTCAACCTGCTCGGGCGCACCTTCCGCGTCACCGCGCAGGCCGACGCGCCCTACCGGCTCGAGCCGAGCGACGTCATGAAGATCCGCGTGCGCAACTGACCGGGCGAATGCCGTGCCGCTCGGCTCCTTCACGACGGTGAGCGACATATCCGGGCCCTACCGCGTGCCGCGCTACAATCTCTATCCCGCAGCCGAGCTCGACGGCTCGCCGGCGCCCGGCTACTCGCAGGGCCAGGCGATCGACATCATGCAGAAGCTCGCCGCCGAGACCCTGCCGCCGGGCTTCAGCTACGAGTGGACGACGCTCGCCTTCCAGCAGCTGCGCGCCGGCGACACGGCGGTCTTCGCCTTCGCGCTCGCGGTCGTGTTCGTGTTCCTCGTGCTCGCGGCCCAGTACGAGAGCCTGACGCTGCCGCTCGCGGTGATCCTCATCGTGCCGATGTGCCTCATCGCCTCGATCACCGGCGTCGATCCTGCGCGGCCAGGACAACAACATCCTGACGCAGGTCGGCTTCATCGTGCTGATCGGCCTCGCGGCCAAGAACGCCATTCTGATCGTCGAGTTCGCCAAGCAGCTCGAGGACGGCGGCCGCGACCGCTGGGCGGCGGCCGTCGAGGCGGCGCATCTGCGCCTGCGCCCGATCCTCATGACCTCGCTCGCGTTCATCTTCGGCGTCGTGCCGCTCGTGTGGGCGACGGGCGCCGGCGCCGAGCTGCGCCAGGCGCTCGGGACGACGGTGTTCTCCGGCATGATCGGCGTGACCCTGTTCGGGCTGTTGTTCACGCCGACCTTCTACGTCATCAGCCGCTGGCTCGCGGGACTTGGCGCAGTCGGCGCGCGCGGGCGCCCGCGCGGCGCAGCCGCGGACCGCAGCCGGCGGAGTAGTAAGATGGGATTAACGAGCGGATGGAACCTGATCGGCCCGCGATCACGTTCATAGAGCGAGCAGCGTCACGACTAGCCACCTCCTTGCATCCCAAGCTTGCACGAAAGTGAGGCAGCCAATGATTATCGCTGAAGATCAACGGCAAAGCGGTGCAGTTCGACGGCGATCCGTCGATGCCGCTGCTTTGGTTCCTGCGCGATGAGCAGGGCCTCACGGGAACGAAGTTCGGCTGCGGCGTCGCGCAGTGCGGCGCCTGCACGGTTCACGTCGACAGCCAGCCGCGGCGCTCGTGCGTGACGCCCATCGGCACGCTCGAGGGCGCGGAGGTCACGACCATCGAGGGTGCCGAGGGCAAGGTGACGGAGGCGGTGCGGGCTGCCTGGATCGCGCTCGACGTGCCCCAGTGCGGCTACTGCCAGTCGGGCCAGATCATGTCGGCCGTCGGGCTGCTCGCCGGAGATCCCCAAGCCGACGGACGAGGACATCGACCTCGCCATGAACGGCAACATCTGCCGCTGCTGCACCTATCACCGCATTCGCGCCGCGATCCACGACGCCGCGCGCCGCCTGGAGGGCTGAGCCATGGAAGCAACGCTTGCCACCAATCGCCGCCAGTTTCTCAAAGGATCGGCCGCCGTCGGCCTCGTCATCGGCTTCCACGTGCCCCTGGGAACGCGCGCAGCAGCCGCGGGCAGCGACCACGTTCGCGCCCAACGCCTTCCTGCGGATCGCGCCCGACAGCACCGTCACCGTGATCTCAAAGCACATCGAGTTCGGCCAGGGCCCCTACACGGGCATCGCGACGATCCTTGCCGACGAGATCGACGCCGACTGGAGCCAGATCGAGGTGGAATCGGCACCCGCCGACGTCGCCAAGTATGCCAACACCGCGTTCGGCATCCAGGGCACCGGCGGCTCCACCGCAATGGCCAACTCCTGGGACCAGCTGCGCAGCGCGGGCGCGGAGGCGCGCGCGCGGCTCATCGCCGCCGCCGCCAAGGAGTGGAACGTCGATCCGGGCGCGATCACCATCGAGAAGGGCCTCGTCAAGGGGCCGGACGGCAAATCGACGACGTTTCGGCGCGCTCGCAGCGCAGCGCGCAGGCGATCACGCTGACGGCGCCCGCGCAGCCGAAGGCGCCGGCCGACTGGCGCCTCATCGGCACGCGCGTGCCCAAGGTCGATACCGTGCCCAAGACCAACGGCACCGCGAAATTCACCATCGACGTCGCGCTCCCGGATATGCTGACCTGCTCTCATCGCGCACCCGTCCCGGTTCGGCGGCAAAGGCTGCAGAACGTCGATCCGGCGGCGGCACTCGCCATCCCCGGCGTGCGCGAGGTCGTTTCCATTCCGCAGGGCGTCGCCGTGCTGGCGGATAATTTCTGGGCCGCCAAGAAAGGGCGCGACGCGCTCAAGATCGCCTGGGACGAGACCGGCACGGAGACGCGCAGCAGCCGCGATCTCATCGACCGAGTACCGCGATCTCGCCATGACCACCGGCGCGATCGCGCGCAACGATGGCGACGCGCGAAGGCGCGCTTGCCGGCGCCGCGAAGGTCGTCGAGGCGACGTTCACGTTCCCCTATCTCGCGCACGCTCCGCTCGAGCCCAACGACTGCGTGATCCGCCACACGGATGACGGCGGCGCCGAGCTGCTGTTCGGCTCGCAGCTGCAGACCATCGACCAGGGCGTCGCCGCCGGCATTCTCGGCCTCAAGCCGGAGCAGGTGAAAATCAAGACGATGCTCGCGGGCGGCAGCTTCGGGCGGCGCGCGACACCGGCGGGCGACATGGCCGCGGAAGCCGCGCAAGTCCGGAAGGGCGCCAAGCACAAGGGTCCGATCAAGGTGATCTGGACGCGCGAGGACGACATCAAGGGCGGGCGCTACCGCCCCGTCTTCGTGCACCACTTGAAGGGCGCGCTCGACGACAAGGGCGAGATCGTCGCCTGGGACCAGGTGATCGTCGGCCAGTCCTTCATGAAGGGGACGCCGTTCGAGGAGCACATGGTAAAGGACGGCGTCGACCAGTCCATGGTCGAGGGAGCGAGCACGCTGCCCTATCAGATCCCCAACCTGCGCGTTTCGGCGCATATCGCGGAGGCCGGCGTGCCGACGCTGTGGTGGCGCTCCGTCGGCTCGACGCACACCGCGTACGCAACAGAAGTGTTCCTCGACCAGCTCGCCGAGGCCGCCGGCATCGATCCCCTCGTCATCCGCCGCAAGCTGCTTGCAAAGCATCCGCGTCATCTCGCCGTGCTCGAGCTCGCCGCCAATGCCGCGGGCTGGGACAAGCCGCTGCCCAAGGGCAAGGCACGGGGTTTGGCGGTGCATGAATCCTTCAAGTCGTACGTGGCGCACGTCGTGGAGGTCTCGGTCGGCTCGGATGGCTTGCCCAAAGTGGAGCGCGTCGTCTGCGCGGCCGACTGCGGCATCGCCATCAATCCGGACGTGATCAAGGCGCAGCTCGAAGGCGGCATGGGGTATGGCCTGTCGGCCGCTCTCTATGGCGCGATCGACCTGGAGGATGGCCGCGTCGCGCAGTCGAACTTCCACGACTATCGCGTGCTGCGCATCAACGAGATGCCCGACGTCGAGGTGCACATCGTGCCCTCGCCCGAGAAGCCCACCGGCATCGGAGAGCCGGGCGTGCCGCCGATTGCGCCCGCGATCGCCAATGCCTGGGCCAAGCTCACCGGCGAGCGCCTCTTTGCGCTTCCCTTCTCGCGTTCCGTCGGCAAGGCTTGAGAGAGGCCGTCATGAAACCGTACCTGATCGCTCTAGGTGGCGCCGCGGTCGTACTTGCCGCCGGCGTCGGTGTGTCCGCGCGTCAACCCGACCCCGCCGGCGGCCTCAAGCCCGTCGCGGCGTTCGACGAAATCGCCGACCAGAACGCGCGCTCGGTCGCACTCTTCGTCGAGGCGGGTAAAGTGATTACGCACCCCCGCTGCTCGAACTGCCATCCGGCCGGCGATCGGCCGCTGCAGGGCGACGACGCCCACCCGCATCGCCCGCTCGTCGTGCGCGGCGTGGATGGCTTCGGCGCGATCGGCATGCGCTGTACGACATGCCACGGCCCGGCGAATTTCGATCCCGGGCATATTCCGGGCAATCCCCTTTGGCACTTGGCGCCGATCGAGATGGCCTGGGTCGGCAAGTCGCTCGGCGAGATCTGCGAGCAGATCAAGGATCCGAAGCGCAACGGCGGCAAGTCGATGGACGATCTCATCCATCACATGGCCGAGGACGAGCTTGTCGGCTGGGGATGGAATCCGGGGGTTGGGCGCACGCCGGCACCGGGCACCCAGAAAGAATTCGGTGAATTGATCAAGGCCTGGGTGGCGAGCGGCGCTGCCTGTCCCGGCACCTGACGCAGGCCCCGCAAGGAGTTTCCTCGATGAACGTCTTAGCCCCCCAGCGCCCCATAACCACGGAGCGAGATCCGATCGAAGCGGCGCGCGCCTGGCTCGATCAACACGGCAAGGTCGCGCTCGCGACCGTCGTCTCGACCTGGGGCTCAGCACCCGTGCCGGTCGGCGGCCAGCTCGTCGTCGCGCCGGGCGAACGATTTCAGGGCTCGGTCTCGGGCGGCTGCGTCGAGGCCGACGTGATCGCGGAAGCCGACGCCGTGATGGCGGGCGGGCGCCCGAAGCTTTTGGAATTCGGCGTCGCGGAAGAGACCGCGTGGCGTGCCGGGCTCCCCTGCGGCGGCAAGATCAAGGTTCTGCTGGAGCCGCTCGCTCGCGCGCGCGATGCGGGCTACCTCGATCGCGTGCTGGCGGCGCGGGCCGCGCGCAAGACGCTCGCCGTACTGACGGACGTGACGACGGGCAGCCGCCGCCTGTTCGACCCGGGCCAAGCCATGCCGCCAGACGTCGCGGCAAGTCTGGCATCGGGCGAAAGCCGCCTCGCCGACACGCCCGACGGCACCGTCTTCGTGCAGGCTCTGCTGCCGACCGTGCGCGTCATCATCGCGGGCGCAACCAACATCGGGCAGGTGCTGGCCGACCTCGCGCGACAAGTGGGCTACGACGTGATCGTCGTCGACCCGCGTGCAGCCTTCCTCACCGAGGAGCGCTTCGGCGGCACTAACAGCCTGACCGAATGGCCCGAGGTCTCGCTAAAGACGCTGGGACTCGACGCGCGCTCCGCCGTCGTCGCGCTGACGCACGCCGCGCACATCGACGATGAGGCGCTTGGCGCGGCGCTGCGCAGCCCGTGTCTCTATATCGGGGCGCTCGGCTCCAAGCGGTCGCACGCCAAGCGCATCGAGCGGCTCAAGGCAGCGGGCTTCGCCGATACCGACATCGCGCGCATCCATGCCCCCGTCGGGCTTGCGATCGGCGCCAAGGGACCGGCTGAGATCGCGGTCTCGATCCTCGCTCAGATCATTGCGGTCGCGCGCGGAGCCCCATGATGCCCAAGCTCGCCGCGATCGTGCTCGCAGCCGGGGCCTCCAAGCGCTTTGGCGCGGAGAACAAGCTGCTCGCGCGGCTGGGCGCCCGCCCGCTCGTGCGCTGCGTCGTCGAGGAGATCGCGCGCGAAGTGGCCGACGTCGTGGTGGTGACGGGGTGTGACCAGTCGCGGATCAAAACCGCGCTCGCCGGTCTGCCCGCGCGCTTCGTGCACAACGCGGCGTGGCAAAGCGGCATGGGGTCGTCCATCGCGGCGGGAATCGAGGTGCTGGCCCCCGGCATCGACGGCGCCTTCATCGTCCCCGGCGACATGCCGTTTCTCAATCATGAGCTATTGTCGAGCCTCGTCGCCGCGTTCGAGCGCCACGACGGACGCGCGATCGTCTACCCCGCAACGATGCAAGGCGCCCAGCGCAACCCCGTGCTGTGGCCACGCCGCTTCTTTGCAGCTCTCCTGACGCTCGGTGGCACTGAGGGCGGTAAGGCGCTGCTGCAGAGCCTCGAACGCGAGTGCGTCGCGGTGCCTGCGAGCGACAGCAGCGTTTTTGCCGACGTCGATACCCTGGCTGACCTCGAGGCCGCGAGCACGTCCACCTGAAACCGGCATGCGACGCGGCGCGCTCGAGGCGGGCCCCGACCCGGTATCGGATCAGGGCCCGCTGGAGTTACACGGCCATATCGAACAGCAGGATTTCGGCGTCTTGTGAGGTGCCGGCAAGCGTGAGCGTGCCGGCCTCCTCGAGTGCAACGCCGTCGCCCGGATAGAGCTGCTCGCCGTTGAGCTTGGCACTCCCTTGCGCGACCTGCACCCAGGCGCTGCGCCCGGCTTTGAGCGTGTGGGTCACGGTCTCCTCCTCACCCAGCAGCGTCGCGTAGAAATCGACGTCGCGATGAATGGTGACCGAGCCCTCGCGCCCGTCGCGGGAGCCGACGAGACGCAGCTTGCCGCGCTTGTCCGCCTCCGAGAATGCCTTCTGCTCGTAGCCGGGCGCCAACCCCTTGCTCTCCGGGATGATCCAGATCTGCAAGAAGTGCACGGGCTCCGTCTTCGAGGCGTTGAACTCGCTGTGACGGATGCCCGATCCAGCCGACATCCGCTGCACGTCACCGGGACGGATCACCGAACCGGTGCCGAGGCTGTCCTTATGCTCGAGCGCGCCGGCAAGCACGTAGGAAACGATCTCCATGTCGGCGTGCGGGTGGGTCGGGAAGCCGCCGCCCGGCGCGACGCGGTCGTCGTTGATGACGCGCAGCGGCCCGAAGCCCATGTGGGCGGGGTCGTGATAATGGCCGAAGGAAAAGCTGTGGCGGCTGTCGAGCCAGCCGAAGTTGGCACGTCCGCGCTCCTCGGCTCTGCGAAGGGTCAGCATGGTCCATCTCCTTGCTTGGTGACGGGGCCGGCGGGATGCCGGCGTCTCGACCAAAGTTATGGGGTGTTGACGGAATTCGCTCAATACGCGATCTTTCGGCCAGTCTGGTTCCATATTGGATACAAATGGACAAGCTCGACGCCATGAACGCCTTCGCAAAGGTGGTGGCGGCCGGCAGCTATGCCGAGGCCGCCCGCCGCCTGGGGCTCACGCGTTCCGCCGTCAGCAAGGCCGTGATGGAGCTCGAGCAGCTCATGGGCGCCCGCCTGCTGGATCGGACAACGCGGCGTGTCACCGCGACGGAAGCGGGCCTCGCCTACTACGAGCGCTGCGTCTCCATTCTGGCCGAGGTCGAGGAGACCGAGATCCAGATCTCGCGCCTGCACGACGAGCCCAAGGGCGTGCTGAAGATCAACGCGCCCATGTCGTTCGGCATCCTCTATCTCGGTGCTGCCGTCGCCGACTTCATGGTGCGCCACGCCGATCTGCGCATCGAGCTCACGCTGAATGACCGTTTCATCGACCCGCTCGAGGAAGGCGTCGACGTGACGGTGCGCATCGGCGTGCTGGCGGATTCAAGCCTCATCGCGCGTCGCCTCGCGCCGGCGCGACGCGTGCTGGTTGCTTCACCCGATTACATCGCGCGCCACGGGGCCCCCGCCGCGCCCGCAGCGCTCATCCATCACCGCTGCCTCAACTACGGCCACATGGCCGCTACGCAGCGCTGGCAGCTCGTGCAGGGGAGCGAAACGATCACCGTTCCCATCGAGGCAGCGCTTTGCTCCAACAACGGCGAAGTGCTGCGCGCGGGCGCGCTCGCCGGCAACGGCATTACCAACCTGCCGACGTTCCTCGTCGGGCCCGACATTGAAGCGGGGCGCTTGCAGGTGCTCTTGCCGCAGACGCCGCCGACGGCGCTGGCCATCTACGCGCTCTATGCGCCCAACCGCTACCTCGCGGCCAAGACACGCGTATTCATCGACTTTCTCGTGGAACGCTTCGGCGAGGCACCCTCCTGGGATGCGTTCGCCAGCGAGGAACCCGCGTCCTCCCGGAACTAGTCGGCGCCGGGCCGCGTTGCAGCCGCATGTGTATCCGGGTGGAGCATGATCATGCGTATGTACGGCGCCGCGTACGACCCTCAGACCCTGAAGCTGATGGAGCAGGTCTTTGAGGAGGTGTGCGAGGACCTGAAGACCCTCGATCTCACGCAAGCCTATGCCGATGCGAAAAACACCGTTGCCATACGGATTGCAGCGGCTGTTGCGGAAGGCGAGCGCGATCCCAAGCGGCTGCGCCTGTGGGCGCTCAATGCGGTCGATGCGGACGCGTTCGAACGGCCCAGCTCGACCGACGCAGTTGCCTCGATAATCAGCCCGCTTTCGCTATCGGCCTGAGCGCCGTCTCTACGAGCGGCGGCGCGAGCGCGGCGGCGCGCAATCGTTTGCCGGGTGCTGGCGCGTGCTTTCGCGCAGCGCTTCGAGGAGCGAGCGTGGCCGCCGGCGCTTTTTGAGAAAATCGCGGAAGGCTTCCTCGGCGAGGCTGTGCACCGACCGGCCCTCGTCGCCCGCCAGCGCATCGAGCGCGTGCCACGTCTCGGCCTTCACCTCGATGCGGCGTGCCACCTCAAGCCCGTTTCCTTGCCGTTTTCGTCTTGGTCCGCTTGCCATCGCCGGTCCCCTTGGCTTTCGGCTTCGCCTTGCCGCCGTCGCCGATGCTCTTGCGCAACGCCGCCATCAAGTCGATCACCTTGGCCCCGCCGGGCGCAACCTCTTCGTGCGGCGCGATGATCTTTTGCCCCTTCAATTTCTTGTTGACGAGATCGCGGAGCGCGGTTGCGTAGTGGTTCTTGAACTGGTCGGGGGTGAATTTTCCCGACTTGCGTCCGATCAGCTCAACCGCGAGGTCGACCATCTCCTTGTCCGGCTTGCCTGTGGGAACCTCGTCGAAGAAGTCGGCGGGGTCTTTCAGCTCCTCGGCATAGCGCAGCATCTCCATCAGCAGGCCGTCCTCGAAGGCGGCGATGGCGACGAGCCACTCCCGGCCGGCGATCGTCAGCTGCGCGAGCCCGACCTTTCCCGTCTTCTTCAACGCCTCGCGGATGACGACGTAGCCTTCGCCCGAATGCTTGTCGGCGGGCGCCACGAAATACGGGCGCTCGAAGTACCTCGGGTCGATGGCGTCGGCATCGACGAACTTCACGAGATCGATCGTCTTCTTGCTCTCAAGCTTGACGGCGTCGATCTCGTCGGGATCGAGCGTCACGTAGGTGTCAGCGTCGACCTCGTAGCCTTTGACGATATCGGCGCTGTCGATCTCGCCGATACCCTGCACGGTCTTGGTATAGTTGATCCGCCGCCCCGAGGGCTTGTGGATCTGCCGGAAGGAGATCTCGGATTTGCTCTCGACCGCATTGTAGATCTCAACGGCGATCGAGACGAGGGAGAGGCGGAGGAAGCCTTTCCAATACGCGCGCGCGGCCATGACGGACTCCAGACACGAGGATGCGGCCCCACTCTAGGACGCCAAGGATATCAAAATCGTTCCGGGTTTCGGCAAAATTTGCGCATTAAGCGACGTCCGGCGGGCTCGCCCAGTTTGGCCGCCTCATTTCCACGCCCAGATTTAGCGCGCGGCGAGCGTCTCTGTTCGTTGGGGGTTGGCGGTCCCTACGGGAGTTGAACCCGTCTTTCAAGATTGAAAATCTCGCGTCCTAACCGATAGACGAAGGGACCGGCCGGGCCTCCGTATAGGGGCCTTTGCGGGCGCGTGCAAGCAAGCCCCGCCGCCAAAAACGCGGACCCGTCGCGCCGCTCAACTTTGGCGCCGCGGGTCGGCCGCATCCTCGATCGTCAGCTCTATTTTGTCGCGCCCGCCCCAAGTCGAGCGCTTGAGGTTGCCGGCGACGTGCAGCGGCAGACCGCCCGCGCCCAGCAGCATGTCGCCCAGCGGCTCACCGGCCGCGCGAAAGGCAATCGCCTCGAGCCGCGCACCGTCCGCCGATTGCAGCACGCAACGCACGTGGCTCTCGCCCACGACCTTGGCAAAGCGCACATTGATTGCCGGGAAAGCGAAGCGCGGGGAAGGATTGCCCTGCCCGTAGGGCCCGACGCGCGCGATGAGCTCCATCAGCTCATCACTCACGCCCCCCGTCGTCAACGCGCCGTCGATTTCGAGGCCGGCGCGCGCGCGCGCTTGCCCCACGCTCGCCAAAAGCCGCGCCTGCAGGAACTCCTGCAACGCCGGCAAATTGGCGCGCGTCACGGTGAGCCCCGCCGCCATCGCGTGGCCGCCGCCCTTGACGAGGTGGCCGGCCGCGACCGCCGCGCGCACCGCAGCCCCGATGTCGGCGCCGGGCAGCGAGCGCAGCGAGCCCGTGCCCAGGACACTTGCCTGTCCCTTTCCCCGCTCCTCGTCCCAGGCGATGACGCACGCCGGGCGGTGGAAGCGGTCGGCCAGCCGGCTCGCGACGAGCCCGACGATCCCTTTGTGCCACGCGGGCGAACCGACGATCAGCATCGGCAGGTCGGGCGCGGCGGTGACGAGTGCGTCGGCTTCGGCAAGCGCCTCCTCCAGCATCTGTTTCTCGAGCACCCGGCGCTCCTTGTTGAGCCTGTCGAGCAGCACCGCGATGCGCGCGGCCTCCATTTCGTCCTCGCCTGCGAGAAGACGCGAGCCCAGCGCGGCATCGCCGATGCGCCCCCCCGCATTGATGCGCGGGCCCAGGATGAAGCCAAGGTGATAGGGCGTCGGCGCCTCGTTGAGGCCGGCGGCGTCGCTCAGCGCCTTGAGGCCGATGTTGCGGCGTGAGCGCATCACCTGCAGCCCCTGTGTGACGTAGGCGCGGTTGAGGCCCGTCAACGGCACCACGTCGGCGACGGTTGCTAGCGCCACGAGGTCGAGCTCGGCCATCAGATCGGGCGCGGGCGTGCCCCCAGACTTACCAGTGCCGTAGTAGCCGCGCCGGCGCAGCTCGCGCGCCGTTGCGACAAGAACGAGAAACACGACGCCCGCCGCGCACAGGTGGCCCAGTCCCGACACGTCGTCCTGGCGGTTGGGGTTGACGACGGCGCGTACCGCCGGCAGCTGCTCGTCCGCCTGGTGATGATCGATCACGATGACGTCGCACTTGAGCTCGGCGGCACGCGCGAGCGGCTCCACGCTCGTCGTGCCGCAGTCGACCGTCACGATGAGGCTCGCTCCTTCCTTGACGAGGCCCTCGATCGCGGCCGCGTTGGGACCGTAGCCTTCAAACAGGCGGTCGGGGATGTAGGTGCGCGCCGCCAGGCCGTGCGCCTTGAGAAAACGGGCCACCAGCGCCGAGGACGCCGCGCCGTCGACGTCGTAATCGCCAAACAGCGCGACTGCCTCGCGCTTCTCGATCGCGTCGGCGAGCCGCGCAGCCGCCACGTCCATGTCGCGCAGCGAGCTGGGATCGGGCATCAGCGCTTTCAGCGTCGGATTGAGGACGGTCGGCACCTCATCGATCGCTACCCCGCGCGCCGCCAGTACGCGGCCCAACAGTTCAGGCAGGCCGTGGCGCTGGCTGATGGCGGCGGCTTGCGTCTCGGCGTCTGCGGCAAGCCGCGCCCGCCACGTGAGGCCGCGTGCGGAAGCCTCAACGCCGAGGAACGGCGCAGCTGCCGTCGCCTCCTCCCGCCTTTTGCGCACCGCGCCCATGATCGCCCCGCTCCGATTCGCGTCTTGCGCGAAGTGCAGCATCTGCGGCCGCGCTTGGCGAGGCGCGGCGCACGCTTCTCCCCAGCTTGTAGGGGCAAGCGCGACGAGCGACAGCGCTAGTCGCCTTGCGCGGTCTTCTTGCTGCGCACGGCGAGCAGCAGGTTGGACTCGCGCGGGCGCCAGCGGTAGCCGATGCCGAAATCGAGCGGGCCGGCGCGGTCCTTGTGGAAGAGCGTGGCGAGCTGCGGCTGATAGGAGCGCGGGAAAATGCTAAGCGGGCGCACGTAGTTGCCGAAGGGGAGGAGCTTCCACTCCTCCTCCTTGAAAAAGCGCACCGGAATGCCGGAGTCGTCCTGCACGAGGGCGTCGCTGCGATCGAGCATAAAATCCCTGACGGTTGAGAAATTGTCGGAGTGCAACAGATAAGAGGCGCTCTTGATAAAGCTGTCCCCGCGGCCGAGCCCATCGCAGAACTTCAGGAACCCGCTGCTCTTGACGCCGTCGTTGGAAAGGTCGGTCGAGAAATAGTAGAGCGTCTGCTCCTTGCCGTCCTTGCCCGTGGTGAACACGATCTTTGCACCCATCGGCGCGTCGCGCGCAGCCTTATCGGCGGCGGGATGCACGACGCCTTCGGCGTCGAGGGTAACGAGCGTGGTCTCCTTGACGGTTTTGCCCGAGCGCGCGAGGAAAACATAAAGGAGCGGCAGCGTGCCGCTGAAGCGGCCGCTGCGCAGGTCTGTCTTCATCTTCTTGGTGATGAAGAAGCTGTAGCTCAGCACCGAGTTGAGCGACTGCTGCATGCGGCCGAGGCCGCCGGAAAGCGCCGCGCCAGAAACACCCTCGAGGTCGGGGATGTCGCCGACGGGCTCGAGCGCGCTCAAGACGTAGGTATCGGCACCCGGATAGAAGGCATCGGCGTAGAGGAAATCGGGGCCGCTGAACATGTAGAACACGACGGGCTTGCGCGCGGTCAGGTGTTCCGCCGACCACGCATGGATCTTGGAAATCTGCCGCTTGTCGAGCGCCGACCAGGCGGAATTGAAGTGCCTGGCGTGCTGCTGCCAGCCTCTGTCGCTCGTGAACTTCGCCAAGGGCGAGCCGGCTGACGGCGGCATGCCGGCAAGGATGCGCGCGGTATCGTCGGCGGTCGCCGTCTCGGCGGCGCTCGCCGCCTGCATCACGACCAACAGCATGCCGGCCAAGAGACTTGCGACCTTCGCCGTGCGCGACGTTCTATCCATTGCTTCAGCTTTCCGTTGCGGCGCGGCGCGCCTGTGCCAGTGACGCAGCATAGATCCCGAGTCCGGCCAGCATCGTGGCGAGACTCGCAAGAGATTCCACCGGCCGCTCGCGCAGCAGGTAGTACATCATGAACCCGGTGACGCCGAGAAAGATGAGCGGCGTCACGGGATAGCCCCAGGTGCGGTAGGGGCGCGGCAAATGCGGCTGGGTGAAGCGCAGCACCATCACGCCCAGCACAGCGAGGAAGGAGCAGAACGTGAGGCCGAACTGGATGAACTCCAGCACCGCCTCGAAGCTGCGCGTCAGCAGCAGCGCCGTGGTGACGGCGAGCTGAAACAGGATCGCGACGGCGGGAACGCCATCCCGCGTCTTGACCGCGAACAGGCGCATCATGGGGATATCCTCGCCCATCACCATCGTGACGCGCGGCCCGATCCACGTCATGGCGCTGATCGAGGAGATGAGACCCAAGCAAATCAGCGCGCCGACAATGCGCCCGCCGCCGTCGCCGAAGATGTGCCTGCCGGCGATGAGCCCGATGTCGAGCTGGCCCGCCATGGCGGCAACAGGGGTCGTGTAGAGGAAGACGGCGTTGAGGCCGACGTAAAGCACCAGCACGATGAGCGTCGCCGACACCAGCGCGACCGGCAGGCTGCGCTGCGGCTCGCGCACCTCGCCCGCGATGTAGGTCGCGGCGTTCCAGCCCGAATAGGCATACATCACGAACACGAGGCCCACCGCGAACGGCGCCCCGCCGATGTAGTGGAGATCCTCAAACGACGGAGCAAAGGATATCGGCTCCGCCGTCCCGAACAGGACGCCGGCGACGATCAGCCCGAAGATCAGCACGAGCTTCAGTGCCGTCGACACGTTGTGGAACGTGGAGCCGAGTGCGACGCCGCGCAGGTGCACCAGGCCGATCAGCCACGCCGCCGCGAGCCCCAGAGCGAGCGGCGGAGCGCCGGGAACGACGCCGGCGAAATACTGGCCGAACGCCATGGCGGCAAGTGCGACGGGCGCGGCGAAGCCGACGGTCGCAGACACCCAGCCCGCGATGAAGCCGACGGCACCCCCGTAGATTCTCGAAAGAAAATTATATTCGCCGCCCGAGCGCGGCAGTGCCGCGGCGAGCTCGGCATAGGACAACGCCCCGCACAACGCGGCGATCCCGCCGACGACCCAGAGCATCAGCACCGAGAACGCCGAATGGATGTCCTGGACCTGGAAACCGAGGCTGGTGAAAACGCCAATGCCGATCATATCGGCAATGGCAAGGGCCGCCGCCGTCATCGTCGACACCGTACGCAACTCCATCGGGCGCTCCTCGGAGAAGGGCGCACCGACCATCCCTGCGACTGCCATCGGAAAGCCTGCGCGGTCAGCGTTTGTGCCAGCGCGAAAGCCTATGGGACGCCAAGGGGCCCGGCAATCGCCTGACGGATATGTCTTAACAAAGTTGCCAAATTACATCTGTCGGCGGCGCGAGCGCGCAAGCCCGTGGCGGCCTTCCCCACATAAGCCCCCATCGTATCGACATCATTGCCACCTATGCGGCGCAGGGATGGAGAAGTCGATTCGACCGACTGAACCCAAAAGCCGCCGGCGCGTTGATCCAAAAGTTAAGGGGCTTCGGGCAGTGTTGACGCCCTAAGACGGGGACCGGGGAATGCAGCTTCTGCGAATCAGATGGACGGGCGCGGCACTCGCCGGCGCAATCCTTCTGCTTTTGCCGGCCAGCGCCTCGGCAGACTCCCTCGGCGATCTGATCATGCGCGTCTTGCGCGGGCCCATCCCGCAGCAAACGCCTGCCGTGCGCGTGCCCGTCCCGCAGCAGGTGCACGCGCGCAGCACACCCTTGAAGCGCGACCGCACCGAGCTCGTGCCCTTCGAGAGCGCACCCTTTCCCTACAACGGGCCCATTGCCGCGACCGACAAGCCGTTCTTCGACGTGGTGACCGAGGAGGGCCGGCGCGGTCACACGACGCCGTTCGGACGCCTCTACTGGGAGGACGAGACCTACAGCGACGGGCGCGTGCTCCTGCACATCCCCAAGGGGTTCGACGCCCGCAAGCCCTCGATCATGATCGTCTACTTCCACGGCCACGGCGCCAAGCTCACGCGCGATGTGCTGCGGCGCCAGCGGCTGCCGGCGCAGATCTCGGCGTCGGGCGCCAACGCGGTGCTCGTCGCTCCGCAGCTCGCCGTCGACGCCGCGGATTCGAGTGCCGGAAAATTCTGGGAGCCGGGCGCCTTCGGCCGCTTCATCGGCGAGGCGGCGCAAGAGCTGGCTAAACTCCACGGCGATCCCCGCTCGGTGCGCACCTTCGCCAGCATGCCCATCGTGATCGTCGCCTACTCCGGCGGCTATCTGCCCGCCGCCTGGTGCGCCTCCAAGGGAGGCCTCAACAATCGCGTGCGCGGCGTCATCCTGCTCGATGCGCTCTACGGCGAGCTCAACACCTTCGCGTCTTTTATCTCGAGGGACAGATCGGCGTTCTTCGTCAGCACGTATTTGAGCTCGACGGAACGCAAGAACGCGGAGCTCGAGCAGGTGCTGACCGCGCGTGAAGTCGCATTCGACACGGCACTCGAGCCCCGCCTCGAGCCCGGCAGCGTCACCATCTTCCCCGGCGGCGACACCAAGCTGGTGACCCACCGCGACCTCGTCACCCACGCCTGGGTCGACAATCCCGTAGCTGACATCTTGCGGCGCCTCAAAGGCTACAAGCGCTGAGCGAGGCGCTAGCTGCGGTAGTGGCGCCAGAGGCGGACGAGCGTGCGCTGGATTTCCTCCGGCGCCTCGCTGAACGGCTCCAGGTTGACGCGCACCACGTTGCTCTGACCCATCGACCACGGCAGCCGCATGAGCGAGCGGTGGAACGGCAGCTTGCGCCAGTCGGCGACGAGCGCGTTCGACAGCAGCATGCCGAGCCCGATCTGCAGCTCGTGGATCGTGTTGGCGCGGTCGGCGATCTCGATGATCTCGATGCGGTCGATGGCGCGCCAGCGGATCAGCCCGAACCCTTGGATGAAAATGCCGTACTGGTTGGCGCCGAGCGTGGGGCGCCCGGTTTCGAGCAGTGGAAAGTTGTAGTAGGCGACGCCCGCCGCTCCAGCGCCCAGTATCAGCCACAGCGTCTCGCCCGAGATCCAGGCCGCCGCCAGCAGGATCGCGGCCAGGATGGCGATCACATAGACGGGAAACTGGATCTCATCGCGGTTGTAGGTGACCGAGTAGCCGCCGGCATTGCGCTCGTCCACGCCATCCCCCTCAACGATGCATGCGCGGCCGGCGTCGGAGCCGGCGCGCTCGAGACATCATCAAGCAATGGAGCAGCCGGTCAAGGCGCGGCTTTGCGGGTCAGCCGATGAAGCGGGAGCCGATGTCGCGGAAGGTCGTCTTGATGCGGCGCACGGTGCCGGTTTGGGCGCGCAGGACCACCAATTCCGTCTCGGCGAAGTCGCCGCGGAAATGCACACCATCGAGCAGCGAGCCGTCGGTCACGCCGGTCGCAGAGACGATCACGTCGCCGGCTGCCATGTCCTCGAGCAAGTATTTCCGGTTGATGTCCTTGATGCCCATCTTCTCGGCACGCACGCGCTCATCGTCGTTGGACGGCATGAGCCGGCCCTGCATCTGGCCGCCGATGCAGCGCAGCGCCCCCGCCGCCAAAACGCCCTCAGGCGCGCCACCCGATCCCAGATAGATGTCGATGCCCGTTTCACCCGGGTCCGTCGTCCAGATGACGCCCGCGATGTCGCCGTCGGGAATGAGCTGCACGGCGGCGCCCGCCGCGCGCACCGCCGCGATCAGCTCGGCGTGGCGGGGACGGTCGAGGATGCAGGCGGTGATCTCGCCGATCGAAACGCCCTTCGCCTTGGCGAGCGCGTGGAGGTTCTCGGCGGGCGAAGCGTCGAGGTCGACGAGGCCCGGCGCATATCCCGGACCGATCGCGATTTTGTTCATGTACATGTCGGGCGCATGCAGGAGACCGCCGCGCTCGGCGATGGCGAGGACGGCGAGCGCGTTCGGCATCGCCTTGGCGCAGATCGTCGTGCCCTCGAGCGGATCGACGGCGATGTCGACCTCGGGCCCCTCGCCCGATCCGACCTTCTCGCCGATGTAGAGCATGGGGGCCTCATCCATCTCGCCTTCGCCGATCACGACCGTCCCGCGGATCGCAAGCTTGGCGAGCTCGCGGCGCATGGCGTCGACGGCGGCCTTGTCGGCGGCCTTCT
This sequence comes from uncultured Alphaproteobacteria bacterium, assembly GCA_963847865.1. Taxonomy (GTDB): domain Bacteria; phylum Pseudomonadota; class Alphaproteobacteria; order Rhizobiales; family Hyphomicrobiaceae; genus Hyphomicrobium_A. The sequence continues at coordinate 936,628 of CAWKBL010000012.1, read as the reverse complement.
CCTCCCCGCGCCCGCGCAGGCGCGCGGCAGCGATCGCCGCCGCCTCGGTGACGCGCGTCACCTCGAGCACCAGCATGCGATCAAGGCCAGAACTGATGAACTCTGCTGACATGCAATATCCTTCGGCGCCTAGCTGCCATCGTCCTCGTTGAGCTTCTCGATGCGGATCACCTGCGGCCGCTCGGAAACCTTGCCGTCCCGCTCGATCGCATCGATCGCCTGGCGGATCGCCTCTTCGGTCGTCTCGTGCGTGATCAGCACGACGGGCGCCGGCGCGCCCGGTTTGACGCCTGCGCCGGAGCCCGGCAGCGCCGTGCGGGGGCGCCGCTGCACGATGCTCTCGATCGACACCTCGCGGTCGCCCATGCGCTTGGCGATCGCCGCCATGGCGCCCGGACGATCGTAGACGGCAAGACGCACGTAGTAGGCGCCCTGGTGCGCGCCGAGCTTGGCCTTCTTATACGGTTTCAGGTTGCGCGTGTGTGTCAGGAACGGCGGCAGGACGCTGCCGCGCGCGATGTCGAGAATGTCGGCGGCCACCGCGGACGCCGTCGGATTGGCGCCGGCGCCCGGTCCGATGAGCAGCAGGCTGCCGCAATAGTCGGCGTCGATCGCAACGGCGTTGGTGACGCCGGAGACCTCGGCGATCGCCGAGTTCTTCGGCACCATCGCCGGATTGACACGCGCCTCGATGCCGCTCTCGGCCCGCACGGCGACGCCGAGCAGCTTGATGCGGTAGCCCATGTCCTCGGCCGCCTCGATGTCGGCCTCGGTGATCGACTGGATGCCCTCGACGTGGATCTGGTCGAAGGCGATCTTGGTGCCGAACGCGAGGCTCGTCAGGATGGCGAGCTTGTGCGCGGTGTCGAAGCCTTCGATATCGAACGCGGGATCGGCCTCGGCATAGCCGCGCGCCTGCGCTTCCTTCAAGGCTTCCGCAAACGAGCGGTGCTCGTCCGCCATGGTGGTGAGGATGTAATTGCAGGTGCCGTTCAGGATGCCGTAGACGCGGCGAACATCGTTGGCGCCGAGGGATTCCCGCATCGTCTTGATTACCGGTATTCCGCCGGCGACGGCCGCTTCGAAGTTCAGGGCGACGCCGTGCTCCTCGGCGAGGCGCGCAAGTGCGAGCCCATGCTCGGCAATCAACGCCTTGTTGGCGGTCACGACGTGCTTGCCTGCGCGCAGCGCGGTCTCGACCGCCGTCTTCGCCACGCCGTCCGCGCCGCCGATCAGCTCCACGAACACCGCGATGCCGGGATCGCCCGCGAGCTTCACGGGATCGTCGAACCAGCGCAGCCCGCTGGTCTTGGCGCCGCGCTTCTTCGCCTTCGTGCGCGCCGAAATTCCAGCAATGCTGATCTCACGGCCAACGCGTTGCTCGAGCAGATCCTTGTGATGCTCGAGCAAATGGAGGAGGCCTGCGCCGACGGTGCCTAAGCCGGCGATGCCCAGTGTGAGGGGCTTTTGCATGGAAGCGCGACGGATTACCGGCTGGCTTTTTGCGGAATCGGGATCACGTTATGCATCGTTTCCGGCGCCTGAGCGAGGAACTTTTTGAGATTGCGGGCCGCCTGGCGAATGCGGTGCTCGTTCTCGACGAGCGCGATGCGGATGAAGCCTTCGCCATACTCGCCAAAGCCCAGGCCCGGCGAGACCGCGATGCCCGCCTTCTCGATCAAAAGCTTGGCAAATTCCACCGAGCCCAGCGCCTTGAAGGGCTCGGGCAGCGGCGCCCACGCGAACATCGTGGCAGGCGGCGGCGGGATCACCCAGCCTGCGCGCCCGAACGTCTCCACGAGGCAGTCGCGGCGCTTGTGATAGGTGGAGCGGATTTCCTCGACGCAGTCTTGCGGACCGTTGAGCGCGGCGGACGCCGCGACCTGCACCGGCGTGAACGCACCGTAGTCGAGATAGGACTTGATGCGCGCCAGCGCCGCGATCAGGCGCTCGTTGCCGACGGCAAAGCCGATGCGCCAGCCCGGCATGTTGTAGGTCTTGGAGAGCGAGGTAAACTCCACCGCGATATCCATTGCGCCCGGCACCTGCAGCACCGACGGCGGCGGATTGCCGTCGAAATAGATCTCCGCGTAGGCGATGTCGGAGAGCACGATGAGGTCGAGGCGCTTTGCGAGCTCGATGGCGTCCTTGTAGAAATCGAGCGTTGCCGTCATCGCCGTCGGGTTCGACGGATAGGAGAGCACGAGCGCCAGCGGCTTGGGGATCGTGTGCGCGCACGCGCGCTCGACCGCCCGGAGAAACTCCTCGCCGGTGCCGGCCGGCAGGTGGCGGATCGCGGCGCCCGACAGCAGGAAGCCGAACTCGTGGATCGGATAGGTGGGGTTGGGCACCAAGATCACGTCGCCCGGCGCCGTGATCGCCTGCGCGACGTTGGCGAAACCTTCCTTGGAGCCGAGCGTCGCGACGATCTGCGTTTCGGGATCGAGCTTCACGCCGAAGCGGCGCGCGTAGTAGGCGGCCTGCGCCTTGCGCAATCCGGGGATGCCCTTGGAGGCCGAATAGCGGTGCGTGCGCGGCTTGCCGACCGTCTCGATGAGCTTGTCGACGATATGCTGCGGCGTCGGCAGATCGGGATTGCCCATGCCGAGATCGATAATGTCGGCGCCGCGCGCACGCGCCGCCGCCTTCAGCCGGTTCACCTCGGCGAAGACGTAGGGCGGCAGACGCTTGATGCGGTGGAACTCCTGGTTCACGTGCGCCTTTCGAGCGGCATCGGGTTTCGGCCGCGCCAAGCCGGGCGCGATCGTGACACGGCCGCGCCGCAGCGGAGCTCCGCTCACCCTTCCTAAGTCGTGTTTACGCCCGGCTCATGGGCGCAGTCCAGAGTCTCGAGGGCCATCCTAGCGGGACTGCTGGATCTGCTGCTCGGCATCCTGCTCGTGGGTTGCTCTTTTTCGGTTAAGCTCCTCGACGGCCTTTGCCCTTTCGGCTTGCGTGAGCGAGCTCGAGGCGGACGCCTTGACATCGGGAAGCGGCGTCTCTATCGCCGTACCACAGCCGCCGGCCGACACGGCAAGCGTGAGACCAGCCGCCGCGAGGACGGCCCTCACGAGCCTGGGGGCGCCGATCCTGCCGGCTATCCCCTTGTGCTTCTCTTGCATGCCGTCACCGCCCTTGCGCACTCTACAGAATTGCGCGATTCGATCCCATCCCCGGGGCGTCAAGATGGCGCCCAGGTTATCCACACCTTGTAGTGACACTAGCCCGCCAAATGTCGCAAAAGCTTGGCACCGACTAGGTAAAGGGCCGCATCAACGGAGCTGGTTCAGACCACAGATGCAGAAATCTCACACCGATCGGGAGCACGAGGCGCCGTCCTATAGGATCGGCGACGCCGAGGAGCTGGGTCTCAACCTCCTACGCCTTTTCGAGCAGGGCGGCCGCGTCCTGGGCGAGTTCATTGAGCGCGCCGACACCAAGGCCGGGCCCTATTCGGCCGCCGCCGAGATTTCGGAGGCGTCCTCGACGCTGTCCGACCTCACGCAAATGTGGCTCTCAGACCCCGCCCGCTTCGCCGAGGTGCAGGGCACGCTGATGCGCTCCTACGCCGATCTATGGAACAACACGGTGCAGCGCATGCTCGGGCAGGACGTGACGCCCGTTGCCGAGCCCGAGCCCGGCGACAACCGCTTCAAGGACCCCGAGTGGTCGGCAAACCCCTACTTCGACTTCTGGAAGCAGGCCTACCTCGTCACGTCGAAGTGGGCCGACGACATGCTCACGCGGACCGAAGGGCTCGATGAGCGCACGCGCCAGAAGGCCGAGTTCTATCTGCGCCAGGTCTCGAGCGCGCTTTCACCCTCGAACTTCCCTATGACGAACCCCGAGGTGCTGCGCGAGACGCTCGCCTCCAACGCGCAGAACCTTGTGCAGGGCATGACCTACCTCGCCGAGGACATGAGCCATTCCGGCGATCTCTTGCGCATCAGCCAGACGGATGCCGCCGCCTTCGAGGTCGGGCGCAACCTCGCCACCACGCCTGGCAAGGTGGTCTACCAGAACGATCTGTTCCAGCTCATCCAGTATGCGCCGACGACGGACAAGGTGCGCGAGCGCCCGCTGCTGATCGTGCCGCCGTGGATCAACAAGTTCTACATCCTCGACCTGACGCCGGCGAAGAGCATGATCAAGTTCCTCGTCGACCAGGGCTTCACGGTCTTCATCATCTCCTGGGTCAATCCCGACGAGCACCTCTCGCACAAGTCCTTCGAAGACTACATGCAGGAGGGAATCCTGACCGCCGCCGACGCCGTGCGGCGCGAAACGGGCGTCGAGCAGTGCAACGTCGTCGGCTACTGCGTCGGCGGCACGCTGGTCGCCACGACGCTCGCCTATCTCGCCGCGCGCGGCGAGGAGCCGTTTTCCTCGGCGAGTTTCCTTGCGACGCAGATCGACTTCACGCATGCGGGCGACCTACTGCTGTTCACCGACGGCGAGCAGCTCGAGGCCTTGAAACAGCTCATGTCCGAGCGCGGCTACCTCGACGGCTCGCGCATGGCCAACGTGTTCAACATGCTGCGCCCACGCGATCTGATCTGGCCCTACATCGTCAACAACTACCTGCTCGGCAAGAAGCCGTTTCCGTTCGACCTGCTCTACTGGAACCAGGACTCGACCCGCATGACGGCGGCCAACCACAACTTCTACTTGAGCGAGTTCTACGGCGCGAACCGGCTGGCCAAGAACGACATGAAGCTCGCCGGCACCAAGCTCGACATGAAGAAGGTCAAGCTCCCCGTCTTCGAACTGGCCACCAAGGAGGACCACATCGCGCCCGCCAAGTCGGTCTTCGCCGGCGCGCAGCTGCTGGGCGGCCCGGTCGAGTTCGTGCTGTCGGGGTCGGGCCACATAGCGGGCGTCGTCAACCCGCCCGACAAGGTGAAGTACCAGTACTGGACCAGCGGCAAGCGCGCGAAATCGCTCGAGCAGTGGGTGAAATCCGCAACCGAGCATCCGGGCTCCTGGTGGGGGCACTGGGCGGAGTGGCTCGGCGAGCACGCGGGCAGTTGGACGGTGCCGCGCGAGCCCGGCGAGAAGCTGGGCGTCATCGAGGATGCGCCGGGAAGCTACGTCAAGGCGAAGAAGTAGGGGGCGCTCACGCCCCGGCGCAACATATCTCGACGGTCGCTTCGAGCAAACGCGATCAACCGCTTTGCCCTATTGCGGCCCCTACTTCGAACGTCTGCCCCAACCGCATTTTGAACCGCTGATAGAGAAGGACGTAGGGCAGTCGATCAATAGTCGACCTCAATCCCCCTTTTGGCGAACGGCCTTGCGGGAGTTAGTGGAACTTTGCATTGTCGCGATAATTCCGTCATCGGGGCACTGCACGTGAATTCGCCGTTCGATGTAATCCAATCGAATTTCGTTCGAACCGCCAGTCTGCTGCAGGGGCTGCGCGACCGATGGCGGGTTTACGATGTCTATCTGTCCGCGCTGCTGATTTTTGCCGCCTCGCGCCTCGTCGTGGTTCTCGGCGTACAGTTCGGGACGCTGCTCGTGCGCGACGCAGATCCTGGAAAATGGGATGCCGGAAAGGCTTGGTATTTCCGCTTGCTGCGATGGGACTCCGGCTGGTACGCGACGATCGTCGACAGTGGCTATAGCTACAGCAGCGTTCCCACCGACGAGACCCCGACCGTTTTCTACCCGGTCTATCCAGTCGTCTCGTATTTCATAAAATCTCTGTTCGGCATCGAAACCGGTATTGCGATCCTTCTCGTCGCTAACGTCGCCGCTCTCATTGCGGTGCTCCTCATGACGAAATTCGTCAAGGACGAGCTCGGAGACGAAGCCGCGCTTTTGACCCTGGCCTTTTTTTGCTTCTTCCCGACATCGCTGTTTTTGTCGGCGGGATACACTGAGCCGCTATTCCTGGCATTCGCGCTGGCGAGCCTCATCCTTCTCAAGCAGGAGAGGTACGTGTTGGCGGCGGCCCTGGCCGGGCTTTCGCTCGGCACACGATCGACAGGCATCGTTCTGACGGTCGTGATCTTATGGGAGCTGTGGTGGCGAACCACTCTGCCGTGGCCGCGCCTGTTGGCGAAGATGGCGCTGTGCAGTGTCCTGTCGTTGTCGGGCCTGCTCGCTTTCATGGCCTATTTGGGTATCGAGTTTGGGCACCCGATGGCGTTCTCCACCAATCAGGCCGCGTGGCATAGTGGGACTTTTCTCGATCGGTTCGTGTCCGCGGTGACACTGCAACCCTTCCAACATTTTGAGCTGGCCACGACAGGTTGGTTCTTAGTCTTTCTTGCTCTTGTCATCTGGTCCTTCTGGCACTTTCGCCCCGCCGTATGGCTTTACGCGCTCGGCACACTCATGCTGCCCTACTTCACGCTGGGCATCACGGACTCGATGAACCGCTTCGTTCTGTTGTGCTTTCCCGCATTCATGGGCTTGGCCGTCCTGTGCAGGACGCGTCCGTGGCCGGCTTGCATCTTGGTAGGCGTTTCCGCGGCGCTGCTTTTCCGGAATACGGCGCTGTTCTCGCAGTGGCACTGGGTAGGCTGACGGAACGCATCAGGTGCGATGCTTCTGTGTGCCGAACTCACTTCCGCCAGGTGAAAATAGAGCTGGCGGCGTAGTTCCAAACCGCGCCGACGACGATCCCGGCAAGACCCGAGAACCACCATGATTGATGTTGCAGAAAGAGGAACGCTGCAATCCCCACGTTCGACACCGCACCGATTGCGCAAACCGCGTAGAAGCTGAGCAGCCCCGTCAGCAGCCGCCAGCCACCTTTGAGGCGCTTGTCCCTGTAGGTGAGCGCGTTGTTGGCAAAAAAGTTCAAGGTCATGGCCGCCAAGGTGGCGGCTGCCTGGCTGCTCACGAACGGGACGCCGAGAAGCTGGTTCAGGGCCGCGAGCACGAGCATGTGCGCCACCACGCCGAACGCGCCGACGATCATGAACATGACGAAGCGGACGGGGACAATGCCTCCCACCAGCTTGTCCGTCATAAGCATCAGAAATTCCCAAGTCACGGCCGAATTGAGCTTGCTCTCGCCATGAACGCGATTGCGGAAAACATAGGGAAGCTCCACGACGGTGAGAGGCGGCCGTGCGGACATCAAGATGTCCAGAAGTATCTTGTAGCCCAAGCCCGACAGGCGCCGTGCCGCGCGGTCGAATGCAGTGCGTTTCAGCAGGAAGAACCCACTCATCGGATCGGCTAGGTTCGTGTGCAGCAAATGTTGCGCGAGCCGGGTTGCAACCTGGCTGATGAATTGGCGCTTCTTGTCCCAGTCCTGCACGCCGCCCGCCACCAAATAGCGCGAGGCGACCACCATGTGGCAATCGGCGGAGCGCATGCGCTCGAGCATCGTGGGCAACAGGGTCTCATCGTGCTGCAGGTCGGCATCCAGCACCGCGATAAAGTCGGAACTCGTAGATTGAATGCCTTCCACGACGGCGGACGCAAGCCCGCGCCGCCCGATGCGATGCAAGCATCGCACTCTCGCGTCCGAGCGTGCCAACTCGCGCAGAGCCGTGTGGGTGCCGTCCGTCGAATTGTCGTCGACGAACACGACCTCCCAATCGATGCCGGAAAGTGCGCGATCGAGGCGCCGCAGCAGCTCTGCGACGTTGTCGCGCTCGTTGAACGTCGGAACGATGACGGAAAGCGTCGCCGGCCGCATCAAGGGCTTGATGGCCCGATCGGCAGCTTCATCCAACCGCCCCGGAACTTCCGTCAACATCGTCTGGCTTCCGTTGAATGTCTCCACTTTGCCGCCCAATAAGCATGGGCCGCCAGGGTCACCTCCTTAAACTCTGTTGTATGGTAAGAGGGCGGCGCCGGACTGGGAGCCGGGCGCGTAGTCTCACTGAGTGACAAACAACGTTGCTTTGTTACAACACTTGGAGCCGCGATCGCGGGGATCGGTCGCTTCTTCTGGAAGGCCACGCCTGGCGTCAACGCGATCCTCTGCGCCTATCTGGGGGATCGGGTCAAGCCGCCGACTTGGTCTTCTTCGGCGTGGCGGCCCCGCTCTCGTTTCGCGGCGGCGTGGCCGGCAACCCATCCTTGATGTGCAGATCGCGCTGCGGGAACGGGATGCTGATCCCAGCGGCATCGAGCGCGAGCTTGCCCGCCTCGATCACATCGAAGCGCGTCTGCACCCAATCGGGCCCGAGCGTCCAGGCGCGCAGCTCCAGCGCGACGGCGTTGTCGCCCAGCTCGTTGACGAACACGCCGGGCGCCGGATCGGCGAGGATGCGCTTTTCCACGGTCAGCACCTTGAGCAGGACCTTGCGCGCTTTTGCGATGTCATCCTCGTAGCCGATGCCGAACGTCAGCCGCACCATGCGCGGAGAGGAGCGCGTGTAGTTGATGATCTTGGTGCCCCACAGGTCGGAGTTCGGCACGAACAGCGACACGCCTTCGAACGTCGTCATGTGCGAGGCAAAGAGCCCGACGTCGGTGACGGTGCCGGCGGCACTTCCGGCCTCGACATAGTCGCCGACGCGGAACGGGCGCAGCCACAGGATCATGATGCCCGCTGCGATGTTGGCGAGCGTGCCCTGCAGCGCGAGGCCGACGGCGAGACCGATGGCGCCGAGTGCGGCCAGCATGCTCGTCGTCGCGACGCCGAGCTGGGAGAGCGCGGCCACGAAGACCAGCACCAACAGGCCCCAGCGCACGATGCGCTTCAACACGCCCTTCAGGGTCGGATCGACGTAGGGCTGCGTCTCGACCACGTGCGCGACGGCGCGCGCGGCCACACCCGACAGCCACCAGCCGAGCCCGAGGATCAGGATCGCCGCCAGGATATTGGGCAGCGCCGCCGCCGCCCAGGCGGTCACCCCGGTGGTGAAGTCTGCGAAATCCTTGTTGAGCGCTGCGACGTCCATCGTGCTTTCTGCCGGGAGGTGGGGGCCGCCATGAGCTTAAAGACCGAATCGCGCCACGGCCACCCCGGTGCTACGTCTGCTGCCACAACAATGTCCAAAAGCCGCTCAAGGTCGCCAGTCGCGGCACCGGGCTTCGCTCGGACAGCACCGCGACCAAGCCGCATACCTCACGACAACCGGATCGAGACATGAGCGGGCCAAACCACGCGACCCCAACCGAGACCGTATCCAAGGTCGCCGAGGTCACCATTTATTTCTGGATCGCCAAGGTGCTCGCCACGACGCTTGGCGAGACGGCGGGCGACTACATCTCGATGACACTGGGGCTCGGGTACTACGCCGGGCTCGCGATAACGTTTGCCATATTGGCGGTCATCTTGTTCTTCCAGATCGCGTGGAAGGGCTACCACATCGCGCTGTTCTGGGCCGCGATCATAGCGACGACCACCGCCGGGACGGAAATTTCCGATTTCATGGATCGCTCGCTCGGTCTCGGCTACCTGCTGGGATCGCTCATCCTGGTGCTCGGCCTCCTCGGCACGCTCGCCGTCTGGTACCGGCGCGAAGGCGACCTGAGCATCTACCCCATCGTGCGGAAAGACGCGGAAATCATGTTCTGGATCGCGGTGCTGTTTTCCAACAGCCTCGGGACCGCATTTGGCGATTTCCTCGTCGACAATGCCGGCCTGTCCTTCATCGAAGGCGCACTCGTGACGGCCGGCGTCATTCTCGTCGTCGCGGCTCTGCACTATTTTACGCGGCTGAACCACGTGCTGCTGTTCTGGGTCGCGTTCATATTCACGCGCCCGTTCGGGGCCACCTTTGGCGATCTGCTGACGAAGCCCGTTGCCGACGGCGGGCTGAACCTGCCCAGAGGCTACGCTTCGCTGATCACCTTGGGTCTCCTGGCGGCGGTGCTCTACGCTTCCACCTGGTCGCCAGGAAAGGCCGCGCCGCGCCGGGGGCCCTGACAGGGACCGTTTCCTCGTTGCCCTGGAATCACGCGATCATGGCCGGGTGCCGCCGCGCAAGCTGACGGCAGAGGTCGCGCGGCGACGCGCAAAGCCTTTGGAGCACCAGCCATGCATCAATCCCGCGCCAAGCTCTGGTTGCTGGTTGTGCTGTTCGCTTTCGTGTCGGTCGCGGGCGCGCTCTACACGAGCGTTTCGATCACCGCGATCTATGTCGCGATCCTGGTCGCCTTCGCGCTGTTGCATGCCGAGGTGCGCTATGGCCTGGAGGGCGCCGTCGCATTCACGGTCATCTGCGTCGTGGTCTCGAACGCGTTTGAGAACTTGAGCGTCGTAACCGGGTTCCCCTTCGGACATTATGTCTACACCGACGCGCTCGGGCCGAAGCTCTTCTACGTGCCCCTCCTGATCGGCCCGACCTATCTCGGCGTCGGCTATCTCTCGTGGGTGCTGGCGACCGTGCTTGCCGGCGAGGTCCGGCGCGGCGCCGATCTTTTTTCCAAGGTCGCGACCCCGCTCATCGCCACGTTCATCATGGTGCTGTGGGATCTGTCGCTCGACCCCGGCGCCTCCACGATCGCGAAATGGTGGATCTGGCGGGACGGCGGCGGGTTTTTCGGCGTGCCGCTGTCGAACTATCTGGGCTGGTTTTTCACGGTCTACATCTTCATGCAGCTGTTCGCGCTCTACCTCGCCGCGCGCGGGCCCGAGCGCTTGCCGCCGCAGCCGAAATCCTATTACGCGCAGGCAACAGTCATGTACGCCATCGTCGCCGTGGTTCTGGCACTCGATCACGTAACGAAAGGAACCGAGCCGGCTGTCGACGCCACAGGTGCGGTCTGGCGTACGGGCGACATCCACGAGGCCGCCGCCGTCACGAGCCTGCTGACCATGCTGTTTGTCGTCGCCCTTGCGGCGATCCGGATTGCGCGCGCGCCCGCGGAAGCATAATCGCGAAGCTTCTCAAGCTCCGATGCGCATCCGCGGATCGGCCGTCGCCAGCAGCACCGAGTGAAAGCCGCAGGCGGGATCTTCTGCAACGAATTCCGCGACAACGAGACCCGCAGCGCCAAGCAACCTCTCGTACTCCGCCCTCGATAGACTGGCATGATAGACGGTCTCACCCTCGACCGTCCCCGTGACCTCGCCCTCGCTCGGGCCCACGGTCAGCAGGAGCGCGCCCCCATGCGTGAGGTGGCGCGCCAATATGGGTATGACGGCACGCTGCTCCTCTTGCGTGAGATGGAAAAAGCTGTCCCAGCCGACGATTCCGCCAAACAGCCGGCCGAGGTCCAACTGGCGCATGTCGCCGCTGATCCAGCACGCATTCGGAAATCGCACCCGCGCAATCGCAAGCATCGGCTCGGCGAAATCGACGCCGCACACGTCGTACCCCCGCTCGATCAGGAAACGCGCAATCGGCTCGCCTGCGCCGCAGCCGAGGTCGAGAACGCTTTCGCCCGGCGGGACAAGCGCACAGAAGCGCTCGAGCCACGCGCGCTCAAACAGCGTGCGCGCGCGATGCCGGTCCCAGCCGGCTGCGTTTCGCTCGTAGACGGAACGATTGGAGCCCGGCACAGCGACCCCTCACCCCACCTGCGTCAGGCCCTGCTCCAGGTCGGCGATGATGTCGTCCTTGTCCTCGATGCCGACGGACAGGCGCACGACGTCAGGCCCGGCGCCCGCAGCCTTGCGCTGCTCGTCGGTCAATTGCCGGTGCGTCGTCGAGGCGGGATGGATCACGAGGCTGCGCGTATCGCCGATGTTGGCGAGGTGCGAGAACAGCTTCAGGGACGACACGAGCTTGACGCCCGCGTCATAGCCACCCTTCAGTCCGAACGTCAGCACCGCGCCGGCGCCCTTGGGCGTGATCTTCTGCTGCAGCGCGTGATAGGGGCTGGACGCGAGGCCCGCGTAGCTGACCCAGGCCACTTTCGGATGCTTTTCGAGCCAGCTCGCGACGGCGAGCGCGTTCTCGCAATGGCGCGCCATGCGCAACGGCAGCGTCTCCGATCCGGTCAGGATGAGAAACGCGTTGAGCGGCGCGATCGCCGGGCCGAGATCACGCAGGCCCATGACGCGCGCCGCGATCGCGAACGCGAAGTTGCCGAACGTTTCCGCAAGCTTCATGCCGCCGTAGGAGGCGTTGGGCTCGACGAGCGTCTTGTAGCGGTGCTTGGAGCCTAGCCAGTCATACGTGCCGCAGTCGACGAGGACGCCGCCGATCGAGTTGCCGTGCCCGCCGATGAACTTCGTGAGTGAGTGCACGACGATATCGGCGCCATGCTCCTTGGGGCGGCACAGGTAGGGCGTGGCGAGCGTATTGTCGACGATGAACGGCACGCCGGCCTTCTTGGCGATGGCGGCGATCGCCGGCAGATCGATGATGACGCCGCCTGGGTTGGCGATCAACTCGCAGAAGATCGCTTTCGTCTTGGGCGTGATCGCCTTTTCGATCGACGCAGGATCGGTCGCGTCCGCCCACTGGACGTTCCAGTTGAACTTCTTGAAGGAGTGATTGAACTGGTTGATCGAGCCGCCGTAGAGCTGGCGCCCGGCGACGAACTCATCGCCCGGCTCAAGCAGCGTGTGGAAGACGAGGAACTGCGCGGCATGCCCGGAGGCCACAGCAAGGGCGGCCGTGCCACCTTCGAGCGCGGCGATGCGCCCCTCCAGCACCGCCTCCGTCGGGTTCGTGATGCGCGTGTAGATGTTGCCGAACGCTTCCAGCCCGAACAGCGCCGCGGCGTGGTCTGCGTCGTTAAAAACGAAGGAGGTCGTCTGATAGATGGGCGTGACGCGCGCGCCGGTGGAAGGATCGGGCGCTGCGCCCGCATGGACGGCCAACGTGGCGAACTTCGGCGGCTTCGGTGCAGTCTCCGGCATTGGTCCCTCCCACTTCAAGAACGGGTCTAAAGACCCGCCCTAGGGAGGCGAAGGCGCCGCTCAAGTCAACGGCAAATGGCAAACGGCAGCATGACGTCATCGCACTTTTTCGGCGTCCGCCATGTCACGGCTGGTTCAATCACCATCACACGTGCTCCTTGACTGAATCGTCGCCATCGAGGCTGCGCGTAGGTGCTGGCGCACCGCCAGGCTCCGACCGTGTCCCCGCGACGCACCGGCCGTGCCGCCAGAAGTCCGAGGTCAGATCTTGGCGTAGCGCCCAGCGCGTCCGCATTTGAATCCATGCTTGATGATCCAACCCGGATGCTCATTCACCCACTTGGCGAGCTCCTGCTGGCCGTACATCATGCATTGGATGGGCGTGACGCTTTCGGCGGCAAAACTGAGTGACAGGTCTTTGCAGCGTAGTGGCGCTTGCATGGAGCAAACAAGAGCAACGACTTCAATCATTGGGCACCCCCAAGGTTCCGCCGAATTAACCCTCAAGAAGGGTCTGGTCCGCCTTGGTCGCGTCCTCGCGTTCTCTTGTTTTTCTTGATTGAAGCGTAGTACCGAATCACTTGTTGCTCAAGTTTCAATCATAGGCATCTCTTGCCCAATTCCCATTCAACAAGTCGTTGTAGTAGAAATGCCCTGACCACCCCTCACAGCCGCGCCAATACTGCAAGTTCAAGGGCAGCCTGCGGCATCCCGTCAATTCGAGGCCGTCCCGCCGCGTGCCTAGATTTCCGGCAAAATATGCTGCGCCGCACAATCGATTGTGGCCCGTGAATCCGGGCCTTTGAGTTGGCGGCCTGCCGCCCGAGTCCCTGGCCAGTCAGTGCGCGGCCGGCGGCGGGCGATTGCGCTTTGCTGTCCCTCCAGCCAAGCTCAAGCCCGCGCCGCAGTTGTTCCCCCCTCCCACCGCCCACGTCCGATGACCGAGCCCTTCCATCCCGACCAAGCCCAGATGACGCTTCTAGCGGGCCTGCTGACGGCGGCTCGCAAGCACGGCTCGGGCAAGACCATCGTCGAGGATGCCGACGGCACGACGCTCACCTACCGGCAGCTCATTCTGGCGAGCTTTGTGCTGGGCGGACGGCTTGCACGCGACACAAAGGCCGGCGAGACCGTCGGCCTGCTGTTGCCCAACGCCGCCGGCCTGCTGGTCACGCTGTTCGGCCTCAATGCCTTCCACCGGGTCGGCGCCATCCTCAATTTCACGGCCGGCAGAAAGCAGATCGTCTCGGCACTACAAACGGGGCGCATCCGCACGGTGCTCACCTCGCGCCGCTTCCTCGAGGCGGCAAAGCTCGAGGAGCTCGCCGCCGCGATCAGGGAAACGGAATGGTCGCCGGGAAAGACGATCGCGCTCGTGGAGCTGGAGGACGTGCGCGCCGGGCTCGGCCGCCTCGACAAGCTCAAGGGCGCGCTGCGGGCGGGCAGCGCTTTGCTGCTGCACAACCGCCAGACGGCCCGCGCCAATGATCCAGCCCTCGTCCTCTTCACGTCCGGCACCGAAGGCGCGCCCAAGGGGGTCGTCCTCACCAACGCCAACCTCATGGCGAACGCGCTGCAGATGCTCGACCACATGCGCGACATCCTCGGCCGCGATGAGATCGTGCTGAACCCGCTGCCGATGTTCCATTCGTTCGGGCTGACGGCTGCGACGCTCGCGCCGCTGATGGGCGGCATCAAGGTCGTGCTCTACCCGAGCCCGCTGCACTACCGCCAGATCCCCAAGATCGTCGAGCGCGTCAAGGCAACCGTCCTGATTGCGACCGATACCTTCCTCGCGGGCTACATCCGCGCAGCGGAGCCCGGCCAATTGGCGAGCCTGCGCCACGTCATCGCGGGCGCCGAGCGCGTCAAGGCGCAAACGCGCGAGCTATGGTCCGCCAACGGGACGGAGATCCTGGAAGGCTACGGGGCAACCGAGTGCGCCCCCGTCCTCGCCTGCAACCAGCCCGCCGCCAGCCGCCACGGCTCGGTGGGGCGCCTGCTGCCCGGCATCACCTCGCGGCTGGTAGCCGTGCCGGGCCTCAACGAGGGCGCGCGGCTCCACGTGCGCGGCGCCAACGTGATGGCCGGCTACCTGCTGGCCGATTCCCCCGGCGTGGTGGTGCCGCCCGAGGACGGCTGGCACGACACCGGCGATATCGTGACGATCGACGACGGCTACGTGACGATTTGCGGCCGCGCCAAGCGCTTTGCCAAGCTCGGCGGCGAGATGGTCTCGCTCGCCGCCGTCGAAAGCATGGCCGCCGGCCTGTGGAGCGACGCCCAGCACGTCGCCGTGAGCCTGCCGGACGCCCGCAAGGGCGAGCAGCTCGTGCTCGTCACCGACCAGCCGGACGCCAGCAAGGACGGCCCTGCTCGCGCACGCCCGCAAGGAGGGAATCCCCGAGCTTTGGGTGCCAAAGGCGATCCTCGTGGTTCCGTCCATTCCGGTGCTCGCCTCCGGCAAAACCGACCTGCAGGCGACCTATGAAATGGCGCGGCAGGCGCGCCCGCTCCTGTAAGGCGGGTGCCGTCCCCCGGTCCACCGTGGCGCCGCCAACACGCGCGATCCCCGGAATAGGACGCCGGCAACAACAATCCTTGACCGTCGCCCCCGCCTCTTTCATGGATGTGGCGCTGGTCGCTCGCGCGGCCGGCGGGGGAAGCCATCCGACCATCCAACACTTGAGAGAGTGCAAAGTGCAAATGTCGACGACCACGACGCCGTCGCGCGTGGAGGGGCAGGACGTTGTGGCGCTGAAGGCACCGACGCTCGGCTGGGCGCTGCGGCGCACACTCCTCGGCATTGTCATTCTCGTCTTTTCGATCGGCGGAGCGGCTTGCCTGCTCTATGCATCGATCGATCCCGACGAGGAGGCCGCGCCCTCTGCGATCTCGCCCGGGCAAGTCGATCCTTCCCTGTCGACGGGCCCGCGCCCGGCGCCGGCGGTGGCGCCCCGGCGGGTCTGACGCCATCAACCGCCCTGAAGTCTCCGCTCACGCCATGCTCCCGGCGCGCGGGACGCATGCAGCGGCAGCGCGCTGGATAAAGCGCGCCCCAGCGCCCGAAGCCTCACTTTGCGCTTAATTGCCGGGAATGCAGACGGCCTGGCGCACGGGTTTCACGACTGGTTAGCCTTGCGCACCTAAAGCAAGATCGGGCTGGGACGCCATGGCCGCAAGGCCGCCATCCCCTGCACGAACTGTGCACGATATGGTTCAGGACGGCCTCCACCGTCTCGATGGGGGCAAAGCCTCCGGCAGGCACGAACTCTCTCAGGAGTGCTCCATGCGCTTCGTCATGCTGGCCCGCAATCCTGCGCTCTACTCCCACGTGCGCCTTTGCGAGTCCGCGCGCGCGCGCGGCCACTCGATCGATGTCGTGAACACGCTGCACGTGCACATGAACATCACGTCGAACCAGCCGGTGCTGCGCTACAACGGGCGCCGCCTTCCGGTCTACGACGCCGTCATCCCGCGCATCGGCGCCTCCATCACGCATTACGGTCTCGCCGTGCTGCGCCAGTTCGAGATGCAGGGCGTCTATCCCCTGAACGAGAGCGTCGCGATCGGGCGCTCGCGCGACAAGCTGCGCGCGCTGCAGATCCTCGCGCGCGAGGGCATCGGCATGCCGGTGACCGCCTTCGCGCACGGGCCGCGCAAGGCCGAGGACGTGATCAAGGAGGTCGGCGGCGTCCCCGTCGTGATCAAGCTGCTCGAAGGCACGCAAGGCGTCGGCGTGATCCTCGCCGAGACGGAAGCCTCCGCCAAGTCGATCATCGAGGCGTTCAGCGCCGCCAACGTCAACATCATGGTGCAGGAGTTCATCGCCGAGGCGAGCGGCAGCGACGTGCGCGCCTTCGTCGTCGGCGGCGAGGTGGTCGCCGCCATCAAGCGCGTCGGCCGGGCCGGCGAGTTCCGCGCCAACATCCACCGGGGCGCCACCGCCGTCCGGGTCGAGCTTTCAGCCGAGGAGCGGCAGATCGCCCAGCGCGCTGCCGCCGCGGTCGGCCTTAACGTTAGCGGCGTCGACCTGGTGCGCTCCGAGCGCGGCCCCCTCGTCATGGAGGTCAACTCCTCGCCGGGGCTGGAGGGGATCGAGGGGGCCACCGGAATCGACGTAGCGGGCCTGATCATCGGCTTCCTGGAGGAAAACGCCTCTTACGGAAAGACCGCAACCAAAGGCGTAGGATGACCCCCTTGGGTGCGCTGCAGCCAAGCCACACATGTGACCGGCGCCGATACAAGACCGGTTGCCGCCGTTCACGCACTGTGTCTTGATCGCGCCCTCAGCGGGTCACCTATCATCACCTCGACTGCACGGCCGCCAGCCAACCCAGCGAGGGACGCCACCGGATGACGGAACAGCAAAAGCACTTTCCGGAATTCTACGTCACCGCCCCGCAGCCATGCCCCTATCTTCCCGGACGCCAGGAGCGCAAGCTTTTCACGCACCTGACGCACGAGAAGCCGGCGAGCCTCATCGACAATCTGTTGCGCGGCGGCTTCCGTCGCAGCCAGAACATCGCCTACATGCCCTATTGCGAGGGCTGCCACGCGTGCGTCTCGGTGCGCGTCGTCGTCGACGAGTTCGTGCCGGGCCGCTCCATGCGCCGCGTGACGGACAAGAACCGCTCGATCGCGGCGCTGCGGCGCGCGCCCGAGCCGACGTCGGAGCAGTTCGGGCTGTTCCGCCGCTACATCGATGCGCGCCACGCCGACGGCGGCATGGCCGACATGACCGTGCTCGACTACGCGATGATGGTCGAGGACAGCGTCATCAACACGTTCGTCACGGAATACCGCCTGAAGCCCGACAACCCGCTCGACAGCTCGCCCGAGATTCCTGGCCGCTCGTCGGCGGCCTGCGCTGTGCGACCTGCTCTCGGACGGCATCTCGATGGTCTACAGCTTCTATGACCCGGTCGGGGAGCCCTTGAGCTTCGGCACCTACATGATCCTCGAGCACATCGCGTACGCGCGCCAGCTCGGGCTGCCCTATCTCTACCTCGGCTACTGGATCACCGGCTCGCGCAAGATGAGCTACAAGATGCGCTATCAGCCGCAAGAGCTGCTGGGCCCCAACGGCTGGGTGCGCAACGGCTGAGGCCGATCACTGCGCCAGCGCCGCGTCGAGCTTCTGGAACATGTAGGCCCACTTGGCCGACTGCGTCTCGACCAGCACGTTCATGCGCGCCCGCAGCTCGAGCAGCAGCGAGCAGTCCGGCGTCTGGGCGCCGGCGCCTTCCTGGCCCTGCGAGGAGATGTCGCTCAATAGCCGCTCGGAGTCCTGGTCGTAGACGGCGATCTTGTCGTCGCGCACGAAGGGCGCCGCCTCCTTCAGGAACTGGTCGTGCGTCCAGCCGCGCTTGTCCTTGAGCTGGCGCAGCTTCTCCTGGAAGGCCGGCTTGTTCTTGGCATTGAGGTCGCGCAAGCGCGGCGGCCGCCTCGTCGACGACGTCCTCGAACTCGGCCTTGGTGCAGCCGGGCGCCGGCGCTGCGGCCGGCGCCACGGCACCGGCGGATGGCGCCGCGGGGGCGCCCGATTGCGCTTCGGCGCCGGCCGCGAGGGCCAGCGCGAAGATTGCCGCCAGGAGAATTTTCGTGCCCGTCCGTCCCATCGACAAGTCCTAGCCGCCCCCCGTTTCCCGGGCAAGCGCGTCAGGGTCATGGTGCCCCCGACGGCCAATGGGGGTTGCTTTCGCGGTCTCACGTGAAAAGAGTTGAGTGGCACCAAATCTTAGCCGCGCGCCGTTCTTTCGCTTACAATGGACTTCGGTCAGCCCAGACTCTGGCCAACCGTGGCCGGGTCTTTGCTTGGCCAGGTGATATCGCTGCTGGGAGCACACCGGGCACAGTCTGCCCGGCAGAGGGGAGCAAGACCCATGTCGCTCGGGACCATTCTCGTCATCATCCTCATCATCTTTTTGCTTGGCGGCTTCAGTGGCCGCTTCGGCGGCTACGGGTACGGCTACGGCCACGGCGGCGTCGGTGTCCTTGGCACCGTCTTGATCATCGTGGTCATTCTCATGTTGCTCGGACGGCTCTGACCCCGCAGCCCGGGTTCGGCTGCTGACGCAGCCGGCTCGCGCGCACTCGTCCAGTCCGCGATCCCGGTCCATCTCGGCCGATGGGTGCTCCCGCGTGCGCTATCGCGGTGGGCGGTTTGTGCGGCCGGCGCCGAGGCTCTGCATCCGCTTGCGCAGCGCATCGGCGGCGAAGGCGACGAAGGCCTGCACTTTGGGCTGCGCGAGACGACCCTCGCGACGCAGGATGTTGACCGGGATCTCGACGTCATCCCAGCCGCCGAGCAGGATCTGCAAGGACCCGTCGGCAACGGCGCCCGCCACCTGGTAGGAGAGCACGCGCGTTATGCCGAGCCCGGCGATTGCCGCGTCGACGGCGGCTTCGGCGGTATTGACGATGAGCCTGGCGCGCACCGGAACGCGCTTCTGGCGCTTGCCACGCGAAACAGTCCAGCGATCGCCGCCGCTAAGCACGGAAAACGTGATGCAATCGTGCGCGGCGAGCTGCTCGGGCTCTTTGGGCACGCCATGCGCTTTCAGATAGGTGGGGCTGGCGCAGACGACGTTGCGGACCGAGCCGACGCGCGTGGCGATCAGCGAGGAATCGGCGAGCGTGCCGATGCGGATCGCGATGTCGAGACCTTCCTCCAAGAGATCCACCGGACGATCGAGCAGCAGGAGGCGGGCGTTCACCTTGGGGTGCTGGCGCAGGAAGGCATCGACGACGGGGAGCACGTGGCGGCGCCCGAACACGACGGGCGCCGTAATCGCGATCGCGCCTTGCGGCTCGCTCTGCTCGCCCGACAAACGCGCCTCCGCCGCCTCCAATTCCTCCAGGATGCGACGGCAGGCTTCGAGGTAGTTGCGGCCGGGCTCCGTGAGCGCAAGCGCCCGTGTCGTGCGCGTGACGAGACGCGCGCCGAGCTGCTCCTCGAGCGCGGCAAGCTTGCGGCTTACCGTGGTCAGGGGCATGCCGAGGCGCCGGCCGGCGGCCGACAGGCTGCCGGCATCGGCGATGGTCGCGAATAGGCGCATGGCGCCGAGGCGGTCCACGTGGCCTCCCGAAAATTGGAAGAATACATCTCATATATAGCGGCTACTGCACGAGAGCGGAAGAGCGCATTTGTTGGGGCCGTCGGCCGATTGGGGCCGCGTCACACCCCGGAGAACGCAAATGATGACCTTCCTGCGCAGACTTTCGCTCCTCGCGGCGCTGGCCGCCGCCTTCACGGCACCCGCGTTTGCCGCCGACGAGGTCAACGTCTCGAGCGGCCTGACGATCTCGGGCACGGGTCTCGCCGCCCACGGCCATGACGTCGTCGCCTACTTCACCGCGGGCAAGCCGACGCTCGGCTCGGACGAATTCGCCGTCGCCTACAACGGCGGCACCTACCGCTTCGCCACCAAGGCCAACCTCGACGCCTTCAAGGCCGACAGCGCCAAATACGCGCCCGCGTTCGGCGGCTTCTGCGCCTACGGCGTGGCGATCGGCAAGAAGTTCGACGGCGATCCCCGCTACTGGAAGATCGTCGACGGGCGGCTCTACCTGAACCTCAACGCCGATATCGCCGCCAAATGGAACGCAGACGTTCCCGGCAACATCACCAAGGCCAACGGCAATTGGAGCAAGATCCACGCCGTCGCCGCCACCAAGTTGTAACTCCTGCGCCCCCCCGCCGGGTCCGGCACCTCCCGCCGGACCCGGTCCTCATGCGAAGGATGCGGTCATGTCCTCATCATCATCCGACATTGCCTTCACGCCGGCGGTCAAAGCCCTGCAGGACAAGCGCGGCTCGCGGGCGGCGTATGCACGGCTCGAAGCCAAAGGCGGCTTTGCGACCGCCGTGACGCCGGACCTTGCAGGCTTCATCGGGAAGGTGCGGTCGTTCTTTCTCGCCACCGCCAGCAAGGACGGCCAGCCCTACGTGCAGCACCGCGGCGGCCCTGAGGGCTTTCTGCATGTCATCGATGCGACGACGCTCGCGTTCGCCGACTTCACCGGCAACCGGCAATACATCTCCGCGGGAAACCTTGCGGAGAACCCGCGCGCCTGCATTTTCCTGATGGATTACGCCAATCGGCAACGCGTGAAGATCTGGGGCACCGCGCGCGTCGTCGCCGATGACGCCGAGCTCACGCGGCGTCTCTTCCCGGATGGCTACCGCGCCCGGCCCGAGCAGGCCATCGTCTTCACCGTGACGGCCTGGGACGTCAACTGCCCGCAACACATCCCGCAGATGCTATTTGCCGAGGATGTCGCGGCGACGCTTCAAACGTTCAAGGACCGCATCGAGGCTCTCGAGCGGGAGAACGCCGCGCTACGCAATTCGAAGATAAGCAAAGACGCCACCGGCAAAGGAGATCCGCGATGACCGCCACCCAGCACCGCACCTACCCGAAGATCCCAGGCTTCCGCCTCGGCATCTACGTGTTCAAGGACGCCGAGATCGTCGACTACGCGGCCCCCACGGTGTCTTTTCCGTCGCGCGCCGCTTCGATCCCGAGCTCGATGCGTTTCTCGTCGCCAACTCGATGCACCCCGTGCAGACGCAGGCGGGCTTCACCGTGGTTCCCAACTACAGCTTCGCCGACCGCCCCGCCATGAACGCGTTCCTCATTCCCGGCGGCTTCGGCACGCGCCAGGAGACCCACAACGGCCGCCTGCACGAGTACATCCGCGCGCTGCCCGAGACGACGCTGCTGACGAGCGTGTGCACCGGATCGTGGATCTACGGCGCCATGGGCCTGCTCGACGGCAAGGCTGCAACCAACCGCAAGGAGCCCGACCGGCTCGAAGCTTCGAATTTCGGCAAGGTGCCGATCGACCGCTTGGCGGAGATCGCGCCGGCGGCCCGCATCAGCCGCGCGCGCGTCGTTGATGCCGGCCGCATCGTCACCGCGGGCGGCATCGCGTCGGGCATGGAGATGGGCTTCCATCTGTTGCGCCGCGCCGGCTACGACGAGGCGTTCATCGAAGACGTCGCGCGCGTCATGGAGTATGCGGCGGCCTATGAGGGCTACCGCGGCGACATCGAGTATGCGGAGGGGTGAAAAACCCACCATTCTATGGTCGCCAGGTCTCGCGGCGTTAATGTGCGGATATCGCCTAGAACCGCCTTACCGCTCCAAGCGACGGGTCCAAATGCTCCGCGCACCGACATTAAGGCTTAAATTGTTCATCCGATAATGACGCCGTGTAGATGCAGCGAGGGTAGGGTGCCTCTGGGGCCGCGCGTACGTTCCTCTCTGACCGAGTTTGTTTTTCGGCGCTCCCCGAGATCTTGGAAATCGTCCGCATCCAAGACCTTTCACCGCCTTCGACAAGGCGTGAAAGATTGGTCGTTGGCGGCAACCCAGTCTCTGGACTGGTCATGCATTTTCAAGGTGGCCAAATGCCTATGGTGATCCCGACTGCCATCTGCGGCCACAGTGTGCGCACGCCGCCGGTCGACGGCACAGAGTAAATGCAATGCACCGAGGCCGGACCGGGCGCGCAATGAAAATCAAGCGACTTACAGATTGGGAAGTGCCGCTCGCATTCGGGTCTGCCATCGTGATCTTGCTTGTGGTGGCAGCATTCTCGTATCGCGGCATCGTAGCGTCGAACGAAGGTGCGCGATGGCTGTCCCACACCCACGAGATCCGTGAGAACCTTCAAAGACTGCAAACAACAATTGAGCAGGTCCAATCCAGCAGCCGCGCATTCGTATTGACCGGCGACCAAGGTCTATCTCGAAACTTTCGCTGCTGGGGTTCTGCGCGCGAGGCAGCTCGAGGCAGCCGTCCGCAGATTGACTGCTGATAACCCCGAACAACAACGTCAACTTCCGGAACTAGGATCGCTGATCACGGCAGAAAATTGGATTCGCAGAGCAGGTCATTGGTCTGCGCCGACGCAGTGGACTCGAGCCCGCCGCGGCCGCCATCCGAACCGGACGCGGGCAGCGGATGATGAACGACCTCGGGGCGGCGATTGACCAGTTGCAGGCCACAGAGCAACAGTTGCTGACGCTCCGCACCTCCAAGGCGGAGGGGCGCGTGGCCCAAAGCAAGACTATTCTCATCCTCGGCACTGTTCTGGGTCTGTTGATCACCGCTGCCGCAGGTTGGAACGTCCAGCGTGACATCTCCAGACGCAGACGCGCAGAAGAGGCACTTAAGCGCAGCGAAGAAGAATATCGGATGCTGCTCGACGGTGTTCAGGACTACGCAATTTTCATGCTGAGCCCGCAAGGTGAAATCGTCACTTGGAATTCCGGGGCCGAACGAATCAACGGCTACGGAGCCCATGAGATCATCGGAAAGAATTTCTCCTGTCTCTTTTGTCCGGAGGAGATCGGGCGAGGCACGCCGGAGCAGTTGCTGCGGATAGCCGCTACAAAGGGGCGGTACGAAGACGAAGGCATGCGCGTTCGCAAAGACGGCTCACAATTCTTGACAAGCAGCATCCTTACGGCGTTGCGCGATCCGGCCGGGGAGTTGCTGGGCTTTTCGGAGATATGCCGCGACCTCAGCGAGACCAAAGAGGCGGAGGCGAAGTACCGCGGACTTTTGGAGGCGGCGCCGGATGCGATGGTGGTCGTGAACCAGACCGGCGAGATCGTGCTGCTGAATGTTCAGGCCGAGAAGCAGTTCGGCTACCGCCGCGACGAGCTCATTGGGCAGAAGGTCACCAACGTCATTCCGGTCGGCTTCGCCGAGCGGTTGATTGCCGACGATCTTCGCTCCGCCGAGGAGGCGCTGGCGCAGCAGATCGGCACGGGCATCGAGCTCACCGCCCTACGCAAGGACGGCAGCGAGTTTCCCATCGAGATCATGCTGAGCCCTCTGCAGAGCGACGACGGCATCCTGGTGACGGCGGCCATCCGCGACATCAGCGTGCGCAAGGAGGCCGAACACGCGATGCAAATCAGCGAGGAGCGATACCGCCTCCTCGTCGACGGAGTAAAGGACTACGCCATTTTGATGCTGGACCCCAAAGGATTTGTCGTAAGCTGGAATGAAGGGGCTGAGCGGATAAAAGGGTACAAGGCCTCTGAAATTATAGGGAAGCACTTCTCCTGTTTCTATCCGCCCGAAGCCTTGGCGGCTGGAAAGCCCGCCGCGGAGCTGGTCCAGGCGGCCACCGCCGGAAAATGCAAGGACGAGGGTTGGCGTTTACGCCAGGACAGGTCTCGATTCTGGGCCGACGTCTTGATCACCCCTCTTCGAGACGAAAAAGGTGACCTCTGCGGATTTAGCAAAATCACACGCGATATCGGCGTGCGCAGGGCCGCGGAACAGCATCTGGTCCAGATGGAAGGCCGCTACCGCGGGCTTCTGGAGGCAGCTCCGGACGCGATGGTAGTCGTGGATCAGGCGGGCGAGATCGTGCTGCTGAATGTTCAGGCCGAGAAGCAGTTCGGCTACCGCCGCGATGAGCTGATCGGCCAGAAAGTAACGAACATCATTCCGATCGGCTTCGCCGAGCGGCTCATCGCGGATGATCTTCGCTCCGCCGAGGACGCACTCGCCCAGCAGATCGGCACGGGGATCGAGCTCACCGCTCTGCGCAAGGACGGCAGTGAGTTTCCCATCGAGATCATGCTCAGCCCGTTGAAGAGCGACGAGGGCATCCTGGTGACCGCGGCCATCCGCGATATCAGCGTGCGCAAGGCCGCGGATCAGCACGTGGCACAGATGGAAGGCCGCTATCGGGGGCTCTTGGAGGCGGCGCCGGATGCGATGGTGGTCGTGAACCAGACCGGCGAGATCGTGCTGCTGAATGTTCAGGCCGAGAAGCAGTTCGGCTACCGCCGCGATGAGCTCATTGGGCAGAAGGTCACCAACGTCATTCCGGTCGGCTTCGCCGAGCGGCTCATCGCGGACGATCTGCGCTCCGCCGAGGACGCGCTCGCCCAGCAGATCGGCACGGGGATCGAGCTCACCGCCCTGCGCAAGGACGGCAGTGAGTTTCCCATCGAGATCATGCTGAGCCCCCTGCAGAGCGACGACGGCATGCTGGTGACGGCGGCCATCCGCGACATCAGCGTGCGCTACGGCCGCCGAACAGCACCTGACACAGATGGAAGGCCGCTACCGCGGGCTATTGGAGGCGGCGCCGGATGCGATGGTGGTCGTGAACCAGACCGGCGAGATCGTGCTGCTGAATGTTCAGGCCGAGAAGCAGTTCGGCTACCGCCGCGACGAGCTCATTGGGCAGAAGGTCACCAACGTCATTCCCGATCGGCTTCGCCGAGCGGCTCATCGCCGATGATCTTCGCTCCGCCGAGGACGCGCTCGCCCAGCAGATCGGCACGGGGATCGAGCTCACCGCCCTGCGCAAGGACGGCAGTGAGTTTCCCATCGAGATCATGCTGAGCCCTCTGCAGAGCGACGGCGGCATGCTGGTGACGGCGGCCATCCGCGACATCAGCGTGCGCAAGGCGGCGGAACAGCACCTGACACAGATGGAAGGCCGCTACCGGGGACTATTGGAGGCTGCGCCGGATGCGATGGTTGTCGTCAACCAAGCCGGTGAGATCGTGCTGCTGAATGTTCAGGCCGAGAAGCAGTTCGGCTACCGTCGCGATGAGCTCATTGGGCAGAAGGTCACCAACATCATTCCGATCGGCTTCGCCGAGCGGCTCATCGCGGATGATCTTCGCTCCGCCGAGGACGCACTCGCCCAGCAGATCGGCACGGGGCTGGAGCTCATCGGCCAGCGCAAGGACCGCAGCGAGTTTCCCATCGAGATCATGCTCAGTCCCTTGAAGAGCGACGACGGCATCCTGGTAACGGCGGCCATCCGCGACATCAGCGTACGCAGGCGGCAAAGCGCGCGCGTAAAGCGGCTGAAGGACGAGTTCATCGCGACGGTGAGCCATGAGCTTCGCACACCACTCACCTCGATCGCCGGCGCCCTTGCCGTCCTCAATACCAACGCGGCGGGAAAACTCCCGGAGACCGCCTCACGTTTCATCACCATTGCCTACAACAACAGCCAAAGGTTGGTTCGGCTCATAAACGACATCCTGGATATCGAGAAAATTGAATCGGGTAAGTTCGCCTTGGTGCTAGAGCCGGTCGACATCCGGTCAGTTCTCGAGCAGGCCATGCAAGACACTCTAGCCTACGCCAAGAGCTACGGAGTGCGGATAACGCTCGAAGCAACCACAACCCTCACCGAATTGCAGTCCGACGCCGATTGGCTGGTCCAGATCGTCACCAACCTCCTGTCGAATGCGATCAAGTTTTCTCCGCGGGGCGGAGAAGTTGTGATCGCATTAGAAGAGCGAATCGGAGCCACGCGTATCTCGGTGCGAGATCATGGCAGCGGTGTCCCCGAAGATTTCAAGCACGAAATCTTCGAAAAGTTTGCCCAAGCCGATAGCTCCGACACCCGGCAAAAAGGGGGCTCAGGCCTCGGCTTGAGCATCGTAAAGCAGATGGTTACCCGGCTCGGCGGCGAGGTGGGGTTTTATGATGCGCCCGGCGGCGGCACGATATTCTACGTTGATCTCCCCGATACGACGCAGGCCCCCGAGGTACAGCCGGCCGCCGTCGCGTACGCGCGAGCCTGACGCCGGGAGCCATCCTCGTCTGGGCCAAGATATTGAGCGCAGCGCTGCCCGATGATAGCTTCGGCACGGGGAAGAGACGCTCGGGGGTCCAAATACAAGAACAACGCCGTCAACCGCCGGCTCATTGGCACTGCCGCCGCTTGCATTGACAGTGCCACCGAGCCGATTGGCGCCCGATCGCTTCCCACCCCGAAACCCGCGCTTAGCGTGCCGACGCCTGCAAAGAGATGTCCCGCGTGAAGATCGCTTACCTCATCGTTGCCCACGACAACCCAGCGCATCTTCTGCGATTGACCAAGGCTCTCTCTTCGAGCTCGTCGTCCATTTTCATTCACGTCGACCGCAAATCACGGTCGAGCGACTTTAGCGATATCCAAGGGCCCAACATCACCTTTTCTCCCGAGAGGGTCCCCGTCTACTGGGGTGATTTTAGCCAAGTCGAGGCCGTGCTCGTACTGCTGCGAATGGCCCTCGCCGATGAGCGTCGCTTTGACTATTTCGTACTGCTGAGCGGCGTCGATTATCCTTTGCACACCCCAGCGACGATCGAACGCTTCTTTGCACGCAACGCCGGCGATGAATTTATCAGCGTCGAGCGGATGCCCTCCGAGACAAAGCCCCTCTCTCGGCTGAGCTTCTTCAGGGCGCGTCCCTCGGACAGGTGGCCGACGCGCTTTGCCGTCAAGCTGGCAAAAGCGTTCGGGATCAAAATTGGGCGCGACTACGCGGCCAGCCTTGGCAAGCTGATCCCATATGCGGGATGGTCATGGTGGGCCCTGTCGCGCGACGCCTGCACCTTCATCCAGGATTTCGTGGCCACCCAGCCGCGCGTCATCGATTTCTTCAAGAACACGCGTTGTCCCGACAAGTCGTTGTTTCATACCATCCTCGCCAACTCACCATTCAAGGCCCGCATAAGAACGACCCTCACCTACGCAGACTGGAGTTCCGGCGGATCGAGCCCTGTGTTTATTGCGGCAGAGCACATCGAAGCCTTCAAATCCAAGTCGCTTTTCAGCCTGGGCGATCGCTATCGTCCGGGAGACATCCTGTTCGCCAGGAAATTCTCCGACCTAGCCGCGAGCGTGGTTGCAGAACTCGATCTGCTGCGAATGGAAGAGGAAGCCGCGCGCACGTGAGCCTGGCGCGCCCGCCGGGTGCGCCACCCCGCAACCGCACGCGCGCTGCCGGACACGCGTTTCCACACGCGCTCCGCCCGTCGGACGCGGCACACCGCACGCAGCCCAAAAAGGCCCCGCCCCGCCGCGACGAAGCATGTCGGCAACCAATGAGCGGCCTGCGCGTTAAGCAAACAGGGTTCCACATGAACTCGCGCGAAAAGCGAGCCTAGAACCTTGTAACAAAGGAGAGTTTCGTCATGAGCAAAAAGGTTGCAACGCTCGCCCTTGCGGCAGCGCTTTCCGCGGCGACCATGGTTCCGGCGGCTCAGGCCGACCGGGCGCGCGGTCACCACTATCGCGGCACCCATCATGCCTATAACGGCGGGCATCACCGCGGCCGTGGCCATTGGCACAACGGCAAATGGATCGCGCTTGGCATTCTCGGTGCCGCCGTCGGCGCAGCCATCGCGGATTCGGAGTATCGCGATTGCTACTATCGCGACGGCCGGCGCTACTGCAATTACTAATGCAGGCGCCTGAAAGTCGAGGGCTCCGGCAATCCCGGAGCCCTTTTTCATGTCAGCTCGTCAGAATGACGGGCCGAACTTGTTGGAGCGCGGGAAGCCCTTCGGCACGACGCGGCCCGCTTGCGCGCGCACGCCGGCCCAATCCTTCAGCTCGCTCCACGCGAGCGTGAAGTTGCGCCCGGCGGAATCGAGCCAGGTGAGGCCTTCGCTTTTCTTGAACACGCGCACATCCGACAACCCGCCGTCCTTGAAGCGCTGCAGGATCATGCCCTTGCCGCGCCCCATCTCGTTGATCTCGTCTGCCGAGAACACCAGCATCTTACGGTTCTCGCCGACGATCGCGACCTGGTCGCCGGCAACCGGCACGCAGACCTTCGCCTCGTCGGGCTCGGTGACGTTCAACACCTGCCGGCCCTTGCGCGTCGCGGCGACGCACTCGTCCTCCGGCACGATGAAGCCATAGCCGGCGTGCGAGGCGACGAGCAGCTTGCGGCCCGGCTCGTGCGCGAACAGCTCGGCTGCGTCGTGGTTCTCTTCGAGGTCGATCATCAGGCGCAGCGGCTCGCCGTGCCCGCGCCCACCGGGAAGCGCGTTGGCTTCGAGCGTGTAGATCTTGCCGTTGGTGGCAAACAGCAAGAGCTTGTCGGTGGTGTAGGCGGGAAACGCGCGCTTGAGGGAATCGCCCTGCTTGAAGTCGAGCTTTGCCAGATCCTCCACGTGCCCCTTCATGGCCCGGATCCAGCCCTTCTCCGACAGCACGATCGTGACGGCTTCCTTCTCGATCATCGCCTGGTCGAGATCGACCGCGATTTCCGGAGCATCGGCGAAGGTGGTGCGGCGGCGCCCGAGCGGCGTCTTCTGCGAATAGGTCTCGCGCGTCGCCTTGACCTCCTCGGCGATGCGCTCCCACTGCAGGTCTTCGGATTTCAGCAGCTGCTTCAGGTCGCGGCGCTCTTTCGACAGCTTGTCGTGCTCGGCCTTGATCTCGATCTCTTCGAGCTTGGCCAACGACCGCAGGCGCAGGTTGAGGATGGCTTCCGCCTGCACGTCGGTGAGCTTGAAGCGGGAAATCAGCTTGGCCTTCGGATCGTCCTCGAAGCGGACGATGCGGATCACCTCGTCGATATTCAGGTAGGCGACGAGGTAGCCGTCGAGCACCTCCAGCCGGTGCTCGATCTTCTTCAGGCGGAACTGCGAGCGGCGCGTCAGCACCTCGATGCGGTGCTCCAGCCACTGGCGCAGCACGTCGCGCAGGGACAGCACGTTCGGCACCTGCCCCGCCGACAACACGTTCATGTTGAGCCCGAAGCGCAGCTCCAGCTCGGTCAGCCGGAACAGGCTCTCCATCAGCACGATCGGATCAACCGTGCGGCTCTTGGGCTCCAGGATGAGGCGGATCTCTTCGGCGACTCTCATCGCGCACGTCGCCCAGCAGCGACACTTTCTTCTCGCCCAGCAGCTCGGCGATGCGCTCGATCAGCTTGGCCTTCTGCACCTGATAGGGAATCTCGGTGACGACGATCTGGTAGGTGCCGCGGCCCGTATCCTCCTTCTCCCAGCGCGCGCGCAGCCGGAAGCCGCCGCGCCCCGTTCTGTAGGCCTCGAGGATTGACTCGCGCGGCTCCACCAGCACGCCGCCCGTGGGGAAATCCGGCCCCGGGATCATCTCGACGAGCTTCTCGATCGTGGCGTTGGGGTGCTTGATGAGGTGCAGCAGCGCCGAGCACAGCTCCTCGACATTGTGCGGCGGAATGTTCGTCGCCATGCCGACCGCGATGCCGGACGAGCCGTTCGCCAGCAAATTCGGAAACGCCGCCGGCAGCACCACGGGCTCGCTGCCGGAGCTGTCGTACGTCGGGCGGAAATCGACGGTGTCCTCGTCGATGCCGTCGAGCAGGGCTTGCGCCACAAACGTCAGCCGGCTCTCGGTGTAGCGCATGGCGGCTGCGTTATCGCCGTCGATGTTGCCGAAGTTGCCCTGGCCGTCGACGAGCGGATAGCGCACGGCGAAATCCTGCGCGAGCCGCACCATCGCGTCGTAGATCGCCTGGTCGCCGTGCGGGTGGTAGCCGCCCATCACCTCGCCGACGACCTTGGCGCACTTCTTATAGGCCGACGCCGGATCGAGCTTCAGCTCGCGCATCGCATAAAGGATGCGCCGGTGCACGGGCTTCAGGCCGTCGCGCACGTCGGGCAGCGCCCGGTGCATGATGGTCGACAGCGCGTACGCGAGGTAGCGCTCTTCCAGCGCAACCCTGAGATTGATCGGCTCGATGCCGTCGGGGCCAGGCAGAATCGGTTTGTCGCTCATGGGGATGGGCTAGCGCGCTGGCCCCGGCCCCGCAAGGCCCGTGTTGCGGATGCATGGGGACGACGGAGCCCGGCGCACCGTGCGCCCGCCTCGATCGCCGCTGCCGCAACGCCCCGGGGGCCCGCGCCCTCGGGCCTATGGCCGTGGGCCCTACGGCCCTACTCGTTCAGCGGCGGGCACTTCGCCTGCACGCCGAACCGGTTGTCGAAATCGACGACCCCGCCATCGACGGGAATGCGCGTCGGCGGCAGCCCGCGCGTATACTGATCGACCTGCAGCATCGTGCCGTCGTCGACGAGGCTGACGCGCACCGGCTCGAGCATCTTGCCTTTGCCGGCTGCCGTGAGATCGAGCGTGTAGGCGCCGATGACGGGCTTCTGCACGTCCACGTTCTCGACGCCGCGGCCGCTGACCACGCTTTCGGGCACGTAGATCTCCATGGTGGCGTCGGCGCCGACGCACGTGAGCACGCGCCGCATGCCTGCGTCCTGTGCCGCGCTCACTGCGGGCTCCTGGGGCACGTCGGGTGCCGGATCTTGCGCCGACGCCGGCGCGCCGATCCACGTGAGCAGGCAAAGCCCGAGCGCGACCGCCCGGAGGATCGTCGTCTTGGTACGCATTACTCCCCCTTCACTTTTATTTCCCGCGCAGGCACGCGGCTATCTGTCTTCAGGGCCGATCTCCTGGCGCAGCTCGTCGATGCGCGCGCGGTAGGCCCGCAGCAGGCAGCCCACACGGCCGTCGCAATCATCGCGCTCGGCGAGCCACGCGCGCTGATCCTGCTTCACGCGCCGGTAATAGCGGCCCGCCGCGTCGTTGGAAACCTGGAAGTAGAGCTGGGCCATCTGGGTGTCGAGATCGCCGAGCTCGGGATCGTTGCAGATCGCCTGCTCGGTGGGGCTGCGGTTGGTGTGACAGTCGAACGACGGGCCGGCGATCGCCGGCTGTGCGACGGCGACGATCAGGACGGCGAGTGATTGAGAATGCACGTGCGCCCATTGGAAACTCCCCCACGCTAAAGAGCGACTAGTGTTCGAACAGTCTTTCGGGATGGTTGTTCAATCACTATAAATACCTGGAGATGCCCGCCTGACGGTCTGAAGCCCGTTTGTCACTAATCTGGCGCTTCAAAATAGCCTTCGCTGCTTCTGGCTTCGACTTGAATGTCTGGTTGTCGCCCAGATAGCGGGTGGCGATCTCCGTGGCGTCTCCAAATTTAATGGTCTTGGTCTTCTTCATCCGGTCTACCACCGCTTTGAACGCAGCATTGTCCAGCTTTGTGTGCTGGAGTTCGGTAACAATTTGGGCGATGACCGCCTCAGATTTCTCGGCGGCCCTGCTCCTCCTAGCAAGGGACGTCCGACCCTACTACGGCGGGTCTTATAGCCGATACCAACTCAGAGATATCCGCTTCGTCCACCTGCTCGAGCAATGCCTCGAGAGCGCGTGCGTTTCCGGGCAAGCCGCGTCAGATTGCGGAGGATTTCGCGGAGAGCCTTATATCTACGAGACAGCCTTTGTTTCGGTTGCCCTGGCATCGCTATCGGTGGCGTGTCGCTCCCGTCGGCGCGGCGCCAAGCTACGTTCGCACTGATGTAGTCAGCCAAATTTGCAAACATGTCTCGGACTTGCCGGACTGTTTGAGAGTTCGAACCGCTGCTGACTACTATCTCGCTTCCGACCGCTTTGGCTAATTCGGCCCGACGCAGGATTGGCCTGTTCTTCAGCACCGGCACCAAAGAGCCAAAAACTCGGGGATTTGGCGCTCCAATTCGTCGATGTACTCTTGTTCTAGTGGCGAGTAGCCCGAAGAGCTTGTGACCATCGAGGGTACAACACGATTACACGCTGAGTCGGATTGAGCTTTTGCTGGAACTGACGGATCGCGGACAGAGTATTCAGCGTCGCTAGATGGGACTGGCCGTCGAGAATGGTCGGTATAGCACGTGCGTAGCGGCCGTCAGCGCGTTCACTGCGCCTGTCAGGAGGCGCGGAGGCGCGTCGATCAGAACGAGATCAAATTGTGTCGCGGGATCGTCTCTAAATGGGGGCGACCGCAAGTAGGACGCCATGTTGAACCTGATCTCTGGGTCCTGCCCTACGAGCCATCTGAACATCATCTTGATCTCGGCGCGGCTGTACTCGTAGAAAGCCGGATAGATCCAAAGATTGCTATTGATCGATGAGAGCCGCTCGGCAGCGCTCGCAGCCATTTTGCTTCGTGCGCTGGCTCGATGAGCAGGTGCGAATTCGCGCTGAATTTTTCGACCCGGGCTTGCGAAAGTGCTGTGTCTGATAGCGAGCCCTGATAATCGCAATCGATGAGTAGAACGCGCTTGCCCGCTGCAGCGAAATGGGCGCCGAGATTGGCGCAGATCGTCGTCTTCCCTACGCCGCCCTTGAAATTGACGACGCAAATAATCGGCATACTAGTGCGGAGCCCGTTCTGGTGCTCCGTCACCCGTTGTGGATCCGGGTCTCTTATCCAGAAATCTCGCGGGTCTCGTACTGTTTTCTCAAGGGTTGCGTGCCGGCTCTGAAGCCGATCGAGATCGGCCGTGACCGCCGCAAGGTCCTCCCGAAGGCGTCAATAATTTTTCCGTCCGCACTGCTTCCTTGGCGCCGCCCGTAGCGGTAGCAGCCATATGCGAACGTCGGGACTCCGACGATCGCCGTCACAATCTCTTTAAAGTAGGGAAAGTTGAACGCGAAAGAAGGAACATCCGGCATGACGCAAGCCCCACCCAGCCGACTGTGCGACGCTAGGGTACAGGTAGTAAGTAGTAGAACAAGCTCTACACAAATGGAAAGCCCGCCGGTGCTATTGCTCTAAATGGAGCAACTCAACGGAGGTTTAGTGTTGGTAGGCCAAAACGGCTCTATGCACGTTTGCCCCGTCTGCAAAAACTAATCCCCGCCTCCCCACACCCTCCTACACTCCCGCCATCCCTGCCGCCTCAAGGGACGCGGCAAGCTTGAGCGTCTGACGCGGGGCAGGGAGTGGCTCCCGGGTGAGCCGTCGTGCGTACCGTCGCGCACGCCGGTGCAAGGTTGCTCGCCTCTATCCCGGGTCAATCGATCGAGGCTGTGCAGGCTTGGCAACAAACTGCACGGACGCCCGTCGCGCAGCGGCGCTCCTCTTGCTCAGCCATGCTTCGCATGGACGCTTTTGGCGCGCAGCAGCTCAAGGTCCTGGACGCGAGAGGCTCGGGCAAAGCGCCCCGAGCCGGACCGAAGGCCCGCTGACGATGTGACCGCACCCTCGGCACTGATAGACGCCACGCGCGGGCGCCGTAGGCTGCCCGAAAGTTGCAACAGGATCGCAGTGCTGCGGCGCCCGCGCTCCCTTTTTTCGCAAACCCTCGGGGGCAACGCGCGCCCCGCGAGGCCGAAGGTGCTTCACCCTCTCCCCGCTTCAGCGGGGAGAGGGTTGGGGGAGGGGCAGCCGCTGGCCGGCGCCAGTTTTGCCCCTCACCTAACCCTCTCCCCTTGCGGAGGGGCAATGGGAGGGGACGCACCCCCCTCACTTGCCCTGCGCGAACTGCTCGATCGTCGTCGTCGGGCGGCCGAGCTCGGCCCAGGCATCCGCCGCCTTGAACTCTTCCGGGTAGCCCAGCACCGTCCCCATCATGCGCGCGTTGAAGGCCATCGCCGGCGAGAAAAGCCCCGCCACGGAGATGAGCGCCAAGGGCAGCGTGATGACGCGCGGATGATCGGGGACGGCTGCGGCGTAGCGCTGCGCCGCCTCGGCGTACGTCACGGGCTCCGGGCCCTGGATGAAGTATTCGCGGTTGGCTGCGCCCGCGATCTGGAACGCGCGCGCGACTTGGGCGCCGAAGTCGCGGCCCGCGATCCAGTAGTTGGGATAGAGCGAGGACCCGGTCATGAGCAGGACGCCGCCCATGCGATGGCGCTGCGGCAGCGTCTCCATGAAATTGGAAGGATAGAAGATCGTGTAGGGGATGCCGGACGACTTGATCGCTGCGAGCGCGGCGCGCCAGATCTGCAGCACCCACCAGTCGTTGCCGGGCGAATCCTGCACGAGCGCCGAGAGATAGCCGATGCGCGCAATCCCCGCCGACCGAGCTGCGGCGATAATGTGCGCCAGGCCCTGCACTTCGGTGTGGAAGTCGCTCCTGCGCGAGCCGGGCGCGACGGAGAGCGACAGGTAAAGCCCCTGCTGGCCTTCGAGCCCGCGCCTGAGGCTTGCCTCATCGCGCACGTCGGCTTCGAGGAGGCGGATCGACGGCGGCAGCACGCGGGCGGCACTTTGCGGGTCGCGCACCAGCGCCGTGACGGTAAAGCCCGCTTCGGCAAGCGCGATCGCGACGGGGCGTCCGAGCATGCCGGTCGCGCCGATGACGGCGATGGTTTTGATGGGGCTCATGCTGGTATCGCCCGTGCTCGTGGTGTCGCTCATGCCCGCCCGCCCCGGTCGCACCACCAGTCATCGAGCGCCATCGCCGTGGTGACGGCCGTCGTGCCGATCCAGCGGAAGGGCTCAGGGGGAAAGCCCATCGAGCGGCGGTTGACGAACCACAGCTCCGAGAGCTCGGTTTTGCGCTCGAGGATGAGGTCGCGGATGATGCGGCCGTTCATGTGCGTCATGGCGACGCCGTGCCCGGTGCAGCCGATGGCGTAGACCGCATCGCCGCCGTGCAGCGTGCCGATCTGCGGGGTCGAATCCGACGTGACCGAGAACGCGCCGCCCCAGCGATGCGTGACCCTGATGCCGGCAAGCGCGGGGAACGTTTCGCCGATGAAGCGCTCAAGATGTGCCCAGGCCCGCGGCGAAGCGTCATGATGCATGCCGCCGCCGAACGGCACGAGCCCCGGCCCGCCGCCGACCAGCAGGCGGTTGTCGGGGGTGAGGCGGTAGAAATGCATGAAGTTGCGCCCGTCCTCGATGCCCTCGCGCCCCGCCCAGCCGATCGAGGCGCGCTGCGCCTCAGTCAAAGGCTCGGTGACGATGATGTAGGCAAACGCCGGGATTTCCCTAGAGCGCAGTCCGGGGATGAGGTGGGTGTAGCCGTTGGTGGCGAACACGACCTTCTTGGCCATGACCGACCCGCCCGCGGTGGTGACGCGCAGCCGCCCGCGCTCAGGGCGTCATGCTCGTGACGCGCGTGCCTTCATAGAGGCGGGCGCCCTTGTCGAGCGCGAGACGGCGCAGTGCGTCGAGCCATTTGACGGGATTGATGAGCCCGCAGCCGGGCTCCCACAGGGCGCCGAGATACGTCGGCGAGCGCACGCGCTTGGCCAGTGCGGGCGCATCGAGCCATTCGATGCCGCCCAACCCGAGCTTGTGGAACTGCTCGATCTCCTTGGCGATGCGCGCCACGTAGCGCTCAGTCGTCGCGACCTTGAGGAAGCCCGAGCGCTGATAGTCGCAGTCGAGCTTGTGCTCGGCGAGCATCGCCTCGAGCCCGGCTATCGCGCGCTCCATGTAGTGGTGGGCGTCCCGCACGCGCTCGGGCCCGTGGCGCGCTTCCATCGCCGCGAGCGAAGCGCCGAACAGCGTCATCACGAAGCCGGCGTTGCGCCCGCTCGCGCCGTAGCCGGCGGTTTCGCATTCGAGCACTGCCACGTCGAGCGCGGGATCGGCGGCCTTGAGGTGGTAGGCGGCGGAAAGCCCCGTGTAGCCGGCGCCGATGACGGCGACGTCTGCCGT
Organism: uncultured Alphaproteobacteria bacterium; assembly: GCA_963847865.1. GTDB lineage: Bacteria > Pseudomonadota > Alphaproteobacteria > Rhizobiales > Hyphomicrobiaceae > Hyphomicrobium_A. The sequence continues at coordinate 900,680 of CAWKBL010000012.1, read as the reverse complement.
AACGTCACCCGCGAGCGCGGGCGCAGCGGCTCTGGGCTCCCTGCTCTGCTCCCAGAAGTTGCCTGCCTCAGCGCGCGCGACAGCACTCATCCGATCACCCGAGCGGCCCGATCGATCCTGGAAATTGTTCCATGAAAATTGCGCCCAATCAGACGCCGCCAACTTCTATCACGCCGAGGGCGGCGCGACAGCACAATTGCGGGGCCGCGACGGCCGGGGTTGGGCAGTGTCTTGCTGCTTAGGCGGCGAGCGCGAGCGCGGCAGGAGCAACGGCCTCCTGCAGGCCGTCGACGATCGACTTGATGAAGGCGCCGGCGCGCTCCACCACCACGTGACGCTCCTTGTCGAGCGTGACCATGTGGTAGCTGTCCTCGAGCACCACGAGGTCGACCTGGCCGGAGAGCTCGCCCTGCAGGAAGGTCGCGTTGTTGAGCGCGGCGTAGTCGTCCTGGCGCGAGTGCACGATCAGGGTGCGCTGGCGCACGCGGGGCAGGATGTTGATCGCGGCCTTGACCATGCGGCGGTGCTCCAGAACCATGGTCGCGGGCACACCCGAGGAGCCGTACTCCGGCGAACTCGCAAGCGCCTGCTTCACAAATGAGCGAACGCGCGGGCACTTGATGCCGAGCGACTCCGCATCGGGGAAGGTCATCATATTGGCAATGCGGCGGCTGTGGCAGAGGTTGAACAGCTTCATGGTCCAGGGCATCGCCCAGCCGTTGATCCAGAGGGTCGGGGAAAACAGCGCCACGCCCTGCACCTTGTCGGGCTGGCGGGCGGCGAGGTGGAGACCGAGGATGGCGCCCATGCACAGGCCGCCGACGATCACCGTGTCGCACTCCTGGCGCAGATCGACGAGAGCGGCCCGCGCGCTGCGGTACCAATCCTGCCACTTGGTGTTGCCGTCGGTGGCGCCGGCGTGGCCGGCGAGCTGAGGGGTGTGAACCGTGTAGCCGGCCTTGTTGAGGCCCATGGCGACGAAGCGAACCTCGGCGGGGGTGCCGCCAAGACCGTGGAGCAGCAGGACGCCGACCTTACCCCCGCGGAAGCGGATCGTCGTATCCTTGGCGGGAGCGGCGATCGTCGCGACGTTGGCGGTCTGTGTGGCGGCTGTCATGGGTCAGTCCTCCGTACTTCGTTGAGACCGAAGTTAGGGGGAGGACCACGGCGGCGCTGTTCCACGAGGTACAGGGTAGGATATTTATATAAGATACTGAAATCGCGTGCTTTTTTCTTGTTGCCGCGACCAGTGCCGCAGCCCCGGCGGGACCTGGAGTTGAGTTATGGCGCGGGGTGGCTGCGGCGCCCCGGATGCAGGGCCGGATTCAGGGCTAGCGGCGAGTGGCAGACGTTGCCGCAGACCGTGCGCAGGCCAGAAAGGATGGGATGGTTTAGGGAGCGGTCCGAAAGAGGCAGCACAGGCCGCCTAGCGCCCCAACGGGGTGGGGGTGGCGGGTCCGGGCCGCCGGCGGCAGCGAGGGCAATCGCCGCGGCAATGCAATCTCTAGCCGTTCTGAGTGGCCGTTGCGGTGACCGGCGCGGCGATCTTGGCGTGCGCCTCCCAGATCAGGCGCTTGATGACATCGACGCGGGAGGGAACATTGGGGTGCGCCCGGCGCAGATCGTCCAACTGCTTGAGGGTTACGGCGTCCATGCCAACGGTGACGGTGTGGTCCACTACAAATCCCTTCCAGGTTCGGGCTTGAGCTTAAGAGCCGCCACGAGAATTGCAAATGCCGAGTCCAAACGCTGTTCCGCGGGTGACGGCCCCGCAAATTGCGGATCCGACACAAGAATTGTCAGCAAGGGTACACCACTCGGCCCGCGCGCCCTCGATGTTCGCCCGCCGCTCAACGCTTGCCTGCCAGAACGTGATTTTGCACGCCGCGTGCGGCGAGTTTGGGCCGCAGGCTCGAGATGGTGCCGGAGTTGACGCCGGCCCAGCCGATCTCGCCCGAAAGCCGCCCGTACTCGATCTTGGGGCAGCGGTTCATCACGACGCGCAAGCCGGCCGCCTCCGCTTCCGCCGCCGCCTCGTCGTTGCGCACGCCGAGCTGCATCCAGACGACCTTCAACGCGAGCTTGTCCTTCAGGGCGATCGCCTCGCGCGTGATCGCAAGCGCGGCTTGCGAATTACGGAAAATGTCGACGATATCGACGGGGCCCGGCACGTCTTCGAGCGAAGCGTAGACCGGCTGGTCCAGGATCTGCTGCCCTGCGAGGCCGGGATTGACGGGAATGACCTGGTATCCCTTGCCGAGGAGATACTTCATGGCGAAGTAGCTCGGCCGGTTCGAAGTGGCGCTGGCGCCCACGAACGCAAAGCTGCGCGCGGTGCTGAGGATCTCCGCAATCGTGTCGTCGCTGTAGCTGTCGTGGCTCATGCAGTGCCCATATCGAGCTCGACGCGACCATCCGCGCCGAGCTTGAAATATGGGTTGTAGGCGACCTCCCACAAGTGACCGTCGGGGTCGGCGAAGTAGCCCGAGTAGCCGCCCCAGAACACTTTGCCGGCGGCCTTGATCAGCTTGGCGCCGGCGGTGACCGCCTGGCTCAACACCGCGTCGACGTCGGCCTCGCTGCGCGCGTTGTGCGCAAGCGCGATGCCGGAGAACCCCGGCTTGCTGTCGGCAACTGTCGCGTCCTCGGCAAGGGGCCCGCGCCCGTAGAGGGCCAGCACCACGCCGCCTGCATCAAAAAAGGTGACGCTGTCCTGCGACGCGGCACCCGCCTTGAACCCCAGCGCCTCGTAGAATGCGCGCGCGCGGGCGATATCGGCGACACCGAGTGTGACGAGTGAGAGCCGCGGTTCCATGACTAGCCCTTCTAAAGTCTTCAACAGCCCTTCCACGTGGGCAGCCGCTTATCGAGGAACGCGGCAATTCCCTCGGCGGCATCGCGTGCCATCATGTTCCGGGCCATGACCTTGCTCGCGTAGGAATAGGCCTCGGCGAGCGGCATTTCGACTTGCGCATAGAAAGCAGCCTTGCCGATCGCGACAGTCGCCGGCGATTTCTCGGCAATCTTGCCGGCGAGCGCCACCGCCTCCGCCAGCAGGCGGTCTTGCGGAACGACGCGATTGACGAGGCCGTAAGCGGCGGCATCCGCTGCGGGCAGCATCTCGCCGAGCAACAGCATCTCCATCGCCCGCTTGCGCCCCACGTTGCGCGACAGCGCGACCATGGGCGTGGAGCAGAAGAGGCCGATATTGACGCCGGGCGTGCAGAACTGCGCCGTATCCGCGGCAACTGCCAGATCGCAGGTGGCGACAAGCTGGCAGCCGGCAGCGGTGGCGGTGCCCTGCACGGCGGCGATGACCGGTTTCGGGCACGCGACGATGGCCTGCATCATGGCCGAGCAGCGCGTCATCGTCGCTTCGAAGAAGGCGGCACCGCCATCGCCGTCGGCGCGATGCGCGGTGAGCTCCTTCAAGTCGTGGCCGGCCGAGAACACCGGCCCGTTGGCGGCGAGCACGATCGCGGCGACGGCAGGATCCTTGGCCAGCTCGGCAATCGCGGTACGCAGCATGTCGATCATGTGCAGCGACAGGCTGTTGCGCGCAGATGCGCGGTTCATGGTGAGGACGGCGACACCCGCCTGCGGCCGCTCGAGCAGCAACGGCATCTCGTTGTGCGCCAAATCCGCTGCCGTAGACGTGCGCTCCTGCATGGGTTCCTCAATTCTCCGGGGGGAATGACGCAATCATTCAAGCGCCTTCTCGATCTCCTGCCGGTGCGCCTTGACGAGATCGATGTTCTCCTGGTGCTGCAGTGGCGGGGTGGTCTTGATGGCCTCGGTCAGCTCGTCGACGAGCTGCTTCTTGTCAGCTTCAGGGATCGAAGCGTCCGCCGAGACGTCGGCGAGCTCCTTCTTGAGCGCCTCGACGGGATCGGTGAACTCGCCCGTCTGCGAATCGAACCCTGCCATCACGATCGAGATATTGGCGGCAACGTCGTCGAGCTCCTCGAAGCTTGCAAACCCATGCTTCTTTGCGATGACATCGAGCTCGCCCCGCAGCGCAGCGTCCGGCTGGTCGCCCGCCTCCTGCAGCTTGCCGGCGACGCCGGCGAGATCGGGCTGGGCGGAGATGAAGCTCTTCACCTGGGCCTCGGTCAGCACGATCTGCTTGACAGGCGCCTCGGGCGCCGGCGCGGTCTGCGCCCAGGCGGGGCCCGCCACGACGAAGGCCAACAGCACAATCGCGGCACTCAGGCTGAATTTCTGCAAACGTCGCAATGCATGCCGCATTCGGTACGGTCTCCCGGTGTGGTTGTGGCCAGCGCAGCCGTGCTGCCGGCAGGGTTCATTAGCAAATCCCGCGCCGTCTGCACTAACTTCAAGGACTAAGCGGGAAAACAGCATGGTGCCACGCGATTGCGGCGAACCCTGCACACCCTGGTATTATATTACCTCATTGCGGTATCAGGATACCTGTACTAAATAACGCATTGATCTTACCCACTATTTTCCGAGTACCACAAGAACTCGTTGACAAGCCACCGCCGATTTGGTCTTAGAGCGCGCTTGAGGCGCCGCCGTGAGGCGCCAACCGAGGGAGCGCCCTGTCATGAGGACCTACGTCGCCAAGACCGGCGAGGTGGACAAGAAGTGGATCCTGATCGACGCCGACGGCCTCGTCGTCGGCCGGCTCGCCGCTTTGATCGCGATCCGCCTCAAGGGAAAGCACAAGCCCATCTATACCCCCCACGTCGACTGCGGCGACAACATCATCGTCGTCAATGCCGAGAAGGTGGTCTTCACGGGCGATAAGCACACCGACAAGATCTACTACCGGCATACCGGCTATCCCGGCGGCATCAAGCAGCGCACGCCGCGCCAGATCCTCGAGAGCAAGTTCCCCGAGCGCGTGCTGCAGAAGGCCGTGGAGCGCATGCTGAGCCGCGGGCCGTTGCAGCGCAAGCTGATGCGCAATCTCAAAGTGTACAAGGGTGCCGAGCATCCCCACGCCGCCCAGAACCCTGAGGCGCTCGATGTGGCGAAGCTGAACCGCAAGAATGCGAGGGTCTGACCAGATGGCTCAGGAAACCAAGTCCTTGGAAGACCTCGACCAGCTCAAGAGCGCCCCGCCCGCCGCGACCAGCGCCGCGCCAGTGCATGTGCAAAAGCTCGACAAGCAAGGCCGCGCCTATGCGACGGGCAAGCGCAAGAACGCAGTGGCGCGCGTATGGCTGAAGCCCGGCAGCGGCATGATCACGGTCAACGCCAAGGACTTCACCCAGTATTTCGCCCGTCCCGTGCTGCAGATGCTCCTGCAGCAGCCGTTGTCGGCCGCAAGCCGCACCGCCCAGTACGACATCATGGCGACCGTCATGGGCGGCGGCCTTTCCGGCCAGGCCGGTGCGGTGCGCCACGGCATTTCCAAGGCCCTGACCTACTACGAGCCGGATCTGCGCCCCGTTCTCAAGAAGGGCGGGTTCCTGACGCGTGACAGCCGCGTCGTCGAGCGCAAGAAGTACGGCCGCATGAAAGCCCGCCGCAGCTTCCAGTTCTCCAAGCGCTAAGAGGCAGGCGACCTTGAGCCTTTGACGGCGCGCCTTGCCGGCGCGCCGCCGGGCTTGCCCGCGCGCGAAAGGCTTGCCGATCCGCCCCACCGATGTCACATAGCGACCGGCCGGTCTTGAACCGCTCGGGGGAAACGCTTGTGCCGCGTCGGTCGTTATGCCCGGTGCAATGACAGGGTCTTGAAGGGGATTGAGCGATGGACTGGCTGCTGCAAGACCTGATGGCGATGCTCTCGGCCTTCGTCAACGAGGCTGGCAACCTGCTGAGCCTCGACTGGTACCGTCAGAACATCGTCGCTCTGCTCAACATTACGATGATCGACCTTGTGCTCGCCGGCGACAACGCCATCGTTGTCGGGCTCGCGGCCTCGCGCGTGGCGCCCGAGATCCGCGCGAAGGTCATCTTCTGGGGCATCACCGCCGCGGTCGTGCTGCGCATCTTCTTTGCCGCGATCACCGTGCAGTTGCTCGCCATCATCGGCCTGACGCTAGCCGGCGGCATCCTGCTGTTGTGGGTGTGCTGGAAGATGTTTCGCCAGGTGACGGCAGGCGACGATCACGCCCACGCCGGTGCCGCGACGCCCGATGCCCACCTGGGCTTCTGGTCCGCCGTCGGCCTCATCACGCTGGCCGACGTCTCGATGTCGCTCGACAACGTGCTGGCGGTGGCGGGTGCGGCCAAGGGCTCCACGCTCGTGCTCGTCATCGGCCTCGCCGTGGCGATCATGCTGATGGCGATCGCCTCGCACTTCATAGCCGGACTGCTCGTCAAGCACCCGTGGATCAGCTGGATCGGTCTTCTGATCATCTTCTGGGTCGCACTCACCATGATCTACGACGGCTCGCACGAGGTGACCTGCCGGGCCTTCGATTTCGGTTGCTCGGAAGATCTCTGGCACGCGATCCTGCACCGATTGGGCTTGACCTAGCCTCCTCGCCTGCGCGTCTTCGACACCATATATTGGCAACAGGGCCCGCCGCCACGTAGAGCGGGCCTGAGAGCACCATTGGACCAGAACCCGTGAGCGCCAATCAGTCCACAGCCGCCACCGCGGCGAGACGCAAGGTCTTCATCGACGGCGAGGCCGGCACGACCGGCCTGCAGATCCGTGAGCGGCTCGCGGGCCGTACCGACCTCGAGCTCGTCTCGATCGACCCGGCGTTGCGCAAGGACGCTCATGCGCGCGCCGAGGCGCTGAACGGCGCCGACCTGGTCGTGCTGTGCCTGCCCGACGCGGCGGCGGTCGAAGCGGTCGCGCTCATTGAAAATGCCACCACCAAGATCATCGACGCCTCGACGGCGCATCGCATTGCGCCCGGCTGGGTCTACGGCTTCGCCGAGCTCGGCAAGGACCACCGCGACGCCATCGCGACGGCAACGCGCGTCGCCAATCCGGGCTGCTACGCGACGGGCGCCATCTCGCTGTTGCGCCCGCTCGTGGCGTCGGGCCTGCTGCCGGCCGACTGGCCGGTCTACATCAACGGTGTTTCCGGCTACTCGGGCGGCGGCAAGAACCTCATCGCCGAATTCGAGCAGCAGCCCGTGCCCGAGGGGACGCAAGACGCTTATCGCGTCTATGGATTGTCGCTCGAGCATAAGCATTTGCCCGAGATCACCACCTATTCCGGCCTCACCCGGCCGCCTCTTTTCACGGCCTCGGTGGGGCGCTTCGCGCAGGGCATGATCGTCGAGGTTCCGTTGCACGTTGGTGCGCTCCCCGGTGGCCCGCGCCCCTCAGACGTGCATCGGGCACTCACCATGCACTATGCGGGCGAGCGCTTCGTGGAGGTGGTGAGCGAGGATGAAGCGGCCGAGCTGCAGAAGTCCCGCGGCTCGGGCGCGCTCGGCTACAGCCGGTCACTGGATCCCGAAAGCCTCAACGGGACCGACCTGCTGCGGCTGTTCGTGTTCGGAAACGAACGCGCGGGCCAGGTGCGGCTGATGGCCGTGCTCGACAATCTCGGCAAAGGTGCCGCCGGTGCGGCCGTGCAGAACCTCGACCTGATGCTCGGGCTCGCAGGCTCGGCCGACGCGCAGACTGCTCCGCGTCAATCGCGCACGGCCGCGCGCGTCATCTCGTGAAAGTGCAGCGTCGCCGCCGCGACGACGAGCGCGGCGCCGGCCTGATGCGCGAGCCCCAGCGCCAGCGGCACGCCTGCAAGTAGCGTCGCGATGCCGATGCCCATTTGCGCAAGCACGGCGCCGGCCAGCAGCCCCGCCGAGCCGATGAGCCGTTCGTCCTCGGCCGCGCGCGCCAGTGCCGTCACGTGCCAAAGCGCCAGCGCAGCGATGGCGTAGGCGAGCGTGCGGTGGTCGAACTGCACGGTCGTGACGTTCTCGAAGAGATTCAAATACCAGGGCGTGAGCGTTCCGAGCCCCGACGGCACGAGCCTGCCGTCCATCAATGGCCAGGTATTGTAGGTGAGCCCCGCCTTCAGGCCGGCGACGAGCGCGCCGAGCCCCGCCTGGACAAACACCAGAACGAACAACAGAAAGGCAAACCGCCATTCGCCGCGCCTGACCGTCTGCAAACGCACGCGGTCGGCTGCGGGACCGGCTTCGAGTGCGAGCCACACGAGCAGCGCAAGGATCGCAAAGGCCGTGAGCAGATGCAAAGCCAGGCGGTATTGGCTCACGTCGACGCGGTCGACGAGGCCCGACATCACCATGTACCAGCCGATGGCGCCCTGCAGCGCGCCCAGCGCGAAGACCCCCATCAGCTTCAGTGGGAAGCCCGGCCGCAACTTGCCAGCAACCCAGAAGCCGAGGAACGGCAGCGCGAAGGCGAGACCGATCAGACGGCCCAGCAGGCGATGCGTCCACTCCCACCAGTAGATGAACTTGAACTCGGCAAGCGACATGCCCGCATTGACGATCGCGTATTCGGGCGTCGCCTGGTACTTGGCGAACGCACTCTGCCAGTCGGCAACGTTCAACGGCGGGATGGCGCCGAGCAGCGGCTGCCACTCGGTGATCGAAAGCCCGGAATCAGTGAGCCGCGTTGCGCCGCCGACGACCACCATCGCGAAGACGAGCCCCGCAACCAGCAAAAGCCAGACGCGCACCGCGCGGCCTGCCGAACTATCGGCGTGCGCCGGCGTCAACGGTTGTGTGTCTGTGACGGCCAAAGTCTCGTGTCCCCGAGCTGAGCTTTGCGCGTGATAGAGGGCATCGGGCGTCGGGGCAATGCGCCCAAGGCGCGCGGGCGGCGTCAGGCCGGCGTCTGCATGCCGGAAATGCGCTGCACCGCATTCATGACCGCGAACGGCACGCCCGAAAGCAGCGTTTTCACGTAGCGCACGTCCTGGAAATCGCCGTTGAGGGAAAGCCGGGGCAAGGCTGTCAGTGCCTGGGCGTGCTCGGGGTGAAGCAGCCCTTTTTGCGTCGTGACCGCCGTCTCGAGCCCAAGCTCGCGGGCGATCTGGAACTCTCTTGGGCCGGCGCTGCCGGCACAGCCATAGGGGTAGCTCAAGTGGCGGCAAGGCCGGCCAAGCTCCGCCTCGATGCGGGCGATGTTTTCGGCGATCTCGGTGCGCGCATCCTGCTCGGACAGCTTGGCGAGCGCGACGTGCGACGTCGTGTGTGCGCCGATCGTCACCAGCGGGTCGCGGGCGAGCTCGCGCAGCTCATCCCATCGCATGAATAGATCGGCATGGGCGGCACGGTCGTCGATATCTTGCGCCTGGGCAAGCTCGGCGACCGCCGCACGCGCGAGCTGCTCGGGGATCGAGCGCAGCCACCAGTAGATCTCGTGGTAGGCCGCGTCTTTCTCGCCGGTGGTCGTCAGCGGATAATGCCGGCCCTCCCCGTTCATCGCGAGCGTGATGTGGGATGCGGAGCGCAGAACCCTCTCCAGCGTCACCCACCACAGATCAGGCCTTCCGTCCGCGAAATCGGACGGCACGTAGATCGTGAAGGGAATGCGATGCCGCTTGAAGATCGGATAGGCGTACTCGCGGTTGTCGCGATAGCCGTCATCGAGCGTGAAGCACGCGAACGGCCGTTCGCTCCCGGCTTCGAGCCGATCACGGACATCATCGAGCGCAATCACATCGAAATCGGCGTCGAGCGTCGCGCGCACGACCGACTCCAGAAAGTCGGGCGTCACCTTCAGAATGCGGTTTGGCTCAAAATTCTGCGGCGGCTCGGGCAGAACCCGATGCAGCATGAAGATGACGCCGGAGCCGCTCGTCATTGGTGCAAAGAGGCTCTCGGCGCCCGAGTAGCGAACCGCCGTGAGCGCGGCTTTTATCAGATTTATCGATCTCCGGCTCATGCCACCGCCACCAGCTCGTAACGCAACCGCACATGCAATCGGCAAGACCGCGGCCAAGGCCGCTCGCGTCCGAAAGGCTTCCCGCAAGTCTTAGGGGAGCAATATTCGTGCAGAATGGTTGGTGAGCCCGGCTCAGGGGCTGGCCGTCTGGCATCGTGGTAAATAGAAGCTCAACACGAAGCGGCTGCGGGCAGATCGCGACGCCTCGGTCAGGCCGGGCGCGCCTCCGCACCGCCTTTAGCCGTCAGACGCGCGAGCCGTTCCTGAGCGAGCTGGTTCGATATCGGACGCTCGAGCCGGAACAGCTCGATGTCGGCCACCTCGAAACCGAGGAACATGCCCGGCCCGTCGGCCGGCTTCCCCGTGCGCCGTTTGCCCTCGGTTACGAGGACGCCCGCGTCGAAGCGGCCCTGGATCGCCTCGAAAAGCCGCCGCGCCGCCTTGTTGCTTCCGACGATGATGATGTGGTCGTAGGCGGTATCGAGAGCATCGAGCGCAAGGTTGATCTGGTCGGGATCGAGCAGCGCGTCGGCGCTCATCGCCGCGTTGCCGGAGGGGATGAGGTGTGCGTTGCTTCCGGGCACGCGTGCCACGACGTCCTCGAATTTGGCCTGGCCGGCGAGCAGCTCGGCTATCCCGGGGCGGGTCGGCGCGCCGATCGCCTCGGCTGCGCCGTGGCCGTCGAGGCTCCAGTCGACCAGCATCACGTCGGCCCCGGACGCGGCCAGCGCTTTCGCCAGATCGACGGCGTCGGTGCTGGCATCGACCGAATTGGCGTCACCCGTGATCAGGGTGCGGAAACCGCCGACATCGGGGGGATGCCCAAGCAGGTCGCGGGCGAGCGTGGCAACCGACTCCACGGTATGGACCGAGCCCTTCGCGCGCTCTTCCGACGCTTCCGAGCCGATGGCGGCCACGGGCGGCGTGGCTCGCGGCAACAGCGAGGTCGTGTGCGCCCATGACGCCATTGCCGACGGCTGCCCCGAGCGGGCGGCGGCAAACAATGCCCGCGTCACGATGACCGCGATGCCGAACAGGATAATGGCAATCGCAACGAGGGCCGCGTACGGCATCTTCTTGGGGAAGCTCGGCACGCTCGATGGGCGCGCGTTCGTGATGATCTGCGCCTCGATGGGGATTGCCCGGCTTTCGGCGCGCGCCCGGTTCGATTCAAACCGCGCCTGCAGCCGGTCGAGCTCGGCACGCTTTGACTTGGCCAAAAACTCCAGCTGACGCAGCTTGACCTGATCGTCGCCGGTGCCGACCACGCGGGCCTTCATGTCGTCGATGCTCTTCTGAACCGCCTGCTCGCGCAATGCGGCAACCGAGGCGCCCTTCTCGATGCCTTCGACGATCTTTGCCACTTCGCTCTTGATCTGGCGCTCCAGACCGGCGAGATCGGCGCGGATCTGGCGCATGCGGGGGTGGGCCGGCAACAGCGTGGCCGACAGCTCCGAAAGCTGCCGCTCCAGACGGACGCGCTGCTGCACGAGATTTTGAATGAGCGGCGACTTCTGCACGTCAGGCAGCGCCTCGGCGTTTCCGGCGCGAACCAGCTCACGCACCGATTCGGCGCGCGCCTGCGCTTCGCTACGCGCCGACTGCGCCCTGCTCAGCTCCGCGGTAAGCTCGCCAAGTTGCTGCTGATTGAGACCGGTGTCGTTGGGGCCACCCTTGAAGATGTTGGCTTGTCCGCGGAACCGCTCGACGGAGGCCTCGGCGTCGCCAACCTCCTTGATGAGCTTGTCCATCTTCGGCTGCAGCGCCTTCTGCACCTCGTCGGTGCCGGCGACTGTGCGCGTCGCGAGCGACGTGCGGTAGGATTCGGCAATCCGGTTCGCGACCGATGCTGCGAGCTTGGGATCCTCGGACGTGAATCTAATGCCGATGAAACGGCTCTCCTTGGGCGAGTAGACGTCGAGCCGGTCGAAGTAAGCCTTGAGCACGCGGTCCTGCTCGCTCTCCCGGCCCTTGCCGTTGAAATCGAACACACCGAGAATGCGGCTGAGCAGCGATGGCGGCTGCAGCGCGCTGTTGAACTCCGGCTTGTTGGCGAGGCCCTCATCGGCGATGATCTCGGCGGCGAGATCCGGCGACATCAGCGCGCGCACGTGCGTATTGATCGCCTCCTTGTCGAGCCGCGCAGCCACCGACTCGATCGACTGGTTGCCCGACGCACCCTCTCGCTCAGGCGGCACGACCTGGAGCTGCGCCTCGGAGGTGTAGCGAGGCGACATGGCGGACAGCACCAAGAAGGCCGCCAGGCCGATCGCCAAGGCTGCGATCAGCAATTTGGGCAGGCTTGCACGCAACGCGCGCCAAACTGCGGTGATGTCGATGTCGTCGGGAGAGGCGGTGTTCATGGAATGCTGCCGGCTCGCAAGAAGGACCTAATCGTTGCGCCAAATTAGAGCGCTTGCCGGTAAGGATTTCATTAAACGTACGAAGGAAAGACACTCACTCAGCATTTCTTAACCAGTTCGACGCCAAATTCGAGCCGTAGGCCCCTTACTTTTGGCTCCAAATCCGATGTCGCGACTGCTAGCAACATTTACCGCGGCTTTGCTCCTCCTCCTGGGCGGCTGCGCGCAAGACGACTTCGGGATCGGCAATCTCTTTGCCGCCGACGTCATCTACGATTCGCCGCAGCCGGTCGCTCAGGTCGATTCGGGCCCCGTGGCGACCAATGTCGGCTGGGGTCGGACGATGGTCTATCCCGAGGGCCAGCAAGTCTCGCCGCCGCCCGTTGCGTGGGGCGAAGCGGTCGTCGTTCCGTTCGCTCCCCCCCCACCCCAGGCCTACGGTCTTGGCCCCTACCTGTTGAATACGGGCGACAGGCTGCGGGTATTCGTCTACGGGCAGCCCAGCCTATCGCGCCTATATACCGTCGATCAGACCGGCAATATTGCCGTACCGCTCATCGGCTCGGTGCGGGCACGCGACAACACGACCACGCAGTTGGCGCGCGCGATCGCCGGCCGCCTGGCGCGGGACTTCGTGCGCGATCCCCAAGTGACGGTCGACGTCGCTCAGAACCGGCCGTTCTTCATTCTGGGCGAAGTGCGTCTACCCGGCCAGTACCCCTACGTTTCGGGGATGACGGTGGAGACGGCTGTTGCTATTGCAGGCGGATATACGGAGCGTGCCAGCGAGCGCAGTTTTCGTATCACCCGGCGGATGAACGGCCTTGTAGACCAAATTGAAGCACCTTCCGATTACACTCTGCAGCCGGGCGACACAGTCTACGTTTTCGAACGCTTCCTCTAGACTTCTGGGGTTTCAGTGAGCGAGGCTCGCGGCGTGAGTCAGCGCTTCCGCATCCTGCATTGCCTGCGCGCCCCGGTCGGTGGCCTCTTCCGGCACGTCCTCGACTTGAGCAGCGAGCAATCCGCCCGCGGGCACGATGTCGGCCTGATCGTCGACTCGACGAGCGCCAACCCCCTCACCGAGGCGCGGCTCGCAAATGCTGCACCGAACCTGAAGCTCGGAATAACCCGTGTTCCCATGAGCCGGACGCCCGGGCTCGGCGACGCCGCCGCCTGCCGGGCCGTAGCCGATGCCGCCCGCCGGCTGCAAGCCGACGTGTTGCACGGGCATGGCGCCAAAGGGGGCGCCTATGCGCGCATCGCCACGCGGATCTTGAAGTTCGAGGGCCGTCGCGTCGTGTCGATCTACACGCCCCACGGCGGCAGCCTGCATTTTCCGCCGGGCTCCCCCCAGGGTGTGCTCTTCATCGGATTGGAGAAAGTCCTTGCCCGCGTCACGGACGGGCTGATCTTCGAGAGCGATTACGCGCGCCGCGTCTACGAGAAGCGCGTCGGCAAGAGCCTTGCCCCATCGCGCGTGATCACCAATGCGCTGCAGCCCGCCGACTTTGCCGCTTATGCGCCGCCGCCCGGCGCCGCCGACTTTCTGTTCGTCGGCGAGTTGCGTCGCCTGAAGGGGGTGGATCTGATGATCGGCGCCCTTGCCGAGGTTGCCCGCGTGCGCCCCGTGCAGGCCCTCATCGTCGGCGCGGGCCCCGACGGCGCCGAGTTCGAGCTGCTTACCGCTACGCTCGGTCTCGAAAAGATGATCACGTTCACTGGAGCCATGCCTGCGGCCGAAGCCTTCCGCCGCGGCCGCTGTATCGTCGTGCCCTCGCGCGCCGAGAGCCTGCCCTACATCGTGCTTGAAGCCGCCGCCGCCGAGCTGCCGCTCATCGCAACCAACGCCGGTGGCATCCCCGAGATCGTGCGGGGAACCGATACGCAGCTTCTGCCGGCAGGCGACGTCAATGCGCTGGCGCGCGCCATGCATGGGTTTCTTGATGAGCCCCAAGCCGCGATCGAGCGCGCCAAGCGGCTGAGGAAGATCGTGGCCGAGCGCTTCGCCATCGAAGCCACGACGACGTCCGTTCTTGACGTCTACGCCGCGCTCCTCGGCCGCTAACCTTAACGACAAACCTTACGACGACAGCTCCGCCACCGGCGCCCGGTGGCACGGACTATGCTTTGGTGGACAGCAACAGTTGGTCATGGACGAGTTGCGAGTCCCCACGAATGCTGAATCTCGGAAGAGCCGCCACCCACGATGCCTTGCACGCGGGCATCAACGTACTGCCGATGGCGCGTCAGATGCCGCGCTTGGCCGATTTCCGCTTTCATGACAAATCGAGCCTCGTCTCTCTTGTCGTGATCCGCGGCGCGGTGCGCGCGCTCGACCTTGCGTCCATCGTATGCTTGGGCCTCGCCATCGCCGTCCTCTATGTCGCGGAGCCGATCATCGCCGGCAGGGCGTCCTTTTTGTTGGCCGTCGCCTTCATCGGCCTCGCAAGCGTCGCCGTCTTCGAGCTGTTGCACCTCTATTCGCTGCCGGCCTTGAACTCGATCGTTAAGCAGATGCCGCGCGTCCTGCTCGGATGGACGGCTGTATTCGCCGTGCTGCTCGCCGGCATCTTCTTCCTGAAGGTCGGCCAGGAGTTCTCCCGCGTGTGGTTCGGCCTCTGGTACGCCGCCGGCGCGATCATGCTGCTTGGAGAACGCGTCGCCGTCGCCACCCTCGTGCGCCACTGGACCCGGCAGGGGCGCCTCTATCGCCGCGCCGCGATCTACGGCGGCGGCATGATCACCGAGAAGCTTATCAACGAGCTCGAGATCGACGTCGACAGCGATGTCCGCATCATGGGGGTCTTCGATGACCGTGGCGATGATCGGGTCGACAGGGTCATTTCCGGATATCCGCGTCTGGGCGGGCGCAACGAGCTCGTCGAGTTCGCGCGCAAAACGCGCCTCGACGTCGTCATCGTGGCGTTGCCGATCACTGCGGAGAAGCGCCTGATCGAGGTGACGCGCTCGCTCTCGGTTCTGCCCGCCGAGGTCAAGCTGCCGGCGCGCTCCACCGCGATTTGCTTCACCCCCGAAACCTATTCGCGCGTCGGCAACGTGGCGATGATCGACCTGCTCGAAAAGCCGATCGCCGACTGGGGCACCGTCGCGAAGTGGACCTTCGACAAGTCCGTCGGGCTGCTCGCCGTCGTTCTGCTCGCCCCCGTCATGCTGGCGGTCGCGGCTGCGATCAAGCTCGACAGTCCGGGGCCTGTGTTCTTTCGCCAGAAGCGGCACGGCTTCAACAATGAGCTGATCGAGATTTTCAAGTTCCGCTCCATGTATGTCGATCGCTGCGATGCGAACGCGGCGCAGCTCGTCTCCAAGGGCGATTCGCGCGTGACGCGGGTCGGCCGCTTCATCCGCAAGACCAGCCTCGACGAGCTGCCGCAGCTGTTCAACGTTCTCATGGGCCACTTGTCGCTCGTGGGGCCGCGACCGCACGCGCTTGAGGCAAAGGCCGCGGGGCGCCTGTATGACAGCGTCGTCGACGGCTATTTTGGACGCCACAAGGTCAAGCCCGGCATCACTGGCTGGGCGCAGATCCACGGCTGGCGCGGCGAGACGGATACGCCCGAGAAGATCCAGAAGCGCGTCGAGCACGACATCTACTACATCGAGAATTGGTCGCTGCCGCTCGACATCTACATCCTCGTAAAGACACCGTTCGCGCTTCTCAAATCCGAGAACGCCTACTGAGCGAGTACGAGTAGCGCCACCATGTCAACCATCGCCATCGCATATCCCGACACCGGCTTTCTGTCCCGCCATCCGGCGCGCAGAAGCTGGATGCATTGGCTTGCGCTGACCCTTGTCGTGGCCACGATAACGGTAAGCGGCATCGTGTTCACGGAGCCGGCGCCCGTCGACGCCTTGACAATCGGCCTCGTCGTGCTGCTGCCGACCGTCGGCCTCGTCGCCATCAACCGGACGCTCATCGCCTACTTCTCGCTGTGGATGGTGGCCGGCGCCGCGGCGGTGCTCGCCGCAACCTTCTCGCTCGATCTCGGCCAGACGCTGTCCCACGTCGGCGTCACGCTGTACCTCTATGTGGCGACCGTCCTGTTCGCAGCCTTCATCGCCAAAAGCCCTGCCCGGCACACCGAGCTCATTTTCAGAGCGTGGACGTTTGCGGCATTGGTGGCGGCGGCCGCGGGGATCATCGGATATTTCGACCTCCTGCCCGGCGCCTTCGATCTCTTCACCAAGTTCGGCCGCACGAGCGGCACCTTCAAGGATCCAAACGTCTTTGGACCCTTCCTGATCGTGCCGCTGCTTTACATGCTCCATCTGGCACTTGGCCGGTCGTGGCACAAAATGCTGCTCCCGCTCGGCGTTGCGGGGTTCCTGACGCTGACGGTGTTCCTGAGCTTCTCGCGCGGGGCCTGGTTCAACGCGGCGGTGGCAATCGCACTTTACGGCTACTTGACGTTTGCGACGACGAGCCGGGCCGCGACGCGCCTCAAGCTCATCGCCTTGCTCACGGCAGGCGCGGTCATTGCGGCGTGCGTCGTGCTCATGGCGCTCAGCTCGGACAAGGTTTCCGATCTCCTAAGCCAGCGTGCAAGCCTCGTCCAAACATACGATACCGGTGACGAGGGCCGCTTCGGTGGGCAGGAGAAGGCCGCCGGGCTCATCGCCGATAATCCGTTCGGGATCGGCGCGCAGGAATTCACCCTGCGCCATCACCCCGAAGAGGTGCACAACGTCTATCTCAGCATGCTGCTCAACGCGGGATGGCTCGGCGGCGGCCTTTACCTCATCCTGGTCGGGCTGACGATCGTGCTCGGCTTCCGCCATGTACTCAAATCAACGCCGACGCGGCCCTATTTCCTTGTTGCCTACACAGCCTTTGCCGCCCTCGCACTCGAGGGCGCGATCATCGATACCGACCACTGGCGCCATTTCTATCTTCTGATGGCGATCATATGGGGCCTGATGAGCGCGAGCACCTTCGCCGAGAAAGCCGCGCCTCAGGCCGTGCGCCCGCGCCGGCCGGCGCGGGTGGTGCGCGCGGTTCCCGTGCGCGTTCCGACCTTGCGCGCGCCCGCCGTGCGCGTTCCGACCCTGCGCATTCCGACCCTGCACGCGCCAATTGTTCGTATGGCTGCAACGCAGCGGCAGAATTTGCGGGAAGCGCCGTCGCGCCGGCTGCCGAGCATCTTGCCCCGCATGTTGCGCGAGCCAGCTCAGCCAACGAGCCGCAGGTGATTGTCGAAGGCGCGCCCGGGGAACGAGGCCACGGTCAAATGCGTATGATCGGGCTGCTCGGTCTGCAGCACGCCCATCCCTGAGCTCAGCGCAAACGCCGACTTTGAGATGCCCGTAAGTCCGCAGCCGTCCATCAGCTGCGTCTCTCCGACTATGGCCGCGCGCTCAGTGTCGACGTAGACGATGCGGCCCGCACGCGGCGCCGAGGCCGCGAGCACGCGCTTGTCGCCGTCGATCGCCACCGCGCCGATATAGCCCGCGAGCACAGCGCCCATCGGCGTGTCCGGCTCAATGATGCGCAGCGGCGTATCGAGGCCGGCGCAGCCCACGAGCTCGGGCGTCTCGCCCGTGTCGCCTTCCCATTGTCCGCCGAACCAGATGAGCCCGCGCGCATCCGCGGCAACGTGCCGGATCGAGAGCTTGTGGAGGTCGCCGCTTTGCTTGTGCTGTGCCAGAAGCGCGCCGGAGGCCGTATCGATGAAGGCAAGTGACGGCACCATGGTGGCGACGTTGAGCTTCTCGCGGCCCGTCTCGATATGCGTCTCGATACCGCCGTTGGCGACCGCGAGCGTTTTGTCGTCGGACAGCAGAATCACCTCGTGCGGCCCTATACCGTACGTTGGGATCTCGCCGATGCGCCTGTATCCGGCCGTTGCGTTGTAGACGCCGAGCAGGCCTTGCCGCGTTTCGTTGTCGTGCTCGGTTGCGTAAAGCAGCCGTCCGTCGCCGGAGAAAACGCCGTGCCCGTAGAAGTGCCGGTTTGCAGGCGTCGTGAATAGCACCGGCTCGCGCCGCCCCTTGATGTCGAATGCCAGCGCGAACGATCCCGGCCGCCGCGCGAACACAACCGCCTGACCGCGGGCGCGATCAAGCGCGATGTCATGACCGCGCCCTTTGAGCGGAAGCTCGCGCACGATCGCGCCATCAAGCGTCAGCACCACGACGGAGTAGCTGCCGTCCGGCCGCCGGCAGGCCGCGATCAGGTCGCCGCCCGCCGCTGCCTCCTCCTCCTCGCTGCCGAGCACGCCCGCGAACGCGCGCGAAGCGGAGGTGAGCACGAGTGCCGTCCCGATCAGGAAGTGCCGTCGATCAATCGCCATCGAGCTCATTGAATCCTATCGTCAGACCCGCAAGCGGGGCGAGCTCGCGCCCGACCAACTTGCGGATACCCTCCACGTGGAAGCGCAGCATTCGCAACCGGCGCTCCCGCTCCGCATCCTTCTTGGTGCCGGTGCTGCCTTGCAGCTCTGCCGGGCCATCCTTCGCGAGCCGCGTGAATGCCTGCGCAATCCACCGCGGCATCCAAGACTTGTCCTTGGGAACGCCGTTGGCAAGACCCATTGCGTCATAGAGTGCGCGCAAGGATGCAACGGCGGAACCGACGTAAGCTGCGCTCAGCTTTGAGCGCGCGAACGGGACGGTCGGTTGTTTACCGGGCTGCGCGGCAATGAGGGGGGCCACCTCCCGGTCCTGGATCATCTGCAGCCCGGCCACCAAAGCCCTGGCAAATTCCGCGGGCGGCTCGGCAGCCGTGCGGTAGCTGGCGTTGGCGGGTCCGGGCTCCAGCATTCTACGGCGCCACCCCTGCGGGCCACGCCACTCCGACAACATGTCGTGGGAGATGTTTGCGAGGTTCTGCGCCACCGCAACCGCAAGGCGGCAGCGATAGCGGCCGTCCTCATCGCCGGCGTCGAGCGGATAGCCAGGCTCCGCGAGCAGCGCCTCGATCACGGTCAGACCCTGGACGGCCGCGCTTTTCGCAGCAAGGCTCGCGGGATCGAGCGCGGAGGCGTCGCGGCGCGCAATCAGCGCGCCGAGCTGGCGCTGCGTGACGCCGCGCGGATCGGGCCAGAAGGCAAAACGCTCAGGGCGCCCCGTCACCGACATGGGGCCAAACCGCAGGAACTCGACTTGCGCCCATGCCAGCACCGCCGCCTCGAAATCGGCGCGGGCTGCACGCAATCGCTGCGGGTCTGCGCCGCAGCCCGCGTCGAGATCGGCGGCAAGCTTGCGCGTGGCCGCGTCGAGCCGCTCAAAGTGCGGGATCACGTACTGGTCGATGACGCGCGCGGTCATTTCGGGAAGCGCGGTAGCCGCAGGCGCCGCACCCGCTGGCGCAACGGCCGCGACGGCCAGAATCGGCAGGATAAGACAAAGCCGTCGCACACCGTTCAACTCGACTACCCTCCCTGAAGCGCGGTGCGCGTCTCACTTGCTCCAGTCGGGCGCGCCGGCCCGCCGCAGCGTTTCCTTGGAAGCGTTCAAAATAGCATTGTTGGCGCGCGGCTCCACAGCGGCAATCGGTGCAGACGTGCGTCAGAAAAATATTCTTGACTTTGTGAGTTATAAATCATTTTGATCCCGAAACCGAGCATGACGCCGGTTGGCTACAGGGGACGCGCGAAAAGGCGCACCGGCGCACACAGCGGCCGCAAGAGGGCAAGCGATACCCGACCGGACGACCTCGGGCACGGCGTCAATTCACAAACCAAAAAGGATATTGGCCGATGTTGAGACGTTTCGCCGCCACGATCGCCGCCGCAGCCGCATTCGGTGCGGCCACCCTTGCGTACGCCGGAACGGCGCCCGATGTGTCCGCGGTCGTGACGAACTACGCCAACATCGCGCAAGCGGGCTACGAAGACGCCCTCTCCGAAGCACGCAAGCTCAAGGCGGCCGTCGACACGCTCGTCAAGGAGCCCACCGACGCCAATCTTAAAGCTGCGCGCCAGGCCTGGATCGCGGCACGCGTCCCCTACATGCAGACGGAAGCCTTCCGCTTCGGCAACAAGATCGTCGATGACTGGGAGGGCCGGGTCAACTCGTGGCCGCTCGATGAAGGGCTCATCGACTACGTCTCGGCCGAGTACGGCAACGAGTTGCCGTCAAACGATCTCTACGTCGCCAACGTCATCGCCAACACGTCGATTAAGATCGGCGGCGAAGTGGTTGACACCTCCAAGATCACCAAGGAGCTGCTGTCGGGCAAGCTGCAGGAGGCGGGTGGCGTCGAATTGAACGTCGCCATCGGCTATCACGCCATCGAGTTCTTGCTTTGGGGCCAGGATCTCAACGGCACCGGACCCGGCGCGGGCAACCGGCCCGCGACCGACTACGACACGAAGAACTGCTCCAACGGCCACTGCGATCGCCGCGCGCAATACCTTGAGACCGTAACCGATCTGCTGGTCGACGATTTATCCTTCATGGCCGCGCAGTGGGGGCCCGACGGCGCCGCCCGCAAGGCCGTAATGGCGGACGGCGGCAACGCCGGGCTAGTCGCCACCTTCAAGGGGCTGGGCAGCCTGTCCTACGGCGAGATGGCGGGCGAGCGCATGAAGCTCGGCCTGTTGATCCACGACCCCGAGGAGGAGCACGACTGCTTCTCGGACAACACGCACAATTCGCACTTCTACGACGCCAAGGGCATGCGCAACGTCTACCTCGGTTCCTACACGCGCACTGATGGCTCAGTAGTCTCCGGCCCGAGCCCCTCCGATCTCGTCCGCGCCAAGTCGCCCGAGACGGACGAGCGGACGCGCGGCGCCATCGATGAGACGATGAAGCGCATGGAGGTGCTGGTTAAGCGCGCTGTCGCCGGCGAGGCCTACGATCAGATGATCGGCGAGGGCAATGACGAGGGAAATGCCGTCGTTGATGCTGCGATCAAGAGCCTCATCGCGCAGGCCAAGGAGTTCGAGCGCGACATCGCCGCCCTCGATCTCAAGTCGATCGAGTTCGAGGGGTCCGAGAGCCTCGACAGCCCCGACAAAATCAAGAAGTCGGAGAAGTAGCCGGATTTCCGCGGCGGCTGGCGGCTGGATGGAGATCAGACCTCACACCGTATGGGCATGTGGAGGCCCATGCGGCAGATTGCGCAGCCGGTCCCGCAGGCTCGAGCCGTCGGCTATGGTCCGCCCATGACCTCTAAGTTGAGTACATCGCCGCGCCAGTTGCTGCTCCTGCTTCCGGGGCTCCTGTCCATCGGCGCTTTGGGCCTGCTGGTGACGGCCGGCCATGGTGCCGCCGCAGACCAAGCTGCGGCGGACGTGTCCGGCGAGGAGAACCCCGGCGGCACGGCGACGACGCAGGAAAGCGTCAACACCCGCGAGGCCTTCTCCCACTTCTCGCACGGCATCGGCTTTGAGGGTGAAGCCAAGTTCAAGGTCGGCAATGCGATCTTTCGCAAGCTCTGGGTCTCGGCGCCCTCCTCAACCACAAGCTCCGACGGGCTGGGGCCGCTGTACAATTCGCGCGCGTGCCAGAGCTGCCACTTCAAGGACGGGCGCGGACATCCACCGAGTGCCAACTATCCCGACGACAATTCGGAATCGATGTTCCTGCGGCTGTCCGTTCCGCCCGAGACCGAAGAGCAGCGCCGCCTTCTGGCGGAGCACCGCGTCAACTCCATCGACGAGCCGACCTACGGCGCCCAGCTGCAGAACCTCGCCATCCAGGGGCACGACGGCGAAGGCCATATGCACATCACCTACGCAGACCAGCCCGTGCGGCTTGGCGACGGCAGCGCGGTCACGCTGCGGCGCCCCACCTACTCCATCACGGATCTGAAGTATGGAGCGCTGCATCCCAAGACGATGCTGTCGCCGCGCGTCGCGCCGCCCATGATCGGTTTGGGGCTGATCGAGGCGATACCGGAAGCCCAGATCCGCGCCCACGCCGATCCCGACGACAAGGACGGCGACGGCATCTCGGGGCGCACCAACGAGGTGTGGTCGCTCGCCGACAATCGCCTCGCGCTCGGACGTTTCGGCTGGAAGGCCGGCATCCCCTCGATCCGCCAGCAGACGGCGACCGCGTTCGACGGCGATATGGGCCTTTCCAATCCGCTGGTGCCGAAGGCGGCGGGCGACTGCACGGCAGCGCAGACATTCTGCCTCAACGCGCCCAACGGCAACAGCGAGCGCGACGGCGGCGTCGAGGTCGGGTCCAAGCTCTTCGACCACGTCGTGTTCTATGCGCAGAACCTTGCCGTCCCGCCGCGGCGCAACTTCACCGACGCGAACGTCGCGCAAGGCAAGGCGCTTTTCCATCAGCTCGGGTGCCAGGGCTGCCACACGCCCTCGTTCACCACCGGCACGGTGGACGGGCAGCCCCACCTAAGCGGCCAGAAGATCTGGCCCTATACCGACCTCTTGCTGCACGACATGGGCGAAGGCCTTGCCGATAACCGCCCGGAAGGCATGGCGGACGGGCAGGAGTGGCGCACGCCGCCGCTGTGGGGTATCGGTCTCACCGAAACGGTGAGCGGCCACACGTTTTTCCTGCACGACGGCCGCGCACGCAATGTCGAGGAAGCAATCCTGTGGCACGGCGGAGAAGCGCAAGCATCGCGCGATGGCTATGCGGGCCTGTCGCAGGACGAGCGCGCGGCACTGCAAAGTTTCCTCAATTCGCTTTGAGGCTGCGGGGCGTTTGCCTCCGTCACGCCGGGCTCACGCGCGCTTTGCTTTTGACCGGCTCGCTGCTGGGTTGCAGCTCGGCTTCAGCGTTCGATCATTCTGCCTTCGCCCAGCGTTCGCTCGAGCGTCACATCCTCCCCGGCTATGAGCGCCTCGCCACTGCGGCGAAGGACTTCGCCGCCAAGGCCGCGACGCTCTGCGACGCGCCCTCGGAGACGGCGCTCGCGCAGACGCGGGAGGCCGCGCGAAATGCCCTGCTCGCGTGGGGACGCATCGAGCACATCCGTTTCGGACCGATCACGCAGGAGCAGGGGAACGACCGGATCCTGTTCTATCCCGATCCGCGCGGCATCGGCCGCAAGCAGATCGACCGCCTGCTGACGCGGCACGACGCTTCCGATCTCGCGCCGGAGAAGCTCAAACATGCGAGCGTCGCCGTGCAGGGGTTCTCAGCCGTCGACCGCGCGCTGTGGGGCAAGGGATCGGACGCGCTCGCCATGCCCTCAGCGCAGCCTTCCTTCCGCTGCCGCTACGTGAAGGCCCTGGCCGGCAACATCGCGGCAATCGCTGCCGACACGCTCGGCGCCTGGTCGGGCGATTACAAAGAGGCCTGGCTGCATCCCGGCCCCAATCGCGCGCTGCTAACGCCGGCGGAGACGACGCAGGCCCTGTTGCGCGCCTACGTGACGGAACTGGAGGTCATCCGCCTGCAGCGCCTCGCTCCGGGGCTCGGTGACAATGGCAAAAGCGGCGGCCACACCGAGCTTCTGCTGCCGCAAAGCGGGCTCGCCGTACGTTTCATCGCCGCCAACATCGAGGGCGTGCGCGATCTGCTCACCGGAGGCTTCCTCGATCCGGCACTGGCGGCGGACGAGAAGGAGCAGTCCGCCATGAGCATTGTGGGAAGCGTCGCGACCGATCTCGGCTTCGCGCTGCGCTCTGGCCAGAGCGCGATCGCCATCGCGCCCGACGTTTTTGCAAGTGCGGAGGCCCGCGCTGCCCTGACGCCGATGACCTTCTCGCTCAAGAACGCCGAGGTGACGGGCCGGTCGGCGCTCGGCACCTTGACGGGGGTGTCGCTCGGCTTCAACTCGCTCGACGGCGACTGAAGCCCGCGCGCCGCCCGCGTCTAGCGCGCGTTCTCCGCCGTCTTGCGCTTCTGGAACATGCCCGACATGTCGATCACGGTCTGCTCTCCGTCGGTGGCGAGCTTCTTGACCTCCTTGGCGTCGAGATCGAACTTGTTGAGGTCAACCATGCGGATCGTCTGATCCTCGTAGGTCTTGTAGTACATGCGCAAGTTTTGCGGATCGCGCATCGTCGTGAACAGCGTCTGATCGGCCGCGGACTTTCCGTCCTCCTTGACGCGCGCAACGCCGACGGGAATGTCGAAGTTGTTCAAGATATGGAAGCCCTTGTAGATGCCCGCGGTCGTATCCGTAGCGGGCAAGGCGGTGGAGCTGAACACGGCGGCGCGCACAAACCGCGACGGCGGGGTGAAGTCGCCCGGCAGCCCGAGCATCCCGTTCCCCATGCCGAAGCTTTGGAACGTCGTGCCGTCGATCTTAATCGGCGGCACGTCGCGGGGATTGAGCGCGATGTAGTTGCGCAGGTTCGTCATGTGCCAATCGAAGGTCGGCGAGTTGGTGAACACGCCCAGCGGATTGTCGCTGAGCACAAGCTTGCCGCCGATCGGCTCGATCACCAGAGCCTTGCCGCTCTTGTCGTAGACGATCCAATGGAACGGCTGAACCTGCGGCGGCCAGCCAGGCAGCAATGTCGGCGCCACGACCGCTTCGCCGCTTTCGATTGCGGCGCGAACCTCATCGACGCTCGCAAAGCTCGTCAGAACCCAATTCGAGAAATCGATCGACGAGAACGACTTCGACTGGTTCTCGGCCGTCGTCTCGGTGTACTTCGCCTCGGTCGGGAAATAGAACGCCCCGATGGCGAGCCCCTTCTCGTTGATCCCGTCCATGATCCCGAGATTGCCGAACACGATCACGCCGAGGGCTGCGTATTTCGAAGTCCACGTCTTTCCGTTGCCGAGCGGGGTCTGCCCGACGAAACCGTAGCCGCGGGGGACAACGGCGAAATCCATCTCAAGCGGAATGCCGAACTCCACGGTGCGGCCGTGCACGAATGTGCCGTCGGCGTTCTTGAGACGGATGCCGGTGCAGGCCTCGGCGGTCGTCGCGGCGGCAAACGCCGTCATCGCGGTGACGGCAAACGCGCGAAAGAGCATGGAACTGCGGTTCATGGGGGCTCCCTTGATCGTCTCGAGGCTGTTCGGGTGCACCTCTTCTACGTCGCCTTGATTTAGGGCTGGTGAGGAGCTTCGGTAGAATTGCGCCTATCGCTCACGGGCGCCGGTCCCGACCAGGCGGCCGGCTACAATCCATCACCACAGAGAATACAGCCTCATTGCCTGCGCGCCGAAGCGGCCCCGGGGGTGTCTCGCACAGGCTGGGGCGCCCGTACGGCCGTCTCCCAGCCGGCTAAGGTGCCCTTTTTCGGTGCATAGTTCGCGACTGAGTGGCAGCGCTGCCACACCAATCCAGTTTAGGATGCCGCTGGCCGGAGCACGCCAAGCAGAGCAATCAAATCAATCCGGCTTAAATGTAGGGGAGAAACACCATGGATCTGATCACCGCACTTGCGGTCAGCATCGGCCTATTGGGCGGCGCTGCGACTTATCTCTACCTTTCCGACTTCTTTGGACTCGGACTGCAGATTTGGGCGGCCTTCATCGCGTGGGCAAGCTTCTACCACTGCGGTGGGAAGTTCCAGGGCTTCACTTCGAGCATCCTCGCCAACTTGTGGGGCGTGGTATGGGGCGCGCTCACTTTGATCGCGTTCTCGAACCTCGATTTCGGCCTCGCCGCACCCATCTGGGCGGGCATCTGCGTCGCGGTCGGCGTCGGACTGATGATCCTTGGCTGCAAGATCCCGATCTTCTCGGCGATCCCGGCCACGGTCTACGGCTACGCCGCCACCGTCGCACTGGCGCTATTGGCGAACACCGTGCCCGCTCTGACCGAGCCGACGCTCGCCAATCCGGCGGCGATCATCGCGATGTCGATGTTCGGCGGCGCAGTCTTCGGCTTAATCTCCGAGGCACTCGCCGGCGTGCTGGCGAAATCGTAGCTGCTCACTGGGCTCGCAAGCCCGGCGCGCCTGCCATCTAGATCGCGTCATCGATCCAGCCGCCTCGGCCGGATCGATGACGCAATCTTGCTTGCGCTCTAATTTCTGCGTCTGGAAGCGGCCCGATGCGCGCGGTAACGCTTGATCAGCGCATTCGTCGAGCTGTCATGCTTGAGCGGCGGCTCGGCGGCATCCTGAAGCTCGGGGATGATACGTTTGGCCAGCACCTTGCCGAGCTCGACGCCCCACTGATCGAACGAGTCGATCCCCCAGATGGCCCCTTGCGTGAAGACGCTGTGCTCATAGAGCGCCACGAGCGCGCCCAGCGTCCTGGGGTCCAGCCGCTCAGCCAGGATCATGTTGGTGGGCCTATTGCCTTCCGTGACACGGAACGGCGTCTGGAAGGCGGGCGAGCCTTCCGCCGCAAGCTCAGCCGCGGTCTTGCCGAAGGCGAGCGCCTCGGCCTGCGCAAACAAGTTGGCCATGAGCAGATCGTGGTGATCCGCGAGCGCACTCAACGGCTCCAGGAACCCGATCATGTCGCACGGGATCAGCTTCGTGCCCTGGTGGATCAGCTGATAAAATGAATGTTGGGCGTCGGTGCCGGGCTCACCCCAGATGATGGGGCCGGTCTGGTAGTTGACCTTCTCGGCGCTCAAATCGACATGCTTGCCGTTGCTCTCCATCTGCAGCTGCTGCAGGTAGGCGGGAAAGCGCGCGAGGTGCTCGGCGTAAGGCATGATGCCCAGCGTCTCGGCCCCGAAGAAGTTGTTGTACCAGACCGTCAGCAGCCCCATCAGCACGGGGAGGTTCTTATCCAGCGGGCTTGAGCGGAAATGCTCGTCCATGGCGTGAAAGCCCGCGAGCATCTCGCGGAAGTTCTCCGGCCCAATCGCGATCATGGTGGAGAGGCCGATGGCGGAATCCATCGAGTAGCGCCCGCCGACCCAGTCCCAGAACTCGAACATGTGCGAAGTGTCGATGCCGAACTCTTCGACGCCAGCGGTGTTGCTGGAATTGGCCACGAAGTGCTTGGCTACCGCCGCCTCGTCCTTAAGGTTCTCGACCACCCACGCGCGCGCCGTTTGCGCGTTCGTCATCGTCTCGAGCGTCGTGAAGGTCTTGGACGAGATGATGAACAGCGTCTCGGCCGCATCGAGGCCCTCGGTGGCCTCGGTGAACGCCGCTCCGTCCACGTTGGAGATGAAGCGGAAGGTCATGCCCCGGTCGCTGTAGGGGCGCAGCGCCAGATAGGCCATCTCCGGTCCCAGATAGGAGCCGCCGATACCGACATTGATCACGTTGCGGATGCGCTTTCCGGTGTGACCGGTCCAAGCCCCGGAGCGCACTTTCGTGGCAAAGTCGGCCATGCGGTCGAGCACGGCGTGCACGTCGGGGACTACGTTGTGCCCGTCGACCTCGATCACGGCGTCGCGCGGGGCGCGCAGCGCCACGTGCAGCACGGCGCGCTTTTCCGTGATGTTGATCTTCTCGCCGCGGAACATGGCGTCACGCCGATCTGCCACGCCGCGCTCCTCAGCGAGGCGCAGCAGCAATTGGAGCGTCTCGTCCGTGATGCGGTTCTTGGAGTAGTCGAGAAGAAGCCCCGGGCCTTTAGCCGTGAAGCGGGCAGCGCGGCCCGGATCGGCGGCGAACATCTGGCGCAGATGCACGTCCTTGATTTTCGCCTGATGCTCGGCAAGCGCTTGCCAGGTGGCGGTCCCGTTCAGCGGGGTGAGGCCCATGATCCGCTCTCCCAATTCAGCGCCTATTTCAGGGCTTTGCTTTTCTGCTCGATGGACCCCAAAAGGTCCTGCCACGATTGCACGAAGGACCTGGCACCCTCCACCTGCAGCTGGCGCCCGAGCGCGTCGACGTCGACGCCGGCCGAGGGGTATTCCTCGAGAACCTTGTCGCAGCCCCCGCCGTCGGCCGCGAGGATCGAACCCAGCGCGCCGTGATCGGCGAACGCAAGCAGCGTCTCGTCCGGCATCGTATTGACGGTGTTGGGCGCGGCCAGCGCCGTGACGTACATCGTGTCCGGAGCCTTCGGATCCTTGGTGCTCGTGCTGGCGAACAGCAGACGCTGCGGGCGGGCGCCCAACGATTCCAGGCGCTGCCAGCGGTCGGACTCCAGGACCTCGCGATAGGAGCGGTAGGCCTTCTTGGCGACCGCGATGCCGAGCTTGTCGCGCAGGGGATCGGGCACCTTGCCCATCACGGCCTTGTCCCAGCGGCTGATGAAGACGGAGGCTACGGAGCGGACATCGGGATTGAGGCCGGCCGTGATACGGCGTTCCAGGCCCTTCATGTAGGCGTCGGCCGCGGCCTCGTAATCTGAAGCCGAAAACAGCAGCGTCACGTTGACGGTCACGCCGGAAAAGATTGCCTCCTCGATTGCCGGCAGACCTTCCTTGGTGCCGGGAATCTTGATGAAGAGGTTCGGCTTGCCGGCCTTGGCGTAAAGGCGCTTGGCCTCGGCGATCGTCGCCTTGGTGTCGTAGGCGAGCAGCGGCGAGACCTCGAGCGACACCCAGCCGTCGACCGTCGCCGTGCTCTTGTGCACCGGGAGAAAGAGGTCGGCCGCGCGCGACAGGTCCTCGAGTGCCAGTTCGAAGAACAGCGCCTCGCCGCTGAGGCCGTCCTTCAGAAGCCGGCGGATCGTATCGTCGTAGGAGGCGCTCTTGGAGACGGCCTTGTCGAAGATCGTCGGGTTCGACGTCAGGCCGGTGACCGACAGCTCGTCGATGTATCTTTTGAGCGTGCCGCTATCGAGCATGTCGCGCGTGATGTCGTCGATCCACAGGCTTTGCCCGGCATCGTGCAGCTTCTGCGTCGCCTTCACGGTATCGTCCTCCTCACACCGGCGCCAGCGCCGGGAATTCCTGATTCAAAAGGTCCGCGATGCGATCCAGCGTAATGTCGGCCGGCGGATGGCTCGCGGTGGCCTTGGGATCGAGCGCGTAGTGGCCTTGCCTCACAAATGTGGTCGTTACCCGGTCGCCCCAGGCTTTCTTGATAGCATCGAGGAGGCCCAACTTGTCATCGATGACGACGTAGTGCCGCGCCGGGTAGGCGCGTTCGACTTGCGCTAGCTCGCGCTCCTTGTGGATGTAACCGAGGACGCACCCGTCGAAGGCTGTCCACAACCCCGCGCGCATCAGCTTGTAGGGCTGAAACACGCCGTCTCCGTCGGTGAGTATGACCGGCAGCCCCCATTGGCGCACGCGCCGCACCGCAGCAAGCGCATCGGGGTAGAGGCGCTCGGCGAACGGATAGCTCATCAGCCAATTGGAGAGCTCGAGTGCGCGCGGATCGCCCATGTGCTCCAGCCGGAAGCGCTCCAGCGTGCCGAGGAAATCGGCATAGCCGCGTTTTTGCCGCTGCTCCTCGTAGATGGCCCAGAACCGGTCGCTCGCCTGGGGCCCGAAAGTCTCCAAAACGCGCCGCTTCAGGTCGGCCTTCACCGCGTCGTTGTCGAAAAGCGTGTTGTCGACATCGAACAGGAAGACGGTCTCGTGCAGCGGAGACATCAGGCAGCGTCTCCCGACGGCTCGGGGTTGAGCCAGGGTCCGTCATCGCCGATGAGCCGCTCGGCTTCGTTGGGACCCCAATTTCCGGGCGCGTAGCCATAGAGCGGCGTCACGTTACCGAGGATATCGTTGACGACGCGCCATTCGGCATCGACGATGTCCTCGCGCGTGAAGAGCT
Organism: uncultured Alphaproteobacteria bacterium; assembly: GCA_963847865.1. Lineage (GTDB taxonomy): Bacteria > Pseudomonadota > Alphaproteobacteria > Rhizobiales > Hyphomicrobiaceae > Hyphomicrobium_A. The sequence goes on along the minus strand of CAWKBL010000012.1, from coordinate 871,026 downwards.
CGCTGTTGCCGTTCATCGCATCGCCGAGAAGACGCTGATACGGGGGCATGTCTGCGGCCGGCTGTCGCGTGAGGATCAGCTCGACGTCCTCGCCCACCATGCGGTCGCCCGGCGTCTTCACGCGGGCCCCGAGTGCAACGGTGACGTTGGGGCCGATGCGGAAGCGCATATGCCCAGACGCGGCGGAGACGATCTCGCCGAAAGTCTCGCGCGGTGGCCGCTTGAACTCGACGACCGCCTCGGCGGCGGTCACCGGCAGCATCTTGCCGGAGCGGATGAAGATCGGCACGCCGGCCCAGCGCCAGTTGTCGATCTCGAAGCGGGCGGCGGCGAACGTTTCCACCGTCGATCCCGTCGCGACACCCGGCACCTTCTCGTAGCCCTCGTACTGCCCGCGAACGACGTCCGCGGGGCGGAGCGCACGCACGGCCTTCAACAGGCTCGCTTTGCTGTCGCGCATAGCCTCGTGCGCCTGACCCGTGGGCGGGTCCATGGTCAATGAGGCGAGCACCTGCAGCATGTGGTTCTGGATCACGTCGCGGATGGCGCCTGTCTCGTCGTAAAATCTGCCGCGATCCTGGACGCCGAAGTTCTCCGCCATGGTGATCTGAATGCCGCGCACGTAATTCCGGTTGAACAACGGCTCGAACATCGGGTTGGCGAAGCGCGTGTAGAGAATATTCTGCACCGGCTCCTTGCCGAGGTAATGATCGATGCGGAAAACGTTCCCCTCGGCGAAATACTGGTCGATGCACGCGCTCAATTGCGTAGCCGAGGCGCGGTCGCGTCCGAACGGCTTCTCGACGACGAGACGTGCATTTTCGGCGCAGCCCGACTTGGCAAGCTGGGCGGTGACCACCGCGAACAGAACAGGCGGGATCGCGAGATAATGCAGCGGGCGCTTGGCGTTGCCCATCTGCTTGCGCAGCGCCTGGAAGGTCGCGGGATCATTGTAGTCGCCGTCAACGTAGCGAAGCTGACTCAACATCTGGACGAACGACTTCAGACTTGGTGTTGCCCCCGTGCGCCTCGACACTCTCCTTGGCGCGTTGCTTAAGCTGATCGAGGTTCCATCCGGATTTGGCCACCCCGATGATGGGCACCGTGAGCCCTTCATCCCGGACTAAGCCGAAGAGAGCGGGAAATACTTGCTTGTAGGCGAGATCGCCCGTGGCGCCGAAGAAGATGAGCGCGTCGGACTTGCCGTTCACCTTCGCTGACGTCATGGCGCTTTCTTCTCCAGGTGGCCGCCGAACTCGTAGCGCATGGCCGACATCAGCTTGTCGGCGAACTCGGCGTCGCCGCGCGAAGCAAACCGGCTGAACAGCGCCGAGCTAATGACGGGCGCCGGCACGCCCTCGTCGATCGCCGCCTGCAGCGTCCAGCGCCCTTCACCGGAATCGGAGACGCGGCCTTCGAAATTGGACAGATCCGGGTTCTGGCGCAGCGCACTCGCCGTCAGGTCGAGCAGCCATGAGCCGATGACGCTGCCGCGGCGCCAGACTTCCGCCACCTCATCGAGCTTGAGCTCGTACTGGTAGAGCTCGGGGTTGCGCAGCGGCGTCGTCTCCGCGTCGGTCGCACGGTGCTCGGTGCCAACGTTGGCGTTCTTGAGAATGTTGAGGCCTTCCGCGTAGGCCGCCATCACGCCGTATTCGATGCCGTTGTGCACCATCTTGACGAAGTGCCCGGCGCCGTTGGGGCCGCAGTGCAGGTAGCCGTTCTCGGCCGGGCTCGGCTCGCCGGTCGCGCCTGGCGTGCGCGGGGCGGATTGGACGCCAGGTGCCAGCACCTTGAAGATCGGATCAAGGTGCGCGATGACGTCGTCCTCGCCGCCGATCATCATGCAGTAGCCGCGCTCCAGCCCCCAGACGCCGCCGCTGACGCCGACATCGACGTAGTGCAGCTTCTTGGCGGCGAGCTGCTTGGCCCGGCGCAAATCGTCGTGGTAGTAGGAGTTGCCGCCGTCGATGACGATGTCGCCGGGCGACAGCAGCGGAACGAGCTCCTCGAGCACCGCGTCGACCGCGCCCGCCGGCACCATCATCCAGACCGCGCGCGGTTTCGACAAGGAATTGACGAAGGTCTTGAGGTCGGTCGAGCCTTTCGCGCCTCTGGCGACGAGATCCTGCACGGCGGTTGCGTGCGCGTCGAAAACGCTCAATTCGTGCCCGGCGCGCACCAGCCGCACGACCATATTGGCGCCCATCCGGCCGAGGCCGATCATGCCGAGTTGCATCGCTCTACTCCATCGATCGTTATACTCACGAACGCCCCGGAGGGGACGTCACGAACCACGGGCCAACGTCTGTTTGGCCGCGGCAACCACGCGCTCCGGCGTGAATCCGAAATGTTTGGTGACAACCTTGATCGGCGCCGACATGCCGAAGGTATGCATGCCGAGCACGACGCCGCGGGTGCCCGCGTAGCGGTCCCAACCGATGGGGGACGCCTCTTCAACCGTCACGCGCGCGGTCATGGCCGGCGGCAGCACCTTGTTGCGATACGCTTCGTTCTGCTCCTCGAACAGCTCCCACGAGGCCATGCTGACGACGCGCGCTGAAATCTTCTCCTTCGCCAGGAGATCGCGCGCGGCAAGGCACAACGAAACCTCGCTGCCCGATCCGATCAGGATGACGTCGGGCTTGCCGCCCGGCGCATCGACGAGAATGTAGGCGCCCTTCGCCACGCCACTCGCGGGCGCAAAGGCCTTGCGGTCGAGGATCGGCAGCGCCTGGCGCGTACAGATCAGCGCCACCGGCCGGTGCTGGAACGGCATGATGAGGCGGTAGGCTTCCGCCATCTCGTTGGCGTCGGCCGGGCGGATCACGACCATGCCGGGGATCGCGCGCAGAGATACGAGCTGCTCGATCGGCTGGTGCGTCGGTCCGTCCTGGCCGAGACTGATTGAATCGTGCGTCCACACGTTGATCACCGGCAAGTCCATCAGCGAGGACAGGCGGATCGCGCCGCGCGCATAGTCGGTGAAGATCAGGAAGCCTGAGCCGTAGCCGCGCACGCCCGTCAGCGTCATGCCGCTGACGATGGCGCACATGGCATGCTCGCGAATCCCGAAATGCATGTTGCGCCCCGCGTAGTCGCCGAGGCGACCGTAGGGCTGGAAGTCGCCGGCGCCTTCGAACAGGAGCCGCGTCTTGGTGCTGGGCGCCAGATCGGCAGCGCCGCCCATCAGCCAGGGCACCTGCTCCGCGATGGCGTTGAGCACCTTGCCCGAGGCATCGCGCGTCGACATGCCCTTGGCATCGGGCGCGAACGCCGGAATCTTGCGGTCCCAGTCTTTCGGCAGCGCGCGCTTTTCGATGAGAGAAATTTCAGCGGCGAGCTTGGGAAACTTCTTGGCGTACCGCTTGAAGAGCGCTGTCCAGGCGCGCCGGCTCTTGCCCCCGCGCTTGCCCATGACGGCGCTGAAATGCTCGCGCACGCCGTTGGGCACGACGAAGCTCTTGTCGGGATCGAAGCCGAAGAACTGCTTGGCGAGACGCGTCTCCTCTTCGCCCAGCGGCTCGCCGTGGGCGGCGGGCGTGTCGTGCTTGTCGGGCGCGCCGTAGCCGATGTGGCTGTTCACGATGATCAACGTGGGGCGATCCTGCGTATTGAGGAATTCCTGATACGCGCGCCCAATCTGGCCTGTGTCATTGGCATCCGTCACGCGCGTCACGTTCCAGCCGTAAGCCAGGAAGCGTGCCGCGACGTCCTCGGTGAACGCGATGTCGGTGTGGCCCTCGATCGTCACGTGGTTGCAGTCGTAGATCCAGCACAGGTTCGATAGTTGCAGATGACCGGCGAGCGATGCGGCCTCGCTGGAGATGCCCTCCATCATGCAGCCGTCGCCGCACATCGCGTAGACGTTGAAATCGAACAGATTGAAACCCGGCTTGTTGTAGGTCGCCGCAAGCCAATCGCGCGCGATCGCCATGCCGACGCTCGTCGCCAGGCCCTGTCCGAGCGGGCCCGTCGTCGACTCGACGCCTGTCGTCCAGCCGTATTCGGGATGCCCGGGACAGCGGCTGCCCTCCTCGCGGAAGGATTTCGATGTCCTTGCGCGTCACCGCGTCGCCGCCACCCTTCTGGTGGAGGGTGGCAACCGCCTTGATGCCCGCCAGATAGATCAGGCTGTAGAGCAACATGCAGGCGTGACCGGAGGACAGCACGAACCGGTCGCGGTTGATCCACTCAGGATCCTTCGGGTCGTAGCGCAAAAACTGCTGCCACAGCGTATAGGCGGTCGGCGCGGCATCCATCGGAGTGCCGGGGTGGCCGGATTGCGCCTTCTGAATGGCGTCGATGGAAAGCGTGCGAATGGTGTTGATCGCAAGCTGATCGATATTCTCTTCGGTTCTCATCGCCGTCGCTACCAGCCTCTGCAAACGTTCGATTTGCTGTGCGCGGCCAGCCTGCGGCGGACCTCGAATGATGGGAGTGTCCCGGCCACGATGGCCCGGACTTTACGTGGTGTGCTCGGCGGCAATTTCAAAGGCGGTTGGCGGCGCCTCGAAGAGATGGTCGACGCGGCAATCCCACACCCGCACCCCGCCGGTGATGCCAGCCTCGTTGGAGACGATTTTCACGTTGGCCGGCAGCGATGGCTCGAGCAGCCGCGCATTTCCGCCGCCAATGTATAACGTGTCGTACATAATGACGGTTTCAAGAACCTTGATAATTTTACGCACTCGCTTGTTCCAGCGGCGTGCGCCGATCTTTTCGATCGCCCGCTCGCCGACGTACTCGTCGTAGTCCTTGCCGCCCTTGATGGGATGCTGGCTGAGCTCGAGGTGGGGAGCCAAGCGGCCATCCAGGAACAGGGCGAAGCCCATGCCCGTGCCCATCGTCAACACGCATTCGGTCCCGCGGCCGTCGATGACGCCGAGGCCCTGCACGCTTGCATCGTTGAGCATACGCACCGGTTTGCCGAGCTCTTGTGCAATCGCTGCCCCGAGCTTGAAACCGTGCCACAGCTTGGTGCCGAGATTTGGCGCCGTGAACACGGTGTCTCGACGCACGACACCCGGAAAGCCGATCGACACGCGATCGAAGTGCTTGAGCTGCTCGGCGAGCCCGACGAGACCGGCGACGACGGCCTTGGGCTTTGCCGGTATTGGGGTCACGATCCGGACCCGATCGGTGATCATGTCGCCGGCGGGCGAGAGAATTCCCGCTTTGAGGTGGCTTCCGCCGATGTCGAAGGCGAGTGTCAGCGGTCCCTTGGCGTGCGCGCGCTTGTCCGTGCTGCCCATTAACAGGCCTTTCCAGTTCCGCTTTGATACGGCCGTTTGCGGCGGCCTAATCAGTTCCTGTTCGTTCGAGACGCGAATTGAGTTCTAAATGGACTTGCCGATCGCACTCGCGTGGACGCTAACGGAAATATGTAAATTCGAAGCTGAAATGATGCGCCGCTTCTCTATTTAAATTGATCGGCGCAACGCTTTGTTATCGCGGGAGAAGCACAACTAGACAGCAGCAGCGCCAAAGCAGGGAGCGTCAGATGGGTGATCCTGTCGACACCACGTTCATGAAGCCCGCCGTGGGAACGCTGCGGATTTTCGATGACCTTCCCGCGCTTTCGCGCGCAGCGGCTGACTTCCTGTGCGAGACGGCGGTGCGCAAGCCGGGCTCGGTGCGCATCGCGCTGTCGGGCGGCTCCACACCCAAACCCATGTATGAGCTGCTCGGCGAGGAGCCAATTCGCAGCCGGCTCCCCTGGAACCGGGTGCAATGGATTTTCGGCGATGAGCGTTTCGTGCCCGCCTCGAGTCCCGACAGCAATTACGGCATGGCGCGTGACGCGTTCCTGTCGCACGTGCCGGTGCCGCCGCAGAATGTGCACGCGGTCCCAACCGAGGGGCTTAGTCTCGCGCGCGCCGCCGAAGAGTACCAGGCGACGCTGCAAGCACTCTACGGCGCCGCCACGCTGCGCATCGATCGGCCGCTCTTGGACCTGACGCTGCTCGGGCTCGGGCCCGACGGCCATACGGCCTCGCTGCTCCCGGGCCAGCCCGTCCTGACCGAGCTGAAACGCTGGGTGGCCCCGGTGCCGCACGGGCGCCCGCAGCCGCGCGTCAGCCTCACCTATCCGGCGCTCGATAGCAGCCGCGTCGTCGCCTTCCTGGTCGCGGGCGCTGAGAAGCGCCAGATCCTCGACCAGATTCTGTCGGGCGATACCAGCGTGCCGGCGGGCCTCATCCGTCCCGTCGGCGACGTGATCTGGTTCGTCGACAAGGCTGCGGCCGGACGCTGGTCGTAAGTCTCTCGCTCACGAGCCTGTCGCTCACGCCCGTCCGAGGTGCCCCTCGACGCGTTCCAGGTGGCGCGCGAGCGGCCCGGCCTCCATGTCGAAGAGACGCCGCACGATGATCGCCGCTGCACTCGAGATCGGCAGCCATGCGAGCGCATAGGCCCAAACGATCAGCGCGTACGTCCAGCCGATGGGCGTGACGAGGATGCCGTAGACGGCAAACAGCGTGCCCGCGATCTGCGTCGCCTCGAGCACGACGAACATCTTCCAGCTCGGCCAGGGCCGCGACCAGAACCAGTGCTGGTTGCGTGTCACGTAGAGAGTCAGGTGGCCCGCCACCAGGAGCTTCAGGAAGATGATCGTCTGGATCACCGCCCTGTCAATGTGCAGAACGCGGTCAGCGTACCAGAACAGCAGAAAGCTCGCGACGAGGCCGGTGACGCCGAGCGCTGAGGCCACCGTCAGGACGCGCGCCATGTTCCAGCGCACGGGCTTTTCGGCGGTCGGCGCGTTGTCGAAAGCGATCATCATGATCGGTAGATCGTTGAGCATCGCCAGAAGCACGATCATGATCGCCGTGACAGGGTAGAACTTGAAGATGAGGATCGACCCCGTCATGAACAGTAGGACTCGGATCGTCTCCGCGATGCGGAAGGTGGCGTAGCTCGACATGCGCTCGAAGATGCGCCGGGCCTCGGCAATAGCGTGCGTGATGACGCCGATGCCCTCGGCGGTCAGTACGAGGTCGGCGGCGGCGCGCGCGGCATCCGTCGCGCCGCTGACCGCGATCCCGACGTCGGCCTGCTTCAAGGCGGGCGCGTCGTTGACGCCGTCCCCCGTCATGCCCACGATGTGGTCGGGGTCGCCTTGCAGTGCCTTGACGATCTTGAACTTGTGCTCTGGAAAGACGCGCGCGACGCCCGCTGCGTGCTCGATGCGCTCGCGCACGGTCTCTTCGGAAACACCGGCGGTGAACAGTGCGTCGGCGGAGAGCATGGGACCGACGAAGCCGAGTTTCGCCGCGATCTGCTTGGCGATCGCCTCATGGTCGCCCGTCACCATTTTGACGTCGACGCCCATCTCGCGGGTGATCGCAAGCGTTTGAGCGGCATCGTCGCGGGGCGGATCAAAGAGCGGCAGGAGGCCCAGCATGCGCCAGTTTCCGCCTTCGTCCGCCGCTGCGACGGCAAGCGCGCGGTAGCCCTGGGAGCCCAGCGCATCGACCTTTCGCTCGTAGGGCGCGCGCGCGCCGGCAGCGAGCTTGCACAGGTCGAGGATCACCTGCGGCGCACCCTTGCTGTAGCGCAGCGTCTTGCCATCGCCCACGACCATGGCCTCGGTGCGCTTGCTGACCGGATCGAAGGGCGTGAACTTGGCCGGTTTGGGCAGCACCTTGCCGCCGTCCTTCTGCCAGCCGGTGAGCACCGCGTTGTCGATCGCGTCGGGATTGTCGCGATCGGATGCCAGTGCTGCCGCCTTGAGCAGCAACGCGGCCGTCTCGCCGTCAGCGGGAAGCGGATCGCCGAGCGTGAGTTGGTTCTTGGTCAGCGTACCGGTCTTGTCGGCGCACAGGACGTCGATGCCGGCAAGCTCCTCGATCGCAACGAGGCGCGAGACCACGGCCTTCATACGCGCGATGCGCTCCGCCCCGATCGCCATCGTCACCGACAGCACGGCCGGCAGCGCCACCGGAATCGCCGCGACCGTGAGGATGAGGCAGAACTGCAGCGTCTCGAGGAACGGCTCCTCGCGATAGATGGCAACGATGAGGATCAGCGCGATCAGCGCGATGGTGCTCATGATGAGGAAGTTGCCGATACGCAAGACCGCGCGCTGGAAATGCGAGCGTACTTCAGCGGACTGCACGAGCTCGGCGGTGCGTCCGAAGTAGGTTTTGATGCCCGTCGCCGTGACGATGCCGGTCATCGCGCCGAGCTTCACGATCGAGCCGGAATAGGCGGGGTCCCCCACCTTCTTGTCTACGGGGAGCGATTCCCCCGTCAACGCCGACTCATCGGTGCTGAGATAGTCGCCAGCCGCGAGCTCGACGTCGGCCGGCGTCACGTCGCCGATCTTGAGGGCGATCACGTCGCCAGGCACCAGCTCGCTCGCCGCGATCGTGGCCCAGACGCCGTCGCGCAGCACACGCGCTTCGGGAGCGAGCTGCTTTTTCAGAACCTTGATGGCGTCCTCGGCCTTGGCCTCCTGCCAGTAGGAGACACCGGCGTTGACCAGCAGCATCGCGGTGATGATGGCGAAGTCGCTCCAGTCGCGCAGGACGAGCGAAAGGACGGCGGCCGCCTCGATCATCCAGGGGATCGGCCCCCAGAAGTAGCGCTTCAGCCGGTCGAGCAGCGTGACTTTCTTCTCTTGCAGCGCGTTGGGGCCGAATTGCGCCAGCCGCCTTGCCGCCTCGGCCGCGGTCAGGCCGCGGGCCAGATCGGCCGGCGGCGCCGGAGTTGGCGGGCGGCCCTCGCCCGTCGTTTCGATCGGCTGTGGGTGTCCCACGCTCAGTCGGGCCTCCAGGTCGGCGGTCGCCCGCGCACTCTCTACCGCCCGTATGACCCCTCTACCGTTACCTTGAGGTTGATTTTTGATGGCTGACCGAGCTGCCGCGCCGCGCGGCGCCGTGGCCCATGGCTCAGTTCATCGCCTGGCGGATGATCCGATGCACGAAATCGAGCTTCGTTGCCGCGACCTGGGGGATCACGAACGGATAGAAGTCATTGTGGCCCATGCTGCGATTGATATCGTTGAGCGCCAGCGTGAGGGGCACCCAGCGCTCGAGCAGCGACCTGAAGCCTTCGACGCGATAGACGTCCTGCGACTTGGGCGCCCGCGTGCCGGCCCCGAACAAGCGCGGCGCGCGCGGCTCAATCGTTTGTGCAACGGCAGTGTCAAGCGCATCGACCATATGCAGATAGTGCGCCCAGGTCTCCGCCCAGTCCTCCCACGGGTGGGAACTTGCGTACGCCGACACATGACGCAAGGGCCAGTCGGACGGCGGCCCCATTTCGTGGTGACGGTCGAGCGCGGTGCGATAGTCCTCGCGCTCATCCCCAAACAGCCGGCGGAACTCGTCGATGTGCTGGGTGTCGTCGATCAGCAGCATCCAATAGTAATGACCGCTCTCGTGGCGCAGATGGCCCAGCAGCGAGCGGTAGGCCTCCGCCATCGCCTGGCGCTGGCGCTCGCGCTCCACGGCGTCCGCCTCGCCGACCGCGATGGTGATGACGCCGTCGAAGTGGCCCGTCAGGGCATCGTTGACGAAATCGAACGCAAGAGAGCCCCTCCCGTGCGCAGACCCATCGAGCGGCAATCCGAAGCGAAGCAGCGAGTAGACCAGGCGCTTCTTGGCGCGCTCGAAGTCTCCCCAGGCACGCAGGTTTGCGGGATCGGACAGATCGGGGATTGTCCGGTTCAGAGCGCACGCGGTGCAGAAGCGTGTGTCCGCGTCGGCGCGCACGAGCCAGTTGCACACCCCGCGGGCCTCGTTGGCGCAATAGGCGCGCAGCGCCGATCCTCGTTTCAACTCGCGGAACACCCTTTCGCCGGCCGGCACCAGAGACACGACGTCAAGCCGCTCCGACTGGAAGCCGAGCAAATGGCCGCAGTTCAGGCATTGGACGTTCTCGAAGTAGACGGTGCTGGCGCAGGCGCCGCATTTGAATTTTTTCACCGCAACCTCGATAATGCCGCCGCTCGTCCAAACCGCCGCCGGAAACGCTGGAATCCTGGCGGCGTTCCCCTGATTAATCTTGATGCAGCAAGCCTAGTCGTCAGGCAATGCTCAAACTTCGTGCGGGGGAAAAGATGATCTATGCTCCGAACGCCGCATTGCACAAGAGTTCTCGTCCAAACAGGTAGTAATGACACTTCACGTCGCGCTCACCCACCGCACCGCCTATCACTACGACCGCGTCATCGGTATGGCCCCTCAGGTAATCCGGCTGAGGCCGGCCCCGCATTGCCGTACGCCGATCCTCAGCTATTCGCTGACGCTCGAGCCCGATCCGCACTTCATCAACTGGCAGCAGGACCCCTTCGCCAACTACTGCGCCCGCGTGGTGCTGCCGGAAAAATGCGAACGCTTCGTCGTGACGGTCGATCTCGTGGCCGACATGGCCGTCATCAATCCGTTCGACTTTTTCGTCGAGGACCAGGCCAAGGACTGGCCGTTCGCCTACGCGCCCGAACTCAAGAAGGAGCTGCAGTCGTATCTCGAGCCGCTGCCAGCGGGCCCGCGCCTTGCAGGCTTTCTGGAGGGCATGAGCGGCATGCGGGGCGGCACGATCGACTTTCTGTGCGACCTCAACCGCAAGCTCCACGCCGAAGTCAGCTACTGCATTCGCATGGAGCCCGGCATCCAGACGCCGGAAGAAACACTGCAGAAGGGCTCCGGCTCCTGCCGCGACTTCCGGCTGGCTGCTGGTGCAGATCCTGCGCCACATCGGCTTCGCAGCGCGCTTCGTGTCGGGCTATCTCATCCAATTGCGTCCCGACGTAAAGCCGGTGGATGGCCCTGCGGGCGCGGATGCCGATTTCACCGACTTGCACGCCTGGGCCGAGGTCTACGTTCCCGGCGCCGGCTGGATCGGGCTCGATCCGACGTCGGGTCTCCTGGCCGGCGAGGGGCACATCCCGCTCGCCGCCACTCCCAATCCATCGAGCGCGGCACCGATCAGCGGCGGCCATGAGCGCGCCGAGGTCACGTTCTCCGTCGATATGCGCGTGGAGCGTATCCGCGAGACCCCGCGCGTTACGCTGCCCTACAACGACGAGCAGTGGGGCGCCATTCTCCGGGCGGGCGATGCCGTCGATGAGCGGCTGAACAAGGCGGACGTGCGCCTCAGTATGGGCGGCGAGCCGACGTTCGTCGCAATCGACGATATGGAGGCGGCGGAATGGAATACGGCTGCCGTCGGGCCCGACCAAGCGGCGCTACGGCGAGGACCTCGTGCACAGGCTGCAGCGGCGCTTCGCACCCGGCGCCTTGCTGCACTACGGCCAGGGCAAGTGGTATCCGGGCGAGCCGCTGCCGCGATGGGCGTTGGGAATCTACTGGCGCAGCGACGGCGAGCCGATCTGGGCCGACCCCGATCTCATCGCACGCGAGTCGGATCCACATAAGGCGACGGCCGCCGACGCCGCGACGCTGATGGGCGCGCTGTGCGAGCAGCTGGGCCTTGCCGACGACAGCGCGATACCCGCCTACGAGGACCCGGCCTACTATGCGCTCGTGGAGCAGAAGCTCCCGATCGACGTGTCGCCGGGCGACAACAAGCTGCAGGATCCGATCGAACGGGCGCGCATCGTGCGCATCTTCGAGCAGGGGCTCGACAACCCCGTAAGCTACGTCCTGCCGATCCAGGTCTGGCAATCGCCGGACCTGGGGCGCCGCTGGGTAACGGAGCGATGGAGCGTGCGCCGCCAGAAGCTTTTTCTGGCACCGGGCGATTCACCCGCCGGGCTGCGCCTTCCCGTACCGTCTCTCGAAAGTGTGGCGCCGACCGACTTTCCCCACATTATTCCCCGCGATCCTTTCGGCCCGGCACCGCCGCTGCCCGAGCGCGCCGTGCTGATCGAGCAACGTCGCGCACTGACGTTGCAGCCGCCTACAGCCCCGCCTTTGGGACCGAGCGAGATTTACGGATCGGTGCGCACCGCGCTCGCCATCGAGCCGCGCGATGGGCATTTGTGCGTGTTCCTGCCCCCCGTCGAGGACGCTCTCGATTTCGCCGCCCTCGTCGCGGCGGTCGAGGAAGCGGCAGCAGCTACCGCGCTGCCCGTGCATATCGAAGGCTACGCACCGCCCACCGACCCGCGCATCAACGTCATCAAGGTGACGCCCGACCCCGGCGTGCTCGAGGTCAACATCCACCCCGCGACGAGCTGGAAGGAGGTCGTCGCGATCACGACCGCGGTCTACGAGGAGGCGCACAACACGCGGCTCGGCACCGAGAAGTTCCTGCTCGACGGGCGCCACATCGGAACGGGCGGAGGCAATCATATCGTCATGGGTGGCATCACGGCCGCCGACAGCCCGTTCCTGCGCCGCCCCGACATGCTGGGGAGCATCGTCTCCTACTGGCAGAACCATCCCTCTCTCTCCTACTTGTTCTCCGGACTGTTCATCGGGCCGACGAGCCAAGCCCCGCGCCTCGACGAGGCGCGCCATGAATCCCTCTACGAGCTGGAGATCGCCCTGGAGCAATTGCCCCAGCGTGGGTATGGGCGCGTGCCCCCCTGGCTTGTCGACCGCCTGTTCCGCCACCTGCTCGTCGACGTCACCGGCAATACGCACCGGGCGGAAATCTGCATCGACAAGCTCTATTCGCCCGACAGCCCCACCGGGAGGCTCGGGCTCATCGAATTCCGCTCCTTCGAGATGCCGCCGCATGCGCGCATGAGCGTGGCGCAACAGCTCCTCATGCGCGCACTGATGGCAATGTTCTGGGACGCTCCCTACCGCGGCAAGCCGGTTCGCTGGGGGACGGCTCTGCAGGACCGGTTCATGCTGCCCCATTTCATTTGGGCGGACTTCGCCGACGTCATCGCCGATCTCACCAGTGCGGGCCTGCCAATCGATCTCGACTGGTTCCGTCCCCATTTCGAGTTCCGCTTTCCCCTCATCGGGGAGATCGAAGTCGGTGATATGCGGCTCGAGCTGCGCCAGGCGCTGGAGCCGTGGCACGTGCTCGGCGAGGAAGGAACGCCCGGCGGCACCGCCCGCTACGTCGATGCGTCGCTGGAGCGCCTTCAGGTGCGCATCAACGGGCAGACGGGTGACCGCTACGTCGCGACCTGCAACGGCAGAGCTATTCCCATGACGCCTGCCGGCACGTCCGGCGAGCAGATCGCCGGCATCCGCTTTCGCAGCTGGAAGCCCGCATCCTGCCTGCATCCGACAATTGAGCCGCACGTGCCGCTCACCTTCGACATCGTCGATACCTGGAGCGGGCGCTCGCTTGGCGGCTGCCGCTATCACGCCACCCATCCGGGCGGGCGGAATTTCGAGGTATTCCCGGTGAATTCCTACGAAGCCGAGGGGCGCCGCCTCGCGCGCTTTGAGCGCACCGGACACAGCGCCGGGCCTATGTCCCCCGCCAGGGCCGAGCGCAACCCGGACTACCCCGTCACGCTCGATCTGCGCCGTTGAGCGCCAATAAGGGCATGTTGGTCACAGGCTGATTGATTCGTTTTTTCTTAAGCTTATGACCGCTGGTACGCTTTTGCCCAAGGCCCTACTTTGGCGCCTGCATCCCAGACGCAGATCGGCACCATGCGCGACCCACGGCACGAAGATCGATGAATCTCAAAGTGCGCCTCGCTCCACCGCCCGCGGATGACCTCATTTCCGCCTACGCGCAACTGCGCGACGGCGGCCACGACGAGCTCATGGATGGAGCAGGCGAGGTGCGGCCGCACTGGCGCAAATTCCTCGCAGCGCTGAATGAGCTTTCACACGGCGAACGCACGCACCGCGCCGATCGCCTCAATCGCCGCGTGCGCGAGATGGGCATTGCCCACGACATCTTCGCCGATCCGACCGATCCGGGGAAGCGATGGGAGGTCGATCTCGTCCCGCTCATCTTCTCGAGTGCGGAGTGGCGCGCACTCGAGGCCGCCCTCGTTCAACGCGCGCAACTCTTTAACGCGATCATCGCCGACGCCTACGGCGAACAGAAGCTGATGCGCGAGGGCTTGATCCCTCCGGCGATGGTCTTTGCCGATCCGGCCTACCTGAGCGCGTGCCAGGACTTGCAGCCCCCTGCCGGTCATCTGCAGTTCTACGCCGTCGATCTCGCGCGCGACGTTAGCGGTGGCTGGCGCGTCATCGACAATCATACCGAGACGCCGGCCGGTGTCGGCAATGCGCTCGCCAACCGCGTCGTGCACACGCACATCGCAGGCGACCTCTTCCAGAAATGCAACGCGGTGCGGCTTGCGCCCTTCTTCCAGCGGCTGCAGGCGAACCTGACCATGCTGACGGGGCGCCGCGACCCGCGCATCGCGCTGCTCACGCCGGGACCCCATCACGACGACTACTTCAGCCATGCCTATCTCGCACGCTACCTCGGCTATCTTCTGGTGGAAGCCGGCGACCTGCGGACGGCGGGCGACCGCATGTTCCTGAAAACGCTCGAAGGCCTGAAGCGCATCGATCTCATCGTGCGCTGCGTCGATGGACGCGAGTCAGATCCCCTCGAGCTCGACTCCAACACATACGACGGACCGCCGGGCTTGGTGCAAGCCTGCCGCAAGGCGCCGGAGCTCGTGCGCAATGCGCTCGGGACGGCCATGGCGCAGAACCGCGGGCTTGGAGGCTACCTGCCCGCGATCTGCAAGCACGTGCTGGGCGAGGACCTCCTCATCGCGGACACGCCGCGGCTGTGGCTCGGAGAGCGCGCCAATCGCGACCACGTGCTGGACAACCTCGACCGCATGATCATACGGCCCGCGCAAGAAGGCACCGGGCGGCCGGGCGGCGCCCAGTACGGCCAAGTTGGCGGCGCGCTGTCCGACGCCCAGCGCCGCGCGCTCGCCGACGAGATCGAGCTCAACGGCGACAGTCTCGTCGCGGAGGAACGGATCGGGTTCGGCACGACGCCAACCTACACGCCCGAGGGGCTCATTCCCCAGGCCTTTGCCGTTCGCCTGTTCGTTGCGGCCAACACCGATGCCTTCACGGTCATGCCGGGCGGCCTCGCCATGGCGATCGCCCCGAACCTCGCCGTGTCCTTGAGCGCGCCAGAAGCGCGCACGCGCGACGTATGGATCGTTGCCGACGGCGAAGTGCCCCCGCACCGGAGCTTGTGGCAGCCTACGATCGAGACGGCGCGTGTGCAGCGCTCCCAACGCGTCATCCAGAGCCGGGTGGCCGACGATCTGTTCTGGCTCGGGCGCTACGGCGAGCGCTCGGATTGGATCATGCGCGTCCTGCGCAGCGCGCTGCAGCGGCTGCAGGAGGACTACGGACCCTCCGACGGCCATGGTGCCGCCTGCACGTGCCTCAAATCCCTGCTGCTGCGCGAGGAGATCCCGGATCTAGCGCTCGGCGAGGAGTCCAACGCCGCCGCGATCGAGCGCATGGCCCACCTGCTGGTCTCGACGCCCAAGGGAAAGCGGACCCTCGACGCCACCCTAGACAAGCTCTATCGCGTCTCGAGCCTGACGCGGGACCGGCTGTCGCTCGAAGGCTGGCGCGTCCTGAGCCACTTCCGGCCGGGAGAGGACTGGCGCCGCGCGATCGTGTCCGCCCCGCCGGAAGTAGCGCTCGACCTCATCGAGGACGGGCTCGGCTGGCTCGCCGCGTTCAATGGCCTGATGCACGAGAACATGACCCGCAACTACGGCTGGGCCTTCCTCGACATGGGGCGCCGGCTCGAGCGGGCCTACAATTTGAGCGAAGCCATCCTGTCGCTGTTCGGCCAGGAGCTCGATCGGGAGGAGGAGACCGACCGCCTCGTCTTCCTGCTTGAGCTCGCCGACAGCTTCATCACCTATCGATCGCGTTATCGCCTCGCTCCGATGCTGCCCTTGGTTCTCGACCTCCTTCTGCTCGACGAGACCAATCCGCGCAGCCTCGCCTATCAGCTCGCCAGTATCTCGCGCCATCTCGCCTCGTTGCCCCAATCCAAGCAGGGCGCGAGCTTAACCGAAGAGCGCCGCCACATCCTGTCCATGCTGACCGCGGTGCGGCTCGCAGACGTGGAGAGCTTCGCGGAGGACGCCAGCCGCGCGGAGCTGCAGGCGGCTTTACGCAACCAGCTCCGCCTGCTGCCGCTGCTCACGACCGCAATCGAGCGGCGCTATTTCAATCTTACCGAAGAGCAACCCCATCGCGTGCACACGCGTCTCGATCCGCGCCAATGATCTACGATGTGAGCCATAAAACGGTCTACCACTACTCCACGCCCGTCGTGCAGTCGCAGCACATCGTGCATATGTCGCCGCGCGCGGTGGACCGTCAGACGGTGAAGGGGCACACTCTTCTGGTCGATCCGGCGCCGACCATCCGTACGGAACGCTACGACTACTATGGCAATCGCGTCGTCATGTTCGACATCGAACAGGAGCACGAGGAACTCGTCGTGCATGCCAAAAGCACGATCGACGTCGCGGCGCCGGGCTCGATCGCTCTAGAAGACAGCACGCCGTGGGATGGGCTTGCCGCTTCCATCGCCGACGTCAAAGGCGGTCTCGATCTCGATGTGCTGCGCTATGCTTGCGCCTCCAAGCACACGCGTCCCACCGTCGAGATTGCCGAATTCGCGCGCGGCTCCTTTGCGCCGGGGCGACCCGTCCTGCAGGCGGCGTGGGATCTGATCGCACGGATCTACGAGGATTTCGCTTTCGATGCGACGGCGACCGACGTTTCAACGCCGATCACGCAGGTGCTGCGGCAGAAGAAGGGTGTTTGCCAGGACTTCTCCCACCTGTCGCTGGCTTGCCTGCGCGCGCTGCACCTACCCGCGCGCTACGTCAGCGGCTACATCCTGACGAGCCCGCCGCCGGGAACTCCCAAGCTCGCCGGCGCCGACGCCTCGCACGCTTGGATTTCGGTCTGGGCGCCCGAATTCGGCTGGGTCGATTTCGATCCCACGAACGGCCTAATGCCCACAGACGAGCACATCACCATCGCCTATGGCCGCGACTACGACGACGTGAGCCCGATCAGCGGCATCCTGCTCGGCGGCAGCGAGCATTCTGTGGCCGTTGGCGTCGACGTTCTGCCCATCGGCTGACCCCCCGCCGCCACCGCTGCAACGTTCGAACGGCTGCGGCTTGCGTCGCAGCAATCAGTCCAGCAGAATGCGGCTCCGAGTGGCGCCCTCGATCGCGCGCAAGGGAAGCGCCCCACTGGAGCGAACATGTCCGGCTTCATCTATCAGGTGATGATCCGCCTCGCCGTGATGCTGCCTGCTGTCATGATCACCGCCGCGCTCGTGTGGTATGCACTCAAGAAATTCGGCGTCATGGGTAAGGCCGCCCCCTTCGATGCGCGCGACTTCCGTACATGGCCGCTGCGGTTCCTGCTGGCGGAAGCGGCGCTTTACGCACTCATTTTTGCGCTCGTCGTCAGCGGGCTCGGTGAAGGCCAATGGAGCGCCGCCGTCGCCGGCGGCGTCGCGGCCGTTGTAGCAATCGGGGTTGGGCCTCTGCTTGCGGCGCGCTTGGTGCGATAGGCCGGACACGGCGACCTCAGGCCGTCAGATCGACCCCGCGTCGCGGTGCCCCGGCCTCTGCAGCAAGAGTGCGCCTGTGCCAACGATCGATCAGATGAAAAGATTGGTCGGAGCGAGAGGATTTGAACCTCCGACCCCCAGTCCCCCAGACTGGTGCGCTAACCAGGCTGCGCTACGCTCCGCCGTGCCCCTTTTGCCTTGCCTGGCCCCCCCGGGTCAACGGCAAAGCCTCAAGCGTCTTGAGCAACGAGCCTTTCCAGGCCGCCGACGGTCTGTGGCAGCCACGCGATCTCGGGCAAGACTTGCGCCGGACCAAGCGCGAGCGCCGCAAACAGGCCCTCACCCAGCCTCAAGTCGCAAACCGCTACGCCCGGCATCTCGGCGCGGGCGCTTCCGACACGTTGCCGAATATCGACTCTTTCAGCACCCCCGCCGCCCATGATGCCGAAGCGCGTCAGCAGCCGCCCGACGCCGCACCCTTGCGCCTTGGCGAACGCCTCGAGCCGCACCCACGCCTGCAGGAAGCGGGCGTCCTCGTCGCCCAACAGGGCTTGCTCCTCGTTGAGCACACTGGCGGCAGCCTCGATGTGTCCGCGGCGCGGATCGCGAACGCGCACGGGCCGCGCGCGCTCCACGTCGACGCCAATGATGCCGCCGCTGCCAACGCCGATCAGCGCAAGACCCGGCGCGTGCGACAGACTGAAGACGACGGGGGCACCCTCTAGATGCGGCTTTCCCTGCGCGGTACGCATGAAAGCTACTCCGCGCCACCGCGCGCCCGCGGCCCGCTCCAGCAGCAGCCGCAATGCGATGTGCGCGGCGGCGCGCTCCGCGGCGACGCGCGCATCGGTGAAAACGCCAAGGTCGTGTCCGGTCGACGCGCGACAGCCGCGGGGTGCGCTGCTCAATCTCACGCAATGCTGGCCCTGCCGCTTGCAGATCGACGCACCAAAGCTCCAGCCCGGCAAATCCTCCCCGCGTCGGCCGGCCCTCTCGTTCTTGCGCGCTGGCGTTCAAGTGCGAGCGGCGGCCCGGCGCGCCTTGGCCGGACGCCGGCGCGCGCTGGCCTCGATGGCCCTGCCGAGCAATATACTGCGGCAGACCTCGAGCTCGGCGATCGCCGCAAGGATGTGGCCGCGCCCGTCGCGGGGCAATCCCGCCGCGCCGCGCGCGACACCGGCGGGCAATGATTTGGTGGTCGACGACTTGGCAGGCGGCGTCTTGTTGGCGGGCAACGCCTTTGCGGCCGGTGCCGGAACGGTTGGCGCGGCCGGCAGCACCTTGGCGCGACGGCCGCTTTTGCCGGGCGCCGCGATGACCGGCGGCTCGGCCTGGATCTCGACGCCGATGCGCTTGACCTGCTCGACGCCCTGCTCGCGCAGGATCTTCTGCACGCCCTTGATGGTGTAGCCTTCGCCGTGCAGGAGATGACATATGCCGCGCAGGAGCGCGAGGTCCTCCGGGCGATAGTACCGGCGCCCGCCGCCGCGCTTCATGGGGCGGATCTGCGGAAACCTACCCTCCCAGAACCGCAGCACGTGCTTTGGCACGTCAAGCTCTCGAGCCACCTCGCTGATGGTCCGAAAGGCATCTGCTGTCTTGCTCATTGCGCCTCCCGCCGAACTCGGCGCCTACCCCGAAAGAGCGCTACTCTACTCCGCCGCCTTGCGTCGAACGAGCCCCTGGTTGATACGCTCCTTCATGATGTTGCTCGGCCGGAACACCAGGACCCTGCGCGGCGTGATCGGAACCTCTTCACCCGTCTTGGGATTTCGTCCCATGCGCTCGCCCTTCTGACGAATGCCGAAGGAGCCGAACGAGGAGAGCTTGACGGAGTCGCCGCGGGCAAGACTTGCCGAAATTTCGGCAAGAACCAGCTCCACGAGTTCCTGACTTTCGTTGCGCGGTAGCCCCACCTTGCGCACGACCGCTTCCGCAAGGTCGGCCCGGGTCAGTGTCTTGCCTCCCATGGCGATTGCCTCCCAGTTTCTGATCGTTCCCACGATGCTACCGGGGGCGGACGCGATCGTCAATGACGAGTGCTTTTCAACTCCATGAAATCACACAAAAATTTTTGACGGCGGGCGGTGACGGTCGCGGCATCTACCAGCGCGCGAGCACCGCGCCCCACGTGAATCCCCCGCCCATCGCCTCCATGAGCACGAGGTCGCCTTCCTTGACGCGGTGCTGCTCGAAGGCCTGGTTGAGCGCCAGCGGAATGGAGGCGGCGGACGTGTTGCCGTGCCGGTCGAGCGTCACCACGATCTTGTCCGGGGAGACGCCGAGCTTCTTCACGACGCCGTCGAGAATGCGCTTGTTGGCCTGATGCGGCACGAAAAGATCAATCTCGTCTGCGGCAAAGCCGGTCATGACGAGCGTCTCCTCGATGACTCCGGTGATTTTTTGCACCGCGTGCCGGAACACCTCGCGCCCGTTCATGCGCAGGTGACCGACCGTCTTGGTCGAGCCCGGGCCGCCGTCGACGTAGAGCAGATCCTCGAAACGCCCATCGGAACGAATGCGCGTGGCGAGGATACCGCGGTCCTCGTTGCCGCCGTGCTGCGGCTGCGCCTCGAGCACGACGGCGCCCGCGCCGTCCCCGAACAGCACGCAAGTCGAACGGTCGCTCCAGTCGAGGATGCGCGAGAATGTTTCCGCGCCGACCACGACAGCGCGCTTGAATTGGCCCGTCTTCAGAAAATTGTCGGCGACCGTCATCGCGTACACGAAACCCGAGCACACGGCCTGCACGTCGAACGCCGCGCCCTTCGTCACGCCGAGAGCGTGCTGGATCGTCACCGCGGTCGCGGGAAAGGTGCGATCGGGCGTGGCCGTGGCGCAGACGACGAGATCTATGTCGACGGGATCAATGGCCGCCCGGACGAGGGCTTGCTTCGCGGCCGCAATGCCGAGATCGGACGTGCGCTCTCCCTCGTCGGCGATATAGCGCGTACGGATGCCCGTCCGCTCGACGATCCATTCATCGCTCGTGTCGACGATCTTTGCCAATTCGGCATTGGTCATCACGCGCTTGGGCAGGTGAGCGCCGACACCGCGGATCACTGAACGAATGACTGCCACGGACTTGACTGCCTTCTTCTTCCTTAAGGTTCGATCAACGGAGGATGTCGAAACGGGAGGCCTGGCATTCGCCGGCGGCCCTGAAGCTCGGCATCGATGGTCTCAGCCCGTGGCGGTCGCCTCGAGCTTATGGTGGAACGCCGAAAGATCCTCGGCAAGCCTTGCGATGAGACGGCTCTCGGCCATCTCGTACGCGAGATCGACGGCACTGGCAAAGCCCACCGCATCGGTGCCCCCGTAACTCTTGACCGCGATCCCGTTGAGCCCCAGAAACGTGCCGCCGTTCGAGCGGCGCGGATCCATCTTGTCCTTGAGGATGCGGAAGCCGCCGGCGGCGAGTGCTGCACCCAGCCGCGAGATGAACGTCCGCTTCATGGCTGCGCGTAGGTACTCGCTGATCTGGCGCGCCGTGCCCTCGGCGGTCTTCAGGGCGATGTTTCCGGCAAAGCCCTCGACGACTACGACGTCGACCACGCCCTGCCCGATCTGATCGCCTTCGATGAATCCGCGATACTCCAGCGGGAGCTCGGTGCTCTTGAGCCAAGCGTGCGCCTGGCGCACTTCCTCCACGCCCTTGATCTCCTCGACCCCGACGTTGAGCAGCGCCACCGTCGGCCGCTCAACGTGGAAAAGCGCCCGCGCCATGGCGGCGCCCATCAGCGCGAAATCGCCGAGCTGGCGCGCCGTCGCTCCAATGTTGGCGCCGACGTCGAGCACGATGCACTCCGCCTTGATCGTGGGCCACAGCGCGGCGATGGCGGGCCGCTCAATTCCGGCCATCGGCCGCAATATCAGCTTCGACATCGCCATGAACGCGCCGGTGTTTCCGGCCGAGACCGCGACATCGGCCTCGCCCTTCTGCACGGCCTCGATCGATAGCCACAAGCTCGTGCCCTTGCCACGGCGCAATGCCTGGCTCGGCTTGTCGCTCATGGCGACGGCGGTGTCGGTGTGGATGAGCCGCGAGCGTGCGGCAAGCGCCGGCGCCTTGTCGAGCTCGGGTTGCACCCGCGCCTCGTCGCCGAACATCAGAAAACTCAGGCCCGGATGCCGCTCAAGCGAGAGTGCGGCGCCCGCAATCACGACCTCGGGGCCATAATCTCCGCCCATAGCGTCGAGCGCTATCGTCCGCGGCTGAGACATGTCGCGGGTCGCCTCGCAGTTCCTGTCCAGAGAGGCAGCTCGCGCGCGCCTCCCCACCCCTCAACTTCCGACCGGACCATACTCTTTTGCAGATGCGAAACAACTGGATTCTAGGCACGTTTCGCCGCAACCCGAGCCCTGCGCGGAGCCCCGCACGGGGCTCGGCGTCACGGCTCGCCTTTGAGCTTTTTCAAAGCGGCGAACGGACCTGAGGTCTCAGCAGCGCCCGCCGGATCCTCCCAGTCGAAACGGGCCCCCTTCTTGCGCGGATACGCGTCGAGCGCCGCCGAAAGCGTCTCGAAGACGACCCGCCCCACGTCGAACGAACCATGCTCAAGCGGCTCTATATCGGGCGCGCTCAGAACCTCGGCCTCGGCGGCGTCGGCCTCGGGTAGGCTCGCAGGGGGTCGAAACTCGATGTCGATGTCTTCCTCGATCCGCTCCGGAACCGGCTCCAGCGTCACCACGCATTTCTGCGTCAAGAGCGCCGATATCTTGCCGGTCATCCGGTAGCATCCCTCGCCCAGCGCCCGGATCCGGTAGTCGGCCTTCGCCTCCTCGCAGGAAAGCACGTCGAGCGCTTGCGCGAGGCCCACCCGCTCGTCGAGCGTGGCGATCCGACTGTTGTTAAGGCCCGCGTCTGCGATCTCGGTCACGCGATGCGACCAGACGAGCGGTGTGCTCATCGAAATTCCTCCGCAGGGTCCGTCACGACCGGGAACACGACGCGTCCATCGAGCAGGTCCGCCGCCGCCTGCTCCGCAAGCAAAGCGGCCGCCAGGCGGACATAGCGGGCGAGCAGAAGGCTATGCGCGCCCTCCAGAGAGATATGGCCGGCGAGCACGAGCGCCAACGCCTGCGAGTCCTCCTCGCCCAGCGCCAGCCTATAATCTCCGCTCCTGTCGTAGAACCCCGCCGCGGCGCGGCGCACCTTCTTTCCCACCGCCACGTCACCGGCCCCCATCTCGCGCAGCGAGTCGTCCATGTCGGCGACGAATGCCTCGATCAGCGCCCGCGCCAATATGCCCGCCCCCGGCGCGTTCCGCAGCCGCTCCATGACCAAAAAAAGATGAAGAACGACAAGCTCGTAGCGCCCCACGGGCGTGTCGGGTACACCGAGTTTGGCGTAAAATAGCGGCTGGCGCGCCTGCGTCACGATCGCGCCATAAAGCTCACTTGCTTTACGCTGGAGTTGAGCCCGTACCTTGAGCGACCGGAACATCAGGTAAGGCCTCGCAAACAGGGGATGGGACAGGTTGGGAGTAAGGGCATCGGGGCGCGTTGCATTCGAGCAAACCTCGGGTTAAGCGCGCACTGGATCGTCCCCCCCAATCAATTCTCGGAAAGACAGTATAATAATGCGCCGAGAGACGAAGGCCGGCCAGCATGAGGATCTCGCCTGCAATGGCTTGATGCGGTCGCCCGCTTCAGGCCGTGCGCGGCGGTCCGCCGTCATGATGCTGTTTGCCGCGCTCGCCCTTTCCGGGTGCAACTCCACGGTCCTGAAGCACGGCACCCAGTTCCACGAGGGTGACCTTCAACAAATTCAGCCGGGCATGAGCGAGGAGCAGGTGCGCTTGAATCTCGGCACGCCCTCCACCACAGCCGTCGTCGGCACCGGTCACGCCTTCTATTACATTTCGAGCACGCAGACGCAGACGGCTTTCTTCCTGCCTTCCGAAAAGGATCGGCAGATTATCGCTGTCTATTTCACGCCGGCAGGCACCGTCGAGCGGGTCGCCAACTACGGCATGCAGGACGGCAAGGTGTTCAATTCCGTTTCGCGCACCACGCCCGCCCCCGGCGGGCGCGATGACAGCATCGTGCAGCAGCTGTTCCGCAATCTCGGGCAAAAGCAGATCTTCGGCGAATAACCGCGTCGCCGGCATGTCGCGGCGGGGCCGCAGAACAGCCCCGCCTACGCGTCCGCCTTCGCCGTTGCCATCACTGCGCCAGCACCGCCAACAGCAGCAGAGCGACGATGTTGGTGATCTTGATCACCGGGTTGACCGCCGGACCCGCCGTATCCTTGTAGGGATCGCCGACGGTGTCTCCGGTGATGGCAGCCTTGTGAGCTTCCGAGCCCTTTCCGTGCTTCACACCGTCCTTGTCGACGAAGCCGTCCTCGATCGCCTTCTTGGCGTTGTCCCAGGCACCACCGCCAGACGTCATCGAGATCGCGACAAAGAGCCCCGTCACGATGACGCCGAGCAACATCGCACCCACGGCCGAGAATGCCGCGCTCTTGCCGGCCGCACCGCCGCCGGCGATCGCGTAGATCGCGAAATAGAGCACGATCGGCGAGAGCACGGGCAGCAGCGACGGGATGACCATCTCCTTGATCGCCGCGCGCGTCAGCAGGTCGACGGCAGCGGCATAGTCGGGGCGGTCCTTGCCCTGCATGATGCCGGGCTTCGCCTTGAACTGGCGGCGCACCTCTTGAACGATGGCGCCGGCGGCACGCCCAACAGCCATCATCGCCATGCCGCCGAAAACGAAGGGGATGAGGCCGCCGAGCAGCAAACCGACGACGACGTAGGGATTGGCCAGCGAGAAATCGGGGCGGACGTCGCGGAAGTAGCTGACCGACGTCGAGCCTGCGGCGTTCGCCTGGTCGATGAAGTGCTGCAGATCGTAGCTATAGGCCGCAAACAGCACCAAGGCCCCGAGCCCGGCCGAGCCGATGGCATAGCCCTTGGTCACGGCTTTCGTGGTGTTGCCGACGGCGTCGAGCGCATCGGTGGAGCGGCGCACCTCTTTGGGCAGCCCCGCCATCTCCGCGATACCGCCGGCATTGTCCGTGACGGGCCCGAAGGCATCGAGGGCGACCACGACGCCGGCAAGACCAAGCATGGTCGTGGTGGCGATCGCCGTTCCGAAGAGCCCCGCGAGCGCATACGTCGCAAGAATGCCACCGACAATCACCAGCGCCGGCATCGCCGTCGCCTCAAGCGAGACGGCGAGACCCTGGATCACGTTGGTCCCGTGGCCCGTGACGGACGCCTGGCTGATCGACCGCACCGGGCGGTAGCCTATGCCCGTGTAGTACTCGGTGATCCACACGATGAGACCGGTGACCACCAGCCCCACGATGCCGCACAGGAAAAGATTGAGACCCGTGATCGTCGTGCCGGCCGCGGTGCCGACCTCGCCGAAGCCGCCAAGCACGACCTGCGTCGCGATCCAAAGGCCACCGACAGAGAGAATGGACGTCGCGATCAAGCCGCGGTAGAGCGCGCCCATGATCGAGTTGTTGGCGCCGAGCTTCACGAAGAAGGTGCCGATGATCGAGGTCACGACGCACGCGGCGCAGATCGCGAGCGGATAGATCATCAGCGGCGTAAGCCCGACCTGGCCCGAAAAGAAGATGGCCGCCAGCACCATCGTCGCGACGACGGTCACGGCGTAGGTCTCGAACAGGTCGGCCGCCATGCCGGCGCAGTCGCCGACGTTGTCGCCGACGTTGTCGGCAATCGTCGCGGGATTGCGCGGATCGTCCTCGGGAATGCCAGCTTCGAGCTTGCCGACGAGGTCACCGCCCACGTCCGCGCCCTTGGTGAAGATGCCGCCGCCGAGACGGGCAAAGATCGAGATCAGAGAGGCGCCGAAGCCCAGCGCGACGAGTGCGTTCGTCACCGTGCGGTCATCGGGCTGGAACTGCAGGAAACCCGTGAGGATGAAGAAGTAGACGGAGACGCCCAGAAGCGCCAACCCGGCGACCAGCATGCCCGTGACGGCGCCGGACTTGAACGCGATGTCGAGCCCGCGCCCCAGTGAGTAGGTAGCGGCCTGCGCCGTGCGCACGTTGGCACGCACCGACACGTTCATGCCGATGTAGCCGGCGAGCCCGGACAATACCGAGCCGATCACGTATCCGATGGCGACGAGCGGACCGAGGAGAACCCACGCGGCAAGGAAGATCACGAACCCGACGATGGCGATCGTGCGGTACTGGCGGTTGAGATAGGCCTGGGCGCCTTCGCGAATGGCGCTGGCGATCTCCTGCATGCGCGCAGTACCTGCGTCGGCGTTCATCACCGTCCGGATCGTGTACGCTGCATAGGCAAGCGCGAGCACGCCGCAAGCGACGATCCCCCACAGTATCTCGGTCATCAGCAGGTCCCCTTTGGCGCCTTGGATAGTCACGGCAGAAGCCGGCAGAAACGCTTCTCCGCCAGCGTCTCGCACTTGCGGCGAGATTCGCGGGCGGACCATGCCAAAAGTGTGGACCGGTTGCAACATAAGTGCCTCGGGCGCGCCTGATCGACGCAAACGGGCCTCAGTCGGGGCACCGGACGGCCCGCCAGGAGCCTTCACCGGCCCGGTTTTTACTCAGCCCAGATCGCCAATAGCGATGCTGCAGGCGGGCTGATAGCGCCTCCGGCCCCACTCCCAGCAGGCCGGCCCGACCCCCAGTAGGGATAAGGGGTAGTAGCTAGCCCTGCACCCGCGTGTACCAGCGGCGGCCGCGCCAATAGTGCCGGCGGTGCCAGCACCGACAGGCTTTCTCGACGAACGCGGAATAGACGGCAAACAGGAGCCAAAAGTTGCGTATCCCGCCGTGCCGGAACAAGCCCGGTGATCGCCCGTTATGGAGTTATCGGCCTGTCCTGCTATACGGGCACTGTTATCGCGCGGGGGGAGGGCGATAGGACGTGGCCATTCACACTATTCTCAACGAGGCGCAGAACGGCCAGGCAATTGCCAACCTGGCCCGCACGTTCCATTTGCCCCCGACGAAGGTCGAGGTCGCCGTAAAGATCATGATCGACGATCTGCTCGATGACATCGAACGGCGCATGCAGTCCAGGCGCACGCTCGCAGCCCTTGTGGAGCTGCTGGGCGACAGCGCCCACGAGCAGGTGCTCGAGACGCCGACGCTGCTCGGCGCGACCCACACGCAGGTGCTCGGCAACGACGCCCTCAAAGTCATGGCAGGGCGCAACGAGAGCGGGAAGATTTCCCACCGCGCCGCGCAAGCGGCGGACGTCAGCGAAATGATCTCGGAGTATTTGCTGCCCGTCATCGCCACGATGCTGGTGGGGGCCATCGCGAGAGTGAGCCGCCCCGGCATCGAGCAAATCATCCAGAGCGACCCCGCGCGGGTGGGCTCCGATCCGCTTTCGACCGAAGCCGGGAGCAATTCCAGCGCGTTGGAGCTCCCCCGCGTCTCGGGCGGCGTCGGCTTTTCGGGTAGCACCGGAGGCACGATCAGCTCGGCCGGCCCGGCCTTGGCGTCGAGCCATTACGTCGGGCTAGCCGAGGACATCCGCAGCGAAAACCGGCCGCCCGGCGCGAACGATCCCGCCCCTGCCGTGCGCCGCATGCTGGGTACGCTCATGGGCTTTCCCGAAAGCCCGCTCGGATGGATCGACTGGATGCACCGACGCAGCCTCGAGGCCTTCAGCGCCATCCTCGCCGGCTGGCGGCACTGATCGGCGCCAAACCAGTTGCATTGCCTGCGTGCACTGCCCGGCCGGAGCCTAGCGGCAGGGCCGGGCTTCGGCGTCGCAAGTCACGCCCCCGCTCGCGCCCGAGCAGCTCATCCTGCGGCTGGCGGCCCGGCCGTAGCGGGCCCAATCGCTGCCGTACTCGAGGTCGGTAAAATCCTGCCAGGACCTGATCGCGGCACGCTGGGCCGCGCTGCGGCTGCGCTGGACGCCGCTGCTGCCGTAGTGCCAATGGTCCGCCATGCACAGGCGGCCGCCCTCGCGGCGCATGGCGTGCATGCCCGCCATTCCCGTCTGGTCGGCCGAGCTTGTCGGCACATCCACCGAGATCGCGGCGATAACAGCTACGACCACTCCCAAAACGACCCTGAGACCCATCTCGCAGCCCCCCGATTTTTTAGTCACGCAGCGGGCGGGAGACTGCCAGATTCCGTCGGGATTCTCGATAGCTGCGAGCGTCGCAGGCGGTGAAATATCGCTCCTCAGCGGCAAACCGGTCACACGGTGGGATAGCCGGAGGGAAGATACGCGCCCCGCGAGGGCTCGTCGGACTTAGAGCAGCGGCTCCTCGTAGACCCGTTTGCCGTCGACGACGAGCCCCTTGATGCCGGCATTGCCGTCACCGTCGACCGCGATCAGCGCCGAAAGCTTCTTCTCGCCAACGAGCTTCTCGAGCTCGTGGCCGGAACCTTCGGGCACGAAGAAACTCTCGATGCCGTAGTGCACGCTCGCCTGCGCCGGCAACTTTTCGCTCGCCGCGCTGACGTATTCCGCTCGGCCTTTGAGAACGACCTGGTCGGGGCCTGTGCCTTCAGGCGGCACCGGGCTGGATCCGGCGATCTTCCACTTGCCGTCGGGCGCTTTCTGCAGCGTGACGTAGATGTCCGATCCGCGCGCAAGACGCTTTTCGCCTGCCGGGAGATCGACGCGGGAGATTTCGTAGCCGAGCGTCACGTAATCGCCGCGGAACAGACTGCGGGGATCGACGGGCACGACCTCGAGCACGATCTCGCGTCCGCCAGCGAGCAGACGCGCGCGATCCCAGATCATCCAGCCGAGAACGGCCGCCTGCACCGCGGCGACGGCGCCGATGCTCAGCCACAGATTGCGCCGGGTCGCCGTCATCGCGCGGCCTCCATGCCGGGTTGGGCGCGCGCATGCAGGCGATAGGCGGCGCCAGCGAGCGCAACGACGATCGCTCCGGCCGAAAGGAAGAACAACGAGGATCCGAGCAGCGTGCCGACCGTCTTGAAGTAGAGCGCCAGCACCTCGATGGAGAAGCCCGCGTAGCCGAGCCACAGCATCGCTGCGCTGCTCGACCGCAAGCCGATCCAGATCCCGCCCAAAACGAGCGCCAGCGTCAGAACCGCGAGAAGGATCAGGCGATCGATCGGTGCGCTCTCGAAGAACTGTAGCGCGAAGAGCCCCGCGAATGCGATCGTCATGCCGTAGGCGACCGCCTGATGCGACCACGCGCTCTGACGATCCGAAACGGCGGGTGCCGCCACGCCGGCCGCGGCGATTAGAAGACCGATACCGACGACGACGCCATGACCGTGTCCGTCAAAGAGGAAATACCCCAGGTTGATGATCCAGAGGCTCAAGACGACCGCCGCGAGATGCAGTCCCGGCACCCAGCCGCGCCACAGCATGGCCGCCGCGACGGCGCCCCAGCCGAGAAGAAACGCCCAGTGCACGCTGTTGGTGTCGCTCATTTCCCAGCCGCTCCACAGACCCATTAGGAGCATGGCCAGCGCGAGCGCCGGGTCGGAGCGCAACACCACGCCGGCAAGAAGCGCTCCCAGCGCCCAGGTCAGCACCGCGTCCGGCGGATGGCCTTCGATGTGGAACATCTGCGCGATCAGCATGATGCCGGCACCGAACAGGGCAACGCCGGCGAGGATTGCGGCATGCGCGAAGGCCGGGTGATCGCGATCGAAGAGGATGCCGGCGATGCCGTAGGATGCGAACAGACCGCCGAAGATGAGCGCGAGCCGAAACAGGCGGGCCATCTCGTCCCAGTGGGCGGCAACGAAGCTCATGGCGCCGAAGCCGATCAGCACCGCGCCAAGGATGCCCAGCACCTGTGCCAGATCGACGCCGCGGGTCTGGCTCTCCACGTCGCGGCGGATCGCGGCTTCGCCGTCAGCCGTCAGCCAGCCGCTGGCGCGCCAGCGCGGGAGGTCGCGGTCGAGACGCCGGGCATAGCGCGACATTGAGAACCCCTGGTGTGACCCGCTGAGCTTGCGCGGCAGCACAATATCCGATCCGGCGCCCAAGACAACGAGGCCGATCGAGGCCCGTTAACGTCGAGCCCTGTCGAGCCATTATGGCGGCCGCACCCGACATTGTGGTCGCCAGCCTTTTCCTCTAGCGTGCCGGCCATGACCCAAACGGCGCCCATCCACGTCATCGGGGGCGGGCTCGCGGGCTCTGAAGCCGCCTGGCAGATTGCCCGCGCCGGCCTGCCCGTGGTGATCCACGAAATGCGCTCGACGCGCATGACCGAAGCCCACAAGACCGACGGTCTTGCCGAGCTCGTGTGCTCCAACTCGTTCCGCTCCGACGACTGGGAGACGAGCGCGATCGGCTTGCTGCACGAGGAGATGCGCCGCGCCGGATCGCTCATACTGGCCGCTGCCGACCGCCACAAGCTGCCGGCCGGCGGGGCGCTCGCCGTCGATCGCGACGGCTTCTCCGAAGACGTCACCCGGCATCTTGCCGAGCATCCCCTCGTATCGATCGAGCGGGCCGAGGTCGCCGGCCTGCCGCCCGAGACCTGGGACAATGTCATCGTCGCGACGGGCCCCCTCACCTCGCCCGCCCTGAGTGCAGCCGTGCAAGCGCTGACCGGCGAGCGCGACCTCGCCTTTTTCGATGCCATCGCTCCCGTCGTCCATCGCGAGACGATCGACCTGCAGATCGCCTGGCTGCAGTCGCGCTACGACAAGTCGGGCCCGGCCGGCACCGGCGCCGACTACCTCAATTGTCCGCTCACCAAAGCCGAGTACGAGGCGTTCATCGATGCGCTGCTCGCCGCGCGAAAAAACGAGCTTCAAGGAGTGGGAGGGAACCCCCTACTTCGACGGCTGCCTGCCCATCGAGGTGATGGCGGAGCGCGGTCGTGACACGCCGCGCTTCGGACCGATGAAACCCGTTGGCCTTGCCGATCCGCACAAGGGTGGCGCGCGGCCCTACGCCGTCGTGCAGCTGCGCCAGGACAACGCGCTCGGCTCGCTGTGGAACATGGTCGGCTTCCAGACCAAGCTCAAGCACGGCGAGCAGGCGCGCATCTTCCGCATGATCCCGGGGCTGCAGGAAGCGGAGTTCGCGCGACTCGGAGGCCTGCACCGCAACACCTATCTCAACAGTCCCAAGCTGCTCGACGGGCAGTTGCGCTTGAAGGCGATGCCGCGCTTGCGCTTTGCCGGACAGATCACGGGCGTCGAAGGCTACGTCGAGAGCGCGGGCATCGGCTTGCTCGCCGGGCGCTTTGCAGCGTCGCAGCGAACGGGCGGCGCCTGTGTCCCCCCGCCTGCGACCACCGCTCTCGGCGCGCTGCTGGGGCATATCACCGGTGGGCATCTGCTCAACGATGAGGACGAGCCGACAGCACGCGCGCGCTCCTTCCAGCCCATGAACATCAACCATGGATTGTTGCCGCCCGCCGACGCGCCCGAGCGCGATGAGGAAGGCCGGCGCCTCAAGGGCAAGGACAAGACGCGCGCCAAGAAGCATCTGGTGGCGCTGCGCGCGCTCGCCGCACTCGAGGTCTGGCTCGGAGCGCAAAGCACCGCCGCCGCCGCAGAATGAGCTTCAAAGATGGCGGCGTGCGCAGCCGACGTGCCCCTCGCGCCTACTGGATCGCGGCCGGGCCTGGGGCCGTTTCAATGCCCGCGCGCGGGCGCACCTCGTCGGGCCCCTGCCCATACTTGCCAAGCACGGCGCGCGCGCTGAACGCGACCGCATCCGCCATCGCGGCCTGGCCTTCGGCGGTCGGATGAAAAGCGCCCGAGTAGGTTGCGGCCAGCACCAGCTGGAACCACGACAGCGCATTGAGCTTCAAGACTTTCTGCAGAATTGACGCCGCTACGTGGAAATTCGCCGTCATGAACGCATCGTTGGGCGTACGGAACCAGCGCTGGCGTGACACGTACGCCTTGTAGTCGGCGGGGTTATAGGGCCGCCATCCGTCCTTGGTCTTGCGCGGCAGGCGCAAATCGTCGGTGATCGTGGCGCCGTCATAGGTGGTGCCGGCGCAAATGCCGCGCCCGATGAACTCGCGGCGATGGCTCGTGACGAACGTCCAGTGATACTCCTTCGCAGCGTCCTCCATGGCGTGATTGAGCTTGTCGGCGATCCAGGTGCCGACCCGCGCCTTCGACTCGCTCATTTTGAAGTCGGAGAGCACCTCCATGCCCCCGCGCCCATCGGGGCAGACCTCGCTGCCGTCGCCCAGCAGCGCCAAGCCCGGGTAGGCGGTCATGATCACGCGGTCGGATTCCTCCCACGGGATATGCAGGATGTAGTGGATGGCCCGGTTGAGCGACTTGTAGCGCAGGATGAGCGCATCGAGCTGGGCGCTCGCCTCGTTGAGACCGTGCACCTGTCCGAACCAGCCGCCGAGCTTGCGCAGCAGCGACTGGTCGGCGAGCACCGCATTCGCCAAGAGCCGCGAGAAGCCCACGTCGTTGCCGCCGACCGACAGGAACAACAAGTCGATCTTGCGCGCGTTGATCGGATCGCACTTGCGCAGCACGAGGCCGCCCTTGAGCTCGGGGATCGTGCCGTCCATGTGATAGGCCTCGGGCAGATCCTGCAGCGGCGCTTCGTGACTGCCGCACTGGGCCGAGGCGACGGCCGAGATCTGCGACAGGTCGGGCGGATTGGGGACCCACTCGTTGCCGAGGTAGCGAAGGAAGAGGCCAAAGGTGACCTCCGAGCCCGAGCAGGCCACGCCCACGTACGTGACGGCGCGATGCGGGTCCTCGATGCCGAGCTGGAGCGCTGCGCGCAATTGGTGCGAGTAGAGCGAGCGGTGGCAGGCCTGATCGCTCCAGCGCGGGTTCTCCTCGATGAAGGCCTTGTCTCCGATCTGCTTCCACGCGCCCACGCGCGCCGGATAGCCGCTCAGCTCGCTTTTTGCACGCTTGCCGTAGCTCGCCGAGCGATCCCGCGAGAAGCGAACCGGCACATCCGGGTTGCCCTCGCCCGACGCGATGCTGTCGCCCATGCCGACGACGAGCAGATCGCGCACGCGTAAGTCCACGCTCGCGACCTCGCGGCCGCCGATCTCCACCTTGGCCGTCGCACCGTCGGGATAGGGCACGTCGAAGCTGATGTCCTCGCTGCAGGGCTGCGTCACGGCGCTCCCGCGCAGGACCTCGCCCCCGTGGGGCGCGGTGAGCCAGGTACAGGTCAGCCGCGAGGCCTCGTCGACCCCGTCGATGGTCGCGATCACCCGATGCGACTTGGGATTGATGTAGTCGGCGCCGTCCGGGCACACGAAACGGTTGGAGCGAACATCCCAGCAGGTGTTGCGGAACATTGTCGCCGCCCAGCCCTCGTTGTGCCGGAGGCTCAACGCCTGCTCCTCCGCCAGCACGGGCCGCTGCAGCCGGTCCTCGGGAGGCAGCGCGAGATAGGTCGCGCGGTGCACCTCCGTGTCGGCCGCATCGGTGAAAAAGCGGAACGAATTTTCCACGCGCCACGTGATGGTCGGCACCGGCAGCGGCTGGTCCTCGGCGGACGCCGCGGACAACGATGCGCTAACGACTATGACAAGCGCCAACAGCCGACCCGCGGCTACGAGCATGCCTCACCTCTTGCCTACGCGGCGTCAGATGCGCCGCAGCGCGTTGGCCCGCCAGAGTCGCCAAACACGCGTCAGCGGAGAAATGTCCGTTTTTTCCAATGCTATATCGGGACCGAGCCTCTCCAAAGCCGCCAAATAGGGCTCAACGAGGGCGACCGGCAGGATTGCCCGAAAGACGGCCGTCGGAGCGGCGGGAACGCGCGCGCGGACGGCTTTAAGCCACGTTTCAGCCGAATGGAGAACGGGAGCTGCAAGGCCCGCCCAATCCGGCCCGCCGCCGGTGGGTGCGGCCGGCAGCGGCAGAAGACTGCGGCCTTGTGCAAGCGATGACGGCAGTGCACGCAACAGGCTCACGCGGCCATAGCACTGCCCCGCGGCGTGCAGCAGCTCGGTGGCTGCGGCGCTTTCGCCGGCACCCAGAATGCGCGCCGCAAGGCGAAACGCTGTGCCTTCGGTGTCGCCGAGCTGACGCTCGAGGTCTTGCTCGGTTGGGGCAAAGTCGGGGTCGAGTTCGCGCGAACGCGCCTCGAGGATGGCAAAGAATAGGTCTCGCGGCAAAGCGTGACGCTCGATCGCAATGAGGAGCGCATCCGCTATCGGGCTTCCCGTCGCAGCACCGTCGCGCGCATCAGC
Organism: uncultured Alphaproteobacteria bacterium; assembly: GCA_963847865.1. GTDB lineage: Bacteria > Pseudomonadota > Alphaproteobacteria > Rhizobiales > Hyphomicrobiaceae > Hyphomicrobium_A. The sequence goes on along the minus strand of CAWKBL010000012.1, from coordinate 837,462 downwards.
AATCACATCGCGCCACCACTGCAAGCGGATCTCGCCCATCAACGGCTCGCGCACCAATCCCGGTATGCGGGCAATCTCGCCGAGGAACGCTGCGAGCGCGATGAGACCCGCGCGCGCCTGGCGCGGGGCCAGCAGGGCCGCGAGATAGCGGTCGGGATCGCCGGCGCGGGCCGAAGCCCGCACCACGGCGTCCCTCTCAACATCGCGCGCGCTCAATCCCGCCATCGCTCCTCACACGCTCAGTCGACGGCGATCAACCCGGCGCCGACGTCGCGGCCCTCCGCCAGCAGCACGTTGTAGGTCCGGCACGCGGCGCCGGTGGTCATGGCTTCGAGTCCGAGCCTGGCCTGCGCAAACAGCCTGCGGACCGGCTCTGAGGGCATGTGGTGGTTCAGGCCGGTCCCGAGCAGCACGAACGCAGGGGGCGCCATTTCGCGCAAAAATTGGGCGCAGGCTTCCTCCGTGAGGCCGTCCATGCTCGCGACGTCCCAGGCAAAGATCCCGCCCGGCACGATGAGGAGCGAGCCGCGATGGCTCATACCGGCGAAGCGGAATCCGCCGTTGCCATAGGCGTCGATCGGCGCGCGGTCGGGATAGTGCGCGGGAGCCGGGCGCATCGTGCACCCTTTCCGAGAATGGCCTCTAGGCGTTGCCGGTCGCCGGACTGGCCTTCACCGCACCCGTCCAGTCGCGCTTGACGCCGATCCACAAAAGGAAGGGCGATGCGACGAAGATCGACGACCACGTGCCGATGAGGATGCCGAACAGCATGGCGAAGGAGAAGCCGCGGATCACCTCGGTGCCGAAGACATAGAGCGCGAGCACGGCGAGAAACGTCGTCGAAGCCGTGAGCACGGTGCGCGACAGCGTCTCGTTGATCGACTGATTGAGAAGCTCGATCAGCGGCATCTTCTTGTAGCGGCGCAAGTTCTCGCGGATGCGATCGAACACGACGACGGTATCGTTGATCGAATAGCCGGCGAGCGTCAGGAGCGCTGCGACCTCCGTCAGCCCGAAGTCGAAACTGAACAGGCTGAACACGCCAATGGTTATGAGGATGTCGTGGACGAGCGCCAGGATCGCCGCGACGCCGAACTGCCACTCGAACCGGAACCAGATGTAGAGCAGGATGCCGACGATCGCGAGCGACACAGCGATGACGCCGGCCTGCTTCAATTCGCCGGAAACCGCAGGCCCCACCACCTCGGAGCGGCGGATATCGACGTCCTTGCCGAGTGCCTCCTGAACCTTCGCGGCGGCAACCTGTTGGGCGGCATCCCCACCCTCCTGCTGCTCGACGCGGATGAGGGCCTCGTTGGGCTGATCGAGGCCCTGGATCTGCACGTCGCCGAGGCCAAGCGCGCCAAGCTTCGAGCGCAGGCTCGCCATGTCGATGGGACCGGCCTTGTTCTGGATCTCGAACAGCGACCCGCCCTTGAAATCGATGCCGAAGTTGAGACCTTTGGTGGAGATCAGCGCCACCGCAAGGAGAGCTGCGACCCACGAGATGGTGACGCAGTAGCGGCGCAGCTGCATCACCGGAAGCTTGGTGTTGTGCGGGAAGAAGTCGACGCCTTTGAACATAGTGCGCTTCCTGTTTTTCTAGAGCGGCGCCGGGATTTTCCGCGTCTTCTGCGCGCTGACCCAGAGCGCCACCAAGAGGCGCGTAACTGTGAAGGCGGTGAAGACGGTTGCGAAGATACCGAGCGACAGCGTGACCGCGAAGCCGCGGACGGGGCCAGAGCCCAGCCAGAACATGACGAGACCCGCGATCAGCGTGGTCAAGTTCGAGTCGATGATCGTGCCAAACGCCTTGGAGAATCCGCTGTCGATGGCGGAAATCGGCGTCTTGCCGCTTCTCAGCTCCTCGCGGATGCGCTCGTAAATCAGCACGTTGGCGTCGACAGCCATGCCGACCGTCAGCACGAGGCCGGCGATGCCGGGCAGCGTCAGCGTCGAGCCGATGACGGTCATTACCGCCACGATCAGCGTGATGTTGATCATCACCGCGATGACGGCGAAGAGGCCGAACAGCCCGTAGGCGAAGATCATGAAACCGGCCACGGCCGCGGTACCGATGAGGCCTGCGCTCTCGCCCGCTTCGATGGAATCGGCACCCAGAGACGGCCCGACGGTGCGCTCCTCAACGATCGTCAGCTTGGTCGGCAGCGCGCCGGACCGAAGCTGGATCGCTAAGTTGTTGGCCGTATCGACAGTGAAGCTGCCGGAGATCTGCCCGGAGCCGCCGAGAATGGCCTCGCGGATGACCGGCGCCGAAAGCACCTTGTTGTCGAGCACGATGGCGAAGGGCGAGCCGACGTTGTCCTTGGTAAACCTGCCGAACTTGCGCGCGCCCGACTGATTGAAGCGAAACGAGATGATGGGCTCGTTCGTCCGATCGTCGAACCCGGGCTGCGCGTCGACCAGGTCTTCGCCGGAGACGATGGGAGCCTCCTGCAGCAGATAGTTTTCTGCGTGGCGGTCGCTCTCATCGGCCGGAAAAATCTTGTAGCCGAGCGGCGTGCGCGTGTTCTTGGCCTCCTCGGCCGACGTCGTCGGATGCACCGCGTGGAAGGTGAGCTTCGCGGTCTGCCCGATCACATCCTTGAGCTTGCGCGTGTCGTCGAAGCCCGGCACCTGCACCAGGATGCGGTCCTGCCCCTGGCGCACGATGTTGGGCTCGGTGTTGCCCAAGCTGTCGACGCGCCGGCGCACGGTCTCGACGGAAGCGGCCGCCGCGCTGGCGACGCGCTGCTCCAGTCCGTGCTCGGTTGGCCGCAGGGAGATCAGATCGGGGCCGACCTTTTCCACCTGGATGTTGTTGCCCGTGGTACCGAGAATCGCGTTGCCGAGCGGCACGACCAGCTTGCGCAACGCCTCATAGGCCTTGTCGGTCTCCTCGGGCTTGCCGATACGCACCTGCACCGCGTTGCCGACGATGCCCAGTCCGGTGAATCCGACCTTCGCCTCGCGTAGTTGCTTGCGCGCGTCATCGCGCAGCGTGATGAGCCAGTCCTTGTCCAGCTCCTTGGTGTCCATGGCGAGCAGCAGGTGGGCGCCGCCGCGCAAGTCGAGACCCAGCGAGAGCTGATGATGCGGCATCCACGAGGGCCAGCCGGCGACCGTCTCCTTGGAGAAGAGGTTCGGCATGGCGAAGACGATGCCGGCCAGGCACGTCACCACGATTGCTATGATTTTCCAACGTTCGAAGTGCAGCATCGCGGATGCTATCTCGTTTCTTGCGTTACGCCATGGCTGCGCGGTCGGCGCGCAGCACGATTATTCTTTGCCCTGCTCGCCCTTGGCGCGCACATCCATCAGCGTCGATTTGAGGACGCGCACGCGCATGCTGTCGGAGAGCTCGACCTCGATCTCGTCGGAGGTGTCGGTTGCCTTCGTCACCTTGCCGATGAAGCCGCCGGAGGTGATGACGGTATCGCCGCGCCGCACCTTGTCGACGAGCTCACGGTGTGACTTGGCGCGCTGCTGCTGGGGACGGATGACCAGAAAATAGAAGATCAGGATCATCACGAGCATCGGGATCAGCAGCCCCGTGAACGGGTCGCTGGCACCACCCGCTTGGGCGTAGGCTGGCTCGATGAACATGTCTTCCGTCCCTTCACGGATGGGCAACAGGAGGCGAAGCCTGCGCGAACGCAGCAGTCCGGCATCTGCCCTGCCTGAAAAGTGCCGTGACTATAGTGCCGCGCGGCTGCTTTGCAACAGCCGCGCAGACCAGCCGCCGCCGCACAAGGAGGGTGACTTCGCCTATGCCCGCGCTATAGAAGCAGCTGCCCGTTTCGACAAGTGAAATCCGGGCCATATGCGCCACTTACGAGTGATAGAATGAATGAAGAGACCGCCCTGATCGCGCGCTTGGAGCGTCTTGCCGCAGCCCTCGAGCGCCTTGCTGCGCCGGCCCCCGCGGCACCCGACTTCGAGGCCGCGGAGGCCTTCGTGTGGCATGCCGACGGCCAAACCTTCGAGGCCGTCGCCGAGGTCAATCGCGTGCCGCTCATGCTGCTCAAGGGCCTCGAGCACGTTGCGCCGCAGCTTGCGGACAACACCGAGCGCTTCGCGCGCCGCCTTCCCGCCAACAATGCGCTGCTATGGGGCGCGCGCGGCATGGGCAAGTCCTCGCTCGTCAAAGCGGTCCATTGGGAGGTGCGCCGGCGGCTCGCCCGCGAGCTCAGCGCGCAAGGCTCCGACTTGAAGCTCGTCGAGATACATCGCGAGGACATTCATTCGCTTCCGCGCTGCCTTGGCGTGCTGCGCAAGAGCGCCCACCGCTTCATCGTCTTCTGCGACGACCTCTCCTTCGACAAGGATGACACAAGCTACAAGTCACTGAAGGCCGTGCTCGAGGGCGGGATCGAGGGGCGGCCGGAGAACGTCATCTTCTACGCCACCTCCAACCGCCGCCACCTCATGCCGCGCGAGATGGTGGAGAACGAGCGCTCGACCGCCATCAATCCGTCGGAAGCGGTGGAGGAGAAAGTCTCACTGTCCGATCGCTTCGGCTTGTGGCTCGGCTTCCACAACTGCAGCCAGGACGAGTATTTGGACATGGTGCGCGGCTATGCGGCGCACTACCGTCTGAAGCTCAAGGACGACGAGCTCGCGCGCGAGGCGCTGGAGTGGGCCATGACGCGCGGCGCGCGCTCGGGCCGCGTCGCCTGGCAGTTCATCCAGCATCTCGCCGGTCGATTGGGCAAGCGGCTGGAACGCTAGTTCTGAGCGCAGCAAATGCCGGTGTCAGACCCTTCTGGGCCTGACACCATAAATAGCTGAAAATCTCGAGGGTGCCGCTCAGTCAGACTTGCGGCGCGGGACTGAGGGGACGGCACCCGCCGACTTGGACGAGCGCTCCTTCTTGTCCTTCGGGCTCGGCAGCGCCTTGCGCGGAGCAGCGTCCACAAGCACTGTCTCCGGCTCGTCGTCGTCCTCGTCGTCCTCGCTCTTGGACTTGCCCCGCTTGCTCGGATCGGTCGGCAGATACTCAAAGCTCAAGGCGCGGTCCTTGCCCTTGCCGGCGAGGATGACCTTGACGGTGCCGCCGTGCTCGAGCTTGCCAAACAGCAGCTCATCGGCGAGCGGCTTCTTGATGTGCTCTTGGATGACGCGGGCGAGCGGGCGGGCGCCGAATTTCTCATCATAGCCCATCTCCGCGATCCACTTGGTCGCCTCTTCCGACAGCTCGATGGTGACGCCGCGGTCTGCGAGCTGCGCCTCGAGCTGGAAGATGAACTTCTCGACGACCTTGGCGATGACGTCGCTCGGCAGGCTGGAGAAGGCGATGACCGAGTCGAGCCGGTTGCGGAACTCGGGCGTGAACATGCGGTTGATGGCTTCGGTGTCGTCGCCTTCCCGCTTGGAGCTCGAGAAGCCCATGGGCGCCTTGGCGAGGTCGCTCGCGCCAGCGTTGGTCGTCATGATGAGAATGACGTTGCGGAAGTCGACCGATTTGCCGTTGTGATCGGTGAGCTTGCCGTGATCCATGACCTGCAACAGGATGTTGAACAGATCGGGGTGCGCCTTCTCAATCTCGTCGAGCAGCAGCACGCAATGGGGATGCTGGTCGATGCCATCGGTGAGCAGGCCGCCCTGATCGAAGCCCACGTAGCCCGGAGGCGCGCCGATCAAGCGGCTCACCGTGTGCTTCTCCATGTATTCCGACATGTCGAAGCGCAACAGCTCAATGCCCATCAGGTCCGCGAGCTGGCGTGCGACCTCGGTCTTGCCGACGCCCGTCGGACCCGAGAACAGATAGCAGCCGATCGGCTTTTCCGGCTCGCGCAGACCAGCGCGCGACAGCTTGATCGCCGACGCCAGCGCCTCGATTGCCTTGTTCTGCCCGAACACGACGCGCTTCAGGTCCTTCTCGAGGTTGGTTAGGACTTCCGCGTCGTTCTTGGACACGGTCTTGGGCGGGATGCGCGCCATCGTCGCGACCGTCGCCTCGATCTCCTTCACCGTGATCTTTTTCTTGCGCTTGCCTTCGGCCACGAGCATCTGCGAGGCGCCCGTCTCGTCGATCACGTCGATCGCCTTGTCGGGCAGCTTGCGGTCGTGGATGTACTTGGCCGACAGTTCCACCGCCGTTTTGATGGCGTCGTTGGTATATTTCAGCTTGTGGAAGCTCTCGAAGTAGGGCTTGAGGCCCTTGAGTATCGCAATCGAGTCCTCGATCGAGGGCTCCTTGACGTCGATCTTCTGGAAGCGGCGGACGAGCGCGCGGTCCTTCTCGAAGTGCTGCCGGTATTCCTTGTAGGTCGTCGACCCGATGCAGCGCACCGTGCCCGACTGCAGCGCGGGCTTCAGCAGGTTCGAGGCGTCCATGGCGCCGCCCGAGGTGGCGCCGGCGCCGATAACGGTGTGGATCTCGTCGATGAACAGGATCGAGCCCGGATAGTTCTCGATCTCCTTCATGACCGCCTTCAAGCGCTCCTCGAAATCGCCGCGATAGCGGGTGCCGGCGAGCAGCGCGCCCATATCGAGCGAAAAGATCGTGGCGTCCAGCAGGACCTCGGGCACCTCGCCCTTGATGATCTTGCGGGCGAGCCCTTCAGCGATTGCGGTCTTGCCGACGCCGGGGTCACCGACGAACAGCGGGTTGTTCTTCTGGCGCCGGCACAGCACTTGGATCGTACGCAGAACCTCGGGCTCGCGTCCGATGAGGGGATCGATCTTGCCGTCGCGCGCCTTCTTGTTGAGGTTCACGCAGTAGGTGTTGAGTGCATCCTGCCCGGGCTTGCGCTCCTCACCCTCGACGGTCTGCTCCTCGTCCACGCCGCGCACGTGCCGCGGCTCCGTCATGCCGGGCCGTTTGGCGATGCCGTGGCTGATGTACTGGACTGCGTCGAACCGCGTCATCTCCTGCTCCTGCAGGAAATAGGCGGCGTGGCTTTCGCGCTCGGCGAAGATGGCGACCAGCACGTTCGCCCCCGTCACCTCCTCGCGCCCGGAAGATTGCACGTGCACCACCGCGCGATGAATGACGCGCTGGAATCCGGTCGTCGGCTGCGCCTCGGTCGTCTCCTTGGAAACGAGTGCACCCAAATCGTTGTCGAGGTAACCGGTGATCCGCGAGCGCAGGGCCTCAAGGTCAACAGTGCAGGCGCGCATGACGGCGGCCGCATCGCGGTCGTCTAGAAGAGCAAGCAACAGATGCTCGAGCGTAGCGTACTCGTGGCTACGCTCGTTGGCGGCTTCCAGTGCGCGATGGAGCGCGCTTTCGAGGCTCTTCGAGAAGGACGGCAATGGGTACCTACTCTTTCTCCATGGTGCACTGAAGAGGATGACCGTTCTGTCGTGAAAAATCCATGACCTGCGTCACTTTCGTTTCGGCTACCTCATAAGGATACACCCCGCAGATGCCGACACCCTTATGATGGACATGCAGCATAATACGCGTGGCCTCCTCGCGGCCCTTTGCGAAGAACTTTTCCAAAACGTGGACGACGAATTCCATCGGCGTGTAGTCATCGTTCAACAATAATACCTTGTAGAGGCTAGGTTTCTTTGTCTTCGGCCGGGTTTTCGTGGCGAGGCCGGTGCGGCCGTCGTCACGATCCTTGCCGGGAGGCTCATTCTTTGCCGCCATCCACCCTGCCTTAGGGCGGTCGGTCATCCACGTCTTCGCCATCGGTCTCAAATTCCGCCAAAGGGTCCGATGCCCGCCGCGCGCGCCCGCGCGCGTTCCAACTCCAACCCCTTATTGATACGCAACGGCGCCTGCCCTCGCAAATGTGGCCTTCTCCCGGCTCCCGGCGCCCGGTAGCGAGACAAAGCCGCAAGACAATATGATGGGGACGCAAGGCGACACAAAAAAGGCCCGGCTCAGGGCCGGGCCTCCTTCAGGCCGTAACGGCAGGGAGCCGGTTTGGCTCAGGCGCCGTTCTGAAGAATTTTCTCGACGGGCTTGTAAGCCTCTTTGGCCATATTGGCGTACATGCCGCCGATTTTGGTCATCTGCTGCATGTAATCATCGTAGGCGCGCTTGGCGTAGCTGGTCTGGATCTCGACAACCTGCTCGACCGACTTCGACGACATCAGTTTCTCGAGCGTCGAAGTGCCTTCTTCAAACGAGCGCTTGGTGTAGTCGCCCATCTCGGCGGCGATCGCCTGCCAGTTCTTGTTCAGCTCGCCGAACACGCGCATGGCGCTGTCCATGTTGGTGTGACCGAGCTTCTGCATGTCCTCAAAATTCCTGATCATGGTGCCATCCGTGTCCTTGCGACGATCTCCTGCGCCCTTCGACCGCCCAGCCGCGCCCCGGCCCCAATCCTGGGTTGTCTCCCTCCGTCTCTTTTATAGGCAATGCACAATTTTTCAAGCACTTTTTTGCAATGCACCATAGGGTTCCGGGACTTAGCGACGTTAACCTCGCTGAAGCGGCCCGCGCACTAGCATGGAGCGTGAGGACAGATGACGTCGGCGGGGCCGCGCCGCAAAGAGGCCCAAAAAAAATGGTCCCTTCGCGCTTCAGGCGCAAGGGTTGAGCAACTCGCCCGCGCGATGAGCCAACCCCTTTCGGGATCATAGGAATTTATATCGAGCAGACGCCTCGCATGAAGACTTTGAGTTTGTCGAGTGATGCACGAGGCGCGTGAGGGCAGCTATCCTTTGAGACGTTTCCAAGCCTCAGCGGCAGGGCTTTGCGTGTTGACTTGCGTCCTCGCGGCGGGCGCGCTCGCGCCGGCGTACGCCGGCTCGGCGCCGGCCGCATCGATGGCCATCGACGCCAACACCGGTACCGTGCTGCACAATCAGGCAGGGGACGAAGAGCGCTACCCAGCCTCCCTCACCAAGATGATGACGCTCTACATGACGTTTGAGCTGATCGAGCTCGGCCGGCTGGACTATACGACCAAGATCAAGATGACCGAGGAAGCGGCGGCCGTGGCGCCCTCCAAGCTCGACCTCGACCCTGGCGATGAGATCACGGTGCTCGATGCCATTAAGGCCCTGGTCACCAAGTCCGCAAACGACGTCGCCGTTGCCCTCGCCCAGCACATCGGCGGATCGGAAACGAATTTCGCCCGCCTGATGACTCAGAAGGCGCGCGCGATCGGCATGAGCAAGACGACCTTCAAGAACGCGTCGGGCCTGCCCGACTCCGGGCAGGTGACGACGTCGCGGGACATGCTGACGCTTGCGTTGCGGCTGCAGGACGAGTTCCCCGAGCACTACAAGCTATTTGCGACGCGCACCTTCACCTTCCGCGGGCACACGTATCGCAACCACAACGGACTGCTCGGCCGCTACTCGGGCACCGACGGCATCAAGACCGGCTACACGCGCGCGTCGGGCTTCAATCTCGTCACGTCCGTGCGACGCGGCGGAAAACACGTGGTCGCTGTTGTCTTCGGGGGGAGGACGGCAGGGATCCGCAACGCCCGCATGCGATCGGTGCTCGACAAGGCGCTGGCCAAGGCCTCGACGAAGGTGACGCGAGAGCCGGCCGTCGCCCTGCGCGCGCCGCCGCCGATGCCCGCAGCTCCTCCGCCGCGCGCGCTCGCCATGACCTCGGACGCGCCTGCCGATCCGCCCACCGCTTCGGTGGTCACGGCCCGGCCGGTCTCCGATACGCCGGGACGCGAGGCGGGCTCACCGACGATCGCCATCGCCAGGGTTCGACCCGTGCTGATGGGTCCCGACATGAAGCGGCAGCAAGCGGGCGCGGCGCCGCAAGAGGCGCGGGGCCCCTTCGCAACCGCCGGCGCCGGCACGACCACCTTGCCGCGGTTCGGCGCGGGGCTGCCTCCCTCGACCCTGCAGAGCCAGGCCGAAGCGCTCGCCACCGGATCGCGCGAGGTCGCCCCGGCGCAGCCTGCAAGCTTCGGCGCCGGAGAGCCTGCACGCGTGCCGGCCGCAGATCCCGGCGGCCCGTTCGCTATCCAGATCGGCGCGTACGGCGATCCGAGCGACGCCGAGCAGCATATGGCGGCCGCACGCCAGCGCGCCGGCGGCTTGCTCGATCCCTATCCTGCAGTCGCCGTGCCGGTGCAGAAGGGCTCAAACCAGTTCTATCGCGCCCGTTTCCGCGGCTTCGACAAAACCGCGGCGGCATCGGCCTGCCTGCAGCTGCGGCGGATGCAGATCGACTGCTTCGTCACCGGAACGGATTAGGCTCACTGCCCCCGCAAGCCCAGCGCCACGTCCTTCGCCTCGTTGATCTTGGCGGCGAGATAGGTCGATCCCCCGCGGTCGGGGTGCAGCTTCAGCATCAGATCGCGATGCGCGCGCCTGATGTCATCCTCGCTGGCGCTCTGCTTCAATCCTAGGATCTCGAACGCCTCTTTCACGGTCATGCGTCCGTCCGGGCCGCCGCTCATGTCGGACTCGCCGCGCGCCATGTCCTCGCGCCACGTCGCATGCATGCGATCGAGATAGGCCTCTATGATCTGGGCCGATTGCGGATCGCTGTGGCGGCAGTCCTGCCACAACAGCGCCATGTCGGCGGAGCTCAGGCTCTCGATTTCCCTGCCCGAGAACAGCCCTTTCAAGACGCGCCCGCGCATCTCGCCGGTGTCGTGATCGAGCTCCATTTCGAGGTGGTCGGTCGCAATGCCCGAGGTCTGCCCCGGCGTCTTGCGCGCGCTGCCGCCGCCCCACGGCCCCCTGGTCGAGCCCCACAGCAGCCACGACGCGAGCATGGCGAGCGGAACGGCAACGGCCTCCAAGCCGCGCAGCGCGAGCGCGCCCGCGGCCAAGAGAAGCACGACCCCTGCACCTTTGGTCAGTCGCTGTGCCATCCAGGCGGGGTTGGCGCGCGCGAACCCGCGCATGGCGAGCATTGCGATCGTCAGCGCAGCGATGCCGGCAATGAGATACGCCATTACACCTCAGCGACCCGGAGAGCCAAGTTGCTCGAGAAGCCGGCGCGCTCCGGCACCGTCTTTGTGTGCGCTCAACGCGAGCAGCGCCTTGCGTCCCCCCGCTGCATAGACGGCAACCGCGGTCAGAAGATCGCGCAGTTGCCGCGCCGAGCCCGGATCGAAGCGGCAGTAGGCGCCCTTGGTGATGCGCGCGATCTCGCGGAACGTCTGCTCGGCACGGGTGTCATGCCCCTCCTGGAACAGGAACACCGGCACGCCCAGGAGCGCCAGCTCACCCCCACGCGCGCACAAACGGTCGATGTCCTCCTCCATGCAATCGCCGACATAGACGAGCGCATCGACTTTGCGCTTGCCGCTCTCGCCCAGAGCGTGCGTCAGCACCTTATCGATCTGCGTGAGCCCGCCGTGACACGAGACGCTCGTCATGAGGCGCGCGAGCGCGTCGGGGTTCGACACCCATTTGGAGGCCCGGCACTCGTTCAGCCCGCGAAAATAGACGAGCTGCACGTCGAGACCGCCGACCTCCTTCACCGCCTGGAACATGTCGCCCTGCAGCTTCAGCGCCATATCCCAGGTCGGCGCCCGGCTCATGGTCGCGTCCATGGCGAAGACGAGCCGCCCGCGCCCTTCGCCCGCGACAGGCGCCAGCGTCTTCATCTTGGTGATGAACGCGGCAACCTCGGCATCGGAGGATTGCGTCGCCGGCAGAGCGGCTTCGGCGGACGCCGCACCCGTGCCCGCGACCGATCGTTTGGCGGCAGCGGGAGGCGGGGGCGTTATGGTGGGCTTACGCGTCGTCATCGAGAGGTTCCGATACCGCGGGCGTTCTCGCCAGAATGACGATAAGCGCCGCACCCCGCAATATCCGCGGCAATCCTCAACTATCGGTGACGCTGGCCGTCAGCAGCTGCAGATTGCCCCCCGTCGCCGTGATGTCGGTCGTGCGCACGCGCTCGAGCGCGTAGGCCAGCAGCGTATTGGGGCCGCCGGCCTTCGGGCCCGTTCCCGACAACCCCTCGCCGCCGAAGGGCTGCACGCCCACGACCGCCCCGATCTGATTGCGGTTGACGTAGAGGTTCCCGACGCGCGCGTGCTCGGCGACGTAGTCCGCCACGCCTTCCATGCGGCTGTGGACCCCGAGCGTCAGCCCATAGCCCGAGGCGTTGATGGCCGCGACGACCTTGTCGAGGTGGCCGCGCCCGTAGCGCACGACATGCAGGATGGGGCCGAACACCTCGCGCTCCAGCATGCCGAGGCTCCCGATCTCGTAGGCGGCGGGCGTCACGTAGTTGCCCTCGCGACAGTGCTCGGGCAGCACGAGGTCGACGAGCTCGGTTGCTTCGCGCTGCATGCGGAACTTGTGGCCGTCGAGCCGGTCCTGGGATTGCTCATCGATCACCGGCCCGATGTCGGTCGCGTAGTCGAAGGGATCGCCCATATCGAGCGCCTCTATGGCGCCGACGAGCATCTCGATCGTCGCGTCCGCGCAATCTTCCTGCAGGAACAGCACGCGTGCCGCCGAGCAGCGCTGGCCGGCACTATCGAAGGCGGAACGCACGCAGTCGCGCACGACCTGTTCGGGCAATGCGGTCGAATCCGCGATCATGGCGTTGAGGCCACCCGTCTCCGCGATGAACGGCACGATCGCCGCGCGGCGCTCCGCGAGCGCCCGCTGGATCGTCCAAGCCGTCTCGTTGGAGCCGGTGAACGACACGCCTTGCACGCGCACATCCTTGACCAGCGCCTCTCCGAGCCGGCCGCTGCCGGTGAGAAGATGCAGCACGTTGCCGGGTACGCCCGCCGCGTGCAGCAGGCGCGTCGCCACGAATGCAGTGATCGGTGTCTGCTCGGCGGGCTTGGCCAACACCGTATTGCCGGCGGCGAGTGCCGCCGCCACCTGGCCCGTGAAGATTGCGAGCGGGAAATTCCACGGCGATATGCAGGCAAACGGCCCGCGCCCGTGCAGCGTGAGGACATTGCGCTCGCCCGTGGGACCGGGCAGCAGCAATGGCCCGGCGAACACGCGGCGCGCCTCGCCCGCGTAATAGCGCAGATAGTCGATCGCTTCGCGCACGTCGCCCTGCGCGCCATCGAGCGTCTTACCGGCCTCGCGCACGATGACCGCCATCAGGCGCGCGCGGTCGCGCTCGAAAAGCTCGGCCGCCGCCTCCAGGATGTCAGCCCGGCGCGCGCCGCCGAGCCGGTCCCAGGCATGGTGGGCGCGCGCGGCGGATTCGATCGCGGCATCGGCCTGACCGGGCGTGGTGATGCACACCGTGCCGATATGCTCGCGCCGGTCGTGCGGGCAGGTGATGAGGCTTGCCGAGCCGCCGCCCGCCGTGACCTCGCCTGAGATGATGGGGCCGGCCGCGAACGAGCCTTCAAGCGCGGCGGTCATCTCGTCGACGAGCTTGGCGCGCACACTTGCCTCGCCGAGAGCGAGCCCGCCCGCCACGTTGCGCTCGGGCAGGTAGATATCGCGCGGCAGCGGAATAGCCCGCTCGCCGGTCGCAGCGTGCCCGCGCTCCTGCTCGGCCGCCTCCACTGGGTCGCGGATGAGGTCGGCGACGGGCGCCTCCGCGTCGGCAAGCCGGTTCACGAACGAGGTGTTGGCGCCGTTCTCCAACAGCCGCCGCACGAGATAGGCGAGCAGGTTCTCGTGGCCGCCGACGGGAGCATAGATGCGGCACGGCCGGCTGATCACGCCGTCGGCGACGATCTCCTCGTAGAGCGCCTCGCCCATGCCGTGCAGACGCTGGAACTCGAACTTCGCCGGACCGCCGGCGACGTGCGCTGCGGCCAGCGCATGCGCGTTGTGGGTCGCAAACTGCGGATAGAACGCCTTGGGGTCGCTCAGGAGCAGCCGCATGCAGGCGAGGTAGGAGAGGTCGGTGTGGGACTTGCGCGTGAACACAGGGTAGTCAGCGAGCGCGCGCTCCTGCGCCCACTTGATCTCGCTGTCCCAGTAGGCGCCCTTGACCAGGCGCACCGGGATGCGCTTGCCCGAGCGCTCGGCAAGGCGACGCAGCCAGCGCAGCACGGGAATGGCGCGTTTGCCGTAGGCCTGCACGGCGATCCCAAACCCGTTCCAGGTATCGAGTGCGGGATCGGTGTAGGCGGAGGCAAAGAGCTCCAGCGTCGGATCGAGGCGGTCCTGCTCCTCGGCATCGATGGTGATCGCGATCCCGCGCGAGCGCGCGGCACGCGCAAGCGCCACGAGGCGGGGCTTCAGCTCTATCGCGAGCCGTTCCTCCTTGCCGGGCTCGAAGCGCGGGTGCAGCGCCGACAGCTTCACCGACAGGCCCGGGCGCTTGTAGAGCGCATCAAGGTGCATCGTGGCGAAGGGTCCCGCGACCTGCCCCACGGCATCGATCGCCGCCATGTAGCGCTCGAAATAAAGATCGGCGTCCTTTTGCGTTTTCGCGGCCTCGCCCAGCATGTCGTAGGAGAACAGGTAGCCCTTCGCCTGGTACTCCTCGGAGCGCGCGAGCGCCTCCTTGATGGTGCGCCCCAGCACGAACTGGTCGCCCAGAACCTTCACCGCCCGGCGCACGGCCTGGCGGATGACGGGTTCGCCCGAGCGCGCAACGAGACGCTTCACGGCGTCGACCGGATTGGCGCCGCCCGCATCCTTGAGCTTGACGACGCGGCCGGTGAGCAGCAGGGCCCAGGTCGAGGCGTTGACGAACAGGCTGTCGGAGTGGCCGAGGTGGCGCTCCCAATGCCCGCCTGCGATCTTCTCCGCGATGAGCTCATCGGCGGTGTCGGCGTCGGGAATCCGCAGCAGCGCCTCGGCGATGCACATGAGGATCACGCCTTCCTCGCTCGAAAGGCCGTATTCGCGCATGAAGGCGTCGACGCCGGCGTGCTCGCCGCGGTTGGTGCGCGCGGCGTGGACGAGGCGGCGTGCGATGTCGGCCGCACGGCGGCGCTCGTCCTCGGAAAAGACCGCCCGCTCGATCAGGCGGTCGAGCAGCCGCGTCTCGTCCGTCAGATGGTTGGCGGCGATCTCGTCGCGCGGGGGCACCAGCGGTGCCCTGTCGTTCATATCTACGCTCGGCCCGACCATCTTCACCGCGACCATGCTGCCCCCGAACACCCGCCCCAAGCGATTCGATATCGGTACACTCTAGCAAAACGCCAAAGGGTGCGCCCTGGGCGTCGGATTTCGTCCACTCTTGACGCCGGCTGAGCTGTGGCGGAGCTTCGCGCCCGACGAAGCAAGGCGAGGACGCCGTGGCGCAGAGCAAATTGGAGGTCGTCCGCACCGTGCCTGAGCTGCGCGCGGCCGTGGCCAAGTGGCGCGGGGGCGGAGAAAGCGTCGCGCTCGTTCCGACCATGGGGGCCCTGCATGAAGGCCACCTGGAGCTCGTACGCGCCGCCGCGGCGCAATCAAGCCGCACGCTGGTGTCGATCTTCGTCAATCCGACTCAGTTCGCGCCCAATGAGGATCTTGCGCGCTATCCCCGCAACGAGGCGGCCGACCTGGCGCTGCTTGCGCCCGCGGGCTGCGATCTCGTGTGGGCGCCGACGGTCGAGGACATGTACCCCGACGGGTTTGCCACCCGCATCGTTCCGGGCGGGGCGGCCCTCGGTCTCGAGAGCGATTTCCGGCCGCACTTCTTCGGCGCGGTGGCAACCGTGTGCTGCAAGCTCTTCAGTGCGGCCGCGCCCGACGTGGCCTGCTTTGGCGAGAAGGACTACCAGCAGCTCTGCGTCATCCGCCAGATGGTGCGCGATCTCGACCTGCCGTTGCAGATTACAGCCCTCCCGACCGTGCGCGAGCCCGACGGCCTCGCGCTGTCCTCGCGCAACGCCTATCTAACGGCGGAAGAGCGCGCGATCGCGCCGGCGCTTCATCGCGTGCTCGCCGACGTTGCCGCCAAGGCGGCGAGCGTCGTGCGCGGGGTCGGCGGCGAGGCCGGCGCCAAGCGGCCCCGACCGGCGCCACTGCTCCGCGAGCGACGCGACGAGCTTCCGCAACTGCCGCAGCTCGAGGCGATCTGCGAGGCGGCGGCGCTTGCGCTCGAGGTCTCCGGGTTTACGAAAATCGACTACGTCGCGGTGCGCGAGGCCGAAACGCTGAAAGCCGTGAGCGCCAGGACCGAGCGGCCGCTGCGCGTGCTGGGCGCCGCCTGGCTCGGCTCGACACGCCTCATCGATAATGTCGCAGCCTGAAATTATTGCAGTGCGGGAACGCGGACGGCGGTTCGGCGTTAGGTCCTGCGGCAAGGATGGTGTGACATGCGCAAAGTGCTCATCTGCGAGGACGACCCGCTGCTCGCGGCGGACTTAGCTGCAATCGTCGAGGAGGCTGGGCATTCAGTGTGCGGCAACTTTCGAGACGCGCACGAAGCGCTGGCCAATGCCCGCAAGCTCGCACCCGACACCGCCATCATCGACTTGAATCTCGCTGACGGGGATACCGGCGCCGAGGTCGCGCGCACGCTGCAGGCGATGGGAATTCGCGTCATCATTCTGTCGGGACATTCAAACGTCGGCACCGGGCTCGGGTGCATCCCGCACACGTTCGCGCCAAAGCCCGTCAGCGCAGAGGTCGTGGGACAACTACTGTCGCTGCCGGACGCGCCACCGCTGCTCGCCTGAATAGTGACACCGCATCTCCTAGCTTTCGTGGGGCGTGTCTAGCGCACCTCGGCGCTCTTGCGCTCCGGAATGAGCGCTGCGTCCCGCGTGACGGGCTCGATGTCGCTCGGCCGCCACGTCTTGGCGAAGAACGGCTCCAGCGGACTGTAGAGCCGCAGGATCACGAACCAGCCCCTGCCGGGAGGCGTCTGAATGAAGTTGCCATCTTTGATGCCGGCGGGCTTGGACGGCCCGAAATAGACCGTCGTCGTGCCGTCGGCGTTGGCCTCGGCGGCGGGGCTCGGGTAGTTCTGGCTGCCCGCGCGCGGAAAAAGCTGGCTGGTCTGCACCATCGAGCGCGACTGGTTGTCGTAGGCCGTGAGCGACCAGAACTTCGCCGCGGGTATGTTGGCGGGCAGACTCACCTTGTAGGTCTTGCCGCCGTCGAAGGGGTCGCCGCTCGAGTCCATGATTCCGAACAGGTATTGCGATCCGATGTCGGGCAGCCGCATGACCATCGCCGGTGTCACGCCGGTCGCGGCATAGAAGAAGGCGGCCTTGGCATCGAGCGTGCGCGCGCCCGTAGCGGGGAACTGCTTGACGCCCTCTTTGGTGATCTCGGGCGGCGGGCGCGTGAAGTCGTAGCCGCCGACGAACAGCGGGTTCAGCCACTTCGAGTCCGGACTGTAGTAGCCGAAGCCCTCAGATTCGCGCGGACGCAGAGCGTAGGTGCGTCCGGCCGCGTTACCGATGGCGACGGCGTCGGCGAGGATCTTGCGCATGCGCGCATCAGGCTTGAACGGCTTGCCCTTGACGATGCCGATCGCGGCGAACTGCCCGCCGATGTCGGGGTCGAGCGCGCTCGCGGGCTGCTCCTGCACCAGCGCATCGAGCATCTCGTAGAATGAAAGGTCGTTGGGCGGGATCGTATTCATCGACACACCCGTCCCATCGACGAACCGCGGCGAAGGCGGCTTGCTCAGCTTTGCGAGCGGCGCTTTGCCGGTGAGGAAGCTGCCGATGCTCGTGCCGTAGGATCCCGGCACATAAGGGTAGATCTTGAGCGTCTTCTTGATTACGTCGACCGCGGGCTCTGGCTTGCCGTCGACGAGGAACGCGCGCCCCAGAAGCGCAACGGCTGTAGTGGTGGGACGCCCGATGAAGTAGCCCTCGGGCAGCGGCTTGTCGTAGCCCGGCGGCACCAGCAGATACTTGCCGCCCTCGCCGCGATCGGGCCCGGGCGTCCCGAAGTCGATCACCCAGCGGAACCAAAGGTCATCGAAAAGCCCGAGCGTGCCCGGCGGCGTCTCGACCACGAGCGGCCCCTTGCTCAGGTCGAGATTGGAGATGAAGTACACGGTATCGGCGTTGGCCGTCAGGAACAGCGAGCGCGAATCCATCAGCCCGGAAAAGATCAGCACATCGTTGTCGGCAACGCCGGCGTCGCGGATGCCCTTGCGTGCGGCGAAGATCGAGACGCCGCGCAGCCCGTTGAGATAGCTCGCAACGCCGCGCTGCAGGTCGAGCTGGTCGTAGACCTTGCGCACCGTCGCTTCGCTCGGCACGCCGTGGGGAAATTCCAACCGGCCGATTGCGGTCTCGACCGAAGGCTGCGTCGTGATCGAGGGTGGGATCGGCGTGGCGGTTTCCGAAGGCTCGGCGCACGCCGCGCCGGCAACGCCAAGCGCGAGGATTGCAACTGCGGCACACGTGGTTGCGCGGGCGCCCTGACGCGGACCCCCTTGGCTGCCTGCAACATCGCGCGGGGCGGAAGCCGTAGACATATCGAGCACCTATCGGGGATCTGAAGTTTAGGGAGCAATACTTGCGAATAATTGCGCGGCAATACTCGCCAAGATGCGTGAATTCTGCGTTGAATCCGTCGAGCGAATTGAAATGAACGCCCGCCAAGCCCGAGCGCCGGGGGCTTGCCGGGCGCCCCTCCCAGCCCCGGACTTGCCAATACCGGGGCGCCCGTGCCACGTCACTGGCTCGACACATCTGAAGATTCGCCGGCGGCGGCCTCCAGTCCCCCGCGTCCCCTTGCCGGGCAGCATGATCTGCAAGAACCGGGAAAGCGCGACGCATGGCCGGAGCCGTACGCGACCTCTTCTCAACACTCGAAAGCTTCATGACCGACAAGACGGGCCGCACCCGCCGATCTGCCGACGCCTCCGACGGTTACACGGCGGCCGACATCGAGGTCCTGGAAGGCCTCGAGCCCGTGCGCCGGCGCCCCGGCATGTACATTGGCGGCACCGACGAGAAGGCCATGCATCACCTCTTTGCCGAGGTGATCGACAATTCCATGGACGAGGCGGTCGCCGGGCACGCGAGCTGGATCGAGGTCGAGCTTCACAAGGACGGATTTCTTTCCGTCGCCGACAACGGCCGCGGCATTCCCGTCGACCCGCACCCCAAGTACAAGCCAAAATCCGCGCTTGAGGTCATCCTCACGACGCTGCATTCGGGCGGCAAGTTCGAGAGCAAGGTCTACAATACGTCGGGCGGCCTGCACGGCGTCGGCGTCTCGGTGGTCAACGCGTTGTCTGAGACGCTGCACGTCGAGGTCGCGCGCAGCCAGCAGCTCTACGCCATGGAGTTCAAGCGCGGCGAGCCGCAGGGCAAGCTCAAGAAGCTCGGGCCGGTCATGAACCGGCGCGGGACGCTGATCCGCTTCACTCCCGACGAAAAGATCTTCGGTAAGGGCTGCGCGTTCAAGCCCGCACGCCTGTTCAAGATGGCGCGCTCCAAGGCCTACCTCTTCGGCGGCGTCGAAATCCGCTGGAAATGCGATCCCTCGCGCATCACCGACGAAACGCCCACAGAGGCGAGCTTCCACTTCCCCGGCGGGCTGAAAGATTATCTCACGAGTGAGATCGCGGGACAGACGCTCGTGACGAAGGAGATTTTCGCGGGCCGCACCGGCGGCGCCAACGGCCACGGCTCGGTCGAATGGGCCGTCGCCTGGGTTTCCGACGAGGACGGCTTCCTGCGCTCCTACTGCAACACGATCCCGACGCCCGACGGGGGCACGCACGAGACCGGCCTGCGCCAGGCGTTGTCGAAAGGCCTGCGCGCCTACGGCGAGCTGACCAACAACCGCCGCGCCGGCCAGATCACGGCCGACGACGTGCTCTTAACCGCCGCAGCCATGCTTGCCGTCTTCATCCGCGAGCCGGAGTTCCAGGGCCAGACCAAGGACCGGCTCGCGACGCAAGAGGCGGCCCGCATCGTCGAGAGCGCGGTGCGCGACGCCTTCGATCATTGGCTCGCCGACAGTCCCGCGCAGGCGACGAAACTGCTCGACTGGTCGATCGACCAGGCCGAAGAGCGCCTGAAGCGCAAGCGCGAGAAGGAGATCGGCCGCCAGTCGGCGACGCGCAAGTTGCGCCTGCCGGGCAAGCTCGCCGACTGCACCATCCAGGCCGCCGCCGGCACCGAGATCTTCATCGTCGAGGGCGATTCAGCCGGCGGCTCGGCCAAAAGCGCGCGCGCAAGAGAGACGCAAGCGATCCTCCCCCTTCGCGGCAAGATCCTCAACGTGGCGAATGCGTCGTCGCAGAAGCTCGCGGCAAACCAGCTCTTGGCCGACCTTATCCAGGCACTCGGCGCGGGCACCGGATCGAAATACCGCGACGAGGACCTGCGCTACGAGCGCGTGATCGTCATGACGGACGCCGACGTCGACGGCGCGCACATCGCCTCGCTGCTCATCACCTTCTTCTATCAGGAGATGCCGGCGCTGATCGAGAACGGCCACCTGTTCCTCGCCGCGCCGCCGCTCTACAAGCTCACGCAAGGGGCAAAGTCGCTCTATGCGCGCGATGAAAAGCACAAGGACGAGCTGATCGCCCGCGAGTTCAAGGCCAACCAGAAGGTCGAGATCAGCCGCTTCAAGGGCTTGGGCGAAATGAACGCCTCGCAGCTCAAAGAGACGACGATGGACCCCAAGAAGCGCATCCTGCTGCGCGTCGAGATCGGCGATGGCGACCGCTCAGCGATCTCGGAGGCGATCAACGCGTTGATGGGATCAAAGCCCGAAGCGCGCTTCCGTTTCATCCAGGAGCACGCCGCCTTCGCGCACGATCTGGATATTTGAGCGAACCGTCTTCGCGCCGCGCTAGTCGCGCGCGGGGCGGCGGCGTTCGTGGAACCAGGCGCGGTACTCCGCCATCTTGGTGCGCTGCGCGCCCGGCGCGCGACGCTTGCACGGCGATGCCTCGTCGCTCTTCTCGGTCGCGCCCCAGCGCAGCTCGACGCAATCATTCACGTTGTAAGCCATCTCAAGCTCGGGCATGCGGTCGACGACGTCCTTGAGCGCAAGCGTCCAAGGGGTGCCGTCGCTACGCGTATATTGGAACTTGCGCGCGGCGAGCTCTGAGGCCAGCACACGGTCCAGTTCGGCCTTGACGTCGGCGACGTTCTTCCCCGCCGGCATGGCGTAGCGCTCGGGTCGCCTGGCGACGCGGTCGGGGAAGCCGCGCACCACGTCGATCGCGATCAGCAGACGCAGATCGCGCGAGGGCGTGGCGAAATCCTCCCACGCACCCGTCGTCTCGAAGATCGACGCGCCGTCGGGAATCCCTACCTCGACACCGCCGCCGTTCTGGTATTTGCGCCCGTTCTCGACCGAGTTCACGCGCGTCTTCACCTGTTCCTCGAGCGCCGTGATCGCCTCCTTCATGGCGCGCGCGGGATCGAGCGGCGCCGGAGACAGCACGTCATCCATGCGATCGTAGAAGTCTTCGATGCCGAGCTTCGACTGATCGAGGGAAAAATTGGCGTACTGCGGATTTTTCGTGATTTCGTCGTTCGTAAGCCGCCGCAGGCTGCCGCCCTTCTCAAGCACGATCGGCCGGAAGTCCTTGAAGCCTGGACTGCCGAGGGCGGGGTCCTGCGCGAACAGGAAGTTGCCGCGCCAATAACGCTTGCGCGCGACTGTCCCGTCGGGCTGGCCGTCGACGGCGAGAAGCACGCCCGCCGCGTCGCCCGACTGCGCGACGCGCTTCACGAGCACCAGCAGGTGCCCGTACGGATCGGCATACGTGGTTCCCGGCCGCAGCGTCTCCTGCGTCAGCGGAACGGGAAAATAATCGGTGTCGTCGTCACCGGCGGCCGTGCGGCCGTTGCCGGAATGGACGCCGTTGGCGACGGTCGTGCGCAAATAGAAGCCAAATCCCGGCACGAGCGCTGTTGGTCTCTGCGGAATTTTGGGAGCCGGACGCGCGACCGGTTGGTCAAACGCTGCGAAAAAACCACCAGAGGCGACTTGTTGTGGCGGCGGCGCGGGAGGCGGCTCCTCCTTCATGATGTTCCACCACTGCGGGCACCTCGGAGCCTGGCCGCCGCCGCCGCGCGTGCACTTCGAGTAGCCGTATGGCAGCCCCATCTTGAACGCGAAATACGCGCGCAGAAAGTAGGGCAGGTCGGCGCAGTCGGGTTGAATGACGAGCTTCTGCTCGTCTTCGCGGAGGCCCAGATGGTTGAACAGGACATTGCGCGATTTATCGCGCAGCACTTCATGCAGCGCCTTCCACGACAGCTCCACGTCGAGCGGCGCATCGAACAGCGTCTCGATCCAGGCCGAATACAAGTTCTCGTTGGCGCGGTTCCACACGGCGCGCAGCGGCCACACGCTCTGCCTCGTCGCACCCGGTCCCTGAGGGCGGCCGCGGCCCACGGCAATCTCGCGCGTGATCTTGGCGCACTCAGCGCTCGCACCCTCGCGCGCGAGCGTGGCGTGCCACGTGCCCGCGGCCGGCGATTGAACCTCGGCCGACCAGAAATAAGGAGGGCCTCCGTGCCGCTCAGCCGACTTGACCGCGACGGTTCCATCCGGCGCGATCAGCGAAAGCTCACCAGCAAGCGGCCCCTCGACGGCGAAAACGACGCGCAGCGGCGCGCCCTTCCACGGCGAAATCGGCGAGGTGAGAACCGCGAGCCCGGCCACGTCCTTGCAGCTGTCGGATGGCGCCTTCGCCTTGGCCTGTTCCTGCGCGCTCGCGACGAAACCCGCATTTGC
This sequence comes from uncultured Alphaproteobacteria bacterium, assembly GCA_963847865.1. Taxonomy (GTDB): domain Bacteria; phylum Pseudomonadota; class Alphaproteobacteria; order Rhizobiales; family Hyphomicrobiaceae; genus Hyphomicrobium_A. The sequence goes on along the minus strand of CAWKBL010000012.1, from coordinate 815,010 downwards.
GATCAGCAGCAATGTCGTCGCAGCAGCAGCAATTTGACGTGAAAAAAGCAATGGAGCCCCCTGGGCTGTCCCTGGACTGCGATTAAACAGTATTGTGAAAGGCATGGCAAAATTGAGCGTCGGCAGAGTGAACATGTGCGCGCGCCCCACCCCGCGGCTGCAACGGGAATTTTCGCCGCTTGCGGAAGGCATTACGGGGCCATGCTGGCGCAGAGCGGCAGATATCCGCGCTACGTTCCGGCCATAAAGCGGGCGCTGGAGTTGGTGATGCAGGACGTTCGCGCAGCCCTAATTTGCCTGTCGCTCGCCACTGTCGCGGGGCTGGCCCCACCCGCCCGCGGCCAGGACGAGGCGGCAGTTTCGGAGCCTTCGGACCCTAAGGACGCGAGTTCCGCATCGGCGATCAAATCCATACTCCCGCGCACCATTGGCGAGGAGGTCTGCTACGCGGGCACCTTCGTCAAGCACACGCTCGACGTCGCCGATTGGTCGCGCGCGAAGCTGGCTCCTGTGCCGGGCGTCGTGACGGCCGGCACGCAGGCCATGCGCAACGAGCCTGTCGTGCAGCCCGGAATGGAGGTCACGGGGCTGACGTTGCTGCTCACCTACAATGCCGGAACGGTCTGCACGTCAATTCCGGAACGGTCTGAACGTCAATCGAATTGCAAAAATCCGCGATGATGATGACGGGGCTGAACACCGCGGCAAGACCTCCGCGCTCGAGCGCTTGTTCATGCCTGCAGCATGATGTGAAGACTTGATGCGAAGACTTGATGCCAAGACTGGGCGCTATTTGGGCCGCAGGAAGACAGCACTGCAAACACTAATGGTCTTTAACGATCGCAGCTAACAAACGTGTCTTGACACCGAGCCCGCCGCGTCCAACCTTACCAAGGTTGATGACCATCGCTCTCAGGCCCGCAACCTGACAGTACCCCTCGGTTGTGAGGATGGCCGTCGCCAGTAGCAACAGCGATGGGAGGTAAGATGACGCCACCGGGTAATCAAACCGGGCCTCGCGCTGACGCGGGGCCACGGCTCGGATAGCGAGCTGCAGCGTTTCGGCCGCGCTATTCCAGTCGCCGACATCACAATTCGACAAGACTTCACGCGAGGGCGGGATCCGGGCCCGGATCACAGAGCCTCGCTTAAAAGCCCGGCTTGGCTGGGCAGGTTATCAATGACCGGCCCCGTCAGCGCGAACCGCGTGACGGGGCTTCATCGTGTCGATCGCCCCTTTGCTGGCGGCCTTTCGCCAAGGTTGCTTGACCTTCGGCGCCGGATCAGACACTGCGATCACGCACAGGCTTCCTATAGCGCTTTTAAAAGCAGCCCATGAGCACGCCCAAAAAGAAAAAAGCTGCCCCTGCCGTGGGCGCACCCGAGCCAGCGCCGTTCTGGGAGACGAAGACGCTGCAGGAGATGACGCGGCCCGAGTGGGAGTCGCTGTGTGATGGCTGCGGACAGTGCTGCCTCGTCAAGATCGAAGACGAGGACACGAGTGACGTCTATCTGACGCGGCTATCCTGCCAGCTCCTCGACGTCGGCTCGTGCCGGTGCTGCGACTACGAGAACCGGCATGCGAGCGAGCCCGACTGCATCGTGTTCACCCCCGAGAACGTGGGGGAAATTTCCTGGCTGCCCGAAAGCTGCGCCTACAAACGCATCGCCGAAGGCCGGGGCCTGGCGTGGTGGCACCACTTGGTGTCGGGCGATCCCGAGACGGTACATCAGGCGGGCGTCTCGGTAAGGAGCTGGGCGCGCAGCGAGAAGGGCGTGCGCCCGAGCGCGGTCGCGCGCTACATCATCGGCACCGCCCGCTAGCGCCGGCATCATACGGGCCGACGAATGAACCATTTCCGCCGCCGCGCGTTTAAAACCCGGCAATTGAGCGGGAAGGGTTCCAACAATGCTGAGCACCATTCTAATCATCATCCTGATCTTGGCTCTCGTCGGGGCGCTGCCGCGTTGGGGCTATAGCCGCGGATGGGGTTACGCACCTTCCGGAATGGTGGGGACGATCCTGATCATCCTCTTGATCCTGGCCCTGCTCGGTCGCGTATAGTTGCCGGGTCTTGACCGCGCGCATACGCAAATTTCTGAGCGATCTCAGTGAGAGCTTCTGGGTCTTTCCCGGGCTCATGGTTCTTGGCGGCATCCTGAGCGCGATTGCGCTTGTCCGGCTGGATCGCAGCGGTGCCGTCCCTCAGTGGCTGCTCGAAGGCTGGCTCTACGACGGTGGCCCCACTGGGGCACGCACGCTCTTGGGAGCGGTTGCCTCCTCCACGATCGCCGTTGCAGGCACTGTCTTCTCCATCACCATTGCGGCGTTATCGCTGGCGGCCGGCCAGATGGGCCCGCGGCTTTTGCGCAACTTCACCCGCGATCGCGGCAATCAGTTCACGCTCGGGGCTTTCCTCGGAACCTTCGCCTACGCTCTCATGGTGCTGCGCAGCGTGCGTATCGGAAGCGAGGGCGAGTTCACTCCGCACCTGGCGCTGAGCGTCGGCATCCTGTTGGCATTCATTTGCGTGGGGACGCTCGTTTGGTTCGTCGGGCACATGGCCGGACGCATCAACGTCGATACCGTCGTCGACCTCGTAAGCGCCGACGTCAATCGGGTGATCGCGCGGCTGACGAGCGACGAGGAGCTGCCGTCGCCGCCGCCGGCTTCGTTCTGGCGCGAGGCACGGCCCGTGCCCGACGACCGCTACGGCTATCTGCAGCAACTCGATGAGGACGGATTGGCGGATTGGGCAGCCGAGCACGGCACGGCCATCCGATTGCTCGTGCGTCCGGGCCACTACGTCTTTCCAGGCGCGCCCATCGCGCTCGTCAACCCGCCGGCCGACGGCGCAGGCGAAGCAATCCGCAACGCGACAGCGCTTGGGCCGCAGCGCATGAGCCCAGCCGATGCCGAGTACGCGGTGCGCCAGCTCGTGGAGGTGGCCGTGCGCGCCTTGTCGCCGGGCGTCAACGATCCCCATACCGCGATCAGCGTGCTGGACCATTTGGGCAATGCCTTATGTCAAATGGTGCCATTGCGGCTGCCGACCGGCGTCTACCTGCGCGATGACAACCCGGTACTCGTCGTGCCGAGCGTCGACTACGAAGGCCTCGTCGCGGCCATGTTCCACATGATCCGCCAGAACGCCGCCGGAAAGCCGGCGGTGCTGATCCGCATCGTGGAGGTGCTGATGGCGGTCGCGAGCTGTGAGCACGACCCCGCCCGACTGGCGACGCTGCAACGCCATGCCGATCTGGTTCTGAAGGACGCAGAGCGCTGCAACTTGGCCCCCAGCGATCTCGATGACGTGCGTGCGCGACATGCCGACTTTGCGATCATGTGCGAGCGGGGACCCTTGGGACTGATCCGCGACGATGCCTGACAGGGGACTAGCAGCCGCCCCGGCCACGCCCGAGCTTTGAATTGCCCGCCGCTACCCGCTCTTGAGTGAAGCCTCGACCTCGCGCGCGAGCCCGGCGGGATCGACGACGTCGGCATGCTCCAGCGCGTCGGTGTCGATGTAAGCTTCTTCGCGTGTCTTTGGCGCATACCTCTCGCCCAGCACGCCCATGGCCGTCGGGTGCCCTTTCGCTCCCTCGTCCTCGCCGAAGTAGCCCTCCACGATCACACCCTTGTCGCGATACTCGGGGTCGCGCAGCATGATCTCGTGCAGCCGCTTCAGATTGTAGTGGGGCACCGACGCCATCAAGTGGTGCGGCAGGTGGTAATCCATGCCGAACGGAAACACGGCGTAGCGTACGAGCGGCCCCACGAGGAACACGCGTGTGTTGGTGTAGCGGCCGCGGTCGGCATTGCCGTGCTGCACCCACTGGCGCAGGATCATGAACAGCGGGAACGCGGTGAACACCGGAACGAGCCACAGCAGACCGAAATAGGCCCATGCTGGTCCCCAGCCGGCGAGCTGCACACCCGACAGCGCCCCGTAGAGCAGCGCCAGGTAGGTCACTCGCGAGATGGCGAGCCAGCGGATCGGGGTGACGGGCGACAGCCGCGTGCCAGGGTAGGCCTCGTCGGGAAGCATCCAGAGGATCGCGACCACCACCGCCCACATCACAGGAAGTACGATCGCCACCGCAAGCCAGTTGCCCATGACGGTCAGCGGAATGACGACGGCGGGCGCACCAACCGCGAACAGGATGCCGGCACGCAGGGGGCGGATGGTGCCCGGCCGGTCGGGATCGGCATAAGGGTTGTGACCGCCGCCGATGGAGCTGTAGCGGGCTCGCGTGATGGTGTAGCGGAACAGATTGGGCAGCCATAGCTGCTTCAGAAGCGCCCACAGCATCTCGACGTGTGTGATCGGGAAGTCGAGCCAGTGATGGCTCTCGTGCAGCTGGGAGATGTCGGGATCGCGCTCGGGATCATTGACGAACTGATGATGCGCCAGGTGGTGCAGCCGGTAATGGTAGGTCGTCGTCAGGATCGGGAAGGCCGCGAGCCAATCGGAGGCAAGCTCGTTGAGCCTGCGATTGGCGAACAGCATATAGTGGGTGCCTTCGTGCACGGTACCGCCGAACTGATGCTGCGACGCGCCAATGACGATGATGCCGAGGATCGTCGCCGGGATGCCCCACCACCAGGCGATCACGCCGCTCATCGCCGCGGAATTGACCCAAACGGTCCCCGCAACCGCCAGCGCGATGACCAGGTAGATCCGGCCCAGATAGCGCCAGTTGGTGAGATTATCGCGTGCCTTGAGTGCCTTGATCTCCTCGGAGGACTGACGGCTCGCCCGCTCGCGGGCCCCATCCGCCTCGCCGCTGCGCGCGCCAACCTTGGCGACCGCCGCCATTGTAGCCATGGGCCTCTCCTCGAACCGCTGCCGCCGCGCCTAGAATTTGTGCGTATTTTGCCAGATCGCGAATCGCCAATCCAACGTCAATCACCTGGTGCGGCGTTGCATACCTTCGCGGCAAAAATCGTCGCGCAGTGCGCCGGCAGTCGCGTCAAAATTCCTCATAAGCCTTAAAAAATGCATGCTGAGCGTCCGAATCGGCCCCGACAAGGCCGCAGCGGCCGCCGCCGCGGCGCCAACGCGCGCCATAATAGGGAGGATACGCGATGCTGCTCAGGGCGCTCGTTGCCGAGTTCACAGGCACTTTCATGCTGGTCGCCTCCGTGCTCGGCGCCGCACTCTTTTCCTTCCCGATCGCCGGCATCCTCGGCGTCGCGCTGTCGATCGGCTTCACCGTCATGGCGATGATCTTCGCCGTCGGCGCGATCTCGGGCGGTCATTTCAATCCCGCGATCACGCTCGGCCTCGTTGCCGGCCGGCGCTTTCCCGCTTCCGACGCGTTGGCCTACATCGGCGCCCAATGCCTCGGCGGAATCGCAGCAGCGGTCGTGTTTTACGTCATCGCCACGGGCAAGAACGCCGGGTTCGAGGTCGGCACCTTCGCCTCCAACACGTACGGCGGGGCGAACGGATATTCCTTGTACGCCGTCTTTCTCATCGAGGCGCTGCTGACGGCCTTCCTCGTCTTCGTCGTGATGTGCGCAACCTCGGAGCGGGCGCCAGTCGGCTTTGCCGCCATCGCCATCGGGCTGACCCTGTCGGCCATTCACATCATGGCGATTCCGGTCTCCAACGCCTCCGTCAACCCGGCCCGTAGCCTGGCGACGGCAGTCATCGCGCTTGGCCAACCGCTGGCACAGGTCTGGGTGTTCTGGGTCGCACCGATTCTGGGCGGGATAGCCGGGGGCCTGCTCGGACGCTGGCTGTTTGAGGAATGATTGCAGAACGATGACGGAAATGCCACTTCCCGACCGCGGCCAGCCGCCACATGTAGCGGTTTTCCTTGCGTTTTTCACGAGCATGTGTCAGCAAGCCCATGGCTCGAGCGCAGGGGACGCGATTCCTTTGATCCCTTTTTCGAGACCGCCTTTTTACTTTGCCGCATTCGGCGAATCCCCATCCCCCTGCGCTCCGTCACCCGCCGCCGCACGACGCGTTGGCGCGGGAACGAATGACTGCAGACGGAGACCTTAACTTTTGGAAACAAAGACCTTCGCTGAGCTCGGGCTCAGCCCCAAGGTGCAGGCGGCGATCGATGCCGCCGGCTATACGTCGCCTACACCCATTCAAGCCGCAGCCATACCCATCGCGCTGACGGGCCAGGATGTGCTCGGCATCGCCCAGACGGGCACCGGCAAGACCGCCTCGTTCGTGTTGCCGATGATCACGCGGCTCGAAACGGGCCGCGCGCGCGCGCGCATGCCGCGCTCGCTCATCCTCGCGCCGACACGCGAGCTCGCCGCGCAGGTGGCGCAGAGCTTCGAGAAATACGGCGTCAATCACAAGCTCAACCTCGCGCTGCTGATCGGCGGCGTGTCGATGGACGATCAGGTGAAGAAGCTCGACCGCGGCGTCGACGTGCTCATCGCCACGCCGGGCCGCTTGCTCGATCACTTCCAGCGCGGCCGGATCATGCTCATGGGCGTCGAGATCCTCGTCATCGACGAGGCGGACCGCATGCTCGACATGGGCTTCATCCCCGACATCGAGAAAATCTGCAAGCTGCTGCCGCCGCGGCGGCAGACGCTGTTCTTCTCCGCGACGATGCCGCCGGAAATCACCCGGCTCGTGCATCAGTTCTTGAAGGACCCCGAGCGCATCGAGGTCGCGCCGCCCGCGACCGCCGCCAAGACGATCACCCAGCGCTTCGTATTTTGTCCCAACGGCGAAGACTGGGCCAAGCGCGAGAGATTGCGCGAACTGATCGCCAGCCAGACCGTCAAGAACGCGATCATCTTCTGCAACCGCAAGGTCGATGTCGCGATCCTGCATCGCTCCCTCGTCAAGCACGGCTTCGACGCCGGCGCGCTCCATGGCGACATGGACCAGGGCGCCCGCACCGAGACGCTCGACAAGTTCCGCGCCGGCGACCTGATGCTGCTGGCGGCGAGCGATGTCGCCGCGCGCGGCCTCGATATTCCCGACGTGAGCCACATCTTCAATTTCGATCTGCCGTGGCAGCCCGACGACTATGTCCACCGCATCGGCCGCACGGGCCGCGCGGGCAAAGAAGGTTGCTCCACGTCACTCGTCACGGTCGACGAGCTCAAATCGCTCAAGGATATCGAGAAGATGCTGGGCGAGCCGGTCGTGTGGATCGGCGAGGAGCCGAGCGAGCAGGACTATGCCGATGCCGGCAAGAAGCGCCGCCGTGGACGCGGCGCCCCCCAGCGTGGACGCGGGGCTGCACCGGCTGGGCGCGGTGAGAAGGGCAGGCACAGTGAGAGCCGCGCGGGCGGGCGACCGCCGCGCGAGCGTCAAGAGGCTCGCGGCGGGCGCGCAAGTGAGCGGCCGGCCGAGCGCACGGCAACCGAGCAGAGGCCGACCGAGCCCCAGGCAAACGAGCCGAGGCCCACCGAAGCCAGGCCCGCCGAGAGCAGAGCCACCGAGCAAAGGCCCACCGAGAACAGGCAAGAGCCGCGCCGGGATGAGCCGCGCCGGCAAGAGCCGCGGCGGCAGGAGCAGGGCAGGGAGCGCCAACCTCGCCGCGCGTCGGGCGATGCCCCCAACGGGCGGCAGCCGGCAGCAGCCAAGCCGGAGCCCGAGCGCACGCGCGAGCGTCCGTCGCAGGCTCCGCGCGAACGCCAACAGCAGGCGCCGAGCGGCAGGTCGGGCTTTGCCGACAACGTGCCGGCGTTCCTGCGCAATCCCGTCAAGCGGCCCGCGAAGGTGGCCGGCGAATAGCCTGCCAACAGCGGCCCAAGCCCTTCAGGGCTTGGGCTTGTTCGCTATCATGCGCATAAGCACGGGGTCGCGCAGCACGAAGTGGTGGTAGAGCGCAGCCGCCGCGTGCGCCCCGGCGAGCGCAACCAACAGATAGCTGAAAATCTCGTGCGCCTCCTCGAGCGCCCCGTGGTAGGGCCCGCCCGCCTCGAGCAGTCGCGGCACAGGGAAAAGGCCGAACAGCTCCACATCGATGGGCGCGCGCAGCGTGCCGGCGAGCAACCAGCCGGTGAGGATCGCGCCCAAAATGAGCGCATAGAGCGCCCAATGAGCGATCTGCGCGGATGACCGCTGCCAGGCGGGCGTTCCCGGGGGCGGCGCCGGAACGACGCTGATCAGCCACCACGCGAACCCCGCGCCGGCGACGGCGAGCAGCGTGATGCCGACGGCGGCGTGCAGCCAGATCTGATACAGGCGCGCGTCACCCGTCAGGTCATCCATCCAAAGCCCCTGGGCGAAGAGCCCGAGCACGGCGAGCGCGACAACCCAGTGAAGGGTGCGCGCGGGTAAACCCCAGCTGTCGATCGTATTGCGGATCATGTGCACTCCTAACGGTCTTTCGCTTTAGGGCGTTCCTAGCAGCCCGTGCCGGGCGCATGTTGACCCCGGTCAACTCTTACTGCCCGCCAATCGAACGAATTTGCCAGCCTTTTTCCGTTTCGGCTTGGCGGCGGCAGCGCGGCGGGCGACGGCAAGCGCTACGCGCGCCCATGCGACCATCTCGTCGCTGTCGTCGAGGAGGCGCTCTGGCGCGCGCCAATAGGGCAGGACGATCCGTCTCTTCTTGCCGTCGTATCCGAACGGCTCGAACCCCTCCGCCTCGAAGGCGCGCTTCGTCTCATCGTCGGCCTTGAGATAGAGCGTATCGTCGGTGATCAGCCCGAACATGACGCCGTCCGCGTAGACTCCGGCGCCCCCGAACATGCGGCGCACGCTCACGGGGCCGAGCCCGCTGAGCGCGTCCTTCACCAGCTCGACGAAATTCTCGCTCGCGGCCATGGCCCGACCATAGAGCGGAAGCGCGTCCCGGGCGAGAGCACGCGCGAGCCTCCTACCCCGCTAGAACGAGCTGCCGGGCTGCTTGAGGAACGCTTCCTCCTCCGGCGTCGAGACGCGCCCGAGCACGACGTTGCGGTGGGGAAAGCGCCCGAAGCGATCGATGACGTCCTTGTGGCGGCGCGCATAGCTTGCGAATTCGGCGTCCCCCAGGGTGGAGATCAGCGCAACTGAGCGCGCCTGGTCGCCTGCATCCTCGCTATGCTCAAACGGCAGATAGAGGAAAACCCGCCGCTCCGGCGCGATCTCCCGGTCGAGACCCGCTCGGCGATGGCGCGCTCCGCCACCTCGCGCGCCAGCGCATCGGTGGCGAAAGCCTTCGGATTGTCGCGAAAGAGGTTGCGGGGAAACTGGTCGAGCACGATGACGCTTGCGAGCGCCCGCTCCGCACCGGCAAGCGCGTCCCCGGCCGGCCGTGCCGTCAGGACCTCATAGAGGCGCTCAAATCGCTCGCGGATCTTCCGATCGACGCAAGGATCCTTGCCGAACCACGCCTTGCGCCCGAGCTCCTCGAACCAGAAGCCCAGCACATCGCCGATCCAAGCCTCTGCGGCGGCATCGGTCATCGGCGAGGATCAGTCATCCTGAGCCGGCGCTGGCGCCTGCGCGGCCGGCGTAAGGTTCACGCTCTCGCCGCAGCCGCAGGAACCGGTCTGGTTGGGGTTATTGAACACGAACTGGCTGGCGAGCTTGTCAGACTTGTAGTCCATCTCGGTGCCGAGCAGATACATGATCGCGGCGGGATCGATCAGCACCACGGCGCCCTCGTGCTCGACGACCTCGTCGTGGGCCTGCTTGGTCGAAGCGACCGTCATCGTATATTCCATACCGGCGCAGCCGCCCTTTTTGATGCCGACGCGCAATCCAAGCGCATCGGGCGTGGCAGCCATCAGGGAGCGCACGCGCGCGGCGGCGGCATCCGTCAGGGTCACGATCTTCGGCATCATGCGCAGCGTCGGCATTTTCATCTCACCTGCGAAATTGTCGTCCCATACATATAGGCGACCGCGGCACGGTCTGCAAAAGGGGCGTTCCCCCTAGAACATGTTGAGCGCAAGGCGCGCCTCGTCCGACATGCGGCTCATATCCCACGGCGGGTCAAACGTCATGGTGACGGTCGTATTGCCGACGCCCGGCACCGCGTTCACGGCATTCTCCACCCACTTCGGCATCTCTCCGGCCACCGGGCAGCCCGGCGCCGTCAACGTCATGGCGATGGCGACGTTGCGCTCGCCGTCGACGGCGACGTCGTAGATGAGCCCCAGCTCGTAGATGTCGGCCGGGATCTCGGGGTCATAGACTGTCTTCAAGGCCGCGGTGATGTCGGCGAGCAAACGCTCGCGCTCCTCGGCCGGCAGCTCGGTGGCATCGGCAGCAGCTGGCGCCTCCGCGGCCGCCTGCGGCACGCTTTCGGCAGCGACCGGGGCCGCGGCTTCTGCAGCGTTCACTGGCACGGCTTCCGCTTTGTCCTCAGACGCCGCGGCGGCGTGCGGCTGCTCCCGCTCCAAAGGCTTGCCTTCCATATCGACCACCACTCCGCTTACACAAACAGCTCGTGTGCGCGCTTCAGCAACTCGTGCAGCGCGTCCACTTCCTCTTTGGTGTTGTACATTCCAAACGATGCCCGGCAAACTGCGGTGACCCCCAAGCGCTCCATCAGCGGCTGCGCGCAATGGTGGCCGGCGCGCACGGCGACGCCCGAGCGGTCAACGACGGTTGCGATATCGTGCGGGTGCAGCCCGTCGACTGTGAAGGACACGATCGCCCCTTTGCCCGGCGCCGTGCCGTAGATCTTGAGCCACGGCAATTCGGACAGGCGCGCGTGCGCATACGTGCGCAGCTCCGCCTCGTGGCGCGCGATGCGGTCGCGCCCCACCTGCATCATGTAGTTGAGCCCCGCTCCGAGCCCGATGGCCTCGACAATTGGGGGCGTGCCGGCCTCAAACTTCTGCGGTGGTTTGCCGTAGGTGATGCGATCGACGTGTACGGATTCGATCATGTTGCCGCCGCCCTGGTAGGGGCGCATGGCGTCCAGATGCGCCTTCTTGGCGTACAGCACGCCGATCCCGCTCGGGCCATAGGTCTTGTGCCCGGTGAAGACGTAGAAGTCGCAATCGAGATCGCGCACGTCGACGGTCATGTGCACGGCCGATTGGCTGCCATCGACCAACACGGGGATGCCGCGGTCGTGCGCCAGGCGGATGACCTCCTTCACAGGCACCAGCGTGCCCAGCACGTTCGACATGTGCGTAATAGCGACGAGCTTCGTGCGCGGCGTCAACAGCCGCTCGAACTCCTCGAAGAGGAACTCGCCGCTGTCGGAGATGGGCGCCCATTTGAGCACGGCGCCTGCGCGCTCGCGCAGGAAGTGCCAGGGAACGATGTTGGAGTGGTGCTCCATGATCGAGAGCACGATCTCGTCGCCCTCGCCGATATGCGCGGACCCGAACGAGTCGGCGACGAGGTTTATGGCGGCGGTCGCGTTGCGCGTGAAGACGATCTCATCGGCGCTGCCGGCATTAAGGAAGCTGCGCGTCACCTCGCGCGCGTCCTCGTACTTCGACGTCGCCGTGTTGGAGAGATGGTGCAAACCGCGATGCACGTTGGCATATTCGAAGCGATAGATGTGATCCATTGTCTCGATGACGGAGCGCGGCTTCTGCGCGGACGCTGCGTTGTCGAGATAGACGAGCGGCTTGCCATACACCTCGCGGTAGAGGATGGGGAAATCGGCGCGGATGCGTTGCACATCGTAGGCGCCGGCCGCGGGACCAATCCCGCGCACCTCACGCTCGATCTCCTTGGCGCCGGGCGTCGTGCTCGACATCATGCCCTCTCTGCCAATGCGGCCGCATCGAGCCAACTCCGCGCCAGCACCGTCAGCGCCTCGCGCACGTCCTCGCGCTCCACCTTCTCGAGGGCTTCACCAATAAACAATTCGATCAACAAGGCGCGGGCCTGCGCTTCGGGGATGCCGCGCGAGCGGCAATAGAACAGCAGCCCCTCGTCGAGGTCGGCGCTGGTCGAGCCGTGCCCGCAGACGACGTCATCGGCGTAGATCTCGAGCTCGGGCTTGGAATCGAACTCCGTCTCCGGCGACAGCATGAGCACCTGTGCCATCTGCTTGCCGTCGGTCTTCTGCGCGTCGGGACGCACGATGACCTTGCCCTGGAACACGCCGCGGCCGTGATCCTCCAGCACGCCCTTGAATAGCTCGCGGCTCACGCAGCCCGGCACCGCGTGATCGACGACCAGGGTCGTATCGACATGCTGCGTCTTGCGCGCGAGGAACACGCCTGAAAGATCGATCTTGGCGCCTTCGCCCTTGAAGGTGACGTTGAGCTGGTTGCGCGCCAGCGCCACGCCCGAGGTGAAGTGAAAGGCGCGGTAGTCGGCGCCCGCGCCGACATCAACGAGCCCGTTCGCCAGATGCAGGCCAAGGCCGCCGTCGACCGCGACCTTCACGTGCGTGAAGGAAGCGCGGGCGCCCACCGCAATCTCGGTTGCCGTGTTGTGCTGTCCGGTGTCGGCCGCTCCCGGAAGGGAGACGAACGCCTCGATGAGGGTCGCCTGCGCGCCGTCGCCGACGCTCACCACGTTGCGGGTGGCGACCGATTGCGCGTCGGTGCCCGCGCGCACGAAGACGAGCATCAGCGGCCTTGCGAGCTTGGCATTCTTGGCGATGCCGATCACCGCGCCGTCGGTGGCGTAGGCGGTGTTCAACGCCAGCACGGCGTCATCGTCACGGTTATCGAGACGCAGGAGATCCACAGAAGACGTATCGCTCTTGTCGCCAAGCGCGGCACTGAGCGGGCTGCCCAGAATGTTCTTGAGGTTTGCCAGCTGCGACAGGTCTGCCCGGTAGGCGCCGTTGACGAACACCGCCCGGTCCGACGCGATCTCGGCCAGAGGCCCGAGCGCGCTCGCGAGGTCGGCCGCCGTGACGGGCGTTTCATCGCCGAGCTTCGGCGGCAGCGCCTCCTTCATGGCATTGCGCAAGTCGGTGTACTTCCATGCCTCGATGCGCCGGTGCGGCAGCCCCAGCGCCTCGAAACGGCCGATTGCACGCTCGCGCACGTCGCGCACGCCATCGCCGCCCGGAAGCTCGTCCGCGATCGCCGCGTAGGCCTCGCTCAAGCCCTGCTCCGCCTTGGTCTTCATGACTGCTACGTTCATTCCGCCCCTCTCCAACGCCGCGTCTTGCCGCGCGGAGACGCGGCTGCCGGCCGGCAGCTCCGTCGCGGCCGGCGCCTGCCTGTCTTCGGCGAATTTACCTTCGATGTTCACGCTGCTTTCCCCTGATACTCGGCGTAGCCGGATTTCTCGAGCTCGTGCGCGAGCTCGGGGCCACCCGATTTTTCGATGCGGCCATCGACCATCACGTGCACCTTGTCGGGCACGATGTAGTTCAAGAGCCGCTGGTAGTGGGTGATGACCAGCATGGAGCGCTCCTTGGAACGCATCGCGTTGACGCCGTCGGCGACGATGCGCAGCGCGTCGATATCGAGGCCTGAGTCGGTCTCGTCCAACACGCACAGCGTCGGCTCCAGGATCTCCATCTGCAGGATCTCGGAGCGCTTCTTCTCGCCGCCGGAGAACCCGACGTTCACCGGCCGCTTCAGCATGTCCATGTCGATGTTGAGCTTTGCAGCCTTCGCCTTGACGAGCTTCAGGAAGTCGGGCGTCGACAGCTCCGCCTCTCCCCGCGCCTTGCGCACGGCGTTGGCCGCAGTGCGCAAAAACGTGAGACTCGCGACGCCGGGGATCTCCATCGGGTACTGGAAAGCCAGGAATACGCCCGCGGCGGCGCGCACCTCGGGCTCCATGTCGAGCAGGCTCTCGCCGTTCCACAGGATATCGCCCTTGGTGACCTCGTAGTCGGGGCGGCCGGCGAGCACGTAGGCGAGCGTCGACTTGCCCGATCCGTTGGGGCCCATGATGGCGTGCACCTCGCCCTTGGGGATTTTCAGCGAAAGCCCTTTCAGGATCTCGCGGCCTTCCTCGGCGATCTTCACGTGCAGGTCTTTGATTTCAAGCATTCGATTTACCTTCAAACTTTCAACCGTTGTTGGTGGCTCACTTATCCAACCGAGCCTTCGAGCGAGATGCCGATCAGCTTCTGCGTCTCGGCCATGAACTCCATCGGCAGCTTCTGCAGCACGTCGCGCACGAAGCCGTTGACGACAAGCGCAATCGCCTCCTCGTGGGAGAGGCCGCGCTGGCGGCAGTAGAACAGCGTGTCGTCGGAGATCTTCGAGGTCGTCGCCTCGTGCTCGAAGTGGGCGGAAGCGTTCTTCGCCTCGATGTAAGGCACGGTGTGCGCCCCGCACTTGTCGCCGATCAGCAGCGAGTCGCAGTTCGTGAAGTTCCTGGCACCCGTCGCCTTGCGGTGTGCCGAGACGAGCCCGCGGTAGGTGTTGTTGGAGTGGCCGGCCGCAATGCCCTTGGAGATGATGCGGCTCGAGGTGTTCTTGCCCAGGTGGATCATCTTCGTTCCCGAATCCACCTGCTGATAGCCGTTCGAGACGGCGATCGAGTAGAACTCGCCGCTGGAGTTGTCGCCGCGCAGGATGCAGCTCGGGTACTTCCAGGTAATCGCCGAGCCGGTCTCGACCTGCGTCCAGGAGATCTTGGAGTTCCTCCCGCGGCAGTCGCCGCGCTTGGTCACGAAGTTATAGATGCCGCCTTTGCCTTCGCGGTCGCCCGGGTACCAGTTCTGCACGGTCGAGTACTTGATCTCGGCGTCGTCGAGCGCGATCAACTCCACGACGGCGGCGTGCAGCTGGTGCTCATCGCGCATGGGCGCGGTGCAGCCCTCAAGGTAGCTCACGTAGGCGCCCTTATCCGCGATGATGAGCGTGCGCTCGAACTGGCCGGTCTCTTTTTCGTTCATGCGGAAGTACGTCGACAGCTCCATGGGGCAGCGCACGCCTTCGGGCACGTAGACGAACGAGCCGTCGGAGAACACCGCCGAGTTGAGCGCGGCGTAGAAGTTGTCGCCTTGCGGCACGACGGAGCCCAAGTACTTCTTCACGAGCTCGGGGTGCTCGCGCACCGCTTCCGACATCGAGCAGAAGATCACGCCGGCCTTGGCGAGCTCGTCCTTGAAGGTCGTCACGACCGAGACGCTGTCGAACACGGCGTCGACCGCCACGCGCGCGTCCTTGACGCCGGCCAGCACCGCCTGCTCGTTCAGCGAGATGCCGAGCTTCTCGTACATCTTGAGCAGCTCGGGATCGACATCGGCGAGGCTCTTGGGGCCTTCGCTCGATACGGGTGCGGAGTAATAATAGAGATTCTCGAAGTCGATCTTCGGATAGGTGACGTTGGCCCAAGTCGGCTCCGTCATGGTGCGCCAGCGCCGGTAGGACTCCAGCCGCCAGTCGAGCATCCACTGGGGCTCGCGCTTCTTCTCCGAGATGAAGCGCACGATGTCCTCGTTGAGGCCCTTGGGCGCCTTCACGCTCTCGATCTTGGTCTCGAAGCCGTACTTGTACTGGTCGACGTCGATCTTCTTGACCTGCTCGATCGTCTCTTGAACTGCTGGCATCAACTACCCTTTCACGTATCAGCGAAGCTCACGCGGCGATCGCCGCGGGCCCCGCAACCTTGTTCCAAGCCGCCAGAAAGACGGCGACGTCCTTATCCTGTGTCTGCGGCCCGAGGCTCACGCGGATCGCGGATCGCACGATCTCGGGCGCAAGCCCCATTGCCTCCAGCACGTGGCTCGATGCGACCTTGCCCGACGAGCAGGCGGCACCTGCGCTCACCGCGATGCCTTCCAGGTCGAGCCGGATGACGAGTGTCTCGGCGGCCTTGCCCGGCAGCGCGATGCACGACGTGTTGGCGATGCGGGCGGCATCCTTGCCGACGATCACCGCCGCCGGCGTCGCCTGCCTGACACCCTCCTCGAGCGTGTCGCGCAACCGGCGCATGTGGGTGCTCGCATTCGTTGCTCGGGCGACCGCCTCGGCAGCGGCCCCGAACCCGGCGATCCCCGCCACGTTCTCCGTGCCCCCGCGCCGGCGGCGTTCCTGACCGCCGCCCGCGATGAAGGGCGCAAGGTTCAGGCCGTCGCGGATGACGAGCGCGCCAACGCCGCGCGGCCCGCCGAGCTTGTGCGCCGATAGCACGAGGACATCGACGCCAAGCGCAGAAAAATCGATCCCGATGCGCCCCGGCGCCTGCACCGCGTCGACGTGAACCGTCGCGCCGTGCTCGCGCGCGAGGCTTGCTGCTTCAGCGACCGGCTGGATCACGCCCGTTTCGTTGTTGGCCAACATCAGGCTGAAAAGCGCCTTGCCCGAAGTGCGCGCCAGCATTTCAGCCGCCGCCTGCACATCCACGACGCCGCTCGTCCCCGCGGGCAAATCGAGAAGCGTCGCGCCCGAGCGCCGCGCCGGCGCCAGCACCGAGTCGTGCTCGATCTTGGACAGGCAAATCGTTTCCCAACCGCCCGCCATAACCCAGTTGTTGGCTTCCGTTGCGCCGCTCGTGAACACCACCTCGCTGGGCTTGGCATTGACGAGACGCGCAACCTGCTCGCGCGCGTGCTCGACGATCCCGCGCGTCGCGCGACCCTCCGCATGCACCGAGGACGGGTTTCCGATCGCGTCGAGTGCCCGCAGCATCGCCGCGCGCGCTTCCGCGCGCAGGGGCTCGGAAGCGTTGCAGTCGAGATATGTGCGCGCCGTCGTCATCGGGCCGCGTACTCCCTTTCCGCCGGCGGCCGTTCCGCCAGCTTCGCTGCGGGAATGCCGTCGAGCACCTCCTGCAGCGACACGCTCGACAAGAACGCCTCGATGTGGCCGCCAAGTGCATGCCACAGCGCATGCGTCAGGCAGCGCTTGTCCCCGAGACAACCGATTTCGGCATCAAGACAGCGCGTCATGCGCGTCTCTTCTTCCACCGCCGTCATGATCGAGACGATCGCGATCGCGTGCGCGGGCCGCGCGAGCAAGTAACCGCCGGCGCGTCCGCGCGCGCTCTCGACGAGCCCGGCGCGGCGCAGGCGCAGGAAGATCTGCTCCAGGTAGGCAAGCGACAGGCTTTGCCGCTCGGCGATGGCCGACAGCGGCACCGCTCCATCCTCGCCGTGCTTGGCGAGATCGGCCATCGCCATCACGGCGTACCGGGCCTTGGTGTTCAGCTCCACGTCACATCCTCCGCTCACGGCCGCTGCGCGCGTTAACCGCGGGTGCCGCCGCTTTCTCTTGCAATCGCCACCTGGGCCTGTGCTAAGAAGCGCGACCGTCAAGAGCCTTGGATGCCATCCGCATCCGCTCTTTCGAACAGTTCTAATTTCCTAACGGGAATATGAAAATTCCGAGCCCCGGAGTCAAGGTTTCGGAACGGCCTAATTAGCGGTTTTTCCCGCAGTTCTGCGCCGAGGGCCGAAACGCAACCCCCAAAGAGCTGGAAAAACGATGCCCGAGCTGATCATCAATGGGCCCGCGGGCCGCATCGAAGCCCGCTATCACCACGATGCAGGCAGCGACAGCCCAATTGCGCTCATCTTGCACCCCCACCCGCAGTTCGGCGGGACGATGAACAATCAGGTCGTCTACACGCTCTATCACACCTTCGTTGAGCGCGGTTTTTCGGTGCTGCGCTTCAATTTCCGCGGCGTCGGCCGCAGCCAGGGGATCTGGGACGGGGGCCCCGGCGAATTGTCGGACGCGGCCTCCGCGCTCGACTGGCTGCAGATCATCAAGCCCGACGCCAAGAGCTGCTGGATCGCGGGCGTATCGTTCGGCACCTGGATCGCCATGCAGCTGCTGATGCGTCGACCCGAGGTCGAAGGCTTCATCTGCGTCGCCCCGCCCTCCAATCTCTACGACTTCTCCTTCCTCGCGCCCTGCCCCTCCTCGGGCCTGATGATCAACGGCGACAAGGACCGCGTCGTGCCCTCCAACTCGGTGGGCGAGCTGTCGCAGCGCCTCAAGACGCAGCGCGGCATCAAAATCACGCATCAGGTCGTGCCCGGCGCCAACCACTTCTTCGAAAATAAGCTCGACGAGCTGAAAGAGGCGGTCGGCACCTATGTGGACGAGCGCATGGATCAGGCCGAGAAGGATCGTGCGAAGGAGAAGGAGCGCGAGCGCGAACGTGAGCGCGACCGCCAGCGCCAGCGCGAGATCGAGCGCCAGGAGGAGCAGGGCGGCGGCTGATGCGGACGCCCGGGATCTGAGGCGGATGCCATCGTGAGGAAGACCGTGGTCGTTTGGGGAGCAGGCCTTCTGCTCGTCCTCGCAGCCCTTTCGGGCGCGACGGCTTGGTACATGCTGGGCGTACCGGGGCGGAGCTACAGCGGCCCGCTTCCTGAACCCACACAGGCCGAGCAGGACCTCGCCACGCGTTTGCAGCGCCACGTCACGGCAATCGCGAGCGTGCCCCACAACGTGAGCCACCACGCCGAGCTGGAGAAGGCCGCGGCCTACATCGAAGCCGAGCTCGCTTCACTCGGCTATACGCCGCAAGCACAAGCATTCGAGACCGACGGTAAGCCGGTGCGCAACATCGAGGCCGTGCTGTCGCCGCCTGGCGCGGGGCCCGAGACGGAAAGCCTGGTGGTCGGCGCGCACTATGATTTCGGCTGGCATTGCGCCGGGCGCCAACGACAACGGCACGGGAGTAGCCGCCGTCATCGAGCTTGCGCGCCTTTTGAAGGCCGTCGTGCCCAAGGACAAGCGTCTGCGCCTCGTCCTGTTCGTCAACGAGGAGCCGCCCTACGACCGCACCTCCCAGATGGGCAGCTGGCGCTATGCGCAGAGCCTGAAGGAGCGCGGGGAGCGGGTCGCGGGCATGATCTCGCTGGAAACACTCGGCTGCTTTTCCGAAGAGCCCGGAAGCCAGAGGTACCCGGCACCCTTTGGGCTCATCTTCCCCAACAAGGCCAACTTTATCGCGTTCGTCGCACTGCCGGGGTCGCGCAGCTTCCTGCAGGAGGTCGTCGGCCCGTTCCGCCGCCATACCAAGTTCCCGACGATCGGCGGCACCGCACCCGATCAGTTCGACGGCGTCGGCTGGTCGGACCACTGGTCGTTTTGGAAGTTCGGCTACCCGGCCATCATGATCACCGACACCGCGCTCTTCCGCTATTCCCACTACCACAAGGCGACCGACACGCCCGACAAGGTCGATTATGCCAAGCTCGCGCGCATCACGCTTGGGCTCGAGCAGACGATCAGCGAGCTTTTGCAGTGAGGCTCAGCGCGGCGCCTTGATAAGCACGCCGCCAGTCATCGGCGCGGGCGCACCCGTCGTTTCCGGAAACGTGATCGGCAGTCCCAGCACCGAGCGCACGGCCATGTAGGCCCAGGCCTCGGCCTCGATGAAATCGCCGTTGCGGCCGATCGCTTCCACCGGAACGACTGCGTTTTGGACGCGCGCCGCCAACATGCTCATCAAGGTCTTATTCCTGCGCCCGCCGCCGCAAACGATCCAGGTGCGCGGCTCGCGCGGCATGTGCTCGCGCGCCTTGCCGATCGAAACGGCCGTGAAGGCCGTTAGCGTCGCCGCCCCGTTCTGCGGGGAAAGACCCTTTACGGGTGCAGCCGAGAAAGTGCCGCGATCGAGCGACTTGGGCGGCGGCCGGCCGAAATAGGCGTTCGTCAGCAGCGCCATCATGGCATCCTCATCGACCTCGCCGCGCGCGCCGAGAGCACCGTCAGCGTCCTGCGCAGCCCCCGTATGCGCGAGCATCCAGTCATCAAGCAGCGCGTTGCCGGGTCCCGTATCGAAGGCCAGCATGCGGCCCCCTTCGCCGATCCACGTGACATTCGCCACCCCGCCGATGTTCACGAACGCGACGGGAAGCTCGGCAAGCTGGGCGGAAAGCGCGCGGTGATAGACGGGGACGAGCGGCGCCCCTTGGCCGCCGGCGGCCACGTCGGCTGCGCGCAGATCGAAGACGACGTCGATGCCGGTGCGCTGGCTGAGCACGGCCCCGTCGCCGAGTTGCACCGTCAGCCCGCGGGCAGCGTCGTGCAGCACCGTCTGGCCGTGATAGCCGATGAGGTCGACTGCCCCGCGGTCGATCCCGTGCGACTCGAGAAAACGCAAGGCCGCTGCGGCGTTGAGCTCGGTGAGTTCGCGCTCCAGCGCGTGCAGCTGGCCCGGCCGCTCCTCGCGCCGCTTTATTTCCCTTGCCTCGCTCAAAGCGGCGCGCAGCCTGATCCTGACCTCGGCCGGATAGGGATAGGCGGCGGCCGGCCCGTGGCGAAGCTCGCGGTCGCCGTCGGTCTCGAGCAGCGCCACGTCGATGCCGTCCATCGACGTGCCGCTCATCAGGCCGACCGCGCGCTTGAGCTTGCCCATTGGACCCTTCCTGTGCATCTTCCCCGCCACCGCTAGCGCCAGATGGCGGCGGGCAGCGCAAAGTCATAGCGGGGCCATGGCCAATCTCAAATCAGACTTCCTAAAAATACTCACCGAGCGCGGCTTTGTGCACCAGTGCTCGGACGAGGCCGGGCTCGATGCGCTCGCGCGCAATGGCGAGGTCGTGGCCTACGTGGGCTACGACTGCACGGCGCCGTCGCTGCATGTCGGCAGCCTCATCTCCATCATGATGCTGCATTGGCTGCAGCAGACCGGCGGCAAGCCGATCGTCTTGATGGGCGGCGGTACGACCCGCGTCGGCGACCCCTCGGGCAAGGACGAGGCGCGCAAGATCCTGACGATCGAGCAGATCGACGCCAACCAGGAGGCGATCAAGAACGTCTTCACGCGCTTCGTCGGGCTTGGCGACGGAAAAGCTGACGCGGTCATGGTCGATAACGCGGAGTGGCTGGCTCCGCTCAACTACATCGACTTCCTGCGCGACGTCGGGCGCCACGTCTCCGTCAACCGCATGCTGAGCATGGAGTTGGTAAAACTGCGGCTCGACCGGCACCAGGAGCTGTCGTTCATCGAGTTCAACTACATGCTACTGCAGGCCTACGACTACGTGGAGCTGGCACGGCGCTACGGTTGCAACTTGCAGATGGGCGGCTCCGACCAGTGGGGTAACATCATCACCGGCATCGATCTCGGCAGGCGCATGGGTGTCGAGCACCAGCTCTACGCGCTCACCTGTCCGCTGCTCACCACGGCGTCGGGCGCCAAGATGGGCAAGACGGCAGCCGGCGCGGTGTGGCTCAATGAGGCGCAGCTTTCCGCCTACGACTACTGGCAGTTCTGGCGCAACACCGAGGACGCCGACGTCGAACGCTTCCTCAAGCTATTCACGACGCTGCAGCTTTCCGAGATCGCCAGGCTTGCAGCCCTCGGGGGCGCCGAGATCAACGAGGCGAAGAAGGTGCTGGCGACGGAGGCAACCGCGCTGCTGCACGGCCGCGACAAGGCAGACGGCGCGGCGGAGACCGCACGCAAAACGTTTGTCGAAGGCGCGCTGTCACAGGATCTGCCGACCGTGGAGATATCGAAAGCGGATCTTGCGAGCGGCATTGGCGTATTGATCGCCTTCGTCGAAGCGGGGCTCGTCAAGTCGAACGGCGAGGCGCGCCGGCAGATCCAGGGCGGCGGCCTCAAGGTCAACGACGTCGCGGTCGCCGACGAGAAGGCCCGCCTGACGGTCTCGGACGTGGTCGCGGGCGGGCTCATCAAGCTGTCGCTCGGCAGGAAGAAGCACGTGCTGCTGAAGCCCGTGTGACTTAAGCCTAGTTCTTCTTGCGCGACGAGTTGTCGATCGTCGAGGACCACCCGTCGATCGTGTCGGAGCCGGCGACGGGGCCTTGTCCCATGTCATCCTTGCGCGGCGGCACCGCGATCGTCGTGCTGGACGCGCGCACGTTGTCCGCCGCACCCTGGCTCGGCACCTCGTCGCGGCGCTGCACCTTCGGGTTGGGATTCGTCATCTGGAAGATCTCGCGGAAGATGCCGGGCGCCAGCATGGACAATGGATTGACGACCACCTGCGGGCGGTCCATCGGCCCCTGGATGGCGAAGGTCATGCCCGACAGGCCGTCGCAGCCCGGCCCGGTGAGGATGGGGCCGAAAATTGGTATCTCGCACAGAGCCGCGTTTAGACCCTGCAGCGGCACGTAGGTTCCGCCCAGATTCATGCGGCGCGTCTTGAAATCCACCTTGCCGCGGATCGAGGCGCCGAGCAGCGGCCCGCGCAAATAAGCCTGCTCCATCACGAACTGCCCGTAGCCCACCGAGAACGGCACGCGCATGCGGTCGAACTCGAAGACCTGGCGCACCATCTGGCGCTGCCTGCGCTGGCCGGCCTTGGTGCCGGGCTGACCGTCGTCGGCGCCGCTGAACACTTCCGACACGACGGGATCGCCGAGGATGCGAAAATCCTCCACCCACAGAATGCCCGTCTTCTCTGCCGCACCCCTGCCGTCGAGGTTCACCTCGAGCCTGACCCTGCCGCCCTGGATGTTGGGGTAGAAGTCGATCAGCTTGAACGCCTGGCCGGCATCGGTGGAATCGGCGAGCAACTTGCGCGGCTGGTCCTTTTCATCGCGCAGCACCACGGCGAGCGGTTTTCCGCCGTCGAGCTTACCGCGGACGTCGAGCGTGGTCAGTTTCTCGCCGCGCTTGGCAAGCTTGACCTTGACCCCGCGCAGCGCGACCTCGGAGAAGCCGATCACGGTACCGATCTCCGCCTCAAGGTCGATGCCGTCGCGCGGTTTCTGCGGCTTGGGGCGCGTCTCGGCGAGCTGACCGAGGGAAAACAGCGAGCGGAAGAAATCGCGCCCATCGAAGGTGGGTCCGCGCGCCTTTACCTTCCACACGTTGTCGGGCCCGAGCGTGCCCTGCACCTCCATGCGCGTAATGACGTTGAGCGAGAAATCGGGGAAGTAGAACTCGCGCAGCCGGTTGTCGGCGCCGATCGCGGCCCAGCCCTCGATGGCGACGTCATCGCCCGCAACCTTGAAATTTTGCAGCTCGATCTTGTGGGTTTTGCCCTGCGCGATGTCGCACTGCAGGGTCGCCGAGCGTCCCGGCGGCTTGCGCCACGCGACGTTCTCAAGGAGTAGGTCGGCGTTGCCGAGGTCGGCACGCAGGCGTATCGCGGGCTCGTTGCGCGCGCCGCGCATGACCGTGATCTCGATCGGCACGTCGCCCTGCACGATGTGATTGATGTCGAGCCCGAGCTGGTTGCGATCGGCATCGTCGAGCGTCGCGGTAAGGCGCAGGGGCGGCTGCTTCTCGAGCGGAGCATCGAAAATTCGCTGCCAGCTCACCTTTGCCAGCACGCCGTTGATGAGCATCTCGCCGCTGGCATCGACCGCCTTCTCCGTGACGTCGAGGTCGATGCTGGCACCCTGCACGGTGTAGGGCCCGAGCACGTCCTTGGCGCGGCCGTCGCTGACCTTGGCCTTGCCCTCGACCTTGATGGAGCTCATCGGCAGGTCGGCCAGCAGCGGCAGCGAGACCTTGAACGTGCCGTCGAATTTGCCCTCGAGGCCCTGGCGCGGCAGACCGGCCTCCTCCAGCACGGCGAGCGGCGACCGCTCGAGCAGCTCGAGCACGGAGCCGAGCGGCGTCTGCGCGCTCAGGGAAATCTGCCCGAGGGGCGTGTCGCTCATGATCTCCGCAGCAGTGAACCGCCCGCCCGTCAGCGCGATGAGGTTGTCGGGCGCGAGTACGATTGCGGCTTCGGGGATGCTGATCGCCAGGTCGTCGTTGTCGACCTGGGTCAGGACGTGGGGCGCGACGATGGTTGGCATGCGGTCGATCACCCGCATCTCCACGTTCGCCGCTTCCAGGGACAGCGCCAGCCGATGTTGATTACCTTGTGACGGCGTGGTCGTCTGCCACCCGCCATCGTTGCCGCTCGCGAACGAGAACGTACCTCCGAGAATGTCGCCGCGCAGCACCCGCTCGCCGACCCACTCGCGCGCGCCCGGCGCAATCGCCTTCGGCCACAGCGCCTTGAGGGTCGCGAGCGGCATCGGGCTGAGCGTGCCTTCGATCCTGGTGCTCGCCGGATCGACGCCCGCCACGAAATCGCCCTTCATCGCGATTTCCGCGCCACCCGCCTTCAAATTGAAATCCGACAGCTCGATTTCGCCGCGGTGCGGCAGGATGCGTCCCTTCGCGGTCCACGATTTCAGCGCGACCGGGGGCACGTTGAACTCCTGCGCGGCAAACGCGCCGTCGTTGGCGCTGAGCTCGTAGTGCCAGACCGGATGGGAGTCTCTGAACCTCGCTCGCCATGGTGCCGGACAGGGCGATGCGGCTGCCGCGCCAACGCAGCGTCGAAGGGGACATCACGATCCGCTGCGCGGCGCCGTCGTAAGCGACGTTGAACGACCCGCCATCGACCTCCATTGGCGCCTCGGGGAGGGCTGGAAGCCGCAAGCTGCCGTGGCCGATCTCCAGCGCGAGCGTCGCTGAGCGAATATCACCCTCGCTCGAAAGCTCCACCGTTGCGTCACCGGCAACGGGCATGTCGAAGGCCTGCAGCAGGCTGAGCTGGGGCACCGCGGGCGCGAGGCTGCGCGGGACGAGGTCGCGGATCGACGTCTTCAGGGTCAGCGTGCGCGCACTCTGCGATTCGTCCGTCTCGAACGTCAGCTGCCATGGCCGCCCGCTGCCGGTAATCGTGGCCCTGCCCGAGATCACGCTGCGCGCGCGGCCATGCATGAGTGCGACGCCGAGCGAGGGCACGCGCCATTCCGTCGAACGGCCGGCATATTCGAGCACGACGACCGCGTTCCTGAGGCCAAGCTCCTTGAGATAAGAGCTGGCATCGAGCCGCTTGCGGGCGCGCCCGGACATCTCGGTCACGACTCGCGCCAGGTCGATCCGTTTCAGCGGGCCGGCCGGAGCGGCGGTGCTTGCGGCGGGCTTGACGCCCGCACCAGGCGGCACGCCGGCGACAGGGCTCGTCGCCTTGCCCTCCGCGGTCTCCTCGGCCGCCCCTTCCTCGGTCTCGCTGTCGACGACCTTGGTGAAGCTGAGCGACAGCCCGCCGTCGTCCGTATAGGTGAGCAGCAGGCGCGGCTCGATCAGCTCCACGCGCGCCGGCACGATTCGACCCGACCACAACGCGGCCGTGCTGAGCTCGACGGCTGCGAGCGGTGCTGACGCCACCACGTCGCCGTCGGGCTCGCGCATGCGCAGGTTGCGAAGCCGGAATTCGAGCCCGCCGGTTCCCGACAGGCTGACGACGACATCGTCGATGCGAACGTTGTTGCCGTCGAGCTCGGCATTGATGCCGCGCTCGATCGGCGCGACCAGAAACTTCAGCGAGACGGGCCCGTGCCGCAGCCTGACGTAGCCGAGGCCGACCACAAGCACCGTCAGCATGATGAGCGGCGCGAGGAAGAAAACAGACTTCCCGAGTCCGTGCAGAACGTTGTCGCAGGCGACGACCGCTTTGGTGAGGCGCGGAGTGCAAGCTTGACGCCCGCTCATCACTTCGCTGTTGCGCGAATCCGGTGTCACGTTTCTGTCGTCCCGTCGTTTGCAAGCCAGCCCCTCGACAGTCTTGTCATGACGCAAACCGACTAGGCGGCAAACGACCCCGCGGGCCCCTCGCCGATACTGATGCGAGCTTCGCCCAGCGAGGACGAACCCGCGCTGGCCGCTGTCCAACCCAGCGCAGAAAATGTTTGCCCGTGGGCCCTCTGTCCGCCGCGCCGTCCGCTCCCTTGCACGGCTAAAGCCGCGCGGGTAAGCATCCCGACGCAAGGCCAACGTTGGATCGTGCGTTGTAGTTCACGTACAAGGGGAAAAGCGACAAAAGAAAGGCATTTTGCCCATGGTCGAGGACGGCATGAAAGCCCCTGATTTCGCCCTTCCCGATGCCGACGGCACGAGCGTCCGGCTCTCCGGTCTCAACGGCCGGCCGGTCGTCGTCTACTTCTATCCGAAGGACGACACCTCGGGCTGCACGGCGGAGGCGAAAGATTTCACGTGTCTCGCCGGCGACTTCAAACAGGCCGGCGCTGAGGTGCTGGGAATATCGCCCGACAGCCCCGAGAGCCACCGTAAATTTCAGGGAAAATACGACCTCGGCATTCGTCTGCTGGCGGACGAATTGCGCGCGGCGGCGGAGGCCTACGGCGTGTGGGTCGAGAAATCGATGTATGGGCGCAAATACATGGGCGTCGAGCGCTCGACCTTCCTCGTGGACGGGGCAGGGCGCATCGCCAGGAGCTGGCGCAAGGTCAAGGTGCCGGGGCATGCCGAGGAGGTCCTCGCGGCCGTCCGCTCGCTTAAGCCTTAGTCCTGCCCACAGAATGCGCCAAACGTGACATTCGCAGCCCGTGACCCACGAGCGGAAACGTGCTAGGTCGAACGCAATGGGGGAACATCCGGGGACGAAAGTCGCCAGGGTGCCTAAATCGCCAGCAAAAAGCTCGGATTCGTTGCGTTTGTCGCGTCAGAGCGGAGGTGAAAGCTCATGTTGCCGAACTTCAAGAAATCCGAGTCGGAAACGCCGGCAACTAGCCTGGCAACGTCGACGCCCGCGACAACCCACGGCGCTCGCCCCTTGGGGCTCGCCCGCAGCACCGAGCGCAACACGCCGTCCGTCATCGGCCCCGATCTGATCATCCACGGCAACCTCACCTCGAGGGGCGAGGTCCAGGTCGACGGCGAGGTACAGGGCGACATCCACGGCACCTACGTCGTGATCGGCGAGAAGGCGCGCATCACCGGCGGCATCGTGGCCGAGGAGATCGTCGTTCGCGGCCACGTCGCAGGCTCCATCCGCGGCAAGCGCGTGATGCTGCAGTCGTCCAGCCACGTCGAGGGCGACGTCTACCATCAGGCCCTCGCGATCGAGCAGGGAGCCTATTTCGAGGGCAAGTCGCGCCGTTCCGAGGATCCCACCGCCGGCCTTCCCAAACCCGAAATCCCCGCCATGAACGGAACAGGCGAGCACTAGCGCGCCTCAAACGCGCCGCACGCCTCTCAGGCGTCCTGTCTCAGCCGTCGCGCCACGCGCCGATCGCGATGCGATGCCCGCCGAGGCCGGCGAAAGTTCGCTCGCGGCATGTGAGGACCAGCACCTGGTGGCTCTGCGCCGCCAGCTTCAGGGCCGCAAACATCTGCTCGATGCGCGCGTCGTCGGAATAAACCAACGCATCGTCGAGAATGAGCGGCGCCGGCGTTCCGGTGTCGGCCATGAGCCGCCCCAGACCCAGGCGCGCCAGCACGGCGAGCTGCTCTTGCGTGCCCTCGCTCAACTGCGCCAACGCCTCGGCCTCGCTCCGACCGCTCCAGCGCATCGAGCGCGAGCCCCTCGCCGAACCGGGCGCACGCCTTCGGGAACACCAGATCGAGATAGGGCGCGAGGCGGTCGATGACCGGCTTGGCGATGCGCTCGCGCGTCTCGCACTCGGCCGTCTCCAGCTCGCGCGCAAGCAATAGCGAGCGCGGCGCCTCCTGCTCCAGCGCCGCAACCACCGCTTCGGCGCCGGCGCACGCCTCGTCGAGCTCGGCAACGCGCGCCTCCACATCGTCGGCCCGGTCCGACTTCAGCTCGCCCTCGATACCGGCTTCGGTGCGGCGCAAGTCGATGAGCTGCCGATCCGCCTCGGCCTGCGCCGCCTTGGCCGCCGACGCCGCATCGTTGAGCGTGGTGAGCCGGGGATCGTCAGGCGCCTTCTCGCGCCATGCCGCCACTTCGCGCACGGCACGATTGAGCACGCCCTCGGCTTCGGTGAGCGCAGTTTGCGCCTTGTCCCGCGCGGCCGCGCGCTGCGGGGCCTCACCGAGGCTCGCCGCGAGGGTGCCGATCCGCTCGCGGCGCTCCTCCCCGCGCGTGCGCAGCTTGACGGCCGCCTCGTGCGCCTGCGCTTTGCCGCGTTGCGCCTCGGCGAGCGCAGTCGTCGGCCTCGGCCGAGCTCGGCGGACAGATCGTGCGCCGCCGCCTCGATCTCCGCGTGCGTGCGCGTTGCGGCAGCCGATCCCGCCGCAGTTTTCCCCGCCAGCTCGGCATGGACGCGCTCGAGCGCCGGCAGGCCATCGGGCGCCCGCGCCTTGAGATGCGCCTGCGCCTCGGCGAGCTTGGCTTCGGCCTCGCGGCGCTCCGCGGCGCGCTGCTCGGCGTCCTCGACTGAGGGCGCCGGGATTCGGGCCAGCAAAATGCCGAGCTGTCTTTCGTGCGCGGCGAGATCAGCTGCGTCCTCGGCGTCGCTTTCGGAGCGGCCCGGAGCGATGGTCACGACGCCCACGCCCTCGATCTCGAGTGCGATGGGCTTGGTCGGATTGAGCGTCTCGCCCTCGCCCAGCGGGCGCCCGTCAACGGTGATCTTGGTCTTTGCCGCCGCGCGAATACGCGATCGATACGGCGGGTGCTGCCGCCGACAACCGCGCCCCGAGCGTGGCGATCGCTTGGGCTTCGCGGCGCACGGCCGTCATGAGGCCGCTCATCGGCGCCGTTGGCCTCGAGCGCTGCCGCGCAGCGCCTTGATGTCGGCTCGCCGCCGCACGCGCTGCCGCGAGACGCTGCGCCACCTCGTGCGCGCGCGCGCAGCAAGCTCGATCGCCTTGCGCTCGGCCTCGGCAGCCGCGAGCGCCGATCTTGATCGCATCGCGCCGGCCGCGGCATTGGCTTTCCCGTGCCTCGGCCTCGCGCGCGCGCTTCGTCGCCTCCTCGAGCATCGGGCCTTCGCGCGCGTCGGCCTCCTCCAGCTTGGCGAGGTCGGTGATCTTGCCGTCGACGCTTTCGAGTGCGGCCTTGACCAGGGCAAGCCGCTCCTCCTGCGCGCGCGCGGCCTCCTGCGCCTGACGGCACCGCTCACGCGCCGCGGCCGCCTCCTGCAGGGCGCGCGCGCTATCCTCGGCGGCTTTCGCCCGCGCCGCCGCCGCCGCCGGATCGGAAAGACGCGCCACGTCGGCGCGAATGGCCGCCAGCCGCGCGAGCCGTTCCTCGGCAGCCGGACAGACGGCTTCGCGCGCTCGTCGCGCTCACGCCGCAAAAGATCACGTGCTCCTCGATCGCCTCCTTGTAGCGCCCGGTCGGGCGCGGAGGCGCGTGGCTGGTGACGAGATCGCCCAGCTCGCTCTTTAAGCTGCGCTAGCACGAGGCGCGCCGCGCCGCCGTCCGACGCGCTCTCCACTTCACTTTCGATGGCAGCGACGAGCGAGCCGCCGGATGCCTCGACAGGCTTGAGCGGCTGCAGCGCGGCGCCCTGATCGACCCACAGAAGCGCAAAGCGCCCGCGCGCCTCCGAGCAGCTCTGAGAGCTGCGTCTCCGCATCGCCGCCGCGCGCGACGTCGCCCGATCGCAAGTTCTTCAGCTCCGCAGCGCGCGCCGACAGGAACTGCTTGCGGATGCGCCAAGGCGCTCCGTCGATCTCGAAGTCCACCTCCACCAGCGGCGCGCCGCCCGCATGCGGACGCAGCGCCTCGAGCTTGGAGTGCTTCGAGGTGTGGGGATAAAAGAGCGCGGACTTGATCGCCTTGAGGATCGTCGACTTGCCAAGCTCGTTGGGGCCTGCAAGCACATCGAGGCCGCCCGTCAGGCCTTCGAGCGCGATCGGATCGCGAAAGCGGCCGACCTCCTTCAAGCGGATCGCTTTGATTTTCACGAGCCGCCCCCCGCCTCGACGCGGCGCGCGAGCGCAAAGAGCTTGCGCAGGGCGCCGGCGGCCGCAGCGGCGTCCTCGCCCCCACCTTCGGCCATCGCCTTGAGACGGCGGGCGACCGTCGCCAGCACGCCCGAGCTCAGCGCTTCGAGATCGCTGTCGGCGGCGAACGCCCGCAGCCGGGCGAGATCTGCCTCCAGGTGAAAGAGCTGCGGCGCGAGCTTTGCAAGCCGCGCTTCTACGTGCGCGTACTCGGAGAGGGGCACCTGCCCTTCGAGCTCCAGCGCAAAGAGCCAGCGCGACGCCGCGCTGCCGAGCGCCTCGACCTCCGCCTCGATGCCGGCGAGCGCACTCGCGCCGTCGATCGTCTGGCGCCGGCTTGTCCAGGTGAAGTGGCCCGTGCGCACGCGCTCAACGGCGGGCGCACCCTGACCGTCGATGCTCACGGCGAGCGCGTGGCCTGGCTCGTTGTCGCGAAAGCTGTCGGGCTCGGGCGTGCCCGAGTACCAGGCGCGCTCGGAGATGCGCGTCGTGCCGTGCCAATCACCGAGCGCCAGATAGCTGAGCCCGGCCGACTTCACGCGCGCGGGGTCGATCGGCACGTTGGCTTCGCCCGCGCTGCCGAAGCCTTGCACCGAGCCGTGCGCGAGACCGATGCGCAGCGTGCCGGCGGGAGTGGCCTCGTCGTCCATCCACGCGGTCGGATCGCGGCTCGTGCTCTTGGCGGTGAGCGGCGCGGGCAGCAGCACCGCGCCCGGAACGAGTTGCACCTGTGCAGGAACCGTGTGCACGCGCACATTTCCCGGCAAGCCCCCGGCGACGATCGCCTCCCATACCCCACCCGCGCGCGCAGGATCATGGTTGCCCGGCAGCAGGTGCCAGACGAGCTTGGGGTAGGCCTTGAGGCGGGACAGAAGCGCACCGGCAAGGGCGTCGGGCACGGTCTCGGAATCGAAAACGTCGCCGGCAACGAGCACGGCGGTTGCGCCGGCGGCGTGCGCCGCCCCCGCCACCCGGTCGACGGCATCGAGCCGCTGGGCGCGCAGGACGGGCGACTTTTCCGTCGAAAACGCGCCAAAGCGCTTGCCGATCTGCCAGTCGGCCGTATGGATGAAGGTTAATCGCATCGTCGGCTCGATAATGTTCCTATTTTGTTCACTGCGCAAGTCCGGCAGCCATCCGGCCTTGTGCGGCAGCGGTTAAGCCCGTTCCGTCAGGTGCAGCCGCCCGTGCTAGGGGCACCGGCGGCGCAACCCGACGTTGTCGTTTCTTTGACTGCAGCGTCTCAGTCCTCGTCCTCGTCGTCCTCTTCCTCCTCGTCGTCTTCGACAAGGCCTTTCAGCGTCTCGACGATCTGCGCCTGACCGTCCTCGGGCGACTCGACAAGCCACTCCGCCAGCACCGTGTCGCCCTGCATGAAAACCACCTTGAACGGGAGTTCATCGCCTGAAACCGGAACGACATCGCCAGTGACGAATGCCATAAGACCCTCCTTGCGTTGCGCCCGGTACGGGCTAGACCCGTCCGGAGCCGGCGCACACCAGTGTGATGATCGAGAAATTCGCCGGTGCTGACGGCTAGGCTGTTAGCGAATTTCTCGATCTGAATCACACTGGCAACGCCGCGATTCTAGTGTCCCTAATGATTCCGAAGTTCGCTCCTGAGCCTAGCGTCGAACACCAGCGAACTTCGGAATCGGGACACTAGCCACGATTCGAGACATTTCGAGCCTGCCGCTCGAGGGAATTGCCCCTGTGGAAAAAACCCTGCGAGAAATCAGCTGCAGGACCAACGACAAGAGGCGCCGTGACAGACGTTGAAACGGTCGTGGTGGGAGCGGGAGTCGTCGGCCTCGCCGTCGCCCGGGCTCTGGCGGAGAAGGGCCAGGAGGTGCTGGTACTCGAGCGCCACGGCCGCATCGGCTCGGAAACGAGCGCGCGCAACTCGGAGGTCATCCACGCCGGGCTCTACTACCCGCCGGGCAGCCTGCGCGCCAAGTTCTGCGTCGCCGGCAAGGCCCTGCTCTATCGTTTTTGCGCCGAGAACGGCGTCGCGCACAGTCGTTGCGGCAAGCTGCTCGTCGCAACGCAAGCCAGCGAGATCGCCAAGCTCGACGCAATCGCAGCGACCGCGCACAAGAACGGCGTCGACGACTTGCAGCGGCTGTCGGCGGAAGAAGCGCTGCGCCTCGAGCCGCAACTTGCCTGCGTCGCGGCCTACCTGTCGCCGTCGACCGGCGTCGTCGACAGCCACGGCTTGATGCTGGCGCTCGAAGGCCATCTGACGACGCTTGGCGGCAGTGTCGTCCTCAATACGGCAGTCACCGGTCTCGCTGCACCTTCTGAACCTTCTGATGATCCATCCGGCTACACAATCGAAACCAAGAGCGCAGGGGAGGTAAGCACGCTCACGGCAAAAAACCTCGTCGTCGCCGCCGGCTTCGGCGCAACGGCGCTCGGCCGCATGCTCACATATCCGGCCGGGCTATCGCGCGCCCGAGACCTACCCCGCCAAAGGACACTACTACGCACTGTCGGGCCGGGCGCCGTTCACGCACCTCGTCTACCCCATGCCGCAGGGCGCCTGGCTCGGCGTGCATTTGACGCTCGACGTCACGGGGCGCGCCAAGTTCGGTCCCGACATCGAGTGGACGGATACCGTGAGCTACGATTTTGCCGATGCCGACGGCGCGCGCCGCGCCAAATTCGAGCGCGAGATCCGCCGCTACTGGCCGGGGCTGCCCGACGGCGCGCTGCATCCCGACTTTGTCGGCGTACGTCCCAAGCTCTATCGCGAGGGCGAGCCGGTCGCCGATTTCGTCATCGACGGTCCGGCACGGCACGGGCTTGCGCGCCTCGTCGCGCTCTACGGCATCGAGAGCCCGGGTCTTACCTCGTCCTTAGCGATCGCCGACTATGTGGCTGGCCTGCTTCCCTGATCCGGCGTGCGCAGGATGTCTTTGACGCGTGCCGCCAAACCGCTAGTTTGGCCGGCCCGCTTTAGCGTCAGGACAGGTCAGCGGCCGTCATCGGGCTCGTCGCGCCGCCATTGCATGAAGGGGAATGTGATGGCTCGTCTGTTCTTTGCCTCAAGTATCACGCTCGGCCTGCTTCTCGGCATGGTCGCGGGCATCGTGATCGCGGCCATGGTCGCGGCGGGCGAGGTCGACCTCAGGCTCGCCATCGTCGCTCACCATCGCCATCAATCTGGTGATCTGGCTCGTCAGTCCGTGGGTGACCGACTTCTCGCTGCGATGGTTCAACAAGCTCACCTTCCTCGATGATGCCGAGGTGCGCAGCCGTTATCCCGGCGTGCATCAGCTCATTCATGCGGTTGCCGCCGACTACGGCTTCAGCGCGCCCAGCATCGGCCTGATCCCCGATCGCAACCCGACCGCGTTCACCTACGGACTGTTGCGCTCCAATGCCCGCATCGTCGTGACCGAAGGCATCTTTG
The DNA here is from genome assembly GCA_963847865.1 of uncultured Alphaproteobacteria bacterium. Classification (GTDB taxonomy): domain Bacteria; phylum Pseudomonadota; class Alphaproteobacteria; order Rhizobiales; family Hyphomicrobiaceae; genus Hyphomicrobium_A. Next base: position 782,230 of record CAWKBL010000012.1, on the reverse strand, counting down.
AGTTCCTGAACGAGGACGAGGCGAAGGCCGTGGTCGCTCACGAGCTCGGCCACATCGTCAATCGCGACTTCATTTTGATGACGGCGGCCGGCACGCTGGTGCAGATCCTCTATCAGGTCTACGCCGCGCTGACGCGCGCGGGACGCACCAGCAGCAGCAAGAAGGGCGGCGGGTTGGTCGCTGTCGGGCTTGCCGCGCTGGTCCTCTATTACGTCGGCATCTACCTGCTGTTCTACTTGAGCCGCACGCGCGAATATCTGGCGGACGCCTTCTCCGCCGGGCGCATCGATGCGCGCCACCTCGCGAGCGCGCTGGTCAAGATCGCCTACGGCATCGTCAAGGTCGAGGACACCGAGGCGACGCAGAGCCTTCTGCAGAGCACGCGCCACATGGGCGTCATCGACGTGAAGAACGCCCGCCACGTGGGGCTCATCGCCGAAAGCGAGACCGCGGCCCCAGCCGCCGCCGCCGAGGCCATGCTGTTCGACTTCTATAATCCGTGGGCGCGCCTCATCGAGCTCAACTCGACGCATCCGCTCACCGGAATGCGCCTTGCGCATCTGCAGGACATCGCCAAGGAGAAGCACCAGGACTTCTCCGAGTACGACATGGACGCGGCAGCCAAGCGCGTGCACCTCGACAGCGCTGGCCTGTGGCGCCAGTTCTGGCGCGAGCTCGGCCTGATATTGGCGCCTGTCGGCGCCGCACTTGCTGTCGCCCTCATCGGCGCATGGCCGCTTGCGCCCGCCGCCGCGGCCGTCGCGGTGCTCGCGACCTTGCCGCTGCGCTACCCGTTCGCGCCGCCCGGGGACACCACGGTCATGTCGCTTATGACCGATCCTGCGGTCTCTCCCGTCGTCGGGCGGGCCGTGCGCCTCGAGGGCAAGGCCATCGGCCGCGTCAATCCGGGCTTCTTTGCCGGAGAGGACGTAATCTACCAGGACCGTACCGGTCTGATGGCCGTCGACTTCCGCTCGATGCTGGGCGCGCTTGGCAACTTGTTCGCCGGTTGGAGACGCGTGCCCAAGCATTTCGACAAACCGGGCACAGCGACCGGCTGGTTCCGGCGCGGAATGGGCGGCTACATAATTCTCGATGAGCTCACCTCGACCGCCGGGCATCTGCGCGCGCGGCCTTTTTTCTGGCAGGTGGTCTTGTGTGTTGCGGTTCTCGCCCTGACCGCGTACCTGGCCCTGACGGCGGGGCCCGAGGGCATGTGGCATCCATTTGCTGAATAAGCCGGCGTGGCAGGAACGCCACGCGCCGATTAAGATTGCGCAGTTGATTCTTCGGCCCGTAATTGGGAGTCTGGCCAAGGGGGCCGCACGGGGGACCGCACGCCAAACTTGCGCCGCAACGGCGTGACAAGCGTGCGCCGGCACGAGACGAGCAGGGGGACTTGGACGCATGCGAGGTCTGGCGCGTTTGATCGTCTGCGCGGGCGCCGCGATTGTCGCTTCGGTCGCCGGCGTTGCTGCCGGCGAGAGCCTCGACGGCTACTGGATCGATTCCGACGGCGAGGTCATTCTCGCCATCGGCCAGTGCGGGCCGGCGCGTTGCGGCAAGGTCGCCTGGCTGCGCAAACCGCGCGGGCCCGACGGCGGCCCCTTGCGCGATTTCCGCAATCCCGATCTAAAACTGCAGAACCGTTTCGTCTGCGGCCTTCCCGTGGTGTTGGGATTCAAGAAGCAGCCCGACGGCACGTGGGGCGACGGCACCGTCTACGTTCCCGATCACGGCACGAGCTTCAGCGGCTATGCCGAGGTGATGGGCCCCAACCACGTGAAGGTGAGCGGCTACGTTTTCTTGCCGATCTTCGGCTCCTCCGAGGTCTGGACACGGATCAACCGCAAGCCTCCGACGTGCGAGGACCAGGCGAAAATGCTCGCCGCCGGCAGTTGGTCCGAAGACATTTCGGCGTGGCCCCCGCTGTCCTCGGCCCAGGTCAAGAAGGCTGCGCCTCCGATGGCCGCGCGCTGATCGTCCCGGCGCAATCGTAAGTCGTAACGGGGGGTCCGATGCAAAGGCAGCTCACGCGTTCAGCTTTCGCGATCGCCGTCGCGCTGATGTTCGCCAGCGCCATCCATGCCCAAGAGCTGCCCAAGGAAAAGGGGCCGGCGCGGACGGTGAAGATGTTCGACATCTTCTGCCTGAGCCAGCTCCCCGATCTCGACGGTGTCGCCAAGGTTGCGGGCTTCGGTGAGTTCGCGCAGATCACCGGCAAAGATCTCGAGCGCTACCAGCCGGAGGTGCCGGCCGAGGACCTGCGTGCCTGGCGGTTCCATGATTTCGAGGCCGAGTACGTTTTGACGGCCGCCAAATCGAAGCCCGACGCTGGCTTCAAAAAGGAGGTTCCGAAGTTCGCCAAGTCGACGAACTTCGCCTGCTCGCTGCTGATCCCGGGCACGGAAGCCAAGGACCCGCTGCTGGAGGCCCTGGTCAAATTGCTGGGGCGCAAGCCCGACCAGGCCTGGGATCAAGGCCCCATGCACGTGCACGCCTGGAGCGCCCAGACTGATAAGCTGCTGAGCCACGTATATTATTATGTGCCGAACCAGACGGGGCCGGCCGGCGTTTTGAGTGCCAGCACTTTTGTGCTGAATTAGGCCCCCAAAGCGCCGGAGACGCGGGCCATACGGGGCCCTGTTCCGCGCGGAACTGCATCAAACCGCCATCGAGAGCAGCTTAGCGTCGCGCAGGGTGAACTATTGCCGGAGGCTTTCGTTTAGCTTGCGACGTTTCCCGACAGGGGCCAGATGAACATTTTGAAAGGTGACCTCATGCGCATCAACGCAATAGCCCTGCAGGCGGCCGCGCTCGCTGCCGTGCTGCTGACTGCCGGCGCGGCCGCCGCCGAAACGAGCCCTCTGGGCTTGTGGATCGATCACACCGGCCGCGGCGCAGTCGAGATCACGGAGTGCGGCGGCAAGCTGTGCGGACACATCGCGTGGCTCAAGGACGGCAAGAATGCCTCCTCTTGCGGTGAGCAGGTCATCGGCGACGTCAAGTCCGTCGGCGGCGGCAAATGGGACAACGGCTGGATCTACGATCCCGACGCAGAGTTGAAATACGATGTCGAGCTGACGCCGCTCGATGGCGACAAGCTGCGCGTCGTGGGCTACGCCGGCTCGAAATGGCTGAGCGAGACCATGACCTGGAAGCGCGCGCCGGCCGATCTGCAGAAATGCTCCAAGACCGCCAAGGCGGCCGAGGCCCCCGCCAGCAAGGATAATCCCGCAACCGTCGCAACGGCGCCCGCGCCGGCGCAAGCCGACACGCCTAGCGCCAAGGGCGACGCCCAGGGAACGACCAAGGACAAGACCGAGGACAAGACCGCAACTAAGTCCGAGAGCAAGTCCGACGCCGCGATAGCGCCGACCGACGAGTCGGACGAAACGGCTGATAGCGCGGACGAGGATGCCGACGAGACGCACGAAAAGAAAACCGACAAGCACGGCAAGGCGATGGCCAAGATCGCCGAGGCGCTGGACGTCAAGAAGATCTCTGGGCGCAAATGCCAGATGAACGTGCCCTACGTCGATATGGTGGTGACGTTCCCTTGCGATAAATGAGCCCCCGCCGCGCGTGAAATTTACGCGCGCCGTCTCAGCCGCCGCCCCAAAGGCCCATGGTCCAAGCCGTGGGCCTTTCCTTTTCGTCGTCGGGGGAGGTGAGGATGCTTGCAGGCAGGTCGCGCCCGCGCGCGATGCCGATCACCTCCACCGGCTGGGCGACCCCGCGCACGGGAACCTGCATCAGCAATTCCGCCGCGGGGCTCCATCCGGCCTGATCGGCCACCTCGCGCGACACTACGATCTGCAGGCCTTTTTCCTTCGATAGCGCTTCGAGCCTGCTCGCGACGTTGACGGCATTGCCGATCACCGTGAAGTCCACCGCCTCGCCGTAGCCGATACGGCCGAGCAGCAGCGGACCGGCGTCGATGCCGATGCCGACCTGAAGCGGGCGGCCGATCTCGGCCTCGAGCTTGGCATTGATGTGATCGAGCGCGAGATCGATCGCGCGCGCGGTACGCAGCGCCTGCCGGCATCCGACCTCGATGCCGGCGCGCTGCCCGAACACGGCCAGCAATCCGTCGCCCAGGAACTTGTCGATCCAGCCGCCGTGCTCAGCTATCGCGGCGCCGATGACGGCGAAAAACTCGTTCAACACGAAGACGACATCGAAGGGCAGGCGCTTTTCCGAAAAGCGCGTGAAATCGCGCAAGTCGACGAACATGACGGCGAGCGGCTTCTCGACGCCTGCCGAGTTCGGCCTCTTCGAGATCGACAGATTCCGGCCCCGTCGTCGCTGCCTTCAGGAGCCGCGTCACGACCAGATTGCCGGTGGGGCGAATCTGACAGGCGAGCCGCACGTTGGGCGGCGCATTGATGCCGCCGAGCGTCACAATCTCCGGGAACACCGGCGCCGGCAGCGTCGCCGCCCCTTTGTCGATGCGAACCCTGCACGTGGAGCAGCGCGCGCGGCCGCCGCACACGGAGGCGTGCGGCACTTTGTACATGCGGCTGATCTCCAGCAGCGTCGGTCCCTGCGCCGTCTTGATCGTAGGTCCGCCCGTATAGGCGATCGTCACCTTGGGGCCGACGAAACGCGCAAAGTATGCCCAGCCGATGGATGCCGCGACGACCGTGAGCAGACCTGCGAACTCGAAGCGTGACAGCGTCCTCAGCCACGCCAGCGTGGCGCCGTCTTCTGCCGTCGGCCAGTGCGTCACGTTCTTGAGGCTATCGAAGACCCGGGGCACCTCGATCGCCGAAGCGACGCCGCGTCCGGCCACGACGAACCCGCCGAGCGCGGCAAGCGGCACGACGATGGCCACCGCCAGCAGCACGGGCATCACGCGCCGGTAGGGCGCGTAGAGCCGCAGCCAGAAGTGAATGCCGATGCAGCCGTGCACCCACACGATGACGAGTAGCAGGCTCTGCGTGATGGCGCTTGCCGGCCACAGCCGCGCGAGCTCGTACACATAGATGTCGTTGACCCCGAAAAAGACGTGGGCTATGCGCGTGTTGACGATGTGGGGAAGCAGCAGGAACGGAATGGAGAGGCCGAGCGCGACCTGCAGGAATTCCCAGCGCGGCAGCCGAAAGTTGGCGCGGCCCGCAACCTTGTAGAGCGCAAGCCCCACGTGCGTGACGAGCGCGCCGAGCAGGATGATGGTGCCCGGCCAGGACCGCGTCACCACCCAGCGCCACTGCTGCACGCTCTGCATCCAATCGACGCTGAAAATACCCAGCGCGTGATTGAGCAAGTGCGTTGCGACGAACGTGAACAGGATGAGCCCGGAGACGAGCCGCAGCTTCTGCAGGATGTCGCCGCGCCACAGGATGTGCATGCGAGCCGGACCCGATCGCTATTGGTGCAGGCGCACAATATACATTCGCGGCCAAAATGCTTGCCTCATGGCGCAAGCCGCACGCCGGCGATGGCCCACGTCCACCGGGGCGCGCGTGACGCCAAGGCAACACCGCAGGCTTTTCGCACCATCTGGCATCCTCAGGCCAGCCGACGGCGAATTGTCGTTGACTGGCGTCCACACCAGTGGACAGCGGCGGCCGCTTCGCCGCCTGCGGGAGCGAATCGGGCAAGGTTGCCGCACTCCGAGATCATTTTTGCACATGGAGAAGATTGCCCTCCCATGTCTCGTTACCGCATTGCCTGCATCATCGCGTTGCTTTCGCTCCCGACGCTCGCTTTCGGCCAGGGGGCGCAGCCGGCCGTCTCCGACGCTAATGGCAAATTCAGCGTCGAAGGCGGGCAATACGACGGGGAGCAGTCTGCGCTGTCGCTCGGCAGCTACACGGTGCCGCTCGGTCATTCGTTCGGGCTGCAGGCCGATGGCGCGCTCGGGCGGATTGACGAGGACACGATGGGCGGCGGCGGCCTGCATCTCTTCACGCGCGACCCCTCGAGCTATCTGCTTGGTCTCTACGGCAGCTACCACACCTGGAACTCCATCGACATCTGGCGCACGGCCGCGGAGTTCCAGCTCTACATGCACCAATTCTCGCTCGATGGCCTCGCCGGCTATGAAGGCATCGATGTCCCGACGACGGCCGGCGGGCTCACGGTCCTCAACGCGGACGACAATCATTTCTTCGGGCAGGTCGATCTCGCCTACTACCCGACCGACGACCTTCGCATCTACGGCGGCTACCGCTACGTGAGCGAAACCAGCCTCGGAGGCGCGGGCATCGAGTATCTGGTGCGCGATTACGGCTCGCCGATCTCGCTGTTCGCCAAGGCCGACTTCGGCGACGCCGAATTCAATCGCGTCACCGGCGGTCTCAGGTTCTATCTCGGCCCCGATCCCGGCAAGTCGCTGATCGAGCGCCACCGCACCGAAGATCCCGAGAACTACACGCCGAAGTTCCCGGCGCTTCGGACACAAGCCGCGCTTCCGCAGTGCACGGTCGACAGCGCCATGATGGTGATCAGCCCCGCCAACGGCCAGTGCATCTGCCCGCCCGGCACTTTCCAAGCTGGCGGCGCGCCGTCGCCGGGCGTCAGCGGGGGCTTTGTCTGTTTCGATCCCGACTAGCGCGTCCGCCCCGACCTTACCGCCTATCCCCGCTCGCGAGCCTGCGCTCCAGGAACGCGGAGTAGCGCGACATGCCGAAGCAGAAGATCCAGAAGATGAGGCCGGCGAAGAAATAGCCGGTCGCCGCCGTCTGCGGAGAGAACCACTTTACGTCGGACGAGACGGCCTGCTGCACGATGCCCAACAGATCGAACAGCCCGATGATCAGCACGAGGCTCGTATCCTTGAACAGCGCGATGAACGAGTTGACAATGCCGGGGATGACGAGCTTCAGGGCTTGCGGCAGCACGATGAAGCCCATCTTCTGCGCGTAGGAGAGCCCGAGCGCGTCCGCCGCCTCGTATTGTCCGCGCGGGATCGCCTGCAGGCCGCCGCGGATTACCTCGGCGAGATAGGCGGCCGAGAACAGCGCGACCCCGATCAGCGCGCGCAACAGCTTGTCGAATGTCACGTCGGGCGGCAGGAACAGCGGCAGCATCACCGACGACATGAACAGCACGGTGACGAGGGGCACGCCGCGCACGAACTCGATGAACCCGATCGACACCCAGCGCACGATCGGAAGCTGAGAGCGCCGCCCCAGCGCCAACAGGATACCGATGGGGAACGAAGCGGCAATTCCCACGCTTGCGACGACGAGCGTCAGGAACAGCCCGCCCCACAATTCCGTCGGCACGTGCGGCAGCCACAACAGCCCGCCGCTTACCAGAACGAAGCCGACGATGGGAAAGACGCACAACAGATAGATCGACAGCCACAGCTTGCCCGGCACGCGCGGAATCATCAGCGGCACGAGACCTGCGAGCGCGAGCACGTACGTCAAGTTGATGCGCCAGCGCTCCGCGTCCGGATAGCGCCCATACATGAAGAGCCCGAACTTGTGCGTGACGAACGGCCAGCAGGCGCCGGCGCCCGGCATTTTGCAGGCCGCGCCGTCATCGGCGACGAACACCGCGCTGAAGAGCGCCCAATCCAGAAAGTACGTCGCGACGATGGCGATGATCGCAATCGAGATGAGCGTCAGTAGCGTGTTGCCCCACGAGGAGAAGAGATTGGACTTGAGCCAATCGATCCGCGTGCCGTGCCCCTGTCGTGCCATGCGCCGTCTACCGCTCCACCAGCGCCATGCGCGCGTTGAACCAGTTCATGCCGAGCGCCGTCATCAGGCTGATGCCCAGATAGACGCCCATCGTGATCAGGATCACCTCGACTGCCTGGTTGGTCTGGTTGAGGACGGTGCCCGCAAACACCGACACGAGATCGGGATAGCCGATCGCCACCGCCAGCGATGAGTTCTTGGTCAGGTTCAGATACTGGTTGGTGAGCGGCGGGATGACGACGCGCATCGCCTGCGGGATGACGACGTGGCGCTGGACTTGCCAGGGGCGCAAGCCTAAGGCGGCCGCGGCTTCCTTCTGTCCGCGCGGCACGGCCTCGATGCCGCTGCGCACGATCTCCGCGATGAAGGCGGCGGTGTAGAGCGTCAGCCCCAGCAGCAGCGCCATGAGCTCCGGCAGAAGCACGATCCCGCCTTCCAGGTTGAAGCGCCCGAGCTTCGGCACCTCAAACGACAGCGGAAGCCCGAGGGCGACGAACATCAGAAGCGCAGGCACGACGACCGCGGCGAGCCCGTACCAGAACACCGGCACCTGCTCTCCCGTTGCGAGCCGCTTGCGCTTGGCCCATACGCCGATCGCCACCGCACCGGCGATCCCCGCGATTAGCGCCACGAGAACCGCGCCCATCCCCGGCTGCCACACCGGCGCCGGCAGATAGAGGCCACGGTCGTTGACGCCGATCCCCAACGGCAGGCGAACGTTCGCTTGCGGGGCCGGCAGCGAGACGAGCAGCGTGAAGTACCAGGCGAGCAGCTGCAGCAGCAGCGGAATGTTACGCACGATCTCCACGTAGACGGTTGCGAGCCTTGCAACGAGCCAGTTCGACGACAGCCGCGCCATCCCGATGATAAAGCCGAGGATCGTCGCCAGCACGATGCCGATCGCGGCGACGAGCAGCGTATTCGTGAGGCCCACCCAGAACACGCGGGCGTAGGTTGAGGTGCTCGAGTAGGGGACAGCGTCTGCGAAATGTCGAAGCCGGAGGGCTTATCGAGAAAGCCGAAGCCGGTGGCGATGTTCTGCGCCTTGAGGTTCGCCGCCGTGTTGAGCACGATCTCGACGAGGAGCAGGCCGACGCCAGCGAGCAGCGCGACCTGGAAAATGATCCCGCGCGTCTTGGCGTCGTAGAGCCAGTCGAGGCTCACGAGCGAAGCGGGCTTTCGTTTGGCACGCGCCATCCCTCGCCCCCTAGCGGATCGGGGGCGCGTAGTGCAGCCCGCCGTTCGTCCACAGCCGATTGTACCCGCGCTCAATTCCGAGCAGCGAACCCTTGCCGACGTTGCGTTCGAAGGATTGCCCGTAGTTGCCGACGTTCTTCACGATCTCGTAGGCCCAATCATTCGACAGCCCGATGCCCTTGCCGAAGTCGCCCTCGACGCCGAGGAGGCGGCGCACCTCTGGGTTTGGGGATTTCAGCATCTCATCGACGTTGCCCTGCTCGACGCCCAGCTCCTCCGCGTTCAGCCACGCAAAGAGCGTCCACTGCGCCAGGTTTGCCCATTGCTCGTCGCCCTGGCGCACGACGGGGCCGAGCGGTTCTTTCGAGATGACCTCGGGCAGCACGACGTTCGCCTCGGGATCGCCGAGCTTGATGCGCTGCGCGTAGAGCCCGGAGCTGTCGGTGGTGTAGGCGTCGCAGCGACCGAGGTTATAGGCGGCGATCGCCTCCTCGTTCTTCTCGAACACGACAGGGTTGTAGGTGATGCCGCGCGTGCGAAAATAATCGGCAACGTTCAATTCGTTGGTCGTGCCCGTCTGCATGCAGATACTGGCGCCCGCGAGCTGTGCGACCGACGTGACGCCCAGCGCCTTCTTCACGAGGAAGCCCTGTCCGTCGTAATAGGTGATGCCGATGAAGTTGAGCCCCTGACCGGTGTCGCGGCTCATCGTCCAGGTAGTGTTGCGCGACAAGAGATCGATCTCGCCCGACTGCAGCGCCGTGAAGCGCTCCTTTGCCGATAGCGGCACGAACTTGATCTTGCCGGGATCCTTGAAGATCGCGGAGGCAACGGCGCGGCAAAAATCGACGTCGAGACCCTGCCAGTCGCCCTTGTCGTCGGGCGCGCTGAAGCCCGCAAGCCCGATGCTGACGCCGCAGCGCAGCTCGCCACGGCTTTTCACCTCATCGAGCGTCGCCGCCTGGGCTCCACCACAAAGTAGCGCGAAGACGGCCAGCGCGAGGATCGCGGTCGGGGGCTGCCACATCGCTCAAGGCTCCTGATTGCGAGCGCCGTCAGTGCGCAAGGATCTGCGACAGGAACGCGCGCAGGCGCTCCGACTTCGGCTTGTCGAAGAACGCCGCGGGCGCCGCATCCTCGACGATGCGCCCTTCGTCCATGAAAATGATGCGGTCGGCGACGGCGCGCGCAAATCCCATCTCGTGCGTGACGACGAGCATGGTCATGCCCTGCTCGGCAAGCCCCGTCATCACGTCGAGAACCTCCTTCACCATCTCAGGATCGAGCGCCGACGTCGGCTCGTCGAACAGCATGATGCGCGGGCTCATGGCGAGCGAGCGCGCGATCGCGACCCGCTGCTGCTGGCCGCCCGACAACTGGCCGGGGTATTTGTGCGCCTGCGCGGCGATGCGCACGCGCTCCAAAAGCTGCATGCCGAGCTTCTCGGCTTGCGCGCGCGGCATCTTGCGCACCCAAACCGGCGCAAGGCACACGTTGTCGAGCACGGTCAGATGCGGAAACAGGTTGAACTGCTGGAAGACCATGCCGACCTCGGAGCGCACGCTCTCGATCTGGCGCAGATCGTCGGTGAGCTCGTGGCCGTCGACGACGATGCGGCCCTCGTCGTGGGGCTCCAGCCGATTGATGCAGCGGATGAGCGTCGACTTGCCCGATCCCGACGGCCCGCAAATGACGATCTTCTCGCCCTGACTCACCTGCAGCGAGACGTCGTTCAAGGCACGGAAGTTGCCGAACCACTTGTACACGCCCGACATCTCAATGGCGGGCGCACGGTTCGGCGCCGGCGCCGCGCGTCCCTTCGTCTTGGGCATGCACTCCCCTCCGAATGCTTAAGCGGCATCATCGCCGCCCCGGCGGCGAGATCAAGCCGTTTCTGCCCGGCCGAGGCTGCGGGCGAGGAATACGACCTCGCCTCCGTTGAGAGTGGCGCGCGCCAGCTCGCGAAAGCCGTTGCGCTCGTAGAAGCCGCGATTGCGCGAAGCGGCTCCCGTCACGACGTGCAGGCCTTTGGCGCCGGCGCGCGCGGCATCGGCGGCGAACGCCGCGATCAGCCTGGGCGCAATTGCGCGGTTGCGGTAGTCCGGAGCGAGATTGACGTGCAGGTGCGCGCAATACTGTCGGGAGAGCGCGGCAAAATCCTTGATGTCGCCGGTGTCGCCGTTTGTCCCGGAGCGCGCAGGCTCATCGACGCTGCCGACGAGATAGCCCGCGAGCGTTTCCCCGCGATCAAGCGCCAGATAGGCCCACTCGGGCTCTTGCGTGAGATAGCGTCCGAGCCAGCGCTCGCGAAACGCGCGCCGAGACGCCTCGTTGGCGAACGACTTGGTTGCGCTCGCCTCGAAGAAGATCGCATCGAGCGCCGGGATCAAGCGCTCAGCGTCGGCGACATCCGTCCAGCGCCGGATCGAAATGTCGGACTGCGCAAAGTTCGCCTGCATGCGCGCAATCCTGCCCGCCCGCAGCTCCAAGTGCCAGCGCGAACGCAAAAAGGGCCGGATCGCTCCGGCCCTCGTCGCGTCGATCAATAGTCCTCGCGGCAAAGAGCATAGCGCCGCCACCAGTAGCGGCTGCCCGTGGCGAGTGCGCGGCGGCGCAACCACGCGCACTCGTCGGAGTAGTAGTAGCTGTCGGCATAGCCGTAGTCATATCCGCCATAATAATAGCCGGGGTAGAACCCATAGCCGCGACCACGGCCTCGCGCGTGGCCATAACCCCTGCCGCCGCTGTGCCCGTTATAGGAGTCGCGGAATCGGGGGCCGCTGCGCGCAAAATTGCCACCGCGGAACGCCCGGACTCCGCCGCCACCGCTACGCATGTGCATGCTGCCACCGCCGCCCCCGCCACCGCCGTGCATGTGCATGCCGCCGCCGCCACCCCCGCCGCCGTGGCGAGCCAGCATGACACCGCCGCTCGTTTGCACCGGCGCCTTCGCCACCGGTATGGCCGCGGCCGGCTGCGGGACAGTGAGCGTCATCATCAGGCCGCCAGCCAGGGCGGCCGCCAACAGACTTCTCGTCATCGGATTACCTTCCTTGTGGTCTCACAAACCCTAGTCTGCCGATGCGGCGCGCGGGCGCATTCGCCCTCCGCCTCAAAACGCACGTCCGTACGCCGCGTGTTAACCATGTAGGGAGCGTCTGGCAGGATTCCGAGCTGTCCGCGGCATTTTTAAAAAACGGTCAGTCGTCCCCGACCTCGGTGCAGGCGCGGTAGCGGGCCCACCAATTTTCATTGTTGGTCGCAATAGCGCGCTCAGCCATCCAATGGCAGCCCGAGCCGCCGCGGCTCGTGTCGTCATAGTAGCGATAATAGTAGGGCTGCTTGCCGCTCTCGGATCGCGAAGGCGCGATATCCGCTCCAGAGCGTGGCTGCGTCCCCGAACGGCTTTCCGGCACGGAAAGCTGCGGCACCGGGCGCCCTGGGATGGGGCGGCCCGACCCATACTTGGAGCCGCCGTAGGAGCCCAGGGCGCCGCCCGGGCCGTAGACATTGCTGTTTGCGGTAAGGACCATCGGGCCCGCCCGCTGTGCCGCGGGCGCCGCGGCCGCGATCGCCGGAACGAGCACTGACACCGCCAGCAACACACCGAATTTTGCCGCTCTGGTCATATCCGCTTTAAGGCCGCCGATCCGTAGCGATTACGCATGCCGGAGCATATGGGGTCGCTCGCGCAGCGTTGCGACAGCCGCCTCAGGCCGGTGCCGGCGCAGGCAGGTCCGCTGTCGGCATGGAGCCGTAGTTGGGGCTGAACGGCTCGCGCGGATCGTCCGGCATTTGGCTGGCGCGCCGCCGCGGCGGGCGCTGTCCCTCAAGACCGTCGCCCTCGACCTCGACAGCAGGGCCCGCGACCGCTGGCGGCGGCACGTCGGCTGCGGTTTCGGCCGAAGCAAACCAGTTGAGGGATTGGGTTGTGGGGCCTGCAGAGCTGCATGCACCCAGTGCAAGAGCGCATACAAGCGCCGCCAGACGGGCATGCACGCCGACAAAACGACCTTTGGCCGGGCGATCGCCGGCACGCGAAAACAACATGGGACAGACGCCTTTCTACGGACGCGACTGTCCCAATATTGGACAAGGTATGGTTAAGGATGCCCTAAGCCCCGTGCTGGTTTGAGGCGCTGCCCAACGACGCTAGCGAACGAGACCGCTCGCGCTGATGCCGTTGAACACGGCCTGCACGGCAATGCCCGCCAACAGAATGCCGAAGACCCGCATCAGCACCCGCTGCGCTGTAATCCCGATCACGTTGTTGAGCTCGTGCGAGATGAGCAGCAGAACGAGCGTGATGATCATCACCGCCGCGAGACCGCCGAGCGTGACCGCGAGCGCAAGCGGGTTTCCGTCGGCACTGGCCGCGAGCAGGATGCCCGCACTCATCGCGCCCGGACCCGCGAGCAGCGGCGTCGCCAGCGGAAAGACGGCGATATCGTCTTTGGTTTGCGCTTCCACGTCCTCGGGCTCGGTGAGCTTGAAGGCGCTCGTCGGCTTGGCGAAGATCATGTCGAGCGCGATCATCAAAAGAATGATCCCGCCGGCCGTCTGTAGCGCCGGGATCGTGACGCCGAGCCTGTCGAGCACGCGGCTGGCCGAGCAGCGTGAACACCAGAAGGATGACGCTGGCGATGGCCGTTGCCCGCAGCGCGATTGCCGCGCGTGCCGCCCGCGCCATCTTCGGCGTCAGCGTCGCAAACAGCACCGCCGTCTCCACCGGACCGATGGTCGCGAAAAACGTCGTGAAGCTTTTGAGCGCGGTCTCGATCATGGGTTCGGGATATCCGCTTGCCTTGTCAGCAGACTCCATCGGAGGCTGCTAACGCGCTGGCCTAATGGAACAAATTCGTTGTGCTTGGGTTTGTCTCAACTATCATTGCCCATCATACGTCGAGTCTCGATGACCCGGCGCTCTGAATGGGGGACTGATTGGGGGACTAGGACGATGGCCAGCTCCGATTTTTCCGTTCTGCTTAAGGGATACAGCCTGACGACGGCGGAAATCCTCTACCGCCTGCCCGATCATCCTGCCCTGCTGCAGAGCTACATTTGGCAGGACTACGACCTGCATCCGCGCTTTCCCAGGCTCAAGGGCTTTCTCGATTTCTGGACGGCCCGGCTCGACGGCAAGCTGTTCAAAGTGACGATCGCCCACAGCAAGCTGCTTACACCTGCCGAGGTGCGTCTCGTCGGCACCGAGTTCATGGTGCACTGAGCGTCTCAGGCGATCGCAAAGAAGGCCCCGCCGCTCCAAACGCCCGGGCCGTGGCGCCCCTCGCCTGTTTCCTCGACCACGACTTCCACGAGATCATAGACCAGCGCCCGCGTCAGCAGCGCCTCGAGCCGGCCGCGCACCAGCACGTAGGGCTTCAAGCCGCCACTCGGGCTCTGCAGCGAAAAGCGCAGCGGATGCTCCGGCCCGCAGGGAACGATGTCGCCGACGTTGGTCCTGAAGCCGATCTCCTGCGCACGGCCCGACCCGCGCACCGCCATTTCGACCGCCAGGAACGGCGCATCCTCGACCGCCACGTCCACCTTCTCGGCGGGCGTCACGAGGTAGGTGCGCCCGTCGGCATCCTTGCGCAGCACACTTGCAAACAGCGCGACCAAAGAGTCCCGGCGGATCGGGCTGTCGCGGTAGAGCCAAACCCCGTCGGCGCGGATCTTGAGGCCGATGTCGCCGCAATAGGGCGGCTCCCAGCTCTCGACGGGGGCAGGTTGGCGGCGCGGCTCGCCGCCCGCCAGGCTTTCGAGCCCGTGCAGCACCCGCATCATGTCAGCTTCGCCAGCAGCCATTCCGATCCGCTCCCCGGCGGCAAAATGCGCCAATATTCAAGCGTGTGGACGCATCACATCCTATCCCCTATCTAACGTAACATTCACTTGACCGGGGCAACGGCGGCCTTGATCGTTCCCGTTCATTTTGTTGTTTAGCTGCCAGCACCCTCGTAACAGCCCAAGCGAGACATTCTCCCCATGAGCACCGTCACCGATACTCACGCGGACATCGTTCCCCGCCTGGAAGCCGCAGCCGAGCGCGTACAGCGGGCCCACAAGGCCGCCGCCTCCGTCATCTTCGGCCAGGACGTCGTGATCGAGCGCTCGCTTGTCACCATCCTGTCGGGCGGACATGCGCTGCTGATCGGCGTGCCGGGTCTCGCCAAGACGCTGCTCGTCGAGACGCTCGGCAAGGTGCTCGGGCTCGACGCCAAGCGCGTCCAGTTCACGCCCGACCTCATGCCGTCCGACATCATCGGCTCGGAGGTTCTGGAGGATGCACCTGGCAAGCCGCGCGCGTTCCGCCTGGTCAAGGGACCGATCTTCACGCAGCTGCTGATGGCCGACGAGATCAACCGCGCCTCCCCCAGAACGCAGTCGGCACTTCTGCAGGCCATGCAGGAGCACCACGTGACGGTCGCCGGCGTGCGCCACGACATCCCCGCGCCCTTTCACGTGCTCGCCACCCAGAACCCGCTCGAGCACGAGGGCACCTACCCGCTGCCCGAAGCTCAGCTTGACCGCTTCCTGCTGCAGATCGACGTGACCTATCCCGATATCCTCGCTGAGCGGCGCATGCTGTTTGCCACGACCGGCACCGACGAGCGCCGCCTCGAGACCATCCTCACGGCGCAGGAGCTCATGAGCATTCAGCGGCTCGTGCGCCAGATCCCCGTCCCCGACAAGGTCGTCGACGCAATTCTGAAGCTCGTGCGCGCGGCGCGCCCCGGGACCGGCGCCAGCGCCGACACCGATCGTTTCGTGGCCTGGGGACCGGGCCCGCGCGCCAGCCAGGCGCTCATGCTCGCGGTGCGCGCCAAGGCGCTGATCGACGGACGCCTCGCGCCTTCGGTCGACGACGTGCTGGCTCTGGCCGAGCCGGTGCTCAAGCACCGCATGGCCCTGACGTTCGCAGCGCGCGCAGAAGGCCAGGATCTGGGCGCGATCATCTCCCGGCTCGTAGCTGCGGTGGAGTAAGGTATGGCTGACGCCGCCGCGCAGTCGCGCCGGGACGCCCAAAGTGCCGGGGTCCTGGCACTGGAGCGCGAGGCGCATGGCCTTGCCGACCGGCTGCCCGACATCCTCATCGAGGCCAAGCGCATCGCGCAGACGGTCGCGCACGGAATCCACGGGCGCCGCCGTGCGGGACCGGGCGAGACCTTTTGGCAGTTCCGCCAGTTCGGCCCGAGCGACACCGCGCGCCAGATCGACTGGCGGCGCTCGGCAAGCTCCGATCATCTCTACGTGCGCGAGCGCGAATGGGAGGCCGCGCACACCGTATGGCTGTGGCCCGACCTGTCGCGCTCCATGGATTTCCGCAGCCACCTGGCGCATACGACGAAACGCGAGCGCGCGCTCGTGCTGATGCTGGCCTCAGCCGAGCTTCTCGTGCGCGGGGGCGAGCGCGTCGCATTCCTCGGACTGACCAATCCCACGGCAAGCCGCAAGGCCACGACGCTCATCGCCGAAGCCGTCCTCGCCAACGAGACGTCCGCCGCCCTGACCGCGACCCAGCCGCCCAAGGCGCACCTGACGCGCTACTCGGGCGCGCTGCTGTTCAGCGATTTCCTCGATCCGATCGCAGAGACGCGCGCCCACATCGAAGCGCTTGCGGCCGACGGCGCGACAGGACATCTGGTGCAGATCCTCGATCCCGCCGAGGAGACGCTTCCCTATGAAGGGCGCACGGAGTTCTTGAGCCCCACAGGCGGCGAACGCTGGGTCGCCGATCGAGCCCAGAGCCTGCGCGAGCGCTATAAGGAACGTCTGGAAGCACACCGCGCCGAGCTTGCCGAGTTGGCCAAGCGGCTCGGCTGGTCGTTTCTGGTGCACCACACCGACCGTCCGGCGTCCGAGCCGCTGCTGACGCTCATCATGCGCCTCCAGGGCGGTGCCGGCGATCACCGGTGGCAAGGCCAGGAGCCGTCGGCCGCCGAGCCCGAGGCACGGTCATGAGCCTCGGCGCGCTGGCATTCCTCAATCCGTGGCTGCTGGGCGCACTCGCCGCACTGCCCGTCATCTATTGGCTGTTGCGCACCGTGCCCCCGCGCCCGCGCCAGGTCACGTTCCCGCCGACGCGCATCCTCGTCGGCATCGAGAACCAGGAGAAGACACCCGCCAAGTCGCCTTGGTGGCTGACGCTGATCCGCTTGGCCGCCGCAACCCTCATCATCCTCGCGCTCGCCGAGCCCGTGCTCAATCCATCGCGCGAAGCTGCCCTTGCCGGCAAAGGCCCCGTAGCGATCGTCGTCGACAACGGCTGGGCCGGCGCCTCGCATTGGAGCGAGCGCGCGCGCATGATCGATCGGCTCATCGCGGAGGCCGAGGGTCAGAACCGCGCGGTTATCGTCCTGCCGACGGCTGCCGCCGCCAAGTCGGTCACGGCACGTATCGAGGCTCCCGGCGAAGCCCGCTCGACAGCTGCAGCACTCCAGCCGCAACCCTTCGCGCCCGACAGGCTCACCGCCGTCTCGGCGCTCGACACAGCACTTGCCGCTTCCGCCGGTGGCGGGGCGAGCGTCGTCTGGCTGAGCGACGGCATCGATCACGACGGCAAAGCTGGCGAGGTCGCCGCGCGAATGCAGGCGCTCGCCAAGGGCGGAACGTTCGCCGTCATCGAGGACGGAGCGGCCGCCGAAGCACTCGGGCTCTCAGCGGCAATCGGCGAGAGCGGAAAGCTCGAGGCGCGGATCATGCGCGCTGACGGCATAGCGCGCGACGGCTTCGTGCATGCCTTCTCAGGCCGCGGCCAGCGCCTGGGCGAAGCGCCGTTCAAGATTTCAGGCCGCGCGCAGTCCGCGACCATCCCGCTCGAGCTGCCGCTCGAATTGCGCAATCAGGTGGCGCGCGTCGAGATCGCCGGCGAGCATTCCGCCGGCGCCGTGAGCCTGCTCGATGCGCGCTCGCAATGGCATCGCGTGGCGCTGATCTCGGGCGAAAGCCGCGAGCAGGCGCAGCCGCTGCTGGCGCCGCTCTACTACATCGAAAAAGCGCTCAAGCCTTATGCCGAGCTGGTGAAGCCGAAAGGTTCAAACCTCGTCGCCGGAATTCATGACGCGCTGGCGCAGAACGCCACCGTGCTCATGCTGGCCGATATCGGCACGCTGTCGGGCGATGCCAGGAAGAAAGTCCAGGATTGGGTGAAGCGCGGCGGCGTGCTCGTGCGCTTTGCCGGACCGCGTCTGGAAAACGGCGGCGATGAGCTGCTTCCCGTTCCGCTGCGCGTCGGCGGACGCACTCTGGGCGGTGCGCTGTCATGGTCGACACCGCAGCCGCTGGCCGGCTTCGAGGACAA
The DNA here is from genome assembly GCA_963847865.1 of uncultured Alphaproteobacteria bacterium. Lineage (GTDB taxonomy): Bacteria > Pseudomonadota > Alphaproteobacteria > Rhizobiales > Hyphomicrobiaceae > Hyphomicrobium_A. The sequence continues at coordinate 764,071 of CAWKBL010000012.1, read as the reverse complement.
GAGCCTGTTCGCCGGTCTCGCCGTTCCCCCCGAGGTCACCGTCAATCGGCAGGTGCTGGCCGATCCGGCGCTCCTCGGCCCCGACGTCCAGGTCTGGGCGCGGCTGCAGGACGGCACGCCGCTCGTCACCGCGCGCAAGCTCGGCCAGGGACAGATCATCCTCTTCCACGTGACCGCCAACTCCGACTGGTCGAACCTGCCGCTCTCGGGCCTCTTCGTGGAGATGCTGCGCCGCATCTCCGCGCTCGGCACCGGCGTTGCCGACGGCGGCGAGGAAAGTGCGGCAGACGCCGGCAACGCCACGGCGCCCGAGCAGCCCACCGTGCTGCCGCCGCTGCAGACGCTCGACGGGTTCGGCATCCTGAAGCAGCCGCCGCCGACGGCGCAGCCCGTTTCGGCCGCCAAGGTGCACGATCTCGTCCCCAGTCTCGATCATCCGCCGGGCTATTACGGCGCAGGTGCCTCCCCGCGCGCCGTCAACGTGCTCGGGCCGAAAAGCACGCTCGCACCCCTGCCGGCGCTGCCGGCCGGCGCCGAGCGCTTGAGCTACGAAAGCGAAGGGGCGAAACCGTTGAAATCCTGGCTGCTGCTCGTAGCGCTCGCACTTCTGTTCGCCGACATCCTCGCCGTCCTCATTCTGCAACGGGGCGGCTTCGGCCGCGCGCGCGCTCCACGTGCCGCGCGCGGCGCAACGGCCGCTGTCGCAGCACTTATCATCGGGCTTGCCGCGCAAGTGCCTGCGGCCGAGCCCGTTGCTGCCCAGCCCGCGCAAAGTGCGCAGGCGGCCGATGAGCGCGCCATCGAGGCGACGAGCAAGGTCACGCTCGGCTACGTGGTCACCGGCGATCCGCAGGTCGACGAGATCAGCCGGCTCGGGCTCGACGGCCTCGGGCGCCTGCTCGCGGTGCGCACGGCGGTGGAGCCCGGCCGTCCGATGGGCGTCAACATTCTGACCGACGAGATCGCCTTCTTCCCGGTGCTGTACTGGCCGGTGCTCCCCGATGCCAAGGCGCTGCCCGAGCCGACGCTCGCCAAGATCGATGCCTACATGAAGCAGGGCGGCCTCATCGTATTCGACACGCAGGACTACGGCCGTGGCCTGCCGACGGGGGGCGGCGCTGCCGGGCTCGGCGACACGGCGCTGCAGCGCATCCTGGGCCAGCTCGACGTGCCGCGGCTCGAGCCGGTGCCGGAGAACCACGTGCTCACCAAGGCGTTCTACCTCTTGCGCAACTTTCCCGGCCGCTGGGATGGCGGTCAGCTCTGGGTGGAGGCCGTGGACAACACCGGCGGCGTCGATCACGCGCGCCGGGCGCGCGTCTCCGACGGCGTCACCTCGATCATCGTCACCCCCAATGACATGGCTGCCGCCTGGGCGCTCGATGAGCGCGGGCGCCCGCTCTATCCGACCGTGGGCGGCGGCGAGGACCAGCGCGAGATGGCGTTCCGCACCGGCATCAACATCGTGATGCACGCGCTCACCGGGAACTACAAGGCCGACCAGGTGCACGTTCCAGCACTGCTGGAGCGTCTCGGGCAATGAGGATTTCGCCATGAGCTGGTCGATCGATTTCGCGCCCGTGCTGCCGGCGCCCATCTTCTGGGTCGCGGGCGCCATCGCGATTCTGCTCGTCGGCTACCTGCTCGTGCGTCGCTCGCGCGGCGCTGTTCTGCGCGCAGCCGCGCTCGCCGCTCTCATCGCCGCGCTCGCCAATCCGACGCTGCGCGAGGAACAGCGCGAGAGCCTCGCCAACGTCGCGATCGTGATCGTCGACGAGAGCGCGAGCCAGACGCTCGGCGAGCGCAAGGCGCAGACCGCCGCGGTCAAGGCCGAGCTCGAGGCCAAGCTCGGCAAGATACCGAACCTGACCGTCAAATGGGTGCCTGCTTCGCGCCCCGGCGACACGACATCGCCCGGAACGCATCTCTTTGCCGATCTCAACAAGGCACTCGCCGATACCCCGCCCGACCGTCTCGCCGGCGTCATCCTGCTGACCGACGGCGAGGTGCACGACGTGCCCAAGAAGGCGTCCTCGCTCGGCTTTGATGCACCCGTGCATGCGCTGCTGACGGGAGCGCCCGACGAGTTCGACCGCCGCATCGAGATCCTGAAGGCGCCGCGCTACGGCATCGTGGGGCAATCGCGCGAAATCGAGATCGCGGTGCGGGAGGCCGGCAAGGACACCGGTGCGCCCGATGTGGTGACGCTAAGGGTGCGCCGTGAAGGGCGTCCCGACGAGCGGGTGACGACCGAGATCGGCCGCCCGGTCAAGATCGAGATGCCGTTCCCGCACGCGGGCCAGAACATCCTCGAAGTCGAGCTCGACACCGCGCCCGGCGAGCTTACGCCGGCCAACAACCGCGCCGTCATCGCGGCGGAGGGCGTGCGCGAGAACTTGCGGGTGCTCCTCGTCTCGGGCGAGCCGCACGCGGGCGAGCGCACATGGCGCAACCTTCTGAAGTCGGATGCCGCCGTCGATCTGGTACACTTCACGATTTTGCGCCCGCCTGAGAAGCACGACGGCACGCCGATCAACCAGCTGTCGCTCATCGCCTTCCCGACACGGGAGCTGTTTTCAGAGAAGATCAACGACTTCGATCTCATCATCTTCGACCGCTACCAGCACCGCGGCCTGCTGCAACTGCCCTACTACGACAACATCGCGCGCTACGTGGAGGAGCACGGCGGGGCGCTGCTCGTTGCCGCCGGCGACGACTACGCGGGCAACCTGAGCCTTTTCCGCACGCCGCTCTCGCCGGTGCTCCCGGCGGTGCCGACGGGTCGCGTGCTGTCGGAGCCGTTCAAGGCCAAGCTCACCGCCGACGGGCGCAAGCACCCCGTCACCGAGGATCTCGCGGGCTCGGGCACGGCGACGACACCGCCGACCTGGGGGCGCTGGTTCCGGCAAGTCGAAGTGCAGCCCGAGCACGGGCGCGTTCTCATGGACGGCGCACAAAACGAGCCGCTGCTCATCCTCGACCACAAGGGCAAAGGCCGCGTCGCGCTGCTGACCTCCGATCAGGCCTGGCTGTGGGCGCGCGGCTTTGAGGGCGGCGGCCCGCACAGCGACCTGTTGCGCCGACTGTCGCACTGGCTGATGAAGGAGCCCGACCTCGAGGAGGAGCGCCTCATCGCCTCGGCCAAGGGCCTGAAGCTGACGCTCGAGCGCCGCTCCATGGAAGATCGCGTCCCGCCGGTGACGCTGTTGGGGCCCGGCGGCGAGTTGAGCGAAGTGACGCTCGAACCCGCCGGCGCCGGCATCTGGCGCGGAAGCGTCGACGTGAAAATCCCCGGACTCTACAAGGCCCAGACCAGGTCGGACACGGGCGAGCTGACGGCGGTCGCGCACGCGGGCATCGACGACCCGATCGAGATGAGCGAAGTGACGGCGAGTGACGCCAAGCTGCAGCCGCTCAGCGACGCCACCGGCGGCGGCGTGTTCTGGACGAGCTCTTCTGCCGCCGCGACGCGCAAGAACCCGTCCTCGGTCCAGGTGCCGCGCATCTCCATGCTGTCGGGCGCCAAGGTGCTCGCGGGCTCGGGCTGGCTCGGCTTGAAGGACCGCGAGGCGTACGTGACGCGCGGGGTGAAGCTCACGCCGATGTTCACCGGCATTACAGCGCTGAGCGTGCTTCTGCTCCTCGTCGCGATGGCCTGGTGGCGCGAAGGGCGCTAGCCGCCCCGGCAGTGCTCTGCGGGCCCGGTATTCTCTGCGGGATAGGCAGCTCATCGCGGCTTGCCTCGGATCAAAGCAAAGCTACACTCCGCTCGCTAAAAGAAAATCTATTGCGATTGGGGAGAGCATCGATGGAAACTTCGCTATTTATCGCGCGGATGGTCGGGCCGGTTCTGCTGGCCGTCGCCGCCGCCGTGCTGATCAATCAAGACAACATCCGCGCGATGGCCGCCGACTTCCTCGAGCACCGCGGCCTCATCTTTCTCGCCGGGATCATGACAATGATCGCCGGTCTCGCCATCGTGCTGAATCACAACGTGTGGGTGGCCGGCTGGCCGGTCGTGATCACCATCTTCGGATGGCTGTTGGTGATCGGCGGCGTGTTCCGCGTCGTCTTTCCCGACAGTGTCAAATCGATCGGCGAGGCCATGCTCGAAAAGCCCGGCGTGATAACCGGGGCCGGCATCGTGGAAGGCGTGATCGGCGCCTGGCTGTGCTACGTCGGCTTCATGGCCTGAAACCGCGCAGGCGGTGCCTCGCGCTTGCACGTTCTCCCGGAACGGCGCACACTGGTGCCGTTCCGAGGGGCGCCGGAGGTATCCGGCTGAGATCGCGCTATCCTTTCGCGCGAGCACCCTTAGGACCTGATCCGGGTCATGCCGGCGAAGGGACGGGACTGCCAATAGACGCCTTCCCCTCCACGCATGCCCCGATCGATTGTCCTTTGCCGAGGCCGCGACAGCGAGGTTCGTCATGAACAAGATCGAGCGCAAGCCCGAATTCGAAACGCCCAAGGTGACGACCGGGCCGTTGCCCGCCTCCGCCAAGGTCTACGACGCGCCCGCAGATCACCCCGACATCCGCGTGCCCTTCCGCGCGATCGCGTTGTCGGACGCCGGCGGCGAGGCAGAGCCCTCGAGTAACGAAGCGGCAGGGCAGAGAAATACGTTCCGCGTCTATGACCCGTCCGGCCCCTACACCGACGCCGGCGCCGAGATCGATGTGGCGCGCGGTCTGACCCGCGTGCGCGAAGCCTGGATCGAGGCGCGCGGCGGCGTCGAGCGCTACGAGGGCCGCAGCGTTCGGCCCGAGGACAACGGCAACGTGGGCGCCGCGCACCTTGCCCGCGACTTTTCCAACAAGCCTCAGCCCATGCGCGGGCTCCCCGGCAACCCCGTCACCCAGCTCGAGCACGCGCGTGCAGGCCACATCACGAATGAGATGATCTACGTCGCCCACCGCGAGAACCTGGGCCGCAGGGCCGCGCTCGATCGCGCGAGCGCAGCACTTGCCGACGGTGAGAGCTTCGGCGCGGACATCCCGGCGCACATCACGCCGGAGTTCGTGCGCTCCGAGATCGCGCGCGGGCGCGCCATCATCCCGGCCAACATCAATCACGGCGAATTGGAGCCGATGATCATCGGCCGCAACTTCCTGGTGAAGATCAACGCCAACATCGGCAACTCCGCCGTCACCTCGTCCGTGGAGGAAGAGGTGGAAAAGATGGTGTGGGCGATCCGTTGGGGTGCCGATACCGTCATGGACCTGTCGACGGGCCGCAACATCCACACCACGCGCGAGTGGATCCTGCGCAACGCGCCCGTCCCCATCGGCACCGTGCCGATCTACCAGGCGCTGGAGAAGTGCGGCGGCGATCCCGTCAAGCTCACGTGGGAGATCTACCGCGATACGCTGATCGAGCAGTGCGAGCAGGGCGTCGACTACTTCACCATTCACGCCGGCGTGCGCCTGCCCTACGTGCCGCTGACGGCGAACCGCGTGACGGGCATCGTCTCCCGCGGCGGCGCCATCATGGCGAAGTGGTGCCTCGCGCATCACAAGGAGAGCTTCCTCTACGAGCGCTTCGAGGACATCTGCGACCTCATGCGCGCCTACGATGTGTCGTTCTCGCTGGGCGACGGCCTGCGCCCCGGCTCGATCGCCGACGCCAATGATCGCGCGCAGTTCGCCGAGCTGGAGACGCTGGGCGAGCTGACGAAGATCGCCTGGGCCAAGGGCTGCCAGGTGATGATCGAAGGCCCGGGCCACGTGCCGCTGCACAAGATCAAGGTCAACGTGGAAAAGCAGCTTAAGGTTTGCGGCGAAGCGCCATTTTATACGCTGGGCCCGCTCGTCACCGACATCGCGCCCGGCTACGACCACATCACGAGCGGGATCGGCGCCGCCATGATCGGCTGGTTCGGCACGGCGATGCTCTGCTACGTGACGCCGAAGGAGCACTTGGGGCTGCCCGACCGCGACGACGTGAAGACGGGCGTCATCACGTATAAGATCGCCGCACACGCCGCCGATCTGGCCAAGGGGCACCCGGCGGCGCAGTTGCGCGATGATGCGTTGAGCCTCGCGCGCTTCGAGTTCCGCTGGGAGGACCAGTTCAACCTGTCGCTCGACCCCGACACGGCGAAAAGTTTTCACGACGAGACGCTGCCCAAGGAGGCGCACAAGGTGGCGCACTTCTGCTCCATGTGCGGGCCGAAGTTCTGCTCCATGGAGATCACGCAGCAGGTTCGCGACTACGCGGCGCGGTTGAACGAGGCGGCGGTGGAGCTCGCCGAGGAGACGACGCAGGTGGACCCGCACTCCGAGGAGACGCGCACCGCGTCAGGGCTTGCCCTGGAGCGGCAAGCGGGAATGGACGAGATGAGCGCCAAGTTCCGCGAGATGGGCGGGGAGGTTTACGTGGATGCGGAGAAGGCCGAAAGAGAAAGCTGAATAGGGCGGTGACAGGCAATTTCGGCGCATGCCACGCATTACAATCATTGGTGGCCCGAACGGCGCCGACAAGACTCATATTTGCGCAGACGAACTTCTGCTTCGACCAGCCGCGACGATTATCTTTGTGAACGCGGACGTGATCGCCCGCGGTCAGTTGCCGAAGGCCTTGCCAGCATCCGAAGGCAGGCACTCGACCTCGCGCTGGCCGCGAAATGCTCAGATCGGATCGATGAACTGGTCGCTGCGGGAACGGAGCTTCATGCTTCGAGAGCACCTTGGCCTCGCGTCCATACGCGCAGCGAAAATCCGGTCTTGGCAGCACCGGTTATCATGTTGCGCTTCGATCTACCGTGCGTCTACCCAGCGCCGAAATCTCGATTGGAGCGGGTGAGGAGCGCGTGACCGCCGGTGGACATGGCGTCCCGGAAGATGTCATTCGTAGGCGGTTTACGAAGAGCCTGGAATACCTCGAAGCGGCTGTACAAGCCGATTGTTGATGAGTGGGCGATTTGGGATAGTCTAGAAGGCGACTTCCAACTGCGCTAAAGGATCTGACGACTGATGTCTCACCAATTGGACAAGAAGAAAGTCGAACAAGCGTTCAAGCGAGCAGCAACGATGGCTGTTTCGAAGGAGCCTGATGCGCGCGCCGGAAGATATCGTGTGGCAACGGTCTACTTTGTCCGAGACGGCCGTGCGCACGATGACCAAAAAGACTGGCTCACTAATGAAGGCAGAGAACTGCCCCTGGAACAGATAGTAGATGCGTTTCCTCACACCAAAGCGATTTGGTCACACGAGCCGACCTGTCTTCAATCCAGAGTTTCGAGTCAATCTCGATTCAGGGTATCGGCACGTTGTTGTTCATGTTCGCGGCGCCGAATTGACGGGCCAATTCACGAAGGACGGATTCAGAACCTCGACGCAGTATCTCCTGCGAATTCATGAAAAGTTTTCCGAACTCCACTGCGGCTGCATAGAAGCAGCAGGCCAATCCTAGCACCGCTCGCGCTTGGCCGGCAGCTCCGGCCTCGGCGGCTTGCATTCCTTGTACCCGAACGTGTCGATCAGATCGGCGCCCTTCATCGTGAAGTAGGTCGCCGAGTCCACGTGGTGCCCATCGAGCAGATACTTTCGCAGCTTCGGCTTGTAGGCCGCCAGCATCGCCCGCGTAGAGCTGGAGTCGCGCACCCACTTCTTGCTCTTGGCGTCCGGCCCCGCATGAAACGACACGAAAGCCGCTCCGATCCACGCACACGTTGCGGATGACAGGAACAGCGTGCAGGCCGACCGGCACACGCCCTCGATGCGGAACAGGTCCCCGCTCTTGTTGTACTTCGCGATGATCGGGTAATAGACGGCGAAGCGGCCGCCTTCCCCGTGCCCCTTGGACGAGCCGTCGGCGAGCGCTGCCGGAGCCGCGGCCAGCACGCACGAGGCCCAGCGCGAGCCCGCCAAGCTTCAAGGTAATTCGCCCCCAACCCACGTTGCCCCCTTTCCTGCTGCTCGAAACGCCGTCCAATCAGCGCCTTAGCTGATTGACCTTCAACCCTTACCTATCTGGAATTTAGCCACGAATCGGGTCCACACGGATACTCAGAAACCGGGGGAAAATAAGAATGCTACGCAACTCCATCTCGACCGCACTCTTTTCGCTGTTCGCGATCGTCGCCGCTGTCCCATCCGCGAAGGCCGCTTCCGCCCACGAGATCGACGCCGGGGTGCATGAGACGCTCGACCGCTTCTTCTACAAGGTCGGCGGCGCGCGCGAGCTGGTGCACAAGGCATCCGGCGTCCTGGTGTTCCCCTCGGTGGTGAAAGCCGGGTTCGGCTTCGGCGGCGAGTACGGCGAGGGCGCGCTGCTCGTCGAGGGCCGCAACGCCGGCTACTACAATACCGTGTCGGCCTCGTTCGGCTTTCAGATCGGCGCGCAGGAGCGCTCCATCATCATCGCGTTCATGACGCCCGAGGCGCTCGACCAGTTCCGGCGCACGGCCGGCTGGAAGGTCGGCGTCGACGGCTCGATCGCCATCATCACGCTGGGCGTCGGCGCCTCGATCGACACCAACAAGATCACGAGCCCGGTCGTTGGCTTCATCCTCGATCCCAAGGGGCTGATGTATAACCTGACGCTCGAGGGCTCGAAGATCAGCCGCATCTCCCGCTGAGGGGCAACCAAAGGCCCCGAACCGCGGGCGTCGCGCGCGGGCCTTTGGGGCGCGGTTGACAAGGACCGATAGCTGGGAAAGGCTGACAATCCCTAGCCTTCAAGCCTCGCTGCTGCCGGCAGCGAAGGGGGCACGCGCGCCGGCGAAGCAGGCCATCGAGCGTTCGCGTGCCGAACATGGGCCAATCGAGTGTGCCACGCGTTGTACTCTTTGCGGTCTCCTGCTTTGCGCCGGTCCTAGGCGGCTGCGCGGCGACAAACACCGGACCCGGCGCCGTGGCTACCGATTTCGATCCCTCCAGCACCGCCGCACGCATTCGCCAGAGCGGCGCGGGCGAGACAACGCTTGCGGCCTTCTGTCAGAATCCGCCGAAAACCACCAATCCCGCCGCGGCCGAGGCGATCAAGGCCAGCTGCCGGCCCAAGGTCTTGGCGCTCGCCGGTGACGCCGCGCTGTTCGATAAAGGCGACGGCCTCTACCCCGTCGTCTTCAAGCGCCCGGTCCGCAACGGCGATATCTGTCCCACAGGCACGACACCGCAGTCGCTGTGCGGAAACTTCTCCGCCGGCGATACGATGCGGTCCTCGCGCATCGATGCGGGCGATCCGACATAGTCCGGCACGTCACGCCATTTATTTGGAGCGGTAAAGTGGTCGAACAGTGCAGTCATCTCGATACGATTGAGAACGTGACCCCCAGCGCCGAAGGGTGCGAGGAGTGCCTCAAGATGGGCGCCGAGTGGGTGCACTTGCGCCTCTGCCTCACCTGCGGCCACGTCGGCTGCTGCAACTCCTCGCGCTACAAGCATGCGACCAAGCATTTCCACCGCACCAAGCACCCAATCGTGCGCTCGCTCGAGCCGGGCGAGACCTGGAAGTGGTGCTATGTGGACGAGGTTCTGATCGAGTAGGGGCAAGCCCGTACGCTCGAACAGGAACCCAACCCCCGTTCGCACGTTTAAACGTTCCCACCTGCAGCTTTGCAGCCCCGTTGCAAGCGAACGACAGAGGAGAACTCCCATGCTCAAGCAGATCGCCTGTGCGGCCTTCCTGACGGCTATGACGCTTTCCCCCGCCTATGCCGATGACAGCAAGGAGTGGTGCAACGACGCGCACATGCAGAAGATGCAAACCATGGTCGACGCGATGACGGATGCTTCCAAGAAGGAAGCCGCGCAAATGCATCTCGACGAGTCGAACGCGGCCATGAAGAAGAGCGACATGACGGGCTGCGTCGATCACATGAAGGAAGCCCACGCGGCCATGGGGCTTTAATCTCGCCTGTCGGCGTGCGCGATCGAGACTACGCCCGCGCTGTCACGCGCGGGCGCGGCCACGTTGCGAGCAGCGCGATCCCGCCGGCGGTCGCCACGTAGGCCAGCAGCTCGATCCCGTTCGGGCGGTCGATGTAGCCGATCAGCACGTGCAGCACGCGGCCCGCCCAGCTGTCCTCGCCCAGTAGCCACGAGCTGTCCCACAGCGTGGCGTCCATGACGTTGATCAGCCCGGCGTTGGACAGTTGGTGCATCGCCTCCGCCGCGAGGCCCGCTGCGAGCAGCGTCACCAGCACGCCCGTGACGGTGAACACGCGGCGCAGCGGCACCGCCATCAGCCCGGTGTAGACGACGGCTGAGACGGCCGCGCCGAGGATGAGCCCGCCGGCCGAGCCGAGCGCCAGCGCCGTGGCCTGCCCAGTGTCCTGCATGGCGATACCGGTGAGGAACAGCACGACCTCCGATCCTTCGCGCATGACGGCGGCCGCGACCGCGATGGCGAGCACCAGCACCGACTCGGATCCCGCGCTCACCGATTGCCCGAGCTCGCGCAGCCGCGCCGTCATCTCGCGCGCGTGCTGCGACATCCACACGACGTGCCAGGCGAGCATGACGACCGCGAGCAGCAGCACGGCTGCCGTGAAAATCTCCTGCCCGCGCCCTGCGAAGGCCTCCGAGATCTCCGCGGCAAACAGCGCGACGACGCACGCGCCGACGATCCCAGCGAGGACGCCGAGCGACACCGCGCGCGCCCGTCCCGGCACCCCGCGCGAAGCCGCGAGCACCACGCCGATGATGAGGCCCGCTTCGAGGACCTCGCGAAAGACGATGATCAGAGCCGCAAGCACGATGGCTATTCCGCTACGATTGAGCCCTGCGCCGTATCCTCGTGGTACTCGCCCACGAACGCATAAGTGCCCTTGTCGAGAGCCTTCAGGCGGATCGTCGCGCTGGCGCCGCCGGCGATGACCTTTTCCACGCCGAGCGGGTGGCTTTCGAACTCTTCAGGCGTCGCGTCGCTGTTCTTGACGGTCAGCTTGACCGGCGTCGCCGCCGGCACCTTGATCAGGGCGGGGCTGAATTTGTGATCCTTGAGCTCGATCGCGACCTCGGTTTCCTCGGCGGCGGCGGCGGGCGGGGCCGCAGCGAGGCCGATGACGGCGAGACCGGCGAGAGTGGCGAGCGTGAAGAGGACGCTGCGGGCGCGGGGCGGCGTCGAACGAGTGTGCAGCATCTGAACCCCTTGCGAGAGCCTGCGACCTGTGCGCGGCGGAGGTCCGCAGATGATCAAAGCTGAATTCCTCTGTCAAGATTGGTGAGGTGTCGCAGTTGTCGCGTTGCAGGCCCGCAATCGGCGTGGGCTCGCCTAGCCCAGCTCGAAGCTTGTCACGCCGAAAATCCGCTCCGGCGCCAGAGTGCGGATGGGGCCCCTATACATGCGCGCTGTCTTGAAAACCGGGCTCAGCCCGTGCGCTTCGGCCAGCGCAATAGCCGCGAGGTTGGGCTGCGGCACGTCAACGAAGACCTCGCCGCGCTCCGGGCCCACCAGAGCCGAGAAGACCGTCTCGGCGGCATCGCGGTCCTCGGCCACGAGAGGACCGATCTTGCGACCGCGGCGACAGGGCCGGATCACGCCCCATGCGGCGAGGCGTCCATCGCGGAGAAGCGCGCGCCCGACGTGCCCCGGTGCACCAATCCATGCGCGCAAGAAAGGCGCGCGCGCCGCTGGGAAGATGCTCGCGTCGTCAGCTTCGATCTGCGCGAACGGCAATTCGTTCAGCGGCACGGTGGCAATCGGCGCACCGGGAACTGCCGGCACGCCGCCGTAGCGGACATTGTTGTAGGCGAGCGCGAAACCGGACTTGCGGTAGTTGTCCTGCTGCGCCACGACGCCGTCGAGGCCGATCGTCCGGGAGCCGGCATGGGCCAGCGCCGCTTGCCAGATTCGCGCTCCGAAGCCGCGACCGCGCAGGTCCGGGCGCACGATATAGAATCCAAGGAAGGAGAAGCTGTCGTCATAGTTGACGATCGAGATGGTCGCCGCCGGCCTCCCCTCGTGCTCGCCGACGAGAAAGCCTTTCGGGTCGGCGCGTGCGAAACAGGCGGCATCGGCTAGACCGGGGTTCCAGCCCTCCGCCGCCGCCCAGTCCAGCGCGAGCGCGATCTCTTGGGCGCGCATCGTACGGATGCGAAAGCTGTCCCTGCTCGTGTCGCCCATGTCTAATCCCAAACCGGCTGACCGCTCGGGACAGAAATTAGCGGCGATTTCCGAACGGCACCCTTACGGAGGCCGCGAGCCTACGATTTGGGGGACGCGCAGGGCGCACAGTTGTAGTGACCGCGACGCCACTGAGCCTTGCAAAACTGTAACTTTGCAACCTCGGCAAATCATGCCAAGCTTCCGATATCGTTCAACAATCGAGAGGAGGTGATCCGATGTCTAGTGGGATCTTGAGGACGGCGACGTCGCGGTCGCTGGAATTCAAGCCGGATATGCCTCTGATGGTGGCGGCCTGAAGCCAGCAAAGCGGCCCGAGCGCAACAACCGCTCAATTCGCCGCCGAAGTCTCACGGGGGCTGCCTTCAGGGCGGCCCCTTTGCTTTTGCCCGCGTCTTTGTCCGCTGTTTAAGTCCCGCGACCAAGGGACACTCGGCCCTTGGCAAGCTGCTCGCCCGCGCCTAGATCGCCGGAAGCTCGCCCGAGCCCACGCCGATCAGGAGCCCAGCATGACAGCGCAAGCCGCCGCCGCGTCCAAAATCGCCGCCACCGACCTGTTCGATCCCGTCGCGCTCGGCCCTTACACGCTTGCCAACCGCATCGTCATGGCGCCGCTGACCCGCTCCCGCGCCGACGACGCCGGCGTCCCGGGCGAATTGCAGGCGACCTATTATTCCCAGCGCGCCTCGGCCGGCCTCATTGTCACCGAGGCGACCAACATTTCGGCACAAGGCAAGGGCTACATCCGCACGCCCGGCATCTGGACGCCTGAGCAGGTGGCCGGCTGGAAGCTCACGACCAAGGCCGTGCACGACAAGGGCGGGCGCATCTTCCTGCAGCTGTGGCACGTGGGGCGCGTTTCCCATCCCGACCTGCAGCCGGGCGGCGTGCTCCCCGTCGCACCGAGTGCGGTCCGCGCCGAGAACCAGAAGGCCTACACCTACGAAGGCTTCAAGGATCTGGAGACGCCGCGCGCGCTCGAGACCGACGAGATTCCCGGCATTGTCGCCGACTACGCGCACGCGGCCCAATGCGCCAAGGATGCTGGCTTCGACGGGGTCGAGATCCATTCGGCCAACGGCTACCTGCTGCAGCAGTTCCTGTCCGACAAGACGAACAAGCGCACCGACCGCTACGGCGGATCGATCGAAAACCGCACGCGCCTCGTGGTCGAGGTCGTCGACGCGGTCACGCGCGTGTGGGGCGGATCCAAGGTCGGCATCCGTATCTCTCCGCTGACGAAGTTCGCAGACATCGGCGATTCCAACCCCGAGCCCGTGTATCTGTCGCTGATCGAGCAGCTCAACCCGTTCGGCCTCGCCTACCTCCATGTCGTCGAGGGGGACACGGGCGGCGAGCGCCATCCGGCCGGCGGCTTCGATCTGCAGAAGCTGCGCCGCGCCTTCAAAGGCCTCTACATGGCCAACAACAACTACAATCTCGAGTTGGCGCTAGAAGCGCGCGCCCAAAACCTAGCCGATCTCATCTGCTTCGGGCGCCCGTTCATATCCAATCCAGATCTCGTCGGGCGGCTGCGCACGGGCGCTGCGCTCGCCAAGCCCGATCCCGACACGTTCTACGCGGGCGAGGCCAAAGGCTACATCGACTATCCGGCTTTGGCTTAATTCCACAGAACCGTTCGATACCAGTCAGAAACCAGTAAAGGGTAGTGTGCCACGCCGCCGGCATCAGGCCGGCGTGCGTACCGGAGCCGTGCAATGCGAGCTAAATCCATTGTGTTGTTGCTTCTCGCCGCCCCCCTCCTCGTCAGCGCCGCCGCGTTTGCCGAAACGACGGAGGACGATGTCACCTGGGTCAACCAGTGCATCGCCGACAACAAGAAGGAAGGTACCACGGAAGACGTCGTGCGCACCTACTGCGTCTGCATGAACAACAAGATGCCCACCACCGAGTCGCAATCCGTGACGGAGTGGGAGAAGACGCACCAGACCGAGCAGGCCGAATGCGACAAGGAAGCCGGCTGGAAATAAGCGAACGTGCGACCGGCGTCAGGCCCGTCATCGGGAGAACCGGCCCTCACGCGGGCCTGACGCCCTCCAATAGGTAATGCGCTCATGCCCCTGCTCCGCTTCGACATCCTCGAGGGCCGCTCTGAAAAAGAGCTCAAGGCCCTCCTCGATGCCGCTCATCGCGCCGTTATCGCCGCCTTCAAGGTGCCCGAGCGCGACCGCTACCAGATCGTGAACGAGCACAAGCACGCGCACATGATCATCGAGGATACCGGCCTCGGCATCCCGCGCACGGATAAGGTCGTCTTCCTGCAGGTGACGAGCCGCCCGCGCGGGCAAGAGGCCAAACAGGCGTTCTACCGGGGCCTCGCCGAGGAGCTTCAACGCAGCTGCGGGCTTGATCCCTCCGACCTCGTCGTCTCAATCGTCGAGAACACGGACGCGGACTGGTCGTTCGGGCTCGGTCGCGCCCAGTTCCTGACGGGCGAGTTGTAGCGCAGCGCGCGCCGGCTATTTTTTCTGCACCGCTATCGGTGCGCCCAGCTTCGGATTTTCGATCCGCGTTTGCGTTCCGTCCGCCCAGTCGACGACGAGCGCCGTCGGCGCCGCGGCCCCATCGGGCAGCCCGATCACGAACTGCGTCGTCCGATCGGAGGCGAGCCCCTCGCCGGCGATGTTCGCGAGGACCGGCAATTTCGCGCCTTCGAAACCGGATGCGCGCGCCGATCGAGGGCACCGTATCGGGAAGGCGAACGCTGATGAAACGCCCGCCGGTCTTGTTGAGATAGGCGCGGGCCGGCGCGTCCATGTTTGCCCACACGATATCGTTCTGCCCGTCTCCGTCGAGATCGGCGATGAGCGGCACATCGCCTGTGCTCGCGTTGCTCCCGGCGGGCGAAGTGTAGAATCGCGGTGAGGCTCCGCCGCCGTTAAGCAGCAGCTTGCCCGGCAGCTTGAACAGCTTGTGCACCGGCCATTTGACGTAGTTCTGCGCCACGAGCAGATCGAGCGTGCCGTCGTGGTTCACGTCCTCGAAGGCGCCGCCCCAGGCAAAGCCGAAACCGTCCGCGCCCACCGCCTGCGTGACGTCGCTGAAATGGAAATCGCCGTCGTTGCGCAAAATCAACCACTCGTTGTTGGGCCTCTGATCTTCGCGCCTGTCGCCCGCGACGAGGACTGCCGGAATGGAGTTGCCGATGTTGCTGAGGAAGATGTCGAGATCGCCGTCGGCGTCGATGTCGCCGAAGGCGAGCCCCATCCAGAACCCATAGCCGGAGTGGAAATCCATGCGCGAGAATATGCCCTCGCCGAGATTTCGGATGATCTCCACCTCGCCCGTATTCTGCGCGAGCACCAGGTCGGGCCAGCCGTCCTGGTCGAGGTCGGCAAACGAAGCGGTGAAGGTGTTCTGCAGGCCGGCCGTCTCGATATCGGTAACGTCCGTGAATTTGAGATCGCCGTCGTTGCGCAGCAGAAGATTGCGCTTGGCGTGGGCCGGGTCGTTGAACACCGGCGACCGGAACGACTGCGGGGAAACGAACATGGAAACGTAGAGATCGAAGTCGCCGTCGCGGTCGTAGTCGGCCGCGGTCAGGGCCATCGGCACCGAATCCGATGGAAGCGCGACGTTGAGTGCCTCGCGCGTGAAACGCCCCCCGCCGTTGCGCCAGAGCACGATCCCTGCCTGCCCGGCCGTCAGCAGATCGACGTCGCCGTCCCCGTCCACATCGAGCGACAGCGCGCCGTAGGTCGCTTGCTCATCGCCCAGGCCCACCTCGGCCGCCACATCTGCAAGCTTGCCGTCTCGCCACGCAATGAGCGCGTCGGGCTGCCCATCAGAGCCACCGAGAAACACCTCGTCGCGCCCATCGCCATCGATATCGATAGCTGCGGCGCCAAGCAGCGGATGGCTCGTCTTCTTGGCCCACCTGTGCGTGAACGGCACCTCGATGGCGCTGAGCTGCGGCGTAGGGATGCTGCCCGGCGGGGGCCGGTTTGCCTCGCCGCCCACCAGGACGACGTAGGCCGCCGCGACGAGCAGAACCGCCAGCACGGCTAAGGCACCCAAAAGCTTGCTGCGCATGATCCCTCTTAGCTCGAGGCGCTGGAGACGAACGCGATTCTTGCGCGATCGATCAACTGCAGAGCCCCAGCGGCCCACGCAGAAGCATTCTGGGCAACGTCCCGTTCGGGTGTGCTGCCCCGCGCACTTTCCGGCGCCTGCCCGCGAGCCTAACATCACGCTGCGGTGGCGAGAACCGGCCTATCGCGCAGAATGCCGAAGCGATGTGGCTCACGCGGACTTGCCTCCTCGAGCCTCCCGGCCTAGGCAAACAGAGAGCGGGGATTTTTTTGGTGAGGAAAAACCTATGAAAGCGAACGTCGCCGCCCTCATGCTTGGCCTCGGTGCGGCAGCATTGCTGCTCGCGCCCGTCAGCGGTTTCATCTCGTCGGCCGAAGCCGGACGCTGCGTCACCAAGCGCGGCAAGGGCTGGGCTTGGACCGAGGATCTGGCCCGCTTCCAGGCCTGGGAGATCGTCGCCCAATTGTCGGGCAACTGGCCGATCCAGACCGACACCTTCCGCAACGAGCGCTACAAGTGCAAGGCCGACGGCAGCGGCTACACCTGCCTGTCCTGGATCGACGTCTGCAAATCCTGACGCGTTGATCGCTGCAGCTTTGCGCCTGCCGGAGCTGCCCCGCGCGGCAGCCCGGCGCCAGCGCGCTTTGACGTATGCGGAACATCTCCCGCGTGCCCGCCAGCGCGTGCGCGTAGTTAATCGGAGCCGCGGTTCAATTCAGCTGTTCAGCACGATCGGTCTGCGTCCAATTCAACCGGAGCACTGAATAGGTGGCGCCGGGACGCAAGCCACGACATAATTGTCCCACGCCATCATGATCATGTGGCACATACAGGGTCACATGCCAGACGCGGGAGGTACGTTGTGTTCGGCCGAACTCTCAACCCAGATTCCAAGTTTCCGGGAGGACAGTCCTCCGAATCGAGCGATCGCAACGTCTCTTCTTCAGGATCGTCGTCGGGGCCGCAGGCCTCGGTCATCGGCCCCGATCTCACGATCATCGGGCAGAAGATCACGCTGGTCTGCAAGAGCACGCTTATCGTCACCGGCGAGATATTGGGCGACATCAACGGCAAGGAAGTGACCGTCGGCGACACCGGAAAGGTGACGGGCACCATCACGGCGCGCAACATCTCGGTACACGGCCAGGTCCGCGGCGCGCTGCGCGCCGAATCCGTGACGCTGCATGCGACGGCGCACATCGATGGGGATATCGTCCAGAAGAACCTCGTCATCGCCGAGGGCGCCAAGTTCGACGGGCGCGTACGCGCGGCCACCGATCCGAGTGAGCTCGAGCCGATCTTCGATGTCGCAGCCCTCTCGGCAGCCGTGGCCCTGTGAGGCCGGCCTAGCAGCGCTCGGAAGCGCTCAGCCATGTCGTGTCTTACTTGGGTCGCCGTCTTGCTTAGGCCGCCGTCTTCAGGCCGATGTCTTGTCGAGGCGGGTGATGCGCTCGAGCAGACGCGGCTTGCGGCCCGGCTCGGTCCCGGCGCTCTCGTCCGCCTTCGTCGAGGTCGCGGGGTCCGCAGCGGCGGCTTCGGCACTCTGCTGCGCCGGCGGCGCTGTCACCATCGAGCGCTTTCAGAAAGCCGCTGACGCGCCGCGCATTTCCCGCCTGTCCATCATCGCCCGCGCCGGCGGCACGCACCAGGCGCGCCACGCGCGGATCGTTGATGCGCTCAACTAGCGGACGTTTCGCCGCCTCTGCCGCCTGCCGGCGCGCCGGGCCGGTCGCGGGCACGGTTCCGCCCAGCCTGCGCATCTCTTCCATGAAGTAGGCCGCCTGCCGTGCCAGGCGCTCGTTGCCCGCGGCGACCTCCGCCCGCAACGACTGGATCGTGCCGCCCTGCTCCTCGGACAGGGCCTTCAGCGCGCTCAAGCGCGCCTTGAGGGAGATCTTGCTGTCCTTGATCCCGCGGTCGTCCTTGTCGGCCGCCTCGTAGGTCGTGAGTGCCGCCTTGAGCCGCGAGATCTCCGCGGACTGATCCTGGTTTGCCGCCTTCAGGCGGCGCATCTCGGCAAGTGTGTGCGCATCGGCAGCCACGCTCGGGTCGGGCAGGTATTCGACTGCTTTCAGATCCGGCGGCTGCTGCCGCCCGGCGTCGTTGCGCCGCCCCAATACCTTGGCGGGCCGGCTCGGCTCATGGGCACCGTTCGTGGCCGAAGCCTGCTCGCGCAGGCTTGCAGCCTCCGCTGCCGGTCCCGCACGCACGAGCAACGCCTCCAGCCGCGCGACGAGCGCCGCCTGGTTGCGCGTCTTGGAGCGCAACGCCTCGATCTCAGTGCGCAGCGCGACCTCGCCGTCGAACCTCGGGTCGCCGAGGCCCTCGCGGCTGCGCGCGGCCCGCGTGTTGAGCGCCGCCTTGAGGCGGTGAATCTCGTCGGTCTGCTGCGTGTTGATCTGGGTCGCTTCCTCCAGCGCGCGGGACTGCTTTTCGCTGCCCTGGCTGAGGGAGACGATCTCGCGGTCGCGCTGGAACAAAAGCTTGCGGGCCTCGGCGAGCCTGTGCTCGACCTTGGGCAGACGGTCCATGATGGTCTGCTCGAGCACCCGGCGGGCGTTCTCGTGCTCCTCCAGCGACGTGCGCTGGTGCGAGACCTCGGTCTCCAGGCCGCTGATCGCCGCGTCGCGGCGGTTGAGCTCGACCATCTGGCGGGCGGCGGCCTCCGCCGACTCCTCGACCTTCATCTCGAGCTTATGGATGCGAATGGCGTACTCGGCCCGCAGCCGGTCCTTGTCGGCGCGGATCTCCGCCTCGGTCAGCGGCATCGAGCGCTTGAGCATCTCGGTCGTGAGACGCGCCACGCGCCGCCGGTAGAGCGGCGACAGAAAAACCGTGAGCAAGGCTGCCGCGAGGAAGCCGAGCCCGGACAGCATAACCATCTCGATGCTGATCACGCCCGCGTCCTCGACTGCGAAAGGCAACGCAGACCGCGGCCCATCGATGGGCTGGGCCTGCCGGGCCGGAGTTCTCGACTAGCGAGCGATTTGCACAATTCTGCCACCCCGCTCGTCGCCCGCCGGCTTTTTCCGCGCCGCGCTGCGACTCAAAACGGATTCCACGTTGGAGTGCGGGTATACTTCAAATATCCCACGTTGGCACCTAGCCGCAGGCCCACGCCCGCCCGAATCGGGGCCAGCGTCACATTGCCATGCGTCTGGTACTGGATGCCGACGCCGCCCACGAAGTAGGCCGACCCCTGCACACCCGCATACCTGTTGTAGATCTGCCAGGGGTCGCGCAGGTTGTAGACAAGCACCATGGTCTTGGAGCCCTCGCCGCCGAAGTCGTAGCCGATCGAGGGGCCCTGCCAGTAGACTTTGTGGACGCCGGCGTCCTTCGTATAGAGCGTGCCCTCGCCGTAGCGCAGGCCTGCGATGAACGCGCCGCCGGCATCCTCGCCCAAGATATAGCCGTTGGGGCGGCCCGAATTGGCGAAAGCGTGCTCGACGACGCTCGCCAGCCCGCCGCTTACCGAGCCGAAGAAGCGCCGTCCGGCCTCGAGAACCTCGTTCTGCGAGTAGCCCTCGTCGGCGTAGCGGCCATCGCGCGGGGGACCGTCGTAGGCCTCGCCCGGCGGATGATAGGGCTCGCCGTAGCCGCCGCCGTCTTCCGGCGGACGCGGGCGCGGCGAATCCTGCGCGCCTTCGTCGGAGCGCCGGTAGTTGTCGTCCTCACGATAGACGCCGCTCGGGCG
This sequence comes from uncultured Alphaproteobacteria bacterium, assembly GCA_963847865.1. Classification (GTDB taxonomy): domain Bacteria; phylum Pseudomonadota; class Alphaproteobacteria; order Rhizobiales; family Hyphomicrobiaceae; genus Hyphomicrobium_A. The sequence goes on along the minus strand of CAWKBL010000012.1, from coordinate 744,249 downwards.
ATAGGGCGGCCTCGCGCCGGCATTCTCATCGCCCGGCGCGCTGTAGGTGTCGTCGGGGTGATACGCGTCGTCGACCGCGCGCGCGGGCGCGGCGGCGGCTGCGAGTGCGGCCAACACCGACACAGCGATGAGATACCGGCGTCCCTTGATGGGCTGCGACATGGCGCGATCCACTAATCCCTATGCGAGGTCCGCGGCCGATCCGCGGATACCTCCAACTTGAGAATCCTTCGACATAAAGTGTTACGAAAGTGTGGCCGATGCGCGATATCGGAAGCCTAGATTGTGGCGGTTTTGCCGCGTCCGTCGTGCTTCACAGCAGAGGCTCGCGCGCCCAAGCGACGAACTGCGGGTTCGCGTAGCCGGCTTCCCACTTGCCGTACGCCAACTCCCCACCGTCGGTGGTGGTGATGCTGCCGCCCGCGGCCTCAAGGATTGCGTGCCCCGCCGCGGTGTCCCATTCGCTCGTCTGTCCGAGCCGCGCATAAAGGTCGGCCTCGCCACGCGCAATGAGGCAGAACTTGAGCGAGGAGCTCGCCTTGCGCTTTTCCACGATCGGCAGCCGCTCTAGGAACGCCTCCGTGCTCTCGGCCGCGTGCGAGCGGCTCGCAAAAGCAACGAGCGCGTTGGGGTCGGGCTTGCGCGTGTGCAGCGGCTTCAGCTGGCAATCGGAGAGCTTGACGCCCTCCGCGTCCGGCGCGATCTGCGCCTCGACCGCCTGACCGGGGCCGAGCGTGGCAAAGAAAAGCTGCAGCGCCGGCGCGTAGATGATGCCGAACACCGGGCGCTTGCGCTCGATCAGCCCGATGTTGACGGTGAACTCCGGGCTGCGCTTGATGAACGCTCGCGTCCCGTCGAGGGGATCGACCAGGAAGAACGCGTCCCCGATGACCGGCACCTTGCCGGCCGCGACCGCCTCCTCCGCGATGATCGGCACGCCGGGCGCTGCATGCCGCAGCCCCTCGATCAGCACCGCCTCGGCCTCGTGATCGGCGACGGTGACGGGGGTCGCATCGGCCTTCGTTTCGACCGTAACCCCCGCTGCAAAGTGGCGCATCTCGATCCGCCCGGCGGCAAGCACCGCAGGCAAAAGCGCCTCGACCAGTCGACGGCAATCCTCAGGCTTCATGCGCCGGCTCGTTCCCTGATTCGCGCTGTGCGGCATTGAAGTGTGCGCCGCGCGGCTGTCTGCGAGCGCCCGGTGTCCACCCTTTGCTCCACGAAAACAAGGGTGTGAGTAGGCCCGCATTGCAGACCTTTGCATCGAAAGTCCGGCGCGTGTACAGAATGCAAGAACTCTTCGCAAGCGGCCCTTGTTGCTCGGGTAGGGCGTCCCTGACGCTTTCGGGGGCCCGAGCCGACGCCGTCGTTCGGACCTGCGACACCAGAGGGGACATCGATGGGGCAACGCACCAATCCGACCGATCTCGAACTCGCCGCGCTTATCTCCAGCAAAATATGTCATGACGTGATCGGCCCCGTCGGCGCCATCTACAATGGCCTCGAGATCCTCGACGAGGATGACGACGAGGAGGCCAAAAACTACGCCATGGACGTCATCCGCAACGTCACCGAGCAGGCCTCCGCAAGGCTGCAATTTGCCCGCTTCGCCTTCGGTGCGGCGGGATCGGCCGGTGCCATGATCGACCTTGGCACCGCCGAGCAGATTTCGCGCGGCTTCATCGGCAAGGGCAAGCACAACCTCATCTGGCGCACCGTGCCGGGCCACATGGGGAAGGACAAGGTGAAGCTCCTCTTGAACCTGGTCGCCAGTGCGGTCACGGCCTTACCGCGCGGCGGCGATATTGAGGTGCAGATGGGCGGGTCGCTCGAGAACCCGAGCTTTCTGATCCGCTGCCGCGGCACCAGCGCCAGGTCACCGCAGCACCTGGGGGAGTTCATCTCCGGCGTGCATGCGCCCGCACTCGATGCCATGACCATTCAGGCCTACTACACGTGGCGTCTGGCCGGCACCGCCGAAATGCGTCTTGAGGTGCTGCAGGACGGCGCCGATATTCTCTTGTCGGCAAAGCCTGTCTGACGCCGTTCCGGGTCCTAGCGTGCGACCGCCGGAGATTGGCAGGCATCGCGCAATCCGGTCTAACGCGCGACGATACCGCGCTGGTGCCTGGTCCGCCTTGCTTGCTAAGGCTCATCAACGACACGACTTGAGCGAAAGAGTGAATTTTGCTGCGCGTTGAACATCTGCGCATCGGCGATCTGCCCCCGCTGAGCTTCGAGGTCGCCGACGGCGAGTGCCTCGCCGTCGAGGGTGCCTCGGGCGTCGGCAAGACCCGCCTTCTGCGCGCCATCGCCGATCTCGATCCGGCCGAGGGACATGTGTTTCTCGACGGCGCCGAGCGCGGGGAGATGCCGGCGTCCGAGTGGCGCGCGCAGGTGCGCTATTGCGCGGCCGAGCCCGCCTGGTGGACCGACACACCGCGTCCGTCCTTCCCTGCCGGCCCCGACGACGGCCGTCTCGACCGTCTGCTCCATTGCCTCGGCCTGGAGTTGAGCATCCTCAGCCGGCCGGTCGCCGTGCTCTCGACCGGAGAGCGCCAGCGGCTCGCGCTTGCGCGGGCCTTGATCGATGTGCCCCACGTCCTGCTACTCGACGAGCCGACCGCAGCGCTCGATGCCCAGACGGCGGCCCTCGTCGAGGAACTGGTCAAATATCACGTTCTGGCCGGCGGCAGCGCCGTCGTCGTCAGCCACGACCACGGCCAGATCGAGCGCATCGCGCATGCACGGCTCGTGCTTCCCAAGGCGCCTGGCGCGGTAACGGGGGGAGAGCGCGCGGCATGACCTATGTGCCCTTGACCATGCTCGATCTCGTGCTCGCCGCCAGCCTGCTCATCATCAACGGAACGATCTCGTGGGCATTCAGCCTGCGGCTGGAGAAAAGCCTCGCCATCGCCGCCATGCGCATGCTGCTGCAGCTCGCGTTGGTGGGGCTCGTTCTCAAGTTCATCTTCGCTCAAACGTCGCCCGCCTGGACCGCCATGTTCGCGCTCGTCATGGTGGTCGCGGCAGGCATCGAGGTGGTGTCGCGCCAGCACAGGCGCATCGGCGGCTGGGAGGCGTTGGGCTTCAGCACCGCGACGCTGCTGTTCATCGGCATGACGATCACCGCCCTCGGCGTCGGCGTGATCATCGGCCCCGAGCCCTGGTACGCGCCGCGCTACGTGCTCCCCATTCTCGGAATGGTGCTCGGAAACACGATGACGGCCATGAGCCTCGTGCTCGACACCTTCACCGAAACGGCAAGCCGGGAGCGCGGCGCCATCGAAGCGCGCCTGGCACTCGGGGCGAACCGCTTCGAGGCCCTGAGCGGCGTGCTCCACCGCGCGCTGCGCACGGGCATGATGCCGATCCTCAATTCCATGGCGACGACGGGAATCGTGGCGCTGCCCGGCATGATGACAGGACAGATCCTTGCCGGCATCGATCCGGTCCAAGCCGCGAAGTATCAGGTCGTCATCATGTTCCTGATTGCGAGCGCCACGGCGCTCGGCTCGTTCTTCGGCGGGCTAGGCGCGCTGCTGCTGCTGACGGACGCGCGCCATCGCCTGCGGCTCGACCGCCTCGCGCCGCGCGATTGAGCGTGCGGCCAGCGCAAAGATGGATCTCGATTGCGTTGCTATTGAACGCCCGCTGAGCCGGCACGCGCTGCTTTCGCGTTCTCCGGCTGATCGAGCGGGGGAACGAACGCCCCACGGCTCGCCGCACTTGCGGCGACCGCCGCGGCGGCGGCCTCCTTCGCAGCGGACGCCGCGGTCTCGGCGGCAGACGCGGCCCGTTCGGCGGCGGCAGCCGCACTCGCGGCGGCAGCGGCCGCTCTCTCTTTTTGCAGGGCCGCGGCGGCCGGGTTGCCCGGCTCGGTCGGGGCCAACTTCTTGGCGGCCTCGGCGGACGGGGTTCCCGCGAGTGCGCCGGTTTCAACGGCGTCGGCCGCCGGACGTGCCGACGCAGGCGGCGTTTGCACCGTCATCGCGGGCGCAGACGGCTCGGATGGCGTCATGGCATCGGCCGCAGCCTTGGCCTCGGCAGGCGCGGTCCCCGTCGCGGCAGCATCGGGTGCAGCGGCGGATTCGGTCGCGCCCTCGGGCTTTGCCTCGCTCGCAGCGGCGTCCATGGCAGGTGCGGCGGTTTCCGGCGCGGCGGCTTGGGCAGCCTCGCTGTCAGCGGCCTCGTGGGCCGCCTTGCGCACCGGAGCCGGCGGAGCGCCTGCGCTCGCGTTGTTCTGCGCCGGAGCCGTGACACCGTCGCCCCAGCACACGTTGGCCGAGGCCGTGCAGGTGTGCTCGTCGAACACGATGAAGTTCAAGAACAGCTCGCAGTTGATGTCCTTTTTGCCCGTTTGATAGTTCTTGATGCCCTTCTGGCCCGCCCATTCGGCGATATGCTTGTCGAGCAGCGCCTTGGCGTCCTTGATGGGACCTTCCTTGCCGTAGTCGTTGACCGTGAAGCCGAAGCGCTTGCACTCGGCATGCGCGGGCAGGGCACCGAGCGACACGCTCAGCAGCAAGGCAGCAGACGCGAAAGTCAGCGGTGCACGCATGGAAGGGCCCCCTGTCGGCACGACTATGAAACCCGTGAGAAATTCGGTTCGCAAAAGCTATAGCGAGGAACTCCAGGCCCTGCCTAGGGCCCGACTCACCAATATTGTGCAGTACGATCATAACGAAAGCGCGGCAGGCGTGCCGTTCAGTTCATGTAGGGTAAATCGCCGCCGTTCGGGCCAATGCCCAAATCGAAGAAGAACCCGCTGTCGAAGGGTCCCGCCTGCGTCTGCTTGTTGATGGAGGGATCGATGTAGCCCCCATAAAGCTGGAAATACCGCGCGATCTCCTCCGGCGTCGATCCGGCTTCGACCGTGGCCCTGCGGGGCTGGCGGCGCGCCGTCCGGTGCTTCGCCTTGAACTCGCCGGCCCAAACGCCCGGGACCACGTGCTCGGCGGCGCCCTCGACGGTGGCCAGCACGAAAATGGCGGCGACGGCAATAATGCCCGTGCGAAGGAGAGTACGGCTCATGACCCAAGTGCCTCTTTTTCTTTCAAACCCGCCAAATCACTGCGGACCATAGCGGAATTTGCCCAGCGGGCCCGCAATTCCGCCACCCAAACCACGCTTTACCGGCCCCTTGTCACCCGACGAACACGCCGTCCGCCGGCCCAGGGGTTAAGTTGCCGTCGGGCAATAAGTTCCCAACCGCCCGAGGGGCTGCCTGCGGCCATGCAACGGTGCCAGTGGCCGCAATGCATCATCCTCGCACAGTTGGTAGGAATGGTTAACAGGAGCCCGATCTGATGGACTACCCCACCCTGGCGACCCAACTGCTGGGCGGCATCCTCGGCGCCGTCCTCGTCGCGGCGGCGCTGCGCCGCTTCGCGCTGGAGTACCTCGGCGCGTTGGTCATCGGCATCGTCGGCGGGGCGCTCGGCGGCCTCGTCGCAACGAGCATGCTGGGGCTGGTGCCGGCAGCACTTCCCGACGGCGCATTCGGCCCGCCCGCCGCGATCGCGGCGCAAGCCGCGGCCGGAGCCGCAGGCGGCGCCTTGCTCGCGGTTCTGACCGGGCTTCTCAAGCGGGCCGTCAGCTAGCGCGTCGCCGCAAACCTTAGCTCACGACGTCCGGCAGATCTTCGACACGCCTCTGCAGTTGTAGCCGAGGCCGCCTTTGGAGCAGCTGTAGCGCGGCGCGCTGACCCTGTAGCCGGGCGTGGATCCCGACGCCATCCAGCTCGCCCACGCGCTCCAGTCGAACGACTGCAGCAGCGCCTCATAAACCTGCGTCTTCGCTCCCGACATGGTCGTGTTCGTTCCCGACGCAGCCTTCGTGAAGCAACTCCCCGCCTGGGCCGACGCCACGGAGCCGAGTGACAGAGCGGCAGCCGCCGCGACAGCAATCGCCGTGCGAGAGATTTTGGTCATGTTGAGCACCCCTTGGGCAATTCGCATCCGACGGGCCGAGCTTGCCGCAGACGGCCGCCATTGCCCATCGCTTAGAAGGGCAATTCCGCAAAAAGCCGGGGAGATCGTGGCGTGCCGGTGACGTTTCGCGTAGCGGCGACGAACCTTAGGAGCGGGTTCGGGCGGAACCCAAGCAAGGGATCAGGCGCGCGGCTTGGGCTGGGCCGCGGGCGCGCCTGCGAGCTCTTCCAGGTGGCCTCGCGCGCCCTTTCCCTGAGCCATGACGCGGGCCAGGTGCGGGAGCAGCACATCCAGCTTCTGCGCCAGCGTATATGGCGCGTTGACGACGATGAGACCCGCCCCGTTGAGGCACGATGGATCATCGGAATTGCGGATCATCAGCTCGACCGCCAGCGCCTTCGCAAGCCCGAGACCCGCGATCTCGCGGCGAAAGGCTGCGACCGGCTTCATGTCCTTGATCGGGTACCACAACAGGATCGTGCCGCCGGCAAAACGATCAGCGGCATTCTTCAAGCCCTGCACGAGACGGTCGAGCTCTCCCGGCTGCTCGTAGGCCGGATCGACGAGCACCACGCCGCGGCGCTCTTTGGGCGGCAGCAGTGACTTGAGCGCGGTCCAGCCGTCGAGGCCCAACACCTTGGTCTGCGCATCGCGCGCGAACTGCCGCTTCAGCGCAATTTGATCCTCGGGGTGCAGCTCGTTGACGACCAGGCGGTCGCCCTCGCGCATGAGCGCCCGCGCGATCAGCGGGCTACCGGGATAGCGTGTCGCCTCTCCCGGCCCATTGAGCGCGCGCACGACGCTCAAGTAGGGCGCGAGCGCGGCCGCTGCGTCGGGCGGCAGATCGGCGCCGAGCATGCGCCCGATGCCCTCGCGCCATTCCCCGGTCTTCTGCGCGGCCTCGCTGCTGAGATCGTAAAGGCCGATGCCGGCGTGCGTATCGATCACCCGGAACGGCGTTGGTTTCAGTTTCAGGTGCTCGATCACGAGCGCGAGGACGGCGTGCTTGAGCACGTCGGCAAAATTTCCCGCATGGTAGGCGTGGCGGTAGTTCATGGCCGACGCTTGAGCGCCCAAGTCGCGCCGCTGTCAAGGCGCGCACGTCACGTGGCTCACGCTTTCGCTAGGCGGCTTTCTTCCAAAGCGTCGTCTCGGTCGTGACGTAGTCGACGCGCCCCATCTGCAGCGCCCGCAACGCTTCCTCCGGCTTGTTGATGATCGGCTCCTCGTGCACGTTGAACGAGGTGTTGATCAGGGCCGGTATGCCGGTGAGCTGCTCGTAGTGCTCGAGGATGTCGTAATAGAGCGGGTTCGTCGACCGCTCGATGACCTGCGGCCGCGCCGTGCCGTCGACGTGCACGACGGCGGGGATCTTGCTCTTCCAGTACTCCTTGACGTTGCACGTCACCGTCATGAACTGCGCGGTGTACATGAGGCTTTGCGGCAGATCGAAGAGATCGGCGCAGCGCTCCTTGCGCACGACGGGCGCGAACGGCATGAACTCCGTGCGGTCGAGCCGCTGGTTCAGCCAGTCGTTGATCCGGCGGTCGACGGCGGACGCCATGATGGAACGGGCGCCGAGCGCGCGCGGGCCGTACTCGCCGCGGCCCAGATAGGTGCCGACGATCTTTCCTTGCGCGATGAGCTCGGCGATCCTGGGAACGAGGTCATTGCGCCCCTCCGACAGCGATACCTCCGCCGTCGCGCCCGCGGCGCGGAACACCTCATCGGCGCCCGCCGTGTGATCGCGCCCGAGGTACACGTGCGAAAGCTGCGTCCTTTGTTGCAGCCAGTGCCGGGCCCCGTCGCGCTCGAATAGGTATTCGAGCACCCCGCCGGCGGCCTCGCCCTGATCCGACATCGCCGGATAGACGAAGATCTCCTCGAACGGGAACCGCTCCGCGATGCGCTGCGTCAGCTTCACGTTCGCGAACACGCCGCCGCACAGACCAAGGCTCCGCGCCGGGTGCCGCTGCAAGATCCGCTCGAGCGACGCGAGCGTCAGCTCCTCGAGCACCTCCTGCACCGAGGCCGCGACGTCCTCGCGCCTGCCGTCGCGCGCGATCTCGCGCACGAGCTTGACGACCTCGCGTGGGTGAACGACGCATTTGATCTGTCCGTCGGCGGTGAGCCGGTAGAGGCGGCGCAGGCCGGGGGCGTAGATCGGTCTGCCAAACGCGGCGAGGCCCAGCACCTTGCCTTCGTGGCGCAGCGGGCGGAAGCCCAACGCCTCCGTAGCGTGATAGTAGAGGTACCCCATGCTGTCGCCGCGCATCTGCGGGCGCGCATAGGCGCGCGAATCCGCCTCGCCGCCGAAGATGTCTGCAAGCTGTCCGTCCTTCAGATGGCGGGCGCTGTAGAACGTCCGGTCGCCGCCGCCGTCGGAGGTGTAGATCAGCGCGTCGTCCCAGCCCGTGTGAAACAGCGCGGCAAGCGCGTGCGCCATGTGATGATTGTAGAAATAGATCTCTTTCGGGTTCAGTCCGTGCGCCGCAAGATACGATTTTGCGTCGAAGACGCGCAAAGGATCTGCAACGAAATTGCGCACCATGACGCGGATCAGTTCGAGCGTGCCGTCCTTTGCCGTCTGCGGAAACGGAATATGCGACCGAAGCTTGAAATACTCCTTCGGGTAGCGCGTTCGCGGCAGACAGACGACATCGACGCCGGCAGGGCCGATCCCTGCTTCTTCCAGGCATTCCGCGACGGCCTCGCGCGGAAAGCCGCCGCCATCGCCCTTGCGGCGCGTGGGGCGCTCCTGTGCGACGGCTGCCGCCATGCGGTAGTCGTCAAACACCGCGGCGCATGCATCGTGCTGATTATAGACGCCTAATATGTGCATCGATCTCGGGGGATCTGAAAATGGAAGTCTTGGTCACGGACGGTAGGAGCCCGGCTTTTTGCAAGCAAGAAGGGGCTAAGGTTGCAGCGACGAATGTCGTGGACAACGCGCGCACATTTGCGGGGAGAACGTATCTCAAGAATTAGAGGCGTTGCGGCGCCGCCACTAGCGCGCGAGCCCTGGTTCGCGTGCGTTTTGCCCGCGGCGCCGCACCCACATCATGGGCGGGGCTCAAGATCGACGGGCCACCACGCTTAGAGGAGAGCCTTGGAGCACACCCGCTCCAACCGTGGACGCTACCCCTTCTTCTCCCACTTGCCGCCGCGCTCTGCTGCCAGTAGGTGACGGGGCAGCCGGCACCCTTCGCCGCCGTCCACTGCTGGCGCGCGCGTCCCACGGCGTCGGCATCGTTGCCGTCGAACATATAGACGAGCCGCACGAAGCCGCTGAAGCTGTCCGTCTCGGCGCCGTCGACGAGAAAGCGCACGCCGGCGCCGTTGGGCGTATCGCTGCCGGTCGTCAGGTACACGGGCTGCAAGGCGGCGTGTCCGTCCTTGGCGGTGCCGTGCGCAAGGAAGCTGTCCTCCTTGTAGGTCCACAGCGCCAGATCGATCGCGGCGAGCCGTTCCTGCGAGCCCGCCTGCACGACGGCGCGCCAGCCGCGCTCGAGCGTTTTCTCAACGAGACTCGGCAGCACCTTCTCGAGCGATTGCTGCTCCAGGTGATAGAAGAGAACTTCCGTCTCTTGCGACAACCGCTTGCTCTCCGTTGCACTGCGAGAAACCGACAGACCTGCGGCGGGCGCACGTCGTCAAGTCCAAATAGCACTTGCGCAGTGCGCACGCGCCACCTACTTGTTTGGGTCCGGAACGGCGCCAGACGTGCGGCTGTCGTCCGTGCGGGCGGTGAGCTTGGTGGCATCTTCGGGTTCGCTGCCGCTCCCGTCCGCTGTTCCGCCCTCCACATCAGCGCCTATTGAGCGGATCAACGCTTGCGCCCGGCGTAGGGGTTATCGCTTTTGCGCAGATTGAAGCGCAGCGGCACGCCCGGCAGCGCGAACGTCTCGCGCAGGCTGTTGGTCAGATAGCGAATATACGATTGCGGCAGCTCCTGGGGCCGCGAGCAGAAGGCGACAAACGTCGGCGGCCGCGCCGACACTTGCGTCATGTAGCGGATTTTCAGGCTGCGCCCGTGCACGGCAGGGGGCGAGTGGCGGGAAACCGCTTCGTTGAGCCAACGGTTCAAATCGGAGGTCGGCACGCGCCGGTTCCAGGAGTTGTAGGCATCGAGCACGGCGCCGGCGAGGCGCTCGATGCCGCGGCCGCTGAGCGCCGAGATGGGAACGAGCGCGACGCCCGGCACCTGCGACAGACGATAGCCTAGCGTCTCGCGCAGCTCTTTCAGCATCTTCTGCTTGTCCTCGACGAGATCCCACTTGTTGACCGCTATGACGAGGGCGCGCCCCTCCTGCGTCACCATATCGGCGATGGTCAGATCCTGGTGCTCCAAGGGACGCTCCACGTCGATGAGCACCACGACGACCTCCGCGAAACGGATGGCGCGGATCGCGTCGGAAGCGCTCAAGCGCTCGGCGGCGTCCGTCACCTTGGCTTTGCGGCGCAGGCCCGCCGTATCGAAGATGCGCACCTGCCGGCCCGACCACGCAAGGTCACTCGCCACGGCATCGCGCGTCAGCCCAGGCTCCGGGCCGGTGATCATGCGCTCCTCGCCGAGGAAGGTGTTGACCAGCGTCGACTTGCCCGCGTTGGGGCGCCCGACGATCGCAACGCGAATGGGACGCTTGGGCCCCGCGTCCGCGTTGGCTCCCTCCTCGGGAGCCGCGACGTCGCGCAGGCCCAGCGCCGCCAGCATGTCCGACACGAGCTCGCCCAGCCCCTCGCCGTGCTCGGCCGAAATGGCGACCGGCTCGCCGAAGCCCAATTCGAACGCGGCATAGAAGCCTTCCTCGCCGGCACGGCCCTCGCACTTGTTGGCGACGAGGATGACCGGGCGCCCCGAGGCGCGCACCAGCCGGGCGAATGTCTGGTCGGCGGGCGTCACGCCCTCGCGCGCATCGAGCACGAACAGCACGAGGTCGGCGTCGGGCAGCGCCGCCTCGGTCTGCTGGCGCATGCGCTCCGCGATCGATCCGCGTTTGGCCTCCTCGAGGCCCGCGGTGTCGACGAGGGTCACGGCGTGGCCGGCGAGCTCCGCCTCGCCCTCGCGCCGGTCGCGCGTCAGGCCCGGCGTGTCGGAGACGAGCGCGGCACGGCTGCGGGTCAGACGGTTGAACAGCGTCGACTTGCCGACGTTGGGACGGCCAATGATGGCGATGACGGGCGTTGAGGGCATTGGCGGTCCGGGCTGGGGCGGCAAGGAGGCGCACTTATCGCGCAATCGCTGCGGCGATGATAGGCGCGCAAGGGGATGAAATCGCTAATGCAGCGCCGGGCTCCAGCCCGCCGGTCCCTTCGCGCCCTCAGTTGAGCGCGATGAGCTTGGCGTTGTCGGTCAGGATGTACATCCGGCCCTGCGCGACCACCGGGGCGATGTAGACGGCGCTGCCGAGGTCCTTCTGCACCGTGATGCGACCCGTTGTGGCCTCGACTCCGACGAGCGCGCCCTTGGCCGAAGCGAGCCAAAGCGTGCCGCCCGCCAGCGTCGGTCCCGTCCAGGCGGCTTCGCCCGGCAGCTTCACCGTCCACTGCGTCTTGCCGTCCTGCCTGGAGATGGCGATCAGCTCGCCTTGCGTGTTGACGATAAAGACGGTGCCGCCGGCGACCCACGGCTGCTGAATGCCTGGCACGTTGAGCTGCCACAGGCGCTCGCCCGTCGCCGCCTGCGTGGCGATCATGCGCCCGGCGTGACCGACCGCGAACACCGTGCCCTGGTCGATCGCCGGCCGGGCCGCATCACTCATGGAGCTCAGTTGCGAGGTGGTACGCGTGCGCGACAGGCTCTCCGACCATGCAGCGGAGCCATCGGTCACGTGCAGGGCGACGAGATCGCCGGAGGGATAGGGGACGACGACGACGTCGCCCTCGACGGCGGGGCTCGCGTTGTTGATGAGGCTCGCCTGCTGCGGCAAGCCGCGCACCGACCACAGCTCGCCACCGTCGGCGCCCGCGAGGCAATAGAACCGCCCATCGAGCGACACGACGAACACCCGGTCGCCCACCGCCGTCGGTGAGGAGCGGATGGGTGCCTCGAGCTGCTTCTCCCAGAGCTTCTTTCCCGATTGCGGATCGAGAGCAACTACGTTGCCGAACCCGCTCGCCGCGTAGAGGCGTCCGTTGTCGATCGCCAGTCCGCCGCCGTATCCGCCCTCGGTATTGCCGCCCAGCGACAGCGAGTACCAGTTGCCGCTCGCGTTCTCGCGCGCCGGCTTCAGCGAGACGCGCCAGATCGCCGAGCCGCCCGACGTCGCAAAGGCGCTCACGCCGCCTGCCGAATCGAGCGTGTAGATCTGGCCGCCGTAGACGATGGGACTAGCGGTGACGCGGCCGGAGCTGTTGGATCCCGTGCCTGCATCCGCCGTCCACGCCTCGCTCGCCGCGCCGTCGAAGGCGAGGTGGCCCGGCGCATTGTTGGCATCGCCGCCGGGCTGCGCCCAGTTGTCGTTGGCGCGCGGCGGCGGCAGCATGATCGGTTTGCTTGCGTCGGCAAGCTCGCCGGTAACCAGGTTCTTGCTTTCCATCACCGGAATGCGCTTGCCCGGCAGCGGCACTTCCTTGGTGGCGAACGGATTGATGTCGGCGAGCTTCGGGAGCGTCGGGCCGTCGGCACAGCCGGAGAGCATCGCAAGAGCCGACAGGCTCACGCCAATGAGGCTCATCCGCCTAGTCGTGCCCCTCATTGCGGCTCCCTCTACTCCTTTTTCGTGCCCGGCGGCGCGGTGCCGGCCGGCGCACTTTCGGCCGCGGTAGCAGCAGCCGGCGTTTCGTTGCCGGCCTTCTTGGCGATCTCGCCCGCTGCGATCTCCGACAACACGATCTGCGCGCGCTCGGCGAGCGACTGCGGCGTCTTCTGATCCACGAGCAGCGGCGTGAGAATGCTGCGCGCGTCCGTGGCGTTGCCGGCCTTGTACGCGGCGAGCCCCAGCATCTCGCGGGCGCTGTAGCGCCATGGGCTCTCCTCACCCATCAAAGGGGTGAGCCGATTCTGCATCTCCGTAAAGTCGGCCTCGCCGAGCCGCACCGCGGCGGCCTGCAGGGAGGCGTAATCGCGCAGCAGCGCGTCGGCGTCGGCTTCCTTGGCCAGCGCCTCGTAGGCGGCGAGTGCTTCGGACTTCTTGCCCTCCTTGAGGAGCGCGCCCGCGAGCTGCAACTTTGCCAGCGCCCGATAGCCACCGGCGCCGTCTGCGGCGATCTTCTCGAACTCCTTGGCAGCGCTACCTTCCTTGCCGTCGTTGGCCAAGGTCAGAGCGTCCTCGTAGCGCGCGCCGCTGGTTTCGGCGGCGACGATGCGCCGGTTCTCCACGTACTTGTAGGCGAGCACGCCGAACACGACGAGGAGTGCGCCGACGATGATGTAGGTCCCGTACTGTCGCCAGATCTTTTCGAGACGCTCGCGCCTCAGCTCTTCCTCGAGCTCGCGAAGAAAGCCGTCGTCCTGATTTGCCATGCGATTTCCGCCCCTGAATCTTGGCGTTTTTCTTTTCAGAGGCCCGTTTGCGGGCGTCTGCAGTCCCGCATAAATAGCCGAGAGCTTTCCCAGCGCAAGTGATTGATAGGCCAGGGTCTATGCACCCCGGCCCGCGTTCGTGCCCTCAACCCTTGCTGCTGGGGGTTTTCGGCTTTTTCGTGGCTTTGGCCGCAGGCGACCCGGCGCGCTGCGGGGACCTTGCACTCGCGCCCTTGATCGCACCCTTGATGGGCGCCTTCATGGCATAGGTGTGCTCGGGCGTGGGAAACGCGCGCGTGCGCACGTCCTCGGCATAGGCCTTCACCGCCGATTCGATCGCTTCGCCGATCTTGCCGAATTTCTTCACGAACCGCGGAACGCGCGGGCTCAGGCCCAGCATGTCCTCCATCACGAGGATCTGCCCATCGCAGGCCAACGAGGCCCCGATGCCGACGGTCGGGATGGGGATTGCAGCGGTAATGCGCGCGGCAAGCGGCCCAGTCAGCGCCTCGAGCACCACGGCGAAAGCGCCCGCCTCGGCCACCTGGAACGCATCGGTCTCGATCGCCGCCCACTGCTCCTCGCTGCGGCCTTGCGCCTTGTAGCCGCCGATGACGTTCACCGACTGCGGGGTCAGGCCGATATGCGCCATCACGGGAATGCCGCGCTCGACCAGGTAGTGGATCGTCTCGGCCATGCGGCGGCCGCCCTCGATCTTGACCGCGCCGCAGTCGGTTTCCTTCATGACGCGGGCGCAGTTGCGAAACGCCACCGCCGGGCTCTCCTCGTAGGAGCCGAACGGCATGTCGACGACGACGAGCGCGCGCTTGGCGCCGCGCACGACCGCCCGCCCGTGCATGATCATCAGTTCGAGCGGCACCGGCACCGTCGTCTCGAAGCCGTGCATCACCATGCCGAGGCTGTCGCCGACCAGCAGGAAATCGCAGTAGCGGTCGGCGATGGCCGCCGTGTGGGCGTGGTAGGCGGTCAGGGCGACGATCGGACCGTGCCCCTTCATTGCCGTGATGTCGGGCGCCATCAGACGCTTTTGCGTGTTGTGTACAGACATCAGATGAGCATACTCGTTTAATCGGCTCGCGTCCGCGAATCCCCGAAGGGCGGGCGCGGAGAGGGCTGGCGGACGTTGCCGCTTCTTACCGCTCGTTGCGGTCGTCGGCGGCGCTTGTCGCCACTTTGTGGGCCTTCTGCTAACGAAGATTTAGGGTTAAAACCAGCATATAATACGCTTCCTTCAGAGACACTCTCAACTCGGACGGGTGCTTCCTTGCAAAGCTTCAGCAAAACGGAGACGGGCGCTGTCGGCAGAGGTCTGGCCACGGCGGCTGTTGTTGTAGCGGCGCTGCTCGGCGCCGGCGCGCCGGCGCAAGCGCAGTTCTTTCCCTGGGGTAACGGCTGGAACAATTCCCCGCCGTGGGAGCAACCGAGGCGGCAGCAGCGCGCAGCACCCCGTTACGTTGAGCCTAAGGACGACGAACCGATCACGTCCACGCTGCCCAAGCCCGAGGGCCCGCTGCTGATCGTCGTATCGATCGGAAAGCAGACGGTCACCGTCTACGACGGCGTCAAGAAGATCGCGACCTCGCCCATCTCCAGCGGCATGCGCGGCCACGAAACGCCGACCGGCGTTTTCAGCCTGCTCGAGAAGAACCGCTACCATTACTCGAACCTCTACGGCGGCGCGCCCATGCCGTTCATGGAGCGGGTCACCAATTCGGGCGTCGCCATGCATGCCGGCGACCTGCCGGGCTATCCTGCCTCGCACGGCTGCATTCGCCTTCCCTACAGCTTTGCCCGCAACCTGTTCGGGATCACCGATATCGGCGCCCGCGTCATCATCAACGACGACGACCTGACGCCGGCCGAGTTCCACGACCCCAACCTCATCGCGCCGCTGGCGCCCGACAACCAGGCGCAGACCGACATGCCGGAGCGCTTCGCGAGCGCGGACCCGACCTCGAGCACGACGAGCGACGCCTCGCCCACGCTGGCGGCGACGCCGGTGCGGGCCGAGATCGGCGCCAAGCCGCGCACGCGCGCCATGGCGGCGGCGGCGAGAGTGGCCGAGCGCCAGCAGCTCGCGGCGGCGATCACCACGGCCGAGACGGCCAAGAGTACGGCGGTCGATCAGGCCAAGGCCGCCGCCGAGGCCGCGTCCGCCGCCAAGGACGCGGTGCGCAAGGCGCGCAACGAGCGCGAGCGCCTGGCAGACGCGGCGCGCAAGGCCGCCAAGGACGCCGACAACGCCGCGAGCCGCTTCTGCCGATCTCACCGCGAAGATGGCGAAGGTCGATGTCGCGAAGCTCGAGCCGGCCGAGCTCGAGAAGCAGTCGGCCGAGGAGCTCGCGGAAGAGGCGAAGGTTCTCGACCTCGCCGACGCCGTGGGGGTCGCGAAAGCTGTGGCCGCCAAGCAGGTCGATGTCGTGACCAAGGCTACCGCCGATGCCGAGGCCGCCGAGAAGGCACGCCGTGCCTCGCTCGATACCGTGAAGTCCGCCGAGCAGGCGATCGCCGATGCCAAAATCGCGCTCGCCTCCGTCGAGGCGATCGAGGCGCGCAAGGACCAGCCCGTCTCCATCTTCGTCAGCAGCAAGACGGGGCGGCTTTATGCCAAGCTCGGCTTCGAGCAGGTGATCGACGTTCCCGTGACGATCGCCGAGCCCGATAAGCCGCTCGGCACGCACGTCCTGACGGCAACGGCCTTCACCCAAGGCGAGAAGGCGCTGCGCTGGACGGCCGTGATGGTCAAACCCAGCTCGGCTCCGCCGCGTTCCTATCGCCGCAAGCGCCGGCACGAGGACGAGTCCTACGTTCCCCGGGCCAGCGAGGACGCCGATGCCGCGAGCGCGCTCGAGCGCATCGCGATCCCGCAGGATACGAAGGATCGGCTTGCCGAGCTGCTGAAACCCGGCTCCTCCTTCATCATCTCCGACTACCCCTTGAGCCGCGAGACGAGCAAGCGCACGGAGTTCATCATCGAGCCGTGGCGCTCCCGGCAGACCGACTCGGAGCGGACCGTCGACTACTACTGAGCGGAGCGCTCCAATCGCTCGTAGGCGCGATGCCGCGTGGCGCGCTGCCACGGGCGGCGGAACGTTCGCCGCTCAGTCCGGTAACCGGGGCTTTTTCTGCGGCGGCGAGATCAGAACGTCGACAGGGTCGCCGAGCGCAATTCGCCCACCTTCCACGATGCGGGCGGTAATGCCGCCGCGCCAATTGGGATACAGCGCCTTCTTGAGCCCGGTACGTGCCTCGTCCATGCGGCTGCACGGCGTCGTCGGGTAGGTCACCTCGATCACGACGGGACCGATGCGCAAGACGCCGCCCAACGCGCGGGGCAGCGACACGCCTTCGACGAGGAGATTTGCGCGGCGCGCGGTCCACGGCAGCCCGGCGCCATCCTCGGGCGCGCCGAGCTCGGCGAGTGCTGCCTCCCAGTCCTCGCGCGCCAGCACCGTGACACCACGGCGGGGATGCTTGACGCCCTTGTAGTCGCCCTCGACCCCCGCCCCGGCAGCGAGAAATGCGCCTTCGAGCGTCCGCATCGGCTCCCGGCGCGCTCCCCTCACCGCAATTCCAATGAGGCGCCCGCCGCCACTCATGACAGCGGCGATACCCCGATCAGCCACTGGTGCAGCCATAGGAGAATCGCGACATAGAGCCCGCTCCCGAGCACGAGCACGATGACGTCGTTGATCCAGGGCCCGGTCTTGCTCCCCAGCGGCCCCGGCGCGCCCCGGCGCTTCACCGAGATGCGGTCATAGACGGCGAACGCCAGGAAGCTGCCGAACAGCACCAGCGAGGCCAGATCCCCGTTGGCGAGCAGATGCGCCAGCGCCCAGATCTTGATCGCGACCAGCATGGGATGCTTGAGCGCTGTGTGAATGTGCGATGGAATATACGCCGCAACCAGCGCGATCATTGCCGGCAGCATCAGCGCCACGGCCACGTGCCGGGTCCACAGCGGCGGGAACCATAGTTGGGGGTTCTTGCCCGGATGCAGTTGTAGCTTGGCGAATCCCAGTACGATCAGTACCAGACCGATCAGCGAGAGAACCGAGAAAATCGCCTTGTAGCCAACCTCGCCGAATCGCGCGACGAGTCCGTTACGCAGATCCACGCTGGAGGGAACCAAATGGATCGCGAGAAATACCGCCAAGCCGATCACCAGCACCAACATTACACCACACTCCCCTACCCGATTCTGTGCGCGTGCCCGATCGTTGCCACGCTGCGGCCATCCTGTAGGTTCTTTTAGAAGTCCGGGCGCTGAAGTCGCCAGCCTGTTGGTGTCCGGATGTACCGGGAGACCGCGGCTCAGCACCAACGAGAGGTGTGTCATGCGTACTCCCGCCACCCCCACACGTAACGTCCCCGTTGCGTCGGTTCAGTCCGTTGCGTCTCCCGGCGCCAAAGGCAGCGCGTCCGTGCTCCCGTTTCCTCGAACGCCGCGTCGGCGCTCTTTGGCGAACGCATTGGATCAAGCCGAGTTGGGTGGCATCCCGCCACTTCAACCCGCAACATCAGGGAAACGCGCCGCGATGGCCGCACACGTCCAGCTGATCGACGACGACAATGCGCCCGAGCGCGACCTTGTCGAGAATATCGCCAGAGCGATGCAGCACCGGCCGCTGATGCGCCGGCTGGCGAACGTCGAGGCGGAATTCTCCGATGCGCCGCCGCCGCCCCCTTCAAACGGCGCCGGCGCTGCTGCCCCTTCGCTGCAGGAAGACTTCGCCATCCGCCCCTTGACCGCATCGCGATCCGCTGAGGCCGTGGCCAAGGTCGATCGGCGGATCGAGGCGGCGGCGGACGACGCCTGGGCCCCGCCGCCGAGCTCGGCGGAGTGGCTCGGCAAGGCACAGCGCGAGCGCAACCGCGCGCGCTTGCGCAATGCGGCCGCTTGGCTCGCCACGTTCGCGATCGGCGGCACGATCATCGCCACGACGGCGCTGCTGCTGCAGCCCTGAGGCTGCACCCTTCAGGTCCTGCCGTCAGGGCAGGAAGCCCTTGTCCAGGTTCATGGCCTGGCGCGCGATTTGGCGTCCCTTGCCATCGGCCTGCGTCGCGGTCCAGGCGATGTGCGTCCCGCTCTCCAGCGACGTGCGTGAGCGCAAGGCGATCCCCACCGTCTCGCCGGCTTTGCCCTCGATGGGCGCCAGAAGCGGGAAATAGAGCTGCTCCCAGTGTGTGGCGGGCTCGCCCGGCGCCGTCGACAGCATGACGCCCGGCGTCAGCTCGGCGCGCCACCACGTCACAAACCCGTAGACAACCGCCTGAGCCTTGAGCCGCCACGCCGCCTCGCCTTTGCGGCTTGGACGGTTCTCCTTGGCAAAGTCGATCGCATCCCACGTCTTGGCGCTCATCCCCTCGTCCAAGAGATCCCTGGGCACAAGCGTGCGCACATAGATGTTGTTGAGGCTCATCGACTTTGCCACCGACAAATCGAAGCCCACCGCGTCCCACGCCGACAATTCGCGATGGATGCGATCGGTGACGACGGGGGCTACGAACTGTTCCAGCCGCCGCGGGATGATCGTCCCCTTCGGCTTGAGGAAGCGGGCGCGGGCGTCGTTCAAGGTCTCGATGATGTGCTCCTCGAACGGATAGTTGCCGAGCGTCTCGGAGACGACGACGTCGACCTGCGGGGGATCCTGCATCTCCGTCGAGTGGCAGGGGAACAGGTGACAGTTGCGCGCGCGGTTGGCTTTCAGAACCTTCGCCGCCACGCCCGCCACTTCTGCCGCCTCGTAGAGGAATACCTCGCGCGCGCCGAGCTTTGCCGCCATCAGCGCCAGCAGCCCGGTGCCGGCGCCGATGTCGGCAACCGTCGTCTCGCCCTTCCTGATGACGGCTTTGAGCGCGCGGGCGAACGCGTCGTTGCGCACGCGGTCGGCGATCAGGGTGCGGTGGTATTCGATGCGCATGGGTCAGAGCGCCAGTGTCAAAGCGTAAGATGGCGGCCGCGCAGCTGATACAGCATCAGCGCGGTCGCGACCGCCAGATTGAGCGAGTTCGAGCCCGCCCGCCATGGGAATTTTGACGAGCTTGGTGCAGGCCTCAGCCACCGGCTGCGTGAGCCCCGGCCCTTCGCTTCCCATCACGAGCAGGGCAGGCTCGCGGTACACAGCCTTGCGGAAGTCCTCAGCGCCCTCAAGATGCGTGCCGACGACATCGCCTGGCCAGGCTTGGCGCCACGCGAGGAACTCGTCGCGCGTCGCCTTGACGAGCGGCACCGCGAACACCGAGCCCATGGTCGCGCGCACGCACTCGCGCGAATAGGGATCGCAAGCCGCGCCGATGAGGATGACACCGCCCGCGCCGACCGCGTCCGCCGTGCGGATGATCGTGCCCAGATTACCGGGATCGCGCACTTCCTCCAGCGCCACCCAGGTATCCGCGCGTTTGATCTCGGCAATTTTCGGCAATGGCGCCCAGCGCTGACGGAACACGGCCAGCATGCTTTGCGGGTTGTCCTTGGAGGCGAGCTTTCCCAGCACCGCCTCGGAAACCTCCAGGCACTCAGCGCCTGATCGAAGCGCCCAGTCGAGAATCGCGCGCGGCACGCCGCTTGCCGCCGCGCCCGCCCGATAGACGAGCGTCTCCGGACCATGCCCGTGATCGCGCGCGGTGATGAGGAGCGAAGCACCTTCGGCGACGAACAGGCCCGTCTCCTTGCGCGCTTTGCGCATCTCGAGTGCGCGGATCGCCTTGACGCGCTCGTTCTGCAAGCTCGTGATCGGTTTCGGCGACGGCTCACGCAATGTCATCTGACACCCATCGCGTAAAGAGCGACGCCGGCAGCGCGCGCGTCCCGTCCGCCTCGCGGATCGCCAGCTCGCCCGAGGAGAACGCGCCGCCGCGATCCCTCAACACCTCGCGGGCGAGCTGATCGAAGGCGAGCGAAGACGCGCGGATCGCGTAGATCGTCAGCACGAGCGCGGCGTGCTTGGGCGCGAGCAGTTGCGTGCACCCCTTCAGCAGCGGAGGCAGATGCGTGAACAGGTCCCAGACCTCACCGTCGGGTCCGCGTCCGAACTTCGGCGGATCGACGAGAATGAGATGATAGGTCTTGCCGCGCCGCGCCTCGCGCGCGACGAACTTCTGCGCGTCATCGAGGATCCAGCGGATGGGCGCCGCGCCCAGCCCCGACGCCGCCTGGTTCTCCTTGGCCCAGGCGATCGCCTTTTTCGACGCATCGACGTGCGTCACCTCCGCACCCGCCGCCGCCGCAAGCAGCGTTGCCGCGCCCGTATAGGCAAAAAGGTTCAGGACGCGCGGGCGTTCCCCGTGACACTCGCGCAGACGCGCCAGCATCCACTCCCAGTGCGGGAGTTGCTCGGGGAAGAGCCCCAGATGGCGGAAGCTCGACAGGCGGCACAGCATCGTCACGTCGGCGACCTTGACGGGCCAACTTTCCGCGACCGGCTTGTCGATGCGCCAGCGGCCTTTTTCCTCGTCATCGGCGCCGGCGAACACTGCGTCAGCCTTGTCCCATCCGCGCTTATCGAGCCGCGGCGTCCACAAGGCCTGCGGCTCCGGGCGATCGACGACAACCGCGCCGAAGCGCTCGAGCTTGCGCCCCGCCCCTAAGTTGAGCAGCGCGTAGTCGGGAAAACCCGAGGTCTCGATGAGCTGCAGGCGCGAACGGGCGTCCGCCGCTTCGGGTCCGACGCTTCGCGTGCCGCCTCGAGATGGTTTGCCGTGCGCCATGCCCATCAGATCGCCAGCCAGTAGGGTCTCAAGATCCCGGAGGGTCTGACATCGTTGCCGGGGATTGGCAACATCGCCACCCCGCGACTAGGGCTTTCCTCTGTCGCGGCCCCCACGCTCGCCGGGGTGCTCGCGCCGGTGCTCGCGCGTATATTCCAGCAGCTCCGACACCCCGAACAGCAACAGCAGCACGCCGCAGATCACCTCGATCGAGGCCAGCACGCGGGCGGGATTGCTGATGGGAACGATGTCGCCGTAGCCGACGGTGCTGATCGTCGTAATCGAGAGGTGTATGGCCTCCGAATAGGTGATCGTCCGCGCCACGTTCGCAACGCGGAAGTGCAGGTCGGGCGAGTATTGGGAGAGAATGCAGTAAACGGAAGCGAAGACGATCACCAGCAGGGAGTAGAACGTCAGGAAAGCGAACGCCGGCACGGCGAGCCGCGACATGCGGTGGAAAAACTCCTCAAACAGCAGGCCGGCATCGACGAGAAAGATCGCCACGTTATGGCTGACGGCGAGCACGATCAGGCCGATCAGCGACATGGCGGCGAGGAACGCCGCGTTGTTGTTGACGAGCGGCGCGTCGAACACCGACAGCGCGAACGCGCCGACGCCGACGAGAAACACCGGCAGCAGCCAAAGTAGCGCGCGGTACAGGTGCCGCCCGCCGCGCAAGTCCGGATTTTCGACGACTGCCAGTATGTCGCCGCGCCGCAGCCAGCAGCCCACAAGAAAGAACAGAATGGGCAGACTGAAACCGATGCCGGAGACGCCAGGGCCGATGCGCTCGAACAGCTCCTCCATGAAGAAGGCGAAGACCGACGCATAAAGCGCGATGAGATTGGCGAAGGTGAGCGAGAAGAACGGCGCTTCGGGAAACAGCCAGCGGATGAACGCGGTTGCCACGCCGGCCGACACGATGATGGCGAGGAACAACAGGCTCGCACTGGCGGCGACCGAGATGGCGACGAGCGCCACGAGGGTGAGCGAGATTGCAAACAACACGACCTCGCGCAGCACCGAGGCGTACTTGCTCGAGCCTTTGGTCATCTGCTCTCTCCGAACGATTGTCGCGATAGGCCGGTGCGTCCTGTTGCGCAGATGCCAGGATGCGCGGGCGCCGTCCAGTGGATGGGGCGCCTATCCCCTTCGAAGTGGTCCGCCGATCCCTTGCGCCGCCACCGCGAGCGGCTATACCCCAGCAGCGAGCGGGCAAAAGAGGGAGAGATTGCGATGACCGCCTTCGAGGTGCCGTTGAATCCCATTGGGCGCGCCCTTCTCCTGACGACGGGCCTGTCGTTCATCGCGGGGATCGTCGACGTCGTCGGCTTCGTGGCGCTGTTCGGCCTCTTCACCTCGCACTTCACCGGCAACTTCGTCGTGATCGGCCAGGAGCTCGTCGAGCATTCCGTGCGCCTTGTCGCCGAAGTGATCGCGCTGCCGATGTTCGTCCTCGCGGTCGCGCTGACGCGGCTCCTCGTGCTCCATTGCGAGCGCAGGGGGCGGTCGGGATTGCGCGCCTGCCTCGTGTTGCAGATAGCGATGCTCGCCGGCTGCATGGCCGTGGGGCTCGCCGCCTCGCCCATTACCGACCCTGTCGCCGTCGGCTCGATCGTCGCCGCGCAGTTCGGCGTCGCGGCGATGGCCATTCAGAACGCCATCTGCCGTCTCATCTTCCCCGACCACCCGCCGACCACCGTGATGACGATCAACCTGACGCAGTTCTCCGTCGATCTCGTCGACATGAACCGCGGCGTGCCCGGCTTGAGTGCCCAGGCGCGCGCCCGCTTCGACCGCACCGCGCCCGTCATCGCAGCCTTCCTCGTCGGCGTCGTCGTGGGCGCCTACGGCTATGTGTTCGTCTCGTTCTGGTGTCTGGCCCTGCCGATTGCGGGACTGCTCGCGATCGCGGCAGGATTCAGCGGTCCGGCGCGGCCCGCACGTCCCTGACCTCGGCCGGCGCTTGCGCGCCGCGCGGCGCTATGACCGGCGCAGCGCGGCCGGTCCGCTCGCTTCTTCCAGCCGCGAGGGGACGTCCACGCCGGGGGCGAGCTTGCCAGCGATGGACTGCAGGAGCCGCTCCCGCTTGACGGCCTCGCCATGCAGAAGCTTTCGGGCTTGCTTGGCGCTCGTTGGACGCCCGAACAGAAAGCCTTGCCCGGCATCGCAGCCCATCTCGCGCAGGAGGGCGGCCTGAAACTCGGTCTCGACGCCTTCGGCGATGACCTCGCATTTCAGGTTGTGGCCCAGCTCGACAACCGCCTGCACGATGACACTGGCTCCATCGTTTGCCTCGAGGTCCGCGATGAACGAGCGGTCGATCTTCAGGCGATTGATGGGAAACGCGCGAAGGTGCGTGAGCGAGGCGTAGCCGGTGCCGAAATCGTCAAGCTCGATCTTGACGCCTTGCGCATCGAGCTCGATCAACGCCTCGCGAGCAAGTCCCGCACCATCGCCCAGAAACACCGTTTCGGTTACTTCGATGGTCAGACACGAATGCGGCAATGCAAGTTCGTCGAGGCGTTGCAGCACGCGGCCGGCGAGCTTGCCGTCAGTGAAGTCGGCCTCGCAGACATTCAGGCTGACCGAAAACGGATCGAGACCTGCTTCTCGCCACGACGCAATATCGGCGGAGACCGCGTGCAGCATGCGCTTGCCTATGCCTTGGGCCATTTCGCGATCTTCAAAGGCGGGGGCGAATATACGGGGACCGAGGATTTTTCCGTCCGCAGCCTGGATGCGCGCAAGCGCTTCGAAGCCGCTTATCGCACCGTCCTCGAGCCGCACCTTGGGCTGGTAGAACGGAACGAGCGTATTTTGCGCTAGCGCTTCGCGGACCAGATCCGCCGCGCGCGTATGCCGCTCAAACAACGTGGCAAGATTCGGCGAGTAGCGGCTTATCGAGCCGCGATTGTTGTGTTTGGCCGAATACAGCCCGAGATCGGCATTTTTCAGCAGATTGGGGGCATTGGTCGCGTCTTCGGGAAATCGCGCGATGCCGAGCGTGCCGCTCACATAGACGTGCGTCGGCCCGATAGCGACGGGCTCCTTCAGACGCTCGAGAATTCTCCTGCCGTTTCTTTCGATTTGCGCAGGCGAGCAACCATGGGAAATGATGGCGAACTCGTCGCCGCCCAGCCTGGCGACGAAATCACCTTCGGCAACCGTTTGCGCCAGCCGCTGTCCGACTTCGGCGAGCAATTCATCGCCCACGGAATGCCCCCGCGTGTCGTTGATCTGCTTGAAGTTGTCGAGATCGAGGATCATCAGCGTCATGCCGGCCCCCGACTGATCCGCTTCCTTGATCGCGGCTGAGAGCGCCTGGTTGAAGTGACGGCGGTTCGCAAGCCCCGTGACCTCGTCGTAATTTGCCGCGCGCCACTGCTGCTCTGATGCCGCCTTCTCCTGCGTGATGTCCTGGAACATGCCAAACAGCCTCACCGGCTGTCCGTCCCGAAGCTCGCACTCACCCGCCGCGCGCACCCATTTCTTGTTGCCGAGGGCCGTTACGAACTCCGATTCGAAGGTATAGCCCTCGCCGCTGGCAATGCTCTTCTCGATGTTGCGCGTGATGACGGCCCGCCAGTGTTCCGGATAGAACGACAGCGCTTGCTCCATCGAGCAAGTGTCGCCAATCGGCAGCTCGTGAATGCGAGAAACCTCATCCGACCAATCGACCATCTGTGTCTGCAGGTCGAGCTCCCAGCCGCCGATCTTGGCGATCCGCTCCATCTGCCGCAAAAGACGGCCCTTTTTCCACAGCAGCTGCGCCTTCTCTGCGGCGTCCCGCGCAACCGCGGCCGTGCGCAAAGTTTGTTCGTGCGCGGCGACCGATGCCTCGGCCAGCTTGCCAAGCTGGTGTAGTCGGTCGATGTCCCTGTCGGAAAATTGGCGCGGGCGTGTGTCGCTCACGCAGAGCGCCCCGATGCGATGCCCCGACTCGAGCGTGATCGGCACTCCGGCATAGAAGCGTATGGCCGCCGCTCCGGTGACGAGAGGATTGTCTGCAAATCGCGGGTCGCGCCGGGCATCCTCGACGATGAACGCTTCGCTGCCGAGCACCGTATAGTTGCAGAACGCGATCTCACGCGGCGTGGAAGACGCCCCGAGCCCGCACTCGGCCATGAACCACTGTTGGTCCTTCTCCAGCAGCGAGATGAAGGCGATCGGGCAGGCGAAAATGTCGGTGGCGATCTTTGCGATTGCGTCGAACGCGGCGGTCCGCGGCGTGCCGACGATCTGCAAGGCGCGCAGAGCCTCGAGGCGTGAGCCCTCGTCGGCCACAACGGGGTAGTTCATCGAAGTCACTCCAGCACCTGACCCCCTTCGGCGCAGCATCCCATCGGATCGCTTAACAAGGGATGTGCACGGAATTTCGCTACTTAGTTGAGTTGAACTCCTGTGTTTTCTCAAAAAGCGAACTATTCGTCTTGGTTCGGTGCTTGGCGTTGCCGATTGCGGGCCTGCTCGCGATCGCGACCCTGGTTTGGGCGCCTTAGGCGAACGCAGCGACATCCTGAAGCAGATGAGATCTCGATCCTCGTGGTGAAGGACGTTCACCGACACCATAAAAAACAGCCCCACCCGGATTACGGCCCGGGCGGGGCTGTCGCTCGATAATCTTGGCGGGCCTAGAATGCGCCGCCGGCTTCAGTGGACGCGACTTACTCCGGGCACTTGGCGTCCAGTTCGTCAAGGGCGGCGCTCAGCCGCTTGCCGTCGGGGGAATTCTCGTCGGCTTCGTCCGCTGTGTCCCAGGCAGCCTCGAAGTCCGGCCCGAGCTGCTTGAGGAAGTCGTCTGTCTTGGCGTCGGCCGCGGCATCTTCCTTGTCGCCTTGAGCTTCGACGACATCGCTCATGGCGCAGTACGTCTTCAGTTTTGCCGCGTCTCCTTCTGTCTGCTTGAAGGTGTTGATCGCGGCATCGACCTTGGGATCGGCGGCGTACACTGCGATCGTCGTGAGGCAGACGGCGGCGCAAGCGAGTAAGGCTCGGGTCATGGCGTTTCTCCTTGATTAGAACAGGTCCAGCGCGCTGAAGAACGGAAAGGGCGGCGCTGGTGCACGGCCCTTGATGCTTCTAGTCGCACCAGAAATGGGGCGTCATCTTGTGGCGTTTGGC
Organism: uncultured Alphaproteobacteria bacterium; assembly: GCA_963847865.1. Taxonomy (GTDB): domain Bacteria; phylum Pseudomonadota; class Alphaproteobacteria; order Rhizobiales; family Hyphomicrobiaceae; genus Hyphomicrobium_A. Next base: position 717,996 of record CAWKBL010000012.1, on the reverse strand, counting down.
TTGGATCGTTCATATCGCCGTTTTCGGCGTCCTTACCAACGCCTAAGGCCAACGATCGATCCCCCGTAGTTCCGTCAGCGGCAATGCGCGACATCGGGCCATCTGTTGCAGATTTGCATCGAAACGGGCCCACCGCCTTGACTCGCCGGCCTCGTGGCGCGCGGGGGCCTTGGTGGAGGCCCCGCCGCGGCCACCACGATCGCGCCCCCTACTCCAGGTCCTCTACCTGCACGCCGCTGCCGCCCTCGATGCGCTGCGCCAACGCGCTCTCGATGAAGGGATCGATCGCCCCGTCGAGCACGGCCGAGGGGTTCGTGCTCTGGGTGCCGGTGCGCAGGTCCTTCACCAGCTGATAGGGCTGCAGCACATAGGAGCGGATCTGGTGGCCCCAGCCGATCTCGGTCTTGCCGGCGGCTTCCGCGTTGGCCTTCTCCTCGCGCTTTTTCAGCTCGAGCTCGTAGAGCTTCGCCTTGAGCATGGCCCACGCGATCGCCCGGTTCTTGATCTGCGAGCGCTCCTGCTGGCTCGCCACCGCGATGCCGGTCGGCACGTGCGTGATGCGCACCGCCGAGTCCGTCGTGTTGACGTGCTGGCCGCCGGCGCCGCTCGAGCGATAGGTGTCGATGCGGCACTCGCTCTCGTTGATCTGGATGTCGATGTCGTCATCGACCACCGGGTAGACCCAAACGCTGGCAAAACTCGTATGGCGGCGCGCATTCGCGTCGTAAGGCGAGATGCGCACCAGCCGATGCACGCCCAATTCCGTCTTGAGCCAGCCGTAGGCGTTCTCGCCCTTGATCTCCAGCGTCACCGACTTGATCCCGGCTTCCTCGCCCGGGCTCTCCTCGAGCATCGCGACCTTGTAGCCGCGCTCCTCCGCCCAGCGCATGTACATGCGCGACAGCATCGAGGCCCAGTCCTGGCTCTCGGTGCCGCCCGCGCCGGCGTGAACCTCGACGTAGCTGTCGTTGGCGTCGGCCTCGCCCGACAGCAGCGCTTCGACCGAGCGCCGTTGCGCCTCCTCGTCGAGCTTCCTGAGCTGCGCCTCGCCTTCCGCGATGCTCGCGGCATCGTCCTCGGCCTCGCCCAGCTCGATCAGCGTGACGCTGTCGTCGAGATCACGCTCCAGACTGCGATAGGCATTGATCGAGCGCTCGAGCTGCTGACGCTGGCGCATGGTCTTCTGCGCGGCACGGGTATCGTTCCAAAGCTTGGGATCCTCGGCTCGCTTGTTTAAATCAGCGAGCCGCATTTCGGCGGTATCCCAGTCAAAGATGCCTCCGTAGGAGGACGAGCGCCTCCTTGATGGAATCGACGAGCTTTTGCGGTTCGGCACGCATCGGTTGCCTCCGGGACGTTGAGCGATGTTTGGATCTGGTCGAGTGATATAGAGGCCGATGGCGCGCCTGTAAACGCGGCGCGTTTAGCGCCGGCGCCCGACGGCGCGGTTCACCACAAGCCGCCGCGCCCGGAGCCGAACGTCGGGGGAGAGCGCTGTGGTGCTGGCTGATAGTAAAAATCGTCATCGGCGGGTGCCGTGCCCGAGCTCGTGCCGGTAAAGCCGATCACCGAGTAGGCGTCGTCTGGCTCCTCGCCCGGCTTGAACGCCTCCATGATGCTCTGGGGGTCGTCGGCGGACGCGCGCAGACCCGTGCGCAGATTGATGCGAACGAGCTTGATGCCGGGTGGAATGCGGAAGGGTGCAGGCGGCGTATCGGCAAGCGCCTGTTTCACGAACGAGCCGAAGATGGGCGCCGCGACGCGGCCGCCCGTCTGCCCCTTGCCCATGGGCTTGGGGGTGTCGTAGCCGACGAATACGCCGACCACCAGGTCGGGCGAGTAGCCGATGAACCAGGCGTCCTTCTCCTCGTTCGTCGTTCCGGTCTTGCCCGCGAGCGGCCGTCCCAGCGCCTTGAGCGAGGTCGCCGTTCCGCGCTGAATGACACCTTCCAGGATCGAGGTCAGCTGGTAGGCGGTGTGGGGATCAACGATCTGCCGCCTGTCGTCGAGGACCTCAGGCTCGTCCTGTCCCGTCCAGGCGTCGGCCTTGCACTGCTCGCAGATGCGCTGATCGTGGCGCCATACCGTCTTGCCCCAGCGATCCTGAATGCGGTCGATGAGGGTGGGGCGCACCTGCCGCCCGCCGTTGGCCAGCATGCAGTAGCCCGTCGCCAACCGCAGAAGTGTCGTCTCGCCGGCGCCCAGCGACATCGACAGCACGGGCAACAGATCGTCGTAGATGCCGAAGCGCTTGGCATAGTCGATGATCAGCGGCATGCCGAGATCCTGCGCGAGGCGCACGGTCATCTGGTTGCGCGAATGCTCGACGCCGAAGCGCAGCGTCGAGGGGCCGGCGGAGTGCTCCTTCTCGTAGTTCTCCGGCTTCCAGATGTCCTGGTTCGGGCCTTGCTCGATCTCGATGGGTGCGTCGAGCACGATCGACGTCGGTTTGTAGCCGTTGTCGATGGCGGCCGCGTAGACAAACGGCTTGAACGAGGAGCCGGGCTGGCGTTTGGCCTGCAGCGCGCGGTCGAACTGGCTCAGGGCGAAGGAGAACCCGCCGACGTCGGCGAGCACGCGGCCGGTGTTGGGATCGAGCGCGACGAGACCGCCTCCCACCTCGGGGATCTGCATCAGCGACCACACGCCGGTGACATCCTTGGGGTCCTTCGGCGCCACGAAGATCACGTCGCCCAACGCGACCACGTCGGTGACCGACTTGGGCGCTTGCATGCTGGGGGCGGACTTGGCCCATTTGACCTCATCGAACGTGAGCTCCACTGCCTCACGCTTGTCGACGAGCGAGCCGTCCTGCTGCTTTTCCGGGCGCAAGCCGACGATCGCCTTGGCGGCGTCCGCCTTCAGGACGACGCCCACGCGCCACGGCTGAATGTCGTTGGGTGTATCGACGGCCTCCAGGGCAGCACCCCAGTCGCCGGATATGTCGATCTTCTTGATCGGGCCGCGCCAGCCCTTGCGCCGGTCGAACTCCACGAGCCCGTCGATCAAGGCGTAGCGCGCCAACTGCTGCAGGTGGGGATCGAGCGTCGTGCGCACCGACAACCCGCCGCCGTAGAGCTTGTCCTCGCCGTACGCCGTGAGCAGCGTGCGCCGCACTTCCTCGGCGAAATACTCGGCAGCAAAAATGTGAGCGCCGAGCGGGCGGATATTGACGCCCAGCGGCTTCGCCTTGGCGACTGTGGCCTGCTCGGCCGTGATGTAGCCGTTCTCGACCATCTGCCCGAGGATCCAGTTGCGCCGCGCGAGCGCTGCTTTGGTCTGGCGGAACGGGTGGTAGTTGTTGGGGGCTTTGGGCAGCGCCGCGAGGTAGGCTGCCTCCTCCACGGTCAGGTCGCCGAGCTCCTTGTTGAAATAGCTCAAGCTCGCCGCCGCAACGCCGTAGGCGCCGATCCCGAGGTAGATCTCGTTGAGATAAAGCTCGAGGATTTTAGCCTTCGAGAACGCGCGCTCGATGCGGATGGCGAGGATCGCCTCCTTGACCTTGCGCGTCATCGAGCGCTCGCTGCTCAGCAGAAAGTTCTTGGCGACCTGCTGGGTGATGGTCGAGGCACCCTCGACGCGGCGCGAGCGGCCCTGCATCTTGGATTCGACGAGCTTGTAGACGGCGCGCGCGATGCCCTGGAAGTCGACGCCGCCGTGCTCGTAGAAGCGGCTGTCCTCGGCGGAGAGAAACGCGGCAATTACCTGCTTGGGTATGGTGTTGATCGGCACGAAGATGCGCCGCTCGCGCGCATACTCGGCGATGAGCGCGCCGTTGTGCGCATGGATGCGCGTCATGACGGGAGGCTCGTACTTCGCCAGGCTCTCGTAGTCGGGCAGATCCTTAGAAATGGTCCACAGCAAGTAGCCCGCGACCGCCGATGCCGCGAGGAACGCCACAACGGCCGCCGCGAACCCGTACCCGAGGAAGCTCAACAGCAGGCTTTTGCGCCGCCTGCGCTTTCGCATGGGCGGGGAAGGCGGATGAGTAGGCGTGTGCATCAGCCGTTTAGGTCCGTTGATCGGGCGTGCCCAGGCACAGCCTTCGCATTGCAAATCTTAGCAGTGCTGAAAGGCGCCGCCGGCAAGGGGGCACCTTAGCATGGATTGTGGCATCAAGTCGTCGCTCAACGGGGTTTAGATAACGTTGAGACGCGTTCCGCGCGCACGCTCAGCGTGCCTTTGCCGTCCTCTTGGCGAAATAGGAATCGACCGCAGTCGCGATCGAGGCGGCCACCCCCCGTTGCCAACCGGGGGAGTTGAGCAGTTTCTCGTCCTCCTTGTGGCTCATGTAGCCGAGTTCGATCAGCACCGAGGGCGTGTCGGCTTGTCGCAACACCTTGAAGGCCGCCGACCGCTGCGGGTCGCGCGACAGTGTGATGGTCTTGCCCAGCCGGTTCACGAGCGTGTTGGAGAAGTCGGCGGAAAAATTGGCGGTTTCCCGCTTCAAGAGGTCGATGAGGATCGAGCGCACCTCCCCGTGCTCCTCGAACTCCCCCGACGAAAGCCCGGCGATCAGGTCGGAGGCGTTCTCCTTCTCGGCCATGAGCCGGGCCGTCTCGTCGGAGGCGCGCTCCGACAGCGTGTAGACGGTTGCCCCGCGCACGGTGTTGACGAAGTTTTTCTGCGCAATGGAATCGGCGTGCAGCGAGATGAACAGGTCGGCTGCAAGCTTGCGCGAGAGCTTCAGGCGCTGATCGAGCGGTATGAAGACATCGCGCGCGCGTGACATGTGCACGTCGTAGCGCCCGCTTGCGACAAGGGCGTCCCGGAGCTTGCGCGCGACCGCCAGCACCACCGTCTTTTCCGCCACGTTCGACGGGCTGATTGCACCGGGGTCCACGCCCCCGTGGCCGGCGTCGATGAGAATGACTGGCTTGACGCGATTTTTCGGCTTCTCGGTCGGCGCGTCGTTTGCGTCTTTCTTCGGGGCCTGCGCGGCCCGTTGACCGCCGGTGCCCGCACCGAACGTCTGCGCCGTCGTTGCCGCCAGCTCGATCGTGAGCCGCACGGCCTCGCCGCTGCGCACCTTCATCTCGCGCCTTCTGGATCAGCACGGGGCCGCCCGTGTCGATAACGATGCGTGCCTTGTGCTCGGCGAGCAGGCCGTAGCGGAACGCGGAAACGAGGCCGAGCCCTTTCTGGCCCGTGCGCGCCGGCAGGCGGAACGTGACGTCGGGGAGGTCGATGACGACCCGGTAGGGATTGGCGAGCGTGAACACTTCCGCGGGCACGCCGGAGGAAAGGTCCAGCGCGAAGGTCGTGGTGCTCCCGGCGCCGCCTGACAGCTCGGCCCGCTCGGCCTCGACCGCCTTCTTGCGCAGCGTGCCCGCGCGCGGCTTCTGCTGCGCCAGGCGCACGCCCGAGGCGGCCACGCCCGGCACCGGAGACCGCACAACCTCTGCGGGCAGGTGCTGGTTCGGTGTATCCGCAAGGGCTCCGGCGTGGAGTGGTGCCAGGGCCCAGAGCCCCAGGAGAGCCGACACCACGATCGTTCGTCCACCCCGCGGCATGAGTTGCTGATGCCCTCGATATTACCCACCGCCTCAATGCCGGCGGCCCAGTTTGGCCTCGGCAATTTAACGGAATGTTGGCCGAATTAGCCTCAAATAGCAGCGAGTTGGCCGGTAACCTTGGCAGCGCGACACTTATAACACGCTTGCAAGGCCACCAGCGAACCCGTACTTATTGATTTGTTGCTGTCGGAGTGCCCCTCGGCGGGACCAAGTGTGCGCCGCACGAACGGCTTTCGAGGCCATCGCCTCAGCCGTTCACGCCGGTCGCCGCGCCTGAAGTCGGGACCAGAAGCTCCTGCAGACCACGATCGACTGGTTGTCGAACGCTCGGTTTCACCAGCTCAGGTCCCCTAAGGGCGAGCCGTTACCCCAAGCGTTCGACGGCTTTCGAGATTGGCAATCACAAGTAGCAGCTTCCTTCATTTGCCCTGGAAAGGAAGGCAAGCCGGGCAGTTGGGATCGTTAGAACTCCCAGCTCTGGTTCTAGACGGGAGCAGGTCGGCCGGGCGCGTCAATCGACGATCGCTCGCCAGAAAACCGAAAGTCGTTACGAATGCACAACTTGAGCACGTGTCGTCTGGGTGCTCCTGCGCGCAAGGATCAGCGCCGCGGGGCGTTCCCGGCCCAGTCCGGAACCAAAGGACCACGTGCCCCAGCCATCACCCCTTCGCTTCGTTTTTCACATCAAACAAACGCGCGCGCCCGAGAGCAGCATCTCGTCGGCACCGGTCTCACTCCATTAAAAATTGTGGCCGGGAGCGGCACTCTGCACCGTAGGCGCGCCAAGGAACGGCGCACATGTCCAACAACAAAATGCTTATTGATGCCACGCACCCGGAGGAAACTCGGGTCGTGGTGCTTCGCGGCGGCCGGGTAGAGGAGTTCGACTTCGAATCCGCCGCGCGCAAACTGTTACGCGGCAACATCTATCTCGCCAAGGTGACGCGCGTTGAGCCGTCGCTGCAGGCTGCCTTCGTTGAATACGGTGGCAACCGCCACGGTTTCCTCGCCTTCAACGAGATCCATCCCGACTACTACCAGATCCCGATGGCCGATCGCCAAGCCCTCATCGAGGAGGAAGCGGCGGCCGAGGCGGAGGAGGAAGCCGCCGTAGATGCCCACGCCGAGGCGTTGGCTCGCCGTCGGCGCGGCCGATCGGGCGGCGAGGACGGTAGCGATCATCATTCGCACCGCGACGCGCCATCCGATGGAGACCACGACGGGGATCACGACGAGCATGGTCCGGACGGCGATGACGCCGACCCGGCCCAGTCCGAGCCCCGCACGATCGCCGCGGCCATGCCCGAGGACGACCGCATCGGCGCGCCCGCAAGTGCGGCGAACGAGGACGAGAGCTTCGCCGCCAACGAGAACACGTTCGATGGATCAAGTTCCGAGGCGCACGGCGCCGACGAGGCGCCCGAGCACGGCGCGGGCGGCGAAGGCGGCGTACATGAAGTCGAGAGCAACGGCGCGCAAGGCGACGTCGAGCGCGTCGAGCAGGTCGGCAGCGGCGAGGACGCGCTCGAGGAGCTCCCCTCCCGTCCGCGCCGGCGCCCGCGCAGCTACAAGATTCAAGAGGTCATCAAGCGGCGCCAGGTGATCCTGGTCCAAGTCGTGAAGGAGGAGCGCGGCAACAAAGGCGCAGCCCTCACGACCTATCTGTCGCTTGCCGGCCGCTACACGGTGCTGATGCCCAACACGGCGCGCGGCGGCGGCATCTCCCGCAAGATCACCCAACCGCAGGACCGCAAGCGCCTCAAGGCGATCGCCGGCGAGCTCGAGGTGCCGGAGGGAATGGGCCTCATCATCCGCACGGCGGGTGCGGCGCGCACCAAGCAGGAGATCAAGCGCGACTTCGAATACCTGTTGCGGCTGTGGGAGAGCGTGCGCGACCTGACGCTGCAGAGCCAGGCGCCGAGCCTCGTCTACGAGGAAGGCAACCTGATCAAGCGTTCCATCCGCGACCTCTATAACAAGGACGTGGAGGAGGTCGTCGTCGCCGGCGACGTGGCCTACCGGGAAGCCAAGGACTTCATGCGCATGCTCATGCCGAGCCATGCCAAGAACGTCATCGCCTACCAGGAGCCCGAGCCCCTCTTCACCAAATTCCAGATCGAGCGCCAGCTCAACGCCATGTTCAGCCCGTACGTGACGCTGCGCTCGGGCGGCTATCTGGTGATCAACCAGACGGAGGCGCTCGTTGCCATCGACGTCAACTCGGGCAAGGCGACGCGCGAGTTTTCGATCGAGGAGACGGCCCACAACACGAACCTCGAAGCCTCCGACGAGATCGCGCGCCAGCTCAAGCTGCGCGATCTTGCGGGCCTCATCGTCATCGACTTCATCGACATGGAGGAGAAGCGCAACAATCGCAACGTCGAGCGCCGCCTCAAGGAGGCACTGCGCTTCGACCGGGCCCGCATCCAGGTGGGCCGCATCAGCCATTTCGGCCTCATGGAAATGTCGCGCCAGCGCTTGCGCACCGGCGTGCTCGAAGGCTCGACCACGCAGTGCCCGCACTGCCAGGGCACCGGCATCATCCGCTCCACCGAGTCGGTGGCGCTCGCGGTGCTGCGCGGGCTCGAGGATGCCATCACGGCAGGGGCGCGCACGGCGCTCATCGCCATGACCACGCCGTCGGTGGCGCTCTACATCCTCAACAACAAGCGCTCCTTCATCAACGACATGGAGACCCGGCACGGGCATCCCATCACGGTGACGGGCAGTGAGAAGCTCGCCGGCGCCAACTTCACCATCGAGAAAGGCGCTGCCCCGGCGCTGCCGCAACGGCGGACGGAGCGCGTCGCGGTCAACATGGATTGGGGCTTTGAGGGCGAGGACGAGCCCGAGGGCGAGGTCGACGCCAGCGTGCCGGTCGAGGCGCGCGAAGTGCGCGAGGTGCGCGAGGTGCGCGAACCCCACAGCGAGGAGCGGACATCCAGCGAAGAGCCGCGCCGCCGGCGCCGGCGTAGGCGCCGCGGTTCGGGACGCGGCGAGCGGGCCGACGGCGAGGGTGCGAGCGCGGACGTGCGCGCAGGCGGCGGCTACGAGACGGACGACACGGATCAGGACAACAGCGCGCCTGACAACGAGCCGGTGGAGACATTCGACGACGACGAAGGTGGTCAGCGCGCGGACAGCCAGGAGCGCAGCGGTCAGCGCGCGGACGGCCCGCGCACAGGTGAGCAGGAGCAACGCGGCCAGCGCAATCGCCGCCGCGGACGGCGCGGGGGACGGCGCGGTCGCGACCGCCAGCCGCGCACCGGAGAAAACGAGCAGTCGCACGGCACGGGCGAGCAGCCCGAAATAGCGGCGCGCGCGCGCGGGGGCTCGTCAGAGCAGCGCCCCTTCGAGGAACGTCCCTTCGCGGCAGACCCGGCTGGCGGGCGACCACGGCGGAGCGAAGAACGCCCCTTCGAGGAACGCCCGTTCGAGGCAGAGCCGGCCGGCGCCCGGCCGCGGCGGAGCGAGGAACGTCCCGCGCAGCGGCGCCCGCGCGAGCCCGAGCCCGCATTCTTCAGTGCAGACAGCTACGCCGCGTCACCCTCCGAGGCGCACGTCGAGCAAACGGCTCGCCCGGAGCCGGAAAGCGCCGCCGAGCCGGCGGCGCCCAAGCGCCCCCGCCAACGGGCCGGCGCCAGCGAGCCCCGCCTTGAGCGCATCGTCGTCGGCAAATCCGGCGATGACGCCGCGAAGGCGGACGTCGCTCAGGACGCGGCGGCACCACCCACCCGCAAGGGCTGGTGGCAGCGCCGTCTCAGCGGCGACTGAGCCGCAGCGCAGCGCACGCAATCAAAAAAGGGCCGGAGCTTTTGCTCCGGCCCTTTTTGCATCTGCATGCGAGGCGATTGCGCCAGATCACTCCTTTGAAGTGGCGTCCGCGTCATCGCCCATTTTGCCGTGACCCATCATGCCGTGATGCTTCATGCCGTGACCCATTCCCTCACCCATGCGGTCACCCATGGCCCACCGGCGGCCGTGGTGGCCGTGACGACCGTGTTCCCCGTGGGCGAACCGGCCGAGCACGTGCGCGGCAACCGCCTTCTGCTCATCCGTCAGCGAGGCATAAAGCGGCTTCACCGCCTCGGCGAACTCCTTCAGCTTGGTCGCGCGCTCGCTCATCTTGGTGGCGCGCTCGGCGAGTTGCTGGCTGTGCTGCTCGATGCGATCGGGAAGGGCGCGATTTTCATGCTTGCCGTGCTCGGCGTGACGCTCCGCGCGCTTTGACCGCCACTCTTCGCGCATCTTCTGCCGCTCGGCGTAGCCGGCACGGATCTTCTCCTCGACCGGGGCCCAGAGCTTCTCCTGCTCGGGCGTGAGCTTCAGCGCCGTCTTCGCCATGGCGATGCGGCCATCCTCCAGGCGCGCCCTTGTCTCGGGCGATGGTCCGCGCTCCTTGGCGCTCTGCTCGGCGGCGGGCGCGGCGGCCTCATCGCTCTGCTGCGCCATGACGATCGTGGCCGGAATGCTCGCGGCCAGCAGCGTTATGGCGAGCGCACGTGTCAGCTTGCTCATGTGTGTCTCCTGATTGATTTTGCCAGCGGGCGGCTTTGCGCCGCTGTTGGGTCAGGAAACGCAGCTGCGGCACCCGATCCGTCGGCGGGGGCACCTTTCCATATCGTAATGGGCGCGAGCTCAGGCCTGGCGCCGCGCGCGCGACCACGCCTGCAGGCGGCGGGCGCCTTCGGCCATGTCTTGCGTCGTGCCGGCGTAGCAGAAGCGCAGGTAACGGTTGCCGCGCTCGGCATCGAAATCGATGCCGGGGGTCGCCGCAACGCCGGTCTCCTCCAGCATCGCTTTCGCAAAAGCGAGCGCGTCGTTCGTCATCAGGCCGACGTCGCAATAAAGATAGAAGGCGCCGTCGGCCGGAGCGAAGTCCGTGAAGCCTGCCTTCGGCAGCTCGTTGAGCAGAAGCTCGCGGTTCGAAGCGTAGACGCGGCGGTTCGCCTCGAGCTCGTCTGCGGCGTCGAAGGCCGCGAGCGCCGCTGCTTGCGCGATGGCCGGCGCCGAGATGTAGAGGTTCTGCGCCAGCCGCTCGACTGGGCGCACGAGCCCTTGCGGCACCACCATCCACCCGATCCGCCACCCCGTCATCGAGAAGTATTTGGAAAAGCTGTTGACGACGATCGCCTCGCTGCTGTGCTGCAACGCGCTCTCGGCCGCGCAGCCGTACGTCAGCCCGTGGTAGATCTCATCGGAGATGAGCCGCACGTTCTGCTTCATGCAGGCCTGCGCCAACTCCTTGAGCCGCTCCGGCGCGATGACGGTGCCGGTCGGGTTGGCGGGGCTTGCAATCAAAAGACCTTTGATACGATCGCGTCGCACCGCATCGGCGATATCCTCCGCCGACGGCATCCAGCCCGTCTGCGGGCCCGTGTCGATGAGGACCGGCTTCTGCCCCAGCGCCGCGAGAATGTGCCGGTAGCAGGGATAGCCGGGCGAGGGCAGCGCGACGGCATCGCCCGGATCGAACACGGCGAGGAAGGCCAGGACGAACGCTGCCGAGGAGCCCGTCGTCACCACGATCCGCTCCGCGCCGACGTCGACGCCGTACCACTCCTTGTAGTGGCGCGCGATGCGCAGGCGCAGATCCTCACGCCCCAGCGCCATGGTGTATCCGAGCGTATCGCGCTCCAGCGCGCGCATCGCCGCTTGCCGTGCGAGGAGCGGCGCGGGCGTGCCGGGCTGTCCGACCTCCATATGGACGACGCTGCGGCCCGAGGCCTCCAGCGCCTGCGCCGCGCGCATCACGTCCATGACGATGAAGCTTTGAATGCGGCTGCGCGCGGAGCCTTCGGCAAGAAGCGAAGCGGCTTTGAGGGTCGGCCCCGTCGTGTCGTGGTCCGCCATGCTGGGATCCGTTCACCGTGCCGGTAAAGCCGCTGCGCGGGGCCGCTGCGCTGCCCCATTCTCGCCCGCCGGCAATGCTAGCTCACATGCGTGCTCGCAGGGCTTGGCGCGTTGGCGCCGAGCACCGGACGCTTATAGGTCGCAAGTGCCGCGTCGGCCAGGCTTGCGTTGACGGGGATAGCATCCCCAACTAGGGTCCAAGCCTAGCGTCAGAGCCCCGTGTCCTGAACAGGCCCGCTGCAGATGACGATAAATTTATCATGCCCATGATCAGCGCCACCACATCCCCAATCCGCTCAGCGCTCTGCGGACTTTGCGCCTTGACGGCGCTCACGAGCGCCAAGCCCGCGGCCGCGCAGGGCCTGCCGCTGATCCGCGACACCGAGATCGAGAACCTGCTCAACGACTACGCGAGCCCCCTCTTCCGCGCGGCGGGACTTGGCTCGGGACGCATCAAGATGCGCATCGTGCAGAACGATGCCTTCAACGCCTTCGTGGTCGACGGCGGCAACGTCTTCATCCACACCGGCACATTGATGCAGGCGCAGACACCTAACGAGGTGATCGGCGTCATCGCCCACGAATCGGGCCACATCACCGGCGGCCACATGGCCGCCTTGCGCGCACGCGTCGCCAAGGACCAGACGCGCGCGCTGCTGGCCCAAATCCTCGGCATCGGCCTCATGGTCGCCGGCGGCGTTGCCGGCGGCGATAGCGCGCGCGATCTCGGCAGCGCCGGCCAGGGCATCATGTACGGCGGCAACGAGATCGTGATGCGCTCGCTGCTGGCCGAGCGGCGCCAGCAGGAATCGGCAGCCGACCAGGCGGGCCTTACCGTCCTCAATGCGACCAAGCAATCCGGTCGCGGAATGCTGGAGACGTTCGAGCGCTTCCGCCAGCAGGAGTACATATCGGACGCGCAAAAGGACGCCTTCGCCCGCAGCCATCCACTCTCGACAGAGCGTCTCGCGCGGTTGCGCATTCTTGCCGAGAAGAGCCCCTACTTCAAAGTGAAGGATCCCCCGCAGCTGCAGCTGCGCCATGACCTGATGCGCGCCAAGCTGTCGGGCTACCTGGAGCGCCCGCAGGTCGTGTTCAATCGTTACCCGCCCGCCGATACGACGCTGCCCGCGCGCTATGCCCGCGCCATCGCCCGCTTCTTCCAGGGCGGCGCCGGCGCGCTCGAGGCGTCGCTCGCCGATGTCGACGGGCTTTTGCGCGATCGTCCCGATTATGCGTATTTCTGGGAGTTGAAGGGCGACCTCTTGATGCGCTCGGGCAAGATGCGCGAAGCGATCGTGCCGCTGCGCCAGGCCGTGAAGCTCGCCCCCAACCCGAGCCTGATCCGGGTCCAGCTCGCCTCCGCGCTGCAGAGCGAAGACAACCCCGCAGCGATCGACGAATCGGTGGCGCTGTTGCGCAAATCGCTCGTCGATGACGACAACGCCAGGGCTTACCGCCTGCTCGCCAACAGCTACTATAAGCAGGGCAAGCGCCCGCAGGCCGACGCCATGATCGCGCAGGCCTATTTTCTCGAAGGCGATTTGAAGCAGGCGCAGACCTTCGCCAAGCGCGCCCAGACGAAGCTGCACGCCGGCTCGCCGGAATGGTTAAAGAACGACGACATCATCAACTTCAAGCCAGAGACCTGATTTGCGTCGGGCCCGGAACACCTGCTATTGCCGGCGCAGCATCTCTGAAAGAGGCCCCCACAATGTCCGATAGTCCGAAAAGAAACTATCTGCGCCTGGTAACCGAGCGCAAAGCGGTGTGGCTCGCCGTCCCGGCGATCGCGCTGCTCGCCGTGCTCGTGTTCGTCGGCAGCTCAGCCGTTCAGCCCGTCGCCGTCGCCGAAGCCGATGTGACCGCCACGGCGGCCCCCGTCCCGGTCGCCACGGCCGCCTTCACGCCGGACCAGAAGCAAGAGATCGAGAAGATCGTCAAAACGTACCTCGTCGCCAACCCGGAAGTCTTCCTCGAAGTGCAGAGCGCGCTCGAGGAGAAAATGGAGAAGGACCAGGCGGCGAAGCTGAAGGTGGCGATCAAAGAGAATTCCGCCGAGATCTACAGGCTCCCCAACGCCGCAGTTGCCGGCAATCCCGACGGCGACATCACGGTCGTCGAGTTTTTCGACTACAACTGCGGCTACTGCAAGCGCGGGCTGCACGACGTCGTGAAGCTCGTCGAGACCGATCCCAAGGTGCGCGTCGTGTTCAAGGAGCTGCCGATCCTTTCCAAGGGCTCGGAGGAAGCCTCGCGCGTCGCGCTCGCGGCGAGGATGCAGGGCAAGTACTGGGAGATCCACCGCGCAATGCTCGAGGCGAAGGGTCATATGGACGAGGCGGCCGCGCTCAAGATCGCCGAGAAGCTCGGGCTCGACATGGACAAGCTGAAGCTGGACATGGCCTCGCCTGAGGTGAAGGCCGAGGTCGCGAGCTCCGAAGCGCTCGCCAAGAAGATGGGTGTCAACGGCACGCCGCACTTCCTGATGGGTGACCGCGCCATCCCCGGTGCGCCCGAGGATCTCTACGACCAGCTCGAGCGCAACGTGACCGACCTCCGCAAGCAGGGCTGCTCCTACTGCTAGGCACCTCGCCGGGCCGCCTCCCCCGTCGGGTTGCTGCTGCACAGCTGCAGGCGCCGACCGGCACGGTGCGCCCGCGAAAGTGCCGCGGGGCGGGCGCCGGGCGGTCTTTCGCAGGTGCGGAAAAGCTGGTAGATGAATGGGCTCCTCGGTTCCGGGCCACCGCCGTGCCCGGCGTTTCGGGCGGCGCTAAGGAACTCATGGCCAAGCCGATCTATGTCCTCAACGGACCCAACCTGAACATGCTGGGACTGCGCGAGCCCGCAATCTATGGGCGCGAGTCGCTCATCGACGTGGAGAAGCGCGCGCAAGGGCGCGCCAAGGCGCTTAGTCTCGCGCTCGACTTTCGCCAATCCAACGACGAAGGCGAGCTCGTAACGTGGATTCAGGAGGCGCGCGACAAGGCACGCGGCATCATCATCAATGCCGGCGCCTACTCGCACACCTCCATCGCGATACTCGACGCCCTGCAGGCCGCCGAGCTGCCCGTCATCGAGGTGCATCTGTCAAACATCTTCCGCCGCGAGGACTACAGGCAGCATTCCTTTGTCTCCCTGGCGGCCAAGGGTGTGATTTGCGGCCTCGGCGCCAAAGGCTACGAGCTGGCAATCGAGGCGATGGCCGATATGCTGGCGGCGGGCGCCAGTGGCTAAGGGCGGCGGACGATCGACCGGGCCGGACAAGACGCAAGGGCTGGACAAGAAGGGACAGCGACGAATGACTGGCGAGCGACGTGACAAGGATCAGGCCGGGACATCCGGCTCCGAGCAGCAGTTGATCCGCGAGCTCGCCGATCTCTTGAACGAGACCGGCCTTTCCGAGATCGAGATCGAGAAGAGCGGCCTCAAAATCCGCGTGGCGCGCACCATCGCCATTCAGTCGGCGGTCGCCGCGGTGCCCGCCCCCGGTGCCGCCGCCGCTCCGGTAAAGGCCGCCAGCACCGATCCCGCCAAGCATCCCGGCGCCGTCAAATCGCCGATGGTAGGGACCGCCTACCGCTCGGCCGAACCGGGCACCCCGCCGTTCATCGAGGTCGGCAGCCGCGTCAGCCAGGGCGACACCCTGTTCATCATAGAAGCCATGAAGACCATGAACCAGATTCCCGCGCCGCATTCGGGCAAGGTCACGGCGATCTTCATAGAGAACGGGCAGCCGGTCGAGTTCGGCGAACCGCTCGTCATCATCGAATAAAGGAGTGCGGCAGTAGGCAGTGGGCAGTGGGCAGTCGTGAACGGATCCTTCGATGATCCCTCCTGCCCGCTGCCCATTGCCCACCGCCTGACCAGAGAATGTTCGACAAGGTCCTGATCGCCAACCGGGGAGAGATTGCACTGCGCATCCAGCGCGCGTGCAAGGAGCTCGGTATTGCCACCGTCGCGGTGCATTCCACTGCCGACGCCGACGCCATGCACGTGCGCCTCGCCGACGAAAGCGTCTGCATCGGACCGCCATCGGCGACCGAGAGCTACCTCAACATTCCACGCCTGCTGGCTGCCTGTGAGATCACCGGCGCCGACGCCGTGCATCCCGGCTACGGCTTTCTGTCGGAAAACGCCCGCTTCGCCGAAATCCTGGAAGAGCACCAGATCACCTTCATCGGCCCGACGTCGGAGCACATCCGCATCATGGGCGACAAGATCGAGGCCAAGGAGACGGCAAAACGCCTGGGCATCCCCGTCGTTCCCGGATCTGCGGGCGCGGTGACGAGCGAGCCCGAGGCGATGAAGATCGCCAAGGCCATGGGCTTTCCCGTGCTCGTCAAGGCAACCGCCGGCGGCGGCGGCCGCGGCATGAAGGTGGCCCACTCGGCCGCCGACTTGGGTCTCGCGCTAGCGACGGCGCGCGCCGAGGCGAAGGCCGCCTTCGGCAACGATCAAGTCTACATCGAGAAATACCTGACGACGCCGCGCCACATCGAGGTGCAGGTGTTCGGCGACGGCCAGGGCAACGCGATCCACCTCGGCGAGCGCGACTGCTCGCTGCAGCGGCGCCACCAGAAGGTCTGGGAGGAGGCGCCATCGCCGGCACTCAACGCGGAAGCGCGCAAGAAGATCGGCGAGACGTGCGCCGAGGCCATGCGCGAGATCAAGTACCGCGGCGCCGGCACGGTGGAGTTCCTCTATGAGGACGGCGAGTTCTATTTCATCGAGATGAACACGCGGCTGCAGGTCGAGCATCCCGTGACCGAGGCAATTACCGGTATCGACCTCGTCTTGGAGCAGATCCACGTCGCGTCCGGCGCCCAGCTCGCGCACCGCCAGAAGGACATCACCTTTTCCGGCCACGCCATCGAATGCCGGATCAACGCGGAGAACCCGCGCACCTTCCGCCCCTCGCCCGGCCAGATCACCTACTGGCACCCTCCGGGCGGGCTCGGCGTGCGCGTCGATTCCGGCGTTTACCAAGGCTACCGGATCCCCCCCTTCTACGACAGCCTCATCGGCAAGCTGATCGTGCACGGCAAGACCCGCAACGAATGCATGATGCGGCTGAAGCGCGCCTTGTCGGAATTCGTGATCGACGGGATCGAGACGACGATCCCGCTGTTCAACGACCTCGTCCGCCAGCCCGACATCGCCAACGGGCTTTATGACATCCATTGGCTCGAAAAATACCTGGCGAAGCCCGAGTCTGGTCGCCCATAGAGGTGATTGACGAGCACTGCATAACTTACCAGTCTAGAGATTGAGGTTGGCAGGCAACCCCCCGGCGACATGGCATCGCGCGACGACATCGTCATCGAGATCACCCCGCAGGTGCTGTTGAAGGCCTACACCTGCGGTATTTTTCCCATGGCCGAGAGCGCCGACGACCCGGCGCTCTACTGGATCGAGCCGCAGCACCGCGGCATCCTCCCCCTCGATGCCGTGCACGTGTCGCGCCGGCTCGCGCGCACGCTGCGCAACGCGCCCTACACCGTCAGGATCGACACCGAGATCGAGGGCGTGATCGAAGGCTGCGCCGCCTCGCGACCGGGACGGCGCTCGACCTGGATCAACGATCGCATCCGCAAGCTCTACCGCGACCTCTTCGCTCTCGGCCACTGCCACACCGTGGAGGTGTGGCAAGCGCAAGAGCTGGTCGGCGGGCTCTACGGCGTCGCGCTCAACGGCGCGTTCTTCGGCGAGAGCATGTTCTCGTATGCGCGCGATGCTTCCAAGATCGCGCTCATGCATCTTGCCGCGCGCCTCTGCTACGGCGGCTACAAGCTGCTCGACACGCAGTTCGTCACCGACCACCTGCGCCAGTTCGGCACGGTCGAGCTCAACCGCGAGGAGTTCCATCGCCTGCTTGAAAGCGCGCTCGACGTCGACGCCGACTTCATGCGGCTGCCGCAGAATGCGAGCGCCGACATGATCCTTGCGATCCTCGCGCCGGCGCAGAGCGCCGGCACGCTGACCGCTCAACCCCTAAAAGCTGCAAGTGAATCGCGCCGCGGGCTTGCTGCCTTGGGCTAATAAAACGTCCGTGGCCAGCCATCGCTGGACTAGGGGTGCCAGAGGCATCGTTGACGAAGACTTTACGATCGTCCGGCTCGGGGCATGCGATGGCGTCTGCCGCATTTTAAGCGTCGCCTTGCCAGGATGTTAAATGAAATGCCGGCAAGAACAACGGCGATGAGTCCCGAGCGAAATGGATGCCCAGATGCACCGCCGAAATTTCCTGAAGGCCTCTGCACTGGCCCCGGCCGCCGTCGCGTTCGGAGCTGCGCCCGGGTTCGGTGGGCAAGTGGCGCAGCCGCTTGCGGATCTCGCCGCTAGTTTGGACGTCCGCCTCTTTGCTTCGGATGGCCTTGCCGTTCCTATCGCCGACGCGCCGACACCTTCACCATTGGCCGTTGGGCTCGATCGCACGCTCGTGCTTGGCGGTGGCGGCACATACTATCTCGCGTGGTACTGCGGCTTCTTCCACGGACTGTTCGAGCAAGGCATCGACGCCCCGTCTTTGGCCCAGATGATCGTCGGCACGTCGGCGGGCTCGTATGCCGGCTCGTCGATGGCGAGCGGACACTTCCAGCGCATGCGCACCGAGTTCGACTTCTTCGGGCATTTTCCCAAGCTGTTTGCGAAGCTGGCGCCGCTGAGCGAGCCCAATGTCAGCCAGCAGCGGGCACAGAAGATCAATGCCGCTGCCAAGGACGGCTCGCTCGCCACCAGGCAGATCATCGGGCGTGCCTCGCTCGCGGCCGATAATCACTTGAACGGCGCAGGTGTCGAGCGACTGGCCGCGCTCCTGACCGGCGACAGCAAAACGAGCTGGCCGACGGCGAAGATGCACACGACGGCCGTCGATTGCTACTCGGGAGATCGCATCGTCGTCTCGCAGGACACCGCGAAGAAGAACAACATTCCGCTTACGCACGGGGCAGCGGCAAGTTGCTCCCTGCCGGGAATTATCGGGCCGACGCTACTCGGCCAGCGCTACTGCATGGATGGCGGCATGTGCTCCAATCCGGCGCACGTCGACCTCGTCGCCGGCTCGAAGCGGGCGTTGATCGTCACGCTCAACGACGGCCTGAGCCCGCCGTTCCTCACCGGGATCCCGCACCCGATCGGGGAGAACCTCCGCCAAGTCGAGGCGACCGGCACCAAGACGCTCTGGATCAAGGCCGATCCTCCCAACGTCAATCTGATGAACCCGAAGGAGATCGGTCCCGCTCTGCACGCCGGATACGATCGCGCCAAGCTTGAAGCCGCCGAGATCAAGGCCTTCTGGTCTTAAGCGCAAGCATCGGCCGGCCGAAGTATCACGCTGAGACCGGCCCCCATACCTCACGTCAACTGCCACCGACCCGCGGTACGCTCGCCCGACACGGGGCGCGGCGCCGCTAACGCTCTTCGCCCTGCCCTCAACGCGCCCTCGAGCGCGGGACAAAATGCGACCTGTCCCGCCGGGAACAGCGGAGCGCCATCGGTATCTCTACTTAGTCTCCTCAAGCGCGGCCGAACCTGGAACGGGACCGCGCCCATGAGGACTGCCGCAATCACGCGGAGCCTCTTTCGCGCGATAGGAGAGAACCATGCAGTCCAAGCTCAAGACCACCCTTCTCGTCGGCACCGTTGCCCTTCTTGCGGCACTCGGCGGCGCCCAGGCTCAGGCCGGCGGCTTCAATCACTTCAACAGCTATCTCCTGGAAGGCCTGCACGACGACGACTACGGCACGTCCCTCTACGGCGACGACGACGAGGCCGATCCGGTCACCGCCGCAGCCACGGCCGCGGCCGCGACCACGCTGCTGGGCGGCGACGAAGATGATGCCACAGCGTCGGCCGCTGCCGCAGCCGCGGGCGCCCTTCTCGGCGGCGACGACGAGTAAGCCTGTTCCGCAGGGAACAGCTGACGCGCCGGACCCGCGCTAAAGATCGATCATTGGATTACGAGCCCCACGCCGCAAAGGAGACCAACCCACTGCTTTTTCTCCCGGTTTTCGCTTCCGGCCGGACTTGCCTCCTCGTCCCCGCATCCCCCGGGGTTCCGGCCGGCGACTTGCCCTCCAGCCTTCGGGCTGGGGGGCATTTTTCATGCCCGGCGGCCTTTAAGTGGCGCTGCGCGGCCCCTCGAAAAAAGTTTGGATTTTTTTGTGCCTGTACCGCCGGGAACTTCCAAGGCGGCTGCGCATTGGCATGGTGGTTTTATCAAGAGCACGACGGGCCCACGCTCCCCGACCGCTCTCCCCCGGATCCGCTTCCTCCCGCAGATCCTCCCTGAGCCTGAAGCCCCGCGCTCCCCCCGCGGGGCTTTTTTTGCCCATGCGCCGGAGGCCGCGCTACTCCCACTCGATCGTGCCGGGGGGCTTCGACGTAATGTCGTAGACGACGCGGTTGATGCCCTTCACCTCGTTGATGATGCGGGTCGCCGTCGGCCCCAGGAAGGCATGGCTGAAATCGTAATAATCCGCCGTCATGCCGTCGGTCGAGGTGACGGCGCGCAGCGCGCACACGAACTCATACGTGCGCGCATCCCCCATGACGCCGACCGTGCGCACAGGCAGCAGCACCGCGAAAGCCTGCCAGATCTCATCGTAGAGCCCTGCCTTGCGGATCTCGTCGAGATAGATCGCGTCGGCCTGGCGCAGAATGGCGAGCTTCTCCTCGCTCACCTCGCCCGGCACGCGGATCGCTAGGCCCGGCCCCGGGAACGGATGGCGCTTGACGAAGCTCTCGGGCAGCCCCAGCTCGCGTCCCAGCGCGCGCACCTCGTCCTTGAACAGCTCGCGCAGCGGCTCAATGAGCTTTAAATTCATGCGCTCGGGCAATCCGCCGACATTGTGATGCGACTTGATGGTGACGGACGGCCCGCCGGTGAACGATACGCTCTCGATCACATCCGGGTAGAGCGTGCCCTGCGCTAAGAACTGCGCGCCGCCGAGCTTCTTGGCCTCCTCCTCGAACACGTCGATGAACAGCCCGCCGATGACTTTGCGCTTCTGCTCGGGGTCCGCCTTGCCGGCGAGCGCGTCGAGGAAGCGCTTGCTCGCATCGACGTGGATGAGCGGAATGTTGTAGGCCCCGCGGAACAGCCGCACGACCTCGTCCGCCTCGTTCTCGCGCATGAGGCCGTGGTCGACGAAGATGCAGGTGAGCTGGTCGCCGATCAGCCTCGTGGATCAGCACCGAGGCGACGGCGGAATCCACCCCGCCCGAAAGCCCGGAAATGACGCGCGCCGATCCCACCTGCGCCCTTATCCTGGCGATCTCGCTTGAGCGAAAGTGCGCCATCGTCCAGTCGCCCTTGAGCCCCGCGATTTTGTGCACGAAGTTGGCGATCAGCGCCGCGCCGCGCGGGGTGTGCACGACCTCGGGGTGGAACTGCACGGCGTAGAGATTGCGCGCCTCGTCGGCGATCGCCGCGAAGGGAGCGCCCTTCGACACCGCGACCACCTTGAAACCGTCGGGCAGCCGCGTGACGCGGTCGCCGTGGCTCATCCACACCTGGTCGCGCGCGCCCTTGTCCCACACACCGTCGAACAGCCGGCAGGCCTCGACCACCTCCAGCTCGGCGCGGCCGAACTCGCGGTGGTGGCCGCCCTCGACGCCGCCGCCCAGCTCCTTAACCATGGCCTGCTCGCCGTAGCAGATGCCCAGCACCGGTAGCCCGCTGTTCCAAACCCAATCGGGTGTCCGCGGTGTCCCCATCTCGGTCACGCTGGCCGGCCCGCCGGACAGGATGACCGCCTTGGGTTGCAGCCGCTGCAGCGCGTCACCCGCCGCATTGAACGGCACGATCTCCGAGTAAACGCCGGCTTCGCGCACGCGCCGCGCGATCAACTGCGTCACCTGGCTGCCGAAATCGATGATGAGGACGGTGTCGGTCATAACGTTAACGGTTCCGGGCTGGCCCGCGACGGGGGAGGTCGAGTTGGCACGCGACTTGTTTGTAGGTGCGCAGGCCCGCAACGGGCAATCGCGCTTCGGCAGGGTCCAGCTTTATAGCCAGGGCCGCCGCAACTTGGGAGTCACGCCGTTGGCCAATGTAGAGATGTCGCGGGTACCGATGTCGCTCAGCCGCCCCGCCGCGGCGGCGCCCGACAAGCGCGCACTGCTTTTCCGCGAGACCCCGGCTGAGCGGCTCATCCGCTGCCTGATGGGCACCGCCTACGCCTGCCACCCCAAGCGCGTCCGCGATCTGCCCTTCCTCCTTTGGGCGGTCCTCGCCGACCTCGCCCGCGGCGGCACGGCCGTCCCCGACCCGGCGGTAACGCGCCAGCGCCCCGACACTTTCGCCGGCGTCCCCCGCTCCATCTCGCCTGCCACCGTCCTGATAGCGGCGCGGCGCGGCTTCTTTCCGTGGTGTCATTTCGGGCCGCTCAAGTGGTGGACACGCGAGAACCGCATGGTGCTGGCGCTCAGCGAGCAGCGCATCACCAAGAACATCCGGCGCAACATGCGCAAGAACCCCTACCGGGTGACCTTCGATCACGCCTTCGACGACGTCATCAAGGCGTGTGCCGGGCGCCGCAAGGGTCGTCCCAGCGGGCTCACCTGGATCACGCCGCAGATCATGCGGCTCTATTCAAAGCTCCACGACCAGGGCCACGC
This sequence comes from uncultured Alphaproteobacteria bacterium, assembly GCA_963847865.1. GTDB lineage: Bacteria > Pseudomonadota > Alphaproteobacteria > Rhizobiales > Hyphomicrobiaceae > Hyphomicrobium_A. The sequence continues at coordinate 696,004 of CAWKBL010000012.1, read as the reverse complement.
GCACTCCTTTGAGGTCTGGAGCAAGGATGGCCGCCTCGTCGGCGGCGGCTACGGCATCGCGGTGGGTGCGGTGTTCTTCACCGAGTTGCAGTTCAGTCACGAAAGCAACACCTCCAAGATGGGCTTTGCCGCGCTCAACTATCACCTGGCGAAATGGGGCTATGTCCTCAACGACGGCAAGGACGAGACGCCGGCGCTGCTCGAGGTGGGCTTCCAAAGGATCCCGCGGGCGCAATTCGAGGCGGCCCTTGCGGAGCACGCCCATTCCGGCGGCCGCACTGCCCCCTGGACGGTCGAGGCGGACCTCGCCACCATCGCCGGCGCCCGCGCGCCTCAAGGCGTCACGATACCGTAGGCGACGAGCACGGCCGCGATCAGATACCCCACGTAGAACATGAGCCAATAGCTCAATTGATACGAGCCGATGGCGGAGGCCGCGTAGAGCGCGCCGCCCTTCCACAGCGGCATGCGCCAGAAGCGGCTGTGAATGGCGATGAAGTAGGCCCATAGCACCAACAGGAGTGCCAGCGAGGCGAGCGCTGTCGGCGTGAGCTGCTCGGCCTGCGTCATCGGCCCGTTGAACGACGACATCCCCGTGCCATGCAGCAGCGTGCGCATGCCGAACTCGTAGGCGGCATAGAGCGGCGTCACGAACCCGAACGCCAGGCAATAGAGCTTGAAGTAGGCGCGCAGGCTGCGCGGCTCCTTTGCAAAGATGCGAAAGAGCCCGTAGGCCAGCAGAAAGCCGATCACCGCGCCGACATAGACGCCGACCTGCGACAACACCTTGGCCAGCGTCTGCATGCTTTCGCTCAAGTGCACCGTGCCGTCGGCCGGGACCGCATTCTGCAGCAGGATAGGCAGGAAGAGCAGGCAGAAGATCGCGATGCCCGTCAGCAGGAACGACACATACTCCCGGTAAGAGGGATCCTCGGCGAGGCGCACGGTCTCGCGGACGGGCGCGCGCAGGATGCGCAGGTAGAGGACGGGAAAGCTGCGGCGCACGGGCCCCGCGACGTCGCCGAGCAAACCCAGAGCCCCAGTGCGCAGGTCGGAGCCGCAGGTTGAGCAGAAGTTGCCATGCGCCTGCGCGCCGCACTCGGCGCAGGCTAGCGCAGCTTGCGGGCGGTCGAAGGCGGCAGCGTGTCCGGCGGGGAGAATCATTGAGCCTCCGCCGCATGCTAGCAGCACGCCGCAGGCCCAGACAGGCCCGCGCCCTAGCTGTTGAGGCGCCAGATCTCGAAATTGAGCGCCGCGGCGAAAGTCACCCACAGAAAATATGGGATGAACAACGCCGAGGCAGAGCGGCGCACCGGCCAAGCGACCACGATGAAGGCGGCGATCACGAGCCACAAGGCGCTGATATCGAACACCGCGATGTCGATCTGCCTGCGGCCGAACATCAGCCACGGCCAGGCCCCGTTCAACGCAAGCTGCACCAACCACAGCCACAGCGCCGGACCCAGGCCCTGTGCGCGCCACACGATCCAGCCGGCGAACGCGATCATCACGTAGAGCACCGCCCACACGGGCGCGAACACCTCGCCGGGCGGCGTCCAGGCGGGCTTCAACAGAGCCGCGTAGAACGGGCCCGGCAGAAACGTCGCGCCGCTAAAAGCCGTAAGCGCGACGAGCGCCAGGAATACGACGAGGCCCGTGTACTTCCTCACTGCACCGCCTCGACCTGGGCCGTGGCATTGGCCGGCGCCTTGGCGACGATCGACAGCCGCTCGACGGCGGCCGCGAGGATCTGGCCCAGGAGGTCGGAGTAGCGCATGCCCGCGAACCCGGCCATCAGGTTGACCTTGCCGTCCCAGCACCACCCCGGGTTGGGGTTCACTTCAAGCAGCTTGATCTCGCCTCTGGCGTCGGCGCGGTAATCGAAGCGCGCGTAGTCGCGGCAGCCAAGTCGTTCAAACAGCCGCGTCGAGTGCTCGACCATCTGCTGCTGCTGGATCTCCGACAGCTCCGCCTCCTGGTAGCGCACCTGCGTCCAGTAGGCGCTCTCGGGCTCCCACTTCGATTCGTACCCCAGGATCTTGGGCAGCTTTGGATCCAGCCTGGAGAAGTCGACCTCGAGGATCGGCAGCGCGCGCAGGCCCTGGTCGGGATTTCCGATCAGCGTCACCGAGTACTCACCCCCGGTCAGATACTCCTGCACGAGGATCGGGCGCTTGGGGAACGCCACGCGCAGCTTCTCGAGATAGTCGAGCAGCTCCCTGTTGTTGTTGACGACGGCATCCTTGGTGATGCCTTCCGAGCTGTCGCCGTAGTTGGGTTTCAGGAGCGCCGGGAACACCGACGGCAGCGTCGCACCCTGGTCGCCGGGGCGCACTTGCGTCTCGAGCGGAACCGGCACGTCGAGCGTCATCGCGACGGCGCGCACGAGCCCCTTGTCGTAGCAGGCGGCGAGCGCGAAGGGGCCACCGCCCGTGTAGGGCATATCGAGCGCCTCCAGCATGGCGGGGACGTGCAGCTCCTTGAAGGGATCGTTGTTGAAGCCTTCATCGCAGAGATTGAAAATGAGGTCGGTGCGCAGCTCCGACAGGTCGCGCTCGAGCGTTGCGTGATTGTCGATGTAGCGGAACTTGTAACCGGGTAGCTCGGAGAGCGCATCGCGTAGACGGCGAATGGTCTCCATATCCTCCGGGTTGAACGTGCCCCCGCGCTTCACCGCGTCAGGCAGGCGCGGATCGCCCATGACGACCGTCACGTCGATCTGCTGCACCTTGCCTTTGGGCTTGCGCGCCGGCAGTTGCGGGGCGTCCGCCGACAACAGGATGCGCCGCGCCATCATGCCGAGATCCTGATCGCGGTCCGACAGCGCCTCGGCGTTGCCGTGGTGACGGACGTTGCGGAACCCGGTCTTTTCCAGGAGCTTGCGGATGCTTTCACGCGTGTAGAGGCGCTCGGCGTAGAACTGGTCGGCGATGACGCCCAGCTCGTCGTGCACGATCACCTCGCGCGAGATGAGGCGCTCGCGGTCGGCCGAAAGCGAGCGCTCGCGGCACACGAAATGGTGCTCGTCGATCCACTCCCACGAGCGGCGCTCGAAGTGGTCGGCCATGTACTCGCCGTCGGTGATGTCGAGGGCGAGCTGGCCCGACGGGCGCAGCAGCTTGCCGATCGCCAACAGCACCTTCTCGTCGTCCTGCTTGTTGGAGAAGTAGCCGAACGAGTTGCCCATGACGGCAACGCAGTCGAAGCTCGTCTCGGGCAGACGCGGGTTGCGCGCATCGCCCTCCTTGAACACCACCTGCAGCCGCTCGGCCTGCGCCCGTTTCTTGGCGAGGCGGACGAGATAGCGGGAGCGGTCGACGCCCGTGACGTTCTTGAAGCCGCGGCGCGCCAGCTCCAGGCAGTGGCGCCCTTGGCCGCAGCACAGATCGAGGATCTGGCTGTGCGGCTGCACGGCGGCAGCGGCGACGATGAAGTCGACGTCGCGGCGCGTGTTCTCCACGTTCTCGACGACGTCGCCGTCGGTCTTGACGTAGAGGGCGTTGAAAAGCTTGCGCCACCATTCAGCGGGGAGATGCGCCTCGAGATCCGCAACGGGGCCGAGGCAGGAACGTGGCGTCGGGCGCCGGGGGCGCTTCGCCTTGGCAACAGTTGCCATGATGGACGGTTGTCCTCAAAGAGCCGCGCTCTGGCAACAAGGGGGATTGCAACCCCCCGACAGCCGGCGATCGGCCGATCAAAATGCCAAGGCCCCTCTGGCCTCGATGCTCGCGAACTTATTGGCCAATTGCGACTTTGCAAGAGGCATCTTGCAATTTTCCGCCGTGGCGTTGTCACGGCGGGCGCTCAACGCGTCCTTAAGCTTGCCGCACGAGCAACGCGATGAAGAAGCCATCGGTTCCGTGGCTCGCGGGCGTCAGCTGCAATGAGTCGGCACGCCCGTCCGCCGAGAGGGGCGGCTCCGATCCGAGCCGCTCACGCCAGATTTCCCGATATGGCAGAGCTGTGAAGTCGGCGTGGCGCTCGAGGAAAGCCAAAACCTGATCGGTATTTTCCTCAGGCAGCACCGAGCAGGTGGCGTACACGAGCGTGCCGCCGGGCTTGGTGAGCTTGGCGCCGAGATCGAGGACGCGGACCTGTTCGGCCTGCCGTTCCGGGATGTTGGCGGGCTTCAGGCGCCACTTCGAATCGGGTTTGCGCCGCCAGGTGCCCGAGCCCGTGCACGGCGCGTCGACGAGAACCACGTCGAAGCGCGCGCCCAGCGCCTCCAAGGCCACCTCATCACCCGCCTCCATGACCTGCACGTTGCGCGCTCCGGCCCGCTTCAGCCGGTCGAATATGGGCCGCAACTGCCGCTTGTCGGCGTCGTAGGCGTAGATTTGGCCGGTGTTCTGCATGCCCGCCGCCAGGGCGAGCGTCTTGCCGCCGGCACCGGCGCACAAATCGAGCACCTGCATGCGCGGGCCGGCGCCCGCCAGCAGCGCCGCAATCTGCGAGCCCTCGTCCTGCACCTCAAACCAGCCCTTGCCATGCGCGGTTTCCGCCTCGACGTGGGGAGCGCGGCCAGCACCCTCGGGCGCAGGCACCCGCACGCCCTGCGGCGACAGCGGCGTCGGCACGGCGTGGACGTGGCCGAGCGCCTTCAGGACCTTCTCGCGCGTCGCTTTCAGGGTGTTGACGCGCAGGTCGACGGGCGCGCGCGCGCTCAAGCCCGCCCCCTCCGCCGCGGCGCTCGCGCCGAAGGCGCGTTCGAACGATCCCGTCAGCCACTCCGGGAAGTCGCCGGCGACGTGGGCCGGTGCATCCTCGGGCAACGCGCGGGCAAGATCGGCTTGCTCGGCCTCCGACAACTGGGCGATGGCGTGGGGGGAGCCGTCGGCTGCGGCCGCCACCTCCTCGGGCGTCATCGCGAAGGCGCGATCGGCCGCGCCGAGGATGAGCGCGCGCGCGGTGTCGGCGCCCATGCGCGCCGCGATCGAGCTCTTGCGCCTTAATGCGTCATAGACGAGCGTGCCGATCGCCGCCCGGTCGCCGGAGCCCGCGAAGCGGTGCCCCTTGCCCCAGTCGGCGAGCGCCGTCGCCGCGGGACGGTGGCGTTCGATGATATCGCTCAGGATGTCGGACGCGGCCTGAAGCCTGGCACCTGGTCGCATGGGCTAGAGGCCCTCGGCCAACAGGATGCGGATAGCGAAGATCACCCACATGGCGATGAGGAACGCGGCACTCAGCGCCATGGCGTAGAAGCGCCGGTCGATGCGATTGGAGCCCGTGTGGATCGCGGCGTGCACCAGCCGGGCGATGACGAATGCCCAGGCGAGCAACACGAACAGGATGCTGTTGGTGCTGGTGATCAGGATCAGCGCCACCACCACGTAGAACAGAACGGGGAGCTCGAGCTGGTTGTGGAAGCAGTTGGCGATCTGGGTGACGCGCGGCGGCCAGTTGGGCTCGCGCAGCGACACGTCCCTGGGCCGCACCTCGCCTGAGCGGACCGCCACCACGCGATGCGAGGCCATCCAGAGCATGAGGCCGAAGGTGAGTGCCACCTGCACGAACACGGGCAGCAGCAGGCTCGAGACGGACATGGGCTAACCCCCTAGAATTGAGCGCTTATGCCGGCGTTGGGAACCCGCGAGCCCCGAGCGGGGAGCAACCGGAAACTTACATGTTGCTCGGATAGTTCGGGCTTTCGCGCGTAATCAGCACGCCGTGCGCGTGGCTTTCGTGGATCGCGGCCGGCGACACGCGAATGAAGCGGGCATTGGCCTGCAGGTCGGGCAGCGTGGCTGCGCCCAGATATCCCATGCCGGCGCGCAAGCCGCCGACGAGCTGGTGCAAAACCGCTTCCGTCGGACCCTTGTAGGGGACCTGCCCCTCGATCCCCTCGGGCACCAGCTTGAGGGTGTCCTTCACCTCCTGCTGGAAGTAACGGTCGGCCGACCCGCGCGCCATCGCCCCGATCGAGCCCATGCCGCGGTAGGCCTTATAGGTGCGGCCCTGGTAGAAATAGGTCTCGCCCGGCGCTTCGTCGGTACCGGCCAGAAGCGAGCCGATCATCACGCAGGACGCACCCGCCGCCAGCGCCTTGACGACGTCGCCCGAGTATTTGATGCCGCCGTCGGCGATGATCGGCACGCCGTGCTTCATCGCCTCCCTGGCGCAGTCCATGACGGCGGTGAGCTGGGGCACGCCGACGCCGGCGACGATGCGGGTGGTGCAGATCGAGCCCGGCCCGATGCCGACTTTCACGGCGTCCGCTCCGGCATCGATCAGCGCTTTGGTGCCGTCGGCGGTCGCGACGTTCCCGGCGATTACCTGCACGCGGTTTGACAATTTCTTGATGCGCGTGACGGCGTCCAGCACGCGCTGCGAGTGCCCGTGCGCGGTGTCGACCACGATGAGATCGCAGCCGGCCGCCATCAGCAGCTCGGTACGCAGATGGCCGTCCTCTCCCACCGTCGTCGCCGCGGCGACGCGCAAGCGCCCCTCGGCGTCCTTGGAGGCATGCGGGTGCTTTTGCGCCTTCTCGATGTCCTTAACCGTGATGAGGCCGATGCACTCGTAGGAGTCGTCGACCACCATCAGCTTCTCGATGCGGTGCGTGTGCAGGAGGCGCTTGGCGTCCTCGCGCGCGACCGAGCGGTTCACGGTGATGAGGTTGTCCTTGGTCATCAGCCCAGAAACAGGCTGATCGAGGTTCGTTGCAAAGCGCACGTCGCGGTTCGTCAGGATGCCGACGAGGCGGCCCTTGTCGGAGCCGTTCTTCGGCGTCTCCACGACGGGAACGCCGGAAATGGAGTGCTCGGCCATCAAGGCCAGCGCCTCGCGCAGGGAGGCACCGGGTTGGATCGTGACCGGGTTCAGCACGATGCCTGATTCGTACTTCTTCACCTGGGCGACCTGGCGCGCCTGCTCCTCGGGCGCGAGATTGCGGTGGATGACGCCGACGCCGCCCTCCTGCGCCATGGCGATGGCGAGGCGCGCCTCCGTCACTGTGTCCATGGCGGAAGAAATGACCGGGATATTCAAGGATATGGAGCGCGTGACATGGGTCGAGACGTCGGCTTGGCTCGGCAGCACCGCGCTCGCGGCCGGCACCAGGAGGACGTCATCGAAGGTGAGCGCGACGCCGGAATCCAATGCGGGCGGGCCTTGGGCCATGCTTTGGCGGTCTCCAAAGAGCACATATGGGGGCTGGGGCGACAAGGTTCACGGGGCACCCAGCGGAACGATGTCGGCAGCCCTATAGCACTGGCGGCGCGGCGAGGGAAGGACGGCGGCCGGGCTTTCCCGCCTGAGGCGCCGGCGCAGTTCCGGGCGAAACAGCGCAAACTCCATCCCGCAACGATACTGCCGACCATGAACCCATTCCCGGAGGGCACCATGGACAAGCTCCTGATCGCTTTTGCCGCGCTTGCATTCGCGGTGGCCGTCGCGCCGGCCGAAGCCGGCTTTATCGCACCCCTTTCCCAAGCATTCTCGCCACCCTCGCTCGTGCACACGTCGGGCTGCGAAGACGAGTGCGCGGAGTATATGGAGGAGCGCGCCTCGGCGATCGAGGAGGCCACGGAAGAGGCCTACGAGGCGGGCTATGCCCCGCGCCGCCGCCACGTTGACCGCGAAGAGCGCTCCGCGTCCGCCCGCAAGCAGCGTGCGGAGGAGGAGCGGCCCGCCCGCAAAGCCAAGTCCGATCCCGAGACGCAAACCGCCGAGGACTCCGCCGCCAAGGACAGCCCAAGGACAGCGCCAAGCCGGCGCCCGCCAAGTCGTCCGACGGCAAAAACGCGGTCGCGTCCACGGCGTCGCCCAGCAACTGCAAGCAGTACTTCGCGTCCGTCGACATGACCGCCTCGGTGCCCTGCGAGTAGCGCCCGGCCGAAACCTATATGAGACCCTTGCCGGGACCCGCGCGCCCCGTGCTAAATATCTGCAGCCGACGGGATCGCGGCTGACCGGGGGGACGAACATGCGCGGCATCGCCAAAGCGTTTTTTGCTTCAGCCGTCGCCTACGGGTTGCTGGGGATGCTTCTGGGCCTCGACATGGCGATGCGCCACGACCACGGGCAGCTACCGACACACGCGCACATCATGGTCGTCGGCTGGGTGAGCTTTGCGATCTTCGGGTTGTTCTATTTCCTGCTCGGCGCGGCGGTGCCGAAGTGGCTCGCGTGGACGCACTTCTGGCTGGCGGAAATCTCGCTCGCCGTGCTGCTGGCGGGACTATTTCTCTATTACAACGGACAGACGCAGTTCGAGCCGCTGGCCGCCATCGGCTCGATGGCGTACGCGGTGTCGTTTGTGGTGTTCGCTATCGCGGCGTTCAGGGCGATGCGCGCGCCTGCGGCTTGAGGGTTGCGCTCAGGCCGGCGGCGTCGTTGCCCCCGCGGAATTCGCCGCCTGCGGCAGGTACTTGGCGAGTGCGTCGAGCACCGCGTCCATCGGAAGGCCGAGCGATTTGGCGATCTGCTGCACGTGCTCATCGCCGAGCGCGGCACGCAACTGCTCCGGCGTGATCGGCAGGTTGTCCCGGTTCTTGTCGAGCCAGGACGCGACCTGCGCGCCTAGGCCGGCATCTTTCAACTTGGCGAGAATCGTCTGGAGGCCCTCCGCGCCGAACACGCTCTTGACGAGCCCCGAGGCTTCGGCCTCGCCGACGAGATTTCCAACCACGCCCTTGAGGGCATCGCTCCAGCTCATGGACCCAGACCTTTTCTTTGTTACGAACGCCTCGTTACGAACGCTTGCGCGATCCCAAAAGCACGTCGCGCCCTAGTGAGCACCGCATACGGACGGTATCACGAACGAGGGTTCGGCCAAGCTTACGGATTTGTATTGAAGCTCGCCCTTGAGCGCGGGTCGCGCAGACGCCAATCTCCCGCCTGAGAGTTCATTATTTAGGCATCCCTAATCTTAACAAATACGGGCCGCACGCACGCATTCGAACACCCACTGCATCAACCCTAACGCACACCAACATGCCACTTCGGGCCCATTCCGGCGTAGGACTGCTGCCTCTCAGGAGGACGGCCATGACGCGCTTTCAGGACGATGACAGCTTTCGCAGCGTGACGCTGGTGCTCGCCGTGCTCGGCACGCTGGCGGTCCTGTCGTTCGTGATGGCGGGCGTCGTCGGCGCGCGCGAGAAATCGCCCCTGGCGGCAAACGCGCCCATCACCGTCCCTCACCTCGCGACGCTGGGAAAATAAGGCCCCGGCCGCGCCCGGCGCGCGCGCAAAACTAATCCCCGTGCTTCAACCTTCCCCTATCATCGCGCCATCCCTCTCCACCAAGGGAGCGTGATCGATCCGTACCGATTGCGTGGAGAGGGAGCGGCGCCCGGAAGGGTCGGCCTGTCGGAGGCTGGACATCCGGGAGCTCTGGTGCTCGCCCGCCGTGGGACTGCATTGGTAACAATGTCAGGCTCTGCGGCCGCCAACGAGGTGTAGGACGCCTGTGCTTTTTGCGGAGCTGCGGCTCCAAAGAGGGTGCGGGATCACGTCGAAGCGCGAGCCAGACCCTAAAGTCGCCGCGCGCGGGCGCCGGAAGGCTGCCCTTAAAGTTTCGGACCGCAGCGCTTCTTGCGCCCGCGCTCCCTCGCTCTTTCTCAAACCCTGGGGGCTTTCGCCCGCGAGGCCCAAGGCGCGTGGCTCAGCCGCCGCGATAGCCCGTCGCCACCACGTAGAGCTCAGCTGAAGTCGGCGCGCGAAGCCGGCGGCTTGACGTGGCGCACGGTCGTAAACTGGCGCTTGAGGATATCGAGCAGCTCGCGCTCGGTGCCGCCCTGCAGCACCTTGGCGACGAACGCACCGCCCGGCGAAAGCACGTCGCAGGCGAACGCGGCGGCGGCCTCGGCAAGACCCATGATGCGCAGATGATCGGTGCGCGTGTGGCCGACGGTGGGGGCTGCCATATCGGACAGCACGACGTCGGCGCCGCGATCGCGCAGCAGCGCTTTGAGGCGCTCCTCGGCGTTCTCGTCCATGAAATCGAGGTGGACGATCTCGACGCCGGCGAGCGCCTCCATCTCGGAGATGTCGATCGCCACGACCTGGCCCTTGCCGGCGACCGACTGGGTGCGCTCCGCCGCGATCTGGCTCCAGCCGCCCGGCGCCGCGCCGAGGTCGACGACGCGCTTGCCGGGCTTCAGCAGCTGGTACTTGTCGTCGATCTCGGCCATCTTGAACGCCGCGCGCGAGCGGAAGCCTTCGCGCTTGGCGGCCGCCACATACGGATCATTGAGCTGGCGCTCGAGCCAGCGCTGCGAGGAGGCCGTGCGCCGGCGCGCGGTCTTGACGCGCACGTGAAGCTGGCGCTCGCCGCCGCCCGGGCCGCTCCGTCTCTTGGTCATTGCTGGTCTCTAGCGGGCTTCCGCAGACGTGGGAACCGATTTTGCGATGCGAGGCTCGACAAATGAGAAAAGCTTGGGTGTTTGCGCGATCGCGCGAGGACCGGCAAGAGACGCTAGCGCCGCCCGCCGCGCCGGCGCCGTCCGATGCGCAAAACGCCGTCCTCGTTCATCAGCGTCGTAAGAATGCCTTCGCGCAGGCCGCGATCGGCGACGCGCAGACGGTCGCACGGCCACAGGCGCAGCACCGCTTCGAGGATGGCGCAGCCCGCGAGCACCAGGTCGGCACGGTCGCGGCCGATGCACGGCTCGGCGATGCGCTGCTCGTAGGTGCGCGAAATCAGATCGTCGGTGACCGCGCGCACGTCCTTGACGTTGAGCCAGCAGCCGTCGACGCGGTTGCGGTCGTAGCGCGGCAGCCCGAGGTGGATGCCCGCGACCGTCGTGACGGTGCCCGACGTGCCGAGCATGTGCACGCTCTTGCCCTCGAGGCGCTCGGCGAGCTTATGTTGCGCCTCGAACGGAGCCAGCATCGCATGCGTCGCCGCGACCATACCTTCGAAATCTTCCGGTGTGACGTGGCGGCCTCCGAAGCGCTCGGCAAGCGTGACGACGCCGATCGGCAGCGAGGTCCACGCCACCATGCAGTTCTGCGCGTCGATGCGGCCGGTGGAGTGGCGGTCCCCGCGCCGGCCGCGCCGCGCCAGATCGAGCAGGATCAGCTCCGAGGAGCCGCCCCCGATGTCGAAAACCAGAACGTAGTCGCAGCCGGGATCGATCAGCGCAGCCGAGCCCGAAACGGCAAGGCGCGCCTCCACTTCGGGCGTGAGGACTTCGATGTCGAGTCCAAGCCGTTCGCGCACGTCGGCCAGAAACAACGGGCCGTTCGTGGCGATGCGGCAGGCTTCCGTCGCCACGAGCCGCGAGCGGCGCACGCGCGCGCGATCGAGCTTGGCCGCGCAGACCTTGAGTGCCTCGAAGGTGCGTGCCATGGCCGCGTCCGACAACTGCCCCGTCTGGCCCACGCCCTCGCCCAGGCGAATGATGCGCGAGAAGGCGTCGACGACGCGAAAGCCGCGCCGCGACGGCTTGGCGAGCAGGAGGCGGCAGTTGTTGGTGCCGAGATCGAGCGCGCCGTAGATAGTATCGCGCTCGCCCGCATCGGGACGCACCGCCGGAGCGATGCGGTGCCCAGAAGACGCCGGCGCGTTGCCTACGCCGTCGCGTTGCGCATTCGTTGGAACGATATCGGCAGGAACGATGTCGATTGGAACAATGTCGATTGGAACAGTGTCGGTTGCCTGGGCGACCGTGAGAGCCGGAACGATCCCGTCGGCCCTTTCGCTGGCGTCAGGCGCCTCTACTGCGCCGCCGTCATCGGGGTAGCCCTGCAAAGCTTAAACTCCAGCGCCTGGCATCGGGCGTGCCGAACGTACGCGCGGCAGCCGCTGTCATCAGGCGTCTTCTGGATGACACTTGTGTTACACTTTAGCAGCAATCGCGCCCGCGTAAAGCGCGCATCGATGCGGCGGAATTTGCTCTCCTTTCAATCTGATGGGACCGTTAACAAATGCCGTTAGCCACGCGAATCGGTTTGCTGCTACTTCTCGCGCTCCCGGCCGCCGCAACGGCCGTGGCGGGCGAACTGTCGCCGACGGCGCGCGCGCGGCTGCTCGCGTCCTACCCCGATCACCTCGACCGCATCAACGGGAACATGCTCGTGTGGCGCGACGGCACGGCCATGCCGCTCGACGACGGCAAGGGCGCGAAGTCGTTTGCGCAATGGCTCGATGATCCCGACATCGAGGACACGCTCGCGGTGCCCTATCCGGCGGGCGAGGACGCAAAGCCGCCGGCAAAAGACGTCGATCCGGGCCGCGCGCGCAATGGCGCGTTCTTCAACAAGATCTACGGCGATTGCAGCAAGGGCGAGGTCGACAAGAAGCTAAAGTCGATCGTCTGGCTGCCCAAGAAGACCGGCCAGCGTCTGCGCGTCAGCAGCGTCAACGGCGTCGCGCAAGCCTTCGAGGCCGTGAGCGCTGAGCTCGACGAGTTGCCGGCGCGCTTTGATGTTTTCCTCTATCCCTCGGGCGGCACCTATAATTGCCGGCCTATCGCGGGAACGAAGCGCATGTCGGCGCACGGCCACGGCATCGCCATCGACATCGCGCTCGCGCACGCCGACTACTGGCGCAACACCAAACCCGGCAAGGACGGCGCCTACGCCTATAGGAACGAGATCCCCATGGAAATCGTGCGCATCTTCGAGAAGCACGGCTTTATCTGGGGGGGGCGCTGGCACCACTACGATACGATGCACTTCGAGTACCGGCCGGAGTTGGCGGGCGGGGGCCGGTGACGGCGCCCGTTGCGGGACCCGAGCCGAGCTGTTATACGCGCGCAGCCGGCGGCTTTGCCGCTTTGGATCCCGGCATTGGGGGATCGTCTAACGGTAGGACTGCAGACTCTGACTCTGCCTATCTAGGTTCGAATCCTAGTCCCCCAGCCAAGCCTTGCTATCAGGCGCGCAGGCTCTGCCCGGAAGTGCACTGATCGTGCATGTTGACCGGCGGCAGGCTCTCGAACGCCGGCTTGGCGAACAGATAGCCTTGCATCAAAGAAATGCCGAGATCGCTCAGCGCTCGCATTTCGGCTGCCGTCTCGATCCCTTCGGCGACGACGCGGACGCCAAGCATGCGGCAAATACCGGCGATGCCGCCCACGATGGCCCGCCGTGCCGCATCGGCATCGATGCCGCGAATGAGCGCCATGTCGAGCTTGATGATGTCGGGCTGGAAGTCAGCAAGCAGATTGAGCCCGGCGTACCCGGCGCCAAAGTCGTCGATCGCGGTCTGAAATCCGCGATGCTTGTACTCCAAGAAGATATTCTTGAGGTGGCCGGGGTTGCGGACGCGCTCGTCCTCGGTCGTCTCGAACACGATCCGGTCGACGGGAAACCCCGTCCGCGCCGCAGCCTCGAGCGTCGTGCGCAGACAGCGGCTGGGCTCGTAGACCGCATTCGGCATGAAATTGATGTGGAGCTTGGTGGTGATGCCCAGCTTTGTCGCAAGCTCGACCGCCAGCACGCGGCATCGCTGGTCGAACGCAAAGCGGTTCTGGCCGTTGACGCGCTCGAGCACGGTGCGGGATGGCTCGCCGTTTACGCCGCGCACCAGCGCCTCGTAGGCGAACACGCTCCCCGTCCCGAGATCGACGATTGGCTGAAAGGCCATGCTGAAATCGAAACCAAGCGGGCTTCGGCACCCTTCGCACGTGAAAGCTGGATCCGTGTCGCTCATGGCCTCCGCATTCTGCATACGCCTTGTCCGCGTCGGTTTAGAGAAAAAGGCTTGCCAACGTCTTTCGCCGGCGTATCGGGAAGTTGTTCCCGAACCGGCGATGAATCGTGACGTGCGAAAGTCGCGACCGGAGTTCGATCCAATTAAGCGGAATTTCTAGACATGCCGTAAAGAGGCCGCCGCTAATTTGTTCCGACTTCAAACTATCGTCCAGGCGCGCCCATGCAGCTCGACATGCCCACGATCTCAGTCGTCGCCATATCGGTGACGGCCATACTGGGGCTCGTGCTCGTGTTCACGTGGTGGCGGGAGCGCACCAATCTTCTCACCGGGTGGTGGGGTGTCGCGCAGTTCATCATGAGCGCCGGCATCATCATCGCCATCATTGCAATTCGCAGGAACGACGCCAACCTGCACGCCTTCGGCCAGTCGTGGATGATCTTGTCCGCAGCAATCATGTGGATGGCCCTGCGGCAGTTCGAAGGGCGTAAGCTGCATCCGTTTTGGATTTTCATCTGGCCCGTCGCGTTCCTGATCGCGCAATTTGCCGGGCTTTTCGCCACATTCGATGATCGGCTCATCCTCGCCTGCACCGCTCTCGCCGCGCTGAGCTTCCTGGCAGCGATCGAATTGGCGCACGATAGCAGCGAGCGGCTGATATCGCGCTGGCCCGCCGTCGTTCTACTGATCGCGACGGGCGCCAGCTATCTCACCTGGCTTCCACTCACCCTCACGATGCCGATCCAGGAGGCTGGCCTCGTCTTCGCCAGCACTTGGTTCCCGGCGGTCGTTCTCATTGCATTGCTGGGCCGCGTCGCGCTGGCGTTCATCGTCCTGGCGATCGTCAAGGAGCGCCAGGAGTTGGAGCAGCGCATGGACGCGCTCACAGATCCGCTGACGGGTCTTCCCAACCGGCGCGCGTTGTTCGAGGCCGCAGAGATACTTGCGGAGCACGCCAGATACCTGAAGGGCGATCCGATCTCGGTTCTCGTGTTCGATCTCGATCACTTCAAGAAGATCAACGATACCTACGGGCACCGGCTGGGCGACCGGGTGCTGCAGCTCTTTGCCGACGTATTGGCGGATAAGCTCGAAGCCGGCAGCATCGTCGGGCGGCTGGGCGGCGAAGAGTTCGCAGCCATTCTGCCCGGCGCCAACCTGGCGGCCGCGGGAGCTACCGCCGAGGCGGTCCGCGGCGCGTTCGCGGCTTCGGCCATGGTCATTGACGGCGCCAACGTCGCCGGGACGGTCAGCATCGGCGCGGCCTCCCACGAAGACATCACGTGCGATCTCGGCGCGCTATTTCATCGTGCCGACGGCGCGCTCTATGCCGCAAAGAGCGCCGGCCGCAATCGGGTTGAGCTCATTGGCCAGCACGAGGCGATGCGGTTTGACGATGCGAGTGCGGCGATCCGCTCCGCACTCGACCGCCGCGAGGGGCAGAACATCCCCCCGCTCGATACATGGGGGAATACGCGAAGCTACCGGCGCTTGCGTCCCAACGTCGACAACATCGAGCGCGCGCGCCGCATCCGCCCGTCGCTCTCCTGAGGCGCAATGCCGGCCTTGGCGCCGATTTGCGCCAAAGCGCTCAAGATCGCGACAATCCGAGGTGCTGAGCTAAGATGCCTGCCGGCGCGAGGCGCTGGCGGCATATCGCAATGCTCGATTGCAGGCACGACCGCCTTCGGGCGGATCTCCTATGCATCTAGCTCCTGGCCGGCCGGCGGGGCGAGATCTCGGCAGCGGTCGGCCATCCTGGCGGTCCTGTTCGTGCCGAGGTTTGCGCTTTTGTGAAGCCGAGGCGGATCCCCGCCCGTTTTGGGGCGTTGCACTCGCGCAGGCCCCCGGGGGGCCAGAGGGCCGGGGGAACGGGGGCTCTGGGGCCCTTTGCGACGGCTTTTGCCGCTATCATCCGTTTTGCATCCAGACGCCGCACTCATGCCTATTTGCAGCGTCTGATCTGGGGACCGGGCAGGGACAGGATTCGCAGGTGAAAAAGTTCTTCAGATCGCTATTCGCCATTCTGATCATAGGGGCACTCTCGGCCGCAGCGATCCACTTCACGACAGGCGGAGAGGAGCGCCAGCGCGGGCGCCGCGGCTTTGCCCGCGACGAGGGTCCTGTGCCCGTCGTCGCGGCTTCCGCGCAGCTTGCCGACGTGCCGGTCTGGCTCGAAGGCGTGGGCACGGCCAAGGCGCGCAACACCGTGACGGTTCGCCCCCAGGTCGACGGCAAGATCCTTTCGATCGACTTCAAGGAAGGCCAGGACGTCAAGCGCGGCGACAAGCTCGCCCAGATCGATCCCGTCACCTACCAGTCCCAGCTCGATCAGGCCCTGGCGAAAAAGGCGCTCGATGCGGCGCAGCTCGCCAATGCCAAGCTCGATCTGGAGCGCTACGCAAAGCTGTCGTCGAACGTGGTCGCCGTCAAGACGGTTGACACGCAGCGTGCCCTCGTCGCCCAGTTCGAGGCGCAGCTCAAATCCGACGAAGCGGCGATCGACAACGCCCGCGCCGTGCTCGGCTACACTACCGTTGTTGCGCCGATCGACGGGCGCACGGGCCTGCGTCTCGTCGACACCGGCAACCTCGTGCGTGCGTCCGACGCCGGCATCGTCGTCATCACCGAGGTGCGCCCCATCTCCGTGATGTTCACGCTGCCGCAGCAGGATCTGCCGCAGATCAATAAAGCGCGCGCCGAGAGGGCGCTCGATGTCGAGGCCCTGGAGACCGATAGCAATGACGTGCTCGACAAGGGCACGCTGCAGGTGATCGACAACCAAGTCGATCAGTCGACCGGAACGATCCGCCTCAAGGCCGATTTCCCGAACGCGGAGCTCCAGCTTTGGCCAGGCCAGTTCGTCAATGTCCGGCTGCTGCTGAAAACTCTGCAGAACGTTGTCGTCATTCCGACCGCCGCCATTCA
The DNA here is from genome assembly GCA_963847865.1 of uncultured Alphaproteobacteria bacterium. Classification (GTDB taxonomy): domain Bacteria; phylum Pseudomonadota; class Alphaproteobacteria; order Rhizobiales; family Hyphomicrobiaceae; genus Hyphomicrobium_A. The sequence goes on along the minus strand of CAWKBL010000012.1, from coordinate 679,473 downwards.
GCGCGGCCCCGACGGCACGTTCGTCTTTGTCATCGGCAACGACAGCAAGGTCGCAGCCCGCCCCGTCGGCGTGGCCCAGCAGGACGATACCGAGGCCGTGGTCGCGCAAGGGCTGACCGCCGGCGAGCGCGTCGTCACGGCGGGCTTTGCGCGCCTGAAGGACGGCGCCGAGGTCAAAATCAGCGGCACCGGCGAGGGGAGCCCGCCGCCACCCGCTGCCGGCGCCCCGCAATCCGACGCCGGCTCTTCGGCGCAAGTCCCTCCGGAGGAGACGGCCGCCATCAACCCGGCGGCGCCCGGGCAAGCCGCTGCGACGGAGGGCAAGCGCAAGCGTGCCGAAGGCTCCAAGCGCGGGCGCAGACGCGCTGCCGAGGGTGCCCCAGGCGCCACCCCATGAGCGTCTCCAGCCCTTTCATCAACCGGCCGATCGCAACCTCTCTCTTAGCCTTCGCCACCGTTCTCGGCGGAGCCCTGGGGTATTTCTGGCTCCCCGTCTCGTCGCTGCCGCAGGTGGATTTCCCGACGGTGCAGGTGACGACGCAATTGCCGGGTGCGAACCCGCAGACGATGTCGACGCTCATCACCGCCTCGCTCGAGCGCGAGCTCGGCCAGATACCGGCGCTTTCGACCATGACATCGACGAGCTCCTACGGCCTCAGCGAGATCACGTTGCAGTTCAATCTCGGTCGCGACATCGATGCGGCAGCCCAGGACGTGCAGTCGGCGATCAATGCGGCGGGCTCGACGCTGCCGCGCAACCTGCCCTATCCGCCCACCTACTCGAAGGTCAATCCGGCGGACGCGCCGATCGTGACGCTGGCGCTCACCTCCGACACGGTCTCGATGCGAGATTTGTCCGACCTTGCCGATACGTTGATCGCCCAGCGGCTCAGCACCGTCACGGGCGTCGGCCACGTTTCCGTTGAAGGCGGTGTCCGTCCGGCGGTCCGCATCGAGGCCGACGTCTCGCGGCTCGCCGCCTACGGCTTGAGCATGTCCGACCTCAACACCGCGATCGTCGGGGCCAACGTCGCGGGACCGAAGGGATCGCTCGACGGCACGCATCAGTCCTACACGATCGCCGCCAACGATCAGATCTCCTCCGCGCAAGGCTACCGTGACATCGTCGTGGCCTATCGCAGCAACGCGCCCGTGCGGCTCAAGGACGTCGCCACCGTGTCGGAGGGACTGGAGAACGCCCGCGTCGGCGGCTGGCACAACGGCACGCCCGCCGTCATCATCGACGTGCAGCGGCAGCCCGGCGCCAACGTCATCGAGACGGTCGACCGCCTGACGGCCGAGCTCCCGCGCATCGAGCGCGCGCTGCCCTCGGGCGCCAAGCTCACGCTCGTGCACGATCGCACCGGCACCATCCGCGCCTCCATTCAAGACGTGCAATTCACGCTGTGCCTCAGCGTGGCGCTGGTCGTCCTGGTCGTGCTGATTTTCCTGCGCTCCGGCCGCGCAACCCTTATCGCCGGCGTCGCCTTGCCCGTGTCGCTAATCGCCACCTTCGGCGTGATGTGGTTTTGCGGATTCAGTTTGGACAACCTCTCTCTGATGGCGCTGACGATCGGCACGGGCTTCGTCATCGACGACGCCATCGTGATGATCGAGAACATCGTCCGCCACTTGGAGAAGGGCGCCAAGCCGATGCGCGCCGCGCTCGACGGAGCGAGCGAAATTGGCTTCACGGTCGTGTCGCTGACGTTGTCGCTGATCGCCGTGTTCATACCGCTGCTGTTCATGACCGGCCTCGTCGGGCGCATGTTCAGCGAGTTCGCGCTGACCCTGACCATCGCCGTCGTCGTCTCCGCGGTCGTGTCGCTGACCCTGACCCCGATGATGTGCTCACGCCTCCTGAAGCGGGAGCCGGAAACCAAGCGCGGCTGGATTTCGCGCGCTTTCAACTGGGGCATCAACGGCGTCGCGGAAGGCTACCGGATCACGCTCGAATGGGTACTGCGCCACCAGCCGGCCACGCTCGTCGTTACGGCCTTGACGCTCGCCATAACCATCTGGCTCTACGTGATAATTCCGAAAGGCTTCCTGCCCGTCCAGGACACCGGCATGATCACCGCCGTCATCGAGGCGGAGCCGCAGGTCTCGTTCACCGAGCTGAGCCGCGTGCAGGAGACGGTGGCTGATGTCGTGCGCAAGGACGCCGACGTCGACGGCGTCGTCAGCGTTGCGGGCGTCGGCACCCTCAACACGACGCCCAACGTCGCGAGCCTCAAGATCACGCTGAAGCCGCGGGAGCAGCGCGCGCTTCTCGCCGGCGACATCGTCGATCGCCTGACGGAGGCCGTCTCGACCATTCCCGGCGTGACCGTGTACTTCCAGCCCGTACAGGACGTGCAGATCGCGACGCGGGCAAGCCGCGCCCAATACCAGTATACCCTCGTCAGCACGGATGCCGGCGAGGTCGCGACGTGGTCACGGCGGCTCGCCACGGCGCTGATCGCTTCCCCCGCCATGGCCGACGTCAACCTCGAAACGGAGGACTCAGGCCCGCGTGTTCACGTCGAGGTCGATCGCGAGACGGCCGGCCGGCTCGGCGTCACGCTGCAAGCTGTAAACGACGCGCTCAACGACGCCTTCGGCCAGCGCCAGGTCTCGACCATCTACGCCCAAGCCAACCAGTACAGGGTCGTGCTGGAGGCGCAGGCGCAGTATCGCAGCGATCCCTCGCGACTGCCGCGCCTTTACGTTCCCTCATCGAGCGGCGTGCAAGTGCCGCTGACCGCAATCGCCCGCATCGAGCACACGTCAGCGCCGCTCGCCGTCAGCCACCAGGACCAGTTCCCCTCCGAGACCATAAGCTTCAACCTGGCGCCCGGCGCCGCGCTGAGCGACGCGGTCGCCGCCATCGCGGACGCAGAGCAGAAAATCGACATGCCGGCCTCCGTCACGGGCAGCTTCTTTGGCGACGCAAACGAGTTCTCAAAGTCACTCGCCTCGCAGCCGTGGCTCATCCTCGCGGCGGTCATAACGATCTACATAGTGCTGGGCGTCCTTTACGAGAGCTTCATCCACCCCTTCACCATCCTGACGACGCTGCCGTCGGCCGGCATCGGCGCGCTGCTTGCGCTGATGTACATGGGCCTCGATCTGTCGCTCGTCGCGCTCATCGGTATCGTGCTGCTGATGGGTATCGTAAAAAAGAACGCAATCATGATGATCGACTTCGCGCTCGAGGCCGAGCGCACGCGCGGGCTCGATCCGCGCCAGTCGATCGTGGAAGCGGCGCTCCTGCGCTTCCGCCCGATCATGATGACGACGCTCGCCGCGCTGTTTGGCGCGCTGCCCCTGGCGCTCGAAACCGGCACGGGCGCCGAGCTGCGCAATCCGCTCGGCATCACCATCGTCGGCGGCCTACTGCTCAGCCAGCTGCTGACGCTCTACACCACGCCCGTCATCTACCTTGCCATGGAGCGGCTGAAGGCGCGGCTCGTTGGGCCGGGTGTCCGCGGCGAAGGCGAGGCGCCTCTCACGCTCGCCAAAGAAGCAGCCGAGTAGCGCCATGAGCTTTTCCACCCCCTTCATCCTGCGGCCCATCGGGACGGCGTTGCTCGCCGCCGGACTGTTTCTCCTGGGTGCCGCCGCCTACGTCGCCCTGCCGGTCGCGAGCCTGCCGGCCGTCGATTTCCCCACCTTGCGCGTGCAGGCGAGCCGCCCCGGCGCCGATCCCCAGACGATGGCCGCCACGATCGCTGCGCCAATTGAGCGGCGGCTGGGCGAAATCGCCGGCGTGACCGAGCTGACCTCGGTGAGTTCGCAGGGATCGACGCGCATCGCCGTGCAGTTCGACCTCAGCCGCTCGATCGACGGAGCGGCGCGCGACGTGCAGGCCGCCCTCAACGCGGCCGCCGCCGATCTGCCGGGCGACTTGCCGCAAGTGCCGACGTTCCGCAAATACAATCCGTCCGATTCCCCGATCCTGATCCTGGCGATGACCTCCGACATCCTGTCGCCGAGCGACCTCTACGATGCGGCCGATACGATCGTCGCCCAGCGCATGTCACAGGTCGACGGCGTGGCCCAGGTCGAGGTGAGCGGCGCCGAGCAGCCGGCCATCCGCGTGCGCGTCAATCCGACCCTTCTCGCCTCCATGGGCTTGAGCCTTGAGGAGGTGCGCAGCGCGATCGAGGCGGCCAACGACATCGCGCCGGTCGGCTCCGTCGAAGGGGACAAGCAGGAGATCACCCTCGATACCAATGACCAGCTGCGCGAGCCGAAGGGCTATGGCGCGATCGTGCTGAAGACGAGCGCCGGCAGCGTGGTGCGCCTGTCGAGCGTCGCCTCGATCGAGCACGGCACGCGCAACACCCGCTCGGCGGCCATGTTCGACCGACAGTCCGCCGTGCTGCTCATCATCCGCAAGCAGCCCGACGCCAACGTTATCGAGACGGTCGACCGCGTGAAGGCGATGCTGCCGGACTTGCGGCGCTGGATCCCGGCGGCGATCGACATCTCCGTGCTCTCGGACCGCACCGCCACCATCCGCGCGAGCGTCAACGACATGCAGTTCACACTCGCGGCCGCGGTCGCCCTGGTGATGCTGGTCGTGTTCCTGTTCCTGCGGCGGATCACCACGACGGTGGCCGCGGGAATCACGGTGCCCTTATCGCTCGCGGGCACCTGCGCCGCGATGTGGGCGCTCGGCTTCTCGATCAACAACCTGACGCTGATGGCCTTCGTCATTGCGGTGGGCTTCGTCGTCGACGACGCCATCGTCATGATCGAGAACATCTACCGCCACATCGAGGACGGAATGACGCCGATGCGCGCCGCGCTCACGGGCGCGCGCCAGATCGGGTTCACGGTGCTGTCGATCAGCGTCTCGTTGATCGCCGCCTTCATCCCGATCCTGTTCATGAGCGGCGTCGTCGGGCGCTTGCTGCGCGAGTTCTCGATTACGCTCGTCGTGGCGATCGCCGTGTCTCTCGTCGTGTCGTTGTCGGTCACGCCGATGATCTGCGCGCACTTCCTCAAGAAGGGCGTGGACGAGCGGCCGAGCCGGCTCGATCGCATCGTGGAAGGCGTGCTCGGCGCCTTGCAGAACGGCTACGCGCGCACGCTCGCCGTCGCGCTCCGCCACCAGGCGGTCATGCTCTTCTCCCTCATTTGCGTGGTCGTCCTCACGGTGCACCTCTATGTGCAGACGCCGAAGGGCTTTTTCCCCGAGGACGATACCGGGCTGATCATCAGCTCCACCAAGGCTGCGGGCGACATTTCATTCGAGGCCATGGCCAAGCTGCAGACCGAGGCGCTCGGGCTCATCCTCGACGATCCCGCCGTCGAGCACGTCGGCTCGTCGGTCGGCGCCTCCGGCTTCAATGCCTCGGTCAATCGCGGTCGCATGTTCATCAACCTGAAGCCGCTGCGAGAGCGTGATGGCGTGACCACCGCCCGCGTTATCAAGCGGCTGCGCGACAAGCTCGCCGGCATCAATGGGCTCGAGGTCCGGATGAACCCCTCCCGCGATATTCGCGTCGGCGCGCGCCAGGGCGATTCCCAGTACCAGTTCACGCTCTGGGATCCCGACATCGACGAACTCTACGCATGGATGCCCAAGATCCTGGAGCGCATGAAGGAGCTCCCGGGGCTCGTGCAGGTTTCGAACGATCGCGAGGAGGGCGGCCTGCAGCTCGACGTCAGAATAGACCGGGATGCCGCCGCGCGGCTGGGCGTGCGCATAGAGGCGATCGACAACGCCCTCAACAACGCTTTTTCGCAGCGCCAGATCTCGACCATCTACGCCCAGCGCAATCAGTATCGCGTCATTCTCGAAGTCGATCCGCGTCTGCAGCGCGACCCCTCCGATCTCGAGCACATCTACGTGCCAGGCAGCGGCGGCGCGCAGGTTCCATTGATGAGCGTCATCAGCCTGCAGAAAAACCTTGCCCCGCTCGTCGTGAACCACCAGGGCCCGTTCCCGGCGGTCACCATCTCTTTCGACCTCGCCCCCGGCAACACGCTTGATGCGGCTCTGGCGCAAATCGATCAGGCGATGGCCGAGCTGCATACGCCTCCCGGGCTGCGGGGTGAGGCGGCGGGCGACGCGCGCGCCTTCGCCGAGCAGGCATCGCAACAGCCATTGCTCATTCTCGCGGCCCTGCTCGCCGTCTACATCGTGCTGGGCGTCCTCTACGAGAGTCTGGCTCATCCCCTGACGATCATCTCGACGCTACCTTCAGCAGGCCTCGGAGCGCTGCTCGCGTTGCGCATGGCCGACATGGAGCTTTCGATGACCGCGTTGATCGGCGTGATCCTGCTGATCGGCATCGTCAAGAAAAACGGCATCATGCTCGTTGATTTCGCACTCGACGGCGAACGCCAGCGCGGCTTGCGACCCGCGGTCGCCATCTACGAGGCGTGCATCGCGCGCTTCCGCCCCATCCTGATGACGACGATGGCGGCCCTGCTCGGTGCGGTGCCTCTCGCCATCGCGGCGGGACCGGGCGCCGAAATTCGCCGCCCCCTCGGCATCACGATTATCGGCGGCCTCTTCGTCTCGCAAATGCTGACGCTCTATACGACGCCCGTCATCTACCTGCTGCTCGATAGGCTCCACCGCCGACTCTGGGGCGCAACCGAAGCCGAGGCAGACGCTTCCCCGCCAAGCGCGGCGGTGGCCCAGCCGTAGACCGCCTGCACTTTCAGGCGGCCGGCGCCGCGCTGCTCAAAAGCCCCGCTTCGAGCCAGGACTTGAGATATCCCGCTGCCCGCATGGGCGCGCCCGCCGGGTCGTCGTAGGTTGCCAGCAACGTGCAGAGGTCGCCGAAGCGGCTGCCCTTGGCCAATTCGGTCCACATCATCGCCTCCTCGGCGCCGAGATCGCGGAACATCGACGTTGCATCGTGCCGCCACACGAGGACGCGGCGAGCCTCATGATGAAGCGTGCAGGGCGGCGGCTCGGCCTCCGCCTTGAGCGCACTCCAGATCGCCCCGACATTGGAGCGAACTTCGAGGCAGGTTGCCGTCGGATGACAAACGAAGGAGAGCTGTCCCCACGCCTCCGGCGCAAACGCGGCGAGATCGCTCATGCTCAGCACCGGTGCATCGACCCCGTCGAAGGCATCGTTGAGCGCCCGCTCGAGCGCCGCCAGCTCGCCCAGGATCGGCTGGCGCGAATAAGGCTCGGCAGCCTGCAGGAACTCGGGAAGCCTGTGGGCGAACCAGCGGGCATTGGGGCTTTGCGAAGGGTAGCTGTCGATATACGCGCGCGCCATGGCGTGGAAGCGATCGTCGCCGAGATAGAGCCGCAGCAGCTCGTGATCATTGCCGACGACGTCGATCAGCCGCAGCACGTAAGCGTCGCGATAGATGCCGAGCAGGTTCGTTTTCGTTTCGCGCGGTCCATCGGGAATATGCTCAAGGATATCGTTGTTGCCCTCGAGAATGGCGCGCTGGAAAAGATCCTGGAAATCCTTGAGATTCACTCGGCGCCTCCCGGCGACTTGGGAGCTGCTATCCAACGACAATTCAGCGCGCCGCCGGCTGCTCCGGCGAACTTGCTCGAAGCCCCGGACCCAGCACCTTCTGCGCAAGCGTGCGGGCGCGCCCGAGCTCATCCATCATATCGGCGAGCGGCGGGATGTCATCATCGCGCTCGATCATGGTCGAGACCGGTCCGAAGCGCTTCAGCGCTGCCTCGTAGAGTGTCCATACCTCGTCGCGCACCGGATGATCGTGCGTGTCGACGACGTAGTTCACCATATCGCTGTGGCCGGCGAGGTGAAACTGAATGACGCGATCAGCGGGGATGCCATTGAGGAATGCGAGCGCATCATAGCCATGATTGAAGGCGCTGACGTACACGTTGTTGACGTCGAACAGCAACCAGCAGCCGGTGCGGCGGCTCAACTCGGTGATGAACTCCCACTCGGGCATCTCCGACTCGCCGAATTGCACGTAGGTCGAAACATTCTCCAGGCAAAGCGGACGCCCGAGCCGCTCCTGCACATAGTCGACGCGGGATACGACATGATCGAGAGCTTCGCGCGTGTAGGGGATCGGCAGCAGGTCGTGCAGGTTGACGCCGTGCACACCCGTCCAGCACAGGTGATCTGAAATCCATTTGGGCCGCACGCGCTTGGCGAGCACGTTGAGGCCGTCGAGATACTCCTCGTCGAACGGCGCGGTCGAGGCGATCGACAGCGAGACACCGTGCATTACGACGGGGTAGCGCTCCACGATCCGGTCGAGGATGGTAAGCGGTTGCCCGCCCGGCACCATGTAGTTCTCCGAGATGACCTCGAACCAATCGACTTGCGGATCGCCGTCGAGGATCTCGCGATAGTGCTGGGGTCGCAGGCCGAGCCCGAACCCGAGGTAAGGCGGGCGATCGCGCGTTGCATCGGCAGCCTTCGCTGCGCCCATAGTCTGTCTCGCACGGTTGGACATTCGGCAATCCTACGCTCGCTTTTGGCATGCTCGCCAATTGTGCCGACCCGGCGGCCGGGGCCGCCGGGTCGCGTTAAATATTCTAAAACGAGGGGAATAAACCCTTACATCTTGGCGGGCTCGAAGGTCGCGCCCTCGACGGCATCGCATTCCTCTTTGGTCATCTCGAGGAAACCTTTGCCTTTGCAGGCGTTCTGGCCACCGCATTCGTTGGTCGCGGTCTTGCAAGCGCCCTTGCCCTTGCAGGCGTTAGCGCCGACGCAGTGACCCTTGGCGGCCTCTGCGGCACTCACCGGAGCGGATATCGCAGCTCCGGCAATCAAGAGGGCGGCGGCAGCGGCGGCGATGGCCGCACCCGAATTGACGTTGATCTTCATGGCAGTCCTCCGAACGAGGTTACGTTTGGGAATGAGGGATGAAGAGGAGATTGCACTTTTGCCGTCCCTTAGGCGCCCGTGCGTCCCTTCCCCGTGCCCCTCCCGGTGCTGTTACGAGCTTCCGGTTCCGGCAGATCGTTGCTCGACCTGCTTTCGCCTGATACGGAGGCCCGCAACCAACCGTTTCTGTGTTCACGATTTTGTGTTGAATGTGGCGCCGGGACGCGCGGCCTGGAGATGCCCGTGGTTTTTGCGTAACAAACCGAGATCAGGGGGCGAACAGCCGATGAGGAGCGTGTGGCTCAGGTAAATCGCGAGGAGGAGTGGGCAGCCTTGATGCGGGCTTCCATAGTTGGTGATGGGGCTGCTTATCGCCAGCTGCTCCAGTCCCTTTCTCTCAGCCTTCGCGCTGCGACACGTCGCGGCTTTGCGCAGGCCGGGGCGGCGCCGAACGACGTCGAGGACGTGGTCCAAGAGACGCTGTTGGCGATCCACCTAAAACGCCATACGTGGGATTCGAGCCAGCCGCTCGGTCCATGGGTGCGAGCGATCGCCCGCCACAAGCTGATCGACGCGCTGCGGCGGCGCGGACGGCGCATCGAAGTGCCGATCGAGTTTGTGCTCGATACGCTCGTTGCCGAGGAACCGCGCAGCGACCTCGACCGGCAGGACGCCACGCGTCTCGTCGACGGGCTGCGCGGCCGCCAACAGGCAATCGTCCGCTCGATCAGCATCGAAGGACAGTCGATCCGCGAGGTCGCGGGTCGTTTGGGAATGAATGAGGGCGCGGTGCGCGTTGCACTGCATCGCGGCCTCAAGGCGCTGGCCGCCATGCACCGGAGAGGCCACGAGGAATGAAGACGCACGATTTGATTGCTGCCATAGCTGCGGACACCGGGACTGTCTCCGAGCCTATTGGGCGCACGGTGTGGATCGGGGCTGCCTGCGGCGCGGTCGTGGCCGCGCTCTTCTTCTATTTCGATATCGGCCCCAGAGCAGACCTCTCGGCTGCCCTCGAGTCCCCGCGCTTCCTGTTCAAGTATGTGCTGACCTTGAGCCTCTTCGCCTCGGCGATGGGGCTCGTGCTGCATCTGGCCCGGCCCGGCGCGGTGCCCGCGGCATGGCTGTTGGCGCTTGCCGCGCCGCCCGCACTTCTACTGCTGGCGACGTTTGCGGAGCTGATCGTCGTCCCCGCTGCCGACTGGGGTCGGCAGCTTGTGGGGTCCAACTCGCTCGTGTGCCTCGCCGTCATACCGATGTTGTCCGCCATTCCCCTCGCAGCCCTGCTGCTGGCACTGCGTCGAGGTGCGCCGAGCTACCCGACCCTAACCGGAGCCGTAGCCGGCCTCGTCGCCGCGGCCATCGGCGCCACGCTCTACGCAACCCACTGCCAGGACGACAGCCCGCTGTTTCTCGCGACGTGGTACGTGCTGGCGACCGCGATCGTGACGGCGCTCGGCGCCGCCCTCGGGTCGCGTCTGTTGCGCTGGTGAGCCTCCGCGTCGCCCCCAGTTGAGCCGCGCGACGGATGCCGATAGGCTTCGACGTTCCACAGATGTCGGGCTCGCAGAGCCGTAGGCAGCCAGAGGCGTCAAGGGGGCGACATGGACTTGAAACAGGTCGAGACGATTTGGGCCCCGCGCCTTCTTGGGCTCCTGCGCATCGTGACGGCGCTGCTCTTCATGGAGCATGGCGCCCAGAAGCTGCTAGGCTTCCCGCCGACCGATCACGCCATGCCGGAGCTGCTCTCGCTGATGTGGTTTGCGGGATTTTTGGAGCTCGTCGGGGGCTTTTTTATCCTGATCGGGCTCTTCACGCGCCCGGTCGCCTTTTTGCTGTCGGGGGAAATGGCCTTTGCCTATTGGATGGCGCACGCGCCGCGCAGCCTCTATCCGGCGCTGAACGGGGGCGACGGCGCAATCCTCTACTGTTTCATATTCCTTTATCTCGCCGCCGCGGGAGCCGGGGCATTCAGCGTTGACGCGGCGCGGGGCCCGACGGCTAGGGCTTGAGCGGCCAAAACCACTCGCAAGCCGGGGGTCCGCAAACCTCTATTGATCTTGGTGCAACCCGACCGATGTATACTCGTGGCGGTGCAATTCGCGGCACCCCAAGCTTTCACGGCCCCCTAGAGCCGGCGGCATGATTGATCGACTGCCATCAGCCGGCCGCGGCGGCCGTGAAATGCCAACGTAGTTAATAGCTGTCTACCCGGCGGCACGCACCGCGACCGTCGAGGGCGACAACAAGGACGGCCGATGCGTCTCAGGTACGCAGTACTGACACTGGTGCTCATTCTCGGAGCCGCGATAGTCGCGATGGGGCCGCTGCGCGGGCGCAGCGTCGAGACGGCAATCGGGGACATCGCCGGCCTTGCCGCGTCGACGGCGAGAACGGGTTATGCGGCCGTGTTTCACTCCACTTCCGAGGAAGACAAAGCCAAGGAGGCCGCGGCATTGCAGCCTCCCGAGGTCACTGTCAGCCAGCCGGCGACGCGCAAGGTCATCGAGTGGGACGAGTACACCGGCCGCTTCGACGCCGTGGAAGCCGTGGAGATCCGCGCACGTGTCAGCGGCTATCTCACCACTTCAAATTTCACCGATGGCCAGGAGGTGAAGGCCGGCGATCTTCTCTTCGAGATCGATCCGCGACCGTTCGAACGCGCGCTCGAGCAGGCCAAGGCCGAGCTCAACCAGGCCGAGGTCCGCGTCAGCAACGCGACACTCGATGTCAACCGCGGCAGGCCGCTGCTCAAGAATGATTATATTTCCAAGAAGACGTTCGACGATCGCGAGAATTTGGTGCGCGAGGCCCAGTCCGCCGTCAAGGTGGCGGAGGCGCGCGTCAAGACAGCCGAGCTCGACCTGAGCTTCTGCCGCATCACGGCACCGATCTCCGGCCGCATCAGCCAAGCGCTGGTCACCCCTGGTAACTTCGTGAGCGGCGGCGGCACGGACGGCGGCACCACTATTCTGACGACGATCGTCACGCAGGACCCGATCTACATCTACTTCGACGTCAGCGAGAACAATGCGCTGAAATACACGCGGCTGACCGAGGCCGGCGGCAATGGCGCCTCCGGCATGCTTGGCTCCGCTGTCGGCGTCGGCCTGCCCGACGAGGACGGCTTCCCTCATGAAGGCCGGCTCGACTTCCTCGACAACCGCATGGATCAGGGCACCGGCACGCTGCGCGCGCGCGCGGTGCTACCCAACAAGGGGGCCGTGTTCTCACCCGGCATGTTCGCCCGCGTCCGCCTTCAAGGATCGCCCGAGTATCAGGCGCTGCTGCTGCCCGACGAGGCGATCGGCACCGACCAGGCCAATCGGTTCGTCTACGTCGTCGGCGACGACGACATCCCGGTGCGCCGCTCCGTGGAGATGGGACCCATCGAAGATGGTTTGCGCATCATTCGCAACGGCATCACGCCCGAGGATTGGGTCATCATCCGCGGGCAGCAGCGGGTGCGCCCCGATCAGAAGATCGCGCCCAAGCGCGCACCGCTTAAGGTCTCCGACGCCGAGCAGGAGCGCACGAGCTCCGTAAAGAAGCCCTGACGGGCCGCGAGAGAGGGCCATGCGCTTCAGTCACTTCTTCATAGCGCGGCCGATCTTCGCCTCCGTGCTTTCGCTCGTGATCCTGATCATCGGATCGATCGCCTATCTCACCCTGCCCGTCGCGCAGTTCCCCGAGATCGTGCCGCCCACCATCTCGGTGAGCGCGAGCTATCCCGGCGCCAACGCCGTGACCGTTTCCGACACCGTCGCCTCCGTCATCGAGCAGGAGGTCAATGGCGTCGAGGGCATGATCTACATGTACTCGCAGTCGACCGACGACGGGAACATGTCGCTGCGCGTCACCTTCGAGATCGGCACCGACATCGACAAAGCGCAGGTGCTGGTGCAGAACCGCGTGGCGGCGGCCGAGCCGCGGCTGCCTGAGGAGGTGCGCCGCAACGGCATCACCGTCAACAAGCGCGCGCCCGACCTGCTGCTCGTCGTGCACCTCGTGTCGCCGGACAAGACCTACGACCAGGTCTACATTTCCAACTACGCCATCCTGAACGTAGTCGACGAGCTTGCGCGCATCCAGGGCGTGGGCGACGTCACGATCTTCGGCGATCGCCAGTACTCGATGCGCGTGTGGCTCGACCCTGAGCGCATCGCCCTACGCGGGATGACGGCGGACGAGGTCATGTCCGCCTTGCGTGCGCAGAACGTCCAGGTCGCCGGCGGCGCCCTCGGCCAGCCGCCGCAACAGGACATGGGCGCCTTCCAGCTTTCGCTCCAGCTCAAAGGTCGCCTGCTCGAGCCCAGCGAGTTCGAAAATATCGTGCTCAAAACCGGCGCGGACGGCCGCGTGGTGCGCGTCAGGGACGTGGGGCGGGTGGAGCTCGGCGCGCTCAACTACACGACCTACGGCTATCAGGACGAGTTTCCCGCAACCGTGATGATCGTCACGCAGCAGCCGGGCTCGAACGCCATCGCGACCGCGAACACGATCAAGAAGGAGATGGCGCGCATATCCCAGAGGTTTCCCAAGGGCCTCGAGTACCGCATCATCTATAATCCCACCGAGTTCATCGAGGTTTCGATCTCCGAGCTCTATCTGACCATCCTCGAGGCCATTGGCCTCGTCGTGATCGTCGTATTGCTGTTCCTGCAGACGTGGCGGGCGACGATCATTCCCCTCGTCGCGATCCCGGTATCGCTCGTCGGCACCTTCGCGGTGATGGAGGCGCTCGGGTTCTCCATCAACATGCTGACGCTGTTCGGGCTCGTACTCGCGGTGGGCATCGTCGTCGACGATGCGATCGTCGTCGTGGAGAACGTGGAGCGCAAGCTGCGCGAGGGACTGAAGCCCGTCGAGGCCGCGCGCGTGACCATGGACGAGGTCGGCACCGCGCTCGTCGCGATCGCGCTGGTGCTGACGGCGGTCTTCGTGCCGACCGCGTTCCTCGGCGGCATCACCGGGCAGTTCTATCGCCAGTTCGCCGTAACGGTCGCCACGGCCACCATCATCTCCGCCTTTAACTCACTGACACTCAGCCCGGCATTGTGCGCCGTCCTCATCAAGCCGCATGTCGCGCACGCCAAGGAAAGCCTGCTGATGCGGCCGGTGCACGCGGGCTTCCGCGCCTTCAATCGCGGGTTTGACCGCCTAGCCTCGGGCTACAGCCGGCTGGTGCGGGGCGTGACCGCGGCGAGCCCGCTGATGCTGGCACTCTATGCCGTGCTGCTGGCCTGCGCCGGCTGGCTCGCGATGCACACGCCCACGGGTTTCATCCCCAAGATGGATCGCGGCCTCCTCATCGTCTCCCTGCAGCTGCCGGCCGGCGCCTCGCTCTCGCGCACCGACGAGGTCGTACGCCGGGCAAACAACATGATCCTGCAGGTTCCCGGCGTCGCCCACACGGCGTCCTATGCCGGCCGCTCGGGCTCGACGTTCTCCAACGCCACCAACGCCGGCGCCATCTTCGTGGTCGTCGACGACCCGAAAGTGCGGCTTGCGAAAGGGCTGTCTGTCGACAAGATCGCCGAGCTCGTAGGCGAGCGCATGCACTCAATCGAGGAATCGAACACGTTCGTGTTCATTCCGCCGCCGGTGCGCGGCATGGGCGGACAGACCGGCTTCTCCATGCGGCTGCAGAACCGCGCCAACCTCTCGCCGGCGCAATTCGAGAAGGTCGCCACGGACTTCATCCAGAAGGCCAACGAAACGCCCGGCATCAAGAACGTCTTCACCACCTTCTCGACCTCGACGCCGCAGATCTACGTCGACGTAAACCGCGACAAGGCGCAGATGCTCAAGGTGCCGCTCGATTCCATCTTCGAGGCCCTGCGCGTCTATCTCGGGTCCGCCTACGTCAACGACTTCAACATGTTCGGGCGCACCTACCGCGTGACGGCGCAGGCCGACGCCGGATTCCGCGTCGATCCCGAGAACGTGGCGCGCATTCGCGTGCGCAACGAGGCGGGGCAGATGGTCCCGCTCGGCAATCTCGTCACGTTCCGCAATATCGCCGGCCCGGACCGCATGCCGCGTTACAATCTGTTCCCCACCGTCGAGGTCAACGGCGCGACAGACGCCGGCATCAGCACGGGCGAGGCGCTCAAGATCATGGGCGATCTCGCCGTACGGGAACTGCCGGACGGCATAACCTATGAATGGACGGACCTCTCCTACCAGGAGGTCAAGGCGGGGAGCACCGGCTATTACATCTTCGTGCTGTCGGTCGTGTTCGTGTTCCTCGCGCTTGCCGCCCAGTTCGAAAGCTGGGCGCTGCCGCTCGCCATCATCCTCATCGTGCCGATGTGCCTGTTGAGCGCGCTCGTCGGCGTGACGCTGCACGGCCAGGACATCAATATCCTCACCCAGATCGGCTTCATCGTCTTGATCGGGCTTGCCGCCAAGAACGCGATCCTCATCGTCGAGTTCGCGCGGCAGTTGGAGGAGCAGGGGCGCGACTGCGTGTCGGCCGCGGTCGAGGCCGCAAGACTGCGGCTGCGGCCGATCCTGATGACGTCGCTCGCCTTCACGCTCGGCGTGGTGCCGCTCTACATGGCGACGGGGGCGGGTGCGGAAATGCGCATCGCGCTCGGCACCGGCGTGTTCTGGGGCATGATCGGCGTGACGCTGTTCGGCCTCATCTTCACGCCCGTGTTCTACGTGGTCATTCGCGGGCGCGCCGGGCGCAAGGGGCGCGGCGCCACGCTCGCGCAGGGCGACGCGACCTCGCCGGCGGAATGACCGGCGCGCGGCTGCTAGCTACTTTTGCGATTGGTATGCGGTCGATCTGGCGACTTTTGCGGCGGGATTGTCAGGGCTCGTGGTGCCCAGGGCCGGAATCGAACCAGCGACACCGTGATTTTCAGTCACGTGCTCTACCAACTGAGCTACCTGGGCATTGAGCTTGGCCCGTCCATGCGCCAAAGCTCGGCCCTTATAGAGAGGGCCCCTCGCCCTGTCCAGGGCTCAAGAGCTGCAAGCGGCGCAGCGGCAGATCCCCTCACTCGTGATTTTCCTCGTCCTCGCTGGATTGGTGCGGGCCCGCGCGGCCCGCTGCCGCGTCCTCGCCGTCCTCATCGGCGTCCGCATGCCCTCCTGCGATGGCATAGCCGCCTCCCAGCCAGCGCGACAGATCGACATCGCGGCAGCGGGCCGAGCAGAACGGCCGGTGCGCCATATCAGTTGGGGCCTTGCAGACCGGACAGCGTCCGAAGACCGCATCCGCCTTGTGTGGAACCTTGCTCGCCATGCGTCTCTACTATCGGCACTATCAGTGGTGCTAGCTGGGATCGAGCTCGGCGGCTCGAACCCAGGCGAAATGCAACGGGAAGCCCTCGCCCACCAAAAGGGCCACGACCTCGGTCAACGGCAGGCCGACGACGCTCGTATAGGAGCCGATGATTTTCTGCACGAAGCAGCCGGCGAGGCCCTGGATCGCGTAGCCGCCGGCCTTCCCCCGCCACTCTCTCGACGCGATGTAGGCCTCGATCTCCTCACGCGACAGATGCTTGAAGCGCACCCGCGTGTCGACGATCTTGTGGCGCACACGGTCGTCGGGCGTGATGAGGCAAATGCTGGTGAGCACGCGATGCGCGCGGCCCGACAAGAGCTGCAGGCAGTGCGCCGCCTCCTCGATGTTGGAAGGCTTCATGAGGATGCGCCGCCCCACCGCCACCACGGTGTCGGCGGCCAGCACGTAAGCCGCCGCAATATCCTTGTCGTTGGCGATCTGATCGCGCGCGGCTTCGGCCTTGGCGCGGGCAAGCCGCGCAGCATAGGCGCGCGGCATCTCACCCCGGCGCGCCGATTCGTCGATCGAGGTGGGGCGCAGCGCATCGGGCTCGACGCCGACCTGCGCCAGGAGCCTCAGCCGGCGCGGGCTCGCGCTCGCAAGCACCAGCGTCGGCCGCGCCACGACCTCCTTCTGGCCCGCGTTGGCCCGCGCCAGCTCGCGGCGCAAGGTCTCCCGGCGCGGACGGTCGGTGCGGCTCAGCGCGGTTAATAGGGCTGCCTTTGCGGTCATGGAGCGATCACCTGCGAGGAAGGAGTATCGAACATGGACGACTTGCGCATGAAACGCACCCCATCGTGGGCCGAGCCGTAAAGGGCCGAGCCGCCGCAATAGCCGGCGAAACATGACCTCAATCGGGCGCCAACGGTGTGACGGACGCGGGGCGGCTTGCGCGCGGGAGACAATGCAAAGGGCCGCCTGCAAAAGCAAGTGGTCAATCCACCGTTGCCATGGCACAAGTTTTTCAGGCTAAATCAGGCGGGTAACCGCTGACAGGGCTCCACCATGATTGCCAAGACCACCATAGGCGAGCTACTCGGCCGCACCCAGCTCTTTGGTTCGCTCGACGAGGCGGACCGGCGGGCGGTGGCCGACGAGATGCGCGAGGTCTCCTTCGACACGAACCAGGTCATCTTTGCCCGCGGCGACGCGGGCCGCGAGATCTTCCTCGTCGTCAGCGGCCGCGTGCGCCTGTCCGTCCTGACGGCGGAAGGCCGCGAGCTGTCGTTTGCCCACGCGGAGGCCGGCGCCATTTTCGGCGAGATCGCGATGCTCGATGGCGGCCCGCGCAGTGCGGACGCCACCGCCGTCAACAAGGTCACCGCGCTCACTTTGTCAAAACCCGCTTTCAAGCGCCTCGTCGACACCCGCCCCGTCGTCGGCGACGCAGCCATCCGCTTCCTGTGCTCGCGAGTGCGCGAGGCCGATCAGCAGCTGGAGGCAATCGCCCTCTACCCGATCGAAGGTCGCCTTGCCCGCTTCTTCCTCGCCGCGGCGCGCCAGAAGGCGCCCGACAGCGAGGAGGGCCGCGTAACGATCGAGCTGCCCATGTCGCAGAGTGAGCTCGCCCTGCTCATCGGCGCCAGCCGCCCGAAGGTCAACACCGCACTCTCGCTTCTGGAATCGAGCGGGGCGCTGGAGCGCAGCGAGGGTCGAATCATCTGCGACATCGAGGAGTTGCAGTTGATCGCGGGCACGGACTAAAGGCAGACCGCAAGCTCCCTTAGCCCCGGCGCACCGTCTGGGCTAGGATCGATCGTGATCCTCCAGCTGGACCGATGCGCGCCCGCGAAATGCCCATGGTAGCCAACTTGAGCGCATTGAAAGCCGCAATCGGAACGCGCCTGCGGGCCGTTCTCGATCAGCCCTTCGTGCATCGCACGCGCGCCTTTCTGCGCCGCATCGCCGAGGCCGGAACCGCCTCGTATCCGCCCGACGTCAAGCGCCGGCTCAAGATCCTCAACATGATGGCCTACCTGATCGCGGCCACCACGCTGATCTATGCCATCCAGCAGTCGATCCAGGACTACACGACCTACGCGCCGATGATCTTCATCAACCTGGCGCTGGTCGTGACCGCACTCCTCGTGCCGCTCGCCCACCGCATCAACGAGCTGGCAGGCGGCTTGCTGCTCGTGGGGGCCGAATACGCAGCCCTGTTCGGCTTCTCCGACTTCTTCAGCCGCGAAGGCGGCGCCCAGCTGCAGTACATCATCGCCGCGGCCGCGCCCTTCGTCATCTTCGACCTGAAACGCATCCGGCTGATCGGGTTCATCGTCCTCCTGGGTCTCGTGCTGCATCTATGCTCCTGGTTCTGGTTTCCCGCGCTCGGGCGCATCGCGGCAGGCGAGCAACCGGTGGCGGACTCGCTCTACGTTCAGGCCGCGGTCACGACCGTCCTGCTGATCTCGGCCTCCGTCTACTACGCTTTCAGCCTCGCCGAACGCGCCAAGGCGGAGACCGATGCGGTGTTGCGCAACGTGCTGCCCGACGCCATCGTAGAGCGCCTCAAGGCGAACCCGGGAGCCCTCATCGCCGACTCGATCAACGATGCCTCGGTGATGTTTGCCGACATCTCGGGCTTCGTCGCGCTGGCGCGCCGGCTCGGCGCCGACCAGACGGTCGAGTTGCTGAGCCGCATCGTCTCTGAATTCGACGCGCTCGCCGTCCAGCATGGCGTCGAGAAGATCAAGACCATCGGCGACGCCTACATGGTGGTCGCGGGTTTGCCCGAGCCCGTGCCCGACCACACCGCGCGTCTTGCCCGCATGGCGTTCTCCATGCTCGACTGCATGGCGCGGCTGCGGGTGGAAACCGGGCTCAACCTCAACATTCGCATCGGGCTCGCCTCGGGTCCGGTCACGGCGGGCGTCATCGGCACGCGCAAGTTCAGCTACGACGTGTGGGGCGATCCGGTGAACTTGGCGAGCCGCCTCGAAGGCATGGCGACGCCCGGCCGCGTCCTCATCTGCCCCGCCTGCCGCAGCAAGCTCGGCGACGGGTTCGTGTTCGAGCCGCGCGGCTCCATCGATATCAAGGGCATCGGATCGCAGGAGACGTGGTACCTCATCGCCTGCACCGACGAGACGGGCGATCCCTTCACACCGTCGGACCACCTTCGAACCCGAAGCGCGTCCTGATCTTGTCGAACAACTGGTCGCGCACGCCGCGATAATAATCCAGAACTTGCGCGCGGCTGCCTTGCCCCAGCATCACCGTTGCATCGATCGTCGGCCAATACTCGACGTCGACCGCCATGGTGCGCGTCAGCTCGAGCGCCTGATGATGCGCCTCGGGCGAGAGCGTGATGATGAGATCAAAGGAGGTGTCGTGCAGATCCTGCAATGAATGAGGGCTGTGCTGCGACACGTCGATCCCGATCTCATCCATGACGGCGGCCACGAAGGGATCGGGCTCGCCAGCCTTGACGCCGGCAGACCGCACATAGGACCGCTGGCCGGCCAGGTGGCGCAGAATGGCGGCGGCCATCACCGAGCGCACCGAGTTCATGGTGCAGGCAAACAGCACCGCACCCGGCAGATCCCGCCGGTCAGGGTCCGGTCCCGCACCGGGCAAGGCATCCATCAGACTGCCGCCGGCCACCTGCCGAGCCATGCGGGTTAGCCCTTCCAGTGGAGGGCGCAGATCAACGTGAAGAGGCGGCGCGCGGTATCGAGGTCGACTGCGATCTTGCCGGCGAGCCGCTCCAGCAATATGCGGCTGCCCTCGTCGTGCAATCCGCGCCGGCCCATGTCGATCGCCTGGATGCGCGATGGCGGCGCGGCTCGGATCGCCTCGTAGTAGCTCTCGCAGATCATGAAATAGTCCTTCATGATCCGCTTCAACGGCGTCAGCGACAGCATGTGCGTGATGAGGGACGCGCCCGTCTCGTCGCCGACCGTGAACACCAGCCGGTCCTCGACGATCGCCAAATTCAGGGCGTAGGGGCCATCATCTCGGCCTTCGAGCGCGAAGCTGTTGCCTTCGAGGATGTCGAAGATCGCCACCTCCCGCTCGTGCTCGATGTTGGGGTTGGACGTCGCCGTCGACCGCTCGTCAAGCGTGATGGCGACGAGCCGCGATTTGCTCTCCTCAGCCGGCGTTGCCGTGTCGCTCATGGCGTGCCTTGCGCCGTTCGATCGAGCCTGATCTCGGCGGAGCGGCGATGCGCCTCGAGCCCTTCCGCGCGCGCTAACGTCATGGCGGCCGGCGCCAGCGCGGCGAGTGCCTGCCGATCGAGCTTCAACAGCGAGGTGCGCTTCATGAAATCCAGCACTCCGAGACCGGACGAGAAGCGCGCGCTGCGCGCCGTCGGCAGCACGTGGTTGGAGCCGGCGACGTAGTCGCCGATCATCTCGGGCGTATCCCGCCCCAGGAAGATCGCGCCGGCGTTGCGGATGCGATCGGCGAGGGCCTCGGGCTCCTCCGTGGCGATCTGGAGGTGCTCCGCCGCGATCCGGTCGGCGAGTGCAGGTGCCTCATCGAGCGAGGCAAGCTCGATCACGGCGCCGAACACGTTCCAGCTCTCGCCCGCAATGTTGCCGCGCGGCAGCTTTTCGAGCTGGCGCGCCACGGCCGCCTCGACCGCGCGCGCAAACGCGGCATCGTCCGTCATCAGGATCGCCTGAGCGGCCGTATCGTGCTCGGCCTGCGCCAGCAGATCGGCCGCGATCCATTCCGGGTCGTTGTGCCGGTCCGCGATGATCAGCACCTCGGACGGACCGGCGATGCTGTCGATGCCGACGTGACCGAACACCTGCCGCTTGGCGGCTGCGACGTAGGCGTTGCCCGGGCCGACGATCTTCACCACCGGTGCAATCGTCTCGGTGCCGTACGCGAGCGCCGCGACGGCCTGCGCGCCGCCGACGCGATAGACTTCGTCGACGCCCGAAAGCTCGGCCGCGGCCAGCACCAGCGGGTTGAGCTCGCCTCGCGGTGCCGGCACCACCATGACCACACGGGGCACGCCCGCCGCCTTGGCGGGAATAGCGTTCATCAGCACCGAGCTCGGATAGGAGGCAAGCCCGCCCGGCACGTAGAGGCCGGCCAATTCCACTGCCGTCCAGCGCCAGCCGAGCTCGACGCCGAGCTCGTCGGTGTAGCGCTCGTTGACGGGCAGCTGGCGCTGATGATGCTCCGCTATGCGGTCGCCCGCGAGCTTCAGCGCGGCAAGCGTATCCGCCGTGCACGCGTCAACGGCCTTGCGCATCTCGTCCTTGGTGACGCGCAGTCCCACCCTATCGAGGTCGACGTGATCGAGGCGGCGCGACAAATCTACGAGGGCCGCATCGCCGCGGGCCTTCACGTCGGCCACGATTGTCGCCACGACCGCGTCGACGTCGGCGGAAACCTCGCGCTTTTCGCCGAGAAAGGCCGCGAACGCTTTTGCAAAATCCGGGGCGCCCGTCTTGAGCCGCTTGGGCATCTCGTCATCGGCCGTATTGGCCGTCTCCCTAGGACGTCGTTGAAGGATCGTCGCCGGCGTGCTGCGGCTTGCGGCGCGTGCGCCACACCGCACCGAGATCGCGAAGCTCCGCCTCGATGCACTCGACCTCGAGCCGGATCGCGGCGCCGCCCGCAAACAGCAGCGTCAGCGTCCCCGACGGCTCCTCCGCGGGCTCAAACGTCAGCGCCAGCAGCTCGAGCACGGTGTCCTTCTGAGTTAGCTCGATGCCGTGCAGCTTCGCTGCCGTCACCCGCTCGAAGCGAAGACCCGCGCGCCGGCGCCGATAGGTGGCGTCATCGACCTTGGCCGCCTGCTCCCAGTCGAACCGGTTCGCGATCGCGGCAAAGCGCATCTCGTTCTTCAGGTAGGCCATGTCACCTACCCGGATCACGGCATCCTGAAGGTGGCAGGAAAGAACCCGCAGATCCTCCGGGTCCAGTGCAATCAGCTTCAGGTCTTCCATGCGCTCTATGGTTCCGGCCGCCGGCTCATGGCCCCCGGCGGCCAATGAGCATAGACTTGTTGATAGCGGCGGCGCACGGCCGGCGCAACCGACGCCTCGATCGATGGCCCAGGCTCTCCCGGCGCCCAGGGCCCAAGGCCAACCCCTCAGACGACGGCTACAGACGACGGCCTGCGGTCGACGGGGCCCAGACGACGGTCGCCCTGCGGCAAGGATCTCGATCCCGACACGAGCGTTTCCGCCCCAGCCGCAATCCACACAGTATTTATTCCGCCAAGGCGCATCACCGTTTGATGTCGTTCAGCGACCAATCGTAAGTGTAACCCGCAATCGACGTGGCGCCTTCGAGCTTCTGCGCGAGGGGCGGAGCGGCGTAGGCCTTGAGGTGGCCGATGACGCCGGCATCGTTGCCGCCGAAATCCTTGCTGTACCAATCGTAGATAGAGGAGACGACGAGGCCGTCCGCCTTGGCATCGGCGCCGCGCGGATGATTGACGTAGGCGCGGGCGGCGGCATCGAGCTGGGCCTCGAGCTTCGCGCCGGTAAAAGCTTCGGTCCCGATATTGGGGCAGCCGACGGAGGCGCAGTTCACGGCATAATGGACGCGCGGGTCCTTGAAGATGGGGCGCAGTATACCGTGCTCGATGTCGTCGAGGCTCAGCGCAACGCCCTTCATGTTCAGGACTTTCGCCTTCCACGGTCCGCCGGAGAACACGTCGAAAAGTCCCCCGCCGAGTGAGATGTCCTTGATCGACCCGACGGGATAGTGGTCGAGGACGATGTCGATCGTCGTCGCGTTGTAGAGGTTGGCGAGGAGCGCAAACTGCTCGGGCCTGTCGAGCGTCTCCGGATCGACCGCCTCAAGCTGACGAATGTAGCCCTTGAGCGCGGCATGCGCTTCGCTTTTGAAGGCTGCATAATCGACGCGGTTGAGCCCGTCCGCTCCAGGCCTCACGTACGTCTTGAGCAGGCGATCCCACGCCGCGTGATCGACGGTTCGTGCAGAGCCTTTGGCTGCTTTCGCGAACAAATCCTGCGGCGGCGCGGCGCGCGCCGGTGCGCCCAGCGCCATCAGTCCCACGCTCGTTGCCAGCAAGCAGCACGCGCAGAGTGGAGATCAGGTTGTGCATGGCGCTCATCTCTCCAGTACTGGAATTTCCGCCAACGCCGCGCAGACCTCGATGCGGCGCCTCTTTCCATTACGTACGGCACCCTGGGATCGCTACGGCATGCAGCTTGTGTCGCAGGCGGCATTGACTAGACTCCGATGCCAACGACCGCCCTGAAGGAGGCCCCGATGCAGAATGAGGAATTCAACCTGTCCTTGCGCCGTTTCCTGAAGGAGGTCGGCATCAGCTCCCAGCAGGAGATCGAACGCACCGTGCGCGAGGCCGGCCTCGCTGGCAAAGGCAAGCTCAAGGTGAAAATGGTGCTGACCGCCGCCGACACCGACCTGCGCCACGTCGTGGAAGGCGACATCGACCTCGGTTAAGGCAGCAACGTTGCGGGCTTTCCCTGCGCAAAGCTGTCCGTGCGCTTGCATTTCTCACAAAACCGAACCGTGGCTGCTCTGAGGGCAAAGCTACCCCGCGCGAGCCACTCTCGAAAATGCCAGTCTACCCTTGCGCATGCGCAGCGGGCAAAAAAGCGGGCCCCGGCAAGACGCCGGAGCCCGCCGATCGGGCGCTTCAGCTGGCGACGGAGTTCGAGCCGCGACGCGAAGCTTCCCCGATCAATAGCAATACTGACGCAAGGTCCAGCCTTTGACCTCGCAGCGCTCGTTGCCGTTCGCATCGACCGAGCACACGCGGTTGGGCAGACGCTGATAGGAGCAGTAATAGTTGCCTGCCTGTCCCTCGTAGCCCTTCATCGGCTGATCGAACTGGTAGTCTTCCGAATAGAATTGCTTGCCGCCGCGCGCTTCCGCGCCGCGTGCTCGTCAGCATGCCGGCGAGCGCCGAAGCCAACACCGCGCCGCACACAATTCCCGTCTTGACGAAATTGGTCATCCTATAATCCTCGTCGCAAAAGGGCGGCGCAGCCCGCCGCCGGTTGATCACGGCGAGGACGATAGGTCTCTCGATTTATTCCGGCTGTTCCGCGCGGAACACGGGGCGCGCGCGCAGCCCCAAGCGATCAGCCCGTGAGGCGCTCGATATCGGCGCCGCAGCGCGACAGCTTCTGCTCCAGCTGCTCAAACCCGCGATCGAGGTGGTAGACGCGGTTGATCATGGTCTCGCCTTCGGCCATCAGCGCGGCGATCACGAGGGAAACGGACGCGCGCAGGTCGGTCGCCATCACGGGCGCGCCGGTCAGGCCCTTGACGCCTTTCACCGTAGCGGTGTCGCCGTGCAGCTGAATGTCGGCGCCGAGGCGGGCGAGCTCCTGCACGTGCATGAAGCGGTTCTCGAAGATTGTCTCGCGGATGACGCTGGTGCCGCCGGCCGTCGTCATCAGCGCCATGAGCTGGGCCTGAAGATCGGTGGGAAAGCCGGGGAACGGCTGCGTCTCGATGGAGATCGGCTCGATGCCGGCCCCGTTGCGGGCGATGCGGATGCCGCTGTTGGTCTCCTGCACCGTAACGCCCGTTTTGCTCAGCGCGTCGAGCGCCGTTTTCAGCAGATCGGCGCGCGCACCCTCGAGCAGAACCTCGCCGCCCACCGCCGCCACCGCGATGGCAAACGTTCCCGTCTCGATCCGGTCGGGCAGAACCGTATGCACGGCGCCCTCCAGACGGTCCGCGCCCTCGATGCGCAACGTCGAGGAGCCGATGCCCTCGATCCTCGCGCCCATCTTGACCAGGCATTGCGCCACGTCGCCGACCTCGGGCTCGCGCGCCGCATTCTCGATCACGGTCTCCCCGCGCGCGAGCGCGGAGGCAAGCAGGGCATTGTGGGTGGCGCCGACCGAGACTTTCGGGAACACGATGCGCCCGCCGCGCAGTCCGCCCCGCGCCTTGGCGAGCACATAGCCGCTCTCGATCTCGATCTCGGCGCCGAGCTCCCGCAGCGCCATGAGATGCAGATCGACGGGCCGCGTTCCTATCGCGCAGCCTCCCGGCAGCGAAACCTTGGCCTGGCCGCAGCGCGCCAGGAGCGGCCCGAGCACCCAGAAGCTCGCGCGCATGCGGCTCACCATCTCGTAGGGAGCCACCGTATCGACGATGTCGCGCGCGGAAAAATGAAACGTCTCGCCTATATGCGCGGAGGGCGCGGCGCGCTTGCCGTCGACCGCGGAATCGACGCCGTGGTTGCGCAGAATGCGGGCGAGCAGGTTGACGTCGGCGAGGTTGGGGACGTTTTTCAGGGTGAGCCGGTCGGGCGTCAGCAGGCTCGCGATCATCAACGGCAGCGCCGCGTTCTTGGCGCCTGAGATCGGTATCGTGCCCGTGAGCCGTCCGCCGCCTCTGATCCTGATGCGATCCATGTATTTCCCCCTCGCGCGGGCGATGGCCGCCGAGGGCCGCCGCATCCCGCATGACTATGCGCTTTGCACCCTTTCCAGCAAGTTTTCATGGCGTAAACGCGTCCGCCGTCGCGGTTTCAGGGCCGCCCGTGGCTCGGGGGCGCTCATGGCGCGGATCGTCTGGGCCCGCTCGGCGCAGCGGCCTGATCGCCGGCAGCGCACCTGTTTGCACCGGCGCGGATCGCGGCAGCGCCGAGATATGAACGTCAGCAGGATGCTGAGGTGCAGCGCTTCGACCTCGTCGCGGTAGTCCATGCGTACTCTCAGGTTGCCTGGGTTTCGTGGGCGTGCGCCGGCGACCTCGGGGGTTGAGCCTCGAGGAGAGGGATGCGAATAGGGAGCGCGGGCGCAAGAAGCGCTGCAATCCATAATTTTAAGGGCAGCCTTCCGGCGCCCGCGCGCGGCGACTTTAGGGTCTGGCTCGCGCTTCGACGTGATCCCACGCCCTCTTTGGAGCCGCAGCGCCGCAAAAAGCACAGGCGTCCTACACCTCGTTGGCGGCCGCAGGGCCTGACATTGTTACCAACGCAGTCCCACGGCGGGCGAGCACCAGAGCTCCCGGATGTCCAGCCTCCGACAGGCCGACCCTTCCGGGCGCCGCTCCCTCTCCACGCAATCGGTACGGATCGATCACGCTCCCTTGGTGGAGAGGAACGCGACCATCATAGAGCCGCCACCGCGTGCGAGGATTAGATTGGCCACTTCGCATGCCAGCGCCGACCCATCAGAAAACCTTAAGGGGGCCGGCATACATGGTTTGATCCGAACCAACTCCAACCCTCAGCAAATTTGCTGGGCGCGAGCATTCCGATGTAGGCTTGATTGCCATGCGCGCTAAATCGCAAGCAGATCTGAAAGCGTACGTCTCCACCGGCAGCAAGAATATTGCTGGGTGGTTTGCACGCACCGACGCAGAGATTTTTAGGGCCGTCTTGATGGGGCAGGCCAATAAGAGGCTGTCAGGTTCGGTGGTCGAAATCGGCGTACACCACGGCAAGTCGTTTATTGCCATGTGCCTTGGGCTCGGTGACGATGAGAAGGCCTACTGCATCGATGTCTTTCAAGATCAACACCTGAACAAGGACTCGTCAGGCAAGGGGGACATGGCGAAATTCGAATCCAACATCGCAAGGTTTGGTGTCGATACGAAAAAAATAGTGATTGATCCAAGATCATCGGAACAGGTGAAGCCGGCCCATATTCTGGATGCCGTAGGACCTGTGCGGTTTTTTAGCGTTGACGGTGGCCATTGGCTGAAGATTGTTCAAAACGATCTGCGACTTGCTGAATGTGCTTTGGCTGATCACGGAGTCATTGCACTCGATGATTTTCATCGCCCGGAGTGGCCCGATGTTTCCGCCGGCTACTTCGCCTGGCATATGTCGCGAAGCAAACCAATCGTGCCCTTCGCCATCGGCTTCAATAAACTTTACCTATGCCTCGAACAATGGGTTGGCTTTTATAACCAGCTACTCACAGACGACCCCTTCCTGAGTTGTTTCTTAAAAAAGCATGCGAACTTTCAGGGGGCGATCATTCCTGTCTACCAAGAGTACATTCTTCCAGAGATGAAGCTTCCAAGGCGAACCGTCGCGTACTTGAGAGTTTTTCATCCTGAACTGTATTTGCGAGTAGTCGGTTTGTACCAAGCAGCCCGTGCGCTGCTAAAGCGTGACAGCGAGCGTCGTGTGGACCTGCAGTAATTGAGCGCCATTCATACCAGGAGAAAGTCTCAGAACTGCCCAAGGGCAGCCGCCGTTACCTCACGTCTTATCTCGGTTGCCAGCAGACGGTGCGGGCTCACTGCCCACCTCACGCGATAGCGTACGCGCGCGCGCCTGCTCCTTGCGCCTCTTCAGGTTCGCCTTGAGCTCAGCCTCGAGCCGCTCGGTCCGGCTGGGCTTCGCGCGCCGGCGCGGCTGGCGCTCCTCGTCGCTCTCGGTCATCGCAAATTGCCTCCGCACCCGCGTGCAACGGGGGAGGCTACGATATCACAGCCCGGTCCGTCACGCGCCGCCAGTTGGTGCCGTCGGAGAAGGCCAGCACCGCGCCTCCCGATTCGTTGCTCACATAAATGATGGCCCCCGCCCCCGCGGTGCTGGCACTCGGCACTCCAGCCACCGTATAGGAGCCGACGCGGGCCGGGCCATTGACGTGCAGATTGGTGCTAGGGCTCGCCGTTCCGATGCCGACGTTACCTGCGAAGTAGCTGGCCCTGGTCGAGGCGCTGTAGAGGCCGAAATTGCCCGACGGGATCGCGGTTGTACCTAGTAGCAGATTGGTGTTGTTCGCGGCCACCGTCTGCTCGTCTATGGCAAGACCGGAGATGCCCGTAATCGTGAGCGGACCTGAGCCGGTATTGCTGCTGTTATCGATCAGGATGCCGTAGCCCGCGGTGACCGTGCTCGTCAGCGCATTGCTGAATGACGTAACCGCATTGAACCTGCCGCCTGCGGTCTTCGCCACCGTCCCCATGGTGGCAGAGCTGCTTCCCAGGAATACGCCGGTTCCTATCACGCCGTAGGCACCGGAGATCGAGCCCGAGTTGATGACCCGGTTGATGAAGTAACCCGCTTGGAACTGACTGAAGTTGATGCCGACCGCGTTTGGTTGGCACTCCATATTAAGAACGCGGAAATCGGCCGCCGAATTCGACGCAGGTTGGAGCTGAACAATGACGCCAACGCCTATTGTCGAGCCCGATGTCGTTTTCGTGAGCGCGCCATTGAACGAGGCGAACAGCCCTAGGCCGTCGTTGAACCCTGAATTGGTCCCCAGCATCAGCCGCTGCACGGTGAGGTCGCCCGCCGTCGTGTTGGCTGGGGCCGATTGACTGCCCACACGAAGATAGGCCGACGCCGTGACGCCGCCGCCGGTCGTCACTGCCACCAGCGTGTCTGTGCCGAAATTGGGCGTGCCCGTGGACGAGGCGAGCTTCCATTTATCGGCGTCGGAGTTGTCGATGCCGGCAAACCAGCTCCGCGTCGCAGTCAATAACCACTGCAGCAGCGTGTCGCCGGCGCCGTCCTGCTCGATCGTGGCGAGCGCGCCCGAGGCTTCCCCGCCGGCGTTGTCGACATAGACGCGAACGCCGTTGCCAGACGGAAAGATCGAGAGGTTGCCGTCGCTGCCGGTCTCGAGGTCGGCGAAGTCGACGCCGTCGGTGTTGGTCAGACGCAGCTGCGGGTTGGCGCCGTCGAGGATGTCGAGCCTGCGGCCCGGCACCGCCGTACCGGCGCCAATTCGCCCCGTATCCTTGTCGACGACGATCGCCTCATGCCAGGTCGAGCCGTCGGGGCTCACCTTGACGTGCCAGTCGTCATCGCCCGCCGTCCCGAACTCGGCGCGGCCCGAGAAGCCGGTCTGGAACAGAAGCGACGCGGTGTCGCCGGCGGCATTCTTGTTGATCTTGTGCTGGTGGCCGGCGCCGGCGTGATTGAACAGGCTGGCGTCCGATGCAATTGCGAGCTTGTTGGTCGCGTCGGGCGTCGCGTTGACGCCGAGCAGCCCAACCTCCTCGCCGAGCTCGAGGCCCGTCTCGTCGGATTTGACGATCGCGATCCTGCCGGCGGCGCCTGCGTAATCGGCGGGTGTGTCGGTCAAATCGAGAAACGTGGCGCCGCCGGTGCCGGCAGCAGCCCAGGCGGCGCCGTCCCAGACGACAAGGATGTCTTCGTCGGCGACCCAGGCGAGCCACCCCTCACGCGGGGCGTAGAACAGCCATGCTCCATCCTGCCACGCGGCGATCTTTCCATCGCTCCCGGCCCATGCGCCCGTCGCACCGGCGGCGACGATGTAGCAATCGCCCTCCGCCGGGCTCGAGGGCGGCGCGGCCAGATCCCTGTCGGCGGCGGCGATCTGCACGATGGCGTCGAGAGCGCGGATCGCCTCGTTGTGGGTAACGTGCTTCTGGGCCTGCGCCGCCATGATGTAGGGAAGCTTCAGGTTCGGCGTATCGTCCATCGTCTCGGGCGCTCCAATAGGACCGCCTGCAGTATCGGCCGCGCCGTGGGCGCGGGCATAACTTCCTGGAAAGCGCTTCTCAGGCTTCGTTGAATGCGCGCGCCATGCGCTGCAGGCCGGCGTTCGTGTCGCGATCAGGCCGCCAGCCGGCGGCGATCAGCTTGCCCGGATCGACCACCAGCCCGCCGCCGAGGCGCTCCCAGACGTCGCCGCGCCCCGCCAGCCTGAGGACCGTCTCGAACCAGGCGCCAGGCACCGGAAAGAGACCAGCGGGGCGGCCCATTCCTTGGCGCAATGCAACGACGATCTCGGCGAGCGTCACCGCATCGGGGTCGGCTGCGAGATACGTCTCGCCGGCGGCGGCCGGGGCCGCGAGAGCAAAACGAACGGCGGCGATGAGATTATCCATCCCGAGCAGCGACCGGCGGTTCTCGAACGCCGCGAACGGGAGCGGCACGGGCCGCGCGGCAAGGCGCATCAGGCTCGCGAGATTGCCCTTGACGCCCGGGCCGTAGACGATCGTCGGCCGCAAAATCGTGAATGGAACCGTGCCGGCGCGCAGCGCCTCCTCGGCCAGCAGCTTCGAACGGCCGTATGCCTCGGTCGGCTGCGCCGCATCGCGTTCCGACAGCACTCCGGCCGCCGTGGGACCGCACTGTGCCCTGACGGAGGAGAGAAAGACGATACGCTGCACGCCCGCGCGCGCGCACGCCGAAGCGAGATCGGCAGTCGCCCGGTGATTGACGGCGTCGTAGAGCTCCGCGCCGATGCGCGCGCCAACGTGCGCGATGCCGGCAAGATGCACCACGCGATCGATGCCGGCCAGCATCGGCGCCCAGTCTATGGGCCGGCTGAGATCGGGGATGGCCACGGCCTCGACGCCGTGCGCCGCGCTCATGCCGGCAGGATACGCGCGTCGCTGCGCGCACCTGCTCGCCCGCGTGCGCCAACGCTCCAACGAGATGCGCACCGACGAAGCCCGAGGCTCCCGTGACCAGAATGCGCGCGCTCACGGCCGTCCCCGCGCAAAGCCCGTCATGAGCCATGCGACGAGAGCGACGCCGGCCATCAGGGCAACCATGCTCACGAGCAGCGTCGGCACGATGACCGTCATGGCCGCCAGCGCGACGAGCCCCACATTGACGGCGCCGACGCGCGCGACGATCCCCATGTTGGAAAATCCGTTATCGCCGGCGCGCTGGTAGAAATGCGTGCGATGCGCCTCCCACACGCGCTCCCCGGCCCAAAAACGCCGCAGCAGCGTCAAGGTCGTGTCGGCGATGAAGTAGAGCGGCAGCAGGACGGCGGCGGCGATATGGCCCGAGCCAGCCACGAGCACGAGCAGCCAGCCGATCAGCAGCCCGATCGGCAGACTGCCCACATCTCCGAGGAATATCTGCGCGACCGGGCGGTTGAAGGGCGCGAATCCGAGCATGGCGCCCGCCAGAGCCAGCGCTACGACAAGCCCAACGGGGGGCAGCGCGCCGAGCGCCCCGATCACGGCGACGCCGAGAGTGACGGGCACCACCTCCGCGACCATCATCCAATCGATTCCGTCCATGAAGTTCACGAGATTGACGAACCAAATGCCGCCAATGAGCAGCAGGCCGCGCTCCAGCCAAACCGGGCACGATGGAAAGATGCGCACGTCGATCGGCAACGCGGCGAGCACCACGGCGACCGCGACCGCCTGCGCCAGCAGTCTCGGAGCAAAGCCCAGGCCGCGCATGTCGTCGATGGCGCCGATGACGGTCAGCAGCACCGCGCCGGCCGCCACCAGGGAAAGTTGCAGTCCCGCTCCGGCGCCAAGTTGCGAGGAAGCGAGCACGGCTGACGCGCTGACGGCGAGCGTCACCGCGACGACAGCGAGACCGCCGCCTTGCGGCGTCACGTGGCGATGCGAGGAGCGCGGCGTCGGTACCGCGAGCGCAAAGCGCTTCAAAAGCGGGCGCAGCAGCATGGTCAGTACGGCGGTGGCGATCGCAGCCGAGAGCACGATCACCGGGCCCGAGAGCTCGACGATGCGCCAGGCGTCGGCACTTTCGGCCATGAGGGGCGGCTTTCCGTTGCTCGATGGGATCGGCGGACCAGGAGGATTGACGCCATACTATTGCCACGCACCGCCGCGGCCTACAAACGGATCGACGGATTGGCGTAAGAGTTAAACGCGGTGCGCACGGCCATCGGCGTCGGCCGGCGGGTCGAGGACCGTTAAGGGGTGCAAGGCGAGCCCGTCAGAGGCTGGCCGTTGGCAAAGCGCACATCCACCGTGCTCCCTGCCGGGATCGGCGTGGCGGGCGTCAATTCGAAACCGGCATCGATGGGCAGCCCGTGCGAGGCCAGATCCGGCCTTTCGACATTGGTCAGCGCGGCCCGCATCGGTTCTCCGCCGATGCTTGCGCCGATGCTCACGGGCGTGTCCTCCGCGACCGCCCACCCGACGAGCTTGCCCTGGGTGCAACTGTCGACAAATCCCTTGAAGTTGGTCAGCAATCTTGCGTCGCGCAGCTGCAGCGACTGCACGCCGAACACCGTGGGCGTCGGCTCGTCCGCGGAAATCGCGAAGCTCAGCCGGGCTTCGGTGCTGCGGTTGAACACGTCCTCGGGCACGATAAAGCGGCGGCGCAGCTCGCGGGCTTCAGCCGGCAACCGCCACTGGCCGAGCTCGGCATCGTTGAAGCGCACGACGATCGTGGGAGAGTCCTTGTCGGGGATCGGCTGGGCGCGCGCCTCGACCAGCAGCTCGACGTCTCCCGGCGCCGGGCCGTCAAAACCCAGGATGATCGAGGCATCGTTGCCCGACATCCACGTGCCCCACGGTTGCGGCCGGTCCCACCCGTGTTCGAGCATGCCCGAGACGCCTCCGTAGCTGGTGAGGCGAACTTCCATGCTGACCGGGACCGTCGCAGGGCCACGGCTCTCGGCAGGTCCGCGGATGCCGAACGCGAATCCAGCAGCGAGGCCGCCGGCGATACCGGCGATGAGGATTTCCCGGCCCCGCGTTCTGTCGCGCGCGGCCTTGGCCAAGCGCACACTCGCTTCGCGCACCTGCGGCCAGGATACCTCCCTGGACCTTTGCCGGGTCCAACTGGCTGCACTTTTGACAAGGGCCAATCCCGATCCGCCCGGGTACCGCATCAGCCCGGTCAACGCGGACCGGCTGGACGCCAGCGCCGGCCCAAGCTTGCTTACGTGGTCGGCAAGCTGGAGTGAGAGAGAGCGCGCGCGCGGCACGAGCCCGTCGGGGCCGCGAAGGGCCTCCTCCGCGAAGTGCCCGAGCACCGCAAGGTTGAAAACGGCAGGAACCGCATCGACTGGGACAAGGGAGGATGAAGCGGGCAGCGGCTCCAGTGCCGTGCCTTGAGCCGCGCTCTTTTCGACGATCAATTCGGCTATGAGTCGCTTGAGGCGCGTGTTTTCGTCCTGCAGCTCGCGCAGCCGGCGAATTTCCGGCGGCGACAGCCCGCCGTACTTCATACGCAGGCGGCTGTATGTCTCGACCGAGATTCCAGCGTTGCGACAGGTGTCCTCGACCGACACGCCGTCATCAACCTGCTTCAGGATGAAGGCGACCTGCTCCTCGGAGAACTTCGATACCTGCATACGCACGCTCCCCGCGCCGGCCCGCCGGCCGACGAGGACTTTCTACATAGGGCCGGCGCACCGGCCTCGGACCAAACCTACAACCGCCGTCGCTTTCGAGCGAGCCATTGAGCGAGGCTCGGATCGCTGGCGACGGGACCGGGTGAGGCCCTGCAGCCTTGCCGCAAAGCCCCCGGGCGATCATAACGGGTGATATTCTGGCAGTCCGAGGGCGGGACGAAAGAATTCATGAAAGAGTGAACCGCGGCCCCCTGAAATGCCGTCAAAAGCGGCACGCGCGCGCTGTTCCAAAGGCTTTTCCACAGGACTGCGCGAGGCCGCGATCCGGTTAGATTGCCTATACTAGCCGTCCATCCCGCGACCCTCGTCACAGACGCCAGAGACGAGCGCCGGTATCGCGAACCGCTTGCGGGTCGTACATGCTCTTGACGTCGGCAAAAATGCCGCCGGGCAGCAGTTTCTCGGTAATTCTGTCCACTCCCATTTCGACGTACTCCTTGTGGGCAACGGCTGCGACGACGGCGCTGGCCTTGGGCAAATCATCCCACTCGGTAAGACCCATTCCGTACTCACGGCCGCATTCCTCGGAGCTGGCAAGCGGATCGTGGATGTGGACGCGGCAGCCATAGGATTGCATCTCATGGACGACGTCGATCGCCTTGCTGTTGCGCAGGTCACGACAGTTTTCCTTGAACGTGATGCCGAGCATGATGACGTCGGCGCCTTTGACCGGAAGATCGTGCGCGATCATCTGCTTTACGATCTGCTCGCCGATGAATTGACCCATGGCGTCATTGATGCGGCGCCCGGCCAAGATCACGTGCGGGTGGTAGCCCACCATCTGGGCCTTGTGGGTGAGGTAATAGGGATCGACGCCGATGCAATGTCCCCCGACGAGACCCGGCCGGAACGGCAGGAAGTTCCATTTGGTGCCGGCGGCCTTGAGCACCTCGAGCGTGTCGATGCCGATCCGCTTGAAGATGATGGAGAGCTCGTTCATCAGCGCGATGTTGAGATCGCGCTGCGTGTTCTCGATCACCTTCGCGGCCTCCGCGACCCTTATGCTGGACGCAGGATAGATCCCTGCCGTTATGATCGAGCCGTAGACTTCTTCGAGCTTCGCCAGAGTTTCCGGCGTGTCGCCGGCGACGACCTTGGTGATCCGCGTCAGCGTGCGCTCTCTGTCGCCCGGGTTGATGCGCTCCGGCGAATAGCCGACGAAGAAGTCGGTCTTCCAGGTGAGGCCCGAAGCGCGCTCGAGCACCGGTATGCACACCTCTTCGGTGGCGCCGGGATATACGGTCGAATTCATAGACCACCGTGGCGCCGCGCTTCATGTGCCGGCCCACGGATTCGGAACTCTTGATGATGGCCGAGAAGTCGGGATTGTGCGCGGCATCGACCGCGGTCGGGACGGCGATCACGATGAAATCCGCCTCTGCGATCACGGCGGGATCGGTCGAGCAGGACAGGTGTAGGGCGGCCTTCAAGTCATCGGAGCTGATCTCGCCCGTCGGATCGACGTGATTGCGGTAGGCGGCAACCTTGGGCTCGGAGGGATCAAATCCGACGGTGCGATGGATCTTGCCGAATTCCACGGCGAGCGGGAGCCCAACATAGCCGAGGCCCACGACGGCGATGCTCAGGGAACTCACGCTAGACTCTGGCCCCGTTGCGCGGAATATCTGTGGCGAACGTTGCTACATACATCACCACACTCGTCCGCTGAGGGGTACTCGCGGCAATGGG
This sequence comes from uncultured Alphaproteobacteria bacterium, assembly GCA_963847865.1. Classification (GTDB taxonomy): domain Bacteria; phylum Pseudomonadota; class Alphaproteobacteria; order Rhizobiales; family Hyphomicrobiaceae; genus Hyphomicrobium_A. Next base: position 644,698 of record CAWKBL010000012.1, on the reverse strand, counting down.
GACAGTCAACGAGGCCCGGCGAGCATGGGAAACGGGGCATGGCAACGGGGACAGGGCTGCGAGAATTGGTCTATCCGTTCGCCTCCTCTTGCCGCGCATGCGCCGTTGCCAAGCCGCGTCCAGGTGCCGGTGCCGTTGGAGTTTTCATCCCAAGCCTTGATCCCAAGGTTTCATTCCTGGGTGATCATGGTCGTCACATTATTCGGTGGAGGCGAGGGCGAGACTATGGTGAATTCCAAGCGCGGATACGCACTGAATGAGCACGGGGCCTAAGTCGGACAGATGCATGACTCGCAGGTAGATCCCGGTAGTCATCGCGGGGCGCCGGTTCCTTGGTGGGTGAAAATTGCCGCGAAGTTGGCACTGAAGCGGCTGCCCATTCCGCATTCCATTTGGTCGCAGCTCAACATATTTCGCCACAGCTACAGCTCGGGCGACGCCGACCAGCAGGTGCGCGCGGTAGAGGCCAGTGTATCGAGGTTCGTTGCAAAAACAGGCCGGCTCCCCCAAACCGTCCTTGAACTCGGTCCGGGAGAAATTACCACCTGTGCGGTCGTCTACAGGGCGCTTGGCATCAAGCGAATCGTCCTCGTCGATGTTGGAGACTTCGGATCGGGCGACGTTGAGTCTTACAGACGGGTGGCAGCAGCAGCAGCCGAGCGCGGTCTCGCGCCGCCCGATCTGCAGCAAGCAACCGACCGCGCCGATGTCTTCGCGCGCTGTGGCGCCGAATACTACATCAATGGCCTCGAGGATTTGAGCAGCCTGCCCGGCGCGTTCGTGGACCTCGTGTCCTCGCTGGCAGTGATCGAGCACATCCGGCGTCATGAGCTTCCCGCTACCTTTGCCGAGTTGCGCCGCGTCATGAAGGATGACGGGCTGGCACGGCATGGGATCGACTTTCAAGACCATCTCGGCGGCAAGCTCGCGAACCTGCGCTTCTCGCCCGCAATCTGGGAGAGCGAGTGGATGGCGAGCTCCGGTTTCTACACGAACCGGGTCAGCGCCTCCCAAGTCGTGGCACTCATGCACGATGCCGGCTTCGAGGTGGAGATCGAGGCGAGAGGCCTGTGGCCCCAGCCGCCCACGACGCGCAATCGGATCGCTGCCGACCTGCGTGCGTTTTGGTCCGACGAGGACCTTCGTATCTGCTCGCTGAGCCTCACCGCCAGTGCCGCCAAACCTAGTCCGCAATAGTGCCCGAGCTGCCCGATCTGAGCGCCCGGCACCCACCAGATGTGACCATTTCGGCTGAACCCCAAAAGCGACCCAACCCCACCATTGTGACCCCGCCCGTTATCGGCTAAACGGAGCGCCCAGGGTCGCGACCCGGGTAAGCTGCCGTAGCTCAGTGGTAGAGCACTCCCTTGGTAAGGGAGAGGTCCTCAGTTCAATCCTGAGCGGCAGCACCACGCCAAACCCGGCGTGACACGTCGTTTTTTCAGATTTCGTGCGGTTGGACTGGCGGCAGACAGCCTGGAGGCTGCCCTCTACCGCGGCGGCCGGATCTTGCCGCGCCACGAAGAAGCCGAGCGTCACCCCCAGGTGCTTCCGGGGCTCACGCGCTTCTCGGGCTCATGCGGGCTTGGCTTCGCCTGCTCGCAAGCTGATCGAGGCAATCTCTGTTGACGACAACGCCCGAACGACGCGCATGGGCGCCTCATCTGAGGCTCCAGCTTTCTTCCTGGCCGCTTCGACAGCCTTGTCAGGCCCGCCGATTGCGACATTGAAAAATTGGAAGGTCGGGGCACTGCTCGTGGCTGGTCGCCAAGGCCTGCCCTCTGCCGGAATAATCGGTACACCGGGGATGGTTATCTGGACAACCCACCCGGCCGCAGAGTCTTTATCGGTCATGAGACACTATGGGCTGCGCCGAAGAGGAACGCAACGGCCTGGTCGTCGCGCCCCCGGCCACCTCCGGGGGGGCCAGGCGCCGGTGCAGTTCGCGCCGCGGCTCATATGACAAGGGCGCCGCTCCGCCAGGGAGCAGCGCCCTTACGATGAATGTCGTTGAGGCCACGCCGGCCTCGGCGCTCGTCAAGTCCCAGCTTCGCGGGAAGGGCAAGAACTCAAAGCCCGCGGGTGCTCCGCCGGGGCGTGGCGTGGCGGAGCGTTACAAACCCGCGGGCTGTTCGAGCGACGTAAAGCTTGGCAGCAAGCCGTTCCCTTGCGGGGAGAAGCTTACTCCTTGATGTCGTTCTGCTCTTGATTGACGATCGAGGGATCGCCTTTCGTGTCGGCGTCAGCGCCCATCGGAACGTCGGGCTGGGAGGAGTTGTTGAGCTGCTCGCGCTCCTGGGTGACGACTGGAGCATCCGCGCCCTTGGACGCGCCGGGATCGACGTCGGGCTGGGACGAATTGTTGAGCTGGTTCTGCTCCTCCTGGGGAATGGACTCGGCGTACACCGGCGACAGAGCGAGGAGTGCCAGCACGCTTGAGGCCGCGAGAACTGAAAGGGTCTTGTTGGTCGACATGAGTTTGAACTCCACATATTTCAAATTGTCACGATCTCACCTTCGTCCGCTTGGGAGACAAGCGCTGCGAACGTGCCACCGTCCGAGGTGGGCATTTATGCGCAAAATTCCTAAGGTTCCGCTCGTTGGAACCCGACAATTGCAACTGTGCGAAACGTTGCATCGAATGCGCGTGTGGCGACAGCGTAAGCGCCCCGACAGCACGCAAGGGCGGACAGACTTGTGAGGTCTGCTTAACGACGATGCGTACAATTTGCAGCGCCGCAGTACGCGCCGACGCGCACGTGCGCTTGGCTCGACAAGATCTCAATTCCAGATCTCGGCTTAGGCCCAATTTGACGTCGGGCCAAAACGCACCCGGCAACAACTGCCCCTCGACGTGGGCGTGCAGCACTGGCCATCGCCCGGAAAGCCGGCGCGCTGTGTCCTCTGCGCATTCAGTCGGCGGGGGCGCGCCACGGCGTCCCGCTTGCGCAGGCATGGTGCGCGGGCGCCGGCCGGCAGCCTGGACGCTCCGCTAGCCCCATGCGACGCCCCGTCGCAACGCCCTCGTGCGCCGCAGGGTGCGTGATCGGGGCTGTCCCCGTGGCGGCGGGATTTACGTCCCCTTGCGAGCGAATTTGCTCGCGCCCGGCTCACCAAGTCTTGAAGGCTCGCCCCGCACGCCTTACGGGTTGCCTGCACATTCGCGCACGCGTGCTCGTGGGGTTTCGCCCGGCGCCCGGACGCCTATATGATGCACGCGTATGCACAATGACGCTCAGGCCGCGCGGGCAGAAGGCTCCCCAATCGCGCCCATCACCTAGAAACGCTCAAAGCACCAGGCTCCTTCTTGAAAGACAAGCGTAAGAAAATGGACCAGATCGTTCGCCCCAGCCGCGCCGAAGTCGAGGCTGCCTTCCGCACCATCATCCGCTGGACCGGCGAAAACCCGGACCGCGACGGGCTCGTCGAGACCCCCTCGCGCATGGCGCGCGCCTACGAGGAGTACTTCCGCGGCTACGGCGAAGACCCCGAGGCGATCCTGTCCAAGACGTTTGAGGAGACCGCGGGCTACGACGAGATGATCGTCTTGCGCGGCATCCGCTTTGAGAGCCATTGCGAGCACCACATGGCGCCGATTATCGGCCGCGCCTGGATCGCCTACATCCCCAACGGCCGCGTCGTCGGCATCTCCAAGCTTGCGCGCATCGTCGAGGCCTACGCCAAGCGCCTGCAGATTCAGGAGAAGATGACGGCGCAGATCGCCAATGCGATCGACACGGTGCTACAGCCGCAAGGTGTCGGCGTCGTCTTGAAGGCGGAGCACTTCTGCATGACCGCGCGCGGCATCATGAAGCCCGGCACCGACCTCGTCACGAGCCGCATGCTCGGCGTGTTCCGCGACAGCGCCATCACGCGCCAGGAGTTCATGTCGATCGTCGATTGAGGGCGCCGCTCGACAGCACCCTCCTCACTATGGTCATCCTCAGGCTTGTCCCGCGGCGCGCTCCGACAGGGGCTGACCCTAAAGAGACAATTCTACTCCGCTGACTGTCGCAACCCGGAACGGCTTCCATCCGCCTGGTGGATCCCATTCTCCCTCACCTTCAATGAGGTGCTCGGACACGTTTTTCAGAATAATGCCGTCAATACCCAGACGACTATTGCGCCATCGCACACGGCCGTCCGGTTCAATGCGCACCAACCCGCACCCTGCGATAGCGAGCATGAAGGCTCGGTCACACCAGAAGTCGGAAAAGTAGTCGCCGAAAACGCTCGGATCAGCGATTGATATGGCTACGGTCTGAGCGTCATTCTCGGAAACCAAATACACCGCATTGCTAAACCCGACAGCGATCCATTTGCCCCAGTGCACCGCCTTGATTGTCAATTGGCACGAGTCAACAAGGTAGTAGACGTCGATACGTTGGACAGGTAGGCCAGCTCGCGCGACGAGAACAAAGGCGTCAGGACAAGCTGGACTAGATGGAGCCTGACCGATGCGCCTGGGCTCGATTGCCGACCACTCAGGTCCTATCGCTGGTGCAATCTTGATATCAAGGTTCATGGCTGCAACCCTAGCAAGGGCCTGACATTGCCCCTAACCCACCCTCCATCGAGCTAAGTCCTCTGGGTTGGCCAGCCTATTCCGACGTCTCCTTGATGAAGTGCTTGGCTGCAATGGACTTCCACGGCTCGGGAATTTCCATCGCGCCGAGATTGGATTTGGCGAGCTCCTCGCTGTCGTCGCCGAGGTCCCGGTACATTCCGCCGACGAAGTCCATGATTTGCTGTGGTGAGCCCAGGCTCGCCAGCCGGACGGCTTCCTGCATGTAGTCCTGGCCGTGCGCCTGCAGCGTGTTGATCCTGGTCACAACCTCATAGAGCCCATCGCCGGACGAGAGGACTTTGTCGCCAATGCCGAAAATGTTCCCCTTTCCAGCGCTAACGAACGCATGCATTTCTTCGTCGGTCAGATCACGATAGGGGACGCCGATCCACTTCGCAGCGACGAGCCGGCGCGTCTCGTCCTTCAGCTGCTGTACGGCCTCCGTCTTTGCGTTCTCCCAGATCCATGCTTCGGCAGCGCGGTAGAGGAAGGTTTCTTGTGCTGCCTTCAGATTGTCCTGGGCCAGCAGGAGCGCCCAGCTCGTTTGTTTCAGCTGATAGGCGGAAGTCTGCACCTCGCTTGTCAGTCCGTCCTTCTCGGCCGTGACCTCATTGGACTCCTGCACAAGCGCGGCAGCGACTGGCTCCAATGCGTCCACCTTGTTGGGAAGGTCCCAACTATTGCCGGCCATTGCGGCTCTGAATTCGCCGGCGTCGGCCTCAAGCTGCGCCACCGCATTTTGCGCCGTCCCGGTGAGGGGCGCGGGACTAGAGTCCACGTTTACGACCCCAACATGCGATATGTTCAGCGGTGCCGGCTGGGCGGGGCTCGACGCTTCAATCGCGGGCGGGTCCGGTTGGCGTTCCGGCACGGACGGCACCCAATCCAAAGCCGCTCCGTAGGCTTGCGGGGACGCTGCCTTGGCCATGCCGGGCGGCAGCAGAACTGCAAACCAGTCAAGGACCGCGTCCTTGTTTCTTTTCGCGTCCTCCTCGTAGTGGGATGCGCGCGCTTCAAGCTGATCGGAGGTTCTCTTCGTCAGCTCTAACTGCTGCTCCTCGTCTTTGAGCGCTGCGGCCAAGCGATCGCGCTCAAGTCGGATTGTTTCGATTTCTCCGCGCTGCGTTGCGAGGCGCTCCGGATAGGTGTCGGCTATTTGTTTCCAGTGCTCCAGTTTTTCTTGCAGCTTAGCTACGCGGAAACGGATGGCGTCGGCTTGATTGAGGAGGAGCGCGTGCAGTTGATTGGCCGTGTCGAGGAACTCTGCCTCCGTGCCGACAGGCAAGTCGAGCCATGCCCTATTTAGAAGATTGGAATTGTCCAACAGAGAATGAACAAGGTCTCTGTAGCGAGAGGCCGCATTCTGCTGGGCGAGCTCCGCTTGGGAAGGCTCGTGTGCTTCCGGCTCCGTGTATTCGTGCTCTACCCCTTTGCCTTCGCCGCAGTTCCCCTCCACCGCGCAACGCTGAGATCCCGGCTGTCGCCAGTCGGTCGCAAGCACGGGCGCCGACGACCACGCAAAAGCCGAGACCACAATGCATAGAGCTGGAGCGATGCAGGCTTTGGACGGGACCAATCTCCGGAATGGGGCCGCGAGGAGTGAAGCTGTCAGAACCGCGTGTCGACGCATGCGACCCCCTGTCGGTGATCAAGTCCAATCCACAACGCCACCAGTAACGCCAAATTGTATGGCGAATTTGGGCTTTTAGCCATGCAGCCCGCGCGGTAATCACTCAATTTCGATCGAGCGGTCTTCCAGGTGAAGATCGCGTCCGCCAGCGTGCGCGAGAACGTCGCGTCGAATATCTACGCACTTCCGTCGGCGCGCCGCATGGACTAAGGGTGCCTGAAACGCTGCAAGGGCACCCAAGAGCATATGATTCGCCTCGACAATATCGGCAAGCAGAACGGCCACCAGATCCTCTTCATCGAATCCTCCGCCGCGCTCAACAGGGGCGAGAAGATCGGGCTCGTCGGACCCAACGGCTCGGGCAAGACGACGCTCTTTCGCATGATCATGGGCCAGGAACAGCCCGACGAGGGCAACGTCGCCGTCGATCGGGGTATCACCGTCGGCTACTTCAGCCAGGACGTAGGCGAGATGGCGGGCCGCAGCGCCGTCGCCGAGGTGATGGACGGCGCCGGCCCGGTGAGCGAAGTCGCCGCCGAGCTGAAGGAGCTGGAGGCCGCCATGGAAGCTGGGATGGCCGATCCGCGCCGCGCGCCCGAGATGGACGCGATCATCGAGCGCTACGGCGAGGTGCAGGGCCGCTTCGAGGAGCTGGGCGGCTACGCGCTGGAGGGCAAGGCGCGCGAAGTGCTCGCGGGCCTCTCTTTCAGCCAGGAGATGATGGACGGCGACGTCGGCGCGCTGTCGGGCGGCTGGAAAATGCGCGTGGCGCTCGCCCGCATCCTGCTCATGCGCCCCGACGCCATGCTGCTCGACGAGCCGAGCAACCATCTCGACCTCGAAAGCCTCATCTGGCTGGAGCAGTTCCTGAAGGGCTACGAGGGCGTGCTGCTGATGACCTCGCATGACCGCGAGTTCATGAACCGCGTCGTCACCAAGCTCATCGAGATCGATGGTGGGTCGCTCACCACGTACGCGGGCAACCACGACTTCTACGAGCAGCAGAGCGCGCTGGCCGAGAAGCAGCAACAGGCGCAGTTCGACCGTCAGCAGGCGATGCTCGCCAAGGAGGTCAAGTTCATCGAGCGCTTCAAGGCACGCGCCTCGCATGCCGCACAGGTGCAGAGCCGCGTAAAGCAGCTCGCCAAGATCGATCGCGTCGAGCCGCCCAAGCGCCGCCAGACGATCCGGTTCGAATTCCCGCCGGCGCCGCGCTCGGGCGAGGACGTGGCGAGCCTCAAGGACGTGCACAAGCGCTACGGCAGTCGCGCGATTTACGAGGGCCTCGACTTCCAGGTGCGGCGCAGGGAGCGCTGGTGCGTCATGGGCATCAACGGCGCCGGCAAGTCGACACTACTGAAGCTCGTCGCCGGCTCGACCGAGCCGGACGCCGGCACGGTCAAAATCGGCGGCAGCGTGAAGATGGGCTACTTCGCCCAGCACGCCATGGACCTGCTCGATGGCGAGTCCACGGTCTTCCAGTCGCTGGAGGCGTCATTCCCGCAGGCGACCCGTGGCTCGTTGCTGTCGCTGGCCGGCTGCTTCGGCTTCTCCGGCGACGACGTGCAGAAGCGCTGCCGCGTGCTGTCGGGGGGCGAGAAGGCGCGCCTCGTCATGGCGAGGATGCTGTACGACCCGCCGAACTTCCTGGTGCTCGATGAGCCCACCAACCACCTCGACATGGCGACGAAGCAGATGCTCATCGCGGCACTGGCCGACTACGAGGGCTCCATGCTGTTCGTCTCACACGACCGCCACTTCCTGGCCGCCCTGTCCAACCGCGTTCTGGAGCTGACACCCGAAGGCGTCCACAACTACGGCGGCGGCTATACGGAGTATGTGGCGCGCACGGGCCACGAGGCTCCCGGCCTGCGCAGCTGAACTCTCCCTGCCGCACCTCAATCGTCGTCGTCGGCGACTTCCTCACCCGCGGGTGCGAGCGTCCCGTAATCGACGCTCACGAGAAAGAGGCCCGAGGGCGGCGCGACCGGCCCGCAGGCTGCGCGGTTGCGCGCTTCGAGCGCGGCCTTGAGATCGGCGCTGCGCCATTTGCCCTCGCCGACATGCTTCAAGCTCCCCACCATGGAGCGCACCTGATTGTGCAGAAAGGAGCGCGCCGACGCCTCGATGCGAATTTCCTCGCCGTCACGCGCGACCTCGATCCGGTCGAGCGTCCGCAGCGGCGAGTTCGCCTGGCATTGCGCCGCGCGAAAGGTCGTAAAGTCGTGCCGCCCGAGCAGCACGCGAGCGGCCGCCTGCATCGCCTCGGCATCGAGCGCGTAGGGAACCCACCACACCCGGTCGCGATCGAGTGCGGGCGGCGCGCGGCGGCTCAGGATGCGGTAGCGGTAGTGGCGCGCGGTCGCGCTGCGCCGGGCGTCGAAGTCGTGCGGAACGATCGCGCAGTCGAGCACCGCGATCGGAGCGGGCTTCAAGTGGAAGTTCAGCGCCTCGCGCACGCGGAACGGCTCGCCGTCCTTCTGAATCTCGAAATGGGCGACCTGACCCAGCGCATGAACGCCGGCATCGGTGCGCCCCGCACCGCGCACGCTTGTCCCCTCCCCGCTGAACCGGAAAATCGCCTCCTCCAGCGCACCCTGCACGGAGGGCCCGTCCGCCTGGCGCTGCCAGCCGAAAAACGGCGTGCCGTCGTATTCGATGAGGATGCGGTAGCGGGGCATGGCGGGGCTCAGGGCATCGGCGGGGGCAGGCGAGCCCCACCATCCCTAGCGGTCCCCGCTGCCGACCTCAACCGGCAGCGGCCAAGCAGATTGCGGTGGAGCTACTCGAAGTCCGGCGGCGAAGACGGCTCCGCGGGCGCGGGCTCGTCGTCCTCGCGGTCGCGACCTCGCTCGCCCAGGGTGGGATCGATGATCATGTGCTGCGTCGGAGGCACGGGCCGATAAACGCGCACGCCATGCTCGATCGTGACGACGGCGCCGTAGTAGGGACGCGTCTCGACGCGGGTCGTATAGGCCTCTTGGCCGATGGCTGACGGCATGTATGCGGCCACCGCGGCCGCGATGAGCAAGAGCCCGAGAATACGCATTGGCACACCCCAAAAGAACGCGACAAACTCCAGTTAACGGTAGCTTAACGCCGCCTTTGCAGGCCGCGTCAATCGTTTGTCGCGCATACTTAATTTGATGGGACAATGTCGGGGGCACCGGCCCTTGGGCACATGGGACCTTGTGCCCCTTGGGCACATGGGACCTTGTGACTATCTGAGTGACGATCCGAGCCGTCGCCGCGAGCTCACAGCAGCGAACCCGGCGCGAGCGCAAAGCCGCGCAAAAAATCCGCAGCCTGCATCGGCTTCCTGCCCGCGCGCTGCAGCTCGACGAGACGCACCGCGCCATCCCCGCACGCCACCGTCAATTGATCGTCGAGCACCTCGCCAGGGCGGCCGTGGCCTTGGGCGAGAGACGCGCCCAAGACCTTGACGCGCTCGCGCGTTCCCAGCGCTCCCGTCTCGAACCAGGCACCGGGAGAGGGCGACAAGGCGCGAATGAGGTTGTGCACCTCAGGTGCAGGTTGGGAAAAATCGATGCGCGCTTCGGCCTTGTCGATCTTTTTCGCATACGTCACGCCGGAAGCGGACTGGGCCGCGCAATCGAGCTGGCCCCGCTCCAGCGCGCCCAGCGCACGCACGACGAGATCAGCCCCGCGCGTCGCCAGCGCATCGTGCAGGGCGCCGGCCGTCATGTCGGGCCCGATCGCGACGGGTTCGGCCAGGCATACAGGCCCCGTATCGAGGCCTTCCGCCATGCGCATCACCATGACAGCGGTCTCGGTGTCGCCCGCCATGATCGCGCGCTGAATGGGGGCAGCACCTCGCCAGCGGGGAAGGGCTGAGGCGTGCAGGTTGAAGCAGCCGAGCCGCGGCGCGGCGAGGATCGCCGCCGGAAGCAGGAGCCCGTAGGCGACGACGACGGCCGCGTCGACGCCGAGGCCGGCGAACGCCGCCTGCTCGGGCGCGCCCTTGAGGCTCGCGGGGAACCGCACCGGAATGCCGGCGCTCTCGGCAAATCGCTGCACGGGCGATTTCTGCTCCGCCATCCCGCGGCCTGCGGGACGCGGCGGCTGCGTGTAGGCGGCGGCAACCTCGTGACCGGAGCCCAGAATTTCCGCAAGCGTAGGCACGGAGAACTCAGGCGTGCCCATGAAGACGATGCGCAGGGTCATCTGCGAGGTCCGCTTGCGGTTGGGATCGAATGGGCGGCGCTAAAGCGCCTCGGCGGCGCGCGCCTGCTTCTTGAACTTGCGCACCACCATGTCGCGTTTGAGCGAAGAGAGGAAGTCGATAATCAGCTTGCCGTCGAGATGATTGATCTCGTGCTGGAGGGCGGTTGCCAGCAAGCCGTCGGCCTCGAGCTGGCGCGCGTGTCCTTCGCGGTCGATGTAGCGCACGGCAACGGTCGAGGGCCGCTCGATCTCAACGCGCACGTCGGGGATCGACAGGCACCCCTCCTCGTGCAGGCGCATCTCGGGCCCGAGCGTGACGATCTCCGGATTGACGAGGAAGAAGGGAGAAGGCTCCTCACCATCATCGGCAACGTCCACGACGAGGAGGCGCCGGGGCACACCGACCTGGATGGCCGCGAGCCCGACGCCCGGCGCCGCATACATCGACTCAAGCATGTCGTCCATCAAGCGGCGCAGCTCCGCGTCCACGCGCTCGACGGGCGCGGAAACCATCCGCAGCACCGGATCCGGAAGCGTGATTATGGGGAGCTTCGCCATGACCGTGAAATAGGAAAGTCCGCTCTCGCGGTCAATTGCATCGGCACCGGACGGCTCCGCGCCGCCTAGCCAGAGGCAGAAATAGGAGGCCCCGACGGCCGCCGGAGCAAGTCCGGGAGCCGTCGAGGCCAGGTACGCTCACTGCACTCGGGCGGCGGCCTTAGCGGCTGCCCCCGCGGGCGATGCTGTCGAAACTACTGCGGTTCACCTTCCGGGGGCGACGGGTCGCCGGTGCCCGGGTCGGCGGTGCCCTTGTCGCCGGTGCCTTTGTCGCCGGTGCCCTGATCGGCCGCACCTTCGTCGGTGCCCGGATCAGCCATGGAATCACCAGGATCGACGCTATCGGGGTCGGCCGGCACATCCATCTTGGCGCCTTCGTCGGCAGGGGGCGGATCCTCCGCATAGGCCGGCGCAACGGACCCGAACGCGAGCAGACTTGTGGCTGCAAGGGCCAGCAAGACTTTCTTTGTCGTCATGATTTTTAGTCTCCATAGGACGTTGCGGCTCCCCCGGAGTGGTCAGGGCACGGCACAACCAAACCGCTCAGAATCCCGAGCCAGTCATGGAGCCGGAGTGGATCAGCAGCTTAGAAAAAAGCGGATTTGAGGCGAAGTTTCCCCTCGGGGCAATTACGGTATTAGAGTGCCTACGCGGCCACTTGGACCCGCGAATGCTCCTGGGTGCTCCTGGGCCCGCGACCGACAAAGCCGCTAAGAAAGTAGGGCTTCATCGTCCAATGCGAAGGCGCCTGCTCCCGTGCACCAGATGCCGTCACCATTGATTCTCGGCTGGCAGGAGTGGATCGCCCTGCCCGATCTCCGGCTGCCGGCACTCAAGGCAAAGATCGACACGGGCGCCCGGACATCGGCTCTGCATACCCACCTCATCGAGCCGTTCGGCCCGGTCAAGCGCCCCATGGTGCGTTTTACCGTGCGACCGAGCCCCCAGCGCGCGGACCTGGAGATCGAAGCCTCCGCAGCCGTCATCGACCGGCGCGAGGTCACGAGCTCCAACGGCGAGCGGGAGCTGCGCTACGTCATCGCGACACGCCTGGGCCTGGGGAAGTGGAAGTGGCCGATCGAGGTCACGCTCACGAACCGGGAACGGATGACCTACCGCATGCTGCTCGGCCGCCAGGCCATCCGGCCCAACATGCTCGTCGACCCCGACACCTCGTTCCGCCAACCCAAGCTCAGCTACACGCTCTATTGAGCGCCTCGTGCGCGCGGCCGCCGACGCCGCCGCATCACGCAAGCCCGAGCGCGGTCAGCAGCGACCCGGAGACGGTCTCGATGTTGCAGAAGCGTTCAGCCTTGGCGCGGCTCGCACGCGCAATAGGGGGAATGAGGTCGGGCCGTTTCAGGAAGCTCTCCATCGCGGCGGCGAGCGCGCGCGCATCGCCGGCCTTGACGAGACAGCCGTTGACGCGCTCATCGACGGTGTCCCGGCACCCCGCGACGTCCGTGGTTATGATCGGACGGCCGGCTGCCATCGCCTCGAGGACCGGTTGCGGCATACCCTCGGCATGCGAGGGGTAGACGAAGATATGACACTGCGCGAGCAGCGCGCCGGCATCCTCGCGCGGGCCCAGGTAGTCCACCGCCCCCGCATATTCGGCAAGGTCGCTCGCCCGCAGGCCAAGCGCGCCCTCGCCCGGCTCGCCCGCGAGCAGAAAACGCGTATTGGGCGCGCGCGCGCGCACCTCGCCCGCAGCCTTGCAGTATTCGATAACGCCCTTGCGCCGGTCGAGCGGGGCGTTCATCAGGAACACGAGGCCTTGGTTGAGCGGCGGCAGCGGCGTGATCGCGCGGCGTTCAAGATCGACGCCGAACCCCGGCACCACGATGGTCGGCAGCCCCGCCGGCAATAGCCCGAGCCGCTGCAGCAGTCCCACGTCGTCGCGGTTGTAGAAGACGGCCGTATCGGCGGCCCGCAGCGCCTGCCGGTAGCGCCACGCCGGCATCTCGTCGTCGGCAAGCGCGCCCGAGAAGCGGTGCTGCGGCAAGCTCCCGACGAGCACCACCACGCGATCGACGCCGGCACTCTTGCCCGCGAGTGCGGCGTAGATCATCGCTTTTGATCCGCACCCCATCACGACATCGGCGCCCCAAGCGGCAAGGTTGGTCTTGAGCGCACCGATCGCCTTCCAATCCGAAAACAGCTTGAGACCGTTGGCCTCGGCGCTGAAGAATGCGCGCTCCGCGCCGATCGCATCGAGCGCGCGGACGTCGCTTTCGGCAAATTCCGGCGCAAGCGTCAGGATGCGGTGATGGCGCGCAACGATTTCCGCCAGTAGCGAGCCGCGCAGCTGCTGCAGGGATTCGCCCGAGGAACAGACGATCGCGACACGCCTTGTGCCTGTGGCCTCCGCGGCCGCCGGAACGGCCATGTCAGTGCAGGGTCCGCGAGGACGGTGTCCAGAGCGCGCGCGGCGCCTCTTTGCCCAGCGCTGCGTTGGGATCGGCGTCGTAGCCCTCGACCGTGCGCATGAGCACGGCCTGCATGGTCGCTACGTCGCGCGCGTCGATGGCGGCTTTCAGCGCTTTGAGCTCGTGCTCGAGGTCGGCCGGCGGCAGGAACGGCTCGTCCGAGCGCCAGATGCGCGGGTGCTCGGTCACGGTGGTATTGGCGCCGATCAACAGCTCCTCATAGAGCTTCTCGCCCGGCCGCAGACCCGTGTAGGCGATCGCGATATCGCCTTCGGGATTTTCGAGCGACTTAACGTCGAGGCCCGTCAGGCGGATCATGAGACGCGCCAGGTCGTCGATGCGCACCGGCTCGCCCATGTCGAGCACGAAGACATCGCCGCCCTTGGCCATCGCGCCCGCCTGGATCACGAGTTCGGCCGCCTCCGGGATCGACATGAAATAGCGGATGATCTCGGGGTGCGTGACGGTGACGGGCCCGCCGGTGCTGATCTGCTTGCGGAACCGCTTGACGACCGAGCCGGAGCTGTCGAGCACGTTGCCGAAACGGACCATCGTGAAGGTGGTCGCGCCCCCGCTCACCGCCGCACCCTGCAACACGAGCTCTGCGAGCCGCTTGCTCGCTCCCATCACGTTGGTCGGGCGCACGGCCTTGTCGGTGGAGATCAACACCATGAGCTCGACGCCGGCCTGCTTGGCGCACTCGGCGACCACCGCCGCACCGAACGTGTTGTTCCACAACCCGAACACGGGGTTCTGCTCGACGATGGGCACGTGCTTGTAGGCGGCGGCGTGGTAGATGACCTCGATCTCGTTGCGCGCAATCGTCTCGCGCACCTGGGGTGCATCGAGCACCGAGCCCAGTACGCCGACGATCTCGGGGCGCCGCAGGGTGGGGCCGAGCAAGGCTGCGAGGTCGAGCACCTCGCGCTCGATCTCGTAGAGCGCCGCCTCCGAAATATCGAACAGGACGATGCGCCGCGGGCCTTCTTTCAGGAGCTGGCGCACCAGCTCGGAGCCGACCGAGCCGCCGGCCCCCGTCACCAGAATGGATCTGTCGCGCGACTTGCGCTCCAGCAGCTCCGTGCTGGGGGGAACCTTGTCGCGTCCGAGCAGGTCGTTCACCTCGAGCGGGCGCAAGTCGGTGACGAGGACGCGGCCCGATGCGATGTCCTCGACCGCCGGCAGGATCTTGACCTCGACGGCGTGCGCCTGCAGCTCGCGCATGATGCGCCGGCACTCGCGCCGCCGGCCCTCGGGCAATGCGACGAGAACCTCGCGCACGTGATGGCGCTCGATCAGCATGCCCAGCCGGTCGGGACGATGCACCTTCAGCGCCCGCCACGTATTGGCGCCACAGTGAGGGCTCGGTGTCGATGAAGGCGACCGCCTCGCGGTCAAAGGTGCGGCGCAACGCAGCAAGCAGCTGCACGCCGAGCTCGCCCGCGCCGAAAATGATGACGGGGTGGCGCTCGGCATTGGCGGGTAGCGCCGAAAGGCGAATGCCGGCGCTCTCCAGCAGCATCCCTGCCACCTCGCGGCTGCCGGTGATCAGCAGCATCGCCAGCACGCCGTAGCCGAGGACGACGGAACGCGGGATGCCGAGCTGGCCCAGCATGAACACCACGAGCGACCAGATCAGCACCGAGAGCCATATGCAGCCGATGATGCGCGTATGACCCCGATAGCCGAGGTAGCGCGTGACGAGCCGGTAAAGACCCGACAGCGCAAACGTCAATACGGTTATCAGCGGGCCGCTCGCCAGCAGAAGCGCCGTCGACCAGTCGGGGGGCACATAAGGTGCGTTGTAGCGAAGGGAGATCGAGAACCAGAGCGCGAAGCTCAGGAGCAGCAGGTCGAGGCCGATCAGGATGAAGCGCTTGCTGATACGCGGCAGCTTCAAGAGCCACGTGCGCCAATGCCCCAGGTACAAGTGATGCGTACGAATGACTGCTACCTTCCCCCGTTGTGCCATTCCCGTAGAAACCGCCCAAGGGCCGATCGGTTGCGCACGTCCCGGCGCATACTGCCGTTGTGGCGGGTCCGCTCCAGCTCATCATGGATACCACCCGGGCGCCCCTGCTTCCAGCGGGCCAACGCACATATACACGGCTCGTTTAAGGCCGGCCGGCGCCCGGATTGCGGGAGATTGCGCTATCCCTCGCCTCCAACTCGCCGATCCAGTGGTAGGCGAGCCACGCCGCTCCGATGCCGAACACCAAATTGCCGAGCATGCTGCCGGCGAGCACTCCCGGCGCGCCTGCGAGGTAGCCCGCGACCGTCACGAAAGGGATCGTCCCCAGCGTGGCGCGCCCCCAGTTGAGCGCCGTCGAGACATGGGCGCGCCCCAGCGTGTTGAACGTGGCGTTTGACACAAACAGCGCACCCAGGAACACGAACAAGGGAGCAAGCACGCGGCAGAAGAACACGATCAGGTCCGCGCTCTCGCCCGCGGCCTCGAAGCTCTCCGCGATGGGGCGCGCAAGGAGTGCGAGCAACGCCCACGCAAGGCCGGTGTAGGCCGCCGTGACCCACAACGATTGCATGAACGCTGAGCGCACGCGATCGAAGGCGCGGGCGCCGTAGTTCTGGCCGATGATCGGCCCGACCGTGCCGGACAAGGCGAAGATGGCGCCGAAGGCGACTGGCGACAGCCGACCGAGGATCGCCCAGCCGGCAACCGCGGCGTCGCCGAAGTGCGCCATGGCCCTGGTGACGTAGGCGTTGGCGAAGGGAGTGGCGATGTTGGTCAGCACCGCCGGGATGGCCACCGCGATCAGCGCGGGGGCATCCGCGAGGAGGGTCGGGAGCCGCAGCCGTCCCCACAGATCGTGCACCACGATGACGCCGTAGAGCCCGACGCCCATCATCGTCAGGCGGGCGATCGCCGAGGCAATCGCGGCGCCGTCAATTCCGAGACCGAGCCAGAGGATCAAGACGACGTCGAGCATCACGTTCACCACCGCGCCGATGAGCGTCACGTTCATGGCGCGGCGCGCATCGCCGATCGACCGCAACACCGACGCCGACGTCATGGCCACCGCGAGCGGCGGCATCGCCGGGACGAGAATTGCGAGGTAGTCGGAGCCGAGATCGTAGGCGCGGCCCGTCGCGCCGAGGAGCGTCAGCAGGCTCGGTATCGCCAGCCAGATGACGAGACTCAGGACGCCCGCAGCCGCAAACGTGAGGACGTGGGCATTGAACGACAGACGCCGCGCGCGCATCCGGCGACCGGCCCCCAGCGCCGGCGCGACCACGGACGTCGCGGCGATCGCAAGTCCGAGCCCCATCGAGACGGTCAGGAAGACGATGGAGCCCGCGTACCCGACCGCGGCCACGATCGCCTGATCGCCCTGCCAGCTTAGAAACAGGATATTGGCGAGATCGCCGAGAAAGATCGCCATCAGGCCGACGGCGCCCGTGCCGGTCATCTGCAAAATGTGGTGCAGGATCGATCCGGTGACGAACTTGGGCTGGGCCGCGGCGGCGCGGCGCGCGCGGGCGCCAGTGTCCATCTGCGTTTCAGCCTTTCGCCCGGCGAGCCGTTACGTGTTGCTGATCAGAGCGGGCGGCGCGCCTTGATCGCCGCCGCGAGCGTGCCCTCGTCGAGGTAATCGAGCTCCCCTCCGATGGGGACGCCCTGGGCGAGCCGCGAGACCACCACGCGTGTCGGCGCAAGCTGCTCAGTCAGGTAGTGCGCCGTGGACTGCCCTTCCACCGTGGCGTTCAGCGCCAGCAGGATCTCCTTGACCTCAGGCGCGCCAGCGCGCTCGATGAGCCGGGGAATGTTGAGCTTGTCCGGCCCGATCCCGTCGAGAGGCGAGAGATTGCCGCCAAGCACGTGATAGAGCCCCGTGACGACGCCGGCCCGCTCCAAGGCCCACAAGTCGCCGATCTCCTCGACCACGACGATCATTGACGCGTCGCGGCGCGGGTCCTGGCAAAGGCTGCAGGGGGAGACGGTGTCGAGATTGCCGCAAATCGGGCACTCGACGATCTTGTCGACGGCGCTCGCCAGAGCCTGCGCAAGGGGCACGAGCAGCTCGTTGCGCTTCTTGAGCAACGCCAGCGCCGCCTTGCGCGCGGAGCGCGGGCCGAGGCCCGGCAGGCGGCCCAGCAACTGAACGACGCGCTCGATTTCCGGGCCCGAGACTTTTCGTGTCATATGTCTTCGACTGAGGGATGGGATTGATACGGCAGGCCGGGACCGTCCTCGGCGCGTCGGATCGACGAGCGCAAGCATGGATCACCGCCGCACGCAAGGATTGCAATGCTGACCGAAGTCGCCCTGTGCGCTTGCTGCTTATGCACTAATATACGAGGCCCGAACATCTTTGGTTGGCCACAGGAGTAGAGTATTTTTCCCCGATAAACAGAATGAATGGGCATCACTTTTCATGTGATGGGAGGAAACCTCAGATGCAGCTCATCGTAAAGGCAGACACACCCCGCGCAGCTTTGGAACGCGTGGGCGCCAAGATCACCATCCGCAACCGCTACGACAACTTCATCGGGGGCGCTTGGGTGCCTCCCGTGCAGGGACGCTATTTCGAGAACCGCACGCCGATCAGCGGCGAGGTGGTCTGCGAGATCGCGCGCTCGACGGCGGAGGACATCGAGAAGGCGCTCGATGCCGCGCACGCTGCAGCCGGAGCCTGGGGCAAGACGGCGCCCGCCGCGCGCGCTGCCGTGCTGTTCAAGATCGCCGATCGCCTGGAAGCGCATCTCACCGAGATCGCGACCGTGGAGACCATCGACAACGGCAAGCCCATACGCGAGACGATGGCCGCCGACATTCCGCTTGCGATCGACCACTTCCGCTACTTCGCGAGCTGCATCCGTGCGCAGGAAGGCTCGCTCTCGGAGATCGACGAGACGACGATCGCCTATCACTTCCACGAGCCGCTGGGTGTCGTCGGCCAGATCATCCCCTGGAACTTCCCCATCCTGATGGCCGTGTGGAAGATCGCGCCCGCGATCGCAGCGGGCAACTGCGTCGTTCTGAAGCCCGCCGAGCAGACCCCGATGAGCATCATGGCGCTGATGGATCTCATCGGCGATATTCTGCCGCCGGGCGTGCTCAACGTCGTCAACGGCTTCGGCGTCGAGGCCGGCAAGCCGCTCGCCTCCAATCCGCGCATCGCCAAAATCGCATTCACGGGCGAGACGACGACGGGCCGCCTCATCATGCAGTACGCGGCGGAGAACATCATCCCCGTCACGCTGGAGCTTGGCGGCAAGTCGCCCAACGTCTTTTTCGCCGATGTCTTCAACGAGGACGACGACTTCTTCGACAAGGCGCTCGAGGGCTTCACCATGTTCGCCCTCAACCAGGGCGAGGTGTGCACGTGCCCATCGCGCGCCCTCGTGCAGGAGTCGATCTACGATGCCTTCATGGAGCGCGCCATCCAACGCGTTAAGAAGGTCGTCCAGGGCAATCCGCTCGATCCGAACACGATGATCGGGGCGCAAGCCTCCTCCGATCAGCTCGAGAAGATCATGTCCTATATCGACATCGGCCAGGGCGAAGGCGCCAAGGTGCTCACCGGCGGCAAGAAGGCCGCGCTCGGCAACGGGCTGGACGGCGGCTTCTATGTCGAGCCGACCGTGTTCGAAGGCCACAACAAGATGCGCATCTTCCAGGAGGAGATCTTCGGGCCGGTGCTCGCGGTCGCGAAGTTCAAGACCGAGGCGGAAGCATTGGCGATGGCCAACGACACGCTCTATGGCCTCGGAGCCGGCGTGTGGTCGCGCGACGGCAGCACGGCCTACCGCATGGGACGCGGAATCAAGGCGGGGCGCGTGTGGACCAACTGCTATCATCTCTATCCAGCGCATGCGGCGTTCGGCGGCTACAAGCAGTCGGGCGTCGGGCGCGAGAACCACAAGATGATGCTCGACCACTACCAGCAGACCAAGAACATGCTGGTGAGCTATAGCCCGAAGGCGCTCGGGTTCTTCTGAGGTTAGGTGCCGTGGAGTGGGAGGTCGGGCATCTTGTCCGATCTTCCGCTTCTCGCCCATGAAAGTTTGCCATGACCGTCGCAAGGGTCTCGCACACGCCGGCCGCTGCCGAACTCATCTCCAAGCTGCGCGCAGCCCACGGCGATCTCTTGTTCCATCAGTCGGGCGGCTGCTGCGACGGCAGCGCGCCCATGTGCTATCCGATGGGGGAGTTCAGAATAGGCCAGCGCGACGTTTATCTGGGTGAGATCGCCGGCTGCCCCCTCTACATCTCCGGCCCGCAGTTCGAGTATTGGCAGCACACCCATCTCATCATCGACGCGGTGCCCGGTCGCGGCGCCGGATTTTCCCTGGAGGCGCCCGAGGGTCTGCGCTTTCTGACGCGCTCACGCGTCTTCAGCGATGCCGAACTCGAAGAGCTCGAGCACTCCGGTCCGCCCCAGCGGGGACCTGAAATTATCCGCCTGCGGACAGATTCCTCGTATCCTTAATGCTTTGCTCGCGTGCCCAAAGAACCGCGATTTTCACACGGTTTCGCAAGCCCCGCAGCACTCGGCCGACCGATTGAAGATTAAAGATTCCACGGACGTCTAAATGAATAAATAAGGCGATTCATTGCATTCTGTTGCGCCTGCCGGGTGCGCGCTAGGAAGCCCGTGGGGTTTCAAGGCGCTCACACCACATGGTCACTTCCCAACCCATTGCTCCCACGCCTCCGCACCCCAGAGTGCTGGGTTGGTTCGCGACGTCCGCCCTGGCCATGGGCGGCAGCAATCAGATGATCTTCATCATCACGGCTCTGTTCGTTGGCCAGGATGCGATCCTCGGACAGGGCAGCGCGGCGGTACCTCTCCTCATCGCCGGCGTGCTGCTCGGCTATGCGGCCGCTCCGGCCTGGACCGAGCTCGTGCTCATGTGGCCGAACCGGGTCGGTGGAATATCGGCCGCGTGCGCCGAGGCGTTCCGCCCCTATAACCCCGTGCTCGCGGTGCTGACGGGCACTTGCTACTGGTGGGGCTGGATCCCTACCTGCGGGCTAACGGCGCTACTGTCCGCCTCCGCCTTCCAGCAATGGTACTTCCCCCACCTTCCGGTAGAAGCTTTCGCCGTTTCGATCGTGCTGTTCTTCACGTTCGTGAACATGTGCGGCATCAGATGGGTCGCTCGACTGGCGATCCCCATCGCCACCATCTCCGCGACGCTTGCGTTCATAAGCGGCCTTTCTCCGATCTTTGCAGGCGATGTCGACTGGACGCAGTCGTTCACCTACCACCTGACGACGCCCTTCGAAGGCTGGTTCGGCGACATCACGTCGGTCATGGCCGGCCTCTATCTGATCGGCTTCACTGCGCCTGCGTTCGAGGCCGCCGCCTGCCACGTCGGTGAGATGAAGGATCCAAATCGCAGCTTGCCCCGATCCATGCTGGCTTCGGCATTCATGGCGGGCATCTACTTCATCCTGCTGCCGATCGTATGGCTCGGGGTCCTGGGTCCGGGAGCATTGGGCCAGGACCTTGCGATGGTTCTCGGCCCGACGTTCGCGCCGCTTCTCGGCAACTTCGCCAAGGCGGCCGCCGTCTGGTTCATCATGCTCAATATGTTTCACGGCACGCTGCAGCCGCTGGCGGGCGCGTCGCGCACCATGTCGCAGCTCGCCGACGACGGGCTGTTGCCTCGCTTCCTTTCCTGGCGTCTGAAATACACCGACTGTCCGTGGGCTGCGACGTCGCTTACGGCCGGCTGCGCCATCGTCTTCCTGCTCGCGGGCGACCCCGTGTGGATGATCGCCGCCGCCAATTTCACCTATCTCATCGGCATCTGCATGCCCAATATCGCGGCTTGGCTGCTGCGGCGTGACATGCCCGACGCTGAGCGCCCCTACAGGGCACCGCGCGGGACGATCATGCTCGGCGTCGGTGCCGCCTGCGTGTGGCTCATCGCTGCCGTGCTCGGGTTCCAGCAGTTCGGCCTTCCGACCGTGGTGTTCGGACTGGTGTTGGCGTACTCCGGCGCCGCTCTCTACGCTTGGCGCATCATCGAGGACCGGCTTCGCGACGGGCTGCCGGCCTTCGCGCAAACGCTGCACGTCAAGCTCACCGGCGCCATGGTGCTCGTGCTGATCCTCGATGGCATCGCCTATCTCCTCGCCGTGAACACGGTTGCCGATGGGCATCATCAGCTGGTCGCCGTGTTGGCCGACATCTTCGTGGTGGTTGCCCTCCTCACGATCACGGTGGGGCTCGTGCTGCCGGGCATGATCACCTACTCGGCCACGGAAGTGAGCGCCGCGGCGAAGCGCCTGACCCGGGGCACGCTGCGCGACTTCTCGAACGCCATGGGCGCTCTGGGCCGGGGCGACCTCGAGGCCGCGCACGCGTCCGTCAATATCGTCCTGGTCAAGCCCAATTCCCGCGACGAGCTGGGCGAGATGGCGGAAAGCTTCAACGTTCTGCAGGTGCAGGTTCGCGATGCGGCCATCGGCCTCGACGAGGCGCGCGAGAACATGCGCACGGCGCGCGCGGAGCTGCTCGAGCGTCACGAGCAGATCGCACACCTTGCCCACCACGACGCCCTGACCGATTTGCCCAACCGCACCTCGCTCGCGCACCGGCTGGCGGCGACCTTCGATCGCGCGAAGGCGCGTGGGGAGAGTTTCGCGATCCTCGCGATCGACCTCGATCATTTCAAGGAAGCCAACGACGTCTTCGGCCATGTCGTCGGCGACGAGCTGCTGTGCGCCATTTCGCGCCGCCTCGAGATTGCGGCCGAGGGCGCATTCGTTGCCCGCGTCGGGGGTGACGAGTTCACGTTCCTCACGGCGGCAGGGCAGCCAGACGAGGCGGAAGCATCTGGCGGGGCGCGTGCTGCAAGCGGTGGCGGACCCCTTCGAGGTCCGGGGTCAGAAAATTCCGATCGGCCTCAGCATCGGCGCCGCCATCTATCCGCGCGACGGCGAGGACTTGCTCGGGCTCATCGCAAATGCCGACGCCGCGCTGTATCGGGCCAAGGCAGACGGCCGCCACATGGTGCGGTTCTTCGACCCGGATATGGACCGGCGCCTGCGCGAGCAGTTTGCGCTGCAGCTGGAGCTGCGCTCGGCAATCGCGCAGGACGAGCTCATCCTGAACTACCAGCCTCAGGCCACGATCACCGGCGAGGTCTTCGGGTTCGAGGCGCTCGTGCGGTGGCAGCATCCCACACGCGGGCTGGTGCCGCCCAATGATTTCATTTCACTCGCCGAGCAGAACGGCATGATCGTCGAGATCGGGGCATGGACGCTGCGCGAAGCCTGCCGGGAAGCCGCATCATGGCCCGTTCCGTTCCAGGTGGGTGTCAACCTCTCCCCTGTGCAGTTCCGCTACGGCGACCTGGCGGGCCTGTTGCATCTGATCCTGATCGAGACCGGGCTGTCTCCGACACGCCTGGAGCTGGAAATAACCGAAGGCGTGATCTTCGACGACCCCTCGCGCGCCCTGTCGATCCTGCGCAGGCTAAAGTCGCTCGGCGTGAAGGTAGCCATGGACGATTTCGGCACCGGCTATGCGTCGATGTCGTCGCTGCGATCATTCCCGTTCGACAAGATCAAGATCGATCAGAGCTTCATTTCGGGTGTCGAGAGCAACCCGCCGTCGGCGGCGATCGTGCGCTCCATCATCGGGCTCGGGAAGGCACTGGATATCCCGGTGATCGCGGAGGGCGTCGAAACCGAAGGCGAGCGTGCCTTCCTCATGCGCGAAGGCTGCGCGGAAATTCAGGGTTTTCTCATCGGGCGCCCTTGTCCCATCGCGAGCTATGCCGAGCTGATAAGCGGCACCGGCACCCAGCATACCGGCACCGAGGACACCGCCGCCGAGGCCGACCAGATCAAGGCGAAAAAAAGCAGCGCCCGTCCTGCGAGGGGCGCTGCTGCAGCTCGCGTGCGTCGATGATTAGTTGGTGCTGGTGGTCGCGGGGCCCTTGACGCCGACGGCAACCGGAACGGTCTTGCCGTCCTTGAGAGCGGTGCCGGCCCAATTGCCGTTGGAATCGCGCTGAAGCTCCGAGACGTTCGTGTAGCCGAGGTGCAGCAAGTGCTGACGCGCGTTGTCGCGCGTGAAGATCTGGCCGGCGGCATTCGCCTGGGTATCAGCGGCGAACGCGGGGACAGCGAGACCGATGGCAAGTGCAGCTGCCAGAAGAGGTGCGCGGATCATTTTAAAGCTCCTGAGTTTTCTTTGGGGGGATGGCTGGGTGGGCCCTGACGCCGCACTGTCAGCGTCAGGGGCGTAGATCTCAGATGATGTCGATTTCGGCAGGCAGGTAGCTCGTAACCTCGAGACCGACTTCCTGCTCACGCACCTGCGGCTTGTTCCAGGTCTTCATGGGGGATCCTCCAATTGGTGTGCCAGTTCAGGGCTGCGATCGTTGCGACCGCCGCTTGCCCGGTATGTGGAGGAAGGCGCCGATCACTACCACTCACTTCACCGTGGGATAATGCGAGCAATCGTTGAACGAGGGCTCGCACTCCGATCGGACAACGCAGAATGTGAGCCTTTGGCGAGGCCGGATGGGCAAGCCGCCCGCGCCAACCAGGTCAACCGGCGGCGCTTCACTTTGGCTTGAAGCACTGCCGGCGGCGCCGACATAGGGATCAATCGACGCAGCGCGCCCGATGCCGTATCGCTGCCCAAGCCGCGTCTGTAGTATGCGCTTATGGGGCCAAGCTGTGGCACGCAGGCACTAGGAAACGGGGACAGCCGCGTCATCATTTCTCCCAGGCCGTATATTTCCCACGGGCCGTATGCGACTCGATCAGTTGCGAGGCGTTGAGGCTTCGAGGGCGAGGCGAATTGAGGCGAATTCCAGTGTGTGCCAAGGCATGACCACGACAAGAACTCTTCTCACCAGCATCCTGGCAGCGTGCGCCTGCCTGCTCGGCATCGCCAATCCGGGCTTTGCGGATAGCGCCTCACCGTTCAAGGAGCTGCCCGGCCGCTGGGTCGGCGACGGCCGCATCGGGCTCAAGGACGGCAAGGTCGAGACCGTCAAATGCCGGGCGACCTATTTTCTCTCCGACGACGCCAACGAGCTCAAGCAGAACATCCGCTGCGCCTCCGCCAGCGGCAAGATCGAGGTGAAGAGCGTCGTCACGCACAAGGCGGGCGTGCTTACCGGATCGTGGAACGAGCTCATTTACAATCTGGGCGGCGCGCTCGACGGCAAGGTCACGCCGCGCGGCTTTCGCATCTCCGTGCACGGCTCGGGCCTGACCGCGAACATGGACGTGATCGTCAAGGATGAAAAGCAGATCGTCGAGATTCAGTTTTTCGACAGCGCCCTCATCGGACTGACGCTCATCCTGCAAAAAGGCTGATTGCATATCGGCCGACCCGCGCCGCGTTCGGCAGAGGCCTCAGGCGCTTTTCTTGAACCGCGTGGCGAGAGCTTCCTCAAGGGCGCGCAACTCGTCCAATACCGTTTGGCGCAACGTCTCCTTGGTGACACGCGCACTTACGAGGGCGCGCAGCTTGCCGGGCCAATCGGCGATCGAGACGTCTTCGGCGGCGAATATCAGAATTGGCGGCAGCGGACGATCGCTCTCGGAGAGCGCCCGCAAAAGCTGCTTGTCGCCCGTGCCGCTTGGACCGGGACCCATGATGACGAGATCGAACGCCCTGCGCTCCAGCAGCGATGCGGCTTCGGCATCTGTCGCCACGGAGATTTTCGCAAGGTCGCCGATCAGTGCATGCGCGATGGAATACTGTCCTGAGCTCATCGCAGATTTGCAATATGCGCGCGGAGCGTGGCTTCTTGATTTGGGGACCCGGGATACCGACCACATCGGTCAGACTCTGCGCCGGCGCGCACTTTCTCGGCCCCCGATTTGGCGATGGGCAGCTCAAAGTAGAACGTTGCACCCTCGCCATCCTTCGTGTCGAAGCCGATCGTTCCCTTGTGCGCTTCCACAATGGCCTTGGCGATGCTGAGGCCCAGGCCGGTACCGCCTTTCCTGGCCCCCTCGGCCCCGCTCGCCTGAGCGAACCGCTCAAAGATATGAGGACGAAAGTCTTGGGGTACCCCGGGGCCTTGGTCGGACACGCTGATGCGCACGGCGCCATCGAGTCTCCGCGCGCTGATGGTGATCCTTCCACCCGGAGGCGAGTATTTGGCCGCGTTCGATAGAAGGTTGGCCATGACTTGCGCGAACCGCACCTCATCCACATCGAGCGTGACGTCGGGCTCGATCGGATCGACGA
Organism: uncultured Alphaproteobacteria bacterium; assembly: GCA_963847865.1. Lineage (GTDB taxonomy): Bacteria > Pseudomonadota > Alphaproteobacteria > Rhizobiales > Hyphomicrobiaceae > Hyphomicrobium_A. The sequence goes on along the minus strand of CAWKBL010000012.1, from coordinate 619,132 downwards.
CGATGGTCGCCCCATGCTGGTCCGCAAAGAACGCGTTCAGTTCCTTGGCCTGCGTCAGCAAATGAGCAAGGCTTTCCGCCTTGAAATCAAACGCGACCTTGCCGGCCACCATCTTCTCGACGTCGAGAAGATCATTGATGAGGTGCACGAGGCGATCGCAGTTGTCGTAGGCCACCGTTACGAGCTGTTCCGCCTTTTGGGAGAGCGGCCCGACGACGCTTGAGCGCAGGAGCCCAAGAGCTCCCATGATCGACGTAAGCGGCGTGCGCAGCTCATGACTTGCGGTCGAGACAAACTGCGACCGCAGCTGCTCGATCTGCACCCGGTCTTCTACGTCCTTGAGGGAGGTGATCAGGCGCCGTGGCTTCCCATTCTCCGTCCACTTCGCCTGGCCGGTAACGAGAAACCACCTGTAGCCATGCGTCTTGTGGCGCAGACGGCACTCGAACTGCAGCGGTCGTGCGATCCCGCAGATGGCGCTCCATCGCGTCGTGAGCGCACTGGCGATCGCTGGGGTGCACGAGCTTGTTGAAGGCCGATGCGCGGGGGGCCATCTCACCAGGCCTGTAGCCGAGCGCATGATAGAGTTGCGGAGACCAATACTCCTCGTCCCGCCGCAGATCGAAGTGATCCCTGATGCCAACGCTTGCCCCCTCGGCAGCGAGTGCAAATCGCTCCTCGCTCTCTGCAAGAGCGGACGTGACGGACGCCGTCTCGTCGAGGTTCTCCCTGAGGCGGCGGACCATGGGAGCAAAGAACAGCAGCGCCGTGCCGACCAGGACCGCGAGGCCGACAAGCCAAACGACCAACTCGAGCAATCGCAGGTATGAAATTGCCGATTCGCTATCCACCTCGTAGTAGGTGACCGCCTCATCGAGGGCCGCAAGGAGCCGCTTCGTACCGAGATCGTTCACGACTGCAAGGTCGGGATCGTCCGCAGCGACGGGGCCGGATGCGGATTTGGCCACGAGCGACTGCGACGCCGCCAGGAATTGCGTCATCAACGGATCAATGGCGTCGGGGCCGAAAAAGTAGATGCGGCGCAGTGCCGGCGTCATGTTGTAAGGGATGTCGAGAGGCCCGGAACCTCTAGACAGGGCCGCGTGTCTCTTCTCCAACTTGTCGATCGTTATCAGCAGCTCTTGGCGCGCGTCGTCCCTCAGCGGGGCCTGGTCGGCGGAGAGGCGCGCTGCGTAGAGCACGGCGCGCTGTGACCGCATGCGCTGGCGCCCCGCAACATTGATGAGCTCGGCGGCCCCCTCTTGCCGGGAAATAACGACTTCGGCTCCGATCAGAGCGATCGTCGCCAGCACCGCCAGCACTGCGAGCGCCAAGGAAAAGCGCCGCGTCAGCGTTCTGGGCAGGTCGCTCGTCTGTTGCATCTTCGGGTCCATATCGGCCCCAGTGCCAAGTCGCAGAGCCACGCTTGATTGCGCAGCATTTGGATTGGAGGAATGCTCCGTCCCCGCACGACACCAGTTCTGCGGAAAATAGTTCCCGGCGGCTTAAGACCGTGCCCGAAATGTATTTGTTAAGCGGTTCTACGACCAAAGGACGCGCCGATCCGTCCCGGATTTGCCCGCCGACCGATGGGAGACCCCGTCCCCGGCGCAGCGGCGCCCACTCACCTGACGGGCGCTACTTCGCCTTCTGGTAGGTCCCCACGAGCTGCGCCTCGGCCAGCACGTGACCGCGCATGGCTGCCTCGACATCCGCTTTGGCCGGCTTGCTCAAGCCCGAGAGCGTTGAATCGAGCGCATAGAGCTTGTGAAAGTAGCGGTGGCGCCCGATGGGGGGACACGGGCCCCCGTAGTCGGCGCGCTTCCAATCGTTGAGGCCGACGTCGGTCCCCGGCGGGAGACCATGCGCTTTGACGTCCTCGGGAAGACCCGCTGCATCCGGCGGCACGTTATAGAGCACCCAGTGCACCCACGTCCTTTGCGGCGCCTTCGGATCGGGAGCATCGGGGTCATCGACAATGAGCACCAGGCTCTTCGCGCCGTCGGGCACGCCCGACCACGCCAGAGGCGGCGAGAGGTCGCCCCCCTCGCACGTATACTTGCCGGGCATCGCTTCGCCGTCGGCAAACGCCGCAGAGGTGATTTTCAACGTCATGGTCGCCTCCTTGGCCGTTGCGTGCCAACCGGCAGATAGCGTGGCCGCGCACAACGCCGCCGCCACGCGCGTGCCAAACCCTTGCTGCCGGCGACCGCGCGCCATCGCGACACGTGCGTCTAGAACAGCTTGAGGCCCGGCGGCATCGGCAGACCGCCCGCCATCTCCTGCATCTTCGCCTGCAGCTGCGCATCGAGCTTGCCCTTGGCGTCCTGCGTCGCGGCGACGACGAGATCCTCCAGGATCTCTGCCTCCTCCGGCTTCATCAAGCTCGGGTCGATGCGCACCTTCTTCATGTCGCCCTTGCCGCTGAGCGTCACCTGCACGAGGCCGGCGCCCGCTTGACCCTCGATCTCCAATGCGCCGAGCTCTTCTTGCATCGTCTGCATGCGGGCCTGCATCTCGCCCACTTGCTTCATCACGCCCATCAGGTCTTTCATATCCATGCCTCTCATCGGTGCCGGACCCGAAAGATCCGGCCCATTCGTCAGCCGGTGCCCGTCTCGTCCTCGCCGGGCGCAATCAGGGGCCGCACCGCGGCGATTTTTGCATCGGGAAACGCATCGAGCACGGCCTTGAGGGCAGGATGCGCTTTGAGCGACTCGAGCTCGGCTGCCTCACGCTCGCGCCGCACCTCGCCGACAGGGCGATCGCCGGCGGCCTTCGACAGCATCACCACCCAGCGCCGTTGCGTCCAGGCGATCAGCTTCTCGCGCAACTCGTTGGGGATCTGGGGCGGGGCCCCCGGCAGCAGAAAGAGATCGATCGAGCCGGCGGCGGCATCGAACTTCACGAGGCTGACGTGGTCCTCCAGGTGAACCTTGAGCTTGGGGTCGCGGCGCTCGCTGACGAGGGCCACGACCTCGGCAAACGAACGCGGATCGGGGAGCGGACGCGACGTCTCGCCGTCGGGCGGCTCGTCCTCGGCGGCAAGGCTCTGCCTCGTCGAACCCGTCGCCCTCGGCATCGGGCTCCGTCCTCGAAGCGACAGGCGCGGGCGCCTCGGCCGGCGTCGAAGCGCGCGCACCGTTACCGGTGTCGCGGGCTTGAGTTTTGGCGGACCCTTGCGCCAGCGCTTCCGCGCCTCCCAGCGAGCGGATGAGCTCGTCGGGCGCCGGCAGATCGGCCGTGTGCGCGAGCCGGATCAACACCATCTCGGCTGCAGCGCGAGGATTGGGCGCGCGCGCCGTCTCCTCGCCGCCCTTGAGCAGCATCTGCCAGGCTCTGGCGAGCACCGGCGTCGACAGGCGCTCGCCGAGACTCATGGCGCGGCGTTTCTCCTCAGCACTCAACCCCTCGGCTCCGGCATCGGCGCCGACGACCTTGCACCGCGCCGCGGCATGCACGGCCTCGGCGAGATCGGCGAGGACCTGCCCCGGCTCGGCGCCGTCGCGATGCAGCCCGTCGAGGCCCGCAAGCGCCGCCTTGGCGTCGCCGCGGAAAACGTGCTCGATGAGATCGAAGACGCGCCCGCGGTCGGCAAGGCCGAGCATGGCGCGCACCGTCTCGGTTGACACCTCGCCCTCGCCCATGGCGATCGCCTGATCGAGCAGCGACAGCCCGTCGCGCACCGAGCCTTCGGCCGCGCGCGCAATAAACGTCAGGGCGTCATCGGCCGCGGTCGCGTTCTCGTTGGCGACGATCATCTTGAAGTGCTGGGCGAGCTCGGGCACGTCGACGCGGCGCAGGTCGAAGCGCTGGCAGCGCGAGAGCACCGTCACCGGCACCTTGCGGATCTCGGTCGTGGCGAAGATGAACTTGACGTGCTCGGGCGGCTCCTCGAGCGTCTTCAAGAGGGCGTTGAAGGCGCCCTTCGACAACATGTGCACCTCGTCGATGATGAAGACCTTGGTGCGCGCGACGAGCGGCCGGTAACGCGCGCTCTCGATCAGCTCGCGGATGTTGTCGACGCCGGTGTTGGAGGCGGCGTCCATCTCGATCACGTCCGGGTGGCGGCTTTCCATGATCTCGGCGCAGTGGCGGCCGATCTCGGTCATGGCAAACGTCGGCGCGGAGACGGTGTCGGTTTCGTAGTTGAGCGCACGCGCGATGATGCGCGCCGTCGTCGTCTTGCCGACGCCGCGTACCCCCGTCAGCATGTAGGCCTGCGCGATGCGCCCCGACGCGAACGCGTTGGAGAGCGTCTTGACCATGGCCTCCTGGCCGATGAGGTCCTTGAACGACTGCGGGCGGTACTTGCGCGCGAGCACGACATAGGGCTGGCCAGAAACGGCCTTGGCGCCCGCGCCCTCAATTTTCACAATCTCGGATTTCTTTTTCGCCATGCTCCGCCAGTCACTTTGGCCCGAAGGGCCCAGGCCGCGACCGCGGCCCGCGACAAGTCGCGCCCTCGCGGAGGGCCAGCTCGCCGCGCAGGCGGCGAGCGGTACGGGCCCGTGAGCGAATTAAAGAGGAGGCTGGCAGACAACCCGCGTCCTGATCGTTAGGGCTGCTTCCTTCCGGACCTGACCCGGTTGGCGAGGGATGCGTCCGCCGCCAACCTCCCGGACGCGATTATGGGGGGTCGGGCCGCGGCTTACAACCCTGGTCGGGGGCCCGGCAAAACCTACACACACCTGCCGCCGTCGACCTCGAGCGCGACGCCGGTAATAAAGGAGGAGGCCGGCTCGGCGAGAAAAAGCGCCGCGTTGGCGATGTCGTGCGGGCGCGAAAGGCGCCCCAGCGGGATGGTGCCTAAAAACTTCGCGCGGTTTTCCGGCGTGTCGGCCATCCCCATGAACTGCGTCAACATTCCCGTCTCGCCCATCACGGGGTTGATCGCGTTGACGCGGATGTTTTTCGGCGCGAGCTCCACGGCAAGCGACTTCGTCAGCGTGATGACCGCGCCCTTGGAGCCGTTGTACCAGGTGAGGCCCGGGCGCGGGCGCACGCCCGCGGTCGAGGCGACGTTGATGATGATGCCGGCGCCGCGCTTCTCCATGCGAGGTACGACCGCGAGCGTCGTCAGATAGATCGACTTCACGTTGACCGCATAGATGCGGTCGAACTCGGCCTCGCCGACCTCGAGCAGCGACTGGTTGCGGTGCGTCGTGCCGGCATTATTGACCATAATGTCGAGCCCGCCGAAGGCTTCCGTCGCGGCCCGCGCCATGGCGTCGACGTCGGCCTTCTTGGAAACGTCGCACGTCACCGGAACCACGCGATCGCCCAGCCCGGCGGCGACCTCGCGCACACCCGCGCCATTGATGTCGGCGAGGACGACGCGGGCGCCCTCGAGCGCAAACCGCTCCGCGATCGCGCGCCCGAAGCCCGACGCCGCGCCCGTCACGATCGCGACCTTGCCGTCGAGCTTCATTGCCGCCTCCCTCAGATGCCGCGCCGCCTGACGGGAATCTGCCCGGTGGCCGCAAGGTGCGCGGCTTCCGCGCGGTAGGGGCTCGCGGGATAGGTGCCGAGCACCTTCTTCTCGCTGGAGAAGAACGACAGCTCCTCCAGCGCCAGCTGCACCATCCGGTCGGCAGGGTGGCCTTCGATGTCGGCGTAGAACATCGTCGCGTTGAAGGTGCCCTCGAGCTGGTAGCTCTCGAGCTTGGTCATGTTGACGCCGTTCGTGGCAAAGCCGCCCAGCGCCTTGTAGAGGGCGGCCGGCACGTTGCGCACCCGGAAGATGAAGGTCGTGATGACCGGGCCGTCGCCGGGGTCGGCGTCGTCGGGCTCGGCTGAAAGCACGACGAAGCGCGTCGTGTTGTGCACCTCGTCCTCGATGTCGGTTGCCAGAATCTGCAGCCCATAAATCTCGGCGGCGAGCGCCGGAGCGATCGCGGCGAGGGCGGGATCCTTCGCCTCGGCCACCATGCGCGCCGACCCGGCGGTATCGGCCTCGGGTACGGCCTTCAGGCCCAGCTCGTGCAGCTTCTTGCGGCATTGTCCGAGCGCATGGGTATGGCTCAGGACGCGGCTGATCGTCTTGAGGCTGGCGCCGGGCGCGGCCATGAGCTGGTGGCGCACGCGCAGAAAGTGCTCGCCGACGATGTAGAGATCGGCGTCGGGCAGCAGGTGGTGAATGTCGGCGACGCGGCCCGCCACCGAGTTCTCGATGGGGATCATGGCGAAGCGCGCCTCGCCCGACCTCACCGCGAGCAGCGCGTCCTCGAAGGTTGGACAGGCAACCGCCTCGATGTCGGGGTAGGCCTCGCGGCAGGCCAGATGCGAATTGGCGCCGGCCTCGCCCTGATAGGCGATGCGGTCCTTGGGAGCTTTCGCGGCGGGTTCGCCGCGCTGCGGCGCCGCGCTTCTATGGCGGGATGAGTTGGGCATGGGCTTCGCGGGTGATGAGGAGCACACGGCCGCAGTCTCAAAGTATGCGGACGTCAGCTCGCTGGCGATTAGGCGGTCCCGATGAGGCGGCGCGCCCGCTCAAGATCGGCCGGAGTATCGACACCGAGCGGAACCGTGTCAACGACCGCGACGTCGATGCGCATGCCGGCTTCGAGAGCCCGCAGCTGCTCGAGCTTCTCGCGTTGCTCCAGCGGCGACGGCGGCAAGGCGACGAAGCGGGCGAGCGCCGCCCGCCGGTAGGCGTAGATGCCGATGTGATGATAGAGCGGACCGTCGCCGTAGGGCGCGGTGGCACGCGTGAAATAGAGAGCGCGCAGGCGGCCCGCGGGCGCAATCGGCGTGCCGACGACCTTCACCACGTTGGGATTGGTGCGCTCGCCCGGCTCGACGATCTCGGCTGCGAGCGTCGCGATATCCGTGCCCTCCCCTTCGAGCGGTTCCAGGCAAGCGCGGATGAGGTGCGGCTCGAGCGTCGGCAGATCGCCCTGCAGGTTGACGACATAGTCGGCGTCAGCATCGGGATCGACCCGGGTGACCGCCTCGAACACGCGGTCGGAGCCCGAAGCGTGATCAGGCCGGGTCAGCAGCGCCTCGCCGCCGGCGCCCCGCACGGCCCCGACGATCTCCTCGGTATCGGCCGCAACGACGACCCTGCCCGCTTGCGCCGCCATCGCCTGGCGCCAGACGTGCACGATCATCGGCTCCCCGGCGATATCCACCATTGGCTTTCCGGGCAGGCGCGAAGCGGCCATTCGCGCGGGAATGACGATCAATGCGCGCGTCATCTGGTGGAAACTTTGCTCAAGGATTAACCGGTGGCAATTGGTCTCGGGCTGACGCACTTAGAACGGAGCGAAGCTCGGTTGCAAGCCGAAGCGGACTTTCTATAGTCGCGCCAGCTTGCCCGGCACGTACCGGGCGCGGAACACCAGAGTGGGGTCGTGCCATGGATTCCTTCGAGGTCGCCAAGATCGCGGGCGCGGTACTGTGCGCCCTGCTCGTCATCGTCGGATTCCGCGTCGCGCTCGAGATCGCCGAAGAGAGAACCCCGCCCGAGCACGCCGGGCTACACGCTGCCGATGCCCGACGCGGCCGGTCCGAGCGCGGTTCCTGCCGGCGGCGCAGCAGGCGTGGCGGCGCCCGTCGACCTGCCGGCCATCGCCGCGTCGGCGTTCAATCCCGAGGACGTCGCAACGGCCGCCGCCGGCGCCAACGCGCAAGCCGGCGCCACGACCTTCAAGAAGTGCCAGGCGTGCCACTCGGGCGAGAAAGGCGGCCCCAACAAGGTCGGCCCCAACCTGTGGGGCGTCGTCGGGCGCCCGAAGGCGAGCCATGAGGGCTTTAACTATTCCGCGGGATGAAGGCGAAGGGCGGCGACTGGACGCTCCCCGAGCTTGCCGCCTTCGTTCACAAGCCGAAGGACTTCGTGCCGGGAACCAAGATGATCTTTCCCGGCATCTCCGATCCCACTGATTTGTCCGATCTATTGGCCTATCTGAACACGCTCAAATAGCTCTGCACGGCCCGCAGAGCGCTATGCGCGGCCAAAATGACAGCAAGTTAACTCGCCGCGACCTTCGTATTTTGCGAGTTTACGACGATGTAGGTCACGCCATGTCCCCCCGGGGCGGAGCGTGGCATGGGTTGTGCGCGCGACCGGCCGAGGCGGATGACCCGCCGGTTGTCGCAAGTCGTCAGAGGAAGGAAGCAAAGCCGGTGTCCTGGCGTCTCGACACTCCCCACGTGCTTGCCGCCGCGCTCGCGGTCCTGGCGCTCGCATCAAGCCCGGTCGCGGCGCAAGCGCCCGACCAGCCGGCCGCCGCGCAGCCGGCTGCCAACGAGGCTCCGCTGCCAACGAGGCTCGGCGGCAAATCCCGCGCCGGCCGCAAGCCCGGCGCGCCATCACGCGCTTTCGCTCGTGGGAGAACCCAAGTACGGGCCCGACTACGACCACTTCGGTTGGGTCAATCCGGACGCGCCCAAGGGCGGCACGCTGCGCGGCTTCGTCGAGGGCTCCTTCGACAGCCTCAACCCGTTCACGATGAGCGGCGTCGCCGGCATCGAGCCTCGGGCTCATCTACGATTCGCTCATGGCCTCGAGCCCCGACGAGCCCTCCACCGAGTACGGGCAGATCGCGGAGTGGGTGTCCTACCCTCGCCGACTACTCCTCGGTGACGTTCGGACTGCGCCCCGAGGCGCGCTGGCATGACGGCACGCCGATCACGCCGGAAGACGTGATCTTCAGTCTCGAGGCGCAGAAGAAGGCGCATCCGCAATACGCCTTCTATTACAAGAACGTCGTGAAGGCGGAGAAGACCGGCGAGCGCGAGGTCACCTTCACCTTCGACGTGAAAGGCAATCGCGAGCTGCCGCAGATCGTCGGGTCAGCTCACGGTGCTGCCCAAGCATTTCTGGGACAAGGCAACGGCGCCAACGGCGAGCAGCGCGACGTCACCAAGTCGACGCTCGAAATCCCGCTCGGCTCGGGCCCCTACAAGATCAAGTCTGTCGATGCCGGGCCGCTCGATCACCTATGAGCGCGTCAAGGACTATTGGGCCAAGGACCTGCCGATCTCCAAGGGGCAGTGGAACTTCGACGAGATCAAGCTCACCTATTTCCTCGACCGCACGCCTGCGTTCGAGGAGTTCAAGTCGGGCAAGCTCGACTACTGGCGCGAGAACGTCGCGAGCCAGTGGGCGACGGGCTACGATTTCCAGGCAGTCAAGAACGGCTGGGTGAAGAAGGAGGCGATCCCGATCGAGGGCACGCCCACACCCATGCAGGCGTTCGTGTTCAACCTGCGCCGCAAGCAGTTCCAGGACGCGCGCGTGCGCAAGGCATTCGGCCTCGCCTTCAACTTCGAGGAAGCCAACAAGCAGCTCTTCTTCGATCTTTATCGGCGCACCAACAGCTACTTCGACAACTCCGAGCTTGCGGCGAAGGGACTGCCGCAGGGCCGCGAGCTGGAGATCCTGGAACGAGGTGCGCGACGAGGTGCCGCCTGAAGTGTTCACGACCGAATGGAAGAACCCGGTCAACAATACGCCTGATGACTTCCGCAACCACATGCGCGAGGCCTCCAAGCTCCTGTCGGACGCCGGCTGGACGCTGCAGGAGAACATCGTCGAGGACAACGACTGCGGCTTCTTCTGCGGCATCATGCGCACCGTCGGGCTTTCCTCGGCGCGCAAGGAGAACGTGCTGCGCAACGCCGAGGGCGAGGTGCTGACGGCCGAGTTCCTGCTCGACAACCCCGATTTCCAGAACATCGTGCTGCCCTACGTGCAGAACCTGCAGAAGCTCGGCATCAAGGCCGAGCGTCCGCATGGTCGACAGCGCCAGTACAAGCGCCGCGAGGACGCCCACGACTACGACATCATCATCGACAATTTCGCCCAGTCGAACTCGCCCGGCAACGAGCAACGCGACTTCTGGGGCTCGGCCGCCGCCGACCAGCGACGGCAGCCGCAATACCGCCGGCATCAAGAACCCGGCGATCGACAAGCTGATCGACAAGGTCGTGTTCGCCAAGGACCGCGACGATCTGCGTCGCGGCAACCCACGCGCTCGACCGCGTGCTGCTGTGGAACAACTACGTCGTGCCGCATTGGAACTATCCCTTCGAGCGCCTGGTGACGTGGGATATCTTCGGCCGCCCCGACACGCTGCCCACGGATGACGGCCGCCTTGCCGCAAGTCTGGTGGATCGACCCCGAGAAGCAAAAGGCGCTCGCCACCGCTCGAGGCAAATGACGGCGTCCACTCAGGCAAATCGCCGAACGGCGCCAACCGGGGTTCTCGGAGCGCTGGCCGTCGCCGCGCTCCTTTGCGCGGCAGCGCCCGCGCTGGCGCAGCCGCGCCACGGGCTCTCGGCCTTCGGCGATCTCAAGTATCCGGCGGACTTTCACGCACTTCGACTACGTGAACCCCGACGCCCCCAAAGGCGGGCGCCTGGCGATGATCGGCACGGCGGGCCGCATCACCTTCGACAGCTTCAACAACTTCATCCTCAAGGGCGACGCGGCGCAGGGGCTCGAATACCTGTTCGACAGCCTGATGACGCGCGCTCAAGACGAGCCTGACGCCGTCTACGGCCTCATCGCGCGAGAGCGCCGAGGTAGCGCCCGACGGCAAGTCGGTCACCTTCCACCTGCGGCCCGAAGCGAAGTTCGCCGACGGCTCGCCCGTTACGGCGGACGACGTCGTCTTCTCGTTCACGGCCTTGAAGGAGAAGGGCCATCCCAATTTCGCGCTGACGCTGCGCGACGTCGTGAAAGCCGAGGCGCATCGATCCCCATACCGTGCGCTACGAGTTCAAGGGCGAGCTGACGCGCGACCTGCCGCTCGTCGTCGCCGAGCTCCCCGTTCTCTCGAAGGCCTATTACACCGCGCACCCCTTCGAAGAGACGACGCTCGACAAGCCGCTCGGCTCCGGCCCCTACGAGATCGCCGACTTCAATCCCGGCACCTACGTCACCTACAAGCGCCGCGCCGATTACTGGGGCAAGGACCTGCCCGTCAATCGCGGCCGCTTCAATTTCGACGAGCTGCGCTACGAGTACTACCGCGACCGCACGCTGGAGCTCGAAGGCCTGAAGGCCGGCACCTTCGATTTCCGCGAGGAGTTCACCTCGCTCGACTGGGCGACGGGCTACGACATTCCCTCCGTCAAGGAAGGCCGCCTCATCCGCCTGACGCTGCCCGACGAGCGCCCCTCCGGAGCCCAGGGCTTCTTCATCAACACGCGGCGCGAGCAGTTCAAGGACAAGCGCGTGCGCGAGGCGCTCGATCTCGCCTTCGACTTCGAGTGGTCGAACAAGAAGCTGTTCTTCAATCTCTATACGCGCACGCAGAGCTATCTTCGAGAATTCCGACATGAAGGCTTCAGGGCCGCCGAGCCCCGAGGAGCTGAAGCTGCTCGAGCCCTATCAGGGACAAGCTCGCGCCAGAGGTGTTCGGCGAGCCGTATTCGCCGCCCGTCACCGACGGCACGGGCCGCAATCGCGACAATCTGCGCCGTGCCAAGGAGCTGCTCGACGCCGCCGGCTACGGCGAAGGCGGCAAGGTGCTCAACGTCGAGATCCTCAATTTCGAGTCCGGCTTTGAGCGCATCATCCTCCCCTACATCGACAACCTGAAGCGCATCGGCGTCAACGCCTCGCTGCGCGGCGTCGATCCGGCACAATACGAGCGGCGCATGAAGTCGTTCGACTTCGACATGTCGATCGAGCGCTACACGCTGCGCCTGACGCCCGGCGTGGAGATCAAGAGCTATTGGGGCTCGGAGGCGGCCGGCATGGACGGCAGCTTCAACCTTGCCGGCATCAAGGATCCGGTCATCGACGCGCTCATCGACAAGGTGGTACAAGCGAAGTCGCGGGCCGAGCTGGTGACCGCGACACGCGCCATCGACCGCGTGCTGCGCGCCGGCCACTATTGGGTGCCGCACTGGTACAAGCCGGTGCACACGGTCGCCTTCTGGAACAAGTTCTCGCGTGCGCCGGTCATGCCCAAGTACGATCCGGGCGTGATCGACACCTGGTGGTACGACACCGAAAAAGCTGCCAAACTGACCAAGAACTGAGAACCTCCCGCCGATGGCCGCCTACCTCCTGAAGCGCCTCCTGCTGATCATCCCGACGCTGTTCGGGATCATGCTGATCAGCTTCACCATCGTGCAGTTCGCGCCCGGCGGCCCCGTCGAGCGCATCATCGCGCAGCTCACCGGCCACGACATCCTCGATCGTCAGCCGCATCGGCGGCGGCGGCGGCGACACGCTCACGGGCGGCTCGCAGTCGCAGATGGGACAGGGCGCGGCCGACGCCGTCACCTCGAAGTACCGCGGCGCGCAGGGCCTCGATCCGGAGTTCATCAAGAGCCTGGAGAAGCAGTTCGGCTTCGACAAGCCGGCGTATGAGCGCTTCTTCATCATGATGAAGAACTATCTCACCTTCAATTTCGGCAAGAGCTACTTCCGCGACGTCTCCGTGCTGCAGCTCATCAAGGAGAAGCTGCCCGTCTCCATCTCGCTCGGGATCTGGATGACGCTGCTCACCTACATGATCTCGATCCCGCTCGGCATCCGCAAGGCGGTGCACGACGGCCAGCCGTTCGATGCCTGGTCGAGCGGCGTCCTCGTCGTCGGCTACGCGATCCCTGGCTTCCTGTTCGCCGTGCTGCTTGCTGATCCTGTTCGCCGGAAGCTCCTTCCTCCAGTGGTTCCCCTCGCGCGGGCTCACCTCCGACAACTGGAGACCAGCTTTCGCTTCTGGGCAAGATCGGCGACTACTTCTGGCATCTGACGCTGCCGATGATCGCCATGGCGCGTCACCTCGTTCACCACCATGACGTTCCTCACCAAGAACTCGTTCCTCGACGAGATCCGCAAGCAGTACGTGATCACCGCCCGCGCCAAGGGCCTCAACGAGAACCAGGTGCTCTACGGCCACGTGTTCCGCAATGCGATGCTGCTCATCATCGCCGGCTTTCCGGGCGCCTTCATCTCGGCCTTCTTCGCCGGCGCGCTGCTGATCGAGACGATCTTCTCGCTCGACGGGCTCGGCCTGCTCGTCCTTCGAAGTCGATCGAGAAGCGCGACTATCCCGTCGTGTTCGCCACGCTGTGGATCTTCTCGCTGCTGGGGCTCGTGGTGAACCTCGTCTCCGATTTCGTCTACACCCTCGTCGATCCGCGCATCGACTTCGAGAGCCGGGAGGTCTGACGGCGTGGATACCCGCGCGCTCGAGACTCCGCTGCCGCAGGCGCAGCCGCCGCCCGAGGAAGAGGGCCGGCCCCTGCCGCCGCGCTGGATGCCGCGCAATGTGCGGCTGCGCGGCCGCTTCGGCTTGAGCCCGCTCAACAAGCGCCGCTGGACCAACTTCAAGGCGAACAAGCGCGGCTACTGGAGCCTCATCATCTTCCTGACGCTGTTCGTGCTCTCGCTTTTTGCCGAGTTCCTCTCCAACGACCGCCCGATCCTGCTCAGCTACAAGGGCGAGATCCTGTTTCCGGTGCTCGTCGACTACCCGGAATCCAAGTTCGGCGGCTTCCTCGCCGTGACCGACTACAAAGACCCCGTGATCCTCGATGAGATCAAGGAGCACGGCTGGGCGCTGTGGCCGCCGATCGGCTACTCCTACGACACGATCAACAAGGACTACCCCGGCCGCAAGGGCCTCGAAGGGCTTTGCCTCGGCTACCCGGCGCCGCCGCCGTGGGCCTCGAGCGCGCCGCTGTGCGAAGCCCCCGCAGCCCAGCTCGCCCGCTACGAGGCGATCGGCAACCGCAACTGGCTGGGCCTCGACAATCAGGGTCGCGACGTGGTCGCGCGCGTCATCTACGGCTTCCGCGTCTCGGTGCTGTTCGGGCTGCTGCTGACGATCCTCTCCTCGGCCGTCGGCGTCGCCGCGGGCGCCATACAGGGCTATTTCGGCGGCCGCACCGACCTCATCTTCCAGCGCTTCCTCGAGATCTGGTCGTCGATCCCGTCGCTGTTCGTGCTGATCATCATCTCCTCGGTGCTGGTGCCGGGCTTCTGGACGCTGCTCGGCACGCTGCTGCTGTTCTACTGGGTCAACCTCGTGGGCGTCGTGCGCGCCGAGTTCCTGCGCGCGCGCAACTTCGAGTACATCACGGCGGCGCGCGCGCTCGGGCTGTCGCACATCAAGATCATGTGGAAGCACATGCTGCCCAACGCGATGGTCGCGACGCTGACATTCCTGCCCTTCCAGCTTTCGGGCTCGATCGCCGCCCTGACCGCGCTCGACTTCCTGGGGCTCGGGCTGCCGCCGGGCTCGGCCTCGCTGGGCGAGCTGCTGCTGCAGGGCAAGCGCCATCTGGAGGCGCCCTGGCTCGGCCTCACCGGCTTCTTCGCCGTCGCGGTCATGCTGTCGTTGCTGATCTTCATCGGCGAGGCGGTCCGCGACGCCCTCGACCCGCGCAAGACGTTCCGGTAGGGGATGCTGACGTGACACAGGGACGCGCACTTCTCGATGTCAGAGACCTCTCGGTCACCTTCGGCGCCGGCGAGTCGGAGCTGCTCGCCGTCGACAGCGCCTCGTTCCGCATCGGCCAAGGGCGAGACGGTGGCGCTTGTGGGCGAGTCGGGCTCGGGCAAGACCGTGTCCGCCCTGTCGATTCTGAAGCTGCTGCCCTATCCGGCCGCCGCGCACCCTTCGGGCGAGATCTGGTTTGAGGGCCGCGATCTTCTCAAGCTGCCCGAGCCGCGCATGCAGGCGATCCGCGGCGATCGCATCTCCATGATCTTCCAGGAGCCGATGACGTCGCTCAACCCGCTGCACACCATCGAGAAGCAGGTCGGCGAGGTCTTGAAGCTGCATCGTCACATGGACGAGAAGAGTGCGCGCGCGCGCGTGCTCGAGCTTTTGGGCAAGGTCGGCATCCAGGAGCCCGAGAAGCGGCTCGGCGCCTTTCCCCACCAGCTCTCCGGCGGCCAGCGCCAGCGCGTCATGATCGCCATGGCGCTCGCCAACGAGCCCGACCTGCTGATCGCCGACGAGCCGACGACGGCGCTCGACGTCACCATCCAGGCGCAGATCCTCGAGCTCTTGAAGGAGCTGCAGCGCGAGATGGGGATGGCGATGCTGCTCATCACCCACGACCTCGGCATCGTGCGCAAGATGGCCGAACGCGTCTACATCATGCAGGAGGGCAAGATCGTCGAGGAAGGCCGCACCGAGCAGATCTTCACCGACCCGCGCCACGCCTATACGCGCCACCTGCTGGCGGCCGAGCCGAAGGGCACGGCGCCCACCGCCGACGACACGCGCTCCCGTCGTGGTCGAGACCGACGACCTGAAGGTCTGGTTCCCGATCAAGAAGGGCGCGATGCGCCGCACGGTCGACTACGTCAAGGCGGTCGATGGGCTCTCGCTCAAGCTGCGCGCCGGCCAGACGCTCGGCATCGTCGGCGAATCGGGATCGGGCAAGACGACGCTCGGGCTTGCGATCCTGCGGCTCATCGCCTCGAAAGGTCCGATCGCCTACGTCGGCCAGCGCATCGACGGGCTCACCACGCGCGAGATGCGCCCTCTGCGCAAGAACATGCAGATCGTCTTCCAAGACCCCTACGGCTCGCTGTCGCCGCGCCTCTCGGTCAGCCAGATCATCGAGGAAGGGCTGCTGATCCAGAGACCCGACCTCGACTTTGCCGCAGCGGCGCGTGCGCGTCAGCGCGGCGCTCCAGGAGGTCGGGCTCGATCCGGACGCGCAGGACCGCTACCCGCACGAGTTCTCCGGCGGCCAGCGCCAGCGCATCGCCATTGCGCGCGCCATGGTGCTCGAGCCCAAGTTCGTGATGCTGGATGAGCCGACGAGCGCGCTCGACATGTCGGTGCAGGCGCAGATCGTCGATCTCTTGCGCGACCTGCAGAAGAAACGCGATCTCGCCTATCTGTTCATCAGCCACGATCTGAAGGTGATCCGGGCGCTTGTGCAATTACGTGATCGTGATGCGCAACGGCAAGGCGGTCGAGGAGGGGCCGGCCGAGCAGATCTTCTCCAATCCCAAGGAAGACTACACGCGCGCCCTGCTCGCGGCCGCGTTCAACCTGAGCGTCGCCCACCAGAACGCCCTCGCCGGCTGAACGGGCCCGCGCATTTTCATCGGGGAAGTTTCGCATGGCGGACAGCAAGCCACGGCTCAAGCTCTATCACGCGGCCCCGTCGCGCTCCGCGATCGCGCGCTGGATGCTGGAGGAGGTGGGCGAGCCTTACGAGGTCGAGCTTCTGGATCTGAAGCGCGGCGATCAAACGCGCGCGCCGTTTCTGGCGGTCAACCCCATGGGCAAGGTACCCGCGCTCATCGACGGCGACGTCGTCATCACGGAGGTGGCGGCGATCTGCTGCTACCTTGCCGATGCCTTCCCCAACGCGAACCTCGCGCCACCGATCGGCGACCCGCGCCGCGGCCCTTATCTGAAATGGCTCTTCTTCGGACCGAGCTGCGTAGAGCCGGCGATGATCGACAAGACGCTGCAACGCGAGCCGGCACCGCGATCGACGGCCGGCTGGGCCGACTACGACACGGTGGTCGCCGTGCTGCGCAACGCGGTCGCCAAGGGTCCATATCTGCTGGGCGAGCAATTCACGGCGGCCGACGTCGTGATCGGGGCCGCCATCCGCTGGGGCATGATGTTCAACATGCTCCCCGAATTGCCCGAGTTCGTCGCCTACCGCGACCGGCTCGGCGCGCGCCCCGCCCTGCAGCGCCAGATCGCGAAGGACGCCGAACTCGCACAACCGCCCGCGCGCTGAGGAAGCCCGCTACATTCCGCTTGAAAGTCTGCGGCTTTGCGTCATCGTGGCCGCGATCCAATCATAACTGCGACAGACATGCTGCCCGACGACGTCTTCCGCTCCCGACTGCAGACGACGATCACGGTCCTGCGCTACTGGGCCCCCTCGATCGCCGACGCCGCGCGCGTGAGGAAACGGAAACCGGCAACTACTGGAAGATCATCGTCACGCCGCGCCAGGCTCAGGCCTGCGCGTTCGAGCTCATCTTGCACTTCGACCAGCGTTACGACATCGCCGTCGGCGACGAGAGCTACGAAAGCCTCCCGATCGAGTCGTTCGATGTCTTCCTGCCGTTTGCCGAAGCCATCGCCGAAGGAAACGTGGTGCAGCGCCGGTGGATCAGCCGGCTCACGGGGCTCGAGCGCTCCGTGGAGACGCTCGTCACGCTCGCCGGCGGCGGGATCTGGCGCGAAGCGCGGGGCGAGGCGCACGGAACGCCGTCGCTAGAGGACGACGGCACCGAGTTGCGCGAGCGCCGCTTCCTCGCCTACCGCCGCTAGCGGCCGGCGCGCGTTTCACCCGCGCCTGCAGTCCTCACGCACACAGCCCCGGCAGGCGCCTGATCGCCTCGACCTGCACGCCCGACTTGGCAATCCGCTGCGCGGCCTCCGGCAGCGTCTCCGCCGTGACCGTCATATGATGGGCGTTGGCGTGCACCAGCGTCACGGCGTCCGCCAGGATCCCGACGTGGCCCTTCCAGAACACGAGGTCGCCGCGTTGCAGATCCTCGTAGACGTCCTTGATCTGCACGTCACGGCCGAGCTCGACCTGCTGCATGTCGGTATCGCGCGGCGAGGCGATGCCGGCGGCTTCGAGAGCGACCTGCACGAGGCCCGAGCAGTCGAGGCCCACCCGCGTGCGTCCGCCCCACAAATAGGGCGTGCCGATGAAGCGTTCGGCGATCTCCACGAAGTCGCGCTCATAGCGCCCGCGCTCGGTTACGTGGCGCGTGACGATGAACCCGCCGCCTTCGAGCGCACTGAACTGGTCGCCGGTTTCGACGATGCTGATCTCGGCATTCAAGCTCAAATGCATCAGCGGCGGCGTCTTTATGTCGGGCGAGGGGTAGACGAACGATCCCAGCGCGCGCACGCGATGGGTCGGCGTGATGACGTCCTGCGAGAGCGTGTCGACCGGCACGTACCCGACGTACCTGTCGCGCGCGAGCTGCACCCAGGCCCAGCCGTCGCGCTCCTCGTAGACGGTGACCATCTCGCCAAACAGCGCCTCCGTCGCAAAACCGTGAGACGATGACGGCCGGCTGCGCAACGGCACCGCGGCACGCACGACCTGGGCCGGGTATCCCTCCACGTAGCGCGGCGCGCTGATCTTGCCATAAAGGCTCTTGGCCGCGAGATCGGGCCGAAACACGTTGCGGCGCGCATCGAGCGGGCCTTGGGACCGCGACGGTGACGCCGTCTTCATCGTTTCGCCCGCGTTGTTGGTCATCGGGCGCATTCCTTCTGTAGCATTGCGAACAATCCCCGCGCTGCCTGCGGCTCGCCGCCCTTGGGTCCGAGCGGCGCCGGCGCGGGACGCCATCCGTATATGTCGAAGTGGGCGAAACGGTGCGCGCGCTTGGCAAAAGCGCTTCAGAAACAGCGCGGCCATGATAGCGCCGGCAAACGGCGCCTCCCAGATGTTGTTCATGTCGGCGACCTGGCTCTCGAGCTTGGAGTCGTAGCCCGCCCACAAGGGAAGACGCCAGACCGGATCGCCGACGGCGGCCGACGCCGCCACCATGTCGGCGCCGAACGCGTCGTCGTCGGTGAAGAAAGCCGGCACGTCGGGACCCAGCGCGACGCGGGCCGCACCCGTCAGCGTCGCGAATACGTACAGGCCCTGCGGGCTCTCCTCGTCGGCAAGCGCGATCGCATCGGCAAGGACGAGCCGCCCCTCGGCGTCCGTGTTGCCGATCTCGACCGTGCTGCCGGCGCGCGAGGTCAGCACGTCGCCGGGACGGAACGCGTTGCCGGAGATGCTGTTTTCCGCCGCGGGGATCAGGATGCGCAGGCGCACGTCGAGCTTCTGGCTCATGATCATGTGGCCGAGCGCCAGCACGGCCGCAGCACCGCCCATGTCCTTCTTCATGAGCCCCATGCCGCTCGCGGGCTTGATGTCGAGGCCGCCGGTATCGAAGCAGATGCCTTTGCCGACGAGCGTCACGGCTTGGCGCCGGCGCGGCCCCAGGTGAGGTCGATGAGGCGCGGGGCGCGCGCGCTCGCGCGGCCGACGGCGTGGATCAGCGGAAAATTCTGCGCGAGCAGGTCGTCGCCCTCGATGACGCTCACGCTTGCCCCATGGCGGTGGGCGAGTGCGCGGGCCGCCGCTTCGAGCTCGGCGGGACCAAGGTCGGAGGCCGGTGTATTGATCAGATCGCGTCCCTGCCACACCGCCTCGACGGTGCCGACGACCGCGCCCCGGTCGCCGCCTTGTGGAATTCGCAACTGCGGCGGCGCAGCCCCATCGGCGCTTTTGTAGCGGGCGAAGCGATAGGCGCCGAGGCCCCAGGCGACGGCCGCAAGCGTCGGATTGCGCGGCGCGCGCTGCAGCCGGTAGCAACCTGCAGGCAGCGATTGCGCAAGTTGCCCGAGGAGCAACTCGGAGGGACCGCAGGGCTCGCCCGAGGATGCCCCTTCGCCCACGCCGAAAAGCACGCCCGCGATGCGCCCGTCCGGCCCCGGCAGCAGCACCAGCTGCTTGGCAGCGCCCCTGAAGCCCGCCGCCTCGACCCAGGCCGCTTGCGCCTTGTCGAGCGTGACGCCCGCCAGCGGAGACCCTTTTTCGGCCAGCCAGATCGGGATGTCGGGCTGAGCCGCGCCCTCGCTCGGGAAAACGTCGTCGGCACGAGTGGCGTTGGTCATGAAGCTTCGTCCGCTCCCTGGTAAAAGGACGCGACTCCCCGGTGCACGGCTGTTAGAGCGACTCGCGCAGGGCACAAAATAGGATCATGGAGGCCAAGGCAAGAGCATGACCGCCGCCCAATACCGCCTCGTCATCGGCAACAAGAACTGGTCGAGCTGGAGCCTGCGGCCCTGGCTCGCCATGACGCGGGCCGGGCTCCCGTTCGAGGAGATCAATATCCGGCTGCGCCAAGCAGATTCAAAAGCACAGATCCTGAAGCATTCCCCATCGGGGCGGGTGCCCGCGCTGCTCGACGGCGATCTGGCGATCTGGGACAGCCTCGCGATCCTGGAATATCTGGCCGACCAGCACCCCGAGGCGCGGCTGTGGCCACGCGAGCGGGCGGCGCGCGCAACGGCGCGCTCGGTAGCGGCCGAGATGCACGCGGGCTTCCAGGCCTTGCGCGAGCACTGCCCCATGGACCTCCTGGCCAGGGCGCCGCAGACCTCCCTGCCGCCCGAGGTGGAAGCCGATATCCGCCGCATCGTCGCGCTGTGGCGGGAATGCCGACAGCGCTTTGGCACGAGCGGCCCGTTCCTGTTTTCGGAGTTCTCGGGCGCCGACGCGATGTATGCCCCCGTCGCCTCGCGGCTGCGCACGTACGTGCCTGACCTTGCGGCCCTGGGCGACGACGGCACGGGCCAGGCCTACGTCGAGGCAATCTTCGCCATGCCGGAGATGGAGGCCTGGGCTGAGGGCGCGCGCAACGAAATGGAGGCCCCGGATTAGCGGCAGCCCGGGCGCTCGCTAGCGCCAAGGTTAATGCTTTGTTGACGAGTGTCTCACAAGCTGACGGTCAAAGGAATTCGCGTCCTTAGACTAGGTCAGGAGACGACTATGGCGCTCGTTACACGACAGCACCCCGCATTTCAGCGGCTCGCAGAAGGGCGAGGATTAGCCGCTCTCGCGGCCTGCCTGATGCTTGGTGCCTGCGCCCAGAATCCCGAGCTCGCCTTGCCGAACCTGGCCGAGACCGCGAGCACCTCTAGCGGTACGTCCAAGGACGAGGTCCACAAACAGAACGACCTCGAGAAGGCCACCGAATACTGGGGCAAGCAGTACGCCGAGCACCCCCGCGACCTGAACGCCTCGCTGAACTATGCCCGCAACCTCAAGGCCATGGGCGAAAAGTCCCGGGCAATGGCGGTTCTGCAACAGGCCGCGCTGTTCCACGATCAAAGCCGCGAGCTTGCCGGCGAATATGGCCGCCTCGCCCTCGACATGGACCAGATCAGCGTGGCGAGCCGGCTGCTCGCCGCTGCCGACGACCCCATCAACCCCGACTGGAAGGTCATCTCCGCGCGCGGCACCGTGTTTGCCAAGCAAGGCAAATACAGCGAGGCGATACCCTTCTATGAGCACGCCCTGACGCTCGCCCACAACCATCCCTCGGTCCTCAGCAACCTCGCTCTCGCCCACGCAATGAACGGAGAGCCCGCGAAAGCCGAGACGATGTTGCGCCAGGCGGCGACCGTCGATCCCGCCTCGCTCAAGATCCGCCAGAACCTCGCCTTGGTGCTCGGCCTGCAGGGCAAGTACGACGAGGCCAAGCAGGTCGCCTCCCGCGATCTGTCGCCCGAGAAGGCTGCGGAGAACTCCGACTACCTGCGCCGCGTGGTCAAGCTGGAGCCCAAAGCCATGCCGGCGCCCGCGCCTGCCTTGGCGCCGTCCCCTGCGGCTGGCAACTGGGAGGTCTCCCAATCGGTCAAAGTCGCGCCCGACGCGACACCGGCAAGCGCCGCGCCCAGACAAGTTGCACAGGCAAACGTCGTCCTGCCGGTACGCAAGCCCAACGCGGCACTCGCCATGAATGCCGTCGAGCGGACGCCCCTGGTTGCGCTGACTGCGACGCATGTCGCCGAGCCCGCTCCGAGCCGCGTTGCCGTCGTCCTGCCGGAGCGCAAGCCCAACACGGCGCTCGCCGCAAAAGCCTCCGATTGGCCGGCGCAGATTGCGCAGGACACCACGCACGCCGTCGAGGCCGCACCGGGCCGCGCTGCCGTCGTCCTGCCGGAACGCAAGCCCAACGCGGCGCTCGCCATGAACGCCGCCAAGCGCTCGCCGCAAGACGAGCTCAAGTCGACGCAAGGCGCCGATGCCAATGTCGACGCCTGGAAGCCGCAGGTTGTCGCGCTTTCGAACGGGCGTAGCGCCAGGGACGGCCGCTAAGCCGGGATAAACCCGATCGTTTCGAGAGATATGCCCGGCGCGGGAGCGCTCGGCGGCGCCACCCTTCAAGGGAAGTGCGCGGCGCGGCCGCCTCCGCCCGGCCCGCACCTTTCGCAAGCCATCACATCGCAAGACCCCCGGGCCATTTCGCAATCCCCCAGGCCTTCGCATCCAAAGGCCTTCGCAGCCTATGCTATGGCGGCGACGGGCGTCGGGCCGGCCCTAGCGTAGGCTTCCCCCGGCAGCATCCGGAGCCCGTACAGTTCCTCGCGCGGGGGGCAGTTGCAGCCTCAGCCGAATTCCCAGAAGCGAATGGCCGCGGGCCCGAGGATCACCACGAACAGCACGGGCAGGAAGAACAGGATCATGGGAACCGTGAGCTTGGGCGGCAAGGCTGCGGCTTTCTTCTCGGCTTCCGACTGGCGGATATCGCGGTTCTCCTTGGCCATGACCCGCAGCGCCTGACCGACCGGCGTGCCGTAGCGCTCCGCCTGTATGAGCGCCGTCGTCACGGCCTTGACGCCGGGAATGCCGGTGCGCTTGCCGAGATTGTCGAACGCCTGGCGCCGGTCCTGCAGGTAGGAGAGCTCGGCCGTCGTCAGGCTCAGCTCCTCGGCGAGCTCCATCGACTGGGTCGCCGTCTCCTTCGCGACGCGTCCGAACGCCGCTTCGACCGACATGCCCGACTGCACGCAGATGAGCAGCATGTCGAGAGCGTCGGGGAAGACGATCTTGATCGCCTGCTGGCGCTTCTGCGCCAGGTTTTCGATGAAGAGCGTCGGCAGATAGGATCCGACGAAGGCTGCACTCAGCGCGATCATGAGCTTGATCAGCGGCGGGTAGGATAAGGCGCCCACCACAAACAGATAGAACATCGCCACCGCGAAGGCGCCGACGGGCGCCGCGACGCGGAAGAACATGAAGGTCACGAGCGGAGCCTGCCCGCGCAGACCCGCTCTCTTGAGCTTGCTGCGCAATTCCTCGTTGTCGAACATCGTCCGCAAATTGAGACGATCGACGATCTTCTGCATGAAGCCCCTCGACGACGTCTGCCGCAGCTTCGTGGCATGGCGTTCCTTGCTTGCCATCTCGGCCAGACGCGTGGCGCGCATCTTGTCGCGCTCGATCGCCATGACGCGCATGCGTTGGCTCATGCGGTCCCGCTCAAGGATCGGCATGGCGATCGTCAACACCGTGGCGAAGGCGCAAACGGCCGTAAGCAAGGTCACGACGAAGGTCGGGTTCACGAAGGTTTCGATCAGGTCCATTGCCAGGGCACCATGTGTCCGCGATCGGGTTGAATGTTCACCGCGGTCCTCAGAATTTGAAATTGATCATCTTGCGCATCACGAGCACGCCGATCAGCATCCAGGACGCGCCGGCCAGCAGCATCAGGTTGCCCGCGCGCGTATCAAACAGCGGCATGACGTAGTCGGGGGAGGCGCCGTACACCATGAACAGCACGCCGGGAGGCAGCGACGCGAGAACCACGGCCGAGGCCTTCGCCTCGGCGCTCAGCGCCTTCACCTTCATCCTCAGCCTGAAGCGGTCGCGCAGCACGCCCGCCAGATTGCCCAACGCCTCGGAAAGGTTGCCGCCGGCCTGCTGCTGGATGGCGATGACGATCGCCAGGAACTTGATCTCCGCCAAGGGCATGCGCGTCGTGAGGCGATCCAGCGCCTCGCTCAAGGAGACGCCGACCCGCTGCTGGTCGACGACCTCGCGGAACTCCGATGCCAGCGGCTCGGCGCTCTCGCGCGCGATCGTCGAGAGGCATTCGTTCAAGGGCAGACCCGACTTCACGCCGCGCACGACGATGTCGACGGCGTTGGCGAGCTCGGCCAGGAACTTGGCCTGGCGCCGCTTGGTCAGCTTGGCGACGATCCAGCGCGGCGCACCCGAACGTGCCGACGAGCCCCGCTATGACCGCCACGAACTGGCGCACGAGCCGACGGCGGAAGCGACAGATCGACGATGAAGGCGAAGGCCAACCCGCACGCGGCACTCGCCAGCCAATAGACCTTCGGTGTGATGTTGAGGCCGGCGCGCTGCAAGCGCAGGCGCAATGATATCTTCTCGGCAGCCTTCTGGCGCTGCTCCAGCTCTTTCAGAGTATCGGCGACGGCCTTGCGCCGGCTCGCCGCGATCTCGCCCGCGCCCTGTGCTGCCACCCTCGTCGCCCTTGCCTCGGCGACATCGCGGTAGCGCGCCTCCTTCTGCCGTTCGCCCGAGAAGTACGGATAGGTGAAGACGAACACGAGCGCCCCGAACGCAAACGCGGCCAGAAGCCATCGCGGCGAGATTGGGGACATTTCCCTCAAGCATTGACGGCCCCGAGCGGATTGCCGTTGTCGTCGAGCACCTCGGCCTGCGCCAGCGCCGCCGAAAGGTTCCCCTCCTCGCCGTAGTAGACCGCCCGATCCCAGAACCGCGGGCGCGCGATGCCGGTCGAGCGTTGGCGCCCCATCAGTCTGCCGTTCGCATCCTCACCGGTGACCTCGTACAGCACGAGATCCTGCAGCGTCACGACATCGCCCTCCATGCCCAACACCTCGGTGACGTGCGTGACCTTGCGCGAGCCGTCGCGCAGGCGCGCCACCTGCACGATGACATCGATCGAGCCGGTGATCATCTCGCGGATGGTGCGCACGGGAAGCTGGAAGCCTCCCATCATGATCATCGATTCAAGACGGCTGATGGCCTCGCGCGGACTGTTGGAGTGAAGTGTACCCATGGAGCCGTCGTGGCCGGTGTTCATGGCCTGCAGCAGATCGAACGCTTCAGGTCCGCGCACCTCGCCGACGATGATGCGCTCGGGCCGCATACGAAGGCAGTTCCTGACGAGATCGCGCATCTTGATCTCGCCCTCGCCTTCCAAATTCGGCGGACGCGTCTCGAGGCGAACCACGTGCGGCTGCTGCAGCTGCAGCTCGGCCGAATCCTCGCAAGTGATGATGCGCTCGTCGTGATCGATGGAGCCGGTCAAGCAATTGAGCAGCGTCGTCTTGCCCGAGCCCGTGCCGCCGGAGATGAGGACGTTGCAGCGCACCCGCCCGATGATCTCGAGGACCGATTTGGTATAGGGCGCGATCGTGCCCAGCCCGACCAGCTGCTCGAGGTTGAGACGGTCCTTTTTGAATTTTCGGATGGTGAGGACCGGCCCGTCGATCGCGAGTGGAGGCGCGATGACGTTGACGCGGGATCCATCGGGAAGCCGCGCGTCGCAGATGGGGCTCGATTCGTCGACGCGGCGCCCGACCTGGCTGACGATGCGCTGGCAGATGTTCATGAGCTGGAGGTTGTCGGCGAAACGCACCCCGGTCTTCTGCACCTTGCCCGCGACCTCGATGAAGGTCGTGCTGGCGCCGTTCACCATGATGTCGGAGATCTCGTCGCGCGCCAGTAGCGGCTCGAGCGGCCCGTAGCCCAGCACGTCGTTGCAGATATCCTCGAGCAGCTCCTCCTGCTCGGCGATCGACATCACGACGTTCTTGATCTGGATGATCTCGCCGACGATGTCGCGGATTTCCTCGCGCGCGGCCGCGCTGTCAAGCTTTGCGAGCTGCGTCAGGTCGATCGTGTCGATCAGCGCGTTAAAGACCGTGGTCTTTACGTCGTAGTATTCCTCCGAATGCCGGCGCTGCGTCTCCTGGGCCTGGGCCAGCGCCTGAGCTTGGGTTTGCGCGGGAGCGGGGGTGGGGGTCGGGGTCACCGCACGGGGCGACGACTTCGGCTCCGTCGATTTTTGCGCGCCGCCCTGCGGCTTTGCCGGCTGCTGCGGCGGCCGCGGAGGGGCGCTGATGCTGCTCGTACGCTTACCGAACATGGAGGCAACCCTTAAAAATTAAGCCCGAACTTTTCCAACAGTGGCGCCAGCGCCGAGGTTCGTTTCGCAGCCTGCGGCTCGCGCCGATGCGTCATCGCGAACGCGATTTCGCGGAATGCCGCAGCGGATTTCGCCTTGGCGTTGAGCTCTTCGATCATCTGGCCGTTGTTGGCGGCCTGGCCGAACGTCTCGCTGTCGAAGTCGATAACGCTCATCGCCTTGAGCCCCAGCGCCGACTCGAATTCCTTGATGCTGATCTCGGGCCGCTTCGGCATGTTGACCATGTTAATCACCAGGCGCGGCTTGTTGTCGTGGCGCCGGTTGTTCTGCATCAGGTCGACGATGTTCTTCGCGTTGCGAAGGTTGGCGAGATCGGGAGCCGCGGTGACGATGACCTCATCGGCTTGCAACAGGACGCTCTTGGTCCAAGCCGTCCAGGTATGGGGCAGATCGACCACCACGTAGGGCACGTTCTGGCGCACGACGTCGATGACCCGATTGCAGCCTTCGACCGAGATGTCGTAGTCGCGGTCGAGCACGACCGGCGCGGCGAAAATCGACAAGTGCTCGGAGCACTTGGTCAGCAGCCGATCGAGCAGCACCTCGTCGAGGCGCTCCGGGCTCGAGAGCGCGTCGGCGATGCCCTGCACGGGATCCTGATTGAAGTCGAGCCCCGTCGTCCCGAACGCAAGATCGAGGTCGGCGATCACCACGTTGGCCTTCAGGACCTCCGAAAGGGCCCAGGCCGCGTTGTGGCATACCGTCGACGAGCCGACACCGCCCTTCGCTCCGATGAACGCGTAGACGTGACCGACCGGCTCAGCGCCCGGACTGTTGTAGAGATTGGAGATGGCCTCCATGAGCTGCAGGGGAGCGAGGGGCTCCACGAGGTATTCGCTCACCCCGCGCTTCAGCAGGTCGCGGTAGAGCACGATGTCGTTCACCTGCCCGACGACGACGACCTTTGTTCCCGGATCACAGCTCTCGGCGAGGCGATCGAGCTCGGCCAGGACATGGTCGCGCGGCAAGCTCGTCTCGATGATGACGAGGTTCGGTGTGGGGTTCTGCTGATAGTGCACGACCGCCGCCTCGATGCCGCCCATCTGCACGCTGACGTGCGCCTTGGCGAGCCGGCGGTCCTCGGCCGCGATCTGCATGATCTCGGCCGTAGCGGGGTTCTCGCAGAAGGCCTCGATCGAGATGCGCGGAATGGGCCGCGCCTCCGCGCTGACCATCACCTCGGCGGAGCCCATGTCTTCGCCGGGAAGCGCGACATCCAATCCACCCGCTTCCTCGGAGCCTGGAACGGAAATGGCGTGGTTCGACATGACCTTAGAAACCTCGGTTATGCTTCGAGCTTTAGCGTTAATTGGTTTGGGTGGTGCCCACCGCGTCTCCGGTCTGCTGCTGCGGCGCCCCACCCGTCGCCTCGCCCTTCACGTACTTGCTCCAGACCTGATCCCTGCGCTCACTCGAGCGCGCCGTCTCGCTGCGCGGCCCCACCAGATCGGCGGGATTTGCGACCATGACACCGAAGTTGTGCTGACCCGCGCAACCTAAGTTGGGATAGGGAAGGTTCATCGGCTCGTAGGCGAGGTTCGTCGACCAGTCGCCGCATTTGGGCGGTTCCGCGACGTAGCGCAGGTAGGAGACGCGAATTGGCGGCTCGCGCACGCCCTCCGCACTGTAGGCCTCGACCGAGATCGACGCCTCCGCGAAGCCTTGATCGGAGAGGAGCGAACGAATTTGGCTGACCGCGTACATGGCAGAAACCTCGTTGGCGCCCCCGCTCGGGACCTCGATCACGAGCCTGCTGTTTCCGGCATCGGTCGCGCGATAATGGTCGGCGAAGTCGAGCAATTGAGCCCGCTGCGCGGTGTTGAGGCCGTTGGAGCCGCGCGCCACGTGCACAACGTTGGTCGTGGGCTCTTGCGAGACGAGGATCGGGTGGCGCTCCGACGCGTCGACGAGCGTCCAGCCGGCTACCCGCGTCGGGTCGTCCGTGGTCTTGCACCCGGTCAGCACCAGCACGGCGGCGCACGCAGCGAGCAGCTTCCAGCCGCTCCGCCCGATTACGGCCTTGGAGGGAGCCTGCCTTGTCTTCGAGGACGTCATGATACCTCTCCCGCCCGTCCGCTATTCGACGATGAATCCGTAGTCGCCTTTGAGATCGCCGATCGGCGCCGGGGCGCCACCGCCATAGACATTGTTGATGTGCCCCAGAAAGTTCGCCTTGCGATCGCTCGGTTCGCCCATGCCGTCCAGTGGGCGGGCGAGCTGCTGGCGCGATACCGGGCGCACCGCGTAGGGCGTGACGATGACGACGAGCTCCGTCTCCGCCTTCTGGTAGTCGCGACTGCGGAACAGCGTGCCAAGGATCGGCACGTCTTTCAGCCCCGGAAAGCCGTCGATGCTCTGCCGCGTGGACTCGGAGAGCAGACCCGCGATGGCGAGCGAGCCGCCCGACGGCAGCTCGACGGTCGAGTTGGCTTGCCGCGTCTTGAGCGCGGGAATGGAGAAGCCCGATATCTCGACCGCGCCCTGGTTGGTCAGCTCGCTCACTTCGGTTTCGATCTTGAGGCTGATGCGACCTTCCGACAGCACGACCGGCGTGAAGGCAAGGGCGATGCCGTACTTCTTGTATTCGACGCTGACCTGTCCGAGGGAGCTGACGATCGGAATCGGGTACTCGCCGCCTGCCAAGAACTTGGCCGGTTCGCCCGACACGGCCGTTAGGTTCGGCTCTGCCAGCGTCCGCAACAGGCCGTCACGCTCGAGCGCCCTCAAGGCGCCGGCGACAGCCTGATTGCCCGACTGCCACCCGGTCGTGACGCCGGAGTTGCCGAAGGTGGTGACGCCTGCGGGGTTTGTGGGACCCGCATTGAAGAGGCCGAGCGTATTGGCGAGAATGCCGGCAGTCGGAATTGTGCCGAGCCCGGCTGCACCGGTGAGGGGAAAGGCATTGTCGCTCAAAACCGACGTCGTGAAGTTGCCCGAGTTGACGAGCGCGCCCACATTGATGCCGAACTGCTTCAGCGTCTCGCGCTGCACCTCCGCCACGGAGACGCGGAGCATCACCTGCTCCTCACCCTCGACCGCGATCAGATTGATGATCGACTTTGCGCCGTAGACATCCTCCCCACCGCCGCTCCCGCTGCTGGCGCCGGATTGTGTCGCCGACTGATAGCTCGAGGTCGCGCCGCCGCCGGGCACGTTGGTCGTCGAGTTGCTCGTCGTCGTCGAGTTCGGCGTCTGGCCGACCGCTCCGATGGTGCCGATGTTAGCGGAAACGAATTGCGCCGCGATCTGGGCCGCCCGGTTGGAATTGATTGGCGTGCGCACCGTGCCGGTCAGGATGATCGCCTTGCCGGCGATCTCGCTGTGGATGTTGGCGCCTGGGATGAGCCTGGTGAGCAGCTCGTCGAGCGCGGACAGGTCGGCGCCCACGGCAACCTCGAGGGTGAGAATTTGCTGGCCGTACTCGTCGAAGAAGAAGGCGTTGGTCTGCCCCGCCTTCTTGGCGATGAGGAACACCCGGTCGGAGGACTGCACGACGGCGTCCATCAGCGTCGGATCGGAGACCAGCACATCCTTGAGCGGGATGGGGAACTGCACGACGATCGAGCGCCCGACGCCGAGGTCGAGCCGCTTTGACAGCGGAAATGCCGCGTTCGCAGGGATGCGAAGCACGGAATCGCGGCTGACCTGAAGCTGAGGTCTGCCCTGCATGTCAGCGGCTTGCGCGTAGCCCGCAGCGGCCGGACCAAAGAACATGACCGCGGCCATTCCAGCACGAGCCCATTTGAGGGTCGTTCTCATGTCGAATACCTTTTGGACAGCTGAAACTGAATCACTCAACTCAGTTCACGCCGTACGTGCGCGTCGGCACGCCGTATTTGAGAACTCGTACGGAACCGCCGGTACGCTCAGTGTTAAAGGGGTCGGCTCCAGCGCCGGGGCCGGTCGTGTTGGCATCCGCAAGGCTGCGCAGCGACAGGCTGATCTCGCCCATCACATTCGCGCGCGCCAGCATTTCGGCTTGGTCCGGAGTGAGCTCCAGCGTCGCCGTGTTGGCAGCACCTTCAGACGATTTGTTGCCTTCCTTCGATTCGATCTGCTGGCCGATCGCCAAGACCCGCACGTTGCGGAACAGCGTATCGGCGGAGTGCTGCTCCTGCCCACCGTGGCCGCGCAAGCGCTGCGTCAGGATCACGTCGACATGGTCGTTGGGAAGGATGAGACGGCCAGCTGCAGTCTCTTCCTTGATGCGGGTCGAGATAGCCCGCATGCCTTTCGGCAAAATGGCGGCAAGCACGCCGCCGTCGCCCGCCTTGATCAGTTTCTGGCGCATGACCGCCTCGCCCGCCAAAATTGGCGATCTCGCGATCGCGCCCGAGACCGAGTGCAACGCGTCGGGACCGGAGGCCTTGGTGATGTAGGTGGGAGTCACTGCATCGGCAGGCCACGTCTGCCAACGGAAATCGGTTTCTTTCGTGAGCTCGCCGAGGGGAATGTCACGGCGCGCGACGAGCACCTCTGTTGCATTTACAGGCACCGCGATCTGCGTCGGCTCTGAAGGACCGCTCACGATGGTCCGCATCAGCAGGAACGCCACGAGGGCTGCTCCGCCGGCAATACCGATTCCGATCAACTGTGGTCGTTTCATCGCGCAGCGCGCCCTTCCAACTGGAGACTCAACCTCCAGAATCCATCATGAGACTGAAGGACAAACGTCAACGCGAGGTTAACTGGCGTCGCAGATTGACCGCCCAGCCTGCGGCTTGCGGCCCTCCGCGGCGGCGCACACTCAGCCGCCGAACGCTCCGAACCACTGGGTCGATGGATAGATCGTCAATGCGCCGGCCGCGATCGCAACGCCGTAGGGCATGCCCTCGCCTTTGACATGCAGCCTGGCCGCCCAGCCCGGCAGCGGCAGAGCTCCGGCGGGGATGCTGCGGTAGGCGAGAATCGCGACCGCAAGGGCGCCGCCGAAGACGCCCACGTAGCCGAGAAACTGCACCATCGGCTCGAACCCGAGCCACAACGACGCTGCCGCCAGCAGCTTGGCGTCACCGCCGCCGACCCAGCCCAATGAGAACAGCAACAGCCCCGCGAGAAGCATCGACGAACCGGCCGCGAGGTGGATCAGGATCTCCTGCCAGGAGAGGCCGGCGATCGGCGCGACGATCAGAAACGCCGCGCTGAGCCCGAGCGACAGGCGATTGGGGATCGTCATCGTCAACAGATCGGTCGCCGCGGCAAACGCCATGGCGAAGGGAAAGACGAAGAGCAGCGGATATTCCAGCACGCTATCGAACTCCCGATTCCAACTGAACAAGACGACGCCTCGTAAGACTTTCCCTCATGCGCGTTAAATGCCGCTGAATCGGCGCCGCACGTCTCGCGTGCCGCTGCTGTCCTCGGTCGCCCGCTTGCTTGAGCGAAATCGCCGATACAAAACCACCCGGCGCTTGGAAGCGCCGGGTGGTTGGCCGGTCATGGACCGGCGGACTTAAACCGGGCTGAATGTCACGTTGCAGCTGTGCGCTGCAATGTTACTTCGAAACCTCGGTATTGACGTTATTGAACAGGTTGTTGAGGCCCGTCTTGACGTTCCCCAACCCGACGATGATGCCGATGCCAATGATGGCAGCGATGAGGCCGTACTCGATGGCCGTAGCGCCGGATTCATTGGTAAGGAAATCGCTGACGATCGTTTTCACGACAACTCTCCTCAATCATGACAGACCGCGTAGCGTAAGCCACGCGGGAATGTCACATTTCAAGTCGGGTTGCCCCGTTACTTCGACAGCTGGGTATTGACGTTGTTGAACAGGTTATTGAGGCCCGTCTTGACGTTGCCCAAGCCGACGATGATGCCGATGCCGACGATGGCGGCGATGAGGCCGTATTCGATGGCGGTAGCACCGGACTCGTCGTTGACGAAGCGAGTGATGATGGTTTTCATGACAACTCTCCCAGTTTCTAGCTCGTACCATTCGGCGCAGGCGTTGCGCCCTTGTTCCGCCGAACTGCAAGGAGATTGCGCCACCACCTCTTAAGTCTAGGTAAAGCACTTGAAGATCGTCGTAAATGCATCCTAATATTCAGTTAATCGCGTCGCGGACAATTGAACAAATTCCAAAATTGCAAGCAACGAAATGTATCACACTATATAGGTATAGTATAAATGTCGACGCTTTCGCAGCATTTCGGAAATTGTAGGCCGCAAGCCGAATCCAGTACAGCCATCAAATACGCCTATACTTACCTACGTTGCGGATAAGCATGCGCGGAAGGGGGCAGGCCGGCTTTCTCGGGGCCCTCGTAGGCGGCGAATTTCAGGATTTTCGTTAGAAAAACTCAGCCGGCCTACTTTGAGAGCTGGGTGCTGACGTTATTCAGCTGCAGGTTCAAGCCGTCCCGGACCGCACTCACGCCGACGATGATGCCGAGGCCGACGATGCCGGCAATCAACGCGTACTCGATGGCGGTGGCGCCGGACTCGTCCCTCATAAAGCCGGTGACGATGGCTCGCATTACGACACTCTCCACATTTATCCGGCTCGCGGGTCGCCTTGCGCTGCGCGCAGGGCATAAAACGCCGCAAACCGATTGCTCATAGAGCCCCCTATTCGCTTAATTCCCCGTAAAAGCAGCGGGTTTCATTAAAAATGCGGCTTGCTCCCGCCGCAACCGGCCGCGCCGCGGGAGCGATGCGCACGGGCCCTCAGGCCCACAAACGCGCCCCACACCGGCCCGATCCGGAGTTGCGTTTTCCGTTCCTTCACCATTTCCTGAGGTAATGCCTGACAGAACAGTCGCGAGTCAGGTTCAAGCCCCACGCCATGCCCTCACGCAAGCAGACGATGGTCCACGCGGCCACCGCAAACAGCATCGCAATCGCCGCCGCCCTCGTCGCGATGGCCACCGTCGCCGTCACCGGCTCCGAGGCGCAGGCGGGCGACCTCATGGTGCGTTACGACCAGTCGCAGCTCATTCGCCTGCCGCGGCCTGCCACCGAAATCATCATCGGCAATCCCTCGATCGCCGATGTGACCATTCAAGGCGGAAACTTGCTTGTCGTGACCGGCAAGTCGTTCGGCGTCACGAACATCATCGCGCTCGACGCCCAGCGCAACGTGATCCAGGACCAGCGCGTGGTCGTGGAGCGCGACGAGCAGCGCGCGGTGATGCTGTATAAAGGCGCGGATCGCGAATCCTACACGTGCACGCCGAACTGCTCGCCCACGATCACGATCGGCGACGAAACGAAATATTTCGAGACGATCGTCAAGAACACCCAGAACAAGTCCGCCGTATCCACCGGCACCGAGCCCGGCGCGCCGTCTTCCTCCGAATAACGCCATTTGCATGCAAGTGCACGCACGGCGAGCCGCCGAAAAGGCCGGCCGCGGGGGCAGATTTCAAACAAGCTTAAGCATTCTTTTACCGAAAATGCTCAATTGCCGCCCGCGCAATACATAATTCATAGACGTAAAGCTATGTTCACACCCGACAAAGTTGAAATGCATTCGAGACGCTCCAGATGCGATTTGTGTTGCGTTCCATCAGACGGATGTCTCCTCTGCCGCGCGCAAAGACCAATGCGTGGCTCGGGAACGAGCGCGGGTCCGCGGCCGTAGAATTCGCACTCGTCGCCGTGCCCTTCTTCATGTTCGTCCTGGGCATCATCGGTGTCGGCCTCTTCTTCTTCACCACCAGCTCGCTCGAGCACGGCGTCGAAGCCGCCGCGCGCCAGATCCGCACGGGCGAAGCGCAGAACAGCAAGACGACCGTCGGCGCATTCAAACAGTTGGTCTGCAGCGCGGCGGGCAGCTACATCGACTGCAACAATGTGCACATTCTCGTTCAGCACGCGTCTAGTTGGACCGGCATTACGCCGCAACCCTGCGTCGACAATAAAAACAACATGGCGGCATCCACCGGCTCGTCGGGCGACGTGCTTTCCAACTATTCGGGCGTCGCGAGCGAGGTCGTGCTGGTGACCGTCTGCTACCAGTGGGATCTGGCGCAGACGTTCAGCTTCCTCCGTCTCGGTAAGAACGCCGACGGCTCGGGTCCCGCCATCGTGCAGGCGACCACAGCATTCCGTATCGAGCCTTACTCCTGATGGCAGATCGATATGTGCGCGCGGAGATCCAAGCATGCGTGAGTTCGTGATGCGGACGAGCGTCCCTGGTAAAGCAATGCGGATGGCCGGCTCGTTGCAGAGATTTTGGCGGCATTCGCAAGGTGCCGCCGCAGTGGAGTTCGCCTTCCTGGCGCCGCTCCTGCTTCTCATGCTCCTCGGTACCATCGAGATCGGGCGCGCGGTCAATATCGACCGCCACTTCTCCATGGCCACAGCGTCTGCAGGCGACCTCGTGGCGCGCGAAGAGTGGCTCGGGACATCGAGCTCGAACGCCACGGCCAACCTGAACAGCATGATGCTGTCCATCAAGCAGGTCATGCAGCCTTATGATGCATCGACAATGAAGCTCGGGATTTTCCAGGTCAGGGCCTCAACGACCAACGCGAGCGACACCAAGGTCGACTGGGTCTTCTCCTACAATGGCAAGACCGTCCCGACGAAGTGCCAGACCTACACGCTCCCCGCCGGGCTCATCGGCAAGGGCGGCAGCGTGATCGTGGTCGAATTCGAGCTACCTTTTCAAACCGCTGTTCGCCGATTTCGTACCCGGCTTCTCCGGCCAAATCCTGTGGAGCGACAAATCGTTGAACAGTCCGCGCAACAGCTGCGTGGACTACGTGAAGCCGAGCGGATCCGCCTGCCTTTCGTCGTGCTGAACCGAGCATAAGCACATAGGTGGACCGCGCCGCGCTTTGGCCTGCGCTTTCTCGCTCAGTAGGCGGAAATATTGACAACTGAATATCCCAGATGGCTTTGCTGGTGGCGCCGCCCGGCCTATGGTCCGGAATCGTCCGTCGCACGGCAAGCTGGGCTGGGGTGAAGGCACGAAGATGGGTCGGCGCTCTATTCATACCCCCGAGGAACTGCGAGAACTCATCATTCACGCGGCGACCGAAATCGTCGAGCGGCACGGCCTTGAGGGCCTCTCCGCCCGCGAAATCGCCAAGCGGATCGGCTACTCGCCCGGCACTCTCTACAATGTCTTCGAAAACCTCGACGACCTCCTGCTCACCATCGAGGCGCGCCTCCTCGACCGCCTCGCGGAACGGCTCGCCAGCACCGATACGTCGGGGACACCGCAACAGCGCCTGCACCGGCTGACAGAAGCCTACGTGGCGTTCACGCAGGAGCGACCCAAGCTCTGGAACCTCCTGATCGAGCACCGGATGCCGGCCGGCCGCGAGGTGCCGGACTGGTATCAGACGAAGCTTGAAAACCTGCTCGCGCCCCTCGAGGAGGCGCTCGCGCCCTTGCTCGCGTCAGCGGATTTGGGGGCGCAGAAGCGCGCCGCGCGCACACTTTGGGCGGGCGTGCACGGGATGACGTCGCTCTCGACCGCAAACAAGCTTTCCTACGTCACCGCACACGCGGGAAAAACGCTCGTCGACGATCTGGTCACGACCTACCTTGCAGGTCTCGAGCACCGCCGCACCCAATAGCGCCGCCTGGCGATGCCGTCATTGCGGACCTTGGGGAAAATCCCGTCAAGGCGCCGGCTGCGCCGGCACGGCCTCTTGCGCGGGCGCCGGAAGCGAGCCCGTCGTCTGCTGCGGCTCGGGCTCGGCGGGGGCGGCGGCCAAGCGGCCGCGCTCGGCGAAAATGCCAAACCAATGGTTGTCGGGCAGCAGGCGCTGGTTGAGCCCCGCCCAGAGGCTGCGCGAGGTTATTCCCTCCACGAACGTGGTCGAGGTCGGAACCAGAAGGAACAGCCCCACCGCCGCCGCGACCATCGCCAACGAGGCGGACGGATACCTGGTATCGACCAGTTTGAATGCCGTCCCGAACGACTTCTTGATATAGGTGCCCATGACGTCCACCGAGTAGATCTCGTCGAGGATCAGATGCGTCAGGTAGCCGATGAGCAGGAAGCCCCCGCCGAGCCAGGCCACGCCGTCCGGGCGACCGAGCACATAATAGAAGACGATCGCCGTAGCGAAGCTGCACACGAGCCCCGCCGTGATCGAATGCCAGATGCCGCGATGCACCGAAAGTCGGTGGAATAGGGTATGCAGGCCGTAGCGCACGAAAAACAACGTGCCGAGCCATAAAATCCACATTTCGACGATCGAGAGACGGGACGCGAAATGGAACAGCACGGCAAACGAGAAGAAGATGGCGAGCCCTGCAAAGAGCGCGCGGCTCGGGCGCGAATCCTTCAGATCGATGTCGGGCAGCACGGAGCCCAGCACGCCGGCCAAAGTGACGGCCACGAGATTCTGCGGAGCGATCACGTCGGCGGCGAGCGTCAGGGTCGCAAGGGTCCCCGACACGACCGTTCCAACGACAATGTGCGTGGTGAAATTCGCCATGACGGATGCCCTCCGGCGCGATTCGGAGCATGCACCCCGCAGCGGGGTGCAGCGCCTACACCGCCTCCCCATCAGATTCGCGTCCCCAGCGGGAGGGCGCAGCGCGCCCAGAGTGTGGATAAGGCCGCCGGCAGTGGCGCGCATCCGGGCGCGCTCATGGCACGGGCCCAGCCGATCAGCAGGCGCTCAAGGTAGTGATGGCCCAGATCGCACTCCCCAAAACCAAGCATCAGCTGGTCGCCGCCACCAGCATCGGCGTCGCGCTGGCCGTGATGGGCATCAAGTACGTGGCCTACCTGATGACGGGCAGCGTCGCGCTGTTCTCCGACGCGCTTGAAAGCATCGTCAACGTGCTGACAGCCATCGCGGCGCTGATCGCCATCCGCGTGGGCGCGCACCCGCCCGACCGCCGCCACCCCTTCGGCCACCACAAGGCCGAATATTTCTCAGCCGTGCTGGAAGGCGCGCTGATTATCGTCGCGGCGCTGCTCATCTTCCACGAGGCCTATGGCGCGCTGCTGGAGCCGCGCGCGCTGAAGCAGCCTGTCGACGGTCTCGCTCGTCAACGGCGTCGCGACCGCGATCAACGCCGGCTGGGCGTGGCTGCTGATGAACCGCGGCACAGCGTGGAAATCGCCGGCCTTGTCGGGTGACGGCCACCATCTGCTGAGCGACGTCATTACCTCCGTCGGCGTACTCGCCGGCCTCGTGCTCGCGACGCTCACCGGCTGGGCGATCCTCGACCCGCTGCTCGCCGGCATCGTCGCGATCAATATCCTGCGCATGGGCTACGACCTCGCCACCCAGTCCATGAGCCACCTCATGGACGAAGCCGCCTCGCCCGCGATCGAGGCGCGCATCCGCGCGGCGATCAAGGCCAACGCCGACGGCGCGCTGCAGGCCCACGACGTGCGCACGCGCACGGCGGGCCCTGCGACCTTCATCGAGTTCCACCTGGTGGTGCCGGGAGAAATGTCGGTGGAAGCCGCCCACGCCATCTGCGACCGCGTGGAGTCGGCGATCGAGACGGAGATCGAAGGCGCCGATGTGGTCATCCACGTGGAGCCCGATTTCAAGGCCGAGCGCAAGGGCGCGGTGGAGGTCTAGCCGTTGCCCTGTCAGCGCCAAAGTCGGCGGGCCTTATGCGTCCGATGAAAATCCACCTCAAGTTCAGAGCCCTCCGAGGCCTCGCCGCGCTGCTTTTGGCAGCTGTCCTGCCGGCTCCTTCGCCGCTGTCGGCCGCGTCCGATGCGGGCCCCGACGAAGTGACGATCGTGCTCGTCGGCGACGTCGGCCTCAACCGCTCAAACCAGCCGGTCGAGGCGACGGGCGTGCGTCGAGGCGGCTTCCAGACCTGGGAGGATACGATCTCGCGCGTTGCCGACGACATCAACGGCGATCTCAATTTCATGAACGTGGAGACCGTGATCACCGACCGCAACGATCTGGAGCGCGACACGAAGGGGCAGGGCGGGCCGTTCAATTTCCGCACGCATCCCAACGGCGTAGGCTATCTCGTCGCGCATGGATTTAATCTGCTGTCGCTCGCCAACAATCACTCGATGGACTACGGCGTGCCCGGATTGAGGGAGACGCTCAAGCACGTTGGCGCGCTGGAGAAGAAGCGGCTTGCGGTCGCGACCGGCATCGGCGTCGACCGCGAGGAGGCCAGCCGTCCGCGCCGCGTCAACGTCAAGGGCTCCGACATCGCGTTTTCCGCGCTCGGCATCGTGACGAACGACCTCGAGCGCCATCGCGCCGGAGCCGGCAAGCCGGGGCAGATCGCGTACCGCTTCGAGGAGGATTTCGCCGAGGTCAGAAAACGCCTCCTCGCCGCCCCCGCGAGCTACCGCATTCTTTCCATCCACTACGGCATCGAGGGGCAGGTGCGCGCCGACGCAAGGCAGATCGCCGAGTGGCGCGGTGAGGCCGCCAAGAAGGACGGGATCGACCTCATCGTCGGGCACCATGCCCATGTCGTGCGCGGGGTGGAGCTCGCGGGCAATTCGCTCATCTTCTACGGGCTCGGCAACTTCCTGCACCACGGCACCGCCGACATGACCGCAAAGGGCATCTGCCGCGACTACGGCTTGATGGCGCGCGTGCACCTCAAGAAGGCCGCCGACGGAAAGCTCAAGGTGCGCGCCGTCGAGGCGATCCCCGTCACCGATACGCACTATCGCCCGCGCCGTCTCGACGGCGACAAAGGGGCCCAGCGCATCCATGCGCTCAACTATCTGGCGTCGACGCTCGACGATGAGGGCTCCGGCGCGAGGGGGATGCGCTTCACCCCGCAAGCCGACGGCAGCGGGCTTTATTGCCTCGCCGGTGCCGAACGCGACGGCGGGCGCATCGGCGCCCTGTGCGCGAGCTACGCGCCGGCCCCGGCGATCCCGGACAACTTGCGCGGTCCCATAAGCAGCTCCTGCAGCCGCTAGCGCGGCCGGCGATGCCCGCGCGCAATCGCTACTTCTTTTTTCGGCCATCCATGTTGGTGACTTTATAGACGCGGCCATTGCGGTCGTAAGTGGTCCAGTCGCCGACCTGCGCGCCGCCTTCAAACGAGCCCGAGCGCAGTTTCGATCCGTCCTTGCGGAACCATACCCAATAGCCGGACTGCGCGCCGTCGAGCAGCTGCCCCTTGGCCCAGACCGAGCCGTCCTTGTGATACACGGTGTGGGCCCGCGCGGCCGGCTTGGCATTGCCATCTCGTGTCTGGTCTCCGGCGCTCCCGCGGCTCGCGCGCGCGATACTAGCTCACGAGCGCCCGCTACACGCCACTGGTGCTGAAACACGCGAGGCAATCGTGTTCCAGGCGGAACAGCCATCCCGTCGAAGTGCCGCTAGAGCTACGCTTCCGGCACGTCCCGCCGGCGGTCAGGCTGGTTCCATGCGTATCACGATCGACGAGCAGACCCGGCAGGTGCACGCGTCCCAAGGCGACATGCTGATGACCGTGCAGCTTGCGCGCACCTTGCCACTTGGCGACCTAGAGGCCGCGGCCGACGGCCTGCGCTCGGCGCTGGAGAACGCGTGTGCCGTCGTCGTCAACGGCGAGGCGGTGGAGCTTTAGCGGCCGCAAGGACTACCCATCCCGGCCGCCCCTTCAATGCGACGAGCCGCCCCCGTTTCCGGCGTAGTCCAGATCGTCCTCGATGTTGCTGGCGGCCTGGCGCCAATCGCCGGGAGCGATGGCTTGGCTGTGGCCTTGAGCGGGCCTATGCCCTTGAGCAGGCATATGGCCGTGGTCCGGCATGTATCTGGGCAGCTCCTCGCGCGCCGGCGCGGCGCTGAGCGGCGCGCGGAACATGCCGATGCCGGCCGCGAGGCCCTGCAGCTCGCCCAGGATCGCCTCGCGGCGCACCTCATGCTCCGTTGCGATCGAGCGAACGTCGCGCAGAAGCTGCTGATCGAGGCGGGCCAAAGCCTCACCCAAGGCGTTGAGAAGTGTCTGCTCGCCGTCGGCAATCTCGTGCAGCCGGCTGCGCATTTCCTCGATGTGCTCGTGCAGTTTCGTCATGGCGGACCCCCGTCGTGATATGTACCGAATCACTCCTTGAGCCATGTCGCCATTGATTTCGGCAGGAAATGAGGTCGCGGCGCGGCGAAAAGATGCGCGAGGCCCGCCCGCGCCGGTCTGCATGGCACTGGCACAAGGACGGTGGGGCGGCATCGATGGCGCGAGCGGATCTCCCCTGGTCCCCTTGCGGGCTTGCCAACCGATGCGCCGGGTGCAAGCTCTGATGCAACCGCTCGCGCGGCAAAGGTGCCAGTAATGGGAGACTTCCGTGGGTGATCTTCTCGCGCGCAACCTCCCGCTCCTGCTTCTGCTCGCAGGTGTCCTGGCGCTCGTCCTGACCGGCCCGCCGCTGCTCACGAGCGGTACGCTGTCGGCGCGCCAGAACAAATTCCGCTCCCTTGCCGCCGCCTCCCCGGTGCTCGACACGCTCATCGCCATCGCGGTCATCGGCAAGCCGTTCCTGGAGCATCTGCAAAAGAACGACTGGCAATCCGATCTTCTCGGACCCACGCCGCTGCTCGTCGTGGTGTCGGTTCTCGTGGTGAGTTTTTACGCGATGCTCGGGTCCATTCTTTTTTATTTCTATCGGGCCATCCAGAACATCAACTACTTCAACGGACGGCGCGTGCGCGCGCCCGCGTCGGCGCTGCTCATGATCGTGCCGATCGCCAACCTCGTCGTGATCCCTTACGTCGAGTACTTCGCCTATCACAGAAGCCGGGCGCGCGCCGACCCGCTCACGGCGTCGGCGTGGCGCGCTGCTCTCCTCGTCGGCGGCGCGTTCGGGCTGTTGCTTGTCAGCGTGATCTGCGGCTATGCGGGAAGAGCGGCGTCCGAGCCGGCGCTCTACGACGCGGCGAGCCTGATGCTCATCGGCGCGGCGACGGGGATTGCCGGCGGCATCCTCACGACGCGCATTGTTGGGCGCATCGCGCGCGCACAAGACGCCTATGCGATCTCGAGCGGCGCGCTGCCGGGAAGAGCGCCGCGGCGCCAGAGTCTCCCGAAGCGATGGCGCGAAGCCGTGGAGTTGCTGGCCGTCGCGGCCTTGATCGTGGTCGCGCTGTGGGCGGCGGTCGTCCCCGATGTTGCGTCACAGGCCGTGCGGATTGTCATGCAGGGGATGGCCGGGGGGTAACTTCGCCCTCGCTGCGCGCGGCGCCCCGAGTTGACACCGATTCTTTGGTTGGCTCGCTGCGAAACATCAGACGTCGCAATGCGTGCGCGCAGGCGGTCAACTCTCAGGAAAGTTGGGCAGATGTCTCAAGAGGCGAAAAAGCGGACCAAATGTGTGGTGACGCCGGTGAAACAGTCTCATTGCAGCGTCAAGCGGCTTCGACGGCAAGACCTGCCTGTGGATACCCTTCAGCTTGCGCGCTATCTCATCGGTAAGACGCTGGTTCATGATCTACACGCAGGCAGGCTGAGCGGTCGGATCGTTGAAACGGAAGGCTATCCTCCCGGCGATGCCGCCGGCCACGCTTTCCGAGGCAAGACAAAAGGCAATCAGTCTTTGTTTCTCGGTCCTGGCTACTGCTACGTCTACTTTATCTATGGCTCGTCGTTCATGGTGAACGTCACCAGCGAGGAACCGGGCGTCGGTGCGGGCGTGCTTTTACGCGCGTTAGAACCTCTCGAGGGCATTGAGATCATGCAGCGCTTTCGCAAGATGGCGCGTACTCGCGATATTGCGCGTGGACCTGGACGCCTCGCCCAAGCCATGCAGATAGACAAGCGATATGACGGAGTTGATCTATGTGCAGGGGAAGATCTTTGGCTCGGCACGGCAGCTCGCCGCATAGATCCGATCTTTAGCAGCACGCGCATCGGCCTGACGCGGGAAGTCCATCGCAAGCGTCGGTTTTTCGAGACCGGCAATCCCTATGTCAGCGGGCCGAGGTCGCTGTCGATCTCATGAAAGAAGCGGGAAAGTCGGCGCGGCCTCTCCTTACCGCTCGCCCCACAGATCGTACTCGTCGGCATGCGTGATGCGCGCCGTCACGATGTCGCCGGCCTTGAGGTCCGTGTCGCCGTTCAAGAAAACGCTGCCGTCGATCTCGGGCGCGTCCCACTGCGACCGACACAGCGCGCCTTCGGCGTCCACCTCGTCGACGATCACCGCGATCTCGCGGCCGACGATGCGTGAGAGCCGCTCAGCGCTCACCTGCTTGGCGACCTCCATGAATTGGTGCCAGCGCTCCTCCTTGATCTCGTCGGGTACCGCGCCGCCCAAGTCGTTGGCTTTCGCGCCCGCGACCGGCTCGTAGCGGAAGCACCCGACGCG
The DNA here is from genome assembly GCA_963847865.1 of uncultured Alphaproteobacteria bacterium. Taxonomy (GTDB): domain Bacteria; phylum Pseudomonadota; class Alphaproteobacteria; order Rhizobiales; family Hyphomicrobiaceae; genus Hyphomicrobium_A. The sequence continues at coordinate 577,231 of CAWKBL010000012.1, read as the reverse complement.
GGCGAGCTTGGCTTCGCGCACCCAGTCGAGCAGCATCGTGAAATCCTCCTCCGTCTCGCCGGGGAAGCCGACGATGAAGGTCGAGCGCAAGGCCAAGTCCGGGCAAACGCTGCGCCAGCCGGCGATGCGGTCCAGCGTCTTTTCTGCGGCCGCCGGGCGGCGCATGGCCTTCAGGACAGCGGGAGATGCGTGCTGGAAGGGAATATCGAGGTAGGGCAGGATTTTTCCCTCGGCCATCAGCGGGATCACGCCGTCGACGTGCGGGTAGGGATAGACGTAGTGCAGCCGCACCCACGCGCCGAGCTCACCAAGTGCCACGCACAAATCGAGGAAGCGGGCCGGCAGCGCGCGGCCCTGCCATTGGCTCGCAGCGTATTTGATGTCGAGGCCGTAGGCGCTCGTATCCTGGCTGATGACCAGCAGCTCTTTGACGCCGGCTTTGACCAGGCGCTCGGCCTCGCCCATCACGCTGGCCGCCGGGCGGCTCGCGAGATCGCCGCGCAGGGATGGGATGATGCAGAAGGAGCAGCGGTTGTTGCAGCCTTCGGAAATCTTCAGGTACGCGTAGTGGCGCGGCGTGAGCCGCAGACCCTCGGGCGGCACGAGGTCCAAGTAGGGGTCGTGCAGCGGCGGCACCGCGTCGTGCACGGCGGCGACGACCTGCTCGTATTGATGCGGACCGGTGACGGCCAGCACGCCGGGGTGGGCTTGCCGGATGCGCGCCTCCTCAACGCCCATGCAGCCCGTCACTATGACGCGGCCGTTCGCGGCCATCGCCTCGCCGATCGCCTCCAGGCTTTCGGCCTTGGCGCTGTCGAGGAACCCGCAGGTATTCACGATCACGACGTCGGCGCCGGCATACTCGGGCGCGATCTGGTAGCCCTCGGCGCGCAGCTTGGTGATGATGCGCTCCGAGTTGACGAGCGCCTTGGGGCAACCGAGCGATACAAAGCCCACCTTGGGTGCGGCGCCCGGCGCCGGCGCGGGCTTGCGCTCAGGTGCCGTTTTCGATTTTTGCGAGAGAGCTGTCATGGCGCGCGCTCCTAGCACGCCGGCGCGGCGCGGGCGAGCCCTCGTACAGCCGCACCAGCGCGCACGGGGCTTTCAGCGGCGGAACGTGAGCTTTGCGGTATCGATCTCGGGCTGCCAGCCGCTGCGTTGCAGCTCCGGATCGACGTGCTCCTCCTCGGGCCACCCGATGCACAGATAGGCGATCAGCGTCCACGTCTTGGGCACGTCGAGCGCCGCGGCAACGGTCTCGGGCTCGAGGATCGACACCCATCCGAGCCCGAGCCCGTGCGCGCGGGCGGCGAGCCAAAGGGTCTGGATGGCGGCGACGACGGAATAGCGCAGCGTCTCGGGCATGCTCTGGCGGCCCAATCCGGAGCCCGCATCCGTTGCCTCGTCGGCGTAGACCGCGAGCTGCACCGGCGCGGCGTCGAGACCCGCGAGCTTGAGGCGCGCGTATAGGCTTTTCTTCTCGCCCGCGTAGCCCTCGAGCGCCTGCGCATTGGCGCGGGCAAACGACGCCCGGATGGCGGCGCGGCGCTCTGCACTCTCGACGAGAACGAAGCGCCAAGGCTGGCTGCGCCCGACGGAAGGCGAATGGGCGGCAAGCTCGATCAGCCCGGTGATGAGCGCGGGCTCGATCGCGTCGGTCTTGAAGCGGCGCACGTCGCGGCGCCACACGATGAGGTCGCGCAGCGCCGAACGGAATGCGTCGTCGAACCGGGGAGGGGCTGGGTCGGGCCTCGTCATGGCGCCCGGTCGATTAGATGAAAGAACGTGCCGGTGACGGCGCCGCGGCGCGATCCGCCGTCGGGCTGCTTGACGCCGTCGGCGTCCGTGACGTCGGCCAACGGAGCGTCCGTGCTCGCGGTGACTGTGGCGTAGTGGAATTCGTGTCCGTAAATCTCTCCTGCCGGCAGCGCGCCGGCGCCGTGCCAGCGCGCACGGCGGTAGCCCAGATGCAGCCGCCGCTTGGCGTACGACGTCTCGAGCCCGAGAAGGCCCAGCATCTCGTAGCGGTGGCCGTCGGCGGCCTCGATCCCGGCGCCCAGCACCATGTAGCCGCCGCACTCGCCGTGGATCGCAATCCCGCGCGCCGAGGCTGAGCGCAGCGCCGCTTTGAAGCGGCCGGCGTTCGCCAAGGCCGGGGCATGCAGCTCCGGATAGCCGCCCGGCAGCCATATGGCGTCGCAGTCTGCGTCCGGCTCCTCGTCCTGCAGCGGCGAGAACGGGAGTACCTCGGCGCCCGCTTGGCGCCATCCGGCGAGCACGTGCGGGTAAATGAAGGAGAAGGCGTGGTCCTGCGCGAGCGCAATCCGCTGGCCCGGGGGAGCAAGCGGCGGCGAGGTCGCGGCGTGGGCGAGAGCCGACGGCCGCGCGGCGGCAACGACGCGATCGATGTCGACGGCCGCGGCGACCGCTGCGGCAATCTCATCGAGGCGCTGGTCGAGACCGCCCGTCTCGGCCGCCTGCACGAGGCCGAGATGACGCTCAGGCAGACCCAGATGCTCGCCGCGCCGCAGCGCTCCGAGCACCGGCACATTGCAGCGCGCCATCGCGCGCGTCACGAGCGCCTCGTGGCGGTCGCTCCCCACCCTATTGAGGACGACACCGGCGATCGTGATGTCGTCGCGGTAGGTCTTGCACCCGAGTGCGACCGCTGCCGCCGTCTCGGCTTGCGCGGCGACGTCGAGCACGAGGATCACGGGCCAGCCCGTCAGCGCCGCGAGGTCGGCCGTCGAGCCGTTGCCGCATTGGCCGCGCTCAGCGGCGCCGTCGAACAGCCCCATCACGCCCTCGACGATGCAAAGGTCCGCGCCACTTGCATTCGCCTCGATCAGGCTCCCGATCAGGGCTGCGCGCATGGCCCAGGTATCGAGATTGATGCTCTGGCGCGAGGCGGCCGCGGTGTGGAAGGCCGGATCGATGTAGTCGGGACCGCATTTGAAGGGCTGCACCGCGCTGCCCTTCTTTGCGAGCGCGCGCAGCAGCCCCAGCGTGATCGTCGTCTTGCCGGCGCCCGAGCGCGGGGCCGCGACGATCACTCCGCTGGCGCCCAACGCCGCCATCACGATCCTCCGAGAAGCGTTGGCTCAGCTCGGCGCGCAATCCGGCGATGGAGCCGACGACGACGATGGCCGGCGGCCCGAGACCGTGCTTCGTCGCGTCCGCGCGCGCGGTTCCGAGCCGGGTCTCCAGCACGCGCTCTTCCGGGAAGGTTGCGGACGCAATGATCGTGACGGGCGTATCGGGCGACAGGCCGGCACCCTGGAAGGCCGCAGCGATCTCGGCAAGGTTCGCCATCGCCATGTAGAGAACGACGGGCTGGCCGGTGCGGGCGATCGCCGCCCACGCTTCGATCGAGCGCTCATCGACCGCCCGGTGACCGGTCGCGAGGATAATGGCGTGGTTGGTCTCGCGCGTCGTCGCCGGTATGCCGGCAAGTGCGGCTGCCGTCAGCCCCGACGTCAGCCCCGGAACGATGCGGAACGCGATGCCGGCGCGCGCCAGCGCCAGCGCCTCCTCGCCCCCGCGCCCGAACACGAACGGGTCGCCGCCCTTCAGGCGCACGACTTTCTTGCCTTCGCGCGCAAGCCCGATGACGAGATCGTTGATGTCGGTCTGGTGCGGCGACGGTTTTCCACCGCGCTTGCCGGCGGAGCGCACCTCGGCGCCGGCGCGCGCCAGCTCGAGGACGCGCGCATCGACGAGGGCGTCATGCACGATCACATCGCCTTCACGCAGGGCATGCACCGCCATCAAGGTGAGCAGGCGCGGATCGCCGGGTCCGGCGCCGACGAGCCACACTTCGCCGGGGGCGAAATCGGGAAATGCGGGGAATGTTGCGGGCAAGCGCTCCATGATCGGCCTGCTATCTCCCCCGGAAGCGGCGCTGATAGTCGGCATCATAAAGCGCGCTGTCGCGGAAGGCCTCGGCGCCAAGCACCGGCCCCACCAAAATCAGCGCCGTGCGATCAATGCCGCCCGCCTGCGCGACCTCTTCGGCCAACGTGGCGAGCGTGCTCCGGATGACGCGCTCGTCGGGCCAGCTCGCGCGGTAGACGATCGCCGCCGGGCAATCGGGCCCATAGAAAGGAACGAGCTCGGCGACGACGGTTTGAAGCGCGTGGATCGACAGGTGGATCGCGAGCGTCGCTCCGGTGGCTGCAAACGCCGACAGCGTCTCCTTTTCCGGCATGGCGGAAGCGCGCCCGGACGTGCGCGTCAGCACCAGGGATTGGGCGACCTCGGGCAGCGTCAGCTCGCACCCGAGCGCTGCCGCCGCTGCGGCAAACGCCGGGACGCCCGGCGTGATGGTGGTAGGAATTGCCAACGCCGCTAGCCGCCGCAGCTGCTCACCCAGCGCGCTCCAGATCGACAGGTCGCCAGAATGCAGCCGCGCCACGTCCTCACCCGCAGCCGTCGCGCGCGCGCATTCCGCGATGATCTCGTCGAGCGACATCGGCGCGGTATCGACGATGCGCGCATTTTCCGGGCAATATTCAAGCAGCGCCTTTGGCACCAGAGAGCCGGCATAAAGACACACCGGGCAACGCGCGATCAGATCGCGGCCGCGCACGGTGATGAGGTCCGCAGCTCCCGGTCCGGCGCCGATGAAATGCACGGTCATGGCACCGCCCTCATGGCCCTTCTCCGACCGCGATGGCGCACGTCGCGGTCGGCGTTGCGACGCGCGGGCCAAGCAGGCGAGCGTCGCGGCCGGCCGCCGCAAGTGCTGCCGCCTCGGAGACCGACGGCACGCCCTTCAGCGCGATGACGCGCGGCGAGGCCGTGATCGCGCCGGCGGCGGCACGGGTCATTTCGGGCGCGCCGATAAAGATCAAGGGAAGATCCAGCATTTCCGCCAGGTCCACGATGCCGCTCTCATGGCTCTTGGCGGCGTCGGTCGCTAGCGCGTCGATCTCGGCGCGCGTTACGCCGCAGCGATCGAGCGCTGCCGCGAACGCTTCGGCGAGCGCCACTGCCGTCGCGCCGCTGCGGCATCCTAGCCCCGCGACCATCATGGCTTGGTGATCCGCCAATGGGTGACCGGCATCGCGGGGCGCCAGCCGTGCAGACGTCCGACCGCCTCGGCGCGCGCGACCGCAATCCGCGTCAGCTCGCCGCCGAGACGCTCAAAGCTGGCGCTGAGCTGCGCCTCGCCTTGCAGCGTGACGGCATTGGCAACGAGGCGCCCTCCGGGCTTGAGCGCGGCCCAGGCCACGTCGAGCACGCCGTCGGCGAGGCCGCCCCCGATGAACACGGCATCGGGCGCCGGCAGCCCTTTGAGCGCGTCGGGCGCGCGCCCCGTCACGATGGAAAGATCCGGCGTCCCGAGACGCGCGGCGTTGCGCGCGGCGCGCGCGGCCCGCTCCGCCCGCTCCTCGATGCCGATGGCGCGTAGCGAGGGATGGCGCAGCAGCCACTCGATCGCAATCGAGCCCGCGCCGAGCCCGATGTCCCACAGCAGCTCGCGCGGACGCGGCGCGAGCGACGACAGCACGAGCGCGCGCACCTCCCGCTTTGTGAGCTGGCCGTCGCTCTCGTAGAATTCATCATCGAGACCGGGGCTGAGCGGAGCGAGCAAGGCGTCCGGGCCGGCCACGACCTCAATCGCGATCGTGTTCAACGCATCGATGCCGTCGAGCCCGAAACGCCGGGCTACCCCGCTGCGCACACGCTCAGCTGGACCACCGAGACGCTCCAGCACGGTGATCTCCGTGCCGCCCAGCCCACGCTCGGCAAGCAGACTTGCAATCTTTGCGCGGCGTCGTGCCGTCCCACGACAAGGCGAGGATGCGCGCGCCGGGCTGCAGATGGCGGATAATTCCCTCAAGCGACCGGCCGTGCAGGCTCACCATTGCCACATCCTGCAGCGCCCAGCCCATGCGAGCGGCCGCAAGCGAATAGGCCGAGATGTGCGGGACGCAGAGGAATTCCTCCGCGCCGACTAACGCGGCGAGCTGCTTTCCGACGCCGAAATAGAACGGATCGCCGGAGGCCAGCACCGTCACCTGGCGCCCGCGCTTGGCGAGGATGCGCGGGAACGCCGCGTCGATGGGGCTCGGCCAGGCGAGCCGTTCGCCCTGCACGAGATCGCCCGCGAGAGCGAGGTGGCGCTCGCCCCCGACAACGAGCTCGGCGTCCATGACGAGGCGTTTTGCGACGGCCGAAAGCCCCTCAGCACCATCCTCGCCGATACCGACGATGGACAGCCACCGTTGCGGTGTGGTGTTAGTCGCCACGACTGGCATTTCAGAGACGCTCATGCGGGTTCTCATTCTTGGCGGCACCACGGAAGCGTCCGAGCTGGCGCGGCGGCTTTCCGGCCATGCGCGCATCGCCCCGACGCTGTCGCTCGCCGGGCGCACCGCGGCGCCCGCGCAGATCGATATTCAAACGCGCGTCGGCGGGTTCGGCGGGCCCGAAGGCCTCGCGCAATGGCTGTCCGACAACGGCATCCATGTGGTTGTCGACGCGACGCACCCGTTCGCGGCGCGCATCTCCGCCAATGCCGTCGCCGCCACGCGCATGGCCGCCATCCCGCTTCTGTCGCTCGTGCGCGCCCCCTGGAGCGAGAAAACCGGCGACCGCTGGATCCATGCCGGCGACGCAACGGCCGCTGCGGCGGCGCTCGGGCCCGCGCCGGCGCGCGTCTTTCTCACCATCGGACGCCTCGAGCTTGCACCCTTCCGCGCCGTCGCGCAGCACAGCTACCTGGTGCGCACGATCGATGCTCCCGCCGCCGGCCTGCTGCCGCCCCGTGCCGAGCTGCTGCTGCAGCGCGGACCGTTCGACGAGGCGTCCGAGACCGCCCTTCTGCGTGAGCGTGCCATCGATATCGTCGTCGCCAAGAACTCCGGCGGCGGCGCGACCTACGCCAAGATCGCGGCGGCGCGCGCTCTCGCACTTCCCGTCGTCATGATCGCGCGGCCGCACAAACCGTCCGGCATCGCGTTGGGTGACGTTGCCGCCGCGCAGGCATGGCTCGAAGCCTTCGACCAGAATCACGCCCACCATCATGCGAAGGCTCCTTCGGAACGGGGCGTATAGACCCACGGCGCGTTGCCGTCTCTTGCAATGAGGCGCGTTGCGCTCGACCCCACGAGGACGAGCGTGCGCATGTCGGCGGTGAACGCATCCGCGTTGGAGAGCGTCGTGACATCGAGGCGCGCGTCGGGCGTGCCGGCGGCCCGCGCGAACACGACGACGGTCTCGGGCCCCTTGCATCGCCGCAAAAGCGCGAACGCCTCGCCCAGTTGATGCGGGCGCGCACGCGATGACGGGTTGTAGAGGGCAATGACGAAATCGCCGTGCGCCGCCGCCTCCAGCCGCCGTGCGATCGTGTCCCATGATTTCAGATTGTCCGAGAGCGAGATGGCGCAGAAGTCTCCCCCGAGCGGCGCGCCCGCGTGTGCCGCCGCCGCCAGCATCGCGGTGACGCCGGGCTGCACGGTCACCTCGAGCGCGCGCCAGCGGGCGTCCCCCGTCTCGATCGCCTCGAACACGGCAGCGGCCATGGCGAAGACGCCCGGATCGCCGCCCGACACGACGGCGACCTTGCCCCCTTCCGCGGCAAGCTCCAGCGCGTGTCGCGCACGCGCGATCTCGACGCGGTTGTCGGAGCCGTGCCGGCGTTGTCCGGCCCCTGCATCCGGGCACGCGCGCGAGATAGCCGTCGTAGCCGACGAGGTCGGTTGCTTCGCGCAGCGCCCGCGCGACGGCGGGCGTCGTCAGCTCCGGCGACCCAGGCCCCAGTCCGACGATGGTCAGCGACCCGCTCATAGCCGCCGCCCTTCGCCGGGGATCAGCACCATCGCAAAATAAGGCCCCGTCGCATCCTCGCACTGGCACAGCGGAACGATGCGCTCCTCCGTCATGGTGCCGCGCTCCACGTAGATCGCGCGCTTGAGCAGTCCGGCTGCCTCCACCGCGCGGCGCACCTTGGCCAGATTGCGCCCGACCTTCATGATGACGGCGGCATCGGAGCGGGCGAGGCGGTCGGTGAGTGACGCCTCGTCAAGCGTGCCCGGCATGATGGTCAGCACGTCATCGCCCCAGGTGATGGGTGCGTTCGCCCGCGTCCAGCATCCCGACATGCCCGTGACGCCCGGCACGATCTCGATCGGCACCGCGCTGTCGAGGCGGCGCCACATGTGCATGAACGAGCCGTAGAAGAACGGATCGCCTTCGGCCAGCAGGCCGACGGAAGCGCCGCGTTTGAGCTCGTCCGTCAGCGCTTGCGCCGTCGTGGCGTAGAAATCGGCGATCGCATCGCGATAGCGCGGATCTGCGGACGGGATCTCGTCGGTGAGGGGATACTCGAACTTCAATTCGCGATTGGAGCCGTCGAGCAGCGCCGACACGATTTTGCGGGCGTTGCCCTCGCGGCCGCGCTTGGCGAAGTAGGCCAGCACATCGACGGAGCGTACGAGACCGACGGCGCGCAGCGTCATATAGCGGACGTCGCCCGGGCCGACACCGATCCCGTACAGCGTTCCCGCTCGAGCAGCTCCCGCGATCGCTTCGAGCGTTGTCATTCGCTTTCGCTCGCTAATGCGTTGACGGCGGCGGCCGCGATCGCGCTGCCTCCCTTGCGCCCGGTTATAGTGAGGAACGCCACCCCGCCCGAGGCGGCGAGCGCGTCCTTCGATTCCGCCGCGCCGACAAACCCGACCGGCACGCCGATCACGGCGGCGGGCATTCCCGCTCCCTCCTCGATCATCTCGAGCAGGCGGAACAGCGCTGTCGGCGCATTGCCGATGGCGACGAGCGCGCCGGCAAGGCGGGGACGCCATAGCTCCAGCGCCGCCGCCGAGCGCGTCGTTCCCATGCGCTGCGCAAGCTCGGGCACGCTCGCGTCGGAAAGCGTACAGATCACCTCGTTGCCGGCCGGCAGGCGCGCCCGCGTGACGCCGTGCGCGACCATCTGCGCATCGCACAGGATTGGAGCCCCGGCGCGCAGGGCCGCCCGCGCCGCCCCGGCGAAATCCTCAGACATCACGATGTCGCGCGCGATCTCCACCATGCCGGTCGCGTGGATGATGCGCACGGCGACCTTCTCCGCCGCACCCGTAAAGCGCGCCAGGTCGGCTTCGGCGCGGATGATCGCGAACGAGTTGCGGTAGATCAGGGCTCCATCGCGGATATAGGAACGTGACGCAACCATGGTGCCGGTGCCCTATGCAGTCTTGAGAATGTCCGGCAGCTCGGACAGTCGTGCCGGCGGCACGAAGACTTGAGCTTGGCCTTGCGCGGTATCCCGGCGCAGCAGCCCGAAACGATCGCCGGCGCCGACGAGGACGAGATCGGCCGCGCCGGAGCGGGCGCAGCCCTTGGCGCACCCGGAAACATGGCAGGAGCTGCAGCCGAGCCCGGCGAGCAGCGGCGCCAGCAGGCGCGCGGCGGCACGCGTATCGAGCGCGGTCGAGCGGCACCCCTGTGCGCCGGGGCAAGCGTCAACGGCAAGCAGCGGGTCGGCCGCATCGACGATCAGACCGTTGGCGGCGGCGGTATCGAGCAGCGCGTCAGCGGCGCGTGCATCGGGGACCGGTGCATAGAGGGCGCGCCAGGGCGACACGCGGAGGATGGTGATACCGAGAGCGAGCGCGGCATCGGCCACCGCGCGCAGTGCCGGGGCTTCGATGCGCCCGAACGGCGCGGCGAATCCGGCAGCAATGATCGCGCCGTTGCACATCACCTTGCCGAGGGGGCGCGCGGGCGCGGAAATACCGGGAGGTGCGGGAATGGCGCTAAGTCTCGCTGCGAGCGCCGCTTGCATCTCGACGAGCGCGGCCTCGGAAAGATCGCGCATCCGCGCGCGGGCGTCGGGACGAACCGCAATAAATGCGTGCGCGAGGCGAATCGCGACCGCCGCGGCGTCCGCAAGGCTCGCCAGCCCCAGCCATGCGATGCCGTGGACGCGGTCGACGCCCAGCGCGATTGCGGGCGCGCCGGCATCAGACATCGCCTTGATCCGTATGTCGGCGCGGACCTCATCGAGCGGCAACAGCCCGCCGCCGTCGGCGATGAAGCAGAATTTCGCCGGAAGCCGCCACAGCGCCGGATCGCAGCCGAGCGCCTGCTCGAGCGCGCGCGCGATGGCGCGCACATCGGCAACCTCGCTCGCGTCGAACCCGGCAAGCGGGCTCACCATCACGTTGCGCACGGCTTCTGCTTCCGCGCAGTCGTCGATGATGCCCATTTGCGACAGCTCGTCCCAGAGGCCCCCAAGCGCCGTCGGGCGCGAGCCCGCGCATCTGGATGTTGGCGCGCCGCGTCAAATCGATGAGACCGTTGCCGTAGCGCGCGGCGATATCGGCGATCGCCCGCACGTCGGCTGCGCGCAGCGTGCCGCAGCGCGGACGCAGGCGCACGATCAGCCCGTCGCCGCTCTCCATCGGACGAAGCGCGCCCGGGCACCAACCGCGCACCGAGGAAGCGATTGCCGTCATTGCGCTGCCTCCCGATGGGGAGCCGGCACCGCGGCGCGCACGCGCGCAAGCTCGCCGTGCACGGCATTGCGCCGGGGCGCCCAGAGCCCGCGCGCGATCGAGTTCCTCCAGCCGTGCCGTCATCGCGCGGCCGGCGTCGGGGTTCATATCCATGATCGCCGCAAGCACGCTCTCGTCGGCGATCAGCGCCTCGTGCACGGCATCGAACAGATGCGACGGCACGACCGCCGCCGCGGCGGAAAAAGCGTAGAGCGCATCGACCGCCTGCGCCATCTCGGCGACGCCGCGATGGCCGTGCCGCAGCATGCCGGCGATCCAGCGCGGACTGGTGAGGCGCCCGCGCACGACGCGCGTGATCTCCTCCGCCATGGTACGCGCGACGGGCGCGTCGGGGCGGCTCGTGTCGAGATGATAGAGCGCCGGCGTCTTCGCCCCGAGCGTCGCGGCGGCGGCGGCAAACCCGCCCGCGAAATCGGCGACGCCGTCGCCGTCGAGCAGGTCGCGCTCGCGATCGTCCTGCGGGTGCACCAGCGCGTCCGCCCGCGCCACGCGCTCCTCGAACGCCCCGTTGGCGCGGATGCCGTCGTCATGGAGGCCGTAGGCGTGCGAGGACGCCGCGAGGTAGGCGGCGGCGAGGTCGGCGCGGCTCATCCAGACTGAATCGAGCGCGGTTTCGGCCGTGCCCGCCCCATAAGTGCCGGGCGCGCCCCCGAACACGCGCGCCAAGTCCTCGCCCCTGCGCCGGGCGGCCGCAAGCGGGTTCCAGTCGTCGTCCTCATCGCGCGCGGCAACGCGACGGACCGCCATGTCGAACAGCGCGATCTGCGCCTGGAAGATGTCGCGGAAGAGCCCTGATATGCGCAGCGTCACGTCGATGCGCGGCCGCTCGAGCCGGGCGAGCGGCAGAACCTCGATGCCGGTAACGCGATTGGAGCCGGCGTCCCACACGGGCCGCACGCCGAGGTAAGCCAGCGCCTGGGCAAGATCATCGCCGCCCGTACGCAGCGAGGCCGATGCCCACAGGTCGATGAGGAGCGCGCGCGGAGGCTCGCCGTGATCCTGCAGGTGACGGCGCACCACTTCTTCGGCGGCACGCGCGCCAATGACTGCGGCGGTGCGCGTCGGGATGGCGCGCGGATCTATCGTTGTCAGGTTGCGGCCGCTCGGCAGCACGTCGAGGCGCCCGCGCGTCGGCGCGCCGGCGGGGCCGGGTGCTACGCGGCGCGCATCGAGCGCTGCGAGCAGGCCCGCACGCTCAGCACCCGCGCAAGCTGCAATCAGCGTCTCGACGCGTTCGGCCGTCCCCGGTGGCGATGATCCACCGAGGCTTTGCATCGCCGCTTGCGCGAGTGCCGCGCGCGCGGCCTCGGGCGGCGCCCGCCCGAACACGTGCAGGCTGTCGCGGATTGCGAGATCCTTGATATCGCACAGCTGCGCATCGAGCTTGGCAATCGCTGCGCGCGGGGCATCGCTACGCTCGAGCCCGCAATCTTGCGCGAGGCCGGAGCGCCAGGCGCGCTCCAGGATTTCCGCTTCGAGCAGGGGCATGCGCCGGCGGTCGACGCCATCGGCCTCGGCATACTCCTCGATCAGGCCTTCGAGCTCGCCCATCGGCCCGTGCAAGCCCGCTTCGCAGAGCGGCGGCGTCAGGTGGCCGATCATCACCGCAGCTAAGCGCCGCTTGGCCTGCACGGCCTCGCCGGGATTGTTGACGATAAACGGATAGACGACCGGCAGCGGCCCCAGCAGCGCTTCGGGAAAGCAATCCTGCGACAGCGCCAGCGCCTTGCCCGGCAGCCATTCGAGCGTGCCGTGGGTGCCGAGATGAATAAGCGCGTCGATGCCCTCGACCTCGCGCAACGCGGCATAGAGCGCGGCATAGCTGTGGCGCGGCGGGCAGCTCGCATCGTGGTAGCCCTGCTTGCGGTCGCCGCGCGAGCCGCGGTCGGGCTGCAGCACGACGAGCAAATTGCCGGCACGCAGACAAGGAAAGCGGAAGTGGTCTTCGGCGCATGCGGGGTCGGTCTCGGGCGCGCCCCAGGCGGCATCGATCGCCCGCGCCACGCTCTCAGGCTTGCTCGCGAGCCAGGCGCGATAGCGCGCGAGCGGGAGCTTGAGCTCCTCGCGGGCACCACGATCCGTGAGGCGCGCGATGATGTCGGCTGCCGGCCAATCGGCGCCGCCGGTCGCGTAGCCGGCTTCGCCCAGGAGCGCGATGATCTCGCGCACGCTCGCGGGCGTATCGAGCCCGCAGGCATAGCCTGTGCGCCCGCCGCGCGCGGGATAATCCGACAGCACGACCGCGACGCGACGTTCTTCCCGCGCCTTGGCGCCGAGCCGCGCCCAGGCGGCGGCAAGCTCGGCCACATATGCGATCCGATCCGCGACCGGCTCGTGCAGGACGCTGCCATGCTGCAGGTCGGGGTCGGGCGCGCTTTCCGCCTTGAACGAGATGGCGCGGGTGAAGAGGCGCCCGTCGAGCTCGGGCAGAACCACGTTCATCGCAAGGTCGCTGGGCGACAGCCCGCGCGGCGACTGAGCCCACGTGTCTTTCGCACAACCGGCGAGCGCCACCTGCAGCACCGGGCAGTCCGCGGCATCGAGCAACGTCGTATCGTCGTCACGGCGCGCGGAGAACGCCGTCGCATTGATCACGACGGCCGGCGCGATGCGCGCAATCAGCGTCGCTATTCCCTCGGCGGCGGCGGGGTCCTTGAGGCTGGAGACCGCTACTGCGATCGCTTCCAGCTCCTCGCCCGCGAGCGAGCGCATCAGGGCGCGGATGGGTGCTGCGTCGGCCGCGAGCAGGCTCGCGCGATAGAATACGATGAGGACGGCGGGACGCTCGGGCACCGTGCGGGCCATGCGCGCAAGATCGCGCATCGATCCGTCGGCGCCCATGCCGATGACGGGGCCGAGGGGAGCAGGCGAAGCGGGCTGCTCCGCGCACCCCAGCAGGTTGCCGGCAAGCCGCAGCGCAGCCCCGAGATTGCCGGGGCCTCCTTCGCGGAAATAGCGGTCGAAGCGGGCAACCGTATCGGCCGGCGCGGTCGACAAGCCGGCAAGGCGCGCGTCCGGCCGGTCATCGCCCGGCAGCGCGACGAACAGCGCGCCGCTGCGGCGGCACGCTTCGGCGACGCGCTCAAAACCGTAGCGCCAATAGTCGAGCCCGCCCAAGCTGCGCACGACGACGAGCCGGCTCTTGGCGATGACGGCATCGACGTAGAGATCGACCGACATCGGATGGCGCAGCCGCTTGAGGCTGGCAAGGCGCAGGCTCGGCAAGCCCGCGCGGTCCTTCGTCCACGCCGCGGCGAGCGCGGAGAGATCGCTGTCGCTGAACGACAGCACGACGACGTCGGCGCCCGTCTGCTCGAGATCGACGGGAGCCTCGATCTCGTCCAGCGTCGCCGCCTCGGTCGCAAGAAGATGCATGATCGAGTTACTCGCCCGCGATGGATCGCGCGATGGCTTCGCGGTCGAGTCCTTTCTGGCCGATAACGACGATGCGGCCCTGGCGGGGCTCGCCGGGACGCCAGGCACGATCGAACTGCTGTTGAATGCGCGAACCCACGCCCTGCACGAGCAGGCGCATCGGCTTGCCCTTGACGTCAGCGAACCCTTTGACGCGCAGGATATCGTGCGCATCGGCGGCGCGCGCGAGCCGCTCGAGGATGTCCTCGGGGCGCGCAATTTCAGGGATATCGACGATGAAGCTCTCGAAGTCGTCGTGGTCGTGACCGTCTTCGCCATCGTGGTGCGAGGGTCGCGCGGCGAGATCGGATTCGGCCGCTGCGCCCAGTCCCAGCAGGATTGAAGGGTCGAGCCGCGCGCCCTCCGTCTCGACGACCTTCACGGCACGCGGCACCGAGGCCTTGATCTCGCGCACGACGTTAGCGCGCTCCATTTCGCTCATCAGATCGGTCTTGTTGAGGATGATAAGGTCGGCGCACAGGAGCTGGTCCTCGTAGACCTCCTCCAGCGGATTGTCGTGATCGACGGCGGGATCCTCGATGCGCTGGCGCATCAGCGCTTCCGGGTCGTCGGCAAAGCGCCCATCGGCGACCGCCGCGCCGTCGACGACCGCGATCACGCCGTCGACGGTGACGCGCGAGGCGATCGCGGGCCAGTTGAAGGCCTGCACGAGGGGCTTGGGCAGCGCGAGACCCGATGTCTCTATTAATATGTGCTCGGGCGGCTTGGCAAGCGCCAGCAGGCTTTCGAGCGCCGGGATGAAATCGTCGGCGACCGTGCAGCAGATGCAGCCGTTCGCCAGCTCGACGATGCGGTCCTCGCTGCAGGTCTCGACCCCGCACCCTCGCAAGATCTCGCCGTCGATGCCGACGGAGCCGAACTCGTTGACGATGACGGCGAGCCGGCGCCCCGCGGCGTTCTGCAGAACATGGCGCACCAGCGTCGTCTTGCCCGCTCCGAGAAAGCCGGTGACGATGCTGCAGGGCACTTTGGCGAGGCTCGTCATGGGCTCTCCGGTTCGGGTTGCACGAAGCCCAGTGGCGGCACGCGGGCGATGACGCCCTTGCGGAAGCACGCCGGCCGCTCCTTCCAGGGCACGATGCCGTTGCCGGAGCGCCGGTAGGAGAGGACGGCGTCGACGATGTCGCCCGCGTGCTCTGCGGGGTCGAGATCGCCGACGATGTAGGTCCAGCAGCCGGCAGCCGTGACGGCGACGGTGCAGGGGCGCTTGCAGACGGCAAGGCACTCCATGCCCGTCACGGTGACATCGCCGGCGCCGGCATCATTCAGGCGCTGCTGCAGCGCATCCACCAGGTCCGCGCCCGGCTGCTCGACAGTCTCGGCACCCTCGGCGACGCGGCGGCAGGAGAGGCACACGAAGACCGTGACACGAGCTTGCGCGTCGGGTGCCTCGCATCTAACGCCGCTATGCTGGTTGGCGAGCATTGCCATTGCCAATTCTACGCCACAGGAATCCGACGAAGAAGCCGGTGAGCAGCCACAGCACCGCCTGCACCGCGAGCGAGGTTGCCGCGAAGCGGGCGGCAAGCTCTGCGGGAACGCCCGACGCCGACACCTCGGCGAGGCGCGGCGCGCCCCAGACATGGGGGGCGAGCAGGATCGGCACGGCGAGCAGGCGCAGCCAGTTGTTGTCGGAGCGCAGGAACAGCCAAAGCGCCAAGGCCGTGGCCGCCGCGGTCAAGAACCACCACGACTGCCGGCTCGCGAGATCGGCGGCAACCATGCCGGGAACCTCGGGCGACAATCCGACGGCGGGCGCGAGGCCCGCGACGACGAAGCCCGCCGCCGCCCAGGCGATGGCGCGGCGCTCGTCGATCGGGTCGCCCGCGAGCAGCATGCCGGCGAGCAGGATCAGAGCAAACCCGATCGCGGTGGCAATCGTCGCGGTGCTGGTGGCGAGCGTGCGCTCCAGACCGGCGCGCGGCGCCCAGGCCGTGTTGCCGGCATCGTCATGCTCGGCGCCCCCGTGAACGAGAATGATCTGGGCCTTCTGCAGGAATGCTCCGGCGCGCGGCGCATAGAGCGACGCGTCGACTTTTGCCTGCCCGGCCTTCTCGAAGGTCTCGGCTTGAAGAATGAGCGGCGTCGTCGTGACCGTCTGCAGGACCGCAACCGTCAGCCCAGCAAGAAGGCCGGCCAGAAGGCCGGTGGCGAGAACCCGGGTGATCATGGCTATTCCCTCAGTGGCAGGGAAAGCTCAACGCGTGACGCGTGTCGTGCGCCGCGTTGTGGATCGTCGCCGGATACGAGAAGCCGGTCGTATAGACGAGCCCTATCCCGAACACGAACGCGAGGAGGGCGGCGGTGAGCACGTCGGAGCGCTCGGCGCCACGCGCGATAGGCGCTGATTGCGAGGTCGATTGGGACTGCGTAGTCAATTGTGCCTCCTTGGCCACCCACCGGGCCATACGAGTTGCGACAGCGACGGCAGGTCTCCTGACTCTCGGGTCACCGCCTCCGGCTACCTTCCCGGTTTCCCAGTGGTAAACTCGCCTTCGGCTCGCCGACTACAGTTGCGGGGGCAGTTGCGGAATTGACCTGAAGAAGGTGTCACCGCATTCCCATTCAATCCCCTTGCGGGGAACCGTCCCCAGCTTGATAAGGGTTCGATCCGAGGCTCGTCAATCGAATTTGCCGCAAATGGCCGCCGTTCCCCTATCGCGTTTGACCTTGGTGCTCGGCGGCGCCCGGTCTGGAAAGAGCCGGCACGCCGAAGCGCTTATCGCGCGCACACCCCCGCCATGGGTATATGTGGCGACGGCCGAAGCGCGCGATGCGGAGATGCGTGAGCGCATAGATCGTCACCGCGAGCGGCGGGATTTAAGGTGGCGGACGCTCGAAGCTCCGCTCGGGGTCGCCGGCGCCATCGCCGGCCTCGGCGAGGGCGCCGTTCTCCTCGACTGCTTGACGCTGTGGCTCAGCAACGCGCTGCTCGCCGGGCGCGATGTCGCAGCCGAGAGCGATCGCCTCATTGCCGCATTAAGCTCAGCGCGGGGGCCGTTGGTCGTCGTCTCCAACGAGGTGGGGCTCGGGATCGTGCCCGACACGGAGCTGGGGCGAACGTTTCGCGATGCGCAAGGCGTGCTCAACCAGCGCGTCGCTGCCATCGCCGACCACGTCGTCTTGATGGCGGCAGGACTACCGCTCACTTTGAAATGACCCGAGCACGGAGGCTGCGATGAGCGAAAAAGCCGAGGACGCGGAGCGCCACAAAGCAAAGATGGCCAACCGCAAGGCGGTGCAGGACGCGGAGGTCGCGGGCAAGACGCTGCAGAAAGGGCTGCTGATCGTCCACACCGGCAAGGGCAAAGGCAAGTCGACGGCGGCCTTCGGCCTGCTGCTGCGTGCGCTCGGGCGTGGCATGCGCGCGGGCGTCGTGCAGTTCGGCAAGGGTGCGTGGGAGTTGGGCGAGCGCAAGGCGTGCGAGCGGTTCGGCGAGCAGGTGAGCTGGCATACGCTCGGCGAAGGCTTCACCTGGGAGACGCAGGATCGCGCCCGCGACGTCGCCGCGGCCGAGCGCGCCTGGGCGAAGACGCAAGAATTGATGGCCGATGCCTCGATCGGCTTTCTCGTCCTCGACGAGCTCAACATCGCGCTGCGCTACGATCACCTGGATCTCAACGAGGTGATCGCAGCGCTCGCCGCGCGGCGCCCCGACCTGCACATCGTCGTCACGGGGCGCAACGCCAAGCCCGAGATGATCGAGGCGGCCGACCTCGTTACCGAGATGACGCTGGTGAAGCATCACTTCGCGGCCGGCGTGAAGGCGCAGGAGGGCATCGAGTTCTGATGCCGGCACGCGCCATCATGTTCCAGGGCACCGGCTCCGACGTCGGCAAGTCGCTGCTCGTCGCAGGCCTGGCGCGCGCCTTCAAGACCCGGGGGTTGCGCGTGCGCCCCTTCAAACCGCAAAACATGTCGAACAACGCCGCCGTGACGGCCGACGGCGGCGAGATCGGACGCGCGCAGGCGCTGCAGGCGCGCGCTGCGGGCGTGCCTTCAAGCGTGCACATGAACCCGGTGCTGTTGAAGCCGCAGAGCGACGTCGGTGCGCAGGTCGTCGTGCAGGGACGCATCTACGGCAACGCGCGCGCCGACGCCTACCAGCTCCTGAAGCCCGAGCTCATGCCGGCCGTGCTCGACAGCTTCGCGCGGCTTGCGGCCGAGGCCGACATCGTGCTCGTCGAAGGCGCAGGCTCGGCGTCGGAGGTCAACCTGCGATCGGGTGACATCGCGAACATGGGCTTTGCGCGCGCGGGCGGCGTGCCCGTCGTCATCATCGGCGACATCGACCGCGGCGGCGTCATCGCGAGCCTTGTCGGCACGAAAACGGTGCTGGCGCCCGAGGATGCAGCCATGATCGAAGGCTTCATCGTCAACAAATTCCGCGGCGACCCGGCGCTGTTTGCCGACGGCATGACGCGCATCGCCGAGCTGACCGGCTGGCGCACGCTCGGGCTCGTTCCATATTTCGCGGACGCGCACCGTCTCCCCGCCGAGGACGCGCTGGCGCTCAACGCGCCCTCCGCTGCAAAAGCCGCAGCAAAGGCGCGCGTCGTCGTCCTCGCCTATCCGCACGTTTCCAACTTCGACGATTTCGATCCGCTGCAGCTCGAGCCCGGCGTCGAGGTCGCGTTCCTGCGGCCCGGCGCGGCGATCCCCGCCGATGCGGCACTGGTCATCCTGCCGGGCTCCAAGGCGACGATCTCAGATCTCGGATCCTTGCGCGCAACCGGCTGGGATATCGACCTCCAGGCGCACGTGCGCCGCGGCGGGCACGTGCTCGGCATCTGCGGCGGCTACCAGATGCTGGGGCGGACGATTGAGGATGCCGACGGCATCGAGGGCGCGCCGGGGACTGCGCAGGGCCTGGGGTTCCTCGACGTCTCAACCAGGCTCGGGGACGAGAAGCTGCTGGTCGAGGTCGCGGGCACCAGCAGCCCCGCCGGCATTCCCTTCAAGGGCTACGAGATGCACGTCGGGCGCACGGACGGCCCCGGCTGCGCACGGCCCATGCTCAAACTCGGCGACGGGCGCTGCGACGGCGCGATCAGCGCCGACGGACGCATCGCCGGCTGCCACGTGCATGGCCTCTTCGCCGACGACCGCCAGCGCAGCGACTGGATGGGGCGCATCGGCGCCGGCAGCGCGAGCCTGCACTACGAGGACGACGTCGAGGCGACGCTCGATGCGCTCGCCGCGCACGTGGAGGCGCACATCGATTGCGATGCGCTCTTGGAGATTGCACGGGCCCCGCAGCTCAAATGACGAGTGCCACCGCGAGGAGCGCCACTGCTGCTGCCTGCACGCCACACGCCACGCGATAGAGCCGCAGCGCGCGGCGGATGTCGCTCACGCCGGCGTCGGCGCGGCCATCGCCCATCCAGGCGTCCGCCACCAGCACGCCCTCATAAACCCGAGGCCCTGCAAGCTTGAGACCCAGCGCGCCGGCGATCGCCGCCTCGGGCCAGCCCGCATTCGGCGACTTGTGGCGGCGCGCATCGCGCGCAACGGCCGCGGCCGCCGCGCGCGCGCTCGTATCGGGCAGCAGGGCCGCCGCCGCGACGATCAGCAGCGCGGCAAGGCGGGATGCGGGAAGGTTCAGGAGATCATCGAAGCGCGCTGCCGCCCACCCGAAGGCGCGGTAACGATCGCTCCTATGGCCGATCATGCTGTCGGCGGTGTTCACGGTCTTATATAGAGCTGCGCCCGGCAGCCCGCCGAGCAGCAACCAGAAGATTGGCGCCACCACGCCGTCGGAGAAGTTCTCAGCCAGGCTCTCGATCGCCGCGCGCGCGATCCCCGCCTTTTCGAGCGCCGACGTATCGCGCCCGACGATCTGCGCAACCGCAACGCGTCCCTCCGCGACGCCGCCCTGTTGCAAAGCGTCCGCGACGGCCGCCACGTGCTGGTGCAGGCTGCGCTGCGCAATAAGCGTCGCCGCGGCGGCCGCAATGACCAGGAGGCCGAGAGGAAACGGCAACAGGCGTTCGGCGAGCAGCACCAGCACGGCGCTGCCCGCTACCGCAGCCGCACTGCAGACGAGAAGTGCCGCCACCCCGTTGAAGCGCCGCCGCGCGAACGGCAGCTGCGGCCCATTCCAGGCCGTCTCGCACCATGCTATCAGCCGCCCCATCCAGCTCACGGGGTGGCCCGCAGCCCGATAGAGCCACGACGGATAGCCGCAGGCGCCCTCGATAACGAGCGCGAGAAGAGCGAGTATGGCGTGCATGAACCCTCGATGCGGGGCGTCCGTTCAACGGCAGGTGCTAGCATGGCGCTGACGCGACCGGAAACGGTGCGGCACGGCGGCGATCTCGATGGCGCGCGCGCGAGCTTCCCCTCAGCACCCGAGCCGTGGATCGACCTGTCGACCGGAATCAACCCCGAGCCCTACCCCGTGCCGGAGCTGGCGCCCTCAACCTGGGCGCAGTTGCCGCAAGCCTCATCGATGCGCGCGCTCATCGATGCGGCCGCGCACCGCTATGGCGCGCGATCCCCCGCAATCGTCGTTGCCGCGCCCGGCACGCAAGCGCTCATCGGCGTGCTGCCCCGCCTCATCGGCCCCACGCGCGTCGCAATCCTCTCGCCGACCTACGCCGAGCACGCCGCAGCCTGGCGGCGCGAAGGACACGACGTAAGCGAGGTGCGCGAGCTTGCGTCCGCGCAATCGGCGACCGTTGTCGTCGCGGTCAATCCCAACAACCCGACGGGCCGCGTCGTGCCCGCCGACGAGTTGCACGGAATTGCGCAGATGCTGCAGGGGCGCGGCGGGTTTCTCGTCGTCGACGAGGCGTTCGCCGACGTGATGCCCGATGATTTGAGCCTCGTTCCCGACTTGCCGCCGGGCGCGATCGTGCTGCGCTCCTTCGGCAAGACGTATGGCCTTGCGGGCCTGCGCCTCGGCTTTGCGATCGCGCACGCGGAGATCGCGGAGCGGATCAACGATCATCTGGGCCCGTGGGCCGTATCGGGACCGGCGCTGGCCATCGGCGCAAAAGCCCTTGCCGACGATGCCTGGCTCGCGCGCACGCGGGCGACCCTCGAAAGCCATTGCCGCCGGCTCGATGCGCTGCTCGAAGCCTGCGGCTGCACGCGCCTCGGGGGAACGCCGCTATTCCGGCTGGTGTCGCATCCGCACGCGCCGGAGCTCGCCGCCACGCTCGGGCGCCACGGCATTCACGTGCGCCGCTTTGACGAGGAGCCGACGTGGCTGCGCTTCGGCTTGGCCGGACCGGAGGCAGCATGGCGGCGCCTGGAGCGGGCGCTCAGCGAAGCGCGCTTCGGCGATGCGGGAACACGTTGAGCGTCACGCCATCGCCGCTCACGCCAACGTCACGGCGACGAGCAAAAGCAGCAGCGTCTCCGTCACCTCGATGCTGGCGCCGAGGCAGTCACCCGTGATGCCGCCGAGCCGGTAGCGCCAGTACACGGCGATCGCCGGAACGATCAGCATGGCCGCGAGCAACACCGGCGCGAGCCAGAGGCTCACCACGGCGAGCACGAGCCCTTCGACGGCGGTGGCCGTGCGATTGATCTCCGCTCCGAAGCGCGCCGCCGAGCCTTCGGCGAGCGGGGGCACGGCTGCGCTCCACACGAGCGGCCCCCAGCGCGCCCACGCCGGAATCAGCACGAGTGCGACCAGTGCCGGCGCGCCCGCGATCTGCGCCAGCAGCACGACCTTGGCGATCAATTGCAGCGCGATCGCCATGACGCCGAAGGCGCCGATATGGGGATCGCGCAGCACCTCGAGGAAGCGCTCGGGCGAACGGTGCGCGGCCGCCGACGCATCGGCGACGTCGCCGAGCCCGTCGAGATGCAGCCCGCCCGTGATCCAAACCCACACGAAGAGAGCGAGCAGCGCGCCGATCCACGGCGAGGCGTGCGCGCCGGCCCACAGCGCCAAAGCCAGCGCCGCACCGATAACAATGCCGACCAGCGGGAACCAGACCGCCGCGCGCGACAGGTCGCCCTCCTTCAAAGCGAGGAGGCGCGGCCCCGGCAACCGGGTCAGAAACTGCAAGGCGTGGGCGAAGGCGTGCATCGTCATGGCTGGACGATCTCCACGATCTCGCCCCACAAACGCAAGCCACCTTCGCTCTCCACGCGCAGCGTGACGCGCGTGCCGTGTCCGATCTTGAGCGCCCAGAGGCGCTCGAAGGGAATGTCGCAGGCGAGCGCGACGGCTGCGCGCATGGGCCCGGCATGCGTGACGACGAGCGCCGTCTCGGCGGCCGGCGCCCGCACGATCCGGTGCAGCGCCCGCGTAATGCGCTCGGCCAGCGCCTGCCAGCTTTCGCCCTCCGGCGGAGCTGGAGCCTCGGGGCTGCGATAGAGCGCATCGAGGTGGACTGCAACGACGGGATCGGCCTCGAGCTCGGCGAGGGGGCGACCGTCCCATGCGCCGAAGTCGAGCTCGGACCAGTCGGCGTCGATCCGCAGTTCGAGGTTGCGATCGAGCGCCAGCCTTTCGGCGGGCTCTCGCGCTCGCGCCAGCGGCGAGCACACGATCGCGCCCCACCCGCGGCCTTCGGTCTGCCGCTCAATCTGGCGCCAGCCGGCAATCGACAGCGGTGTGTCGGTGCGCCCCAGCAGGAGGCCGTGCCGCTCCGTTTCGCCGTGGCGGACGAGATCGATCAGTGGCATGGCCCGCGTCTCGAGACTTGAGCCTCCTCGAAGGTCGCCATTTGCGCATGCAGCGCGCAGGCGAGGCGCAGAACGGGAAGAGCGAGCGCGGCGCCCGTGCCCTCGCCCAGACGCAGTTTGAGGTCGAGGATCGGCTCGGCGCCGAGTGCGTCCAAGACTAGGCGATGGCCCTGCTCCTGCGAGCGGTGCGAAAAGAGCAGCCAATTCGCGCACGAGGGGTTCAGGCGCACGGCCGCCAGCGCCGCCGCCGAGACGATGAAACCGTCGACCAGAACGGGCGTGCCCGCCTGCGCCGCCGCGATCATCGCGCCCGTCAACGCCGCGATCTCAAGGCCGCCGACGCGCGCCATCACATCGAGCGGTGCGACGCCCGGCCGGTTCATGCCATGGCGATCGAGCGCCGCCGCGATCACGTTCGCCTTGCGCGCGATGCCGTCGGTGTCGAGCCCCGTGCCGGCGCCGACGAGATCTGCCGGCGGCCTTGCGAGAAGTGCCGCCGCGATCGCCGAGGCCGACGTCGTATTGCCGATGCCCATCTCGCCGAGGATGATCAGGTCGGCCCCGGACTGATTTGCCCGTGCATGAGCGCGAGCCCCGGCGCCCAGCGCGTGCAGCAGCTCATCGGGCGTCATCGCCGGCTCGCGCGTGAAGTCGCGGGTGCCGCGGGCCGGCTTGTCGCTCACCACGCCGGCGATGTCGGAAGAGCTCAGCGTTCCGGCGTCGACGACCTCAAGGGAAAGTCCCAGCTCGCGCGCCAGCACCGAGATCGCCGCCCCGCCATTGGCGAAGTTGTGCAGCATCTCGACCGTCACCGCGGACGGGTAGGCCGACACACCCTGGGCGCAGACGCCGTGATCGCCGGCGAACAAAATAATCGGTGCTCGTCCGGCGCATGGGCGCTCCGTCCGCTGCAGTGCGGCGAGGCGGACGACGAGACGCTCGAGGATGCCCAGCGACCCCGGCGGCTTCGTCAACGCGTTCTGGCGCGCCTCGGCCGCGCTCGCGTGCTCGGGCGACGGCTGAGGACAGGGACGCAGTATCCAGTCGTCGGTCACGCTGCAGGCCTTCGGTCCGGTGCCACTCCACTGCGAAACGAGAATGGAGAACATTGCGCGGCCGTCAAGCCGATTAGCGGCCGCTGCATAGCGCGGCAACGCGCGATCGGGGGCTTGTGCGGGTATAGCCCATTGACACGCCCCCGCTCCGCTTGCTGCTTACCGGCAAGAGCGCGAGGAAGAAGCAGTGCATGAAACGGGTTCTGGTCATCGGCATCGGAGCGGGCAATCCCGACTACGTCACGATTGAAGCCATCAACGCGCTGAACCAGGCCGACGTCATCTTCGTCCTGGACAAGGGTCCGCAGAAGGCCGATCTCACGCGGCTGCGCCGGGAGATCTGCGAGCGCTACATCATAAACCGCTCGCCGCGACTGGTGGAGGTTCCAAGCCCGCTGCGCGAGTCATCGCCGCTCTACTATGAGGCGACCGTCCAGGCGTGGCACGAGGCGAAGGCGGAAATCTTCAAGACCCTCATCCGTGACGAGATCATGGAGGGGGAATGCGGCGCGCTGCTCGTGTGGGGCGATCCCTCTCTCTACGACAGCACGCTCAGGACGTTGCAGCAGGTCGCGGCCACCGGTTCGCCGCCGTTCGACTATGATGTCATCCCCGGGGTCAGCAGTCTGCACGTGCTGGCGGCGCGACATAGGATCACGCTCAACACCATCGGCGAGCCGATCCTCATCACCACCGGGCGCAAGCTCGCGCAGGGGCTCCCCCTAGGTGTGGACACCATCGTCGTGCTGCTCGACGGTGGCCCGGGGCTCGAGGCAATCAAGAACGAAGATCTCCACATCTATTGGGGGGCATATCTGGGAACGCCCGATGAGATCCTGATTTCGGGCCGGGTTTGCGATGTCGTCGATGACATAAAACGAATTCGCCGGGACAGTAAGGCGGCCAAGGGCTGGATCATGGACGCCTTTCTCCTGCGGCGAAACGGCTCCAAAGGCTGAGTTTTCGGCTGAGTTTTCGGCCTTCACACGCCGTGCCAAAGCGCCGCCATAAGTCGTAGCTAGGCTCAGAACGCCTTGCCCGCGGGGGCCTGTCACAAATTGCGTTGCAGCGTATCCCCGGCTCGCAAATTGAGTAGTGGAGAAGTGTCGGTTCTCAATGCCGTTTTTCGATGCTATGCGTGGGGCCCGGCGAGGCGCAGCTTGGATTTTTGCATCCATTAGTTAAGGCATGCACGGGAGGTATGATGTGTTGAATAGCCCCACGAATAATGCTCAATCCAATCTTCCAAAGCCAGGGAACACACCCGGACGCGCCGGGCTTCCAGGCAACGCGTCGGCCCGTTCCGACAGCGCTTCCACCGATAGCGGTACGTCCGTGATCGGCAGCGACCTCACAATTCTTGGCGAGAAGATCACAATTATTTCGCAGAACAAGCTGCGGGTCGACGGCCACGTGCGCGGCGACGTGCACGGCAAGCAGGTGACGATCAGCGAGGGCGGCTCGGTAACGGGCCAGGTTTGCGCCGAGAAGATCGAGGTGCGCGGCGGCGTCAGCGGCGCGATCCGCGCGCTCACGGTCACGCTGCACGACACCGCCAGGGTCGACGGCGACATCATGCATCAGAAGCTGGCGATTTCCGAAGGGGCGGAATTCGACGGCCGCGTGCGTATGATCAAGGAAGCGAGCCAGCTGATGCCCATTCTCGACCCCGCGAAGATCACGGCTCAGTCGATGACCGGCGAGAGCGCCACGCACGAGGATGGTTTCTGAGCTGACCCCGCCAATCGGATAGGGCGCCGATCGCGCAGCCGCAGGTCGCAGCCCTCAAGCGAGCCCGCGGCACCCGGCCGCCGGATCGGGCAACAGTGCTTCCGACACCTCCCTGAGCGAGACGCGATGACATGTTCGTCATATCCAGGAACGGCAAGACGACGGTGCTCACCGGCTGGCGCGCCTGGCTCGCCGGCACCGTAGTCTTCCTCGCGGCGACGGCCGTACTCACACTCGCAGCCTTCCTCGTGCTCGGCCTCACGATCACGCTCGCCGCGATCATGCTGTTCGTGGTGCCGCTCGCACTTCTCTTCGCGCTCCTGGCGGTGTGGCTTTCCCCGCTGCGCGGCCGCTAGCACGCACGCCCCCGACTCCCGGCAAAGACCGTGGCCGAGCTTTTCGCGTTGCACGCGAATCGGCGACTCGCGTTATGAGTGCCCCAGCAGGGGAGCCTTGATCCCTCGGCGCAGGTGCAACGAACCATGTAGCGACCGCCGCAATCTGGCGAAGCAGGTCAGCGTCGAACAATCCATGCGACGGGGATGCGGCGGCGATCTATCGATGACCTGACAACAGCGGCGGACTTCGCGGTGCCGATCCCGGCGGCGGCCCATAGCCGCTTTACGGCGCACCGGCATTGCTCCCTCTTGCATTGCGCCCGGCGCCCGGCGCACGCACTCGCCCTGATCCTCATGCTTTCGCCGGCGGGCTGTGCCGTCGGCCCCGACTATGAACTGCCCGCCGCGCCGGTGCCTGTCGCATTCAAAGAGCTCGAGGGCTGGAAGATCGCCACGCCGCAGCGATGGCGTGGAGCGCGGCGACTGGTGGTCCGTCTATGGCGACCAGACGCTTGACGGGCTGCTGCGCGAAGTCGACGTCAACAACCAGAACATCGCCGCCGCCGAAGCCGCCTTCCATCAGTCCGCCGCCATGGTGCAGCAGGCCCGCGCCGCCCTGTTTCCCACGCTCGGCTTCAGCTACGTACCCACCCGCTGGCATGAGGGCGCCAGCGCCGCTGAGGCCTACGGCTCCTCCGCGCCCAGCGCGATAACGCAAACGACGGTCACGCTCTGCGCCGGAGGTGGCGTGGAACATCGACGTCTGGGGGCAAACCCGGCGCCAGGTCGAGAGCAACATCGGCGCCGCGCAGGCGAGTGCTGCCGAATTTCGCCAACGCCCAGCTGCTCGCGCGCGCGCAATTGGCGCAAGCCTATTTCAATCTGCGCGCCGCCGACTCGCTGCAGCGCCTGCTCGACGACACGGTCGCCGCCTACCGCAAGACCTTCGAGATCGCGGACGCGCGCTACAAGCGCGGCACCGTGTCGATCTACGACGTGATCACCGCCAAGACGCAAGTGCAGACGACGCTCTCGCAAGCGATCGGCGTCGGCATCCAGCGCGCGCAGTTCGAGCATGCGATCGCCGTGCTGATCGGCCGCCCGCCGGCCGACGTCTCGATCGCGCCGGCGCCGCTCGGCCGGCACCATCCCGGTGATGCCGCCGAGCGTGCCCTCCGCGCTGCTCGAGCGCCGCCCCGATATCGCTGCAGCCGAGCGCACCATCTCCAGCCAGAACGCCCTCGTCGGCGTCGCCGTCGCCGCCTACTTCCCCAACGTGAGCCTCGGCGGGCTTCGGCAACAGCATCCTGTCGTATGCGAGCTACGGATGGGTCGGCTCGAGTGCGTTCCCCATCGCGGTCGCCAACGAGGTGTGGTCCGTCGGCGGCAACGTCGGCCGAGGTCGTATTCGAGGGCGGCCTGCGCCGCGGGCAGGTCGCGGCCGCGCTCGCCGCCTACTACCAATCGGTCGCAAGCTACCGCCAGACCGTGCTGACCGCGATGCAGCAGGTCGAGGACCAGCTCTCGAACCTGCGCATCCTCGGCCAGCAGGCGCGCGCGCTCGCGCAAGGCCGTGCAGCTCGCGCGCGAGGCGCTCGACATCACGATCGACGAGTACAAGCAGCGGCACGGTCGACTTCACCGCGGTCGTGCAAGCGCAGGAGGTGCTGCTGTCCAACGAGATCAACGCGCTCACCGTGCGCCAGAACCGCTTTCTCGCCAGCGTCAGCCTGATCCAGGCGCTCGGCGGCGGCTGGGACGCGTCCTGGCTGCCGGCCTACGAGCAGCTCCGGCACTGGCGCACGTGCGTCACCGTGCGCGACGTGTTGCGCGGGCCTGTCGACCCGAAGAATGCCGCCCTGCCTGTGACGCGCCGGCAGCCGTCTATCTGCGCCGAGGCTTCCTTCACCTGCGGCTTGACGCGCACCTTGGCGCCGTTCTGCAGATCGACCGGCGGACTTATGATGACTTGATCGCCGGCCGCGACGCCGCGGTCGACCTCGATCACGGTGCCGAGATCGCGCGTCACGTTGACCTTCTGGATATGCGCGGTGCCGTCCTTGGCGACGGCCACCTGCATCCCGTTCTCGTTGAAGATGATCGCCTCCGCCGGCACCAGCAGCGACGGCGTCTTGCGCGGGATCGAGAGCTCGATCGTGACGTAGGTGCCCGGCTGCAGCGCTCCGTCCGGATTGGGAATATCGACCTCGGTCAGCAGCGTGCGCGTCCCCGGCGCGAGCGCATCCGCGATGCGCGTTACCGTGCCGGCGAACGTTTGGCCCGGCATCTGCGGCACGCGCACGATCGCCTTGACGCCGGTAGTCAAGCCCGAACGCCTGGTCCTGCGGCACGTAGACCTGCGTGCGGATCATGTCGCTCTTCATGAGGGTGAACATGAAAGTGCCGCTCGCGGCGTTAGCCTGCACGAGATCGCCGATGTTGATGTTGCGCTGCGTGACGACGCCGTCGAACGGCGCGATGATGCGCTGGTACTCTTTCTGCTGGCGGTTAACCTCTACCTGGGCCGCCTGCGCCGCCACGTTGGCCTGCGCGACGCGCACCTGCTCCTCCTGCGATTTGAGGTTCAGCCGGTAGGTGTCACCATTAAGCGCGCTCACGAAGCCTCGATCGACCAAAGGTCCGTTGCGCACGTCCGTCACCCGCGCGAGCTCCATGCTGGCCAGCATCTGGCGGACCGTCGCCTGCGTCTGAACGAGCGTCGCCTGGGCTTGGGCGAGCTGGTACTCGATCTCGGGCGCGTATATCTCGGCCAGCAAGTCGCCCTTCTTGACGCGGTCGCCGATGTCGACCTTGCGCTTGGATATGTAGCCGTTGACGCGCGCGTACATGTTCGCCGCCGTGAACGCCAGCGTCGTTGCCGGCAGCGTGAGGTGCACCGTGTCGTCGCTGGCCTTCACCAGTCGCCACCCGAAGATCGGGCACGAAGTTGCTGTGCTGCGCCGCCGTCGCCATGACGGCTTCATGCTTCACGTGAGCGCGCCAGGCGCCGAAAGCGAGGGCTCCGACGAGCAGGACCAGCACGCCCAGGCCAATCCACCGGCCCATGCGGCGAAACGATGCTCGTGTCGGCATCGGGCGCCAGGGTCTCCGGACGCAGGGCCGCTCGGCCACGGTGCATCGGTCTGCGGCAGATCTTTGTCCGCGCTCATGCGGGGTTCTCCTCGAATACGCCGTGATCCGGCTTGCCGTCGTTGCTCTTTCTCAGCACGGCAAACAGATACGGAACCAAAAGAAGCGTAGTCGGCGTTGCAAACAGCAGCCCGCCGATGACCGCGCGCGCGAGCACCGCGTTCTGCTCGGCGCCCGGGCCGCCGATCGCCATCGGAATCATGCCGACGATCATGGCGCAGGCCGTCATCAGGACGGGGCGGATGCGCGTGTGGCCGGCGTCGACCGCGGCCTCGAACGAGGTCCTGCCCGCGAGCTGCTGCTCGCGTGCGAACGTGACGAGCAGGATCGAGTTCGCCGAGGCGACGCCCACCGCCATGATCGCGCCCATCAGCGAGGGAACGCTGAGCGTCGTGCCGGTGATGAAGAGCATGGCAAGGATGCCGACGAGCGTGGCGGGGAGCGCCAGGATGACGACGAAGGGCTCGCCGAAGTTCTGGTAGTTGACGACCATCAAGAGATAGACGAGCACGGAGGCGAACACGAGACCGAGCGCGAGATCGGTGAAAGCGTCATCCATGCTTTGGATCTGCCCGAGGATCTGGATCGTGTTGCCGGGCTTCATCTGCTGCTGCAGGTCGGCAACGATCTTGCTGATGGCGTCGGAGACGCTGCCGAGATCGCGGCCCTGCACGCCCGCGTAGACCTCGTAGACCGGCTGCACGTTGGTCTGGTTGGAGTTGGTCGGCACGCTGTCGCGCTTCATGGTCGCGATGTTGCTGATCATCCCGGGGACGGGCTCGCCCGTTTCATAGGCGTTGTTCTGCGCGATGCTGGTGGAGACCGGCGTGTTCAGCAGCTCGCCCAGCGAACTCGCCCAGTACTGCGGCGTCTGCACCACGAAGTAGTAGGGGATGCCCGATTTCGGATCGGTCCAGAAATTGGGGCTCACCTGCTTGGAGGAGCTCAGGCTGATGTTGACGTTCGATGCGATCGACTCCGCGTTGAGTCCGACCTGCAGCGCGCGCGAGCGGTCGATCGTGGTGAAGAAAGCCGGCGCGTCCAGCTCCTGCTGGAGATGGGCGTCGACGATGCCCGGGATGTCGGCCATGCGGCGGCGCAGCTCGCGGGCGATGCGCAGGTTCGTCTTGACGTCGGGGCCGACGGTCCGCACGTCGATCTGCGCCGGCAGACCGAAGTTGAGGATCTGCGTCACCATATCGGCGGCCTGGAAGTAGAAGATCACGCTTGGGTAGGCGGCAGGCAACACCTCGCGCAGCGTCTTGATGTAGTCCTGCGTCGGCGCGTGGCCCGCGTTCAGCGAAATGAGGATCACGCCGTCGTTGGAGGCGATCGTCGAGCCATCGGTGAATGCGAGGTTGTAGGCGTTGGCCGGAATGCCGATATCGTCGACGATCATGGTGAGGTCCTTCTTCGGAATGACCTCGCGGATCTTGTCCTCCACCGCATGGAAGATCTTCACCGTCTCCTCGAGCCGCGTCGCGGCGGGCGCGCGCACGTGCAGCTTGATCTGGCCGGCGTCGACGACGGGATAGAAGTCGCGCCCCACCACCGTGTAGAGGCAGGCCCCGAGCACGAAGAGAACGCCCGCGACGATCGGGACGATATAGCGGCGCGCGAGCAGGCCGCCGAGCAGCAGCACGTAGCCCTGACGCATGCGCTCAAACCCGCGCTCGAAGCCTGCGTGGAACCGCGCGAAGACGCCTTGCGGGGCGCCCCGCTTCGCCTCGTGCGACAGCTCGTTCCTGAGCAAGTACCCGATCGTGATGGGCGTCAGCGTGCGCGACAGGCCGTAGGAGGCGAGCATGGCGAGCACGACGGCAAGCCCGAGCGGCGCGAAGAGGTACTTGGGCGGCCCTTCGAGAAAGATCACGGAGGCAAAGACGCAGCTTATGGACAGCGTCGAGACGAGCGTCGGCACCGCGATGCCGGCCGAGCCGTACAGCGTCGCCTCGGGCAGCGACTTGCCTTCCTCCTCCAACAGCCGGTGCGTGTTCTCGATCGTCACGGTGGAGTCGTCGACGAGGATGCCGACCGCAAGCGCCAAGCCGCCCAGCGTCATGGTGTTGAGCGTATTGCCGGTGAAGTAGAGGCCGATGATCGAGCTCAGGATCGCAAGCGGTATGGAGATCATGACCACGACGGTTGAACGCCACGAGCCGAGAAAGAGCATGATCATCATCGCGGTCAGCGCCGCCGCGATCAGGCCTTCCTGGACCACGTCCTCGATCGCCCCGGTGACGTACTTCGACTGATCGAACAGCTCGTTGATTTTGAGACCCTTGGGGGCGGCCTCGCGCGCGACTTCGAGCGCGGCCAGCACGCCCTTGACGACGGTCACGGTCGAGGCGTTGCCGTTCTTGATGACGCTGAGGAGCACGGCTTCCTTGCCGTCCTCGCGCACGACGTTCTGCTGCACGGCCCAGCCGTCGCGGACCTGGCCGACGTCGCGCACGAAGACCGTGGCGCCGTCGACGTACTTGATCGGGATGTCGTTCAAGGCGGCAATGCTCGGCGCCATCGAGTTGGTGCGCACCGTGTATTCGATGTTGCCGATCTTGGCTTGGCCGGAGGGGAGCGTGAGGCTCTGCGCGTTGATGGCGTTGACGACGTCGTTGGGCGTCAGACCCTTGGCCAGCAGCTTCTTGGGATCGATGTCCACCATGATCTGGCGCGGCTTGCCGCCGTCGGGCGTCGGGAACGTGACGCCCTGCACCGGCGCCAACTGCTGGCGCAGCGTATAGATGCCGTAGTCGTAGAGCTGCGCCTGATCGAGGGTTTCCGACGTGAGCGAGAGCTGCAGAACGGGAACGCTCGAGGCGTTGTACTGCACGACGATGGGCGGCTCGATGCCGTTCGGCATGAAGCGGCGGATGGCATTTGAGGCGCTGACGATCTGTGCGATCGCGAGGTCGATCGAGACGTCGGGCTGGAAGTAGATCTTCAGCACCGACAGGCCGTTCAGCGTCTGCGCCTCCATGTCCTTGATGCCGCTGACGTTGGCGCTGATCGCGTACTGGCTGTAGATGGTGACGCGCTGCTCCATCTCCGGCGTCGAGAGCCCGTCGTACTCCCAGATGATGGTGACGACCGGGATGTTGATCTCGGGGAAGATGTCGGCGGGCATGGTGCGGATCGCGATCGCGCCGACGAAAAGGATGAAGGCGGCGAGCACGAAGAACGTGTGCGGAAACCTGAGTGCAAACTTGACGATGCCCATCGTGTCTTTCCGCGTACGCAACCCGCGACGGATGCCGAAGAGAGCCGCCGGGTGGGATCCCCGGCACCCGTGGCGGCCGACTTCGTGAGCTATCACAGTGAGGAATTTTTACCGTTACCGGAGGGCCTGCGCGGCACACGCGCAGGGCTGTCAGGGTTAGCGAACGGTTTCGCCGAGTCCAACGATGGGATTGGATGGATCGCCGACTGCGCGCGCGGTGTCGCAGCGTCATGACTGCTTGAGAGGTACGCGCCCGAATTGATGGCCTGCGTCACGCTTCGTCCGAACTTTGCGAGCAGCCAAGGCAACGCCATCACGGCGCGCGCCTTCTTAAGCGGAGGAACGAATCGACAAGCGATTCCGACATAAGCGGAGCGCGGGCTCCAACTGCCGCACGAGATCGCGATCACGGCATGGTTGCCGCTCCAACGTTGTAATTAAGGTGTGGGATGACGGCATCAGAACCCAAAAATGATGGTCTCACCATTCCTCACGCATCGACGCGCATTCCCGAATTGTCGTTGTGTTCGCCCTGTCTTTGTTGCGTCCGCAATTTGGAATTCGGAGACAACAAATGACGCGAAATCTAGCGCTCGCATCTTTGACATCGGTTTTGAGCTTGCTCGGAACGGCCGCCTCAGCACAGCAAGCGGTACTACCGGATTTTACGGGGCCCTACCTCGGTGCCCTGGTAGGTTTTGGCAGCCACCACGTCGACATCAACAATCAGACGCTGGGCACCGAGTTCAAAGACACCGAGACAGGTTTCACTGGCGGTGGCTACCTTGGCTACAACTGGAACTTTTGCGCTTTCCTCCTCGGCATCGAGACGGACTTCAGTTTTCTCAACTCGTCGCCGACGGCATACGACATCGAGATCGGCCCGACCGGTCTCACTGAGACAACGGCTCTCAACAGCAAGCTGGATTGGTTTGGCACTTTTCGTGGCCGCGCCGGCGTGATGTTGCAGGACAATTGGTTGATCTATGCGACCGGCGGTCTCGCCTATGGCAAGGTCGATCATACGCTCAGCGACGATTGTGTGGGTTGCGGAAATTCCGCCTTCAATTTGGGTACGTTCGCGCAGTCCAACAAGAAAACCAAGGTTGGTGGGACCGTCGGCGGTGGCACGGAGTATCTCTTCGCTCCCCATTGGCTGGCTCGCGCAGAGGCCCTCTATGTCGACCTTGGAAGCGAGACACATACGTACGTTGTCGCTACCCCTGCCGCGACAGGCACAGCGGTTGCTAAATGGGACGACCAGTTCTGGGTAGGACGATTTGGTATTTCCTATTCGTTCAACGGGCAATAGCTCGTCGAAGCGGTTTGACGAGAAGGTCTCTTTCGTCAATTTCGGATGAAGCGCCGGGAGCTCCCGGTGACGAACATTGCAGTGCTGCCCTCCTTTTATCGGAGGTGCGGCGCTGGTCTGCTCCCCTGAAGTGATGCCAGGCTTATTGAGCTTTCCAACCCCGATTGAGGATGGAAGGCAATGGCAATGTCGCGCCGCCGGCCCGAGCTTGCGGCGGACTTCCGCCGCCGTCCGACGCCGGCCGTCTAATCGACCCGTTGCATTCGTGGTCGCTTATCGCTTTCGGAATGGCCGAGGGGGCAAGACAGACCTCGACGAAAGGGTGCTGCAGGGCGCGAACGGGACCGGCGCCTACCACTTATAGCGTCCTTGCCGGCTGTCAGCGCCTGCCCGAGGCTGCACGGTATCAAGCCGGCAGCGCGGATCCAGCGCAGGCTCCTGACAACGTCGTTTCGAGCGTTAGGCATATGATCGTTCCGGTAATCCTATCAGGCGGCTCCGGCGCGCGGCTATGGCCGCTGTCGCGGGAGATGTATCCCAAGCAGTTCATACAGTTCTTCGACGGTCAGAGCAGCCTGCTGGGGGCAACCCTGCGGCAAGTCGACCGCAAGCCGGACTTCGCAGAACCAATCATTGTCTGCAACAATGACTACAGGTTCCTGGTTCGCGAGGAACTGGCGCGTGCCCAGGTGCGGGCGCGGGCAATCATCCTCGAGCCAGCGCCGCGCAACACGGCGGGAGCTGCCGCCGCCGCCGCGCTGACCGCGTTGAACGAGGACGACGACCCCGTCCTCGCCATTCTGCCGTCCGACCATCTGATCAAGGATACGGCCGCTCTGCTCGACCTGCTGAGGGCGGGCGCGAAGCTCGCCAAGGCCGGTAAACTGGTGCTTTTTGGGGCCCCGCCCAAACGCGCCGACCCGGGCTACGGCTATATCCGGTGCGGTGAGGCGCTGGATGAGAACGCCCATGAAGTCGCTTCATTTCACGAAAAGCCCGAGCAGGAGCTGGCCGACCGGTTAATCGCCGATGGCAATATGCTCTGGAACAGCGGCATCTTCGTAGCGACCGCGCGAACGCTCCTTGCCGAGTTCGAGCAGCATGCGCCCGAGGTGCTCGCGGCAGCGCGGGCCGCGGTCGCCGGAGCCAGCATCGATCTTGGTTTTCTGCGGCTGGAGGCCCGGGAATTTGCCCGGTGCCCGCCCCACTCAATCGATAAAGCCATCATCGAGAAGACGCGCCGCGCCGTGGTCCTCCCGATGGATTTCGAATGGGGCGACGCCGCAACCTGGGCTTCGATCTGGGAGAATTTACCGCAGGATGCGGCGGGTAATGCCGTCGACGGCGATGCCGTGCTGCTCGATACGTCGTCCACGCTCGTGCATAGTGAACGGTCGCTCGTGGCCACCATCGGCGTGCGCGACCTCATCATCGTCAACACGCCCGACGCACTCCTCGTGGCCGACAAGAGCCGTGCCCAGGAAGTGCACGGATTGGTTACCCGCCTGGCGGAAATGAACCGCCGCGAGCAGAGCCAGCATCTACGCAGCTATCGACCGTGGGGATACTTCGAGACGCTCAGCCTAGCGCCTCGCTTTCAGGTAAAAATGCTGCACGTCGATCCCGGTGGATGCCTTTCCATGCAAATGCATCACCATCGCTCCGAGCACTGGGTCGTCGTCTGCGGAACAGCCAAGGTGACGATCGGCGAGTGCGAGCGCTTGGTGCAGGAGAACGAGAGCGTCTACATAACCGCCACGCAATGGCATCGCCTGGAGAACCCCGGCAAGGTCCCGCTTGAAATGATCGAGGTGCAGCTCGGCACCTACCTCGGCGAGGACGACATCGTGCGTTCCAGCGATATCTATCATCGTGCATCAGAAGAGACGCGATAGCACCGTCGCGGGCGCCCGCCGCGTGGCCTTCAGGCGTACATCTACGTCATTTGACTCAGTCCTCCCGCCACTCGACGCGTGGTACCACGAAGGTTCGGGCCGTGGGTCCGTTATCGCCGCCAGACCTTGGAGCAATAGCGGGAAATGTCGTGGCACAGCAATGTGTTGTCGAAATTCTCTGGACGCCAACCCGGCGCCCGTGACGCCTGGGGTGACGGCCTAGTCGACCAGTCGCTGGCCAGCCTGTGGTACCGGGCCGAATGGCTGGACGTAGCCGACGACGAGCTCGTCTACCTTCTGCCTTCGCTGGCCGCCTGGCGCTCCTTGAAAGACGATGCGAACGGTCCCGTCGACTACCTCACGCGGACCCTAAAGGCGCGCGCCCAATCCGCCGCCCGGCTTAGCACATGCGATCACCCCGGCGCCGATGCCCGACCGTTTCTGCGCCGCCTCGCCGCCGACGGCTTCCTCACGAGTCTTGTGCCGGACAAGGGCGTTGGGAGGGCTCGGCGCATCGACTATTCGCGGATCCCAGATCAGATATTCCGCGAGCTGACGGCGCTGGCGCTGCTCGATCGCATGTTGCATGACGCAATCATCAAAGCGCCAAGCGGCCCGCGCCGGCGCCCGCTCGTCGACTGGCCCCTCTCGCTCGCTGACGTGGTCGCGGCCTCGATCGTCGGCCGACTCAACGCCGCCTACGTCTATCCTCAATACGTTCTTGCCCACGAGCTGCTGGCGCTCGCCGCCATACTGGGCAACCTCGTCGAGGGCCGCGCGGTCTACCTGCCGGCTCCGCTGGCCGAGGTCTGCGTCGACGTGCTGACGCGCGGGACGGATGTCGACGGCTGCGTGGCAGTTCTGCGCACCTACGCCAATCTCGCCGGGGGCACCGCCTACCTGTTGGCGCGGGCTCGTCGAGGCGCAGCCTTAGGCCGCCCCAGACTTATCATCCCCCGCCCGCCCGTCGCTGCGGCCGATGCCGGCCGGGCGACCTGGAACACACGCCTCGCCCGCCGTCTCGCAGCACCAAGTGCGTGCTTAACCTCGAGGGCCTCATGAACGAACAAACCAATCAGCTCAGCTATGCCGTGGAGACGCGGCCCCCGGGCGGAGACACCGTCGTCACGACGTATGACATCAAGCGCTTCGTCAAGCGCTACACCGGCACGATCGTGGCTTCGTTCTGCATCGGGCTTTTGGCGGCTGTCGCTTACGTTTGGACGGCCGTCCCGCTGTATACGGCACGGACGCAGCTGATCATCGATCCGAGCCTGCCGCAGGTCCTGCGCGACGTTAACTCCGAAACCGCCTTTACCATCGACAACGCACAGATCGAGAGCCAACTCGAGGTGCTGCGCTCCGAGAAGATCTCCCTTGCGGTCATTGATCAGCTGAAGCTGGCGGCGGCGCCCGAGTTCGTGCACCCAACCTCCTGGCTCCACATGTTCGCTACCAAGCCGGCAGCGGACCCCGACGAGGCCGAGCGCATCGCTCTCGCGCGCTACCAGGCCAACCTCTATGTGCGTCGGGTCGGCATTTCCTACGCAATCGAGATCCTTTACAGCGCCGAGAGCCCGCAGCTCGCCGCCAAGATCGCCAACGCCACGGCCGAAGCGTACATCCAGGAGCAGTTCGCTGCCCGCGCCCAGGCCGCCGGACGCAGCAACAGCTGGCTTGAGGAGCGCATCGACCAGCTACGCACCGCTATGAACACCGCAGCGCTAACCGTGCAGGAATACCGCGCCAAGCGCGACTACCGCATCGGTCCGCTGCGCGATACGACGCGCCTCAATCCGAACGCGGCCAACGATGGCGCTTCGCAGGAGGCGCACAAGGCAGCCCCGCGCCAAAACACCCTCGAGGAGCTGGACTCCACGGCTCAGACCTACCGTCGCATCTACGAGAGCTACCTGCGCGCCTATACCGAATCCGTGCAAAAGCAGTCATATCCCGTCACCAACGCCCGCGTCATCACGGAAGCCTCGCCGTTCATCGGCAAGAGCCACCCGAAAACCAAGCTGGTTTTGGCCCTCGGCGGCTTTGCCGGCTGCTTTATCGGGTTTGCTATCGCCTTCTTCCGGCACAGCATCGACCGCAGCGTCACCAGCGCCCGTCAGATCCGCGACGAGATCGGCGTGGAATGCCTCGCCAGCGTCCCGCGTCTGGCCACCGCCTCGGCCAACGCCTCTTTCATGGGCCGCCTGCGCGGCTCGAAAGCTGCGCTCGGCGTCAAGTCCGCGCTTGATCGTCAACCCGACGCCCTCGCCGGCCTCACACGCCTCTTGTCAACCGTGAACACGCGCGCCGGGCTGATGCTACAGGGGCGCCTTGCGCGTCGGTCGATGATCGGGGACGAGGCGTACGAGGGCCACGAGGCGGCGCTGAGCGCCGCGGCCGAGGCCGACACGATGAACGCCGCCGTGACGCTGCCGCTATCGAGCTTCAGCCATGGCATGAAAACGTTGAAGGCGGCAATCGCGCTTGCGGGTCGCAACCGTCCGATCCGAACCCTCGCCGTCACCTCCTCCCTGCCCAACGAGGGCAAGACGACGTTGACTTCCAACCTCGCCGCCCTCTATGCGGCAACCGGCACCAAGGTGCTTCTCATCGACGGCGATTTGCGCTCCAACCGGCTCAGCCAGCTGCTGGCCCCGCAGGCGACGCGAGGCCTGATCGACGCCATCGAGGGCACGGCCGAGCTCGAGCAGTGCGTCGTCACGCTCGATGACATAGGCCTGGACGTGCTCCCCGCCGTCAGCGGCGTCCTACCTCATTCCGACGAGCTACTCAGCTCGGCCAAGGCCAGTGCGCTGCTCAAGCAGCTGCAGAAGACTTACGAGCTCGTGATCATCGAGTTGCCGCCGCTGGTCGCCAGCGTTGACAGCCTCGCCATGAGCCCGCTGCTCGACGGCACGGTCGTCGTCGCCGAGTGGGGCAAGACGCCGGTGCCGGTGCTGGCGGAATCGGTGCACCTGCTGCGCAACTCGCGCGCGCGCATCCTCGGCATCGTCCTGAATAAGGTCGACACCTCCACGGTGCACTATGGCGATGCGGCCGCCAACTATCTGAGCAATTGGTCGCCATCGACGACGCCCGTACGCCGACGCGCCTGAGGGGTTCGGCTGCAGCCCGCGCCTGAGGGGTTCGGCTGCGTCCCGCGCCTGAGGGGCTCGGCTGCGTCCGTCGATTTACCGTGGTGTAACCAGCGAAGGCGGGGCGATCGCCGTCAAGCCCGCGGACACGGGATATAGCTTAAGCTTGATTTTGAGTCTTCCGGCCGCGGCCGACGGCGGCCGCTTACTGCAACCGCTCCGTGATACGAGATCGGTGCACCTGCTGCGCAACTCGCGGGCGCGTATCCTCGGCATCGTCCTGAATAAGGTCGACACCTCCACGGTGCACTATGGCGATGTGGCCGCCGACTATCTGAGAGCACCGGCTATCCTGAGGAGGCATCAGGCCGCCATCGACGACGCCCGAGGTCAGCCGCGGCCACGCGCCTGAGGGGTTCGGCTGCGGCCCGCGCCTGAGGGGTTCGGCTGCGTCCATCGATTTACGGTGTGGGTACGTGCGAAGGCGGGGCGATCGCCGTCAAGCCCCCGGACACGGGATGCGGACACGGGATATCGCTCAAGCTTAATTTTGAGTCGTCCGGCGGCGTCTGGGCGGCCGCTTACTGCAACCGCTCGGCGATGTCGCTCGCCGAAGCGCTCGAGGTCGTTCCTGGTCCGGCGTCCAGCACTTGCTCCATACGCTGACCGGTCGGCGGCTCGACGACGATGGTATCGCCAGGCTCGATGGCCGTCGTATCGGCGACGGCGCCGCCATCCAGGGTACGTTCCCCGCGCATGATCTTGAAGGTCGGCTGCATGTCTTGCGTCTTGTCCTGCGAGGCGAGGCCCCCGGGCGCGAGGTTCTGCGTCTCAAACAGCAGTCTCTTGGCAGTGTCGGAGCGGCTGCGCAGCTCCTCCAGCCGTTGTTGGGCAGCCTGCATCTCGCTGGAAATCGAGCTGGATCGCTTCGCCTTGAGCTCGATGATGGCGATCTTCGTCTTGCTGACCTCCTGGCGCGCGCGCATCAAACTCAATTCCAGGCGCAGCCGGTCACCGTCGACCTGAGCCACATTGCGATCGAGTGCAAGTTTGCGCGAGGCGACGGCGAGGCCCTTCTTGTAGAGGGCGGAGACAAGGTCGGCTTCGGTCTTTACCGAGGCCACCTCGACCGCGTGAAGCTCCACCTGCTTCTCCAGGGATTTCACTTCCTGCTTGAGGTAGGTCTCCAGCTGGTCCAGCGCATTCAGCTGGGTGCTGAAGGCTTTATTGCGCGTATCAAAGACCTGCTGCTCCTGCTGCACGACCCGGTTCAGAGGCGCGGCATCGATGCGCGTTCTGAGGTCAGACGGCCAGGTAATGGTGGATGAATCGGCCATTTCGGCCCGCCGGAACGCGAGGCGGACCAGCAGGGTCTGCCCCTCGAGGTCGTAGGCATCGATGTCTCCGCGAGTGGCGATAGCCTCGCGCTCCAAGCGCACCAGGCCCAAAGCGTTGCGCGGCTTGCCGCCGGCGATGGCGTAGGCCTTGAGAACCGTAAGGCCGGGCCGATAGGGGAACTCCCCCGGGTGCTCGACGGCACCGACAATGTAGAATGGGCGAAACTGCACGACCTCGATGGTGATGTCGGGGACATCAATGAGACCCATGCGCCGCTGCAGGCGATCGCCGATCTCCCGCGCCAGGTCGGTCGTGGTCATGCCCACTGCGGCGACCGATCCAACGAGGGGAAGCGATAGCGCGCCGGTCGCATCAACCGTATGTGCCGCCTTGAAGGCCGGCCACTCGTAGATCTCATCACGCGAGGGACGCCACTCGTAGACCTTGATGACCAACTTATCTTGGGGCCCGAGGCGGTAGGCCCCCGAGGCCGACACCGGCGCCGATTGACCGGGCACCCTGGGAGCCTCCTGGGCGATGACACTTACCGTCGGCAACAAGTAGTAGCCCAGGACAAGCCCCGACAAGAGACAACGGATCCATTTGTTTGGCATCGTTATTACTCACATCGGAAACGATTGCATCGGCGCGGCCATCGCGTGATGGGCACCCT
This sequence comes from uncultured Alphaproteobacteria bacterium, assembly GCA_963847865.1. Classification (GTDB taxonomy): domain Bacteria; phylum Pseudomonadota; class Alphaproteobacteria; order Rhizobiales; family Hyphomicrobiaceae; genus Hyphomicrobium_A. Next base: position 536,820 of record CAWKBL010000012.1, on the reverse strand, counting down.
TCGAGGGCGTGACCCCCGCGGCAAGTCTAGAGGGACGGCGACGGCCTGGGATCAGCCACAAAAGATGATGCCGCTGATGACACGCACTCCTTCGCTGTAAGGCGCACTACGCCCTTTCGCACCTTCATGCGCAAAAAGAAGTGTGCTCGTCGCACCCGGCAGAGTTTTTCCTCCCTGCGTGAGCCCCTTCGAGGTGGCGTCCGCACCGATCGTGTGGGTTGCTGCACCATCGGGTGGCGCGAATACTAATCGATGTTCGCAACTGGGCCGCGCCGGCGACGGATAACGAGGTTGAACAACCCCGCCGCCGGCCCCAACCCACCGGGGAAGCTGTGTCAAATCGAGTGGCCGCCATCCACCGTGAACCGCGCGGCCCCGTATCTGGTGGGGGGAGCGTGCGCGAGAACATGCGCATTGCCATCGTGCACGACTGGTGCCCGGACTTCCGCGGGGGCGAGCGCGTCCTGGCGGAGCTATGCCGCATCTTTCAAGGGCGCAGAAGTCTTCACGCTGTTCGACTTCCTTCTCCGATGAGGTCAAGCGCGAGCATTTCGCCGGCGTCAAGTCTTCCATACCTCGATCGCCAACCGCCTGTTCCAAGGCCAGAGGCTTCTACCGTGCGCTGTTCCCGATCTGCCCGTTCCTGATGGAGCAGTTCGACGTCACCGGGTACGATGCCGTCATCTCCTCATCCGCCGCCTTTGCGCGAGGCGTACTGACCCGGCCGGATCAGCCGCACCTGTGCTACGTGCACAGCCCCATCGCTACGCCTGGGACGAGCAGTTCTCCTATTCCAATCAGGGGCGGCTCGGTTTCGGCCCCAAGGGTCTTTTGTTCCGCTACGCCGCCCACAAGCTGCGCATCTGGGACGTGCGGACGGCGCACGGACCCGACCTTATGCTTGCCAACTCGAGCTACATCGCGCGCGCGCATCAAACGGATCTATGGGCGCCAGCCCAGGTCGTGTTTCCGCCTGTGCCGCTCGGCGAGCTGCCATTCGAGGCCGACAAGGACGACTACTACGTCACCGCCTCGTTCCTTGCGCCCTACAAGCGCACCGATCTCGTGATCCACGCGTTCGCCGCCATGCCAAGCGGCGCCTGGTCGTCGTCGGAGACGGTCAGCAAATGCGCGAGCTGCGCAAGCACGCGGGCGCCAACGTACGAATTCGTCGGCTTCCTGCCGCGCGCCGACTATCGTGCGCACCATCGCCCAGGCGCGCAGCGTTCGTGTTTGCCGGTTGTGAGGACTTCGGCATCGCGCATGGTCGAAGCCCAGGCATACGGCACGCCGCTGATCGCTTTCGGGCGCGGCGGGGCCACCGACATCGTACGCCCGCTCGGGCGGCACATTCAGCCGACGGGAATTCTCTTCGAGCGCCAGACGACCGCCGACATCGTCGAAGCGGTCGAACACCTGGAAGACAATCTCGCCGCCTTCACGCCTGACGGCTGTCGCGCCAATGCGGCTCGCTTCGGCCCGCAGCGCTTCGCCCGCCAGGTTGCGCAAGCCTTCGCAGAGACCGTTGCCATGCACGCCGGGAGCGCGACGAATGCGGCTCCCGATCACGCACACGACGCCGAGCCTTCCGAGCCCAACCACTTAGCAGCAGCGCATCAGCAGATACCTTCCGCCGCCCACAACTGAACCGCAAAAAAATCAACCGGCGGCCCTCCGTCCGAGTGGCCCGAACTAGAAGCAGCCATGAACGTACAGCACGTGCCCACCAACCAAACAATCTGGCCCTCGGCGATCACGCGTCGCAGCGGACCCCATGAGGTTGGAACCTTTAGCGCGCGGCTGAGCAACGCTAACCCCGACGTGGGCACTCTAACCGTACAGATGTGGTACCCGGCAGTGAGCGAGGAGAAGCCGCGCCAACGGCTCCTCACCTGGTGGGCGCGGCTGCGGCATCCGAACTGGGCTCCCGCACTGCGCGGCGCACGGCTCGCAGTGGGTGAAACCAAATTCCCGCTGATCACCTACGTGCCCGACGCTGCCGGCGTGCACCACGACAACTCCTACACGCTGGCCAATCTCGCCAGCCACGGCTTCATTCTCGCTGCCATACAGAATCCGTTCGCCGGCGCCGAACGCCGCGTTCCCCTCACCGCCTCGGAGGCGGCAGAGAACTCCGATGAGCTGTGCGTACGTTCCGGCGTGCGCGCGGCCTCCGCCCTGCTCGACGCGCTCGAACGGGTACACCCGCACGGACCGTCCGGCATGTGGGCGGGGCGGTTAGACCTGAAGCGCGCCGGCATACTCGGCTATGCGCTTGGCGGCGCCGTGGCAGTGGCCTCGACCGCGTGCGACGCGCGATACGTCGTGGCGGCAAGCCTCGATGGCGGCAAGAGTGAAGATGCGCTCGTGAAGGTGCCATACCTTCTATTGCGCCACGACCACACCACGCATGGCGCGATACCCGACGCCCGTGCCGCCGAAGCGCCGGCGGCTCGGGTGCCCAACTCGGCGGAACTGCCAAAGCGCAGCCAGGCTTCGTTGCCGACGAGCCACATCCTCGAAATCGAAGGAACGCGCCGCGAGCAATTCAGCGACCAACTTGTGCGATCCTTGCTATACGCCAACGAAGCAGAGCGCACCGCCGGGTCACGAGTGCGCGCCATCATCGACGCGTACACTGTCGCCTTCTTCAAAACCTACATGCTGTCAACGCCGCACCCGCTCATGCGCGTGCGGCATTCACCTTACCCGGAGGTTCACTTCATCGACGCGGCTACGAACGAGACGCATTCCTCGTGGAGCGCGGCGGAGCCTACGGCTGCCCAAGGGGGCACGCCGGAGAAGCACTGATCTTTATCCTGCCGGCACAAAGCGCTGCTCCTCCGGTCCCATCTCGACATCTCAATGGTGTGTCCATGGAACCGGCAGGGAGTTCACGCCGTCTGTTAACCCACCGCCGAAAGAAGTACGGCGTTAACATACAGTTTCGATTGCGTCCGAGTATATGACGATCTAATTTTAGCTTGTACGCCTAACATATTGTAAAGAACACGAATAGCGTGGGAGCGCTTAAGGGGCTCGTTCGTAGCTGTTTCAAAGTAGGGTGGGCTCAGTTTATGCGTGTATCAAACCAGCAGATGAGGGATTTCGCGAGTGCGGAAGAACCCCCGGCAGCGCCTTCGGACGCTACCAATCCGCTAAGTGTAAAGCCATCCGACACCATCATCGTCATCGACTCGAATCTTCTCTCGCGCGATTGTCTCGCCAGGGTCATCGCGGAAGAACGCAGAGTCTCGGTGGAGTGCTACTCGAACATCGAGCAGCTGATCGCCAGCGGCGAGTTGAGAACCCCATCGCTCGTCGTTCTGTGTCAGACGGGCCGCAACAAGGCCGACGCGATCGCCGAGGTCGAGCGTCTGACGCAGGCGTCCGCCCAGATCGGCAACTGCCCGACGGTCGTTCTCTCCGACAACGAGGATCCCGACATTATTGTCGAGATGCTCGGCAAGAACATCCGCGGCTACGTGCCGACCAGCCTCTCGATCAGCATTGCGTTGCATGCCATGGATCTGGCCCGCGCCGGCGGTGTCTTCGTTCCGGCCAGCAGCCTGGTTGCCGCGCACAGCAGCCCTGAGGCTTCGGCAACAGCGCCGAAGGGCAGCAGCCTCTTCACCGCCCGGCAGGCGGCCGTCGTCGAGGCACTGCGCCGCGGCAAGGCGAACAAAATCATCGCCTACGAGCTGAAGATGCGCGAAAGCACCGTGAAAGTGCACGTGCGCAATATCATGAAAAAGCTGCACGCGACCAATCGCACCGAAGTAGCCTTCATAGCCGGTCGCCTGCTCAACGGCGAAGAAATTGCCGGTTGAACTGCGGCGCCGTCGAGCGACTGCCTTAAGGCCCGAGTGTTCGGGCCTTTCGTTTATTAACGCCTCGCCGCCTGCGACCCGACGCCAACTTTCCCGATTCCAGCGCACACGTCGGAAGTAGCAAGTGGCAGGCCGCGCAGCCCGCCAAAATTGACCTATCCCCTACCCATTTTGCGCCTCTTGCTCGCAGCCCGCGCAAAGCAAAATATGGGGGCGGTGAGGTACTTCAGTGTCCAGCAAAACTCTTCTCGAGCTGTCAAAGCTCTCGACCAACATGAGTGCATTCGATCTGTCGATGCACGAGGGCGAGTTTGACGTCGCCATGCGCGAACGGACGCACGTTGCGTTCCAGCGTGTGGCGAACGCTGCACCGGCCCGCGCCCTGCTGACGCCGGCTGAGGCGAACTATGCTGAGCCGAACTATCTGGAGCTCTTGCGCGGCATCTCGCGACGCGGCGACTCGGCGACGCAACAGGGGCTCTTCAATCAGCCGCTGGGCGGGCCGCTAAAGCGGTCGTTCGACGTCATTGTCGCCGGCGGCGCACTCGTGCTCGTTGCCCCGCTGATGCTGACCGTCGTCCTGCTCATCTACGCCACCATGGGCCGCCCGATCTTCTTCACGCAAAAGCGGGTCGGGTTCCGTGGCGCTTCGTTCCCTTGCCTAAAATTCCGCACCATGGTGACCGACGCCGATGACAGGCTGAGGGCTTATCTGCAAACCGACCCTGCAGCGGCGAGGGAGTGGGCAGCACGGCAAAAGCTGGCGCAAGATCCGCGCATCACCCGCCTCGGCCGGCTGCTGCGCCAGTCCAGCCTCGACGAATTGCCTCAGCTCTTCAACGTGCTCAAAGGCGATATGAGCTGCGTGGGCCCGCGCCCAATCGTCGAGCCGGAGATCGGGCGCTATGGCCGCTACTGGAAGGAATACCTGAAAACTCGACCCGGCCTTACCGGCATCTGGCAGGTCAGCGGCCGCAACAGGGTCGACTATAAGAAGCGCGTTGCGCTCGACCGCTGCTACATCCGCCGTTGGTCGTTCTGGCGCGACCTCGCCATCATACTGCGCACCATTCCGGCGGTCATGCGCTTCAACGATACGGCCTAAACCGGACCACCCGGTCCCGCTCAGCGGCGGGAGACGGCCAACCCGATCAGATAGGCAATTTGCAGGATTGCCAGCATTAGGAACATAACGGTGATCGTGTGCAGGAGCGACCAGGACAGGTGGACGGCGGCGCCCACCGTTGCTGTCGCCGCCGCAGTCGTCGCGGCCAGCAAGAAGGGCGCGCGGAACTTCAGGCCGATGCTCAGCCCCGCAATCGCCGACGCTAGACAGGCCCAGATCACGGATGGGTGCTCCTGCAGTGCTTTCAGCCCGGAAGGGCCATACAGACGGATTCGTGCCGCTCTGACGAGCCCTTGCGCACACCCCGGCGCAGTCTCTCCAGCTGATCGCTAAACCGGGCCCAGCGCAATGCAGATCGAACCCGCCGCCGTTGCCCTTCTTGCCGCCCTGCTGCTGCTTGGCCTTTGCCTGCGGGCGCCGATCACCGTACCGCTGTTTGCCTCGCTTCCGTTCGGCGCCACGGCAGTTGTCTCGCTGGGCGGGGCATCGGTCATGCTCTATACGCCGCTCGCCGCCATGTTCATTGCGTACGCCCTGATGCAACCAGGGGCGCAGGCCAGGTTGCGCCAACTGCTCGCCGAGCGATGGGAGGCGGCGGCCGTGGCCTTCCTCATTGTCTACGTCGTTGCCGGCGCCATCCTCCTGCCGCGGCTACTTGAGGGGCTGACAACCGTCTTCGTCCCCGGGTTCGGCAAGATTATGGAATTGCCGCTGACCCCGGTCCCGGGGAACATAAATCAGACCTGCTACTTCATCAACGATGCGCTGTGCTTCTTCGCCGTCGGCTTGCTGGCGCTGCGGCCAGGCTACTTCCACACAATAAAGGTGGCGCTTTTCGCCTTCGCGACGGTGCACATCGGACTATGCCTGATCGATCTCGCGGGCAAGGCGGTCGGCGCAGGAGACGTTCTTGCGGTCTTTCGAACGGCCGGCTACTCGATGCTCGTCGAGGTGAAGGCCGAAGGGTTTTGGCGAATTGTCGGCGGCTATCCCGAGGCCTCGACGTGCGCCATGACCAGCGCCACGGGCTTCGCGTTCATGTTCAGCTATTGGCGCGCGAGCGGCTCACGCTGGGCCTTGTGCCTCGGTTTGATATTGCTCCTGCTGCTCGTCTTCTCGACCTCGACGACGGGATACGCTGTGCTGGCGGCACTGTCGCTCGCCTATTTCGTCGGCGTCGCCCGTGAAGCGGCGCGCGGCCGCATGTCTAGTCGCGATCTTTGGGCCATTTCCGCGTCAACGGGCGCATTGGTCGTTCTGATGGCCCTGGTCGTCGTCAATGGGCACGTGCTCAACTCGGTCACAGCCCTATTCGAGAGCACTATTCTGGAAAAGTCCGCGTCATCCTCGGCGGTGGAGCGAGCCTATTGGAACTACAAAAGCTTCCTATCCTTCCTGGACACCGGCGGCCTCGGCGTCGGCCTGGGGAGTTCAAGAGCGTCAAGTTGGCTGTTTGCCGTTCTCTCCCAACTCGGTGTGGTGGGTTCGGTGTTGGTCGGGGTTTTGGCCGTTCAACTGCTTAGGAACCCGGTCGGACGCTGCCTGCCCGGCGCGGATCGCGAGAGCGTCGCCACGTGCAAAGCTGTTCGCGCTGCGGGGTTTGCGGTGCTCGTAGGATTGCTAACGGCCGGCGGAAATGCCGATCCGGGGTTGCTCTTCTTCATCGCCGTCGCCGTCGTAATTGCAGGCCGCGCGCAGCTTTCAACAAGCGCCTCGAATGCCCGCCGGCAGGCGAGCGTCTTCCCGCTACGGCCTTACCCGATCGGCATCTGACGCTGGCTTGAAGGCAAGACCTTACAAGGTCAGAACGCGCCGCGGGCTAAGGCGCCGCGAGAACATATCCAAGATCGCGCGGAAATTGCCGTTAAGGCGACCCCTGCGGTCGACCCAGGGCTCGGGGCGGAAGCTGCGCACGATGTTGGCTGCGAGGTTGCGGCTCATCAAGTAGACACCCCGCTGCCAGCTCAACGTTCCTTTTGCAATCAGATAGGTGGGATTGGCAATTTGCGAGTAGCCCGCTCGCAAACCAGGTTGTCGGCCCAGCTTTGTGCCCAGATGCACGCCGCGCGTGCATTCCAGTTTGGCGACCCGACCGAACTTCGCCATCACCCGGCTAAAATCGAGATCCTCAAGCCAAGCATAGAGGGGCAGTTGTTCGTCAAAGAAAATCCCATGCCGACGCACCAAGGCGAGGCGGATCCCCATGTTGCAGCCGTAAGCATTGTGAACTTCATGGAACCCATCGGCGGACGAAGCCGGATCGCCGGCTATGGCTGCATCGGCGTCTTCAAATGACACGCCGGGTCCGAGAATACCGTCTTTGATCACGCGCCCCGTCGTCATGACGACGTCGGGATTGCTGAGCATGAACCGCTCGAGGTTCTCCAAATAGGCGGGACACGGCACAAAATCGTCGTCAAAGAAAACGACAACATCAGACGAGTCCAAATGCCGCATGACGGCATTGCGCTGGTGCGAGGATCCGCGAGGTCCGATCAGCGTGGTCACATCGGCGTCCACGTCGGCCGCGCCCACGACATCGGCGGAGGAGGGTGCACACACGACAACGTCGTCGGGTTTGCGGGTCTGGGTCTTAAGTCGCTCCAACAGCTTTGCGAGCACCTCTGGGCGCCCTGCTGACGCGATGCCGACCGCGAGGGTCAGTCGGCTGGGCTGGGAGGCAGGACCAAGCGAGAGATCGCTGGCGACACACACGTCCGTCGGCGACATGCGTCCCCTTCGCGCCGACTTGTAAACGGCCATGTAATCGTTGAAAACGCGTTTCACATTGAAATTTCCCGAGCCGTATTTGGCGCGTTGTCGCGCCGCCCCCAACGCGTGCGCATCCGTCATAAGCACACCAAGCTCGGCGGCCACCTGCCGGGGCTCTCCGGGACTGACCAACGCCCCCGCAGCGCCGAACTCCAGGACCTCCGGCACGCCGCCGACATTGGTGCAGACGATCGCGCAGCCGGCTTGACGCGCCTCGGAGACGACCAACCCAAACGGTTCGGCATGGGAGGCGAGCGCAAAGATATCGGCGCTGGCGAGCAGCGGCTTAGGGTTGTCGACGTACCCTAGGAAACGGACGCGCTCCGAAAGACCGGCGCGTGCTGCCAGCCGCGTCAGCGGATCGCGCTCCGGGCCATCGCCGACGATGTAGAGCAGCCAAGTCGGGGCGCGGTCTGCAACGAGCCGGAAGGCCTCGATCAGGTCGTCGACGCCCTTGCGCTTCTCCAGTCCGCAAACGGTAATGATGCACGGTCGTTCGAGCATCGGCTCCATTGCATTCTGTTGCTCCTCACGTGGCGATCCAAGTGATCCATTGTGGATCACATGCAGCCGACTCCGCACGATACCCCTGGGACAAAAGGAGTTCGCGCTCCGCGTAGCTGACAGCGACAACGCGGTCGCCGAGGCGCATCAGCTGCGAATGCTTGTGGAATGAGTTGTGCACCGTGGTCACCAGCGGAATTCCTAATATCCGCGAGGCGACATACCCCAGCACGGCTCCCGACATCATATGCGCGTGCAAAACGTCCGGCTTGAAAGCTCGGCAAAACTCGACAAGCTGTCGCAAGCCGCGCGCTGCAACCAGCGGATTACGAAGCGTTTGCGGCAGACGCAGATGCCGGACGCCACAACTCGCGAGCAACATTTCATAGTGGCCGCCACCGCTGGCGTAGACGACGCTATGCCCGTTTGCGGCCTGCTCGCACGCAAGATCGACGGGGACCATTACGTTGCCGCCGCGACCGCAGTGATTGATGAGGTGGACGATACGCATGGCCTGACGCATCAATGCTTGCTGTAGGCGCGCACGTAGTCCACGTACATGAATGAAGGATTGATCGTCTTATCGATGGGCCAGCCGGACCCCAGCGCCAAATTGAGAAGGATGAACATTGGCCGCCGATGCTCCGGCGGCGTCTTGATGCGACCCATCTCGTGGCGATCCAGATAGAAGACGATGTAGTCCTCCTCAACCGACGCGCCGTAAGTGTGAAAGTCGTTGGACAGCGAGTCGTATGGCACGCTGTACTGGAGGTGATAGGTCTGCTTTTCTATCTCGGGCGACTTTGGCCACACGTGCACGGTCGAGTGATAGATGTCGGGCCCGACCCCGTAATACTCGAGGATGTCGATTTCCGCCGAGGTCTTCTCATCTTTGTTGGCAATGAGCCAGAACGCCGGCCATACGCCCGGGCCCGGCGGCAGCTTCGCGCGCATCTCGAAGTAGCCGTACTGCTGATGGAAGCCGTCCCCCGCGACATCGGCGGACGACAAAAGACCCGAGCGCCACTTCCCGTCGCTGCCTTGCCGGGCCTCGATGCGGAGAATTCCATTCTCGATCTTGAATGGAAAGTCCTCGGAAGGGTCAGCGAAAGCCGCATCACCGAAGTCGCCATGCCAAGGGGTGTGCGCGATCCACCGCGTCCCCGGGCCCCAGGCAGACACATCCAATCGATCAAAATTCTCGTCGAAGGTCAGCTTGTAGCCTGCGAGCTCGAAGTCGCTTGGCTTGGGGCTGATAGTCTCCTGGACCGCCTGCAAGGATGCGGGAACCATGAGCAAGCTGAGACAGGCAGCGAAATAGAAGACTCGGCGCACTGGTCATCCTCGCGGCGCATATCGCGCTCAATTGCTAAGGCAAGTAGCAGCATACGGGCGGCCGTAAGGCGCGTGAACGGACAGAAATTCGGTATGGCACGCCCTCTAGCGCAGGCAAACTGCGAAGAGCGGGCGTACGCGCGTACGACTTTTGGCGGTCTGTACAGCCTTCTGATAAGGGCAGCTCGGCTGATCCGGATCTATGTTTCGTTCCACTTCTACCAGTCTTCCGGGAGGGACTTGTCCTGCCGATCCACGCGCTGACCTCGCAGTGACCGCCATGGCCTCACCGATCGAACGCGTCGTCGTGATTAACGATGATTCCGTGCGCAGCGGCGGCGCCGCGGCCATCGCACTTTCGTCGATCCAAGAGCTGCGTGCCTGCGGGCTGGCCGTGACGATGATCACTGGAGACGACGGCACGAACCCCGAGCTCGCTCAGCTCGGCGTGGAGGTGGTGCCGCTGGGCGGACGCCACATTCTGGAAAATAACCGGCCGGCCATCCTCCAGGGTCTCTATAATCGCCATACAGCCGCAGCGATCGGCGATTGGATTGCAAAGAACGATACCCCGCGCACCGTCTATCATCTGCACAACTGGCACAAATACCTATCTCCGTCGGCGTTCGTTCCGCTGCGCCGCGTCGCAGCGCGACTGCTGATGACGGCACACGATTATTTTCTCGCGTGCCCCAACGGCGGCTACTTACATTACCCGCGCGGCAAATCCTGCCATCGTGTGCCTTTGGGAGTCGCCTGCATTGCCGCGTCCTGCGACAAGCGCAATTACGCCCACAAACTATGGCGTGTCGCTCGCGGCACCGTTCGCCACCTTGCCCTGAATCTGCGCGGCGCGTCGGCAACCGTGATCGCCGTTCATGACGAAATGATCCCGCTGCTGGCGCACATCGTCGATCCCCGCTCGATCCGCGTTCTGCGAAACCCGGCGACCCCTTGGGTGCAATCCCGCGTCACCGCCGAGCGCAATCACCAGCTGTTGTTTGTCGGCCGGCTGGAGCAGGACAAAGGAGTCGAGAGCCTCGCTCGGGCGGCGCGTATAGCCGGTGCGCCGCTTCGTATCGTCGGAAGCGGGCCGCTCGCATCGGTGCTGATATCCAAGTACCCCGAAGTGGAGATGACCGGCTGGAAACCGAAATCGGAGATCGCCGCGCTTTGCCGTGACGCGCGTGTTCTCGTCATGCCAAGTCAAGGTCGCGAGACGTTCGGCCTTGTTGCAATCGAGGCGGCGATGAGCGGCATCCCGATCCTTGCCTCGCGCCTGGCGCACATTACCTGCGATCTGGAGCGCTGCGGAGTTGGCATTGCCTGCGACGGCAACGATATTAATGCGCTGGCGCAAGCCATAAAGCTCCTGATGATCGATGATGCCCGGGTTGAGCAAATGAGCCGGCGCGGCTTTGCCGATGCCCGCAGTCTCGCGCCGACGCCGGCCGAGTGGGCAACGCAGCTGATCGACCTTTACGAGGAAAAGCTCGCCGCAGCATCGACGCGGAGCGCGGAAGCAAAGGCGGACGCGCGCGCAAGCTATGCTCCGGCCGCCGCCTATCCCACAGTCAGCATGCGGCAGGGGGCCGAGTAGCAGGATGCCGACGTCGCGCGGTCGATCGTCACGGTCGCTCCGCCACGAACGAAGTCCTAGCTGCGCGCCACGAACTCGTCGAACACCGATCCTGTATCGTTGCCCCATTCCCAGTTTACGGCGATCCCGACGCGCTTGATCTGCAACGGCTGGTCGGTTGGATAGATATCGGTCAGAGACCGCTGCATGACCGGCTCATCATTGACGTAAATGACGAACTGGCAGCCATCGAATGCGATGCGCAGCTCGAACTGCACTCCCCACCTGACCTTGTGCGATACCATGGTCCAGACTGCGTCGTAGAGTTCCTCAAAGCCGTTCCGCTTGGGGAACACCGAGATCGACGCGCCGTCGTACACGTCATCCAGCCACGTCGTCGCCGACAAGTAGTTGTCCTGGTCCTGCCAGAAGACGAGGCCGCAGCGACACCTGTTGCCTTCGCCGCGCTTGGTGCCCGCCGGCGTTATCCTGACGGTGAGATCGGCAAACTGCCCATCCGCCCAGGGTAACGTATAAAATGTGCGTCCGGGATTGGGCGTCGCCACGCTGGCTCGAACCTTGGCGCGCCCCTCCTGGCATTCGACAACGCCGCTGCCGACAGTCTTTTCCCACGCAGCATCGCCCAGCGTCACGGCGCAGCCGGCAAGCTCACCGGACCCGCCAACGAAGTTCTCGGTAAACCTGATGCGTGAGCCCAAACGGCTCCACGGCGCCTTGAGCTTTATGGCGCTTGGTATGGGCAGCGCGCGTGGATGCGCTTCAAAGTCACGCACATGGGCATCGCTTTCGGCGCCCCACCAGACGCCCGCACCGGTGGCATCAGCCAGACCAAGATCGTCGAACCAGCTATCGAACAAGCGAATGCCATCCAGGTAACAGCCAAACTCGCGTCCGCTATCCAGGATCTGTAGCGAATGTGAAACGCCGCGTTTCATGACGTTCGTCGTGTCAGTGGCTACCGTCGTTGAGGCACCGCTTTCGACGCGCTCAAGCTTTGCTCCGGCGAGCGAGACGGCAATTCGCCAATAGTTCGCCTGATCATCGACGCGCCAAACGAGGCCCACGTTGCCGCTATTGCATTCGACGACGGCGTGCAGAAGTCCCGACGGCTCTCCCGGTCTGACGACGGCCATCGCCTCCCCGCCGATAGCACTCGCGCCGTCTGGCGTCCGCACCACCCTGCCCCGCAGTGTGGTCCACGTCTCTCCCGAGCGCGCCACGTCCTCGAGCGCGCCGTCTCCAGTCAGCGCATCGGCCGCATGGCTGCCTGCAAACCGTGCGCTCAACTCGGGCACATGCTCGATTTGAACCCGATGAACTCTGGAATCCACCCGAAAGCCGATCTGGCCGAGGACGCATTGATGAATTCCGGCGTAAAGCGTCTCGTCCGCGTTGAAGGGATCGATCGCCACCGGGCGCATCATGGGAAAAGCCGCCGGCCCGCGCGCGCCTTCGCTGGCCGCAACATAGTAGATTGCGCCGCGCTCACGTAACGTGACGAGATAAAAGATCTGCAAGTTCTGCAGCCCGCGAAAGGCGCTCAGACAGCGATCGCCGATACGCGCCCAGAGCTCGCCATTCTCCCCTTCGGCCGCGTGCACGACAAACCCGCAACCGTCTACGAGCGGATCTTTAGGGGCCGCGCTGGTGAACCAGCCGACGGCGAGGTTCTCGTTGTAGTCAGGCAGATGGTAGATCCGTCTGTCGCTGCGCAGCCACCAAAGCATCTGGCGCAGCACCTTTTTGCGCCGCCCGCGCCCGAACGCGCCCACGAGGCGCTGCCCTAGCGGATCGGCCTCCGATCCCCTCGCCCAGCGCCACACCCGGCGCACAAAGCCCTCGGGGAGTTGGCCGCCTTGCGAGGTGTTGTGGCCATTGGTCATCGCAACGGCAAAGGTTAATCCCTCGGCGCGCTGAAACGGCCCATAGGCAATGCTCTGCCGGCCCCAGCCCGGCGTAATCAGCGGTTGCAAACGCAGCGCACCGTGATCGATTGCCATCTGTCGTTCGACGTCGCGCCCCAGCCTTTCAGCGCCGCTCGGCGTCCTGGTGCCCACGACGCACCCGGGACGGCGCTCATCGGCAAACGTATCGATCAGCGGTGCACGAATTCGGGCCGGCAAGGGCTTCTCCGCGGGCTTAGACGGCTCTTTCATTGCAGACGCGCCCGATGCCTTGCTTCGTCGCCGTAATGGAGGCCTTGTGCCTAGACTCACAATTGCTGGATTCCAATCCATTAATGTGAATGCCGTTCGATATAACCGAAAGAGGTATTTCGGCAATCATGGCATCGGTGGCATGTTCGGGCATGGTGCCACTGCCAATTCAGAACCGCTGGAATATGGTCATGCCCAGCCGGCGATCGGCCTGCCGAGCTCTTACAAAGCGGATGCATACGCACTTTGCCGATGTCGAGATCCGCAGCGACAGCTCGACGATCATTTTTGCGCCTCACCCCGACGATGAAACGCTCGGATGTGGCGGAGTGGCATGCAAGCTCCTCGCCGCCGGTGCGCAAGTGAAGTTCGTATTCGTCACCGACGGGGCCGCATCGCATCGCGATCATATGGATGGCTGGACGTTGCAGGAGTTGCGTGAGACCGAGGCCATCGAGGCCGTGCGCCGGTTGGGAGGCGCACCCCAGGACGTCACATTCCTTCGCTTCCCCGATGGCCGCGCGCATCAACATGTCGATGCCATTGCCGCGGCCATCTGCCCGCTGCTCACGGCAACCAAGCCCGATACCGTCTTCGTCACGCACGCTGAAGAGCCGCCCTCTGATCATATCGCCGCTAATCTGGCCGTACGGGCCGCGCTTGACGCCGTGGGCCGTCCGGTGACCGTCTACGAGTATCCGATCTGGTACTGGTACCACTGGCCGTGGGTGCGGATGACCGGCGACCTGCCGCGGCAATGGCGCCTCACCGTGCGCCAGACCCTGCGGACCGCCGCCGGGCTGCGCTCGACATCGGCGTTCAACAGCCAGATCTACGTCGGCGATGTGCTTGAGGTGAAGCGGCGGGCGTTGGCGGCCCACGCCTCGCAGACTGAGCGGCGGTCGGGAAATCCCGTCTGGCCGGTGCTCGCCGATCTTTCCGGTGGGGAGTTCGTCGAGCGGCTGCTTACCGACTACGAGACATTCCGGCGCTACGAGGTCAATGCCTAGGCAACCCCCGCCGCCGCCAACGATAGGAGCCCCAAATGCAAATCGTCACCCGACTACGCGATGCGCTAATTCCCACGGTGATCGCCGACGGCGAGGCCGCCGGCCTCAAGCTGACGGCCCGGCGCGCCGATCCGAATTTCGCGCGCGGAACCTATGAGCGTCCGCTGCAGGCAATCATCACCGCCAATCTGGCGCCTGGCGATGTATTCTACGACATTGGCGCCAACATCGGCTTCTTCTCGCTCATAGCGGCACGCAAGGTCGGGCCGCAGGGTTTCGTCTACGCGTTCGAGCCGGTTCCCGAGAATGCCAGCGCGATCGCCCGCAGCGCCGCTCTCAACGGGTTCAATAACCTCAAGATGCTTCCCTATGCCGTGGGAGCCGCGGACGGGCGCGCCACTCTCAATCTCGCGCGACACATCGGCGGCGCGACCCTCGCATCCGCCGGCGTGCCACCCGATCTTCGCGGGCAGCTTGAGGTCGATCTCGTTACCGTCGACAGCATGATAAAAAAGCATGGCCTCCGCCCGCCATCGCTGGTGAAGATCGACGTAGAGGGCGCGGAGCTCGAGGCGCTGACCGGCATGCGGCTCACGCTCGCCACGCATCGCCCTTGCGTCGTCTACGAGATCGACGATGCGAGCCGCGACGGCTTCGAGCGCAAAGCGGCAGAAATAGCCGACTTCATGACGAGCGCAGGATATTCGCTCTTCCCGCTTGATACATCGAGCGTGCAGGGCGAATGGCAGATCGGACACGTCCTCGCACGGCCGGCCTAAGCCACCGGTTTGAGAGGACCAGGCACCGGCATCATACCCTGTGCGGGTCTGCTACCGCTTTTGCCTTCGCATATGCGGACTTCGCCCCCGACGCTGCTCGGTTGGCCGCGCGCGCTTTGCGCGAGGCAAGCGCCTCCGCGTAGAGCCCGCGGGCGAGCTCGGCTATGCGGCCCCAATCGTATCGCGCCACGATCAGCTGACGAGCATCGCGCGCCGCGGCGGCGGCGGCGGCGGGATTTGCGAGGATGCGGGAGATCTCATCCGCAAGCTCGTGGGAGTCCTCCATGCGCACCAGAGTGCCTGCTGCTCCTACCGCCGCAGCAATCTCCGGCATTCCGCCTACGCGCGTGGCGATGATCGGGGTGCCCGCATTGAGTGCCTCGATGAGGCTCATGCCGAATGACTCGCTGAGCGACGGATTGACGAGCAAAGCCGCCGTAGCGATGCGCTGCTGGGCCATTACATGCGGCAATTGCCCGGCGAACGTGATGGTATGGGCTGCGGCATCAGGTATCATCGCGCGCAGCGCCCGGTGATATGCGCCCGCCGACGCCGCGCCGCCCGGATAGAAGCGGGACAGATCGCGCACCTTTGGATCATCGCTCAGGTCGGCCAGAAACTCGCGGGGCGTCTCTGCTGCCGGGCCGATGATCTCAAGCCGGGCGTGCGGATGACGATCCAGGACGCGCAACCAGGCATCGAGAAGCGTGTGTATCCCCTTCTCCGGCGATAGGCGTCCGACAAATACCACACGTTGCGCGTCGCGAGAGCTGTCGTCGGCGGGCGTTGCATCAGTTGCCACCCCGTTCGGCAGCACGGCAAAACGCGCACCCGATTCCCCGTGCCTTGCCTGCGCCGTATCGACGACGTGCTGCGAACATCCGATTACTATGTCCGCGCAGGCGACCGCGCGCTGCATGGCGCCGTGATCGAGCTGCGCCAGCCAATCGCAGTGCATGTGAAGCACGATTGCCGTTTGAGGCAGGGCGCGGCGGATCATCGGTAAATGTAGCGGAAGGTTCTGCACATGGATGACATCGGGATTCAGTCGCCGCAAACGCCAAATGGCGTGCAGGATATAGTCCAGCGCGTAGCAGCTCTGCGTCTGCAACGGGCGCGCGCGCGGGAATAGGTGTCTCCAAGCTCGTGACGCGTACCCCCACGCCCGTTGCGGCGTGCACAGCAGTCTTTCGAGCACCACGCCGTCAATTAGGGTTCGCGCCGGTTGCCCCCGGGCATAGCGCGCAAGGACGGTGACTTCGTCATTGACGGCGAGCTTCCGGGCGACTTCGTAGGTGAAGATTCCGATCGAGCTCTGGTCGGGCGGCAGCACCTCGTCCACGTACTGGCTTAAAAAGGCGATCCGCATGTGCGCCGTCTCCGCCCCTTGCCTAGCCGCGCGCCTTGAGCAGCATGTCCCGGGCGGCCAAAAGGTCGGGCCGGATAAGCATGACCGCCGCCATCGCATAGATGAGACCGCCAAAACCGATAGCGGTGATGGCGGCCGCGGTGGGATGAAGCAAGTCAGCGGTGGCCAGAAGCCAGACCTTGACCCCAATCATCATCAGTCCGGTTGCGATTGCCACGCGAGGTATAATCGCCAACGGCCGCAGCACGTCGATCCCTACCAGCTTATGCGTGTAGTAAAGGAACAGCGGTGTGAACACCAAGTTGCAGAGGATGATCGCGGCGATGACGGCCTCAACGCTAAACATTGCAGCTAAAGGCAGCGCGACGATTGCCGCGAGCGTGTAGAGCACGTTCATTGTCAAGATCAGCTTTGCATAGCCGAGCGCCAGCATGGTCCCACCGCAGATGGTGTCCACGGTCCGCACCAAACCCAGCAGCATCATGACCTGCACCGCCAGCACGCCCTCCGACCAGTGGGGGCCGAATACGAGCGGCACTGCGTCCGGCGCAATAGCCGCCAGCCCCATAAAGGCGGGAAATCCGATCAGCACCGTGATCCTGATGGAGTTATTGAAAAACCGGTCAATCTTCGCGCGATCCGACAAGAGTCGGGAGACGGCCGGCATGGCGATCCCGGACAGAGGCGCGAGGAACGCGCTCGTTAACGCATCGAGCGGGCGGCGCGCGAGCGTATAGATTCCGACGGCACTGGGACCGAGAATGGTGCCGATAAAGACCTTCGGCATCTCATCATTGACCAGCCCCCATATCGAGAAGCCGACGATTGGAACGGCAAAGCCCAACAGGTCTTTGCATTTGTCATACGAGAACCGCAGGCGCGGACGCCACGCGCTGCCAAGCAGGAGCACCACGACCTCGCAAACCGATTTGGCAACCTGCATCCATATCAGGCTCCAGACGCCGTAGCCGTTGAGTGCCAGACCCACGCCAACCGCACCGCTGGCGACGGTTCCCACCAGGGTGCGCATCGCTAGAACACGGAAGTTGAGTTGCCGCTTCAAGATTGCGATCGGAACCCCGGCCAAACTCTGGATGAAGATGATGAGCCCGCTGCCGCGCATGAGTTCGGCAACGAGTGGCTGCCCGAAGACATTGGCGATCGGCTGGCCAAGCAGGACCACCAGCGCACTCAGCCCCGCGCCCGTGCCGGCCAGCAGCCAGAACGCCGAGTCGAGGTGCTCGGGATCGATGTCGGAGCGTTGAATAATAGCGTCGGGAATTCCACACGTTACGGGCACCGCCAATATGACTGGTGCCACGAGCGCGAGCGCTGCGAGCCCGATTGCGTCCGGGCCCAGCAGGCGAGCCAGAATCACAAACACGCCGAACAGCATGGCCTGCCGGCCCCACGTCTCAATCGCTATCCAGAGCGCTCCGGAAACAATCTTTCTGCCGGTCGGAGTCGTACCCTCGCATGCCTTTCGGCTGGACAGATGGCTCAACTCCGCGCCGACGACCGGCTCACAAGCGCTCATCTTCAGACCACCGGCTTCTGGCCGTCTGGGCCACGGATGCCACGCACAGTCCGCAAGATTTGCAGGCCGGTCGTGCGCAAGTAGTGCTGCAGGAAGGGTGAGGTCATGCCTACGGTGTCGAGAGCGTAGCGTGCCAGTTGCCGAGGCGTCGCCGCCCATGCTGCAAGCTGCGGCAATGTCCGATGGAGCGGAGCGATACGCCTATGGCGAAATGCGATCTCAAGCAGGTGACGCAAGCGAGCCAAATTTTCCGGTCGCGCTCGTCCCGACAGACCAGGGTCGAGCCAGGCCTGACGAGCTTTCTTGTCCTGAATGTTGATGGACCGGTCCGAGTGCTCCCGATTGTAGAAGGTGACCTGGGGCAGGCGTCGAAACGTGCCGAGCAACGCCAGCTCGGCGAGAAGAGCGACGTCGGAGCCATAATAATTGCGATGCAGTGAGGTCCTGCCGAGCGCTTCGCGGCGGATCAGTCCGAACATGGCCGCATCGAACCCCTGCACGGAATAAACCATCCGGAAGCGTCGCGCGGCGGCGATCCCGTACATATTGGACGCCTCGCAACTGACCCATGGGATCATGCTGCCGCTCTTATCGATACCTTGCTGCCGGCCATACGCCAGAACATCCACTTTCCGGTCGAGGGCAAGCACGCACTCTTCTAAGAATTCCTGGCTGACATAGTCGTCATGCGCGCACCATTTGAAGTATTCACCCCTCGCCAATTGAAAGCCGCGATTAAAGTTGGCGGCCGCACCCAGATTGCGCTCGCTACGCACGTAGCGGATGCGCTGGTCGCGGTCAGCAAACGCTCGGCAAATGCGTTCGGTCGCGTCGTTGGATGCATTGTCCGTTATGATCAGCTCGAAATCGGCAAAGCTCTGGCCGAGGAGCAACTCAAGCGCAACAGCGATGTACCGCTCGCCGTTGTACACGGGCAGGGATAGCGAGACGCGGGGCGACACTGTTCGATTGCCTTTTGTGAAAGCCGACAAACTGAGGCGCAACTCGATTACAACGACAGCACTTCCGGATAGAGACCGAGGCCGGCGAGCAAATTGCGAACCTCGCCGGTGTAGATCGGGTTCATGACGACGACGAGATCGGGTTCCAGCGCGCGCAGCTCAGCGGGGGCGATGACGGGATGCCCGCTGCCGGGCGTAAACTTGCCCTGCTTGTAGGGATTTATGTCGACTGCCGCCTGCACCTCATCGGCAAGCCCGAGCGTCGTCAGGAAAGAAACCGCCTTCGATCCCCCGCCCCACAGGACGACGCGGCGTCCAGCCGCTGTGCGCATCGCAGATCCGCTCGCGCCATTGGTCCTGAATGGAGCGCACCCGCGTGGCGAAGCTGTCGGCCAAATCGCGCAGCTCATCACGATCGCCTTCGAGATCGAGACGCGCGTTGGTGCGTCCGCGCGCGGGCCGGGCATACTGCACGATATATTGCTTGTTGTAGACGAGCTCGAGGTCCGTCACCTCGAACCCCTGCTGGCGGAAGAGGCGCGCATGGGTGCCGGGACTGAAATATGAGCAATGCTCGTAGTAGATGTCCCAGAACGCGCCTTCTTGCGAGCACGCGCTTGAAGTCCGGGCGTCTCGAACACCACCCAGGCGTCCTCGCGGGCTCCAGCCATCGCGCGGATGTCGGCGATGAACTTGGCGACCGGCCGAATATGCTCGAGCGTATGCCGGCACAGCACGATGTCGGCGGCGAGGTCGGCGTAGCGCGGCCCGAAATGGTCGACGATGAACGTCCAGCCGCTTGCTGGCGCTTGCCCGTCCGGCGTCGGCGCGAAAGCCCGGATCGATGCCGACGCCCGTCGCGTCGCCAACCTCGCACAGCTCGGCCGAGGAACTCGCCCTTGCCGCAGCCGATCTCCAGAACGCGCCTTGCGCTCGTTTCGCAGCGGGCGGCGATCTCGGCCGCCAAGTTGCTTGGCAAAGCCGTTGAACATGTCGGAGAAGTGCTGCGACTCCTCAAAGTCGGTCGAGTAGCGCATCGAGCGCTTCATCGAAGATGCGATTGAAGGCGAAGCCGCAGTCGTCGCAGAACGCGAGCTCGAGATCGCGGCGCGGAAAGTTCCGCGCCGCCGCCTGCGTGTCGAGCAGCACGCAACTGTGCACCGGTATCGACGCGACGCGATAAAGGCTTTCGGTTGCCGATCCGCCGCAGCACGGGCACGCCGATGACGCCGCGACGTCGCGGTCTGCGCGATTGCGACGCGGTTCGGGGCGTCGGCGTGTCGAGCATCAGACGACGTCCAGGTTGGGGATCGGCACGATGAAGCGGCCGCCGGCTTCGCGGTAGCCGGTCTGCTTGGCGCATGATCTCGTCGCGGAAGTTCCACGGCAGGATCATCAGGTAGTCGGGCTTGTCGTCGATCAAGTGCTCGGGATCGTGAATGCGCAGGCCGACGCCGGGCATGTACATGCCCTGCTTGTGCACGTTCTTGTCGACGACGTACTCGAGCGTGCTCTCGTTGAACCCGAGGTAGTTGAGCATGATGGTGCCCTTGGCGGCGGCGCCGTAGGCGGCTATGCGCTTGCCGTCCGCCTTGATATCGCCGATCAGCTTACGCGCGGCGGAGCGGAAGTTGCGCACCCGCTCGCGCGAAGCTCGCGTAGATACGCGTAGCTATCGATGCCGAGCTCGCGCTCCTCTGCGAGCAGCTCCTTGACCGCCGCGCTGCGGTCCTCCTTGCAGCCGATATAGAGCCGCAGCGAGCCGCCGTGGATCGAGATGCGGCGGACGTCATTGATGTAGAGGCCGTGCCGCTTGAACAGCGCGTCGGCGCTCGAAACGGAGAAATAGCAGAGGTGCTCGTGATAGATCGTGTCGAACTCGACCCTTGTCGATGAGATCGCGCACGTAGGGGAACTCGACGACGGCCAGTCCATCGGCCTTTAGGATGGTGCGGATCCCAGCGACGAAATCGTTGGTGTCGGTGACGTGCGCGACGACGTTGTTGGCGATCAGGAGATCGGCGCGACGGCCCGAGTCGCGCAGCCGCTTGGCGAAAGCGCTGGTGAAGAATTCGTTGAGCGTGAAGACCCCCGCCTTGCGCGCCACATCGGCCTGCTTGGGCGCCGGCTCGACGCCGAGCACCGAGATGCCTTGCTCGGCGAAATTCCTCAGCATGTAGCCGTCGTTGCTCGCCGGCTCGACGACCAGGCTATCGGGTCCGAGGCCGCAGTCGGTCGATCAGTTCCTCGGCGTTGACCCGCGCGATGCTCGAGCAGAGTCCTGCGAGATAGGAGGAGAAGTAGAGGTAGCCGGCGCCGAACAGCTCGGCATGCCGGCGGCACCTCGAGAAGCTGCACGAGCGTGCACGAGGGACAATAGCCCAGTTGCAGCGGATAGCGCTTCTCGATGCCGATCGTGCCGTCGGCCGAGCAGCCCGTCGGACTTCGGCATCTTGCCGAGGTCGATCACGGGCAACAGGCCAGCGTGCCCGCATGAATGGCAGCCGACGCTGGAGCACTGCTGGGCAAACGCCTCGCCGGCATGCGTATGCGACGGCTGCTCTGCGATCGCCCGCGGCCCTTCACGTGCTTCAGGTCGTGTGTCGATGATGCCGTCGGCGATCAGCTTCTTGATGTGGGCGATCCGCTGATAGCGCGGACCCTCGAACTCCTCGAGCGTGATTCCGCTCTCGCTATAGGCCTCGTACAGCTCGGCTGCGCCCTTGCGCGCATTCCATTGCGGCTTGAATTCGGGAAGCGTGGCGCGATCTTGTCGCAGTCGATCCTGTAGCAGCGCAGATCGGGTCCGGCGTCGGGCGCGTAGGCGACCTCGCAATCTGGCACCGTCTCGGCAACGATCTCGGCAAGCTCGCGGATCTGGTAGTTGTCGCGCCGTCATGCCGACGTTGAACACCTCGTTGAGAACACTTGCCGGGATCAGCATGCAGGACGGCGATGAAGGCGCGCGAGATGTCCTCGATGTGCATGATCGGTCGCCAGGGCGTGCCGTCCGACTTGATGATAGATGCGGCCGGTGGTCATCGCCCAGGCAACGAGATTGTTGAGGACGAGGTCGAACCGCAGGCGCGGCGAGACGCCGTATGCGGTCGCCGAGCGCAGGAAGGTCGGACAGAAGTCTGCCGTCGGCCAGGGCGCGCGATGTCGCGCTCGGCAAGCACCTTCGATTTGCCGTAGGCCGTCACCGGATTGAGATCGCCGGTCTCGTCGATGAAATCGTCGCCGGCGCGGCCGTAGTTCGAGCACGACGAGGAGAATACGAAACGGCCCACGCCGGCGCGCTTGGCTGAGCTCGGCAAGGCGCACCGAGGCGAGATGATTGATCGTCGAAGGTGAACTCGGGGTTGAGATCGCCCAGCGGGTCGTTTGATAGTCCGGCAAGATGCATGACGGCATCGAAACCAAGCAGATCGGCGACCTCGAGATCGCGGATGTCCTTGCGCAGGCTGGGCACGTCGGAGATCGTGCCGCCGGCAGCAAAGGTGCAGCGTTCGTAAAGATCGCTGTCGCAGCCGAACACCTCGTGCCCGGCCTTCAAGCAGCATTGGCGTCAGTACGGTGCCGATATAGCCGCGATGGCCGGTGAGCGAAGACACGCATTTGTGCCGCTCCCAAGTTGCCCACGGGCGATTGCCCGGGGCTCCACATTTCTTCGAGTTTCCTCTTGTCCCTGAAGCGTGTCCATGCACGCCCAGAAGCCCGTGTGCTTGTAGGCCATCAGCTCGCCGTCCTGGGCGAGCCGCTCCAGCGGCGCGTGCTCAAACATCACTTGTCGCCGTCGATGTAGTCGAGGACCTGCGGCTCGAGCACGAAGAACGCACCGTTGATCCATCCCTCGGCCGCCTGCGGCTTTTCGGAGAACTTGGTCACCCGCGCGCCATCGAAATCGCATGTGGCCGTAGCGGGCCGGCGGACGCACCGCGGTCACGGTGGCGAGCTTGCCGTGCGACGCGGTGGAAGGCGAGCAGCTCGTCGAGATCGACGTCAGATACGCCGTCGCCCCAGGTGAGCATGAAGGTTCCATCGCCGAGATAGGGCGCAAGGCGCTTCACGCGTCCGCCGGTCAGTGTCTCGGCGCCGGTCTCGATCAGATCGACCTGCCACTCGGGATGGCTGCGGCTTATGCGGTATGATGCCGGCGCCGTTCTTGCCGGTCCATGCGCACCGTAAGATCGCCGTTAAGCGACGCGTAGTCGGTGAAGTACCGCTTGATGCACTCGCCCTTGTATCCGAGCGCGACGGCGAACTCGTTATGGCTGAATTGCGAGTAGTGCATCATGATGTGCCAGAGGATCGGCATGCCGCCGACCTCGACCATTGGCTTGGGACGGATCTGCGTTTCTTCGGCGAGGCGCGTTCCGTGGCCTCCGGCGAGAATTGCTACTTTCATAGTCGAAAAACCCCTCAGTGCCCGACAATGACAAGCACGCGCAAAAAATCACGCGCCAGTTGGTCGCCGAGGGAGGCTAGCCAATCGGTAGGGGCACACAAGATAGCCGAGCCAGCGGCCCCCCTACACCTTTCCCGCCCCCACTACACCTTTCGGCGTAGCGCCGTGCGAGCACGACGTCACGCTCTCGGCTAGACCCGCTTGTCCGATCTGCCTACGTAAGGCGCTGTTGACGCAATTGCCTGATGGCCCGCTAGTGCATCCAGCGTTTCGCTTGGCATCGTGGCAATGGAGATCATCGGCAGATGCACGATCTTGCGGAGATTTCCGGATTGCTGGTCGCGGAGCACGAGCACGCGGCCACGACCGAGGCGGCGGCCGAGCCCGGAGCTCTTTGCTGTCCCGTCTGCGCCGGCCGCTCTATCGTGCCGATGCTGCAAATTCGCGCGGTACCGGTCTTTTGCAATGTCCTGTGGCCGACACGTGAGCAGGCTTTGTCGGCGGCTACGGCCGACATAGCGTTGAGCGCGTGTGGCGATTGCGGACATGTGTTCAACGCCGCCTTCGATGTGACAAAGGTGGGCTACAGCGCGGCCTACGAGAACTCGCTGCATTTCTCGCAGCACTTCAGCGCCTATGCTGCCTCGCTGGCGGCGCATCTCGTCGAGACGTATGACATTCGCAACAAGGACGTCATCGACGTCGGCTGCGGAAGAGGGGATTTCCTCTCGATCCTCTGCAGTGCAGGCAGCAACCGAGGCTATGGCTTCGACAAGAGCTACGCCCCGAACGAGCAAGGCCCGGCGAAGCCCGACGGATTAACCTTTGTTCGCGATTTTTTCGGCGAGCAATACGCGGGCTACCCCTGCGATCTGCTTTGCTGCCGACATGTCCTGGAACACATCGAGCGCCCCAACGAGTTCGTTGCCGGCATTCGTCGCGCGCTGTCGACAAAGCGCAACGTCATCGTCTTCTTCGAGGTCCCCAACTCTGCCAATACCCTGCGTGACCTAGGCATCTGGGACCTCATCTACGAGCACTGCTCGTATTTCAACAGCGAGTCGCTGCAACGCGTGTTCGCGCACAACGGGTTTACGGTCCTCGAAAGCCGCGAGCTGTATGACGGACAGTTCCTCGGCATCACGTGCTCGCTGTCGGCCAACGCCGCAGCGCCGGCATCAGAACGGTCGCCCGCGCCAATCATCGATTGCATCGACGGCTTCCCCCAGCGCTTCCATGACAAGCTGGCGCATTGGCAGGGTGTGGTGAGCGCGCTGGAGCGAACCAACAAGCGAGCCGTCGTCTGGGGCGGAGGATCAAAGGGCGTGACCTTGCTTAATCTCCTGCGGCCCGCATGCGTCGCCGGCGTAATCGACGTTAACCCGCGCAAACACGGCCGCTACATACCCGGCACTGGCCATGAAATCCTGCCACCCTCGCGCCTGCCCGAGATAAAACCCGACGTCGTAATCATCATGAACGACGTCTATCGGAACGAGATCATCGGCGAGCTTCGTGCCATGGGGCTCGCTCCCGAAGTCCTCTCGGCCTAGTCGACGGTCGCGGCATCCAATCTCCCATTCGATAGCTGCGATCGGAAAGCGGAAACGAAGATTGCAGGCATTGCATGTAGGTGTGGAACCCACCGTCCAAGAAGATGTCCAGGCCGACATCGGATTTTATCCCGTAAAGGGCCAGTCCGACGGGCACCGTCGATACCAGGTAGGCGAGGAACAGCAGCGAATAGAAGACGGCGCGGGCAAGAATGCTACGCGACTTCGGCTGCGGATGACGCATTAGAGGGCCTCGTGAAGAATCGACCGGATGCGCGGATCGGAACCGGCGTACCGCTGCCAGCATAGCCGTGTGCGCCGCGGAATGCCGGGGCAGAACGTACCCAATTTGGATGTGCCTTGCGCCCGCTCAATCGAAGGGGTGATTGGCAGTGTGCGCGCGCCAGCCCTATAGAATTTGGAGAACGGGACACGGCGTAGCGGGCGTCATCGACTTCGGCCAACCATGAGCGGAGCCGCCGTATTCGCGCCGCGCCACACGCCACGTGACGGCAGCAACGGAAGGCCCAATGACGCAGGTCTCGACCGCGATCCGCAATGACAGTCGCGACCGCTGGCGTTTTTACGTGTTCGCGTTGCTGACGCTGAGCGAGATGCTCATCACGTCGTACTTCTTCAATTTTCCCATTGCGCTTCCCGAATGGGCGAACCCCGTCGCCTACGCCAAGATCGCTGCACAGGCCGTGCTCGTGTCGGCGGTCGTTCTGTTCGTGCTTGTTTGGCCCCAGCGCGCCGGCGTGCTCGCGGCGTGGAACACCGCGATGCAAAGCAGCCGCTGGCGCGCGAGCGTGCTAGCCAACCTCTGCGTGTTCGCCGTGCTCCTCGCCGCGACGCTGGCCTTCTCGGGAGAGGCGCGCGCGACGGGAACGCCGTGGCTGTGGTTTGCCGCGTATTGCATCTTGCTCGTGCTCACCGCCTCCTCGCTTGCGGTCACCGGCGCGCCTGTCGAATTCTGGCGATGGCTGCTGCGCCAGATGCCATCGGAAATCGGTATCGCAGCCATAGCCGGCACGCTCATCGTCGCCTTCAGCCGGCTGGCGTTGGAGGGCTGGAGCAGTCTCGCCGGCGCGACGCTTCGGGCGTCGCATTGGATCCTGTCGCTCTACGAGAGCGACGTCATCCTCGATACCGACCAAATGCTGTTGGGAGCCGGCGATTTCCACGTCCTCGTCCTCAAGCAGTGCTCCGGTTACGAAGGGGTCGGGCTCGTCACTGCGTACATCGCCTTCTACTGCTGGGCGAGCCGCCGGCAATTGCGGTTCCCAAGGGCACTCCTGCTCCTGCCCATGGGCATCGCCGCCGCATTGACGCTCAACGCCGTCCGCATCGCTTTACTGGTCAGCATCGGCCGTCACATCTCCCCCGAGATGGCGCTCAACGGCTTCCATTCGCAGGCTGGTTGGATCGCATTTCTCGCCATCGCCGTCGCCCTCACCGCCATCTCGATATGGGCGCCCTATTTTCGCGCCGAACAGCGAAGCGGAGCGCCGCCTCAGTCCGCCGCGGATGAAATGCTGCTCGCTCTGCTTGTTCCGTTCATCGCACTCATGGCAGCGAGCGTCGTTGCGTCCCTGTTTGCTCCCTACGAGCAGGGCTTCTACGCGCTCAAGGTTGTCGCGGTCGGCGGATCCCTGTGCGTCTACCGCCGCGTTTATGCTTCGCTGCTGACGTCCGTATCGCCGCTAGCACCCGTCATAGGAGCGGGCATCGGTCTTGCGTGGGTGCTAACCGATCCAGGCGGCGGGAGCGACAACGCGGTCGCGGTCTGGCTCGAGGCAATTCCCGCATGGCTGGCGGTGGTCTGGCTGGCATGCCGGGGCCTCGGGACCGTGGTGCTGGTGCCGTTCGCGGAGGAACTTGCATTCCGCGGCTATCTTCAGCGCGTCTTTATCTCACGCGACTTCCTGAAGGTCGCGCCCAACCATTTCACCTGGCTGTCATTCTTGGCCACATCGCTGCTGTTCGGCATGATTCATGAGCGTTGGCTCGCCGCCACGCTGGCCGGAGCCGTCTATGCGGTGCTGCTTTATAGATCTAACCGTCTGTCGGACGCGATCGCGGCACATGCAGCCTCGAATGCGGTGATCTTCATCTGGGCCGTTGCGGCGCACCAGTGGTCGCTGCTGTGAGACGCCGGCGCCAAGCATGCGTCAGGCATGCATCAGGACTGAGGTCCTGATGCGCCCCGCTGCCGGCTTTCGATGAACACCGCCGATGCGGACCTCCGCCTGGAGCTGAGCGGCATACCTCTTAAGTGCGCCAACTCGCCTTAAGTGGGTCTATCTTCAAGGTTTTTAGCCCTTGATTATGCCGCATCCTGTGGCGGCCATAGCTGCGACCGCTGCGCTGCGTCGAAAGGTAGAAAAAATGAAAACGAATGTCGTCGCGGCCGCTCTCATGCTGGCCGTCTCCTCGATGGACCGGGCCTACGCCGGTTTCTTCGAAATCGTTCCCAATACGCCGCCGGCAGCGCCGGTTCCTGAGTTCGATGCATCGAGCGGCATCGCGGTGCTCGCGCTTTTGGTTAGCGTCGTGGCAATCGTCATGAGCAGAACGAAAAGAAGCTAGCAGCCACTGCGCTGGACGTACCTCGTCAGGCTGCGGCTTTGATGTCGCGTCTCAGCGTTGGGCAATGATCCCACGCTCGATCTCCTTTCGCATTTCGATGATCTGCCGGCCGCGTCGAAAGTAGGCGTCGGCGGGTGTGAGGTTGTGCGACGGGATTGATGCTGGGCCCTGGCGGAGGGGGTGGGATTCGAACCCACGAGACGGTTTCCCGCCCACACGCTTTCCAAGCGTGCGCCTTCAGCCACTCGGCCACCCCTCCTTGCAGCGCAAGGTGCGCGAAGGCCGCGCACTATAGCCGCCGCATGACCCCACGCAACCACGGGCAAATCGCCCTCCCACCGGCGACCGCCGGTGCGACGGGTTGCGGCTGCACATCTGAGAGGGTTATTTAACGATGACTGTGCTATTTTGAAACAATGAGGCATCCCGCGTGGGATGCCAAGCCGTGCCCGCGCGGGGCCGATTTCCGGGTATGTGTGGTCCGGGAAAGCTGGTCATGCGGGGCCGGTTACGCGAGAGTGCGGTCTGATTCTATTGGATTTTTGCAGTTCGGGAGGTGTCACGTGGGCTTATTTAGGGGGGTGGCGTCCGTTGCGGCCGCAGGCGCGCTGGCGGTCCTGCTGATCGGCGTACCGGCCGTTGCCGGCAGCCCGTTCTCGGCGTTGGTCGGCACCTGGAGCGGCAGTGGAACGGCCCGGCTCGAAGGCGGCAAGAGCGAGCGCCTGTCGTGCAAGGGCTACTACACCGGCTCGGGCGGCACCGAGCTGCGCCTCAACATCATCTGCGCCAATCCCTCCACCAAGGTCGAGCTGCGCTCGGTGCTCAAGTATGCCAACGGCCGGGTCACGGGAACCTGGGAAGAGCGCAACTTCAACCAGAACGGCACGATCTCGGGCAGCGCGACCGACTCCAAGCTGCGCCTGTCGATCGGCGGCGGCGCCCTCAAGGGCTTCCTCTCGGTGTCGATCGGCGGGTCGAGCCAATCGGTCTCGCTCTCGACGCAAGGAAGCGCGCTCAAGGGCGTGAGCATAACCTTCGCGCGCACCGGCTGAGACGCCGGAGCGAGCCGGAGAGACAGTAGTATCGTGCGTCTAGTCAATCGGGTCCGGACCCCGCCACGGCTGGGTCGGACATATGGCCGGAGACCCACATGAGCCGTTCCCATTTCGCCGCAACCCTCACACTCGTTTTGGCGCGCGCTATGCCCCGCCGCCGATCAGGCCGTAGCCGGAACGCGCTATGGCCACGGTCCGATCCTCGGCACCGTCAAGGCGACGAGCCACTACGGCAACGGCTCGGTATCGGCACCCTACCGCCAGACGCCGGTCGGCTATCAGATCCGGCTGCCGCACGGCACGTGGGTCTACTGCCGCACGAGCTGCAGCGAGACGCTGCGCGTGGAGACGGTCGACATCTGGGACGCCGTCATCGACAACGGCTCGGCGATCGGCGCCGGCACGATGGCTGCGGAGTGCGGCGTGCTCGGCTGCCTGACGTGGTCGGCGGAGCTGCCCTTCTAGGGCGCTTACGCCTCAGGCGAAGTACGATCCCGCATCGACCGCAAGAAACGGGTTGGTCTGGCGTTCGTGTCCGATCGTGCTGGTCGGGCCATGGCCGCAGATGAATGCGAACTCGTCGCCGAGCGGCAGCAGCTTGGTACGGATCGCGCCGATCAACGCGTCATGATCGCCGAAGGGCAGATCGGTGCGCCCGACCGACCCCTGGAACAGCACGTCGCCGACGAGGGCGAACCGCTGCGGGCGGTTGACGAGCACGACCGAGCCCGGCGAGTGGCCGGGGCAGTGCAGCACCTCGAATTTGTGGCCCGCGACCGTCACCGTGTCGCCTTCCGAGAGCCAGCGATCCGGCGTCACGGGACGCGCCGTCAGCATGCCGTAGGCCTCGCCCTGCTCCTTCAGCCCGTCGAGCAACGGGCGCTCGGCCTCGTGCGGACCTTCGATCGGCACGCCGAGCCGCTCCTTCAATTCCGCCGCGCCGCCCGCGTGGTCGATGTGGCCGTGGGTCAGCAGGATCTTCTCCGGCTTCATCCCGACGTCGGCGATGGCGCGCTCGATCGCGTCGAGATCGCCGCCGGGATCGACAACGGCGCCGGTCATGGTCGCGGGATCCCAGATAAGCGTGCAGTTCTGCTGAAAGGGCGTGACGGGGACGATCGCGGCCTTGAGGCCCTTGCCGGCTACGCCGCCAGCCTTGGACGTTTGTGACATCTGCGCTCCGCTTTCCTCAGGGGTCCCCCACCCCGCCCCTCCTTAGCGGAGTTGGCGCGCGAGGGCCAGACCGGCATAATCGCTCAGGCGAATCCTTTGCGGAGACCTCATGATCGCACGGATATCCAAGACGCTGCTGGTGGCGATGATCGGCATCTTCTCGCTGCTCGTCGGCGTCGACAATGTCATCGACTACGGCACGAACTACGCCTTCGTCGAGCACGTCATGGCGATGGACACGGTGTTCCCCGACACGACGCTCATGTGGCGCGCCGTCACGAGCGACGTGCTCAACAATGCGGTCTACATCGTCATCATCTCCCTGGAGATCCTAACCGGCCTGTTGTGCGTATCAGGCGCGCTGCGGCTGTGGCGGGCGCGGGGCGAGAGCGCTGCGAGCTTCAATGCCGCCAAGGGCGTCGCCATCGCCGGGCTCGTGTGCGGGCTCGGTCTGTGGTTCTTCGGCTTCCTTACGGTGGCGGGTGAATGGTTCCAGATGTGGCAGTCCAAGACCTGGAACGGCGAGGAGGCGGCGTTCCGGTTCATCGCCTGCATCGGTCTCGTGCTGATCTTCCTCAACCAGAGGGACGACGAGCTTGAATGATTGGGCAGTGCCGCCAGACTTGGCAATGCACGAGGGATCATAACCCATGCGTCTCCTGATCGCCGGCTGGCAAGGACAGATCGCGCGCGGCCTCGTGGAGGCGGCACCCGCCTGCCCCGACGTGAAGGCCTGCGCCGTAGGCCGTGCCGCGCTCGACATCTGCGAGGCGCGCTCGATCGAGCGGGCGCTCGCCCAGATCGAGCCGACGCTCGTCATCAATTCGGCGGCCTATACCGCCGTCGACAAGGCGGAGACGGATCAGGAGCGCGCTTTTGCGCTCAACCGGGACGGCGCGCGCATGCTCGCGGAGGCCGCGGCGCGGCGCTCAATTCCCATCATCCACATCTCCACCGACTATGTGTACGACGGGCGCAAGTCGGGCGCCTACGTCGAGGACGATCCGCCCCATCCCACGACGGTGTTCGGGCGCTCCAAGCTCGAAGGCGAAGCCGCGGTGGCCGCCGCCAATCCCCGCCACGTGATCCTGCGCACGTCGTGGGTGTTCAGCGCGACGGGGCGCAATTTCGTCAAGACGATGCTGGCGCAGGCGGCCCTGCACAGCCAAGTCCGCGTCGTCGACGACCAGCACGGCAGCCCGACATATGCGCCCCATCTCGTCGCGGCGATCCTGGAGCTTGCCCGCCAGTTGTCAGCAACCAACGACGCGAGCGGCCCGTGGGGCGTCTATCACGCGGCGGGCACCGGCACGACGAGCTGGCGCGGATTTGCCGAGGAGGTGTTCCGCCGCTCAGCCGAGCTCGCCGGCCCGACGGCCGAGGTCGAGCCGATCAGAAGCGCCGACTATCCGACGCCGGCGCAGCGTCCGGCAAATTCGCAGCTCGACTGCGCCAAGCTCGAGCGCACGTTTGGCGTCCGCCTTCCCGCATGGCAGGAGGGCGTGGCCGAATGCGTGAAGCGGCTGGTGGAGGGTTAGTGCAGGACCGCCGGATTTCGGATGGCCCGCGAGGTCGTCTGCGCCGAGCAGGCCCGACCTGCGTTGATCCCGACCAGAAGCAAAGTATCGAGAAGTAGCGTATAAGCTCCCCATGACCCTCAGACAGGCGCTCGCCGCAACGGCCTCTCTCGTCCTCCTCGCTCGCCGCCATTCCTGCCGTACACGCGCAGGACATGCTGCAGTATCTCGACCTCAAGTCCGACGAGTTCACCAAGGCGGACCTGACGCGGGCCGATGTGGAGGCTGCGATTGCGGCTGCCGGGGCAAACGGCGGCGCCGACTTCAGCGGCAAGCGGCTCAACCGACTCGATCTCTCCGGCCTCGACCTGCATGGCGCCAACCTGCAAACGGCGCGGCTCAATGGTACGCATCTCGCCGGTGCCAACCTGAAGGGCGCAAAGCTCGATTCGGCCTGGGGGCTCGATGCGGATTTCTCGGGCGCCGATCTCGCAGGCGCAAGCATCGTCTCGGCGCAGCTCATGGGCGCGAAGCTGGACGGCGCCAATCTCACCGATGCCCGCCTCGCTGCCGACCTGTCGCGGGCAAGCCTCACCCATGCCCACCTCGACGGCATCAACATCAAAGACGGAAAACCCATGCGCGATAGCCGCCACCATCGCCTGGTGCTGCGGTCCGTGAAGCTCGACGGCGCAACATTGAAGAACGCGGGGCTGATCGGAGCCATCCTGGAGTTCGCTTCCCTGCGCGGGGCCGATTTGTCGGGGGCCGTGTTGGCGGGCGGCGACCTCGCCGGCGCCGATCTCACGGGCGCCAACGTGGCGGGGACGGACTTCAACGGGGCCGACGTCAACTCGGCGCATCTCGGACAACTGTCCGGGCGCGAGGCCGCCCTCAATCTCGACAAGGCGAAGCACCTGGAGCAGGCCTACGAGAAGTGACCTACGCCGTTGGCCTGGGACTGCCCAACACCAGGACGCGCACGAGCGCGACCAGCGTCGCCACCGCCCAAAACCCTTCCAGCAGCACGAACGGCATGAAGTCGATCAGCCAGGAAGAAGCGCACGCGAGCGCTGCACCGACGAGATTGAGACAGAGATAGGAAACACCTTCTGCGTGCAGGGTCTTTGTGAGATTGAGAACGAAGCCCAGCAAAAGCAGCCCCACGCCCGTGAAGCCTATTGCGGTGGCGATCGTATCGTGGCCTGGCATGCCGAACTCCCCCTCGTTGGTCAATTGGCGACTGCGTCCCCTCTGGGCGCAGCTTTGCTAAGTGGGGGTGGCGGCGTCAATCACGAGCTCCTTTGCCGGCGCCTGGTATGCGCCCGATACTGCTCGGTTCGACGGGCGCCCGCGGGCCGGCTCGCCAAGGAATTTCGCGCTTTTTTTTTGCTGGGTATGTGCTTTGCGGGAGCTGGTTCCACCCTGCCGCTTGGGCTAGGGACTCACGGGGGCTAGGGCCAAGCAGGAGGACACTTCAATGATGCGCATGAGCTTAATCGGCCTGACGATCGCGCTCGCTGGCGCGATGACGGTTTCGACCGCCGAGGCCGGCTGCCGCCGCGCCGGCGGCGAGGCGACGATGATCACCAAGGACCTCGCGGTGTTCATGGCCAACGCCGCTCTCAAGAACTCCATCGCCGACCACGGCGAGCGGCCCAAGGGAGCGATCAAGGTTTCCTGCAAGGGCGATACGTTCACCACGACCTGCCACGCGCGCAGAGAAGCCTGCAAGTAATTTAAGGGACGTCACGTCTGCGATGCTGATGCTGGACCTCGATCAGCTGATGATGATTCAGGGGGTGGCGGCACTTGTCTGCCTCCTCTTTCTCGGCGGCGGGACGATTTATCTGCTCGCCGGCCTGATCCGGCCGACCTGGGTCAGACGGACAAAGCGGCGGTGGGTCGTGGCGACGACACTCGCCCTCTGGCTGTTGGGCATTGGGACGTACTTCGGCGCCGTCGCCTTCACGCACTCCCACCCCAACGGTCCCCATGCCTTCAAAGGCTACTGGGAGCGCTACATCGAGGAGTTGTGCGCGGAAGGCGAAGACATCCCCGGCTGTCATGAGCAAGCTCCGGCAGCAGCCGACCCAAGTCAGGCGCCGCCCGAAACCTCCCCGCGTTAAGTGGCCCCACAGGGCAAGAGGTGTCATTTTCTCCGTGTAGAGACGGCAAATTAACGTTACGCCCCGCTAAGAGATCAAAGGCCGCCTTTTATTAAGGCTTACCGCCCTGAATACGGCGATGCCGACCAGTGCGATCATGAAACATACGGCCACCACGGCCCGCCGAACGGTGATGATTGCGCTCGCCGGGGCGGCCATCATGGTGACAGCGGTTATCCTCGAACGGACAGGCTTCGAGCGCGCCCAGAGAGCCGCAATGCTCGAGCTGCTGGCTGCGAATAATGCCGCCTCAGAAATTCTTCTCGCTGACGGGCGCCTGACGATGGCCGCCAACATGGCGGCGGCGACGGGCGAGAAGCGCTGGCGTGCCCTGTACGAGGCAAACGTACCCATGATCGAAGGTGCCATCGGGCGGGCTCGCGAATTGGCGTCCGCAAGTGCCGCGCAAAAGTTCGACGACGAAACGCGCACCGCGAACGACCGGTTGCTCGCGTTGAGAGGTGCCGCCTTCAAGGCCCTGAGCGAAGGCGACACGAGGGGAGCGCGCCGGCTGCTCGACAGCGGTCTTTACCGGCATCACAAGCAAGTGCTGGCCGACGGCACGGCCCGGTTCTTCGAAAGCACGCTTGTCGAGATCCGCGGCGAGCTTCTGCGCCTGCAGCACCGAACCGAGTTCGCGCTGCCTCTGATTATCGTGCTCTGCGGGTTGGGCGCCTATGCCCTCTGGTACCGGCTCAACGTAAGCCTCGGACGCTCGCAATCGGCCTTCGTTCGCGCCGAAGGCACGATCCGCAGCCTCGCCATGAACGACGCCCTCACCGGCCTCTCCAACCGCCGCGCCCTGTTCATCGAGCTGAAACAGGCACTTGCGTACGCCGAACGCGAGCATGCCAAGCTCGCCGTGCTCATGATCGACCTCGACCGCTTCAAACCGATCAACGATCAGCACGGTCATCTCGTGGGCGATCTCGTTCTGAAGCAGGTCGCCTACCGCCTGGCCGCAGCGCTGCCCAACGCCCAGGTGCAGGCCCGCTACGGTGGCGATGAGTTTCTCGTCGTATTGCCGTTCGAGGGCGACGACGAAACCGTTCGCCGCATGGGCGGCCAAGTCGTCGACGCGCTGCTGCAGCCCATGTGCCTCGACGGGCTCGATCTCCAGATCGGTGCGAGTGTGGGCTGCGCTGTCTACCCACGCGATGCCACGACCGACGAGGAGCTCATTCGCAAGGCCGACCTTGCGCTTCTCAATGCCAAGCAACGTGCGCCCGGCTCCGCGATGGCCTACGACGCCTCCATGGACATGGATACCGCTGCGCGCGTGCAGTTGGAGGCGGAGCTGCGCACCGCGATCGCCACAGGCTCGCTGGTTCCCTACTTCCAGCCGGTCGTCGATCTTCGCAGCGGCAAGACGCGCGGTTTTGAGATCCTCTGCCGCTGGGAGCACCCCGAGCGTGGCCTATTGCAGCCCGACGAATTCATCCCGCGTGGCCGAGAAGTGCGGGCTGATCCACGAGCTGACGATGGTCCTGTTGCGCAGCGCGTGCCTGAAGTCGCGCGCCCTGCCCGAGGACGTTACGCTCGCCGTCAACATTGCCCCTCAGCAAATCCAGGACGCATCGCTCGCGCACAAGATCCTCGCGGTGTTGAGCGAGACGGGCTTTGCGCCGCACCGTCTCGAGATCGAGTTGACCGAGAATGCGCTCGTCACCGACCTGCCGGCGGCCAAGTACGTCATCTCCACGCTCAAGAGCATCGGAATCAAGGTCGCGCTGGACGACTTCGGCACCGGATACTCGAGCCTGTGCTACCTGGCCGAGCTACCGATCGACATGATCAAGATCGATCGATCGTTCATCCGCTCGATGCGCGATCGCCGCGAGAGCGCCAATATCGTCAAGGCGATCGTAGGGCTAGGCAAAAGCCTCAATCTCGGAACGATCGCGGAAGGGGTCGAGAGCGAGCAGGATGCCGACTTCCTGAAATCCAAGGGCTGCACGCTCGGCCAGGGCAATTATTTCGGCCGGCCGATGCCAGTCGAGGACGCCGCAGCGCTCATGAGCAAAGGGCCGGCCCAAGCCAAGCGCAAGATGGTTGCCTAGCCGCCGACCTCGCCGGCCGCCCAGAGCGCGTGCCGCGGCCAGCCCATCACGCGGCGATACTCGCGTTGTAAACATAGAGCGCCATCAGAGCTCCCATCGCCGGGATCCCCACGATGTGGACGATGCCGAGCATACCGCGCAGCCAGGTGCGGCTCGCTATGAAGGGGTTCACCCGCATGATCGAGATGGCGATCATGATGCTGACCGCCATGTAGATGAACAGGAAGATGCGGTCCGACAGTGTCGCGGTGTCGGCGTCGACCTTCGGCAGCGCCAGATAGAGCGCGACGGCGGAGAGCAGCGCCGTGATCTGAATGGTGACGATGGCCTCGAAGTGCGCGCGCGGAATGAAGATCGACAGGTAGGCCACGAGCAGGATGAACGCCAAGCGGCACCACCACGCGCAGATAGTAGTCGGTCGTCTGCCGCGCCATCAGCCACACGAACGACGCCTTGTAGAACGGCACGATGCTCTGCTCGTGGCTCTTGGCGTCGGTCGTCGGCACGAAATCCTCGTCGTAGCCGACGTACTGCTCCTTCGGCTCCCAGCCGTCGGTGGCGACGGACCGGTCCCGCAACGCATCGCGGGGGCGGCTGCACGATGAAGGGGGCATCGTCGCGCTTGGGCCGGATGTCGATGGAGAATCGCTGGGTGTCGAAGGGATAGTTGGCGAACTCCGGCTCGAACATGAACCGGCCCGCGACGTGATAGATCTTCATGTCGTCGGGATAGGCGGCACTTTTGCCGCCGTTGTTCAGGACGCGGACGGTGAGCTGGCGATCGTTGGTGCGGGGATCGAGGAAGGCATTGGAGAAATCGATGTCCTCGATGGAGGTGCCTTTGCCCTCGTCGTGCATCGCGAGATAGAACTCGGCGAAAAACGACTTCTCGTTGTCGTCGATGCGGAAGGCGCGGATCAGGTCGATGTCGAGATAGAGCGTGTTCACCGGGCGCAAGGAGTTGTCGCGCAAGCGGACGAACTGGACCGGCGCGAGCTGCGTCCGCTCGCGCCCATGCACGAGCTGCACGATGAAGGGCGTGCGCGCCGCGGCGCGCGTCGAGCTGCGGAACGACCAGTTGTCGAAGCGGCCCTGGAACGTGCCGCGACCCGCCGCATAGGTCGTCTTGATCTGATCGATGACCTGCGCGCGAAGCTGCGCGACATCGGCCGACGGGGCCGCGGAGCGTGCCGCCGCCGCGATGAGCCCGATCATGTCGGCGTACTGCCCGCCGATCCTGATCGCGCGCAAGTTGTCGGCGGCGAACGGAGTTTTCCACGCCTCGTCCGCCCGCGGCTTGCATTCGCCCGACGCCCAGCCCGGTGCCTCGGGGATCTTCCGGCCGGCGAAGATCCACTGCTTCGGGTTTGAGCGGGTCACGAGCTGGCGCAGCCGGTCGTTGTAGACGTCGGGCAGGTCCTCCCAGGCGACCTGATAAAGGTCGCTCGGATAGGCGCGGACGATCTCGGACGGGATCGACTCGATGCGGCCGGTGATGAACAGGGCCGGCGTGACGCCGGCCGCCATGAGGGCCTTCATCATCGCCGCCGATCGGCGGCTGCCGACGGTCAGGAACACCAGATCGGGGTTTTTCTGCTTCAGGTCCCCGACCGCCGCCGCGACTTCGGCCGGATCGAGCTTCCCCTCCGTCTGGCCGAGCCGGTGATCCGCCACCAGCGCCGTGGCGCCCGACGCTCCGTTGAGCCCTTCGGCAAGCGTATCGCTGAACAAGCTGTCCTTGATGCCGATGAACGCCGGACGTGTGGCGCCGATCTGCTTCACGAATTGGACGATGACCGGGATGCGCTCGTCGTCCTGCGAGGCGCGGGTCGTGAAGACGTTGGGGTAATCGGCGAATATGGAGGTGATCGAGATGTTCGACAGGAACGGAATACCGCTGCCCTTGATCTCGCCTCCCGCCGCCTCGAACACCGTTTTGGCCTGCTTCGAGCTGCCGAGCCCGATCATTGCGAGCGCCTCTGGATCGGCGACTGCCGCGCGCACATTGGCGATCAGCGCGCTGGTCGTCGCGCGCATCGTCCAGAAACTCAACCTTGAGCCGGCGCCCCCCGATCCCGCCTTGCTCGTTGATCCTGTCCTGCTCCTGCGTGCCGAGCCGCTCGATGGCGGAGAAATCGCCGCGGTCGAAACACTCGTCCGTCCGCGAGCTGACCAGCACTTTGATCGTGAGCGGAGGCTGCGCGGCCTCGGCCTCGGCTGCCGCCGCCACGTCTGAACCAGCAGCAAGCGCCAAGATACCGAGCAGGATCGCGGCCCACCGCGGCCCGCCGATGGCCCGCGCGGTACGCGAGCCGGGTGCAGCGTTGCAGAGCGGAGCCTCAAGCATTGGCGCACCTTTGCAGCCTGGCACGTTCTAGCCCCGCCTGATGGGGGCCTCTATTGATACCAGAGCTGTTCGGACGATCCATGCGGCGGGCGCATCTGGAAGGGGTGCTGTTGCTCTTTGGCCGCCATACGAGGCTTAGCCGCGCACGAGCGGGCGATACCAGCCCACCGAGAGCGCTTGGGGCAGTCCACGGGGCGCTGGAATGGGCTCAATTGCTGTGTGGGAGGACCGCCCAAAAGCAATCGGGGGCCCGAAGGCCCCCGAGACGCAGCTACGCAACAACGGATGAGCCGCTGCTAGGCGGCAACCGTGTTGTCGTCGCTTGGATCGCGCAGCACGTAGCCGCGCCCCCAGACCGTCTCGATGTAATGCTGGCCACCGGTCGCCGCCTGCAGCTTCTTGCGCAGCTTGCAGATGAAGACGTCGATGATCTTGAGCTCGGGCTCGTCCATGCCGCCGTAGAGATGATTTAGGAACATCTCCTTGGTCAGCGTCGTGCCCTTCCGGAGCGAAAGCAGCTCCAGCATCTGATATTCCTTGCCGGTCAGATGCACGCGCGCGCCGTTGACGTCGACCGTCTTGGTGTCGAGGTTGACCTTGAGGTCGCCGGTCTCGATGACCGACTGAGCATGCCCCTTGGAGCGGCGCACGATGGCGTGGATGCGGGCGACCAGCTCGTCCTTGTGGAAGGGCTTGGTCATGTAGTCGTCGGCGCCGAAGCCGAGCCCCCTGACCTTGTCCTCGATGCCGGCGAGGCCGGAGAGAATGAGGATCGGGGTGCCGACTTTCGCCACCCGCAGGGTCTTAAGGACCTCGTAGCCCGACATGTCCGGCAGATTGAGGTCGAGTAGAATTATATCGTAGTCGTAAAGCTTACCGAGATCGACGCCCTCCTCGCCCAGGTCCGTCGTATAGACGTTGAACCCTTCGGATTGCAGCATCAGCTCGATGCTTTGCGCTGTCGCGCTATCGTCCTCGATCAAAAGAACTCTCATGATCGTTCCTCTTGCCTTCCGTCCCGCGCCGCTGCCCGACGAAGAAGAGATCGCCCGTATCTCTTCCGCTAAGTCATCGTTAGGAAATTACCGCCCGAAAGTTAACAAACCCTAATTAAGTCTTTCGGTTCGACCCAACAGTCTATCGAATGTCTCGAAAGCCACATCGTCGACCCGCCCACAAGACGCCGTGGGGCGCGCAAAGGAAGACCTGACACCGCCAACAGCGACGGCGATCACGGCCTTTGGCGACCGCGTCAACACCCACACGTATTTGATTGAAAGCCCTGAAACCCGCAGACTCTGGCCACGCAGACCTGCCCTGGCTCCGGTGTGAAAAACTATCCGGACCAGGAGAGGCGCCGGTCGAGCCCAAAGCGCCAACGAATCAAGAGGTAACAGAATTCGCCGGACTGCCCTAGGGCTCCGTCGTCATTTTTTGGACGGTATTAGGCTTAATCTCTCGAGAATGAGCTTTGCGTTGCTTTACCGCAACTTAATGGCCCCGTGTCAGATTTGGTGCGAACGGCGTTCTGGGCGATTTCTGGCTCCGCGCCGGCCCGGCCCGGTGGGGCGGATCAAGCGACACGACGCAAGGGGGGCCATCCTCATGCGGCGTTGGCACGGATCTTGTTTCTATCGCTATCAGATGTGCGAATGACTTCGGGGTATCGGACCATGAAAGCACGCGAATCAGCGCTGAGGCTGAAACGCTTCGAGGCGGACGAGAAGGCGCGCAAGGTCGCCGATCTCGAGCACATGATCCGTGAGTTCGAGACGATGGCCTCCGACCTCGACCGCCAGATCGCGGCCGAGGAGGCCCGTACCGGCATCAAGGATGCGGCCCATTTCGCCTATTCCACGTTCGCCAAGTCGGCGAGCCAGCGCCGCGACAACCTGCGTACCTCCGCCGACGGCCTCAAGGCCAAGCTCGAGGCGGCCCAGCGCGAGCGCGACGAGGCGCTCGAGCAGGTTGCACGTGCCGACGCGCCAGGCACCCGCGCCGAGTTGCGCAGCCGCCGCCGTGGCGACCGGCCTTCCACGCTCGCCCTGCGCTAAAAACCCTTAGTCGTCCGCCGATTAGGCCCAGTGCCGCTGCGGGCTTGCGCCCACCGGCGCAGGCCTCGCCTTGTTTTCGTTCGGTGCCCGTGGCAACCAAAAGGGCGAAGGGCGACGCCCCAGTCGTCCCAACCCGGGTCACGTGCCGGGGGGCACCGTCTCCCGGGGCCGCACGAGGACAGGCGTGAACGAGCGGATATGCTGCGAACGGGCCTCATCAGCGCCGGCATAGGCGCCGCGGCGAGCCTGCTTGTCGGGGGGTGCGCCGGCGCTCAGCTGCCCTCGCTCCCTTTGCTGCCCCAAATTGCCGCCGCCCTCACGCCTTCGCCGGTCGTGGGACCGCCAACCGACATCTACGCCCGCGTCGCCCGCGGCGCGATGGCCTGCTGGTTCGCGGCCGGCGGCCCGCTCAAGGCGAATTACGTCTACCATGGCGAAGCCCAGCCGGCCTCCCAGGGCGGGAAGGCCGATATCATCATCCACGAGCGCAACCGGGCATCGGACAATCCGCGGGGTTTGCCGGCCTTCCGCATCTCGATCGTGCCGGATGGCGAGGCCTCCGCCCTCACCATCGAGAACGTCAGTCTGCCCGACCCCTTGGGCAAGGCCATGGAACAGGACGTCCACCGCTGGGCGGCCGGTGCGCTCGGCTGCCAGGCAGGCGGCGATGGGTGGACGCCGCGTGCAACCGATCCGCCCGAAAACCCCAGCACGTTGAAACCGCGTGCCAAGAAAGGGCGTGCAACCTGATTTGGATGAGGGGCGCCCAAAAAGGAGAAGCGGCGCTCGTCGGCGCCGCTATCCTAGCCGTTGCAGTCGGAACCGGACGGTCTTAGTCGCGATATTCCTGGATGCGCGTGGCGCGCAGCCCGGGAAGCCCATGCTTGTCGATCGAGCGCTGCCAGGACAAGAACTCGTCGACCGTCAGCTTGTAGCGGTCACACGCTTCCTCGATACTGAGCAGACCCCCGCGCACAGCGGCGACCACCTCCGCCTTACGGCGGATTACCCAACGTTTTGTGTCTTTGGGCGGGAGATCTGCAACCGTCAGCGGGCTCCCATCGGGGCCGATGACGTAGCGCACCCGCGCCCTCATCTGTTGTTCGGTCATGATACTCGTTACACACTCACAGACCAGCCATCTTCAATAAACCAACACGATTAAGACCGGCCTAAGTTATTGAGTAAACATAACATAAACCGGGCCATGGCGCCCGCGATGGCCGCGGGTAACGTTTACGCAAGAAACGGCGGCCGGGCCCTTGCCGGATCGGGGCTCCCAACCAGGGCCAACTAAGGCACGGCTTGCATATAGCGGTGCGCCGGCCCTAAGTTTGGCCGCAACGCGGGCCCGCGACAGGACCGGCGGCCGCTGGTTGTGACCGTCGCTACGTTTTGACGGCGGCCGGTTCCCGTGAAGATTAATGGTGCTCGCCACGTGGTTAGGAACGTCTTGCCCGATGCCTCGCAGTCCGCGTTCTCTGCCCGCAATGCAGGGCGGGGCACGCGCGTCGTCGTGGCGATGTCGGGGGGAGTCGATTCCTCGGTCGCCGCCGCACTCATGAAGCGGGCCGGCCACGACGTCATCGGCATTACGCTGCAGCTCTACGATCACGGCGAGGCGACGGGGCGCAAGGGCAGCTGCTGCGCGGGTCAGGACATCCACGACGCCCGCCGCGTCGCCGAGGCGCTGGCCATCCCGCACTACGTCCTCGACTACGAGAGCCGCTTTGCAAAGTCCGTGATGGCGAGTTTCGCCGAAAGCTACGTGGCCGGCGAGACGCCGATCCCGTGCGTCACGTGCAACCAGACGATCAAGTTCCGCGATCTGCTGGAGACGGCCAAGGAGCTCGGCGCCGACGTGCTGGCGACCGGCCACTACATCCAGCGCCGCGACGGTCCCGCCGGCCCCACGCTCGTCCGCGCAGCCGACTCCGAGCGCGACCAGAGCTATTTCCTGTTCGCCACGACGCCGGAGCAGTTGGCCTACCTTTGGTTCCCGCTGGGCGGCATGCGCAAGGCTGAGGTGCGCGCGCTGGCCCGCGAGCTCGAGCTTCCAGTCGCCGAGAAGGCCGACAGCCAGGACATTTGCTTCGTGCCGACCGGGCGCTACGCGAGCGTCATCGAGCGCCTGAAGCCCGGTGCCCTGAAGCCCGGCGACATCGTGCACGTCGACGGGCGCCGGCTCGGCCGCCACGACGGAATCATCAACTATACGATCGGCCAGCGGCGCGGATTGAAGATCCCCGGCCCCGAGCCCTTGTTCGTCATTAGGCTCGATCCGGAGCGCAACGAGGTTCTGGTGGGACCGCGTGACTGCTTGCGCACAAAGGGTCTTCTCCTTAAGAACACCAATTGGCTGGGAGACGAGCCGTTTTCGGTTGCAGCCGCCGACGGCCTCTCCGTCCACGTTCGCGTCCGCTCCTCGCAGGCTCCGCAGCCGGCGACGCTCGTAGCGGAAGCCGACGGGACGGCCCGGGTGGTGCTTAGGGACGGCGAAGACGGGGTCGCGGCAGGGCAGGCTTGCGTGTTCTATGAGACCGGCGAAGGCGAGGCGCGCGTGCTCGGAGGCGGCTTCATCGCACGCACTCTGGCGCGCCAGGGTGCGCCGGCGGAACACGCAGCACAGAGCATGAGTTGATCGATGCAGGGCGCGTTTCTGGTGCGAGCACGCCGAGCGGAAATTTGGGACGCCTGGGTCGCGTCGGTAGAGGAGCGAGTACCCAAATGAAAACAATGTCGCAGACCGAGTACCGCCGCCAGTCGGCGTTGCTCGAGCGAGCGCAGGGCCGCATCGTCGGCATCGGCCGCATCGATGAGAGCGCGGTGCTCGATGCCTATCGCCGCTGGGCCCCGATCTACGACTACACGTTCGGGCTCATTGCACGCGCGGGCCGCCGCAACGCGGTTGAGGTGATCAACACACGCGGGGGACGCGTGCTCGAGGTCGGCGTCGGCACCGGATTGTCGCTGCCCGACTACGAGGACCACCTCGAGGTCGTCGGCATCGATCTGTCGCCGGAGATGCTGGAGAAGGCGCGCGAGCGCATCGCCGACGAAGGGCTCGCCCACGTGACCGGCCTGCACGAGATGGACGCGGGCGACCTGAAGTTCGCCGATGCCTCCTTCGACACAATCGTCGCCATGTACGTGATGACGGTGGTGCCCGAGCCCGAGCGCGTGATGCGAGAGCTGTCGCGCGTGACCAAGCCCGGTGGCGAGGTGATGCTGGTCAACCACTTCAGCCAGCGCGAGGGCATGCGCGGCTGGGTCGAGCGGCGCATGGCGCCGTTCGCCGACAAGATCGGCTGGCGCTCGGTGTTCGACGTCTCGCGCGTGACGGTGTGCGACGAGCTGGAGCTCGTCGAGCAGAAGTCCTTGCGCCCCTTCGGGCTGTTCACGATGCTGCGCTTCGTGAAGCGCGCCGAGCCCGCGTGCGAGGTCATCGCCGCGGAGTGAGACGCCGCAATGGAGCGCGACTTGACAGTCTCGGATCGCGCTCCTTATTAAGCGCTGCGCGTGGCGGGATAGCTCAGTTGGTTAGAGCGGCGGAATCATAATCCGTAGGTCCCCGGTTCAAGTCCGGGTCCCGCTACCAAATTTCTCCTCGACGCAGCCGCTC
This sequence comes from uncultured Alphaproteobacteria bacterium, assembly GCA_963847865.1. Taxonomy (GTDB): domain Bacteria; phylum Pseudomonadota; class Alphaproteobacteria; order Rhizobiales; family Hyphomicrobiaceae; genus Hyphomicrobium_A. Next base: position 493,294 of record CAWKBL010000012.1, on the reverse strand, counting down.
ACCCCGTCACCTCCCCGCCGCGCCCGCCGTCCGGTTGCTCAGGCGGACCTCATGCGCGCGGGCTTTTTCTCGCCGGCCTTGCCGCGCGCGGCTTTGGCCGGTGCTGCGCGCGCGTGGCGCTCGCCCCACTTCATGCCTTCGAGCTTGAGCCCGTCGGGATCGAGGAAGAACACCGCATAGTAGTCGTCGTAGTACTCGCCCGCGGGATCGACGATCCTCGCCTTCAGCGTCTTGAGGAAGGCCTGCAGGGCGTCGACGTCCTTCCGGCTCTCGAGCTCGAAGGCGTAGTGGTGGAAGCCGATGTCGCCGATGCGGTGCTTGCGCTTCCTGCCCTCAGCGTCCGCCTGCCCGATCCAGAGTCGCGTCTTGCCATTGGTCCAGCCGATCGCGTCCGGATACGCATCGAGCACCTTGAAGCCCAGGAACTTCAGGAGCTTGCCGTAGAACGCCTTCGATTTCTCGAAGTCTCCGACGCGGATGGCGAGATGATCGATGCCGACGACGCGAACCATGGAACGCTCCTTTGGCGGCGAACGTCACGGCGCGGGCGGTGGTTCCAGATCCGGGAGCGGAAAGCCCGCGCGCATATAGGCGACGATCTTCCAGATCTCCTCGCGCTTAAGCTTGTCCTTGAAGGACGGCATGTTGGACTCGAACTGCTTGCCCCCCTCCGAGATCGACCACAACAGATAAGGGTCGACCGCGATCGGCCGCGTGATCATGAACGCGAGCACGGCCGGCGACGGCGACAACGCCTTTCCGGCATCGCCGTCGCCCAAGCCGTCGGGCCCGTGGCAAGCGGCGCAATTGGCCTGATAGAGCACGCGACCCTCGCCGATGGCTTCGTGATCGGACGCAACCGCCGACTGGGCTCCCTCGTAGGCTTTGGGCACACCGAAATTCAGAAACTCGGAGTGACGCAGCATGCGCGCCATCATGGTGGGCGACATCGGACCGGGCCCACCGGGCTCGCGCATCATCCATTCCGGCATCCATGGATCGCGGCTCTCGAACGGTGTCTGGTCCTGCTTGGTAGCGAGCGCGCTCAGCGTGCCGGCGACGATGCCGGCGCCGAGCAGCAACGCCGCAGTGAGCATCCTTGCGCCATTTCGGCCGGTCATGGTCTTGGCTCCCGATCGGAAGCATCGCCCGATCAAGCCTAACTCGTAGCGCGCCCGACCGGAGCGTCATTGACCGGCGTCAATGCGGGATGGCGGCGCTCACCGCCACTGCTGCCACAACCAAAGACCCACCAGAAACAGGAGCGAGCCGACGAAGGCCGAAACGATGTCGCGCAGCGAGATGGCGATGCTCTCGAGCCCGGGAAGAATGCCGAACAGCTGGAACAGCAGGCCGCCGACGAAGGCGCCGATCAGGCCGATGCCGAGATTGGTCCACCAGCCGAAACCTTCGCGCTGCCAGCGCACGATGGCGCCCGCGAGCGTTCCGCCGGCCGCGCCGATGATCAGCCAGACGATGATCTGCGACAGCGTGATCGACATCGGGGCTCTCCCATCCCACGTTCAGTAAAAATAACGGGGCGCCGCTTTCGGCGGCGCCCCCCTTGATCTCGCTCTCCGCGGTGCGGGGTCGCGCCTACTTCACCTTCTCAGCGCTCGAGGTGTTGGTCGGCGGGGTGTCCATCGACACGCCCTTGTCCCAGGCCATCTTCTTGTAGGCATCGCCTTCCTTGGCGATCTTGGTCATCCAGCCTTCGCTCCAGGTGATGACGGCGGCACCGTTGTCTTCCTTCCACGTGCCGGTCAGTGCCTCTCCGCTGCGGTTGGCCGAAGCCGCTCCGCCGTCCGCCAGTACGATCTCGAACGGCGCGCCGGAGGTGTCGCTCACCTTCCACGTGCCGGCGAACCCGTTCGCACTTGGCGTCGGGGGCGAGCAGGCGGCAACGGTGAGGGCGAAGGCCGCAGCCAGGATGATGGTTGTCGCTTTCGCGATCGTGCGCATGGGGTTTCCTCTTCTTTATGGGCACAAAGCCCCAAATGGCTGAGTACGTCATACACTCTAGCACGTTCCCAAGATCTAAAATGATCCCGGACAATGCGATGAAGCTCAAGGGGCGGACATGAAGCTGCGACGCATCCGAAGCGGGCCCGACTTGTATCTGGAACTGCAGGCGCCGCAGGGCTGGGTCGCGGTCGCCAAGTGTTTGGCGCGCCTCGCGGATCCGCCTTGCACCGATGCTCGAATATTGCGCAGCGATATGGTGGCGCTGCTTGGCAGCGCCTGCGGAGCTGCGCGCGCGCATTGCGGCGGCGGCAGAGGACATCGAGCCCGATACGACACCCGAGGCCGGCGTCGTGATCCCGTTCGAGCCGCGCTCGTTCCGCGACTTCATGCTGTACGAGGCACACGCTATCGCCGCGGCGCGCGGATTTGTGCGCAACTTCATGCCGGGCGCGGCCCGCGTCGTTGGCGCCTACGAGGCGGTGACGGGCCGCACATTTCCGAAGTTGAAACCGCACGCGCTGTGGTACCGCCAGCCGATCTATTACTTCGGCAACCACGTGACGTTCGCGACCGACGGCGATGATATCGCGATCCCCTCCTATTCACGCGCGCTCGACTACGAGCTGGAGCTGGGCTTCGTACTGGGCCAACCCCTGCTCGATGCCACGCCTGACGCGGCGGAGGCGGCGATCGGCGGGTTCGTGGTGCTCAACGACTTCTCCGCGCGCGACGTGCAGGCCGCCGAAATGGCCTCGGGCTTCGGCCCGCAGAAGGCCAAACATTTCGCCAGCGCCATGTCGAAGGTCGTCGTGACGGCGGACGAGATCCTGCCGCGCTGGCGCGAGCTTGCGGGCCACGTACGCCTCAACGGCGCGCTGATCGCCCGGCCCGTCACGGCGGGTGCGCGCTGGTCGCTGGGCGAGATCCTGGCGCACGCCTCGCGCTCCGAGCCGCTGCAGCCGGGCGAGCTGTTCGGCTCAGGCACCCTGCCGGGCGGCAGCGGCATCGAGACCGGGCGCCTGCTCAAATCTGGTGATGCGATCGAGATCGGGATAGAGGACATCGGGACGCTCTCGAACCGCATCGTTAGAGGGGCGCGCATGAACATCATCGACCTGTCAAAGCCCATCCAGTTCAACCGCGGCGACCCGCGCTTCATGCAAGTGCGCATCACGCATAAGCCGCATCGCGCCGCCAAGCTGCTGGTCTGGCTGCTGGGGCTGCCGCGCCGCCTGTTCCCGAAGGATTTCGTCGGCTGGGCCGACGACACGATCACCAAGATGGGCGTGCATGCGACGACCCATATCGATGCGCCGTGGCACTACGGCCCGCTGTCGGGGGGAAAGCGCGCGCAGACGATCGAGGAGATGCCGCTTGAAAAATGCATCGGTCCGGGCGTCGTGCTCGACATGACGCACAAGGCCGACGACGACCCCATCACCGTCGCCGACATGCAAGCAGCACTCGCCAAAACCGGCGCCATGCTCGACGACACAGACGATCGTGCTGATCCGTACCGGCCGCGACAAGCTGATGGGGACGAAGGCCTTCTGGAAGACCGGAACGGGCATGAGCGCGGCGGCAACCGAGTGGCTGCTCGACCAGGGCCCGACCGTCATGGGCATCGACCAGTGGGGCTGGGACCTGCCGTTCCGCGCGCAGATCGCCAAGTCCAAGGCTGAGGGCGATGACGGCTGTTCTGGGAGGCGCATCGCGTCGGCCAGCGCCGCCCCTACTGGCACATGGAGCAGCTGACGAACTTAAGCGCGCTGCCGCCCAAGGGCTTCGAGGTGATGGTGTTTCCGCTGAAGATCGTCGGCGCTTCCGCCGCGCCCGCGCGCGTCGTCGCCGTGATCCGCTAGCATCAACGGAACATCACCGTCACCTCGGGGCCGGCTTGGGCTCCGACAGGGTGCGGCGCACGGCGTCGTGCCAGGCGGCGAGCAGGGCCTTGCGCGCATCGGCATCGAGGTCCGGCGTAAAGCGGCGGTCGAGCGCCCAGCGCTGGGCGAATTGCTCGGGCTCGGGATAGAAGCCCGACTGCAGCCCGGCGAGGTAGGCCGCACCCAGCGCGGTCGTCTCCAGCACGGTCGGGCGGTCGACGGGCGCGTCGAGAATGTCGGCGAGACGCTGCATGGTCCAGTTCGGACGCCGCCATGCCGCCGTCGACGCGCACGATGGTCTCGGCCGCACCCGGCCAGTCGCCGCGCATGGCGTGCAAGCAGATCCCACGTCTGGAAGCACACCGCCTCGAGCGCGGCCTTGGCGAGCTCGTTGGGCCCGGTGCTGCGCGTCAGACCGAACAGCGCGCCACGGCAATCGGGATCCCAATAGGGCGCGCCCAGCCCGACGAAGGCCGGCACCAGGATCACGCTCTGCGCGGGATCGGCCGCCGCCGCCATGGCGCCGGATGCGGCCGCGCTCTCGATGACCTTCAGGCCGTCGCGCAGCCATTGCACCGCGGCGCCGGCGACGAAAATCGATCCTTCGAGCGCGTAGGTGCGCGCGCCGTCAAGCTGATACGCGATGGTGGTCAGCAGCCGATGCCGCGAGGGCACCGGCGTCGGCACCAGTGTTCAGCACGGCAAAGCAGCCCGTGCCGTAGGTCGACTTGATCATACCCGGCGCAAAGCACGCTTGGCCGATGGTTGCCGCCTGCTGGTCTCCCGCCATGCCGCGGATGGGAATGGGCGCGCCGAAGATGCCGGGCTCGGTCTCGCCGAACTCGGCGGCGTTGTCGCGCACCTCGGGCAGCAGGGCGCGCGGAACGCGGAAGATGTCGAGCAGCTCCTCGTCCCACGGTCCCGCTATGGATATCGAGGAGGCAGGTGCGCGAGGCGTTCGTCGCATCCGTTGCGTGCACGCGCCCTCCGGTCAGCCGCCACAACAGAAACGAGTCGATCGTGCCGAAGGCGAGCTCCCCGCGCTCGGCCCGCGCGCGCGCACCCGGCGACGTGATCGAGGATCCAGGCGATCTTGGTGGCGGAGAAGTAAGGATCGAGGCGCAGTCCGGTCTTGGCCGCGACGATTGCCTCGTGGCCCGCGGCGATCGAGCTCCTGGCATACGTCGGCCGTGCGCCGGTCCTGCCAGACGATCGCATTATGGATCGGCCGGCCCGTTGCCCGCTCCCACACGACCGCCGTCTCGCGCTGGTTGGAGATGCCGATGGCGACGACGTCCTCGGCGTCGCGCGCCGGCCTCGGCCAGCGCTGCCCGCGCCGTCGCAACGACGGTGCGCCAGATGTCCTCCGGATCGTGCTCGACCCAGCCGGACTTGGGGAAATGCTGCGCAAACTCCTCCTGGGCGAGCCCGGCGACGTTGAAATCCTTGTCGAACAGCATGGCGCGGGAGGACGTCGTCCCCTGATCGATCGCCAAGATGTAGCGCCCCATGCGCTCCCCTCCCCGCCGCACTGCGGCCACTCTAGCATCGACAGATGCCGGAAGGCCTTGTAGCAAGCCTCCGCGACCCGCTATCCACGCCGAAAAGGCCGATCCCATGAGCGCGCCAATCGAGACCGGGCCAGACGGCACGCAAGCCCGGCCCAACCCGTACCTTGACGCCCTCGCCGTCTACCTCCGCCCCGGCGTGCTCATCGTCATGCTGTTGGGCTTCTCGTCGGGCCTGCCGCTCGCGCTTATCGGGCGAGACGCTGCGCGTTTGGATGTTCGACCGCGGCGTCGATCTCGGCACCATCGGCCTCCTTGCCCTCACCGGGCTGCCCTACACGCTCAAATTCATCTGGGCGCCGATCGTCGACGCCTGGAAGGTCCCATATCTGTCCGACCTCCTCGGCCGCCGGCGCGGCTGGCTCGTCGCCTCGCAGCTCGTGCTGATGGCGACGATCGTGTTCCTCGGCACGCGCGATCCGCTCGCCTCCGCGCTGATGATCGGTCTCGCGGCCCTTATCGTCGCGTTCGCATCCGCCACGCAGGACATCGTTGTCGATGCGTTACCGCGTGCAGAGCCTGCCGACCGACGAGCAGGCGGCCGGCATGGCGAGCTACGTCGCCGCCTATCGCATCGGCATGCTGGCCTCCGGCGCCGGCGTCATCGGCTTCGCGGCGTGGCTCGAGGCTGCAGGGCTGAGCAAGGATGCAGACCTGGCCGATCGCCTATGCGGCGGCAGCTTCACTAGTGCTCATCGGGCTCGCCGCCACGCTGCTCGGCAAGGAGCCCGAAACCGTCGTACACCAGACGTCCGCAGGCGCGGGGCCGATGCTGCGCCTCTACGAGACGGCGAAGGGGGCGTTCTCGGAGTTCCTGTTGCGCGATGCGGCAATCGCCGTGCTCGCCTTCGTCGTGCTGTTCAAGCTGTGCGACGCGCTCGCCGGCACCATGACGGCGCCGTTCGTGCTCTCGCTGGGCTACACCATGTTGCAGTATGCGGCGATCGTGAAGGGCGTGGGCCTTGGCGCGCTGCTGATCGGCGGATTTGCCGGCGGCGCCGTTGCCCGCGCGCTGCCGCTCGTTACCGCGCTGTGGCTCGGGGCCATCATTCAGATGCTCTCCAACCTGGTGTTCGTGTGGCTCGGCATGGCAGGAGCACGAGCACGTGGGCGCTCACCGTCGCCATCGTGATCGAGAACTTCGCGGGCGCGATCGGCACGGTGATCTTCGTCGCCTACCTTTCGGCGCTGTGCCGCAACCCGCTGCACACGGCGACGCAGTATGCACTTCTGACGGCGCTCGCCTCGACCGGGCGCACGCTGTTCTCGTCAGGCACGGGATTTGCGGCGCAGGCGCTCGGCTGGCCGCTTTATTTCGTGGCGACCGCCGTCACCGCACTGCCCGCGCTCGCGCTCATGATGTGGCTGCAGAGCCGCGGGCATTTCCGCGCGCTCGAAGCGGACCGGAACGGCGATAGCTGCAGCTAGCTCGTCCGCAGCCATCTAGTCCGCGTTGCCCTCGACCTCATTGGCGGGCGCGGACTGCAGCTGGCCGTAGTTCTCGATGCCGATGCTCTTCATGAGATCGAGCTGCGTCTCGAGGAAGTCGATGTGGCCTTCCTCGTCCTTCAAAAGGTGCTCGAACAAATCCATCGTCACGTAGTCCTTGTGCGTGCGGCAGATGTCACGCGCCTTGGTGTAGAACTCCTGCGCGACGTACTCGCCCTTGAGGTCGCACTCGAGCACCTCTTTCAGCGTCTCGCCGATCATCAGCGGCGCGATCTCCTGCATCTTGGGGAAGCCCTCGAGGAAGATGATGCGCGTGATCAGCTTGTCGGCGTGCTGCATCTCCTCGATCGACTCTGCGCGCTCCTTCTTGGCGAGCTTGAAGAATCCCCAATCGTCGAGCCGGCGATAATGCAGCCAGTATTGGTTCACGGCACCGAGCTCGAGCTTCAGCGCATGATTCAGCGCCTCGATGACCTCTTTATTGCCCTTCATGGCTGCCCCTCCGTGCCTGGCGAGAAAACTAGGATTGCTGAGTTGAAGGCGGGCTGGCCGCGTCGTTCTCAGACGGCGTGCCTCGGACGAGACCGCGCGCCGATTGTGATTGGAGATTTGGTGTGATGCCAGCGCAAAAATCGCCGCGAGGCGGCTTATGCGACCCTGAACGAAGGATCTTTGGACCCGGCGGCAGCGGTCGTCGCATCCACGCGCTTTGAACGCAGGCGCGGACGCCACGCCGAGATCTCGAGCAGCTTGGTACGCGCGGTCGCGCAAACATTCGGCGGAATCAAGCCCTTCCGTTCCAGCTCGTCGACCTTGTCGTAGATCGTCTCGACCGCCAGCGGCGCGCAGCAGCAGCAGTTCATCCGCTTCTGCAGATGCCGATAGACGATGCCCGGAGTTGGGATTGGAGCGTCGGGCTGGTTGAGGATCTCGACGAGCGCCGCTTCGATGTCGCGATCGGTAATGAGAGTGCAGGAGCAGACGATCATGAGAGGCTCCATCCCCACGCGCGCAGCACCGCGGCCGGCGTCCCCTGCGGGACCCGTCGGGCAAGCGCGATGCATGGTCTGGCGCGCAGTGTCATCTCGTGTCGCTCGCTCAAGGCCGGGCTCAACGGAACCCCATGGCCCTAATATGGAAATTCGCTTTCAAGTTTTGTAGGGTTTCCTACCCCTGTCAAGCGACGTCGCGCCGCAAGGGGGGTTTGGCCACCCCACTTTAACGAGAGGCTGCTAGCGGGCCACGGCCTGCTGGGGGCCGCGCCGCAGCCGGCTCGTAGGGGGGCGCAGGGCGGGCTTGGCCGAGCGACCGCCCGGTCCGGGCTCCGGCAGAGCGGTTTGGCCGGCCTCGGCCATTTCCGCGAGCGTATGCTGGTCCAGCACGCTGATGAACGCCTCGAGCGCGTCATCGACGATCTGGCTGAGGCTCGCGTGGCTGCCCGGGCCCTTGCCATTGAGCCCCGTGAACTCGATCGCGCGCACCACGTCGCCCACCCGGATCTTGGCGGGCGGCCGCGCCAGACGCACGCCGCCGTTGCGGCCGCGGACAGAGGCCAGAAACCCGGATTTCGACAACAGATGCACGATCTTGAACGCATTCTGTTGCGTGATATCGAGCCGTTTCGCGATATCGGCAACCTTGATCAGCCGGTCGCCGGACTTGGCGCAATCGATCAGAATACGGACAGCGTGACTGGTGGATTTGTTGAGGCGCATGCGCGTTGGTCCGGAACCGTTGATACCGCTGCGTTACGTCAGTTTGAGCAAATTTGGCAACTGCCGCGTACGGATTTGAAGCCCCGCGTACGGATTTTAGGCCCCCTGAACCGGCAAACCCCGGTACCTCCACAGCATTCTAGCAGGGGGCGAGCACATCCGGCAGCCCAAACTGGTGCCCTGCGTCGGATTTGCCGGGCCAGCCTCGTGCCTGCGGGTCCCTGAAATAAAGGCGGGACACGGGGGTGTTTCGTCCGGAACAGCGCGGAGGACGGGCGGCAGCCATGATGCGCCTCAGGGATACCCCGCTGGGGACACGACCCAAGCGCTCAAGCCGATGGAGGACATCATGAACAAGTCACTGCTCACAATCGCCGCCGCCCTGGTCGCCGCCACGACCATGTTCGCCTCGGCCGCAGAGGCCGGTTTCAAGGTCCGCCTCGGTTTCGGCGGCCCGCTCCCCTATTTCACCGCCTACAACAATTCGGGCTCCTACGGCCGCAAGTGCAGCAAGCACGCCTATCGCGCCGTGCGCCGCGAGGAGAGGGCGCCCGTTCGCCTGACCAAGAAGTCAGCGAGCGAGACCAACGTCGCCAGCATTGAGCAAAAGCCCGAGACCACGGCCCAGGTCGCCGATACCGAGAATTCTTCGATCTCCCCGACGGGCGTCACCGTTGCCGAGGCGAACGACCGACGCGCCGAAGACAACCGAGCCCGCAAAGCAGGTTGCGGTCGCCAAAGAGGTCGGCTGCAAGAAATTCTTCCCCTCCGTCGGTATGACGCTTTCGGTGCCTTGCGAGTAAACCCCCGCAGTAGGCCAGAAGGCCCCCAAAAGCCCCTTTTTCAGCGTTCCACCCGGTCCCGGTCGCAAGATCGGGACCGACGCGTTTGGAGCGAAAATTTCTAAAAAAATCTTGAGCTTGTAACGGCCGAAACAGCCTCGCGAGACCCGAGCGGGCAAGATCAGCCTCAGAGACGCACACCAACCCACGGAGACCTGCTGTGAACAAGATGCTGATCGCCTTCGCCGCCGCCTTCCTTGCCGTAACCGCCCTGTTCGGTTCCGGCGCCCAAGCCGGCTTCAATGTGCGCCTTGGCGTCCCCTCCGGCTTTTCCAATGTCCACACCGCCGGGTGCGGCGGGGGCGGCTATTTCCGGTCCTACCGCAAGCGCTCCTACAGCACCGCCCGGCGCAGCGTGAAGCGGAACGTCGAAGTTGCCCGCAAGCCCGCTGCCGACACCGTCAGCGTCGCCAAGGTCGAGGAGAAGGTCGAGGCCACGAGCAAGGTTGCCGAGACCGAGAATTCGTCGATTTCCGCAGCTAACGGCAAGGTTGCCGAGCTGAAGGTTGACCTGCCCAAGTCCTCCGAGCCGGAGAAGAAGGTTGCGGTGGCCAAGGATGTGGGCTGCAAGAAGTTCTTCCCCTCCGTCGGCATGACGCTCACGGTTCCCTGCGAGTAAGCCTCCTCCCGCGTCGACAATAGCCTCGATCCCGGTCGCAAGACCGGGATCGATCGCCTCCCGGGCCCCGGTTTCAGGCATATCGCTGCAAAAATTGCCCCCTGTTCCGTCAGGAACAGCGCGCGCACCGCCCCTCCCCCATGATTGCCTCAGAGCTGATCACCAGCGCCGCTTGGCTCATCCGGGAAACGCAGCGCGAATTTAATGGAGACCGTCATGAACAAGACACTGATCGCCATCGCGACCGCCGTTCTCGTCCTCACCTCGGCGCTCGCGCCGTCGGCCCAAGCCGGCTTCAAAGGCCGTCTCGCCGTCGGCCTTGCCATCGGCGCCCTGGGCGCCCTGCATCATCAGCGCTACGAGGAGCGCCGCTGGGAGGAAAAGCGCTACGTGCACCGCAAAGCCAAGAGCAACTACGTTGCGAAGAAGAAATCCAGCGACACTTCTGACGTCGCCAAGGCCGAGGAAGCGCCCAAGGCGGAGCCGGTCAAGGACGTGACGGCGGTGACGGAAAACTCGTCGATCACGGTTGCCGCCCTGCCGGCGGCACAGGCGAGCGCCGAGGTCGTCGAGACCACCGGCGCCACCCAGGCATCTTCCGCGGTGACGACCCCTGCGGTAGTGCCCGCCCCGACTGCGGCCGTTGACGAGAAGAAGACCGCCTCGAGCCTCGACTGCAAGAAGTTCTTCCCCTCGGTGGGTCTCACGCTCTCGGTGCCCTGCCAGTAAACCCAATCGAGCCACGCGAGCTCGCGTCGATCCCGGTCGCAAGACCGGGATCGATTGCTTTTTGAATGAGCCAGGCTTGTGCGCGTGTTCGCGAGAAATCGGCAAGTTGGCTTTCTTGTTCCGCTTGGTACAGCCCCGCCGCACATCTCAGCCCATGATCACTCCAGACACGAACACAAGCGCCACTTGCTCGTCGGCAAAACGCGACGCGCATGGATTGGAGAGCGTCATGAACAAGACACTGATCGCCATCGCGACCGCCGTTATCGCCGCCATGACCATGTTCGCCTCTGGCGCCGAAGCCGGGCTTCAAGGTCCGCCTCGGTTTCGGCTTCCCGCTCGGCAGCTTCACCGCGCACGGCAACTCTCCCCACTACGAGCATCGCCGCCAGAAGAAGCACACGCACGTCCACCGCAAGGCGAAGAAGGCCTACGTCGCCAAGAAGACGTCGAAGGCGTCCGAGGTTGCCAAGACGCAGGAGACCCCGGCGGCTCCGGCCGTGGCGGCAATAGCGCCCGCCACCGAGAATTCGTCCATCGCCACCGCCGCGCTGCCGGCGCCGAGGTCAAGGATCCCGATACGGCGGCAGAGCCTGCGGAGAAGACCGCCGAGGCCCTCGCCGGCCCGCCGCAGCCCGCCCTTACAAGCGAGCCGCATACGGCCAAGAAGCTCGACTGCAAGAAGTTCTTCCCCTCCGTGGGTATGACGCTCTCGGTCCCTTGCGAGTAACCAGGTTTAGGTGAACGAGGAGCCGGTTGGCCGGCTCGCAGCTTCATGACACTCTCGATCTCGATCTTGGCAACGGGATCGAGACTTGCGAAACACTTCCACAGGCGCCGGCGGATATCCATCCGGGGCAAAGGGACAACCGATGCAGGCACAGATCGATACCGGCGCGCCGATGGCGGCAGCCGCCCCGGCGGGCAAGCCGAAGACCGTCAAGATGGCGGCCAAGCTCGCCTATCGAAATCTCTTTCACGATCATCTGAGCCTCACCGTCACGCTCATCGGCATCGTGTTCTCGGTGGTGCTCGTCGCCGTGCAGTGCGGGCTCTACATCGGCTCGGAGCGCATGATCGCCGCCATGCTCGACCAATCGAAGGGCGACCTGTGGGTCGTGCCGTTCGGCACCAAGAGCTTCGATGATCCTTCGCTGCTGATCGGCCACGAGAAGTATGCCGTTCTCTCGACGCCCGGCGTCGCCGCGGCAGAGGAGCTGGTCGTCGGCTTCTCCGCCTGGCGCAAGCCCAAGGGCGGCACGACGGCGGTGCTGCTCATCGGATCCGACCAAAAGAACGGCTCGCTCAAGCCCTGGAACGTCGTCGAGGGCAGCGTCGCCGAGCTCGCCGCGCCCTTCTCCGTCGCCGTCGACGACACCTATTTCGCCGATCTCGGCGTCGACAAGCTCGGCCAAACGGCGGAGATCAACAACACGCGCGTGAAGATCGCCGCGGTGACGCACGCCATCCGCTCGTTCACGACGCTTCCTTACGTCTTCACGTCGCTGCAGCGGGCACGCGACCTGCTCGAAGCCGGCGGCAACCAGGCCTCCTATACGCTCGTCACGCTGGCGCCCGGGGCCGATGCGAAGGCGGTGCGCGCCGCTCTCAGCGAGCGCCTGCAGGACCGCGAGATGCTGACGCAAGCCGAGTTCCGCAAGCGCAGTGTCGACTACTGGCTGTTCCAGACCGGCGCCGGCGCGGCGCTCATCGCCGGCGCGGCGCTCGGCATGATCGTCGGCGTCGTCATCGTCGCCCAGACGCTCTACTCGAGCACCAAGGACCACTTGAACGAGTTCGCCACCTTGCGTGCCCTCGGCGCCTCGGCTGGCTACATCCACAAGGTCATCCTGTTCCAGGCGCTGATGAGCGCCGTGCTCGGCTACGGCGTCGGCATGATCTTGAGCCTGATCGTCATCTGGGCGTCGAAGGACACGACGCTGCTGATCGTCATGACGCCGGGACTCGCCGTGCTGCTATTCGCATTGACGATCGGAATGTGCGTGATTGCCGCGATCTCCGCGATCTTCAAGGTGACGCGCATCGATCCTGCAGGAGTGTTCAGCCGATGAACGAAACGACACAAAACGCGGCGGGGCCCAAGATCCTTCTCGAGGCGAAGGGCATCGTGAAGGTGTTCGGCTCCGGCGCCGGCGAGGTCAGGCCGCTGAAGGGCATCGACCTCAAGCTGCGCGCCGGCGAGCTGACACTGCTCATGGGTCCCTCGGGCAGCGGCAAGACCACGCTTCTGTCGATCCTCGGCTGCATCCTGTCGCCGACCGAGGGCAATCTCTACGTCGCCGGCAACTCGACGCATGGCCTCGACGCCGAAGGGCTCGCCAACCTGCGCCGCAGGCACGTCGGCTTCGTGTTCCAGGGCTACAACCTGTTCCCGACCATGACGGCGAGCGAGAACGTGATGCTCGCCCTCGACGTGCGCGCGGCTCCGGTCGTCGACCCGCCCAACCACGCCGTCCAGGCCTTGACCGCGGTCGGCCTTGCGCATCGCGCCAAGGCCTTCCCCGCCAAGCTCTCCGGCGGCGAGAAGCAACGCGTCGCGATTGCGCGCGCGCTTGCCGGCAAGCCTTCGGTGATCCTCGCCGACGAGCCCACCGCCGCGCTCGACGCCGAGAACGGCAGGGCGGTGATGGCGCTTCTGTCGGAAGTCGCCAAGGATCCCAACCGAGCGGTGCTCGCGGTCACGCACGACCACCGCACGCTCGCTTATGCCGACCGGATCATCAGGATCGAGGACGGCTACATCGTGAGCGAGGAATGCCCCGACAAGACCTCGGGGAGCCTTAGCGAAGCAGCGAACGGTCACTGAAACGTCAGCGAAAGGTCCCTAGAGGACCGCAATAGGATTAAGCGCCATGGTTAGAACGATCGCAATCGTCATTGCACTCGGGGTCGCCGCCCTCGGCGGCTACCTGTTGAGCGAGAGCCTTTACGGAAACGGCAGCGCCAAGACGACGACGGCGGCCGCCAAGACCGAGCTGCCCTGGGTAGCGGCGGCTCCAGGCCGCGTCGAGCCGGGCTCGGGCGAGTTCCGCCTCGGCGCAGCCATCCTCGGCAAGGTCGCCGACGTTCCCGTCAAGGTGAACGACGAGGTCGAGGACGGCGAGCTGCTGATCCGTCTCGACGACGAGGAGACGCGCGCGCGGCTCGCCGCGGCCGAGGCCGAAGAGGGCCTGCGCCGGCGCGAGCGCGATGGGCAGACGACGACGTCGGGCCGTGAGGACGTGACCAAGGGCGAGGACGGCGTCTATTCCGCCGAGCGCGAGGTCACGGGCGCACGCTTCGAGCTCGACGCGGCGATCAGCGGCAAGCGCCGGGGCGAGGCGACCGACCAGCAGTTCGCCGACGCCCGCAGGCGCCTGCAGAAGGCCGAGGAGCGCGTCGAGCGCGAGCGCCTGGCCTATGCCAAGGCTCAGGCCAAATCCAACCTGCCGGCACCGAACAAGTTCGAGTCGGCGCTGACCGCGGCGCGCGCCAACGTGGCGCTCGCGGCGACCCAGCTCGACAAGACGCGCATCCGCGCGCCCAAAGCCGGCACCGTGCTCGAGCTCAACGCCAAGCAGGGCGAGATCGTGTCGCCCTCTCCCGACCAGCCGCTGGTTGTCGTCGGCGACATGTCGGTCGTGCGCGTCAAGGCCGAGGTCGACGATGGCGACGTCGCCAAGATCAAGGTCGGTCAGAAGGCGTTCGTGCGCTCGATCAACTATCCCGGCAAGGACTTCGAGGGCACGGTGACGGCGCTCGCGCCCACCATGGCGACGCCGCGCATCAACCCGCGCGGCCCGCGCCGCCCCTCCGACATCGAGGTGCTCGAGATGACGATCGAGCTCGACGGCGCGGTACCGTTGCTGCCGGGCATGCGCGTCGACGCCTTCGTGCGCCCGAACTCGTAAGGCTCAGCCGAAATACGCACCAGCCCATCCCGGATGATGATCCGGGATGGGGGCAGGCGCAAACGCCTTCAGATTGCAGCCGACGTGATGCCGAGGCGCGCGAGCAGCACGTCGCGCGCGCGCTTCGTCTCCGGCGGCCACGGAGCGGCCTTGGAGGCGACGAGATTGGCCTGCGAGCGCAGGATGATGCCGTCTTCCAGAACCTTGAGGCCGTTGGCGGCGAGCGTGGCCCCCGTCGTCGTGATGTCGACGATGATGTCGGCGGTGCCGGCCGCCGGCGTGCCCTCGGTGGCACCGAGGCTTTCCACGATGCGGTATTCGGTCAAGCCGTTGCCCGAGAAGAAGCGCCGCGTGAGGTTCACGTACTTGGTGGCGACGCGGATCGGGCGCCCGTGCTCGCGCCGGAACGCGGCCGCCGCCGCCGCCAAATCGGCAACGGCGTTCACGTCGATCCAGCATCGCGGCACGGCGACGACGACGTCGGCGCGGCCGAACCCCAGCTTTTTCAGGAACACGACGCGCTCGGAGGCGTCCGCGATGTTCTCGCGCACGAGATCCTCGCCGGTGACGCCCAGATGCGCGCGCCCGCGATTGAGCTCGGCGACGATCTCCGAAGCCGAGACGAACGCCACGTCGATGCCGTCGACGCCTTCGATCTCGCCGCGATAGCCGCGGTCGTGGCCGACCTTGCGCAGCTTGAGCCCCGCTTCGGCCAGGAACTCCGCCGTCTGCTCCATCAGCCGGCCCTTGGAGGGCACGGCGAATACCAGGGCTGCACTCATCTGGCGCCCCCGCGCACCGCTGCGAGCAGACGCTCGGTGTGGATGGCGCCGCCGACCGCGGGAACGTCGCGCGGCGCGCCGACGGCTCTCAGCAGCCCATCGTAGCGCCCGCCGCCGGCGACGGGGCTCCCCGGGCCGAGCGCGGGCGCCATGACCTCGAAGACGAAGCCCGAGTAGTAGGCGACGTTGCGGCCGAACTCGCCGGAGAACGGCACCTCCGCCATGGCAAAGCCGCTCTCCTGCAGCATCGCGCTGCGCCGCTCGAAGGCGTCGAGCGCGGCAGCGACGCCGGGCCCCGCCTTGCCGACGAGCTTGCGCACGATTTCGGGCAGCTTGATGCGCGCGCGCCTTCACGCCGAGATAGCCGTCGATCATGGCGGCCGTCGCCTGCGGCAGCGGCTCGGCCTTGGCGTCGGCGGCAATCGCGAGCAGTCCCTCCGTGATCTCGGCCACGGAGCGCACGCCGATGACCTCGATCCCCTCCTTGTCGAGGTGCTCGGCGACGAGCGCCTCCGCGCCGCCTTGATCGTCGGGATCGAGCGCCTCGATCAGCGCGCGCGGCAGCGTCGCGGCCGACCGTGCGGGACTTGTCGTCAACCGTTTCAGCTCCGCAGCGGAAGGCTTCGGCGCGCCAGAACTGGTGGCGCAGGCGCCGGCGCCAGCGCTCGGGCATCTCGCGCGGCATCGAGCACCGCATCGAACAGCCCCAGGTCGCCGATGCGCAGGCTCCAGTCGCGCAAGCCCGCCTGACGCAGCGCCGTCAGCACGAGAACGAGCGTTCGCGCCTCCGCCTCCTCGCGGTCGCTCGACGCCGAAGGCCTCGATGCCGGCCTGGCGGAACTCGCGCGGGTGGGAGGCGTCGGCGCCGGCGGGCTGAAAGCGGAACGCCGGTCCGTTGTAGCAGTAGTGGGCCTGCTGGTCGGCCGCGGGGTAGCGCTCGAGGTAGAGCCGGCAGGTCGGCACGGTCAGATCCGGGCGCAGGCACAGCTCCTCGCCGTTGAGGTCGGTGAATACGTAGGTGCGCCCCCTCAGCCCCTCGCCCAGCACGTCGAGAAAAACGCCGGCGGGCTGAATGATGGGCGGCGCCACGGCCTCGTGCCCCGCCGCGATGAACACGGAGAGCAGCGTACGAGCTTGGGCCTCGAGGGCCTCGAAATTGGCAGGCGGCGGCGCACCCATTATCGGTCACCAGTGGTTAAGGCTCGCCCTTTTGGAGCAGCAGAGGCGGCCGAGCAAGGCCGTTGAAGCGCTCGCGCGCCCCAAAAGCGAGGGCCCCCAGCCATTTGACCGCTAGCGGGGCGATGCCTTAGTGCAGTTAACAAAGTATGATGAAGCTCTAGCTAGCCCTGACCAGGCGTCGTGGGATCTTTGGTTTCGCAGGGGGCCGAATATGAAACGCTACCTTCGTTGCAGCAGGATTGATCATGCTGTCGGCGGTCGCCATCGCCGGCACCACGTGGGCCGTCAGTTCGCCGGCACCCGTGCCACAACCGTTGAGCGCCGCCGCAGATGTCGTGCCGGAAGTCTGGCCGATGCCGGTCGAGGACTTCCTTGCGGGAAAATTCCTGCAGCGCGCCGACGTGGTGCTGACGCGGCGCGACTGGAACCTCTCGTCCTGGCTCATCCGCTGGTCGACCAGCTCTCCGTTCTCGCACGCGGCCATGGTCTTTACTGGCCCGCAATTTGAATCGGGCTTCAGCAACACCTTCGTCATCGAGGCCGGCACCAGCGGCGTCGATCTGACCGATCTGCGCGACTACATCGCCGACAAGAGCACCTTCCTCGCCGTCAAGCGCGTGAAGAAGCCGTGGTTCGACGAGCCCAAGCAGAGCCGCGTACGCGGGTTGCTGCTCGACAAGATCAAGGCCAGCTACGATTACTGGGCCATCGGCCACCTCGCGCGCAATCTCTGGTTCGGCGTCGAGCGCAGCGTGCGCGGCGACAAGGAGACGATCGAGAGCTTCCACGAGCGGCAGTGGAAGGCGCCCAACGAGTACATCTGCTCAGGGCTGGTGCAGCTCGGCTTCTTCGAGGCGGTCATGGAGTACATCAAGTCCGATCAGCTCCCCGGCTCCGCCTTGAACCAGGTCGTGTTCCACAAGGAGGCGCTGTCGCGCCTGCCGCAGACCGAAGAGGACTGGAGCTACCTCACGCCGGAAGAGGCCAAGGCCGTCGCGGTGACTTTCTACAATCAGCAGAATTTCGCGATCAACTCGGTCACGCCGGAGGATCTTGCCTCCAGCGACAAGCTCGAGTGGCTGTATTTCATCAAGAACGGGCTGGTCTACAAGGTCTCGTCGTACGACGAGGTGCGCAAGCTCATCGGCCCCTGACGGCGCTCAGCCTTGCAAGCCTCTGCGGGCAGCGGCCTCAGCGTCCGTTGCCGACGGGGGTGCTTTTCTTGTCCTTCCCCGCCTTCGGCGCGGCCTTGGCGGCGGGCGGCGCGGGCAGTCCGGAAATGCGCTGCATGACCTGACCCGGGCGGCCCATGCAGCCCGCCACGCAGATGACGTCGTCGTCGGGTCGAGGCGCGCGGCGCTGCCAGGCTTCGGCGGCCCGTAGACGCCCCCGCCCTCGTGGCGGCACTCGGCACATACTCGGCCGCGCGGCCCGCTATCGGGCGCGGCAGAATCTGCACCGCCTTCGGCTTTCCGTCGCAACCGGCGACGCAGATCACCACGAGCTGATCTGGGTGGGCCGCCAGGATCGGCTTCACGCGGGGATTGGTGGCGGGCATGCCTTTGACCTTGGCGCTATGCACGTCCATGATCGTCGCCGTCCTCAACCGTGACCTCGTCGCCTGCGGCCCGCGCGGCAGCGCGTACCGAGCAGGCACGCCGCTGTCGCGAGGCACAGCGCCATGAGGCAATGCAGATTTAGGGGGCTCAACCACGCCGTAGGGCGCGCCAGACATTGCGCGCCAGGCGAATAACGCCGTTGCCGTTCCATACGCACATACTCTCATCGTGACCCGCCGGGAGCCGGCGCTCGTCCGTCGATTGAGGGAGTGTCGCAAGGTTAGGTAAACGAATTCCTTCGCTTTGAGCCGTTCGCCCGCACCCCTCTAGGGCGGGGGATGCGCGGCGTAGCGCCAGTAGGCGCCCTTGTCCGTCGGGACGCGCTCAGGCTTCATGGCGCGCTGCTCGGGCGGGCGCAGGCCCGTGCGCGATCAGCTCGGCGATGTCGGTCAGGAGCTGGTTGTTCTGGGCATAGTCCGAATGATTGATGGCGAAAGCATCCGTGCTCGCCGCCGTCACGTCGATGGTGTCGATGCCGGGCAGCACCAGCGGCCCGCCCGCCGGAACGTCGCCGGCGCGATAGTTGCCCCAGAAGTTGCGCGAGACGATCAGCGCGCGATCATTGGAGGCGGCGTAGAGCGTCACGCCCTTGGCGAGCCCGTTGATCGCCTGCGCGAGGCTCGCGAAGCTGTCGGCGTCGACGTCGGGCGCGGCGAGGATGATCTGGCTGATCTCGACGCCCTCGGGCGCCGCCGCCTTCATGTCCTTCAGCACGTCGAGCAGCGGCTGGTTGCCCATGCTGTGCGCGATGATGCTCACCGACTTCGCGCCCGTCTCCTTGACCACCATCTCCAGGAACTTGCGCATGTAGGGCTTGGACGCTTCCGCGCTCTCGCGGTCGTAGGTGTAGCTCGCGACGCCGCCGCCCGATGGCCAGCTGTAGAGGAACGGCGCGCCGTCGAATTTCAGGTCGTAGGCGATCTGCGCGGTGCGATAGACGGCGTTGTCGAACGACGTGTTGTAGCCGTGCACGAAGACCAGCGCCTGATCCTTGAAGCGGTTCGAGCCTCCAAGGCGCTCGCGCACCAGCCGCAGGAAGTCCTCGTTTGAGAGCTTCTTGATCTCCTGCATGGTGAAGTGCTTGTTGGGGTCCTCGGCCTGCTCGTAGATCGTCACGTTGAAGTAGGGGATGCGGATCGCCCAGGGCCGCTCGACCTGCGGCACCTCGTGCGCCTTCGGCACGGTGACGAGCGCGCGCCCCAGCTCGAGCCGGCGGCCGCGATCGGAGCTGTAGGAGACGCGCTTGGGGTTCGGCTCCTCTGCGCGGTCGGTGCCGTAGAACACCGGCACCACGTCCCACTTCTCCGCCTCCTTCGCGGCGGTTGCGGCGGCGGGCGGCGCCACGCTGCGCGCAGCCGGTGGGGGTGGCGAGGCCATCGTCGGCAATGGGGGCGCCGGTTCGGCCGAGGGGGCTGCCGAGCCGAGAGGCGGCGGCATCGATTCCATCGGCTCGGCGCGTGGCTCGTTCTCGGATGGAGTGGCCGAGCCCCCGCCGCGCGCCATTCTGTCCGCTTCGGCCGCTGGCGGCGGCGCGGCGTCTTTGCGCATCGCGGCCGGCGGCCCCCCGCCCCCGGACTTTTGACCGAACAAATCGGGCGCTGTCGGTGCGGCCGGTGGGGACGCCTTGCGGGCGAAAGACCTGGCTCTAGGTTGCGCGCCACCCGCGGATTCTCCAGCTCCTTCTTCGGCCTTGGCTTTGGCAGATTCTTCGGCCCTAGCCCTTGCCATTTCGGCCTCGGCCTGCGCCCGAGCTTTCGCCTCTGCCTCGGCCTTCGCCTGAGACTGCTCGGACGCCGCGCCGCCTCCGCGCGGGGCCTCCACCGCAGCCGGGGGTTGAGCAAGCTTTTTGGGAGCGGCTATCGAAGGATCGGAGCGCAGCTGACGGTCGCGCAGATCGTTCGCGTGAGCGGATTCTTTGGCTTCAGCCTTGCGCCCCTGCTTCTCGTAAAGCTTGGCGAGATTGTTGATGCGCCTCGGCGACGTCGCCGTCGCCACCCTTGGCCTTCTCGCGGATCGCAAGCGCGCGCTTCAGCAGCGGCTCG
This sequence comes from uncultured Alphaproteobacteria bacterium, assembly GCA_963847865.1. GTDB lineage: Bacteria > Pseudomonadota > Alphaproteobacteria > Rhizobiales > Hyphomicrobiaceae > Hyphomicrobium_A. The sequence continues at coordinate 472,991 of CAWKBL010000012.1, read as the reverse complement.
GCCTCGGCGAAGCGCTTCTGCTCGATCAACAGCTCGGCGAGCGTCGTCAGTGCTGCGGCCGTCGCCGGGTGGTTGGGTCCGTTGCGGCGCTCGGTGAGGAGCAGCGCGCGCTCGGCCACGGCGATCGCTTCGGCGTTTTTGCCGGCGCCGCGCAGCTCGGCGACCTTGCGGTTGAGCGCGTCGATCTCGCTTTGCTGGGGAGCGGCGCGCCGCTTCAGCTTGTTGCGCGCCGCCTGCTCGGCCTCGCCATAGCTCTGCCACGGCGGCCAACGGTCGACGGCTTGCGCCGCGTCGCGGGTGCAGACCGAGAGCACGAACACGAGCAGCAGTAGAGCTAAGAAGCCTACCGGTTGGCGCGCGCGCACTGCCGTTCCTCCCACCCCAATATCCCAGCGATCGGGCGCGACATTCTAGCAGGCCTGTGGCCGCATCAGGGCGCGGTGTAGCGCCAGTAGTCGCCGCGGTCCGTCGTCACCTTCTTGATGTTCGGGAGCCGCTGGTCGGGCGGGCGCAAGCCGCTCTGGATCAACTTGCCGATGTCCTGCAACAGGTCGTTGTTCTCCGCATAGCCCGAGTGATTGAGGGCGAACGCGTCGGTGCTCGCCGCCGTGACGTCGATCGTATCGATGCCCGGGCACGATGAGCGGCCCGCCAGCCAGCACGTCGCCGGCGCGCGGGTTCTGCCAGAAATTGCGCGAGATGACGAGGGCCCGGTCGTTGGAGGCGGCATAGAGCGTCACCCCCTTGGCGAAGCCTTCGATGCTTGTGCGCAAGGTTGGCGAAATTGTCGGCGTCGACGTCGGGCGCCGCCAGGATGACCTGGTTGATCGACGACGCCTGGCGGCGCCGCCGACTTCATGTCCTTCAGCACCTCGAGCAGCGGCTGGTTGCCCATGCTGTGCGCGATGATGCTGATCGACTTGGCGCCGGTCTCCTTGACGACGAGATCGAGGAACTGGCGCAGATAAGGCTCGCGCCGCCCCGGCGCTTTCGCGATCGTAGGTGTAGCTCGCAACGGCGCCGCCCGAGGGCCAGCTGTAGACGAAGGCCGCGCCGTCGAATTTCAGGTCGTAGGCGATCTGCGCCGTGCGGTAGACGGCGTGATCGAAGGACGTGTTGTAGCCGTGCACGAAGACGATCGCGTGGTCCTTGAAGCGTTGCGAGCCCTCGAGGCGCTCGCGCACCAGTCGCAGGAACTCGTCCCTGGAGAGCTTCTTGATCTCCTGCATCGTGAAGTGCTTCTTGGGATCCTCGGCCTCCTCGTAGATCGTCACGTCGAAGTAGGGAACGCGCAGCGCCCACGGCCGCTCGATCTGCGGAACCTCGTGGATCTTGGGGACCGTGACGAGCGCGCGCCCGAGCTCGAGCCGGCGGCCGCGCTCGGCGTTGTAGGAGACGCGGTTGGGATTGGGCTCCTCCTCACGGTCCGTGCCGTAGAAGACCGGCACGACGTCCCAGTCGGTCTGCTCGCTTGCAGGGGCAGCCGACCGCGCCATCGGAGCCACGGTGGTCGGCGGCATGGCGTTCGGCGCTGCGCTGGACGGCGGCATGGCGGACGGCGGCCCGGCGCCGCCGCTCGGAGCAACCGCATCCGCGGAGGGTTTGGGCGGCTCAACCGCCAGGGGGCTCGCTTCGCGCTCTGACTCGCCGTCGGCTGCGGCCGGCGGCTCGATGGGCGCGGGGCTCGCCACGGGTGGCAACGGCGGCGGCATCACGATTGTGGGTTGGGACATTTCCGGCACGGACAACGGAGAGGGAGCGGCGCCGGGCATGCGGGGCGCGCCGAACCGCGCTCCGTCCTCCGGCGCAGGGAACTCCCGCGCCTGCGTATCCGCGGAGGGGAGGCGTGCGGGGCCTTCCGCCTTTCGATCCACGTCCTGCTCGTCGCCCAAACGCTCCTGGTCGGCCTCTGTGCCGGACTTCGCAAGGTCTCTTCGGCCGGCGAGAGCTGCCCCTCGATTTTCTCGAAGGTGCGCGGCAGCTGCCCCCCGAGCATCGTCAGGGCGACAAACGGCGCGGCAATCAACAGCGCCAACCCGCCGCGGACCAGCGCTTTGACGCCCAACGAGCGCCCTCGCGTTACGCGCCAGGCCAGCGCATAGACCAGCAACACGGCGAGAACGCCGGCCACGACCAAAGCCAAAGCTGAAATGTCCGGCATTGGCGCCCCCTATTGAATTCCCGCCACTTTCTTGCTGCCCGTCGAGGACAGCTTAAGAATTGCGCATGCTGCGGGCAAGCAGCGACTTTTCCCCCTGCAAATGCAATGCACATGTTTGCCAGAGCGCCGTGGCAGCGCCATGACGTGCTTGCGGAGGCCGATTTCTTCCACTTATCACGGACATGCAAAACACCAGGGGACCAGATGCCGAGACCCGCCGCGGCCCGTGCCGACACTCCACGACTACGTCGCAGGCGTCCGCTCGGGCGACCGGGCCATGCTCGCGCGCGCCATCACGCTCGTCGAGAGCACCAAGCCCGAGCACGCCAGGCTCGCGCAAGAGCATGCTGCAGGCACTGCTGCCATCGACGGGACGCGCCTTGCGGCTCGGCGTCACCGGCGTGCCGGGCGTCGGCAAATCGACGACGATCGATCAGCTCGGCATGAACCTCATTGCAGCCGGGCATCGCATTGCCGTGCTCGCCGTCGATCCGACCTCCAAGCGCACCGGCGGCTCCATCCTCGGCGACAAGACGCGCATGAGCCGCCTCGCTCAGGAGGCAGGCGCCTTCATCCGCCCCTCGCCCACCTCCGGCACGCTCGGCGGCGTGACGCGCAAGACGCGCGAGACCATGGCGCTCGCCGAGGCCGCCGGGTTCGACGTCGTCATCGTCGAGACGGTCGGCGTCGGCCAGTCCGAGATCGCGGTCGCCGACATGGTCGATTTCTTCCTGGTGCTGCTGCTGTCGGGCGGCGGCGACGATCTGCAGGGCATCAAGAAGGGCATCATCGAGATCGCCGACATGATCGCCATCAACAAGGCCGACGGCGACAACGTAACGCCGGGCCGAGCGCGCGGCGGCCGAGTATCGCGCCGCGCTTGCAGATCCTGACGCCGCGGTCGGCCACGTGGGCGCCGCCGGTGCTCACCATCTCGGGCCGGGACAACAAGGGCCTCGATGCGCTCTGGGAGAAGGTTCTCGAGCACCGCCAGAAGACGAAGGCGTCGGGCGAGTTCGCGCTGCGCCGCCAGCGCCAGGCGGTCGAATGGATGCGCGACATGCTGAACGACCGCGTGATGGCCGGCCTCAAATCCAATCCCAAGGTGGCCGAGCGGCTGCCCGCGCTCGAAGCGGAGGTGCGCGCCGGCCGGCTGCTGCCGACGCTCGCCGTCGACGAGATCCTGAGCCTCATCGGCATTGGCTCCGATTGAGCAAATCATAAAGGCGCCGTATCGTGCCGCCATGCGCAGCCCGCCCCACCATCGTGCTGACCGGCTTTGGACCCTTTCCCGGGGTCCCCGACAACGCCACCGCGTCGCTGGTGCCGCGGCTGGCGAAGGCGGCGCGGGCGCTGTTTCCCACCCATGACGTCGTTGCCGAGATCCTGCCGACCGAATGGGCGCGAGGCGCCGGCCCGGCTCATGGCGCTGCTCGCCAGCGCCGATGTCGTGCTCGCCCTGCACTTCGGCGTCGTCGCAGAGATGCCGCAGGATTTCAGCTCGAGCTCGTCGGCCGCAACCTGCAGACATCGCAGCCCGATGCCGCCGGCGAGCTGCCCGGCGAGCGAGCGCGTCATCGACGCCGGCCCCGACCTCCTGGCCGCGACGCTGCCCGTCGAGCGGATCGCCGCCCGGCTGCTGGGCCTCGGCTATCCCTGCTTCACCTCCGACAACGCTGGCACCTACCTGTGCAACGCCCTGCTCTATCACTCGCTCGCGGCCGCGCGGGCGCTGCCCATCCCCCGCCTTGCCGGGCTTCGTGCACGTCCCGACGAGCCTCGTCGGCCACGGCCCGTCTCGGCCAGGAGGTCGCATCCCGGCTGTCCGCTCGATTGGAAGACCGCCGTCGCCGGCGGCCTCGAGATCATCGCCGCGTGCCTGGAGTACGCCGGCGTTCCGGTGCCGCGGTAAAGACCGGTTAACCGGCGCTGGCCTCAGACTTGCTTCTGCTTTGGTTGGAGTTGCAGGAGCCGTCATGGCGCTCGACCGTCGAAGCGTGCTTTCCGCCGGCCTCGGAGCCGGTCTCGCCGCCGCAACGGCCAAAGCCGGCCCGCGCAGCGACGCAGAGGGCGTGCGCCTCGCCGCCACGGCGCTCCCCTCGATCGCCGAGCTGGGCCTGAAGCCGGGGGCCGAACACGACCAGTCGGCCGCCATGCAGGCGGCGATCGACGACGCCGCAAAGCGCGGCGCCGCCCCTCCTGCTCCCGCCCGGCCGTTTTCGCGTAGCGGCGCTGCAGCTGCGACCGGGCATGCGGATCATCGGCGCGACAGGCACGACCACGCTTGGAGTTCCTAGGCGGGGCATCCTTCCTCAGCGGCGATGGCGCCGACGGCGCCGTTCTTGAAGACCTCGCGCTCGACGGCGCCTACAAGACGCTCGATCCCGGGCAGGCCGACGCGCTTCTCAGCGTGAAGAACAGCGCGCGGCTCAAGTTGCGCGGTCTGGACATCGTCGCGCAGCGTCGCCAACGGCATCACGCTCGAGCGCTGCGCCGGCACCATCTCCGATTGCACCGTGACGGCGGCGCCATGCAGGCAGGCATCCGCAGTCTCGACTCGGCGGGACTGGAAATCCTGCACAACGCCATCATCGACTGCGCCAACAACGGCATCCAGGTTTGGCGCTCGCAAGCCGGCGAGGACGGCAGCGTCGTCGCCAACAACCGCATCGTGCGCATTCGCGCCGACGGCGGCGGCACGGGCCAGAACGGCAACGGCATCAATATTTTCCGCGCGGGCGGCGTGCTCGTTACCGGCAACCGCATCACCGATTGCGCCTATTCGGCGATCCGCGGCAACGCCGCCTGCGAACGTCCAGATGATCGCCAACTCCTGCACCCGCCTCGGCGAGGTCGCGCTTTACGCCGAGTTCGGCTTCGAGGGCGCGCTCATCGCCAACAACCTTGTCGATACGGCGGCGACCGGCATCACCGTGACGAACTTCAATGACGGCGGGCGGCTCGCGGTCGTGCAGGGCAACCTCGTGCGCAACCTTTTCCGCCGCGAAGCAGGAGCCGCAGGACAAGCGCGGAGAAGGCATCACGGTGGAGGCCGATACAACCGTCACCGGCAATGTCATCGAGAACGCGCCGACGGCCGGTTTGGTCATCGGCTCGGGGCACCTACATGCGCGACATCGTCGCGACGGGGAACCTGATCCGCACGTCGCGCGTCGGCATTCTCGTTCGCGGGCGCCGCCGGCGCCTGCCTGCTCGCCAACAACATGATCTCAGGGGCCGACCGACGGCGCCATTCGCGCCATGGATCTTCACGGCAACCCGACCGGACCCGATCTTGCGCGCATCGAGAGCGCAAACAAGCGCCTGTCGGTCATCGGAAATCTGTCCGTGTGATCCCGTCCGGCCTCAGACTTTGAGACCGGCGAGCGCGTCCGTGAGAGCCGCCGCGGAGCGGATGGCGCCGACCTCGACCCCGCGCCAGGTCTTGATCGGGCCGTACGGCATCAGCCCGCGCGCCGCCGGATAGTAGCGCTCGACCAGCGCCATCGCCGCGCCGGCGGCCGCGCGCTTGGCCCCATCGTCGATCTTGAGCGCAAAGCCGAGCCCCAGCTCGGGGAAAGCACCGCAGTAGACGCCTTCGGCGCCCGTCTTCATGAAGACCTGGCCGGGAAGCGCGCGCATGACGACCGTGTCGGCGCGGCCCTTGCCGGCGACGAGCTCGGGGTGCTCCCAGCACGCCTTGAGAATGCGCGACAGCGCCTGGCGCCGCCCGGGCGCCAGCCCTTCGCCCGTCGACGAGGCGGGCAAACATGCGCGCCAGCACCGACAGCGGCATCGCCCAGTTGGGCACCGAGCAGCCGTCGATGCCCATGACGTCGATGCCGAGCGGCAAGCCGGACATGTCCTGCATCACACTGTGTATGCGCGCCTGCACGGGATGGTCGGGCTCCCAGTAGCCGGCGGTCGGCTCGCCGAGGTGAACGGCGGTCGCGAGCATGCCCGCGTGCTTGCCCGAGCAGTTGTTATGCAGCTGGCGTCGGCGCCTCTCCGGCGGCAATGAGCGCGTTGGCGGCCGCGGGCGCCGAGCGGAACATGCGCGCCGCAGCCCAGCGCGTCGGGGCCGAGCCCGGCCCGCTCCAGCATCGCCGCGGCGAGGCTCGCGTGCCGCTCGGAGCCAGCGTGCGAGCCGCAGGCAAGCGCGATCTCGGCGGCACCGAAGCCGAAGTGGTCGGCAGCGCCGCTTTCGACCAGCGGCAGCGCCTGCAACGCCTTGATGGCGGAGCGCGGATAGACGGGGCGCTCGACATCGCCGAGCTGTAGGGCCGGCGCACCGGAGGCCGCGCAAATGGCAATGGCGCCGCGATGCCAGCTCTCGACCAGGGGCCCGCGCGTCAGCTCGATGAGAATTGGATTTGCCATGACGTCGGGAAAATGGCCTCGCGCGCGCAGGGATCAGGCGCGCGTAGCATCGGGCGAGCGGCGCATGCGATCAAGTCTGGTGTGGCGTTTCACCACCCGGCTTTCCACCGATGGTCAAGCAAAAGCCCCCGAGCCGAGGCTCGGGGGCTGTAAATTCGCTGAAGACTGCGCCGTGGCTATTTGCCCTCGCATTGGCCGAGCTGGGCCTCACGCTGCTGTGCCATCGCTCTGGAAACGTCGGGTGCCACCCCTGCGCACCAGGCGGTGTGCGCGCCCTTGTCGACGGACCACTCGGCGCCCGCGAAGCCGCACTTCGACTTGAGGTTCCGCTGCTGCTGCTCGAGCGCGGTCTTCACGTACCAGTCGCAATTGGCGAGTGCTGCGGCGGGCTGCAGCGCAAGGGTGCCGAGGACGGCCAGCACCGGGAGTGCAACACGCAGCCGAGCGGTCTTCATTGTCGTTACCTCACGTTTTGCCTTGGACGAACACCGGCCTCGAAGTCCTGCTCCGACGTGTGCCGTCCCTTGATGCGACGCTCCAACATTTCCAGTCTGGCCGCGACCCTAGCGTCCCGGGTGTGAACCCAGACTGAATGTCGAATGTGGCTGCGGTTCAGCAGGCCCCCCGGCAGAACCCATTCCCGGACTGCTCATACACCGCAAATGGCCCGTTTGCGAGCCTTCTCGGCAATAGGGCGGCACCCCCATGCTGCTTTTTTTCGGCGATTTCGGCCCTTGTGACGCAGGTAACAGCGCGCGCGGCCCCTCTCCCGCATTCTCCCTCCAACAGCCGGCCTACACCGGCGGCGTCAAACGAGTGGAGCAGCAAGATGCACGGACAGATCACCAAGTTCAGCGACAAGGTCGGCTTCGGCGTCATCGAGGCCGAGGACGGCTCGAAGTTCCGCTTCGCGAAGTCGGAAGTCGTGAACCTCAATGGCCGCCTCGTCGGCCACACCGTCGACTTCGTGGTGGCCGCGCGCCGCCCCAAGGACATCATCCTTATGACCGGCTCGCCCTGGACCGTCTTCAGCGGCCACGGCGCCTAAATCTTGCACACAGGAGCGACGACAATGGCCATGACCTGGGATCTCACCGACGTACCCGCCGTTGCAACGGCCGACCTTGCCGTCGCCATGCAGGCGCTCATCGACGACGGCCGGGGGCTGGTGCTCCTGCGCGGCCTCGCCGATCAGGATCTCGACACGGTGCAGGCCGCGCTCAAGCGCCGCTTTCACGGCGAGCCGCAGCGCGCGCTCGCGGTTTTCCTTCGCTTTCGCCACCTGGCCGAGGTGTTCTCCGCCCGCCGGCTCAAGGACATGATCCTCGATCGCGGGTACGGCCTGATGGCCCCGGCGATCGCCATCGCGGCGTCGCTGCGCCTCAACGCCAACCGCGGTTTCAATCCTCAGTGGTTCGTGGCATCGCTGCAGGGCGCGCTCGCCAGCAACGTGATCGCCATGGGAACGCGCACCGAGTTGGCCCCGACGGACTCCCAGCAGCTCGCCGCCTGATCGGTTCTACCCCGCCTCCCCAACGGTCCGCAGCGCCAGCGCTGCGGGACCGGGGTTAATCTGCTTGCGAAAAGGATTTTGGTAAGGAGGTCAAAAGGCGTCCGGCTGCACTATGCTGGCCGAACCGTTCAGCTTCGAGCCCCCGTCCCATGCCTTCGCCCCTGCCTCCTTGTGTTCCCGCCGTCGGGATCTTCACCGATCTCGACGCCTCCGAGCGCGAGGCGCTGGCCGGCGAGCTCGAGACGCACGCGCTGAAACGCGGCGACGTGCTCGTGCGCCAGGGCGATGCGGCCGACGCCATGTACATCGTGCTCACCGGGCGCTTCGCGGTGACGCGGGAAGGCCGGCGCGAGCCCATCACGGAAATCGGCCCCGACCAGCCCATCGGCGAGATCGCGTTCCTGACGGGGGGCAAGCGCACGGCGACCGTGACCGCCATGCGCGACAGTCTGGTGCTGCGCTTGGGCCGCGCGGCGTTCGAGCAACTCCTGAGCACGCGGCCCAGCATCTGGCGCACCCTGACCTGCACGCTCTCGCAACGCCTGGCCGCGACGACGGCCTCCGAACCCCAGGAGACGGACCCGCGCCCGCGCACGATTGCGATCATCCGCGCCGGCAACGCGCCGGTACCGGCCGAGTTCATCGCGGAGCTTGCCGCGGTATTCTCGGCGGCCGCCGACACGCTGGTGCTCAACTCAAACAAGATCGCCGAGATCCTCCCCAAGGGGGCGAGCCTCGACAGCAGCGAGGCGACGCAGGCGTTCAACGAGCTCGAGAGCAAGTACGACTACGTCATCTTCATCGCCGACGACGAACCGACGCCCTGGTCGCAGAAGGCCGTCCGCCATGCCGATCTCGTGCTCGGCGTCGGAGTCCATTCCGCCAATCCCACGCCCAATCGCCTGGAAAAGCTCGTCGCCGAATTCGTCGGGGCCGAGCAGCGCCGCCTGGTGCTCCTGCACCCGCGCCGCGCCCCCATTGCGGGTACGGCGCGCTGGCTGCGCTGGCGGTCGGTCGCGATGCACCATCACGTGGCAATGGACCGGCGCCAGGACGTCGAGCGGCTATTCCGCTTCATCAACGGCACGGCAGTCGGGCTCGTTGCGTGCGGGGGCGGTGCGCTGTGCGCAGCCCACGTCGGGCTTTACAAGGCGCTGATCGAGTCGGGGCTCGAATTCGACATCATGGGAGGCACGTCGGCCGGTGCCGCAATGGTCGGCGCGTTCGCGATGGGCAAGCATCCCGACGATATCGACCGCGGCACGCACGACATCTTCGTCAGCAACCGGGCGATGCAGCGCTACACCTGGCCCCGCTACAGCCTCCTGGACCATCGCCATTACGATCACCAGCTCCGGCGCTACTTCGGCGGCATCAACATCGAGGATCTGTGGGTCCCCTATTATTCCGTCTCCACCAATCTCTCGAGCTACGAGCTGCACCTGCACAACCGCGGCGACCTGTTCGATGCGATCCGCGCCTCGGGCTCGATCCCCGTTCTGCTGCCCCCCGTCTACACACCCGAAGGCGAGATGCTCGTCGACGGATGCCTGCTCGACAACGTGCCGGTCGGCACCATGCACAAGCTGAAGGGCGGACCGAACGTGGTCGTGAGCTTCGACATTCCCGAATTGCAACGCTTCGACGTCGACTATGCGACGCTCCCTTCGCGCGCCGAGCTCATCCAGATGAGCCTCAATCCGTTCGCGCGCCATAGGCTTCCCGAGGCGCCGGGGCTCACGACGGTGCTGATGCGCTCGCTGATGGCCGGCCGCGACGACTTCAATCGGCAGCTCAAGCCCGGTGATCTGCTTCTCGTGCCACCCATTCCCGACAACATGGGCATCCTCGACTGGAGCCGGCACGTCGAGCTCGTCGAAACCACCTACCGCTGGGGGTTGAAGGAGATGGCGCGGCTGAAGGCCGCCGGGCATCCGATCATGGCGGGCGCGGCGGCGCCGATGCCGCGCTAGTTGTTGATGCTGCCGGAGAAGCCGTTGATCAGGACGACGCCGGCGGCGATCAAGGCGATCCCGACGATCGCCGGGGCATCGAGCGTCTGCTTGTAGAGAATCCACGACGCGAAGCAGATGAGGACGATGCCGCAGCCCGCCCACACGGCGTAGGCGATGCCGACCGGAATCGTGCGCAGCGTCAGCGTCAGGAAATAGAACGCCGAGGCGTAGCCCACGATCACGATGAGCGAGGGGATGAGCCGCGTGAACTCCTCCGACGCCTTCAGCGCCGCCGTGCCCACGACCTCGCTGACGATTGCGATAGCAAGATACAGATAAGCCATTGCTCCTCCCGGCTCGTTCTTTATGTTTACTGTGGTCCGTTGCAGGCGTCCCGTCCGTTTTTTTTGCTTCACGGCACCAGCGGCGCGGTGCGGACTGTTTGCGCCCGTGTCCACAGGCTTTCGGGGAACAGCGCGTTGACGCCATCTCTCACCGCGCGGCATCTGGCGAGCATCGGCGACATACCGCGCGCCGATTGGGAGCGGCTCTCGCGCGGCCGGGTCGAAGGGTGGGACTATTTCCGCGCCTGCGAGCGGGCGATGCCCGAGGATTTCTCCGCGTCCGCGCTTGCGCTCTACGACGGCGGCACGCTCGTTGCCGCCGTGCCGGTGTTTCGCACCGACTACCGCCTCGACATGTCGCTCGAAGGCGCGCTCAAGCCGGCGATCGAATGGATCCACCGCAAGGCGCCCAAGCTCGTCGCCGTTCCGGTGCTGGGGCTGGGTTCCCCGCTGACCGAGGAGTGCCCGGTCGCCTTCGACCCGGCGATGACGGGCGAGCAACGCATCGCAGCCCTGCAGGCTCTGCTTCAGGGCATGGATGCGCACGCCGAGGCCCACAACATTCCGCTGCTCGCTATCAAGGATCTCATGGACGCCGATGCGGCCTGGGCGCATGGCACGCTCACCGCCGCCGGCTTCACACGCGTCGCGACGCTGCCGCTCGCAACTCTGCACCTGCCGTTCAAGGACGAGACCGAGTATCTCGCGAGCCTATCGCCGACGATGCGCAAGTCCCTGCGCAAGAAGATTCGGCAGTCGGCGGACGTGACGATCGAGTACCGCGACTCAATTGACGGCATCGAGGACGAGATCGTCGCCCTCTTCGAGGAGACGAAGGCCCACCGCAAGACCGATTACGGTTCTTTCGACGAGGTACCGGCGCGCTACTTTCGCGAGGTGCTGCAGAGCCTGCCCGGCCGGGCGCAATTGGTGCTGAGCCGCGTCGAGGGGACGCTTGCCACGTTCAACATATCCCTCATCGAGCGCGACCGTGTGCTCGGCAAGTACGTCGGCATGCGCTACCCGCTCGTGCGCGCGCACAACCTCTACTTCGTCAACTGGATGGCGACGGTGCGCCTGTGCTTGGAGCGCGGCATCCCTTGGCTGCAGACGGGGCACTCGAGCTACCGGCAGAAGGTGCGGCTCGGATCGAAACTGAAGCGCAGCTGGATCTACTTCAAGTACCGCAACGTGGCTATCAACCCGCTGTTCAAGCTGTTCGGGCCGATGATGGCGTTCGATGCCATGGACCCCGATCTGCAGTCGCTCGGGGCGCGACGCGCCCTACCTGAAGCCGGGCGCGGCACCTTGAGCCTCAGTCGAAATCGGGCCGGCCCGAGCGCAGGTGCTTGACGCGGCTGCGCTTGGTTTTGTTTTCCATCCGCTGCCGCTTGGCCGCCCGCGGCGGCTTCGTCGCGATGCGCCGCTTGGGCACGATCGCGGCGCGGCGCACGAGGTCGGCCAGACGCTCGCGCGCATCGGCGCGGTTGCGCTCCTGGGTGCGGAAGCGCTCGGCGCGAATGACGAGGATGCCCTCCTCGGTGAGGCGTCGTCCGGCGAGACGTTGCAGCCGCGCGCGCACGATCGGGGGCAGCGACGTGGAGTTGGCGACGTCGAAGCGCAGCTCCACCGCAGTCGAGACCTTGTTGACGTTCTGGCCGCCGGGACCGGACGAGCGCACGAAGCGCTCGAGCAGCTCGCGCTCGTCGATCGCTATGGCCTCGTTGACGTGCAGCATCTCTATCGCCCCCATCCCGAGAGCCAACCCGGCTTGAGATCGCGGATGATCTCCGCTGCCGCGTTGTGCCCCGGCGCCCCCGTCACCCCGCCGCCCGGATGCGCGCCCGCCCCGCACAGGTAGAGGCCGGGAAGCGGCATGCGGTAATTGGCATATCCGAGCTGCGGCCGCGCTGAGAAAAGCTGCCCCAGCGACAGCGCGCCGTGGAAAATGTCGCCGTCGACCATGCCGAAACGGCGTTCGAGATCGAGCGGCGACAGTATCTGGCGCGCGATGACGGCCGCTTTGAAGTTCGGCGCATGACGGGCGACGGTATCGATGACGAGATCGGCGAAAGCCTCTTTCTCGCGCGCGTTCTCCCAGCTGCGCCCTTCGGGCAGGTGCGGGGCGACGTGCTGCACAAAGAGGCTGGCCACGTGCTGGCCGGCGGGCGCGAGCCCGGGGTCGAGCGTGGAGGGGATCAGCATTTCCACGACGGGGTTCTCCGACCAGCCGTCGCGGCGCGCGTCATGATAGGCGCGCTCCAGGTAATCGAGCGTCGGCCCTATGATGATGCCGGCGCCGTGGTGGTCCTGCGGCTCTTTCCCGGGGCGGCAGGTGAAATCGGGGAGCTCGGCGAGCGCCACGTTCATGCGGAACGTGCCCGAGCCCGACTTGATCGCTAAGAAGCGGTCGCGCAGCTCCGGCGTCAGCGCCTCGGGGGGCACGAGATCGCGAAACAGAAGCTTGGGCGCCACGTTGGCAACGACCGCGCGGGCTGCGATCCGCTCGCCCGAGGCGAGCACCACGCCCGTCGCCGCGCCATCTTGCATCGACACTTGCGCGACGCTGGCGCCTGTGCGGATCGCCGCGCCGCGCGCCTGCGCCGCGTCCGCCATCGCGTGGGTGATCGCACCCATGCCGCCCAGCGCGTGCCCCCAAACGCCCGGCTTGCCGTTGACCTCGCCGAAGCAGTGATGCAGCAGCACGTAGGCACTGCCCGGCGTCGAGGGCGCCGCATAGTTGCCGACGATTGCATCGAACGCGAAGGCACCCTTGACGACGTCGCTCTCGAACCAGGAGGCGAGGAAGTCGGCCGCACTTTTGGTGAAGAGGTCGAGCAGAAGCCGCTTGTCGTCGAGATCGAGCCGCACGATGTGTTGCCCGATGCGCGCTCCCGCGAGCAGCTCGAGCACGCCGCCGCCGGCGTTGGGCGGGGTGCGCAGCACGAGATCGCGCAGAACGGCGGCCGCCCGCCCGATCGCCGCCTCGTAGGCGGGAAGGCGCCGGGCATCGGCCGCGGAAAATTGCGCGACCGCGGCCTGGCGCTCGGCGATGCCGCCGCGCATCAGCAGAAAGCGTGAAGCATCCACGGGCCAGAAATTCGCGGCCGGGCGCTCCACGATCGTGAGGCCGTACTTGGCAAGCTCGAGATCGGCGATCACGTGCGGATTGAGCAGGCTCACGGTGTAGGCGGCGACCGAGTTGCGAAAACCGGGATGAAACTCCTCCGTCACCGCCGCGCCGCCGACGACGTCCGCTCTTCTCCAGAACGAGCGTGTCGAGGCCCGCCGCCGCGAGGTAGGCCGCGCAGGTCAGGCCGTTGTGGCCGCCGCCGATGATCGCGACGTCGACGCTTCCTCTGTCTCGCATAGGCGTGCCCGAGTTATCCCCGCATCAGGATTCCAGGGCATAACGTGCGGGCACGCGCTTGTTCCACCGGGATCGCTTCGTCATGGTCCGTTAATCTTGATTAAAGCCCGGTGAGCTCCTCGTGCAGGCGTTAGGTGCTCGTTCACCGACCGGGCCTAGCGTGACCTCGAAGTCATTTCCACGCGGAGATGAGCGCATGACGCCTGCTGCAGCCAATCGGCATACCCGTTACAATTTCGAAGCCTCCGACCGGGGGACGCACAGGCTTGCCGGCTTGTTGATCATCTCCGCTGTTCCCGGCGCTCTTCTGGACCGGAATTCTGGCGCTCGGATCCAGCACCATGGGCCAGCCGCTAGACCCGCTCGCGCTCGCCACCATCGGCGCGGCGATCGCTGCGTTCCTCGCCGCGGCCGTGAGCGCGCTGCGCGAGGACTAGCCTCCGCGCGAGCACTAAACTTCTATCGATTTCACTTTTGAGTGCAGGTTAGCGTCGGCCTTAGCTGACGCCGCCCCAGGTGCAGCGCAGCTTCTGGCAGCTGCCGCGGCGCCCGAGGCCTTTGCACGAGGCCGGCACGAAGTGGCAAACGCGGCAGCTGTAGCTCGACAGGCAGCCCCGGTAGGAGCCGCCCCTGCGGAAGTTGCAGGTGCGGATCGTCTGGCAATCGCGCTGCGGATTGATGAGCCCGCCGGGACCTTCCTGCGCGAGCGCGGGGCCCGGCAGGGTCGCCGTGCCAGCGCCGAAAAGAGCAGCATAATCGCAAGCAATACATAGCGGTGCATGAGGATCGCCCCGACTGCGTCTCAACCCGGCGCCAGTGTCGGCGAGTTGAGGCCCCAAGGCAACAGAATGACCCGGCGACGGTACACGAGGCGCGCACGAGTGTGCCGTTGTGGCCACGCTGGCGTCCGCGCACCCTTGCGCGGCGGGGCAAATGGCCGCCTCGCACCGCGCCGGCGCCGCTTGTGGATTTTATTCGGCGGCTTTGCGCGCGGGCTGCACGACGCGCCATGTAGTCGTTGAGCAGGGTCTCGGTGATCGTGCCCGGCTTGTAGCGGTGCTCGCCGATCTCGGAGACGGGCGTCACCTCCGCGGCCGTGCCCGTCAGGAAGACTTCCGAGAAGCTCCCGAGCTCGTCCGGCATGATCGTGCGCTCGACGACCTCGTAGCCGCGCTTCTTGGCGAGCTCGATCACGGTGCGCCGCGTGATGCCGTCGAGGAAGCAGTCGGGATCGGGCGTGTGGATGACGCCGTCCTTGACGAAGAAGATGTTGGCGCCGGTGCATTCGGCGACGCGCCCGCGCCAGTCGAGCATCAGCGCATCCGCGTAGCCGCGCCGCTCGGCGCGGTGCTTCTCGATGGTGCAGATCATGTAGAGACCAGCCGCCTTGCTCTTGGACGGCGCCGTCATCGGGTCGGGGCGGCGATACTTGGCCATCGTGAGGCGGATGCCCTTGAGGCGCTGCTCGAGCGGGAAATAGGAGCCCCACTCCCAGGCGGCGACCGCCATGTGGATCTTCGTCGCCTGCGCGGAGACGCCGATCTGCTCGCTGCCGCGCCACGCGATGGGGCGGATGTAGCAGTCGGACAGCTTGTTGGCGGCGACCACGTCGCGGCAGATCTGATCGATCTCGGCCACCGTGTAGGGGATCTCGAAGTCGAGCGCCTTGCGCGCTGTCGATCAGCCGCTGGGAGTGCTCGGAGAGCTTGAAGATCTCGCCGCCGTAGGCCCGCTCGCCCTCGAAAACGGCGCTGCCGTAGTGCAGGGCGTGGGTGAGCACGTGGATGTTGGCCTCGCGCCAGGGGACGAGCTTGCCGTCGAGCCAGATGAGACCGTCGCGATCGTGAAATGGAGCTAGGCTCGGCCATGCATTCTCTCCGTGGACATTTGCGCTAAGATTCGCCACTAAGGGCGGACTCGGAGGTGAGGTTGCGAGCGCAGTCGGAGGTACCGAACCGCGCCTCCCGTGCAAATTGCATGCAACTTGCACGAATTTCACGGGGCCTGCCGCTCGCGCGAACACGCTCAACCGCTTGCGCAAAATGACTTGCCACGACTAGCAATCGGAGCCAAATAAGTCAACATGACTGACATAACGTCCGACAGCGTAGCGGGCCGCCGCAGCACGCGATCCTCGGGATCGGCCTTCCGGCGCCAACGGCGCGCCCTTCATGACACCGCCGGCGCGGCCTCGCGCGAGGAGCTCGTCGCCTGCGCCGAGCTCCTGTTCTTCGCCTATCGCGAGTTCACGGCAGGTCCCGACGCGATCCTGGAGGAGTACGGCTTCGGCCGCGCCCACCACCGCGTGCTCCACTTCGTT
Source organism: uncultured Alphaproteobacteria bacterium (assembly GCA_963847865.1). GTDB lineage: Bacteria > Pseudomonadota > Alphaproteobacteria > Rhizobiales > Hyphomicrobiaceae > Hyphomicrobium_A. The sequence goes on along the minus strand of CAWKBL010000012.1, from coordinate 456,948 downwards.
CATCGCCACCCCGGGCTGCGCGTCGCCGACCTTCTCGACATTCTGAAGATCACCAAGCAGAGCCTGGCGCGCGTCTTGAAGCAGCTCATCGACAAGGGCTTCATCCTGCAGCGGGCCGGCAACGACGATCGCCGCGAGCGCCGCCTGTTCGTCACGGCCAAGGGCGGCCGCCTCGCCGATAAGCTTACCGCGCTGCAGATCAAGCGCATCGAGGCGGCGCTCGGCAAAGCCGGGCCTGGCGCCGGAGAAATGACGCGCCGCTTCCTTTTTGCCATGATTGCAGAGTCCGATCGCCCCGCGTGCGGAGGCACTCATTAAACTGCCGCCCGGCACCAACAGTGCAGGCTAAACGAGGGGCGAAGCCATGAAATCCGCAAGACCGTCCCAGTGCGCGCCCCTTCCCGACAACGCACCGCACGTGCTCGTCGTCGACGACGACCAGAAGATCCGCGACCTGCTCGGGCGCTACCTGACCGAGCACGGCTTCCGCGTGACGACGGCGTCGGATGCCGCGAGCGCGCGGGCCGGCATGCGCGGACTGGAGTTCGACGTCGTGCTGCTCGACGTCATGATGCCGGGCGAGAACGGACTGGAGCTCGCGCGCGATCTCAAGGCGACGCGCCCGATTCCCATCTGCATGCTGACGGCGCGCTCCGACCCCGAGCAGCGCATCGAGGGGCTGGAAGCCGGCGTCGACGACTACATCCCCAAACCGTTCGAGCCGCGCGAGCTGCTGCTTCGCCTGCGCAACATCCTGCGCCGCGCGGCGGGCCCGACCGGGCCCCACGACGAGATCCGCATGGGCGCCTACGTCTTCCACGTGGGGCGCGGCGAGCTGAGGCACGGCGACGAGACCATCAAGCTCACCGAGCGCGAGCGCGACCTGCTGCGCGCCTTCGCCCAGCGCATCGGCACGCCGATCGCCGCGCCACGAGCTCTCGAGCGAAGATTCGACCGGCAACGACCGCGCCATCGACGTGCAGATCAACCGGCTGCGGCGCAAGATCGAGACCGACCCCTCCAATCCGGTGTACCTCCAGACAGTGCGCGGCAAAGGGTATATTCTCTATTCGGACTGAATACCCGCCCGGCACGGCACGAGGTTCGGCTTTAGATGCTCGCTAGAAGCGACGAGCCCACGCACGGATTGCGCGCGCGGTGGCAGAGCCTGCTGCAATGGGCGCGGCGGACGCTCCCGTCGCGGCTGCCGTCGTGGGTGCGCGCTGCCGCCGCTGCAGCCGGCGCGATGGCGGCAATTCAAACTCCAGAAGCTGCCCAAACTCCCGAAGCTTCCCAAGCTGCCCGAGCTGCCCCCCTGGGCGGTCGCGGCGCTCGCCTGGTTCGGCGCGACGCACGCCGCCAACATGCGCCGCCTCTCCGGCCTCGTATGCCGACCTGCTGCCCAAGGGCCTCTATGCCCGCGCGCTCATCATCATCATCGCGCCGATCGTCGTGCTCGAAGGCGTGGTGGCGTTCGTCTTCATGGAGCGCCATTGGCAGGCGGTGACGCGCCGCCTGTCGGAGGCGACCGCGCGCGACATCGCGGCCCTGATCGACGTCTACGAGGAGTATCCGCGCAAGGACGACTACAGCCAGCTCATCGAGATGGCGCGCGACCGCCTCAACCTGTCGATGCAGATCCTGCCGCCCGGCGACCTGCCCGCCGCCGCGGCCCAAGCCCTTCTTCGCCCTGCTCGACCGGGCGCTTTCCGACGAGGTCCGCCGCCAGGTGCAGCGCCCGTTCTGGATCGACACGGTCGGCCAGTCGCGCCACGTGGAGATCCGCGTCAAGCACGCCAACGCCATCCTGCGCTTCGTCGCGACCCGCTCGCAGACGTACGCCTCCAACTCGCACATCTTCCTGCTTGTGGATGATCGGCTCCTCGGTCATCCTGCTCACCGTCGCGATCCTGTTCCTGCGCAACCAGATCCGCCCGATCTTGAGGCTCGCGGAAGCCGCCGACGCCTTCGGCAAGGGCCGCAAGGTCCCTGACGATTTCCGCCCGCGCGGCGCGCGCGAGGTGCGCCAGGCCGCGACGGCCTTCCTGGAGATGCGCGACCGCATCACGACGCACGTGGAGCAGCGCACGACCATGCTCGCCGGCGTCAGCCACGATCTGCGCACCGTGCTGACCCGCTTCAAGCTCGAGCTGGCGCTGCTGGGCGACACCGACGAGGCGCACTCGCTGCAGGCGGACGTGCGCGAGATGCAGAGCATGCTCGAGGACTATCTGGCCTTCGCCAAGGGCGACGGCGGCGAGGAATCGGCCACGACCAACCTGCGCGATCTGCTGCAGGAGATCCACGACGAGGCGCAGGTTTACGGCACCCCGATCGAGCTGAAGATCAGGAAGCGGCAGAGAGGACATCGTGCTGCCGTTGAAGCGCCAGGCCTTCAAGCGCGCGATCACCAACCTCGTCTCCAACGCCATGCGCTTCGGCGACCAGGTGCATGATCCGCGCGGCGGTCGAAGGCCAGTGGGTGCGCATCGAGGTCGACGACAACGGCCCCGGCATTCCCCCCTGGGAGCGCGCCAACGTGTTCAAGCCGTTCTACCGGCTCGACCACGCGCGCAACCAGGACGAGGGCAACACCGGCCTCGGTCTCGCGATCGCACGCGACATCGCCAAGAGCCACGGCGGCGACATCACGCTGGGCGAAAGCTCGATGGGCGGCTTGCGCGCCATCATCTCGGTGCCGCTGTAGCCACGCCGCGCGGGCGCCGATCTCCGGCTATGCGGACGGCGCCGGGGCTGTGTCCGCCGCGGGCTCGCCGCCACCATCGGGGCGGGACGTCTTGCGGGCGCCGGTGAACATGCCGGCAAGGCGGCACAGCGTGTCCCTCGACCTCCTCGACCGACTTCAACGTTCGCTCGCCGCGCCGCAGGCGGCGGTCGAGCGCCGCCATGGTGCGCGCCAGACCCGGATCGTCGTCCTCGAGCCAGGTGCGGAACACGGAGGCGTAGACGGCGCCGAGCCCCGCAGCGCGGGCCTGCCCTCGAGCCCTTCGCGCGGAAACCCCGGCGGCACGCAGCATCCAGGCCTGCGAGGCGGCAAGCGCACGCAAGAGCGCCGGATCGGCCGGCCACGATGCGGCGATCGACTTCAGGGCCGGCTTGTAGGCGGCAAGCACGTCGAAGCGGCTCATCACCACCTCGAAGATCGCGTCGCGCGGCGCGTCGCTCGGCGTTGCGCTCCGGCGCGCGCGCCAGCACCTCGTCGTCGACGGCGCGCACGAAGGCGGCGAGGATCTCCGCCTTTGTAGCCGAAGTCGCGGCGCAGATCGAGGAGGCTCACCTCGGCTGCCTTGGCGATGTCGGCGAGCGTCACGTCGCGCCAGGGGCGCTCGCCCGCGAGCCTGAGCGCGGCGGCGACGATGCGGCCTTTGGTGCGTTGCGAGATCGAGCATGGGCGTCTCCCTTCGGGCAATCCCTTCAAGAGGTAGGCAGCCGCGGCCCGGATTGAAAGAAGCGGGCCGGGCTCTGTCGTGGCCCTCACGAGCCCTCAGCGGGCTCACACGATCGCGTGAGCGCGGCGAATTGGCGGTTGCCAATAGTGTAACAGTATATCATAACTGATGAACGGCGCTGCCCTCCGGGCGCGCGCCGCCAGGTGGGCGAGACCTCTAGCTTTCGCTTCTGCCACGTGATGCGACGGTGCCACACGCACAAAGGCCTGGAGCTTCTCCTCCTTGAGTTTCCGGCCTTGGCACCTTGCACGCACCACGACGACCTGAGCCGCCGGGGCTGTCAACGCCCGCTCAGGTCCGCAAGCAACGCGGCCGCGACCGGCGCCGAGCGATTTCGCTCACCTCGCCAGCTCGCGGCCGCGTTTCGTTGCGGCGGCCACCGCCTCCGTCATCAGCTTCTGCAGCCCTTCGGCGCCGCCCGAGGATCTCGAGCGCGGCAGCCGTGGTGCCGCCGGGCGAGGTCACGTTTGGCGCGCAGGTCGCTCGCGGAGAGATCTGACTGCTCCAGCAGCGCGGCCGAGCCCGACAACCGTCGGCGCGCGCGAGCCGCTCGGCGAGCGCGGCATCGAGGCCGGCGGCGCGGCCCGCCTCGGCCAGGCACTCGACCAGCAGGAACACGTAGGCCGGCCCCGAGCCGGAAACGGCCGTAACCGGATCGAGCAGTGCCTCGTCCTCGACCCACAGCACCTCGCCGACGGCGGCCAGCAGATCGTCGGCGAGCGCCTGTTGCACGGGCGTGACGTTGGCGTTGGCCACCGCCACGGTGACGCCGCGGCCGATGGCGGCCGGCGTATTCGGCATGGCGCGCACGACGGCGGTGCCCGCGGGCAGGTGCGCTTGCCAGCCCCTCGATGCGCCGCCCCGCCGCGATGGACAGCACCAGCGTCTCGGGCCCGGCGAGCTTGCGCGAGCCGCGGCAGCACCGCGTCGGCGACCTGCGGCTTGACGGCGAGGAGGATGACCGCCGGGCGGGCTCGACAGCTCGTCGATGAAGGGGAGCACGTCGATGCCCCGGTCGGCGAGCAGGTCGGCGACGTCTGACGCCGGCTCGGGATCCTGCACGATCACGTGCCTGGGATCGAGGCCGCGCTCGAGCAGCCTCGCGAGGATCGCGCCGCCCATTCTGCCCGCGCCGGCCAGAAGCAGCGGACCTTGCAGCGTGAGGCTCATGGAGGGACCCGATGGCAGTTAAGCTTGGCCCTCGGTCTCGAACATGGTCGAGACGAGCGCCTCCCGGCTCTGCTTACCCGCCCAGACCACGAACTGGAAGGCCTGATAGTAGCGCTCGCAGTCTTCCAGCGCCGCTTTCAGCATGGCCTCGCACTGGCGCGGCGTCGCCAGCGACCCGTTGAGCAGCAGCGCATGGCGGAACATGACGAGGCCTTCCTGCGTCCACAGATCGAAGTGGCCGAGCCAGAGCTGCTCGTTGATCTGGGCGATCAGGCGGTACATCTCGGTCAGCCGGTTCTCGGGAACGCGGAAATCGAAGGCGCAGGCGAGATGCAGTGCCTCGAGATCCTCGCGCCAGTTGAGCGAGACGTGATAGTCGGTCCAGGTGCCCGCGATGACCAGCGTGAGCTCGTCGTCGTTGGTGCGGTCGCACGCCCAGTTGTGAGCGGCGGCAAGCTGCTCGACGAGATCGATGGGGTTCGTCACGCGCTCGTAGGCGAATTCAGCCGACATTCTTTTAGATCCTTTTTGCGTCGCTGCGGCTCTTCGTAGCGAAGGAAAGCGACGCGACGACAACCAAATCGAGCAAAAGCCGCCGACAGGCGCGACGAAAACAGAGGGCCGTGCGAGTTGCAAGTTGAGGGTGATCATTGTCCACGGCCAAAGTGACGGCCGCTTGGGCCTGCCCGCCGTTAGCCGCCATCTTACGGCACGCGAAGCGATGCGCGCCAACATCGACGGGGATAACGTCGAGGCGCGCACGTTTGCGCGTGCATAACTTGAAGCCCGCTTCGCGCGCCGCGAGCCGCGCCTCGAGCGCGGCGATGCGCGCCTCGAGCCGCTCGTTCTCGGCGCGCGCCTTCTCCGCCATGGCCTTTACCGCCTCGAACTCCTCGCGCTGCACGACATCCATCTCGTGCAGGAGGCGCTCGGCCTGCGCCCGCATGAGCGACGTGACCTCGCGCTTGAGGCCATCGGCCGCGCCGGCGGCGTCCGTCATCAGTTTGGCAAGCTCATCGAGGAAGCGGTTGGTCGTCTGGGTCATTTCCGGCCCTCCGGGAGCCAAGTAGCGCGCGGAATGCAGTTTCGGCGGTCCCGCGCTGCGATCGAAACGGTCAGGTCCGACTATGGGCATCCACGTTGCCTCCGACAAGGCTCTGGCCGCGCACTTGACACGGGCGCGCGGGTGCCGAAAACGTGCCCGCGGCTTATGATGGCCGCCGGCAGGGCCGAAGCCTCGATGAAAGTGGCGCCATGGATCCCTTGATGAGCGTGTTGGCCATCGCCCTTTCCCAACTTCGACCCCGTGGCGCTCCAGATCGGGCCGCTCGCGATCAAATGGTACGGGCTCGCCTATCTGACGGGTCTGCTGTTCGGCTGGCTCTATATCCGCCGCCTGCTGCAGCAGCGAACTCTTTGGGCCGGCGACCGCCCTCCGTTCGAGCCGGCAAAGGTCGACGACCTCCTGCTCTATATCACGGCGGGCGTCGTGCTCGGGCGGGCGCCTCGGCTTCGTGCTCTTCTATGAGCCGAGCTACTACCTCGCCAATCCGCAGGACATCATCGCGGTGTGGAAGGGCGGCATGTCGTTCCACGGCGCGCTACTCGGCTGCGGCATCGCCATCTGGATCTTTGCCCGCCGCAACGGCGTCAACCCGTGGAGCACCACCGACCTGTGCACCGCGTCGGTTCCGATCGGGCTCTTTTTCGGCCGCATCGCCAACTTCATCAACGGCGAGCTGTTCGGGCGCCCGACCACGCCTGCCGTGGGGCATGGTCTTTCCCGAGGCGCAGCTGCACTACCCCACCGTCGAGCCGACGCCGCGCCATCCGAGCCAGCTCTACGAGGCCGCGCTCGAAGGGCTCCTGCTCTTTATCGTGCTGCGCGTCCTGACCCACTATTACGGCGCGCTCAAACGCCCGGGCGTCGTCACGGGCGCGTTCCTCGCCGGCTACGCGCTTGCCCGCTCCACCGGCGGAGCTGTTCCGCCAACCGCACTTTGCCCATGCCTTCAACGTGGGACCGCTGACCGCCGGCATCGTCTATTCGATCCCGATGCTGATCGCGGGGCTCTGCATCATCTACATCGCGCGCACGCGCGCGCTGGGATGACGCTTGAGCCTGCCGCGCGCCGACTGACGCCGCTCGCAGAGCAGCTCGCGGCCCGCATCAGGCATGAGGGACCCCTCGGAATCGCGCAGTACATGCAGGCATGCCTGCAGGATCCCGACGCACGGCTACTATCGCCGGCGCGCAGCGATCGGCAGCGGCGGCGACTTCATCACGGCGCCCGAGATCAGCCAGGTGTTCGGCGAGCTGATCGGATTGTGGTGCGCGGTGGTGTGGCAGCAGATGGGCGAGCCGCGTGCCCTGCGCCTCGTCGAGCTCGGCCCCGGCCGCGGCACGCTGATGCGCGACCTGCTGCGGGCGGCCCGCACGGCTTCCCCCTTTCATGCCGCGTTGCAAATCCATCTCGTCGAGACCAACGCCGCGCTCGAAAGCCAGCAGCGCGCCGCGCTCTTGTCCGAGAGCGTGCCGATCCGCTGGAGCAGCGACTTCGATCAGCCGGACGGCGGCACGCCGACCATCGTGATCGCCAACGAGTTCCTCGATACGTTGCCGATCGCGCAGTGGGTCTTTCGCGCCGGACGCTGGCACCCCCGCTGCGTCGGCCTCGACGCCGACGGCAAGCTTGCCTTCGTCGACGGAGACCCCGTTGGCGATCCGGCATCGCCTGGGGTCGAAACGACGCCGCGCGACGGCGACGTCTTCGAGACGCGCGCCGAGCCGCTTGCGGCTTTTGCGGCGAAACTCGCGACGCTCGGCCGGCCCATGGCCGCGCTCTTCATCGACTACGGACACGTGCGCACCGCGCTCGGCGATACGCTGCAGGCCGTCAGCGGCCATCGCTACGAGGATCCGCTTTGCGCGCCCGGCGAGGCCGATGTCACGGCCCAGGTCGATTTCGCCGCCGTCGCCGCCGCGATGCAAGCCCGCGACCTCGTCTGCGACGGACCGTTGCCGCAGGCGGCGTTCCTCGGCGGGCTCGGCGTCGTGGAGCGCGCCTCGCGTCTCATGGCGGCCAATCCCGGGCAGGCCGCAGAGATCGAAACGGCGATCGCGCGCCTGATCGCCCCTGTCGGCATGGGGAGCCGCTTTTGCGCGCTCGGCGTCAGGAGCAAGGACGTGGCCCCGCTGCCGGGATTGAGTGCGGTAGACAACGGCTTGCGCGCACCTTAGTGCTCGAACCCATGCTGCAGCCCATCGAAGCGCCCTGCCTAACGCGCCTCCCCGGCATCCGTCACGGGTTCTTCACCCGTGCCGGCGGCAGCTCGCAGGCGATCTACGCGGGCCTCAACTGCGGACCGGGCTCCGCCGACGACCCGGCGTGCATCGCTGACAATCGCGAGCGCGTCGCAAGATACCTGCACTCGCCCCACACCGACGTCGTCACGCTCTATCAGACCCACAGCGCGACGGCCGTCTGCGTCGCAGCCCCCGTTGCCGCCGACGACCGGCCCAAGGCCGACGCCGTCGTGACGCGCACGCCCGGGCTCGCCATCGGCGTGCTCACCGCCGACTGCGCGCCGGTGCTGTTTGCGGACGCGCAAGCCCGCGTCGTGGCGGCGGCGCATGCAGGCTGGCGCGGCGCCGCCGGCGGCATTCTCGAAGCGACAATTGCGGAAATGGAACGGCAGGGCGCGGAGCGTATCCGCATTCACGCCGCAATTGGGCCGGCCATTAACCATACTTCTTATGAAGTTGGTCCTGAGTTCGAAGCACAACTTCTAGAAAGTTGCCCTGACAACGAGCGCTATTTCGTTCGTAACAATCTTCACGCGCGCGCGCATTTCGATCTTCCGGCATTCGTCGAAGGGCGCCTTAAGGCCGCAGGAATCGGCGCTATCGAGCGCCACAGCCTCTGCACGTATGAGAACGAATCGCTTTTTTATAGTTTCCGGCGCTCTCAGCACCGTCGCGAGGACGATTACGGTCGTCAAATCTCCGCCATTGTCGTGTCTTAATTGCACAATCCACAATGTTGACTGAAATTTCGCGCTACGAATTCCAACTGGACGCGAGGTTGATCGTATTCGATCTGGACGCGGCTGATTTGACTGGGTAGACGACTCTTGAGAGGTACCGGTCATCGAGGAGTTCAAGGCCGCAAGGTTCGTACGCCGGCCGCCGGAAAAAACAGCGGGTACTCAACGGGGGAGCGTCGCCGTGACGACCTTTGATGCTGCTGCGGCTTGGCCAAAAATGAAGCCACTACTGCTGGCGCTTAGCGCAGGCTGGATGGCTCTCGGATTAGCAGGCTGCGAAACTGCCACATCGTTGTTCGCTTCGGCGACCGACACTCCGACGGCGTCCGTCGCCGCACAACCGGCTCCCGCTCCTAACGGCCCGGCGCAGATCGCGATCGCTCCGGTGATCGGTCCGCCCGAGACCGTGTCGAAGGATCTGCAGGCGCAGATTGTCGCCGACATCGAACGGCGCAACATTCGCGTTGCCAAGCAGCCCGGCGAGAAAGCCGACTACACGCTGCGCGGCTATGTCGTCTCGTCGCTCGACAAAAAGGGTTCGCGCGCCAAGATCTCTTACATCTGGGACGTGACGGACGGAACGGGCAAGGGCGTGCACCGGGTGAGCGGCGAGGAATCGGCGCCGGCCGGAAAGAGCCAGGACCCTTGGACGGCCGTGACCCCACCGGTGGTCGAATCGATCGCCACCAAGACGGTCGCGTCGATCGCGAGCTGGCTGCCGCCCCCGGCGGGACCAGCGGTTGCAAACAACGCTCTCGCGAGCGCCGGTCTCGTACAGACGGCCTCCGTGACGCCGCCGGCCTCCTCGGCGGCCTACACCCCGCCGCCGGCATCGCTCGCGCGCAATACCGTCACGGGCAGCATTGGCAAGTCGGGATCGATCTCGGCCCGGGTCCCGACAGTCAGCGGCGCGCCCGGCGATGGCAGCTCGTCACTGCGGATGGCGCTGCAGCGTGAGCTTTCACGCAGCGGCGTTGCGCTCTCCGAGGCCTCCTCGCCGCAGACCTATACGGTCGAAGGCAAGGTCGCGATGGGCACCAGCAGCGACGGCAAGCAGCCGATCACCATCGAGTGGAGCGTCAGCGATCCGACGGGCAAGAAGCTCGGCAGCGTCTCGCAGAAGAACGAGGTGCCGCAGGGCTCGCTCGACGGGGCCTGGGGGAAGACGGCTGATGCAGCAGCAGCAGCCGCCGCTCAGGGCATCTTGAAGCTCCTGCCGCAGCAAACGCAGACCACCAGCTCAAACTGAGGCCGACGTCGGCCTTTTTGGTCACGTAAAGTCAACGTTCCGACGGCAAGTTGGGGCCCACGCCGTTTACAGGCGCGGGCCCTCTTGCTAGAAGGCCGGGCGAACGGCCGTGGAGGCGTGTCATGCCTTTCGATGCCCGGACCGGAGACGGCCGCGGTCAGCTATCCATGAAGCTCGTGGCCGGCAACAGCAACCGGCCGCTGGCGGAGGCGATTTGCACCCACCTCAAGGTCCCCGGGACCAAAGGGCAGGTGAAGCGCTTCGCGGACATGGAGATCTTCGTCGAGATCCAGGAGAACGTCCGCGGCCAGGATGTCTTCGTGATCCAGTCGATCTCGTTCCCCGCCAACGACAACCTGATGGAACTCCTGATCCTGATCGACGCGCTGAAGCGTGCGTCAGCCGCCCGCATCACCGCCGTCATCCCCTACTACGGCTACGCGCGCCAGGATCGCAAGCCCGGGCCGCGCACGCCTATCTCCGCCAAGCTCGTCGCCAACCTCATCGAGCGCGCCGGCGCCGACCGGGTCATGACGCTCGATCTGCACGCCGGGCAGATCCAGGGCTTCTTCGACATCCCGACCGACAACCTGTTCGCCGCGCCGGTCATGGTGCGCGACATTCAAGAGCACCACCGCTCCAATAATCTCATGGTGGTCTCTCCCGACGTCGGCGGCGTCGTGCGCGCGCGCGCGCTGGCCAAGCGCATCGAGGCGCCGATCGCGATTTGCGACAAGCGGCGCGAGCGGCCCGGCGAGTCGGAGGTCATGCACGTCATCGGCGACGTCGACGGCAAGCGCTGCATCCTTATCGACGACATCGTGGATTCGGGCGGAACGCTCGTGAACGCCGCCGAGGCGCTGCTGAAGCACGGCGCCATCGAGGTGATGGCCTACATCACCCATGGCGTGCTGTCGGGCGGAGCGGTAAGCCGCATCCAGAACTCGAAGCTCAAGTCGCTGGTGATCACAGAACTCCATCCAGCCGACGGCGGCCGTGCAAGCCGCCAAGAACATCCGCGTGCTTTCGATCGCGCCGCTGATCGGCGAGGCGATCTGGCGCACCGCGCGCGAGGAAAGCGTCTCGAGCCTGTTCTACTAGCGCGCGATCAGGGCGTCAGGAGGCGCGGCCGGGCGCCGCCGGGCGCGCGCTGCAGGCGCGGCAGCGGCCGCGGATTTCCAGCGTCATGGTATCGACCCTGAACTTGGCAGCCTTCGCCCACGCAAACAGACGGTCGACGGCATCGGGCTCGTCGAACTCGGCGACCGTTCCGCAGTCGTCGCAGATCGCGAACACCACCGCGCCCTCGTGGATCGGATGGCGGCAGGCGACGAACGCGTTGAGCAACTCGAGCCGGTGCGCCCGGCCATCGGCGATCAGCCGGTCGAGCGAGCGGTAAACCGTCTGCGGCGCGAGGATCGCCTGCTCGCGCAGCCGTTCGATCAGCTCATAGGCGCTGACGGGACGCCCGACGCCGCGCAGGGCCTCGACGATCATCTTGTCCTGCTCCGGCGCGGGGCGCCGTTTCGAACCCTTGCGAACCATGCCGTGCCGTTCTTGCCCGTTGCCGCGCCAGCCCGTTGAAACGGTTGGGCCGGCAGACGCTGCGCCGTCAGGCGGCCATATGAGCGAATTTAACGTCGCGATGTCAAACGGTTGCGCCGGGCCGCGATAGGGTCCGAGGTTGGGTGCCCGCAAGCGATCCAACCCCTCTCGGGCGATTGCCAAGCCCCCGATCCACGGCTATAACCCGCGCCATCTCAAGCACGAGCATGAGACGCCGCCCGGCACCCTTGGAGGCCGCGCGCGGGCCTTTGGGCCGCTCGGCCCCTTTTTTGTTGGAGATCAATGCCATGGCTCATCAGTCACCTGAGCTCAAGGCCACGGCGCGCGCGGGTGCAGGCAAGGGGGCCGCACGCCAAGTCCGTCGTGAAGGCAAGGTTCCGGCCGTCATCTACGGCGACGGCAAGCCGCCGGAGACAATCGCGCTCGATTACATCGAGCTGTGGAAGCAGGTCTTGAAGGGCCACTTCACATCCACCGTGTTCGAAGTGGACGTCGAGGGCACGAAGAACCGCGTCATTCCCCGCGACCTGCAGGTTGACCCCATAAAGGATCAGCCGATCCACGTCGACTTCCTGCGCATCGGCAAGGATGGCCGCATCCGCGTCGCCGTGCCCGTTCGCTTCGTCAATGACGCGCTGTCGCCTGGCCTCAAGCGCGGCGGCGTGTTGAACGTCGTGCGCCACGAGATCGAGGTCACGTGCCCCTATGACAAGATCCCGGCCTTCTTCGAGATCGACCTGACGGGACTGGAGATCGGCCGCTCCATGCACGTCTCCGCCATCGCCATGCCCGAAGGGATCGCGCCGACCATCAAGGACCGCGACTTCACGATCGCGACCATTGCCGGCGCGGTGAAACAGGAAGAGGAAGTGGTCGCAGCGGCTGCTGTACCGGCGGAAGGTGCCGCGGCAGCGCCGGCGGCCGGCGCCGAAGCGGCGCCCGGTGCCGCAAAAGGTGGAGCGCCCGCTGCAAAGGGCGCCGCACCTGCGGCCGCCAAGGGCGCGGCACCCGCCGCCAAGGGCGGCGACAAGAAGAAGTAGGACGTTTTATCGGGCGCGTGCTTTGGGCGCGCGCCCGCTCCTTTTCCGCGGGGCCTCGCCCATGAAGCTCTTCGTCGGACTGGGAAATCCTGAGGCCGCTTACGCGCGCCACCGCCACAACGTCGGGTTCATGGCGCTCGACCGCATGGCGGAGCGCCACGACATCGGTCCGTGGCGCCGCCGCTTCCAGGGCGCGACCGCGGAGGCGACGCTCGGCGGCGAGCGCGTCATCCTCTTGAAGCCCGCGACCTTCATGAACGAGAGCGGGCGCGCGGTCGGCGAAGCCCAGCGCTTTCTCAAGATCGCCGTGAGCGACGTCTACGTCTTCCACGACGAAATCGACCTCGCGCCCGGCAAGGTGAAGGTCAAGACCGGCGGCGGCAATGCCGGCCACAACGGCCTGCGCTCGATCACCGCCCACATCGGCAACGACTACAACCGCGTGCGCATCGGCGTGGGCCATCCCGGTGTCAAGGACGCGGTGGCGCACTACGTGCTGCACGACTTCGCCAAGGCGGAGTACGACTGGCTCGACCCGCTGCTCGACGCGATGTCGGACGCCGCGCCCTTTCTGGCGCAAGGCGACAGCTCCCGCTTCCTGAGCCACGTCGCGCGCAATTTGCGCGACGAGGAGGAGCCCGAGGCGGAACCGCCGGCGCGACCGCGCAAGGATGCGCCCAAGCCCGCCAAGGCGCACCCCGCCGGCGAGCGGGCGGCAAAGCGCGCGGGCGCGCTCGCCGACAACCTCAAGAAATGGCTGGCCGGACGCAGCGGCAAGGATTAGGCGCTTGCGCGCGGCAACGCTTTTGTCGAGGCTGCGCCCTATGTATCGACTTGGAGTGATCACGATGACTATCGCGCGCGTCCTCGCCGCCGTGGCTCTGGCCGCCATCACATCGGTCTGCGCAAGCAGCGGCGTCCTGGCGCAATACGCCCCCAAAATTCCGGCCGCGGCCCAGGCGCTCGCCGGTCAGCATCCCGCCGAGTATTACAAGCGCGCCGCCGACCTCTACAAAGCCGGCAACAAGGACGACGCCGTATTCATCTTCTACCTGGGACAATTGCGCTATCGCACCCATCTCCTGGCGCGTCCCGATCTGAAGCCGGACGGCGATCTGGCCATGTTCAATTCGCTTTCGGAGGTCGTCGGGCGTCCGATCAACGAGTACGCCTTCGGCGACATCCCGGCGCTCGCTCGCACGGTCGATGCGGTCCTCGCCTACGATCAGCAGAACCCCGATGGGTTCACGTCCCCGGTCGAGTTCGCCAAAACTCACGACAGCGTGCGCGCCGGTCTTGTCTCCATGAAAGCGCAGATGCTCGCCACCGCCGATACGATCCGCGCCCAGCGCGTAAAGAACGGGCTCGAGAACCGCCAGTGACGCGGGGCCGCGCACCGAGGCGGGCCGCGACCGACGATTGGACTTGCGGCAACCGCGCCCAACCCCTAATTCCCCCGCCATGACCACGATCATCTCCGTTGCGAACCTCTCCAAGACGTACGCATCCGGCTTTCAGGCGCTAAAGAACATCGACCTCGACATCCGCCGGGGCGAGATCTTCGCGTTGCTCGGCCCCAACGGCGCCGGCAAGACGACGCTGATCAGCATCATCTGCGGCATCGTCAATGCTTCAGCCGGGCGCGTCACCGTCGACGGCATGGACATCGCCGCCAAGTATCGCGCCGTTCGCGCGATGATCGGCCTCGTGCCGCAGGAGCTGACGGCCGACATGTTCGAGACGGTGTGGAACACGGTGAGCTTCTCGCGCGGCCTGTTCGGCAAGCCGCCCAACCCCGCCCACATCGAGAAGGTGCTGAAAGAGCTCACGCTTTGGGACAAGAAGGACAGCCGGATCATGACGCTGTCGGGCGGCATGAAGCGCCGGGTCATGATCGCGAAGGCGCTGTCGCACGAGCCGCAAATCCTGTTCCTCGACGAGCCGACGGCCGGCGTCGACGTCGAGCTGCGCCAGGAGATGTGGCAGGTCGTGCGCGAATTGCGCGCGGCCGGCGTCACCATCATCCTCACGACGCACTACATCGAGGAGGCCGAGGAGATGGCCGACCGCATCGGCGTGATCGCCAAGGGCGAGCTGATCCTCGTCGAAGACAAGGACGAGCTGATGCGCAAGCTTGGGCGCAAGCAGCTCGAGCTGCACCTGCACGAGGCGCTTGCCGCCATACCCTTGGGGCTCGCAAGCCACAAACTGGAGCTGTCGGCCGACGGGCGCACGCTGACCTTCACCTACGACACGCGAGCGGAGCGCACCGGCATCACCGCGCTTCTGAACGATATGCGCGCGGCGGGGATCGGCTTCACCGACCTCAACACAACGCAGAGCTCGCTTGAGGACATCTTCGTCGATCTGGTGAGGGGCGCGCGATGAACCTCTATGCCGTCAAGGCGATCTACACTTACGAGATGGCGCGCGCCTTCCGCACCGTCATGCAGACCATCTTCTCGCCCGTCCTGTCGACGTCGCTCTATTTCGTGGTGTTCGGCGCCGCGATCGGATCGCGCATCGCCGAGGTCGACGGGGTGAGCTACGGCGCCTTCATCGTGCCGGGCCTCATCATGCTGCAGCTGCTGACGCAGAGCATCACGAATGCCTCGTTCGGGATCTACTTTCCGCGCTTTGCCGGCACGATCTACGAGATCCTGTCGGCGCCCGTCTCGCCGCTGGAGGTGGTGCTCGGCTACGTCGGGCGCGGCCGCGACCAAGTCGATCATCATCGGGCTCATAATTCTGGGCACCGCTTCGCTGTTCGTGCCGCTCCACATCGCGCACCCCGCGTGGATGCTGGCGTTCCTCATTCTGACGGCCGTCACCTTCAGCCTGTTCGGATTCATCATCGGCATCTGGGCCGACGGCTTCGAGAAGCTGCAGGTGATCCCGCTACTCATCATCACGCCGCTGACGTTCCTCGGCGGCACGTTCTATTCCATCAAGATGCTTCCGCCCTTCTGGCAGACCGTGACGCTGTTCAATCCCGTCGTGTATCTGATCAGCGGCTTCCGCTGGAGCTTCTACGGCATCTCCGACGTCAACGTCGGCGTCAGCCTCGGCGCGACGCTGGCCTTTCTCTGCCTTTGCCTCGGTATCGTTTCGTGGATATTCAAGACAGGATACCGTCTGAAGGCGTGATGGAGCGCCGGCCGCTCAATCGGGAATATCTGCGAATTGGAACCGCTGAAGCAATGTGCGGCAATCCCTTATGTCGAGGTCGGCGGCTCCATGCTGGTGCTGCTGATCACGACGCGCGGGACGGGGCGCTGGACGATCCCAAAGGGGTGGCCCAAGCGCCGCATGAGCGACGCCGAGCTGGCGGCGAAAGAGGCCTTTGAAGAGGCCGGTGTTGAAGGCGAGATCAGCTCCGAGCCGGTCGGAAGTTTCATGTATACGAAGCGGCTGCACTGGTTCTCGTGGGTCCGCTGCCGCGTCACGGTCTATCTGCTGCGCGCCGATCGCCAGTACCTGACCTGGCCGGAAAAGGAGAGCCGCATGCTGCAATGGGTTGCGCCCCGCACGGCGGCCAAGCTTCTGAAGCAACCGCAGCTTGCCGAGCTGTTGCATGGGCTCGACCCCGTTTAAGCCGTTGGATGGCGTCGGCCTTTGGCCGCGCTCATGTTCCGCCGGCCGCCCGCAGCCTGCGCGTTAGCGCCCTACTTTCAGCAATCATGCAAAGACCGGCGCTGAACGGACGATCGTGTTTGTGATTGGGCTCCTACTTCCCTATGACCTCTGTCAGGAAGCCGGGAGGACGCAAGCGAATGACAATGCGTGAGGGGGATACGCCCGCCATGCGGGCGGGGAGACTCCGCAAGACATCGCTCGACAAGGATCTCGGCAAGATCGCGCGTCTGGAGGACGCAACCCGCTCCGTGTCGCGGACGCTGTTTGCACCCGGATTTGCCCTGCTCTTCCTCGTCATTGCCGGCATCATCGCCGACTTCCAGATCGTGGACGGAGCGCACGCCGGCCTCGTCATCGCCGCGGCGGTCGTCGGCGGCTACATGGCGCTCAATATCGGCGCCAACGACGTGGCCAACAATGTCGGCCCGGCGGTCGGTGCGCGTGCGCTCACCATGACCGGCGCACTCGTCATCGCCGCCATCTTCGAAAGCGCTGGCGCGCTGATCGCCGGCGGCAATGTCGTGGAGACCATCTCCAAGGGTATCGTCGATCCGGCGCTCGTTCCCACCGCGCAGATGTTCGTCTGGATCATGATGTCGGCCCTGCTGTCCTCCGCGCTGTGGGTGCATCTTGCCACCTACATGGGCGCGCCGGTTTCGACCACGCATTCGATCGTCGGCGGCGTGATGGGTGCAGGCATTGCCGCGGTCGGCATCGGCGCGATCGACTGGTTCGTCGTCTGGACGATCACGGCGAGCTGGATTCTCTCGCCGTTGCTCGGCGGCCTCATCGCGGCGCTGCTTCTCGCCTTCGTCAAGACCAACATCATCTATCAGGACGACAAGATCGCCGCGGCGCGGCGGTGGGTCCCGACGCTCATCGCCGTCATGGGCGCCACGTTCACCGTCTACCTGGTGACCAAGGGATTGAGCCACGTCTGGAAGCCGGGATTTTTCACCATCACCGCTTCGGGCATCGCGGTCTATTTTCTGATCTACTTGCTCGTCAAGCCGTGGGTCTACCGGCAGTCGGAGGGCTTGGAGAACCGCAACCAGTCGCTGCGAAGGCTGTTCCATCTGCCGCTGATTTGCTCGGCGGCACTTCTGTCGTTCGCGCACGGCGCCAACGACGTCGCCAATGCCGTCGGCCCGTTGGCGGCCATTCTGCACAGCGCGCAATCGGGCTCATTCGCAACGACCGTCGCGCTTCCGTTCTGGGTGATGCTCATCGGTGCGGTCGGTATCAGCCTGGGACTGTTTCTCTACGGCCCGCGGCTCGTCCGCATGGTCGGCCAGCAGATAACCAGAATGAACCCCATGCGCGCGTTCTGCGTCGCGCTCTCGGCGGCCATCACCGTGATCGTCGCGTCCTCCTTGGGTTTGCCGGTAAGCTCCACCCACATCGCCGTCGGCGCGGTGTTCGGCGTCGGGTTCTTCCGCGAGTACTACACCACGCACAGCCGCCGACGCCGCGCCTACGTGAAGAAGCACCCCGTTCGCCACGTCCACCGCAAATTGCCGGGCCAGGACCGCGACGAGCTGCGACGGCGCAAACTCGTCCGCCGGTCGCATTTCATGAGCATCGTGGCCGCCTGGATCATAACCGTCCCAGCGGCGGCGGGTTTGGCCGCGCTCATGTACTATGGCGTGACGCTGTTCCTCTGATGCTACCCGATGCTGCAACGCAGCTTGCGCCGCTGAAGGCGCCGGGCCAGTGTGCCGGGGTTCGGCCCGCGCGCGCGGTCTGTCCACTGGCATGGGGGAAGCTCAAATGACGCAAATCATCAGTCAAATCATTCAGTTCCTGCAGCAAGGGATCGCTGCGGTCTTCAAGTTTTTGCAGCTCGTCTGGACATGGTCCTTCGGACAGATCGTCTCCGTTTTCCAGTCGGATTGGCAGGCCCTTCCGGTCTGGAAGATCGTCGTGCTGATCGTCGTCCTCGCCGCCATCGCCTACATTCTTTACCGGTCCGCCCTTGTCCTATGGGCCGCGGTTGAAAGCCTGTTCAGGGCGTTCGTCAGCCTGCTCCTCGCCTTCATCTCCGTGCTGCCTCAGATCGTGATCGCCGGGCTTATCGCCTTTGCGGGCGGCTGGATCATCCATTCCGTCAACTTCTGACGGAGAGCGCAGCGCGCGCATTCAGTGCATAGCCGCACCTCGTCTTAAGGGCGTGGGCGGCAGCTGATATATCCCGCGACGGGACAGGCGAGGGGGCATGCGATGACGGGGCCACAGCACACCGACGGCGAGAAGGAGAAGCGGCGCAAGTCCGCAATGCTGTGGCGCGCCTGGCGGATCTACAATCGGGCATCGGGCTGGTATAACAGGATCAAGTGGATCCTTTCGGTTTTCAAGGCCAAGGCGGGGATGGCGGTTGCCGTAGCCGCGGTCGGCGCGGCGGGCACGGTCGGCGCCATCTCCATCCGCGACAACGTGATCGTGCCCCGACGCGCGGCCATGGAGACGGCGGCAATAAATCCGCGACCCAAGGAAGACGTGCGCCAGACCCGCAATTCGGTCGTGTTCGCCATCGAGGGCAAGGACAAGGCCGGCCGGCGCGGCGCTTTCGACGTGGTCGTGCTGAACAAAAGCTTCCTCTGGGTGCGCGGCAGCGCCGATCAGCTCGAGAAGGACGGCAAGACGATTGCCGGCGCCGATCTCGCGGCCGCTGTGCTCGACGAGGAAGTGCGCGCTGCACTCGCCGACGCCAAGGAGGTGATCGCGGTGGGGGCTGCCTCGCAGGAGGGAAGCGCCACAGACGAGGTCGCGCGCGCCGAGCGCCGCGCCCGGCAAACGGCAACGCTTGTCGCCGGTGCGGTTGCGGCGGACGTCCCGATCTGGACCCTCAATCTCGGGCAGTACCGGGACCCCTGCAAAGACTGCGAGACCGCCGGCTCGAGCTGGCAGCGCCCGTTCATCGTCGTTGCGGTGAAGGAAATCGACGCCGGCGCCAACCTTGGCGAGGCCCTTGCCGACGCCATGAGTGGAAAGAAGCGGTTGCCGAGCCCGCAGAGCTATTCGGTCTACGACCTCGCCCGCTTCCGGTGATCGGCGGCTGACCGATAACGCGTGACACCGCTGCCGCACGCCGCTGCGGCAACGACGGGCTTCACAAGCAGCACAGAACCG
This sequence comes from uncultured Alphaproteobacteria bacterium, assembly GCA_963847865.1. GTDB lineage: Bacteria > Pseudomonadota > Alphaproteobacteria > Rhizobiales > Hyphomicrobiaceae > Hyphomicrobium_A. The sequence continues at coordinate 437,641 of CAWKBL010000012.1, read as the reverse complement.
CCTAGGCATCAGGCCTCGCAGGCCGCAGCGGCATCGTCGGCGCGCCTTTTCTCCAACTTCCAAGCCGGGACGGCGACGCAAGCATGGGCTTCAAATGCGGCATCGTGGGCCTGCCGAACGTCGGCAAGTCCACGCTCTTCAATGCGCTGACGCAGACCGCGGCGGCGGAGGCCGCCAATTATCCGTTCTGCACCATCGAGCCCAACGTGGGCGAGGTCGGCGTACCCGACGAGCGGCTCGCCAAGCTCGCCGCGATCGCCAAGTCGGCGAAGATCATTCCGACGCGGCTGACCTTCGTCGACATCGCAGGCCTCGTGAAGGGCGCGTCCAAGGGCGAAGGGCTCGGCAACCAGTTTCTCGGCCACATCCGCGAGGTCGACGCCATCGCCTATGTGCTGCGCTGCTTCGAGGACGACGACGTGACCCACGTCGAGGGGCGCATCGATCCCGTCTCGGACGCCGAGACGGTCGAGACCGAATTGATGCTCGCCGACCTCGATGGCCTGGAGAAGCGGCGCACCAACACCGAGAAGAAAGCCAAGACCGGCGACAAGGAGGCCAAGGCCCAGCTCGCCGTCATGGACAAGGCGCTCGTTCTTCTGCGCGAGGGCAAACCTGCGCGCGTGGCCGAGCTGACACCCGAAGAGGCGCCGCTCTATGCCGGGCTGCAGCTCCTGACGGCAAAGCCGGTGCTCTACGTGTGCAACGTGGATGAAGCCTCGGCCGCCGCCGGCAACGCGCGCTCGCACGCCGTCGCGGACAAGGCCAAGGCGGAGGGCGCTGGTGCGGTCGTCATCTCGGCCAAGATCGAATCGGAGTTCTCAAGCCTCGCCGAAGCCGACCGCGCCGAGTTCCTGCACGAGCTGGGGTTGCCCGAGGCGGGCCTCAACCGGCTGATCCGCGAGGGCTACGAGCTTCTGCACCTCGTCACCTACTTCACGGTCGGGCCCAAGGAGGCGCGCGCCTGGACGGTGACGCGCGGCACCAAGGCGCCGCAGGCGGCGGGCGTCATCCACACCGATTTCGAGAAGGGCTTCATCCGCGCCGAGACCATCGCCTACGACGACTACGTGGGCTTGGGCGGCGAGACGGGCGCCAAGGATGCCGGCAAGATGCGGCTGGAAGGCAAGGAGTACGTCGTCAAGGACGGCGACGTGATGCACTTCCGTTTCGCGAATTGAGCCGCCGGCCTTCGCTCGCTCGTGCAAGCACGGGCGCGCAACTGCTGCGGCGAATACGCTCAGACACGGGCCCGCCTGGCGGCCAAACGCGCCTTAGAGTTGCAGGGGCTACGCACCTGCTGAGCGGTGGAAAGCAGGGTGGGGGCTCTTATTTTCGACGGCATTGCGCCTTATCTGTTCATCTATGAGAAACCAACACATCGCCCCCCTGGTGCTGCTCCTCGCAACTTTGCTGCTGGCCGGATCTGTCGAGGCGCGCTCGGCTGGCACCGAGGCGCAAACGACGAGCCCTGCAGCCGCTGACACCGCCGAGCCGGACGCGCTGAGCACCGGAAGCATCGCGCCGCCCTATGACAAGAAAAAGCGCTTCGAGGACTGCATGGCCATCTGGGAGCCCGCGACCCACATGACCAAGAAGGAATGGCGCCGCACCTGCAACAGCCAGCTCGACGGCGACCCGAGCCTCTAGCGTCTCGCAGCCTCTACTTCTGCCCGCGCCGGCCGTAGCTCTTGAAGCGCTTCAAGACGCGCGCCATCTCGTCGCCGGCGAGGATGTGCGGCTTCCCCAGCGCGATCACCTTGCAGTACTGCTCGGCAAGCACCTCGACCTCGCTCGCGAGCTCGAGGGCGGCAGCGAGCGTCGTCCCCAGCGCGACCTGGCCGTGGTTCGCCATCAGGCAGGCGTTGCGATGGGAGAGCCCCTTGGCGACGTGGCGCGCCAGCTCCTTGGTGCCGAAGGTGTCGTAGGCGACGAGCGGGATGTCGCTGCCGCCCGCGACCGCCACCATGTAGTGAAACGCCGGGATCGGCTTGTGCGCGCACGCGAGCACAGTCGCGTGCAGCGAGTGCGTGTGCACGACGGCGTTCATGTCGGGACGCGCGTGGTAGGCGGCAAGATGAAAGCGCCATTCGCTCGAGGGCTTCGGCGATCTCTTGTCCGGCACCTCGCCGTTGGCATCGACGAACACAACGTCGCGCGGGCGGATGGCGGCATAGGCCATGCCGCTCGGCGTGATCAGCATGCCGTCCTTGAAGCGGCAGGAGACGTTGCCGGAGCGGCCCGGCGAGAGCCCGGAGCAGCTCATGGCGAGCGCCGTCTCGATCACTGCGCGGCGCGCCTTCAACGCGCTGCCCTTTGACTTCGCGCCCACTCAGCCCAACTCCTCGTACGCCGTACTACTGCGCGGTCGCGCCGGTGCGGACGACGACGAGCCGGTCGGTCCCGGATTCCGCACCCCAGACCTCGCCCGCCCCCCCGGACATCTGGCGGCCGAGCATCTGGCGCACGTCCGCGTGCTCGCGGTCGCTTGGAAAGCTAACGAAGTCTTGTGACGCCGGATCGAAGCGTACAATGGCGTTTCCCGTAAAATCCGATACCCAGACCAGGTCCTGATCGTCGACGAACACCGCGTAGGCGCGCGGCATCTCGCCCGGCAATGGCCATGTCTGCCACATTTTCTTTTGCGGATCATAAACGCTCAGAGAACCGGCGTTCCATTCGCTGACCCAGAGGCGGCCCTTGGAGTCCGACCAGACGCGGCGCGTGCCGCTCCCCTTCAGTGAGGGCTCGATCGGGGTGACGGCGCCCGTCTCCAGGTCGGGCTTGGCCAGGTAGCTGCCCGCCAGCGAGACGAACCAGATATCGCCTGAAGGCGTCGCGGCGATGCCGTAGGGCCCGCGCCCGCGCGGCGCATCCCAAACCTGCATGTCCCCGGTCGCCGGGATCGAGGCGCCCGTAGATGCCCGCCTGCCCCGTGAACCAGATGCGCCCCTTGCCGTCGAAAGCCGCCGTATTGAGGTTGGCGTCCTCGCGCCCCTTGGGCAGCGGCCAGGACTTCACGGCAAGCGACAATGGATCGACGCGCACGATCGCATTGAGGCCGCCGTCGGTGGCCCATGCCGCCCCGTCCGGCCCGATGATGACGCCGTGCGGCGCGGAGCCTTTTCCGAGCGGTATGCGCTTCAAGTCCCCGGTCTTGGGATCGAGGCGGCCGAGCACGCCGGCCCCCTGGCCGGTGTACCAGACGCTGCCGTCGGGGGCGGGCGCCACGTCGTGCGGGCGATCGCCCTTGGGCAGCTCGTAGTAGGCGACGTGGAATTGCGGCTCGGGCTTGGGCGGCTCGACGTACTGCACGTCCTGCGCGACGGCAGGCAGGGAGAGCACAAAACCGGCGACAAGGATTGCGGCCGCGATGCCGTTTCGAGTCGGGCGGTGCTCCTGCATTGCGTCCTCCGTTCGCCGAGCCTCCGCCTCAATATAGGTACGCGACAGGAGGCGGTGCGAGCGCGAGAGGATTGCGCGCGGCGCGCTCAGTCCTCGGCCCGCTCGGGATAGAGCGACAGCAGCCCTTCGCGCGTCGCCGGCGCGAGCCCACGCTCGGTAATGAAACCGGTGACGAGGCGCGCCGGCGTCACGTCGAAGGCGGGATTGCCGGCGGGCGAGCCGGGTGCGGCGATCTCGACCGTGACGACCGTGCCGTCGGGCAGCCGCCCCGGCATTTTCAGCACCTCATCGCCCGAGCGCTCCTCGATCGGGATCTTGAGCCCCTCATCGAGCGTCCAGTCGATGGTCGAGTGCGGCAGCGCCACGTAGAACGGCAGACCGTTGTCCTTGGCCGCAAGCGCCTTCAGATAGGTGCCGATCTTGTTGGCGACGTCGCCGTTCGCCGCGACGCGGTCGGTGCCGACGATGACGAGATCAACTTTGCCCGTGCTGCATCAGGTGGCCGCCGGCGTTGTCGACGACGATCGTGTGCGGCACGCCGTGGCGCCCCAGCTCGTAGGCCGTCAGCGAGGCGCCCTGGTTGCGCGGCCGCGTCTCGTCCACCCACACATGCAGCGCAATGCCGGCGTCATGCGCCTGGTAGATGGGCGAGGTCGCGGTGCCCCAGTCGACGCACGCGAGCCAGCCCGCATTGCAGTGGGTCAGCACGTTGACGGGCTCGCCGGGCTTCTTGCGCGCGGCGATCTCCTCGATGATCTTGCGCCCGTGCACGCCGATCATGCGACACGTCTCGACGTCCTCATCGCAGATCTCGGCGGCGCGCCGGTAAGCGGCGGCAACGCGGCTCTCGCGCGGCAGGTTCTGAACGGCGCTGCGCATTTCATCGAGCGCCCAGCGCAGGTTGATCGCCGTGGGGCGCTGCTTGGCGAGAAAGGCCGACCGCTGCATCGATCGCCTCGTCGGACGCATCCTGCCTGATCGCCATGGCGAGACCGTAGGCGGCGGTGGCGCCGATGAGGGGAGCGCCGCGCACCTGCATGGTGAGGATCGCGCGCGCGGCATCCTCGGCACTCTTGAGTGGCACGACGACAAGCTCGTGCGGCAGCCGCGTCTGGTCGATGATCTCCACCGACCAGCCGTCGGATGCGAGCCAGATGGTGCGATAGTCCTTGCCGTCGATTTTCATTGTCTAGTCAACGCCTGGGATCGGTGGGGCCATGGGAAGATGGATCGTCGCGTCGAGATTGCAAGCGGCACAGGTCAGGACGTACCACTCCGCGTAGGGCCGCGCCGACCGGTCGACGATTGCGAGCCCCGCCGCTTCGCACACCGGGCAGGCGACGGGCTCGGAGGGCGCCGCGCGCCACGCGGCGATGCGGGTGAGCGCAGTCCTCATCTTGTCGGCGGGAAGTGTGTGTTGCGGCATCGCGAGCTCTTTCAACTCCTCTCCCGTTCATACGGCAGAGAAGGCCCAATGCAAGCCCCAAGGGAGCTCGAGACCGTCTTAGATTTTGCAGAGGGAGCGGACAGAAAGCGCCCGGCGCGCCGGCCGGTCCTGCCGTGGCTCCAGCCACGGCAGGACGCTCAGTCGGCTAATGGGCCTGAGCGGACATCAGGGTCGGCGTCGTGCTGCGACAGCGTCCCGGCGGCACGTCCACGGCGTCAAACTAGAAATTAAATCCGATGCCGGCGGTTACCAGCGAGTAGGACGTCGCGTCGAGGTTGACCGTCCAGGCCGTGGTCGGAACATGGTTGGGATACACTGTGGACCCGAAAGTCAGATCGGTGGGGCCGACGTACAGGTAGCGATACTCGCCGAACACGAATGAGTTGGGGCCAAGGGCAACGCGGACGCCGGCCTTGGCTTGCGCCGCGAAGGCAAAGACGGAGGAGTCGACGCCGGAATTGAAGTGGTTGACGCCGGCCTCCGGCGGGCTGACCTGGAGGGAGTTCGCGCCGTCAAAGCCGACGCGCGCCGCGCCGATGCCGCCGCCGATATAGGGCGTCACACCCGGATAGGAGGTCGGCATGCTGAGAACCAGGTTTGCCAGAAACACGGAGGTGTTCGTCGAGAAGGTATCGTCGAACGTATGCTCGGCAAGCCGGGTATTGGAGTCTTGCAGCGACGCGCTGCGGTTCCCGGTAGCGAGATAGAACCCTTCGAGCTCGACGGCGGGCAGCACGATCGAACCGGTCGACCACTCATGTCCGATTTGGCCGCCGATGAAACCGAAATTGCTACTGCCGGAACTCCGCCCCTGCGCATTGACCGCCAAGGGGCCTCCCTGGGCCTCGATGAAAAAGGCGGTGCCGCGCTGGACGACGTTGTTGTCGCTGCCAAAGCCGCCGCCGCCGAATACGCCAACGTAGGTGCCGCGGCCCGGCGCGGCTCCAACTTCGTCAGCGACGGCCGGGGCCGCCACAAGAATAGCGATGATCGCCAGCGTCAGCTTAAATCGCATTAACCGCTCCCCCTCTGATGACAGGCCGAATCATACCTGCCGCGCGCCAGGCTATTGCAGCTTGGCAACGAGGCATTGCTGCTACACCGATCAGTCGGGCGCGCATGCCGGCGAGAATCGCTGCCCATGGGCGGCCGAGCGGACCTCGAGCGCGAGGTTCCATTCATGCTCACGCATGGCCTACGGACGCGCTGTCCGCACGAAGGCTGCGTGCCGACGGCCAGCCTGCTCCCGCCTCACGGAACCGACGACGACGCGCAAGCGCGCCGCTCGTGACGAGGCCGGGCAGGACAGGACAGGACAGGACAGGGGAGTGGGAGGAAAGTAGCTTCGCCCGCCAACTTGTTAGAGTTCGGCGTACGCGACATGGGCAGGCCAACGACGGCGTGCCGTCACTTACTGAAACCAACCCGGTTTCCCCTGATAGCCGCGGCTGCGCCGCCGTTTATTACCCGATTGCCGGTCCTGGCTGGGCTGGTCCCAGAAGTTGAAGAAGCCGCCGCCGGATTCCCCCAGGAATCGCCGAACGGAGAGAAAGCAGGGGGCGTAGGCTTGCGCGTGATGAAGCCGCCCTGGGGCTGGTTGCTCAGCACCGCGACAAACTCGGTGCGAAGGTTGGTCTCTTTGCTCAGCGGCTCATCCGAGATGATGATCGACGATCGCGGCAGCGCGGTTGGCGCGATCCGATCGAGCACGTCCTTGGGGATGGTGATCCGGTCGAGCGCATCCTTGGCATCGTCGCCGCCGTCGATCGTGACCGCGCTCCAGCGAAGCCCCGCGCCGTCCGGCGCCATCGCCGTGAAAATGTGCGTGCCGATGGGCCTGTCGGGGTCGCGGATCGTGACCGGAGCCTCGATGGTCGCATCGAAGACCTCGCCGCCGTCCGCATACGCCTTGTGCGTGTTCCGCCGCACGTAAAGCTTCTGCGTCGCGCGGCTGATGTAGATCGAGACCGGCTCGAGCGCGAGCTTGGCGTCGTTCGCCGCTTTGGCGGTGTCGACCTTCCTCGTTGCGGCCTCCTTGGCGGCATCGGCTGCTTTGGCTGCGGCATCATTTTTCGACGCCGCATCGGCTTTGGCGGCGTCGAATTTCGTGCCCGCTTCGGTCGCCTTGGTGGCGGCCTTGAGCTTTTGTTCCTGCGCCTTGGCCACGCCCGACTTGGCCTTTTCCAGTGCCTTTTCGGCGTCGGCGAGATCTTCGTCGGCCGCGGACTTCTGGCGTTCTGCTTTGGCGGCCTCGGCTGCTCCGGCTGCGGCATCGGTCTTCGTATCCGCATCGGCCTCGGCAGTGTCGAGTTTTGCACCCGCTTCTGCCTTGGCAGCGGCCTTGAGCCTTTGGTCCTGCGCCTTGGCCTCGTTCGACTTGGCCTTTTCGAGTGCCTTTTCGGCGTCAGCGAGATCCTCGTCGGCCGAGGATTTGAGCCGTTCCATCTTGCGCAGCGTCGCCTTTGCAGATGCCGTCTCGCGAGCTGCTAGTTTTGCCGACTTCTTCGTGTCGTCGACCGCCTTGGCGGCCTCGACTGCCTCGCGCGCGAGCGTCTCGGCACGCACCGGGGCGGCAGCGACAGCTTCCGCGTTCGGCTGCAGCAGCGCTGCGTGGGAAAACTCGACGGGAGGCGCGTCGTCCGGGGAAATGATCACCCGCATTCCGATCCGCGTCTTGTCGAACAGGTTCTTTGCAAAGCCGTATGGCATCCGCACGCAGCCGTGCGAGGCGGCATACCCCGGCAGCGGGCCGCCGTGAAACGCGATGCCGTTCCAGGTCAGGCGCTGCATGTGCGGCATCGAGGCATCGTCGTAGAGGCTCGAGTGGTGGTCCAAGTCCTTCTCGAGAACGGCGAAGACGCCTGCCGGCGTTTCGCGTCCCTTGACACCGGTCGACACCGGCGCCCTGAATATCCAACCGTCGGCGTCATAGAATGTGATCTGCTGGGACTTGATCGACACGATCGCCATGATCGGCTCGCCGGCATCGCGTGGCGCCGTCGCCTCTGCGGAGGAAGCCGACTGTCTCGCGCTGCCTTCGGGGGGCAGCGCCGTCAGTGCGCAAACGGCCGCGATCGTTACGATGGCGGAGAGACCTAAACGCCGAACTGTTGATTTTTTCATCGAAAATCGATCTGCCTTGCCAGTGCCATGCCCCCTCCCCGGTTGATGCCAGTCCGTGCTAGCCCCTGTCAAATCTCGCTATCTGGATTGGCTGCCCGCACACGGCCTCCGATGTGCTCTTGGGGACACTCGGTGCCTGGCCGAGGCGGGCCTTGCCCGCCAAAACGCCGTGCCGCCTGCAGCTCGGACTTGGACATTCCAACGCACGGCGGGTTGTGTGCGAAGTCCGTGCTACCCTGGCAAGCCAAACGTGCTGGAGCATCAGGTCACAAACTCATCAACGAGGTTGCCTTCATGCGCATTGTTTCCGTTGTCTTGATCCTTGCTGGTCTCCTGAGCAGCAGCGCATCCGCCGCACCGACCGCGTGCGAGCTTGTCCCCGCCGCCGAAATGAGCGCCGTTCTCGGCAGCACGGTAGCCGCGGTGGCCGATGACCGGGGCGGGCAGACCAAGTGCACTTATGAGGTCGCTGGCGAAGAAATCGGCGGAGCCTATGCCGAGGTGCAGCTGAATTGGGGCGACGGCGTCGCCGGCATGAAGGGTGCCGGAATCATGGAACCGGAGCTCGGAGCCGTCATGGGCCAACTCGCCGGCCTGGGGGACCAGGCGACGTCGGTGGGCCCGATGATACTAATCCGCAGGGGCAGCGACTTGATCACACTGGTGATTTCCGGCGTGCCCGACAGCACGAGTGTCGCCAAACGCATTTACGGTCTACTCGACGCTCGGCTGCCCAAGCCGCCGGGACCCTAACCGGGGCACACCACTTCGCTCACCGCAAGCGCCCCGCGCCGACGACGACGCGCTGAAGGATGAATCCGCAGCGTAAAGACGAGGCGGCGGAGTAGATCTGCTTTTGCCCTTAGCGGACGGGGACGTGTCGAGAAACTAATCCCCGCCCTTCGCGCCTCCCCCATACTCCCCTGCACCCCTGTCCGTCATGGGACGCATCAGCTGAGCGGCCGAAGCGGGGCAGGGGCGGTGCCCGGTTGAGGCAGGCGTCCGTACCGTCGCGGGCGTCTGACGCGAAGCTTAGCTCAGCTTCAGATTCCGGGGCCGCGGATCGAGGCTGTGCAGGCTCTGGCAACAGCATGCACGGACGCCCGTCGCGCAGCGGCGCTCCATTCGGAGCGCAGCAGCTCAAGGTCCTGGACGCGAGAGGCTCGGGCAAAGCGCCCCGAGCCGGACCGAAGGCCCGCTGACGATGTGACCGCACCCTCGGCACGGCACGCAACCGGCGCGGGCGCTGAAGAGCTGCCCGTTTGTCGCGACAGGATCGCAGTGCTTCGGCGCCCGCGCTCCCTTTGCTCTTTGACAGACCTCGGGGCTCATGGCCGCGAGGCCGAAGACGCGTGTGCTGTGGTCCGCGACAGTCACTCACCCACAACGTCATTCCCGCGGAGGCGGGAACCCAGACACGTTTCAGCGATCACCACGTTCGCTGCTCCTCACTCCGGGTCGTTAAAGCGGGAGCGGACTTCGTCAATGTTCCTCCCGCGGTTCGGTGACCTGGATCCCCGCCTCCGCGGGGATGACGTCGAGAGGAGGCGCGTCCGGGATAACGGTAGAGTGCGCCGTCGCTGCGCGCCGAGGAGAAGGAAGAGCTCAATGCCCCTCGAACGCCATCAACGCGTGCGTGCGAATGCCGTGGCTGCGCAAGAGATCGAGCCCTCCCAGATCGGGCAAATCCACAAGGAAGGCGGCGCCGGCGACGAGCCCGCCCGTGCGGGTGATGAGCTTGGCCGCGGCTTCCGCCGTGCCGCCCGTCGCGATCAGGTCGTCGACGATGAGGATGCGCTGGCCCGGCTTGATGGCGTCCTCGTGGATCTCGATGATATCGACCCCGTATTCCAGCGCGTACTGCTGGCCGATGGTCTTCCACGGCAGCTTGCCCTTCTTGCGGATGGGGATGAACCCGCAGCTGAGCCGGTCGGCGACGGCGCCGCCGAGGATGAACCCTCGCGCCTCGATGCCGGCTACCGCGTCGATGCCGCCCGCCATATAAGGCGCGCTCATGCCCTCGATTGCCGCCTTGAAGCCCTGGGCGTCGCCCATGAGCGTGGTCACGTCCCGGAACAGGATGCCGGGCTTGGGATAGTCGGGTATCGTACGTACCAGCTGCCGCAATTCGCTCAAGAGTGCCTCCACGTCAAATTCAGGGCGCAAAATAGCAATATCGGAGGAAGCGAGGTAAAAAGTTTCGTCTCGCCAACAGATTCGGCTTAGGCGCGAATAGCGATCGCAACTCCGGGGTTGAGTGCAGCGCGTTTGAGGAGGTAATGGCGCGTGTCCGACACCGATTTCCCGCTCCTGGCGGATGAAGGCCCCGAGGACCTGCCACGGACGCTGAGGCGCGAGCGCGAGGCCCGGGAGCGGCAGGCGCGCGAGCGCGACGCGAAGGCACGCGCTGCAACGCTGACGCACGACTTCGGCGCGTCCGAAGCGGCCTACGAGCAGCGGCTTGCGCCGGGCGCCGCCACCGTGACGCGGTTCGATGTGCCGTTCGTCCACCTGATGGGGTTCTTCATCAAGGCGGTGTTCGCGGCAATCCCGGCGCTGATCATCCTCGGCGTGCTGTTGTGGTTTGCAGGCCTCGCCCTCAAAACCTTCTACCCGGGGCTCGTCCACACCGAGATACTGATCCGCGTGCCGCGCTGAGCGGGCGCCTGCCCTGAGGGCAAACTGCGCCTCAAGAGCGCACCCTGACGGATCGCAGGCCCGGAAAGCGTTATGGGTTACGTCCAAGACGGCCTGAGCCTGCACGTTTCAACGAACCGCACCCAAGCCACCCCATGCAACGACCGGTTTCCGATGACCGCAACGGCGGCGAGACGAGCGAACGCGAGCGGCTCGCCGTCTTCTCGGCACTCGTTCTCGTGCTGCTGCTGGCCTCCCTCGACCAGACCATCGTGTCCACCGCGCTACCGACCATCGTCGGCGAGATCGGCGGCCTCACGCACCTCTCGTGGATCGTGACCGCCTATCTTCTGGCAACGACGGTGGTCATTCCGCTCTACGGCAAGCTGGGCGACCTCTTTGGCCGGCGCATCGTGCTGCAAGCCGCGATTGTGATCTTCCTCGTCGGCTCGGCGCTATGCGGCATTGCGCAGAACTTGCCCGAGCTCATCGCATTCCGCATCGTGCAGGGGCTCGGCGGCGGCGGCCTCATGGTCACGTCGATCGCCGTCATCGGCGATATCGTTCCTCCGCGCGAACGCGGACGCTATCAGGGCTTCTTCGGCGGCGTGTTCGGCATCTCGACCGTCATCGGGCCGCTCGCCGGCGGATTTATCGTCGATCACCTGTCCTGGCGCTGGATTTTCTACATCAACCTGCCGATCGGGCTGCTGGCGCTGGCCGTCATCAACGCCACCTTCCGCCGCACGCGCGCAAGACCGAGGTCAAGATCGACTATGCCGGGGCGGCCCTGCTTGCGATTACGCTCACCTGCGCCATTCTCCTCAGCAGCCTGGGAGGCACGCTCATCGCGGAGGCCCCGGTGAGCCTTGGCGCCATCGCGCTTCTGGGCGTCCTGTCGCTCGCCGCCTTCGTGTACGTCGAGGCAACCGTCGGCGATCCGCTGCTGCCGTTATCGCTCTTTTCGAACCGCGCCTTCGTCATCGCCACGTCGATCGGCTTCATCGTGGGCATGGCGCTGTTCGGCTCGATCACGCTGCTTCCCGTGTACTTGCAGGTGGTGAAGGGCCTCGATCCGACGAGCGCCGGGTTGCATCTCACGCCGATGATGCTCGGCGTCTTCGTGAGCTCCATCACCAGCGGACAGATCATCAGCCGCATCGGGCGCTATCGCATGTTCCCCATCTGCGGAACGGCGCTGATGACGATCGCGCTCTTCCTTTTGTCGCGCCTCGATGTGGCAACGCCGGCGCTGGCGGCGTCCGCATACATGCTGGTGCTCGGTCTGGGGCTCGGCATGGTCATGCAGATCCTGGTCATGGCCGTGCAGAACGCCGTCGCCTACGAGCAGCTTGGTGTGGCGACCTCCGGCACGACGCTTTTTCGCTCGATCGGCGGCTCGGTGGGTGCTGCCCTGTTCGGCGGCATCTTCGCCTACGCGCTCGAGGCAAACATCCAAAGAGCCATCCCGGATGCGGCGACGGTCTTGCGCGATCCGACCGCAATCGCCGCGCTTGGCGAGCCGCTCCGCTCTACGTATCTGGCGCTGTTCGTCGACTCGCTGCACCCCGTCTTCCTGACGGCAGCCCTGCTGGCGCTGGTCTCCTTTCTGCTTTCGCTCGCGATCAGGGAGGTGCCGCTGCGCACGAGCATCGGACCGGAGCCGATGGGGGATGCCTTCGAGATGCCGCGCGACGCCACCTCACTGGAAGAGCTCGAGCGCATCGTCGAACGCATGACGGCCCGGGAGAACCGCTGGCTCGTCTACAAGGAGAGAGCCGCCCGCATGCGAATTACGCTCGACCCGGAGGAATTTTGGCTGCTGGCGCGCATCGGAGATAGCGGCCGTATCGCCAAGTCCGAGCTCGAAAGTCGCCTGCGCATGAGCAATGTGGATTGCCAGGCGCTGCTCGCCCGTCTTATCGCCGCGGGAATGGCGTCGGAGACGCCGGACGGTGTCGCTGGAGCTCAGCCCCGAGGGCCTCTCCGACTATCAGCGGCTCCGGCAGCAGCGGGAGGACGACTTGCAGCGGATGCTTGCCGACTGGAACCCGGGGGAGCATCCCGAGGTCAAGGCGATGTTGCACCGGCTTGCCAATACGTTTGCGTCAAGCCCTCCCGTGCGCCCGCACCGCGCCTAGCGCTAGCGCGGCGGTTCGGCCATGGCGGCGAGGTACGCGATCAGCGCTTCGAGATCGGCGTCGGAGAGCTTCGTTGCATCAAACGCCGGCATCTGCTGGAGCGGCCACGTGCGCACGGATTTGGGATCGCGGATCAAATGCCGCAGGCCTTCGGGGGTGAGGTACTGCGTCGGGTTCATCGGCATCCCGAGGTCGGGGCCGACGTCGGCTGAGCCGGCGCCCTTCATGCGATGACACGGCATGCATTGCGTGATGAACACCGCCTGGCCGGGCCGCGCCGGAGCGTCCGCGGGCACCTCGGCGCCGACCGCCATCTGCGGCCAGCGCAGCGCCGGGGATTGGGTGCCCGTGAGGGAGGCGAGCTCATAGGGCCATTGCTCGCTGCCGATGCCCGAGCGCTCCGGGTCCGCCCACACGAGATAGAACGGCCCGGCACTCGCATCCTTGCCGGGGAGATTGGGCCACGGCGCGGCCGGGTCCTCCACCGCGATCCACGCGACGCTGCCGCCTTCGGCACCTTTCGCAACGAGCGCGAGCGGGATCTGGGACACGAAGCCGTCCGTGGCGCGGGCTTCGATCGTATCGGCCGCGGTGCCCGTTTGCCCTAGCAGCGCCAGCAACGGCACGGCGCGGTAGCGCATGGGCCCGCCATAGGCGACGTCGGCTGGAACCTCCAGCGAGGCGGCGTCGGGCCGCGCAAGCAGCTCGGTCGCGGTGAAGCGCTGCGGCTCGGACCCGAACGACAATGTCAGGGCCGGCTCCTGGGCGCGGACGGAATTGGCACCAGCGAGGCTCACGGCCAGCACACCAAAAGCAAAGAGCATGCGCATACTTGACCTCCCATTTGTCTGCTGCGGATATTTGTGGCGCCGCCGCGCCGTTGCTATCCTTCGCCTGCCGATCCCCCGGCAAGCAAGTCCCGCCATAGGGCGCGCGCCAGACCTAAACGAACGAGGTTCCATCATGCCCGGAAACGGCGGCGAGACTGTGCAGCGCGAGCTCAATGAGATCATGGGCGCGCTCGATGTCCTTTTCACGCTGCGCGAGGAGTTCGCCCAGTGGCTCGAGGAGGCCCAGGACGAGGCGCGTAAGGAGGAGTTGCACAACGTGCACCGGCATGTCGTCGCCATGGAGGCCGAGTATCAGCGCCGCCGCGAGCAAATGGAGCGCAAGCTTAACGCCGGCTAGCCCTACCTGAAGTCACCGGGCCAAAGTGCGCACGGCCTCCGCCATCGCCTCTGCGACGCCCGGCTCGCTCATGCAGTGTCCGACCTCTTCCATGAGTTGCAGCCGGCACGCAGGCCAAGCCTGCTGCAGGGCATAAGCGCTCTTGGGCGGACATAAGAGATCATAGCGCCCCTGCACGATAACGCCGGGGATATGCGCGATCCGCCCTGCATTGGCGAGCAGCTGCCCCGGCTGCAGGAAGAAGTCGTGGCGGATGTAGTGCGCTTCCATGAACGGCGTCGGGGGAAGGCGGCCTTCGGCCGACGGCGATGCGAGCCGCGTCTCGCTTGGCGCAAGCTTGGAAAGCGCGCGCTCATAAGCGTTCCACGCGCGTGCTGCCGGCCCGTGCACGGCCGGGTCGGGATCGGCGAGGCGCTTGAGGTAGGCGGACAACACGAAAGCGCGCTCCGCCTCGGGCAGGAGCCCGGCGAAATCGGCGTAAAGCTCGGGGCGGAATAACTTCGGGCCATCGACGAAGGCCCAGTTGACCTCCTCCGGCGTGCCAAGAAATACGGCGCGCAGAACGAGCGCGGTGACACGTTCAGGGTGTGCCTCGGCGTAGGCGAGCGCCAGCGTCGAGCCCCACGATCCGCCGACGATCAGCCACGTGTCGAGTTGGAAGTGCTCACGTATGCGCTCGATGTCGGCGACGAGATGAGCGGTCGTATTGGCTTCGACGGACAGGTAAGGATGGCTGCGGCCGGCGCCGCGCTGGTCGAACAGCAGCGCATGGAAGCGGTCCGGGTCGAACAGGCTGCGGTGTCCGTGCTGCGCGCCGCTCCCGGGTCCGCCATGCAGGAACAGCGCCGGTATGCCATCCGCGCGGCCGACCTCCTCGACGTAGAGCCAATGGCCGTCGCCGACGTCGAGCATGCGCGCATCGAACGGGCGGAGCGATTTTTCGGCGGCGACTTGATCCGGCATGCGGTCCTTGCAGAAGAGCTAAGCACCATACGTAGCCTCGGGCGGATGGCGTGGCTACAGCACAGGCACCAGATAGGTGACAACGCTGCGCAATTGCGGCTGGTTCTCTTGCGATGCCGGGTCGCCCGGCAACTTCACGCCCGAATAGAAGAACTGGAAGTAAAGATTCTCCAAGGGACCTGATCGGGCTTGGTACTGCAGCACCAAGTTCAATTCGTTCTGCCGCGATTGCGGCGCGCCGGTCTGCGGATCGACGACGCCCGAACCCATCCCGTACAACGCCTCTACCTTCAATCCGTCGGTGATGAGGTGGGAGAGGTCATAGGCCGCGCCGACGACCACCGTGGTCTCGCCCGCGTCATTGAAGTTGAGCTGGTCCAGCACCGTGTAGGCGGGAAAACTGCCGAAGGGCCCGATGATATCGGCGCCGCTGCCATTTGAGGAAACGGCCGCCAGCAGCGTGGCATCCCTGTAGCTTGCGGCGATGCGCGCCGACACCTGGTGCGTAGAGAAGGGCGTGCCGGTGATGAGATCCTCGCCTACCGTCTCCTGCGCGGTATAGTTGGCGCTGACGCGAAACTGCAGGCCCTCGACCGCCTGCGGCAGCAGCCAGTCGACCTCGGCGAACGCGGTGTTGAGCATGTCGGGGATGTAATAGTCGATGGCGCCGAAGACCAATCCCTTGAACGGCACCATTTTGAAGCCCGCCACCGATACGCCGCGGTCCCTATCCTCGACCCCGAGCTCGTCGGAGAACGGCACGAAGTAGCTGCTGTCGCGCGCCTTGAAACCCCAGAGATATCCCACCCCGTAGTCGAATGTCTCGGCCTCGTCGCGCCGCCGGGTGAGCACGGCCCCCTCGACGGTGTTGGGGATCATGCGGTTGTCCTGCGGATTTATGTATGGCGATTTGACGAGCTGGCGCCCGAGCACGAGCTCCTGGCCCGCAAGGCGCATGCGCGCGTTGGCAACCGCGACCGAGCTCACCTCCGCCTGCTGGTCGGTGAGCAGGAGCGTGCCGCCTTCACCTTCGGGAGCAAACACCGGTTGCGAGGAAGCGACGGCCGCCTCCACTTGAAGCCAGTTGTCGAAATAGCCGGAGCGGACCGCCAGCGCCGAGCCCGCGGCCCACGCCTGCGAGGTGGAGACATCAGAGTTGCGCCGGTCGAGATAATGCGTGCGGCCGTAGAGATTGACGATCGTGTCGCGAACAAACGGGTCCGTGTAGCGCAAGCGCTCCTTTAACCCATCGAGTAGCACCGGACCTTCGGAAGCAGACGTCGGCGCGCCGGGGGGCGGCACGCGGGTGACGGGGCCACCCGGGAGTGCCGGCTGGCGCGTGAAGGTTCTCGCGATCGGGCTGTAGACATCGGCGGCGCTGGAGGGCACGCGTTCGGCGTCGTCGTCCTGCTCCGCCCGCGCCGGGGCAGCTGCGAGCCCCGCCGCCGTTAGAGCGCCGGCGACGAGCATGAGTGCCATTAGCGGCGATGCGCGCCGCTCATTATTAGCGTGCATGGGACGTCGATCGGTGAATCAGAAAACACGCCCAACCCTAAGCGCGGGTAACAGATCGCCTGCCGGGCAACAAGGTCGGGCGGAAGACGCTCGCTGCGTGCCACCTTTTCCGCGCTCGGTTGGCCATGTCGCCTAAGGGTTGCCGCTACGACAATGCAACCAAAGGGGTGCGATTTTGTGCGAGGATCGGCAACGATGAGCAATCTGTTCGATGTCGACTGGTCGAAGCTTCCAGCACCCGCCGACGACGGGGCTGCCCGCCACCTCGCCGGCCTGGAGTTGCCCGCGCTAAGCCTGCCGGCGACCGATGACCGTGCGATCGACCTTTCGAGCCTTGCCGGACGCAGCGTCGTCTACGCCTATCCGATGACGGGCCGTCCGGGCACGGCGCTGCCCGAGGGATGGGATATGATACCCGGCGCGCGGGGCTGCACCCCGCAAGCGTGTGGCTTTCGCGACCACTTCGGCGAGCTCAGGCGTCTCGGCGTCAGCCACGTGTTCGGAGTTTCGACGCAGGATTCTGGCTACCAGCGCGAGGCGGCGGTTCGCCTGCACTTGCCGTTCCCGCTTCTGTCGGATGAGCAGCTGAGGCTGACACAGGCGCTGCGTCTGCCGACCTTCACCGCGGCAGGGCTGCGGTTACTGCGCCGCCTCACGATGATCGTCGACGAGGGGCGCATTGCGCACGTTCTCTATCCGGTCTTTCCGCCAGACAGGAGCGCGCAAGACGTCATCGATTGGCTCGACGCCAACCCGCGATGAATCCCCGATCGCCGGAGGAGCAGGGGCGCGGCTACGTGTTGCCGAGGACACGCCCCGCAATCGCATCGAGCTTCTGCATGAGGGCAGGATCGCGCGCCTCGGGCGCAGTGATGATCGCCACGTCGAGCGCGCGATCCGAGCCGATCGGGCAAGGAGGATGCTCGCGCGGGAACTGCGCGGCGAGCCTGTGCACCAGGCGATGCGCTTTCTCGGTGTTGTCCTTCATCACGGCGATGATGGACGCGACATCGACGTGCGCGTGCTCGTCGTGCCAACAGTCGTAGTCGGTGACCATGGCCACGGTCGCGTAGCAGATCTCGGCTTCGCGCGCGAGCTTGGCTTCGGGCATGTTGGTCATGCCGATCACGTCGCATCCCCAACTGCGGTAGAGGAAGGATTTAGCGCGCGTGGAAAATTGCGGGCCTTCCATGACGAGGTAGGTGCCCCCCGTCGTCATGGCAATGCCCTCCCCCTTCGCGGCCGCCTCGATCGCGTTAACGAGCAGCGGGCTCACGGGGTGCGCCATCGATACGTGCGCGACGCACCCGTCGCCGAAGAAGCTTTTCTCGCGCGCGAACGTGCGGTCGATAAACTGATCGGGCAGGACGAAGTGGCCGGGCGCGTACTGGTCCTTCAGGGAGCCGCAGGCCGAGACTGAGACGAGGTCGGTGACGCCGGCGCGCTTCAGTGCGTCGATGTTGGCGCGGTAGTTGATGTGGGTGGGCGAGATGCGATGCCCCCGCCCGTGGCGGGGCAGGAAGCGGAAGGGAAGCCCGTCGATCTCGGCGAACAAGATCTCATCGGAAGGCTCGCCGAAGGGGCTTGCGACCTTCTCCCATCGCGCGTTCTCCAGTCCGGGAAGCTGATAGAATCCGCTGCCGCCGACGATCCCCAATACCGATTTCGCCACCGCACGCTCTCCTCGAAGCTGAAACACGTCCCCGCGGCGCGAGGCGTGCGGGATATGGCACAGGCGCAGCCACGCGAAAAGCCCTCATCCCCGCTCCGTCAGAGCTGGGAAAACGAGATCCGCGTCGCGGCGCCCCCGTCTAGTGCTTCACGCGGGCCCAGATCCGTCGCTTGACGAGATAGAGCAGCGCCGTCGTGATCACGAGATACAGCAGCACCATCCAGCCGAGCTTCTTGCGGGCATCGAGACTCGGATCGGCGGACCACGCAAGGAAGGCCGTCACGTCGCGTGCGTTCTGCTCGAAGGAGGATGTGGCGCCTGCATCGGGCTGGTATTCGATGACGCTGTCCTTGGACAAAGGCGGCGGCATCGCAAGCTGATGCCCGGGGAAGACGAGGTTGTAATACATGCCCTCGTTTACGTGCACACCGGCCGGGGGCTCGCGGTACCCGGTCAGCAGCCCGAAAACGTAGTCGGCGCCGCCCTCCTGGTAACCCCTCAGGACGTCGCCGAACATCGATAGCCAGTGGCGATACCAGGAGCCGTGCGGCTCCAGGCCGCGCGCCTTGACGATGAGGGAGAGATCGGGCGGCAGCGCGCCGTTCTGTGCCGCTCTCGCCTGCTTGTCGTTCTTGTAGGGACCGATGATGGGGTCCGCGAGACCGGGGAGGCGATCGACGATGTTGCCTTCCTCGTCGAGATCACCGGAAATCTGATACGGCCAGGAAGCGGCAAGCGCCTTGACGGCGGCAACGGGGAATTCGGGGCCGCCCGGCTCGGCGAGGCTGCGGAACCGCACGCGCTTGAGCCCATGGCACGCGCTGCAGACCTGCTGGAACACCTGGAATCCGCGCTGCAGCTGCGCCTTGTCATATTGGCCGCGAAACCCGCCGAACGGCCACGCCTGATGCTCGACCACCTGCTCCTCGCCCGCCTCCTCAGCATGGACGAACGCGGCCCCGCCCAGCGAGGCAAAGGCCAGGAGAACCACTCCCGCCAGACGGCGCACCGGCTCGGGACTTCTCATTGGATCCCCTTCGGACTTTTCATTGGATCCCCCTCAGCCCTTTTGCGACGCGGCTTTGACGCGTTGCGCCTCGTCCCGGCCCAGCACCGCCTCCGTGATCGAGCCCGGCACCCGTCTCGGGGTTTCGAACCACCCCAGCAGCGGCATGACGACCAGGAAGTGCGCAAAGTAATAGATCGTGAACACGCGCGCCCAGAACACGTACTCAGCCTCGGGGGGCTTTGAGCCGAGATAGCCGAGCGCCACGCAGGTGACGACGAACAGCCAGAAGAACCATTTGTAGGTCGGCCGGTACTTTGTCGAGCGAACGCGGCTCGTGTCGAGCCACGGCACGAACAGCAGAATGGCGATGGAGCCGAACATGGCGATGACGCCGAACAGCTTGGACGGGATCGCGCGAAGGATCGCGTAGTAGGGCAGGAAATACCACTCCGGCACGATGTGCGGCGGCGTCACCATGGGGTTCGCCGGCGTGTAGTTGTCGGCGTGGCCGAGGTAATCGGGCAGGAAGAACACGAACCAGGCGAACAGGGTGAGGAAGACGAACATGCCGACCGCATCCTTCGACGTCGCGTAAGGATGCATCGGCACCGCGTCCGACTTCGTCTTGACGTCGAGGCCGGCCGGGCTGTTCTGGCCGACGATGTGCAGCGCCCAGAGATGCAGGCCGACGAGCCCGGCGATCACGAAGGGCAGAAGATAGTGCAGACTATAGAAGCGGTTCAGCGTCGCGCCCGACACCGCATACCCGCCCCACAGCCACTGCACCATCGTCGTGCCGAGCCCGCTGACGATGCTGTCGAGCGAGGAGAAGAGGTTGGTGATGACTGTAACGGCCCAGAAGCTCATCTGCCCCCAGGGCAGCGAGTAGCCCATGAACGCCGTCGCCATCATGACGACGAAGATGAGCACACCGATGATCCACAACACTTCGCGCGGCGCCTTGTAGGAGCCGTAGTACAGGCCGCGGAAGATATGGATGTAGGCCGCGAGGAAGAACATCGAGGCGCCAACCGCGTGGAGGTTGCGCATGAGCCAGCCGTAGTTGACGTCGCGGCGGATCGCCTCGACGGAATTGAAGGCTTCGGTCGCGCTCGGCTGGTAGTGCATGGCGAGCACGACGCCCGTGACGATCTGCGCCATGAGGAAGAACGTCAGGATGCCGCCGAACGTCCACAGGTAGTTGAGGTTGCGCGGGGTCGGGAAGTCGATGAACTGGGTGTGCATGAGCCGCCCGACGGGAAGCCGCGCGTCCATCCACTTGGCAATACCCGACTTGGGCTCGTAGCTCGATTGGTGAAGAGCCATTTGGACCTCGCGCTCCTCAGCCGATCTTGATCTTGGTGTCGGAAATGAATTCGTAGACGGGGACCTCGAGATTTCGCGGCGCGGGTCCCTTGCGGATGCGCCCGGCGGTATCGTAGTGCGAGCCGTGACATGGGCAGAACCAGCCGTTGTAGTCGCCCTTCTTGTCGCCGAGAGCCTGCCCCTTGGGGATGCAGCCCAAGTGCGTGCAGATCCCCACCATGATGATCCAGTTCTCGTGCCCGGTTTTCGTGCGGTTCGGGTCGGTGGCGAGCGCCGTCTCGGGCAATGCCTCGTTGCGCGCATACTCGTCGCGCAGCTCCTTGACGTCGACGGACTTTGCGCTCTCGATTTCCTCAGCCGTGCGATGACGGACGAACACCGGCTTGCCGCGCCACAGGATTGTGACCGCCTGGCCTTCCTTAACGGGTGAGATGTCGAACTCGATCGAGGCCAGGGCCTGTGTGCCGGCGTCGGGATTCATCTGATCGATGAACGGCCAGAGCGTTACCGCTCCGCCGACGGCCGCGAAGGCGCTGGCCGCAAGGACGAGAAAGTCCCGGCGGTCGGGTTCTTCGGCGTCAGTTGCCACGAGTGCCTCCGCTTTGGAAAATCAGCCCTATCGACCACGGCGGGCCGCCTGCCTCTACCGCCAACACGCGAAGCTCGAGGCGCAGTGTCCTCGAGCTGGAAGATGGTCTGGACGATTGGCCTATAGATCCGCCCGAATTGCCATGCGGTTTTTTGACATTCTTCCCGACGTCTCTCAAGCCTCGTCGGGCAGTCATGCGGGGGCAATTTGGCGCACGGGGGCATGGCGATGACACAAAATGATTATGCTGGCGGCGTTTCCGCCGGAGCGCTCATCGCGGGTCTCAGGCGAGCCGAGGCGTTTGCCCGTGGCTCACTCGGCGGCATCCTGCGCGAGGAAGCCCCCGGATTGGCGAGCCCACAACTCGGCATAAAGGCCGCCACGGCGCAGGAGTTCGGCGTGACCGCCCTGCTCGATGATGCGCCCCTCGTCCATGATCACCAGCCGATCCATGGCGGCGATTGTCGACAAGCGGTGGGCGATGGCGATCACGGTCTTGCCGCCCATCAGGTTGGCGAGCTGCTCCTGGATCGCAGCCTCGACTTCCGAATCGAGCGCGCTCGTCGCCTCGTCGAGGACGAGGATCGGCGCATCCTTCAAAAGGACGCGGGCGATCGCGACGCGCTGGCGCTGGCCGCCCGACAGCTTGACGCCACGCTCGCCGACATGGGCCTCGTAGCCCTGGCGTCCCTTGAAATCCTCCAGCGCGCCGATGAAGTCGTGCGCCGCCGCCTTCCTTGCCGCCGCGACCGCCTCCGCCGCGCCGGCATGCGGCCGACCGTAGAGGATATTGTCCATCACCGAACGGTGCAGCAGCGAGGTGTCCTGCGTGACCATGCCGATCTGCGCGCGCAGGCTGTCCTGCGCCACGCGGGCAATGTCCTGGCCGTCGATGAGGATGCGCCCGCCATCGAGGTCGTAGAAGCGCAACAAGAGGCTGACAAGCGTCGACTTGCCCGCACCCGAGCGCCCGACGAGCCCGACCTTCTCACCCGGGGCGATGTTGAGAGTCAGGTCCTCGATGATGCTGCCGCGCCCGGTTTCGGGGTTGCGGCCGTAGTTGAAGCAGATGTTCTCGAAGCGGATCTCGCCTTTGCCGACGGCAAGCGGCAAGGCGCCGGCAGCGTCGACGACCGTGCGCTCTCGGGCGATGGTCTCCAGCCCGTCCTGGACAACGCCTACGTTCTCGAAAAGGCCAGCGACCTCCCACATGATCCAGTGCGACATGCCCTGAAGGCGAAGCACGAGGCCGGCAGACAGCGCGATGGCGCCGGTCGTCACCGCATTAAGCGACCACAGCCAAATCGCCGTCGCCGTGACAGAGAACAACAGCAGCGCGTTGAGAACGTTCAAGGCGACGGTCAATAGCGTGACGAGCCGCAATTGCCGGTGCACGGTGTCGAGGAACAGCCCCATGCTGTCCTGCGCATAGGCGTCCTCGCGCTCGGCGTGCGCGAACATCTTGACCGTCGAGATGTTGGTATAGGTGTCCACGACGCGTCCGGTCATGGTGGAGCGGGCGTCCGCCTGCTCGTGCGAGATGCGCGCCAGACGCGGCACGAAGTAGTACATCGCGGCGAGGTACCCCACGAGCCACAGCAGCAACGGCGCCGACAGGCGCAGGTCGCTCGCGGCGAAAAGGATCACCGCGCCACTGAAGTAGATCACAACATAGAGCAGCACCTCGGCGATCTTCATGACGACCTCGCGCACCGAGATCGAGGTCTGCATCACCTTGGCGGCGACGCGACCGGCATAGTCGTTCTGAAAGAACTCCATGGATTGGCGCAGCACATACCGGTGCGCCTGCCATCGGGTGCGCATCGTGAAGTTTCCGAGGATCCCCTGGTGGATCACGGATTCGTAGAAGAACTTCAGAATAGGCAGCAGCACGAGCACCACGAGCGCCATGCCCACGAGAAAGGGCGCATGGTCGGACCAGAACGTGGCGCGGTTGGCCTTCCCCAGCCAATCGACCAGATCGCCGAGAAAGCCAAACAGCGAGACCTCGATCAGCGCGACCGCCGCCGCTAAGACCGAGGACGCGGCGATCAGCGGCCAAAAGGGGCGCGTGTAATGGAGGATGAACTTCCAGAACGTCGTCGGAGGCATCCCCGGCTGCTCGGCCGGGAACGACTCTCTGCGCGTCTCGAGCCAGCGGAACATGCGGGCGATCATGACGGGACTCCTGATCCTACCGGGATCAACGACGTGGACGAGACAGGCCAACTCCGGGCGCAAAGGTGCCAGCGCAAATATTTAGGTCAAATATCGGGTCTGGGGAGCCGGTGGCGTGATGCCTCCCTAGACATCGCCGCCCTGGATATATAGGGGGAAATGCGCCAACAAAAGGGGCGGAGCGTAAGAATGACAGAGCTGCAACAGCCTACGCGCCAAGCCCCGGATATGCCCGAGCGCATGGACGCCGCAAGGGCCTGGTTCGAGGACCTGCGCGATCAAATCTGCGCAAGCTTCGAGACCCTTGAGGATGGCCTCCCGGCAGGCGCGCCGCTGGCCGAGACGGCGCCAGGGCGGTTCGTGCGCACGCCGTGGCAGCGCACGGACCATACGGGTGCACCGGGCGGGGGCGGCGTCATGAGCCTGATGAGCGGGGGGCGCGTGTTCGAGAAGGTCGGCGTGCATACGTCGACTGTTCACGGCGAGTTCGCGCCCGAGTTCCGCAAGCAGATCCCCGGCGCCGAGGAGCAGCCGCAGTTCTGGGCCTCGGGCATCTCGCTGATCGCCCACCCGCAGAACCCCAACGTGCCCGCCGTACACATGAACACACGCATGGTCGTCACGTCGAAGTGGTGGTTCGGCGGCGGGGCCGATCTGACGCCCGTCCTGGAGCGGCGGCGCACGCAATCAGATACCGATACGCTCGCCTTCCACGCGGCGATGTATGGCGCCTGCGAGCCGCACGCGATCGCCGACTACGCCAAGCTCAAGGCCTGGTGCGATGAGTATTTCTACCTGCCCCATCGCAAGGAGATGCGCGGCGTCGGCGGCATCTTCTACGACTACATCACGCCGCCGGAGGATCAAGGCGGCTGGAACGCGGCGCTCGCCTTCACGAAGGACGTGGGCCTGGCTTTCCTGCGCGTCTATCCGATGCTGGTGCGCGGCAATTACCAGCTACACTGGACCGATGCCGACCGCGAGGAGCAGCTCGTGCGCCGCGGGCGCTACGTCGAGTTCAACCTGCTCTACGACCGCGGCACGGTGTTCGGCCTCAAGACCGGCGGCAACGTCGATTCGATCCTCTCGTCGATGCCGCCCGTGGTGAAGTGGCCGTGAGGCTCGAGTTCAAGCGGCCTGCGGCTGCTCACTCACCGCCAGGGAAGCTTCATCTGACGCGCCTCGTCGAAAGCCTGTGCGAACTCGACGGCGCCGGGTTTCTGCGTGCTGCTGTCCATGCGCCGCGTGAATTCCGAGAGCAGCTCCGCCGACGTCTTGCCCGTCACCATCTTGTTCACGTAGTAGGCGCGCCGCGCAAAGAAGTTGGGCGTGGGCGCCGTCAGGCCGACCGGCTGCATCATCTCCAGGCCCGTCGCCGGACCTGACAGGTTCATGAGCTCGATCTCCTCGCCCGACATGTTCGTCACGCCCTTGCGCGCCGCGAAATCCTTGAGGCCCCTCAGCTTCACCGACTGCAGCCACGGCCCAATGTCGCCATCAAGATTGATGGCATGCATGCCGTAGCCGGCAGGCGTCTCGGCGAAGGCCACATGGCGGTACCAGTCGTTTGGCATCGACCGGGCCGATTTCAGCATGCGTTGAAGCGCTTCGATCTTATCGCGCAGCTCCTGCCTGCGCGCAGGGTCGTTGGTCGCGGCCGCCAACTTCTTCAGCCGGAAAATAAAATTGTCGCCGTTGGTGACGAGCTCTCCGATCGAGTTGGCGTGCAGCAATTGCGCGTAGCCGAGTGCCGAGGAGATCGGGTGTCCCCTCTTGGTGATTGGATTGATACCTGCCTGCATGTCGGCGGTGCCGTTGCCTCCGGTCTCGAGCGCATAGACGCGCACCACCTGCTCCTTGGTGAGCCCCAGCGCCAGCGCTTCCGCCGCGTAGCGCCGCTTAAACTCGCGCTCGGAAATGCGCGCCGGCGTGAAGCCGTAGTACTTCTTGGCGGCGGCCAGGAAGTCTTCGATCCCGGGCAGCTGGCGTTTGGCTTTCTCGGGCTGCGCTTTTGCCTGCGCGGATTGAAATTGCGTCCAGCGGCGATCGATATCCTTGCTGAGCTCGGGGCCTTTGTATTCGGGAGGAAAGGTGAGGACATAGTCTTCGGAAGCGTAGAACTTGCCGCTCGACCGCTTGGGGCGGCGTCCCTTCCGCTTGCGCTCGACCTCGTGCCAATAGGCGTCGAGGCGGCGCTCGAAGTGCGCCTGCGCCGCGTGCCATTTCTTGAAATCCTGCTGCTGCTGCGGGCTCAGGGACGCAATGAAATCCGAAACCGTCGCAGCCGCTGCCGGAGCTGCCGGCAAAATGGCCAGCGCGCCCAGCAGAATTGCGAAGAGCGAGCGCGGCAATCGAAGTCTCAGCAAAAGCAACCCTCCCGGCGGCGATGCCGCGAATTCTTGCGAATTTGGCGCGAAAGTTTGACGTGATCGTGGTTGCGGCAGCCAAAGCGGCCCTATCCCGTCATCGCTGTGAGTTCTAGCACGAACGACCGTGATATGGTCGCTGCCATGCAAGACGCGCGCGCAACAAACGCATCGCCTTTCTCGGAGGCCGACTTCCGGCTGCGGGCCAGCCGGGGGCTCCATCGCGAGCCCCCCTCGAGCCTAGCGCCTGAGGAGGTGCGCAGCCCTGGCGATTTCGATTTGAACCCCGGCCTTGCCGCCGAGTTGGAGGGGCATCCGCCACCACGTCCGGCCGCGGTGCTGGTGCCGATCATTGCGCGTGCGAGCCTCAGCGTGCTGTTGACGCTGCGCACCGACAGCCTGCCCCGCCACGCCGGACAGATCGCCTTTCCCGGAGGCCGGATGGAGGAGCGTGATGCCGATCCCCTCGCCGCCGCACTCCGGGAAACGCAGGAGGAGATCGGACTGAGTCCGAGCTTCGTTGAGCCGCTGGGCTATCTCGATGCCTACCGGACGGGTACAGGCTATCGTATTTTTCCCGTGGTCGCGCTCGTGCGCGAAGGCTTCGAACTCGCGCTCGATACCAACGAGGTCGCCGACGCCTTCGAGGTCCCGCTCGACTTCCTGATGGACGCGCGCAACCACAAGACCCACACCCGCTCCTGGCAAGGCAGCGAGCGCCGTTTCTATGCCATGCCCTTCGAACAGAGGTACATCTGGGGCGCGACCGCTGGTATTATGAAGAACATGCACGAGAGGCTATTTCCCGCATGATACGCATCGTTGCCGAGAACATTTTGCTGTTTCTGCTGCCGACGATCATCTACGTCGCCTACGTGTATATGACGCGCGAGGAGAAGCCGGGCGCCGCGCGCGTGCTCGACGATGCGCCGCTCATCTGGCTGTTCGTCGCCGGCGCGGCCGTTGTCCTCATCACGCTCACGGCCTTCGGATCGATGTCGGGAGGCAAGCCCGGGCAGGTCTATTTCCCGCCCATCTTCAAGGACGGGCATATCGAGCCCGGCCATCTAGAATAGCGGCGGGAAGTACGAATGACGCGCGCGAAGGAAGGCTCGCGGCTCCCTGATCTGAGCGGAGCCGAGTGGCTCAATCGAGCCGCAACACGCATGGTTTTTGCCGCGCTCGCAGCCGGAGGTGCCGAAGCGCGCGCCGTCGGCGGGGCGGTGCGCAACGCGCTGATGCTTACGCCGGTCAAGGATATCGATATCGCGACGACGGCGCTTCCGGCCGACGTGATGCGACTTGCCAAGCAAGCCGGCCTCCACGCCGTACCGACCGGATTTGAGCATGGCACCGTGACGGTGGTCGCGAAGCATGTGCCCTTCGAAGTGACGACGTTGCGCAAGGACATCGAGACGTTCGGCCGTCATGCGCGCGTAACGTTCACCACCGACTGGGCCGAGGACGCGCTGCGGCGCGACTTCACCATGAACGCACTCTATTGCGACCCGGATGGCGCGGTGCATGACCCGGTGGACGGCTATCCCGATCTGATCGCCCGCCGCGTACGCTTCATCGGCGACGCGCGCCAGCGCATTCGCGAGGATTATTTGCGGATACTGCGCTTCTTCCGCTTCCTCGCCGAATACGGCGACGGGAGCGCGCCCGACGCAGATGGCCTTGCCGCCGTGATCGCGGAGCAGGCCGGGCTCGCCGGCCTTTCGGGCGAGCGCATCCGCGCCGAGCTCTTGCGGTTGCTGGGGGCGCCGGGCGCGGTCGGATCCGTGCGCGCCATGAACGACGCGGGGCTCCTGCAGCCGCTGCTCGGCGGGCCTGTGGACGTCGACAGGCTCGCGCGCCTCGCGGCTATCGAGCAGGCGCTTGACCGCGCGCCCGACCCCGTGCTGCGGCTCGCCGCCCTCGCGCTCGATCGTCCGGGCGGAGCAGCTGCGCTGCAGGAACGGCTGCGCTTATCGGGAGCGGAAACGGTGCGGCTCGCCCGCGCGAGCGTCGGCGATTCCGCCTTCGATCCGGCCACCAGCGAGCGCCAAGCCCAAGCCTATCTTTACCTGCATGGGGCGCAGACCTTCAGCGACGGCGCGTTACTGGACTGGGCCGGCTCGGGCGATGCACCCGACAACGCCGATCGCGCCGGGCGCCTTCACCTGGCGGAGCGGTGGCCGGTGCCGGAGCTGCCGGTGCGCGGCGCCGACGTGCTGGCGCTCGGGGTACCGCCCGGGCCCGACGTCGGGCGCGTGATCGCAGCTTTCGAAGCGTGGTGGATCGACCAGGGATTTCCCACCGACGCAAAGCTGGTGGCCGAAAAGCTCGATGAGCTCGTCGGCCGCTAGAGCCTCGCTGTGCCAGGGCGTCAGGGCGAGAAAATGTTGTTGATCGCGTCGGCGAGCGTCGGCGCCCCTCCGTACTGCTTCTTGCGAGAGCCGGGCCGACGCTGCGTCGGCGCCCCGGCGGCATCGTCGTCAGACGCAACCACGTCATCGGCCTCGGGCGGCGGCGACTCGAAGCGCACGTTTCTGCCGGTCAAAGCCGCAGCAGTGCGCCCGTCGAGGCCGTAAAAGTCTGCGAAGGTCAGGAGCTTGCCGTTGTCGTCGACACGCGCCGTCATGTATGTCACGTGCACCGGGATATGCTTATCGAGTGCGACATCGGCACTATAGCTGCCAAACATGCCGCGCACCTTATCCGGTGACCAGCCCTTATCCTCGCCGAGAATGATCTCGGCAAAGCGGCGCGGATCCTGCACGCGCATGCAGCCATGGCTGAGTGCGCGGAAGGATCTGGAGAACAAGTCGTGCTCGGGCGTGTCGTGCATGTAGACATCGTGCTTGTTGGGGAACATGAACTTCACGTTGCCGAGCGGATTCTTGGGGCCCGGCGGCTGCTGGAAGCTGTAGGCGCCAATGTTGGCGTTGGCCCAGTCCACTTGGTTGGGATCGATCTGACGCCCGTTGGAGTAGACTTTCAACTGATAGGCATCAAGCACGGCCTGGCTCGAATAACCACCGCCGAAGAGGCCGAAGAAGCCCGGGCCGGAACTCTTGCGCAACAGCGGCAGCAGCTCCTTCCTCTTGATACCCTCGGGCACACCCCAACTCGGATGAAAAACGACCGTCTTCATGTCGGCCGAAAAGATCGGCGTCGGCCATGACGGCTGCCCGACAATGATCTTGTCGGTGTGGATGATCTTGCCGTCCTTGACGACGCGGGTGAGGGCCTCTGGCACGTTATCCCAGACGTAGAACTCGCCCATGTCGTCGGGCAGCCAACGCCAGCGCTCCATGTTGATGAGGATGCGCTCGATCTTGTTTTCGGAGCTGGGCGCCACGGGCTTGGGCTGGCCGTTCATGACGGCGCGCGTGTTGTTGCCGATGACGGCGTCGGTGCGCAGCCCGTTGCTGCGCTGGAACTCGCGCACGGCCTCCTGCAGCTTGGCGTCGTAGACGGCTTCCTGGGCCTTGTCTTCCGCCGGTACCTTGAGACGCTGGCGCAGAAGGGCCACTTGCGGATCGTCGGCACCCGGACGAATGACGCCACCGGGGGAAGCTTCACGCCGAGCGCGGGATCCTCCGCGGGCTCTTCTTCCTTTGCGTCCGTCGTGTCCGTCCCGCGCGCCTTCAGAAGCGCCTGGCGCAGCCGCTCGAACTGCTCATGCTTCGGGTTCAACCCCCGCAAGTAGGCGTCGGGCGCATCAGTCGCCGCGATCTCGGCCAATACGGCCTTGGGGGCGCGCAGCGGAGGCGAGACGTCCATGAGCTGCGAAATGTTTGCAGGATTGATGCGGCCGCCGCGCGCATAGCGCGCATATTTCAGCACCGCCTTTGCGAGCTCAATCTCGGCATCGGCCGATGCTGCGGGAGTGAGCGTGCCGGCCGCAAGCTGAGGCACCTTGAAATCCGAAGCCGGCAGTCCCCAGTCGTCGGCCTTGCCGATCTCAGCGACCACCGCCTTGCCTTTGGCGGTAAAGCCGCTCTCCGACACCCAGATCGCCGGACCGTTGAGACCGTCATAGTATGCGACGAGCGCCGAGCCATC
Source organism: uncultured Alphaproteobacteria bacterium (assembly GCA_963847865.1). Taxonomy (GTDB): domain Bacteria; phylum Pseudomonadota; class Alphaproteobacteria; order Rhizobiales; family Hyphomicrobiaceae; genus Hyphomicrobium_A. Next base: position 408,029 of record CAWKBL010000012.1, on the reverse strand, counting down.
GTCGGCGTTGAGACCCTTGACGGCCTCGGGCAGCTTCTCGCGAATGCCCGCGACAATCGCATCGGCGGGCGGCAAAATCTTATCGGCGACGCCTGCCGAGTCGGGGCTCGCGGACGCGTCGGGCAATGCAGCTGTCGCTTCTGGACCCTTTACAGGGTCATCCTTCTTGGCGGCCTCCGGGGTTGCTTTGGCGGTCGCGTCATCCTTCGCGGCGGCGGTTGCCGGCTTGGGCTCCTGCACGGGCGCAGGCTTGGCTGCGGTCTCTGTCGCCTTCTGCGAACCGGTGCCGGACTTTGGTGTCGTGTCGGCCGATTTCGGCTCCTCGACATTGCCGGGCTTGGCGGCTGCGTCGACGGGCTTGGGCTCCGCGATGGGGCCCGACTTGGCGGCCGTCTCGGCGGGCTTGGTCTCGCTACCGGGTTTTGCGGTCGTCTCGGTGACCTTCGGCTCCGCAGCGCTACCGGGTTTGGCAGCCGTCTCGGAAGCCTTCGGCTCCTCGACCTTCGCGGGCTTGGCTGTCGCCTCGCCGGGCTTCGCCCCGGCTGCGGCGGGTGGCTCTTGCTTGTCTGCCGGGGGCGAACTTTCCGCACGCGCTGCAAACGCGCCCATCAATGTGAGCGCCGCGGCGGCCGGCAGCAATCCGACCCGCGCCAATACAGCGGTCTTTCTGATCATCCCTCGGTCTCCAAATGCACCTGTCTAGCTAAATGGAGAAAATGGCCTCCGCTAGACCATTTGCAAGCGGCGCAATGTGCTTACCATTGGGCCGTCTCCCCCCGAACCCGTCAAGTCCGGGACATTGCCGTGGGGCACACGAGCCACACCCCCGCCTAAATAGCCCTAGAATCACGGAAAAAGCCCCGGCTAAGGCCGGGGCTTTTCCGATCATCCACAAGCAACTGGACGGTTTAGAAGTCCATGCCGCCCATGCCGCCGCCCGGCATCGGCGGATGCGCGTGATCCTTCTTGGGCAGCTCGGCCACCATAGCCTCGGTGGTGATCAGCAACCCAGCGACGGACGCCGCATCCTGCAGGGCACAGCGCACGACCTTGGCAGGATCGATGACGCCGTCGGCAACGAGATCGCCGTAGGCATGCGTCTGCGCGTTGTAGCCGTAGTTGTAAGAGGAGTTCTCCAGGATTTTGCCGACGATCACGGAGCCATCCTCGCCAGCGTTGGTGAAGATCTGCCGTGCAGGGGCCTGCAGCGCTTTCTTGACGATGCTGATGCCGACCTTCTGATCGTCGTTCTCGACCTTCAAGGCGTCCAGCGCCTTGATGGATCGCAGCAGCGCTACGCCGCCGCCCGGAACGATACCCTCTTCGACGGCCGCGCGGGTCGCGTGCAGCGCGTCGTCCACGCGGTCCTTGCGCTCTTTGACCTCGATTTCCGTGGCACCACCGACCTTGAGAACGGCAACGCCGCCGGCGAGCTTGGCCAACCGCTCCTGCAGCTTCTCGCGGTCGTAGTCCGAGGTCGTCTCCTCGATCTGCGCCCTGATCTGCTTGACGCGAGCCTCGATGTCAGTCTTTGCACCGGCGCCGTCGACGAGCGTGGTGTTCTCCTTGTCGATCGTAACCTTTTTGGCGCTGCCCAGCATCTGCAGCGTGACGTTCTCGAGCTTGATCCCGAGATCCTCGCTGATGACCGTGCCGCCCGTCAGCACCGCGATGTCCTCGAGCATGGCCTTGCGGCGATCGCCGAAGCCCGGTGCCTTGACGGCCGCAACCTTGAGGCCGCCGCGCAGCTTATTGACGACGAGGGTCGCCAACGCTTCACCTTCGACATCCTCGGCGATGATCAGAAGCGGCTTGCCCGCCTGCACCACCGCCTCAAGGACGGGAAGCATGGCCTGCAGGCCTGAAAGCTTCTTCTCGTGGATGAGAATGTAGGGGCTTTCGAGCTCGGCGATCATCTTGTCGGCGTTGGTGATGAAATAGGGCGAGAGATAGCCGCGATCGAACTGCATCCCCTCGACGACGTCGAGCTCGGTATCGAGGCTCTTTGATTCCTCGACGGTGATCACACCCTCGTTGCCGACCCGCTTCATCGCTTCGGCGAGCTTGGCGCCGATCTCGACGTCGCCATTGGCGGAGATGGTGCCGACCTGGGCGATCTCGTCGTTCGATTTAATCTTCTGCGCCTTGCCTTTCAGTTCTTCGACGATCGCGGCGACGGCGAGATCGATGCCGCGCTTCAGGTCCATGGGATTGGCGCCGGCCGCAACCGACTTGGCGCCTTCCTTGACGATTGCCTGGGCCAGCACGGTCGCCGTCGTCGTGCCGTCTCCGGCCATGTCGGAGGTCTTGGAGGCGACCTCGCGCACCATCTGGGCGCCCATGTTCTCGAACTTGTCCTCAAGCTCGATCTCTTTGGCTACCGTCACACCGTCCTTGGTGACGCGGGGGGCGCCGAACGATTTCTCAAGCACGACGTTGCGGCCCTTGGGCCCCAGCGTCACCTTGACGGCGTTAGCCAGAATGTCGACGCCGCGCAGCATCTTCTCGCGCGCGTCCTGGCCGAATTTGACCTCTTTGGAAGACATATGAAACAGCTCCTATCGGCTGAACGAATTTGTTGATGTGGTCGACCGCGTCAGGCCGCGGCACGCACGGACGCCTTGCCCTCGATCACGCCGAGGATGTCGCTCTCCTTCATGATCAGGAGCTCCTCGCCGTCGATCTTCACCTCGGTGCCGCTCCACTTGCCGAACAGCACGCGGTCGCCTGCCTTGACGTCGAGGGGAACGACCTTGCCGGCCTCATCGCGGGCGCCCGGGCCCACGGCGACCACCTCGCCTTGCATGGGCTTCTCTTTGACAGTGTCCGGAATGATGATGCCGCCGGAGGTCTTCTTGTCTTCTTCCACGCGGCGAACGACGACGCGGTCATGAAGAGGACGGAACTTCATGGGATCACCTTTATGATTTGACTAGGTTTTCTGTAGTTTGGGGCAGTCCCTCGCAAGCAAAGCCGCAAGGCTGCACGTCAGCGGAGCAGACCCAGGCTCAATCGGCCTGCCCCGCCCCCGCGTGACGTATATGCTCCGGCGACTTGGCACTGTCAAGTATCGAGTGCCAAAACCTGCTGGGTTGGCAACTATCGGGAGCCCTGGCTTAATTTTGGATTACCTGCCGCGCCGAGGCTCCGCATTATCGCCCACGCTTCGATCATTTCCCGCCGCTTCATTGCGCCGGCCCAAGCTCCCAGGTGCTGAACCGTTCAATGGTCTGAAGCGGCGGTTTGACCGTGTGGCCCTGCCAGGCCCGGCCTGACAATAGAAGCGCGCCAATGGATTGCTTGCCCCCGCTGCGCAATTTCTCGCGCCGACACTACAATATGGGAAAATGAACGCTGATTTCTCTGAGCGACCGCATTGGGTCTCGCTTTTTCCCGTCCCGCCGCTTTGGGTTCGAAAGCACTGCGCATTTCGCCGCAAATGATGATGGCCCGCGCCGGCGAAGCGGTGCGGGCCGTCACAACGTCAAGACAAATACGCTTTCTGCGCGACGATCAAATCGCGAAATCGGCGACGTTTGCGCCTTTCTTGAGCTTGGCGACCAGCCAATTCGGCTTGCGGCCGCGACCCGTCCAAGTCTCGGAGCGATTGTCGGGGTTTGCGTACTTGGCGGCGCTGCCTTTGCCGCGCCCACGTCCGCCAAACAATTCGGAGACCGAAAACCCGCGCTTTTCCGCCAAAGTCGCCAACGCATGCTTGACCTCGGCCTTTTCGCGGTCGCGCGCGACATTGATCGCCTTTTGTACTTTCGCTTCCAAGTCGAGCAGTTCTTTCAGCGACATCTTGTCGACATTGACGGTGGCCATCCAACTTCCTTTCTAGTTCCCGTTAGCGTGCGGGTGCGAGCCATTCTTCTCTATAGGCGATTGAATTGCGTTTCACCTAGGATTTGTCAAGCACAGCCGCAATTCTACGTTTAGTAGCAAAAAGAATTCGGCGATAAGTTGCAACAGAAGCGCGCAACAACCGCCGCTCGAAGTATTGGAATAAACGCGTTAACACTCAGCTTGCGCATTAGCGTTTCTGCGCAAATGCCGCAATTGAACGCTGGAACCGGGACTGACCCCGGTGCGCAGGCCAGGCGGCTTCGGCGATGGACGGTTGCGGTACCATCGCCGTTCAGATGCCGTTCATTTGCGTCCAGCTAGCCTCGATCTACCCTGAATTCCTATCTTCCCCGGAGTGATCCAAAGCGGGGGCGCAGCGCTCAGGGTCGCTGCGCCCCTTCGCGCATTCAAGGCACCGTTGCCGCGCCGCTGAACGGGAACCGCCAATCTCCAGCCTGCGTTTGATTTAGAGCCGGCAACTCGATACGGTCGCCGCTCCGCACACCTTGTGATTGCGCTCAACCCCGTTTCGAGGCCCGACGTCATGACATTCAAGCTTCCCCCGCTGCCCTATGCCTATGATGCGCTTCAGCCCTACATGTCGGCCGAAACGCTGCAATTCCATCACGACAAGCATCATCAGGCCTATGTCGACATGGCCAACAAGCTCGTGCCCGGCACGAAATACGAGGGCAAGAGCATCGAGGAGATCTGCAAGGAAGCTTTCGCCAACAAGGATCAGCCGATCGTCAACAACGTCGGCCAGGACTTCAATCACATCCATTTCTGGCAGTGGATGAAGAAGGGCGGCGGCGGCAAGAAGCTACCGGGCAAGGTCGAGAAGCTCATTGCCGACATCGGCGGCTACGACAAGGTGCGCAACGACTTCATCGAAGCGGGCAAGACGCAGTTCGGCTCCGGCTGGGCCTGGCTCGTGCTCAAGAACGGCAAGCTCGAAGTGATGAAGACGCCTAACGGCGAGAACCCGCTGATGCACGGCGCCACCCCGATCCTGGGCTGCGATGTGTGGGAGCACAGCTACTACATCGACTACCGCAACGCGCGCCCGAAGTACCTCGAGGCCTGGTTCGACAACCTCGTCAATTGGGAGCACGTGGAGGAGCTCGCGGGCTGAGTCTGCGTCTCAATCGCTCTGTAAACGGCAACGGCGCCCGCGGTTCGCGAGGCGCCGTTCGCATGCCTAGTGACGCACAATCTCAATTCTTCTCGGGTGCGGCCTTGCTCTCGGGCGATGTTTCGCTCTCTGGGCCGGCTTGGCCCGCGGGCGCGGGTTGGGACGCCGGCGCGAGCGTGCCGAGATAGGCCAGAATCGCGTCGATCTCGTCGGGCTGAAACACGAACTCCGGCATATCCGGATGCCCGGAAACGATGCCTTCGGCCAGCGCTTCGGCGAGGCTCTCAGGTGGGTATCGCGTCACGACGACGCGAAACGGCGGCGCCTCCTCGTGGTGGCTCGTATCGTCCATGCCGATCGCATGGCAGCGCGCGCAGTTCGTCTCGATGATGGCGCGACCCCTCGCGACCGTGTCTTCGCCTTCCGCGGCCGCGGCGGGAGCGGCGCAATTGCCGGCCACGATCCACGCAAGCGCCACCGCGCCTGAAATGAGAAGTCTTTTCATCGGTGTTCTGCGCTCCCCCTGGTACGCGGCAGCATAGCGCATCGACGCGGCGCGGAATTGACATCCGTCAAGGCCCGCGCCGCAGGCCCTTGACCGGCTAGACGCGATAGTCCCCGCAGCCCGTCAGAACCACTTCGGCTGCCACCAATGCAGCAGTTGGCGCATCAGCTCCGGCTGGAAGATCCAGGCCAGCGCCACGATTGCGATGACGACAGCTAGGAGCAGCAGCACGCTGCCGGTCAGCGGCGCCCTGTAGCTCATGCCCGTGCCGGGAATGCCGAGAGTCACCATGCGCCGGCCATCCGCGCCGACATTGACGGTCGCTCCACGTCCGCCAAGGCTCGTGCTCACCCGCGATTTGCTCAAATTGACGCGCACGCCAGGCAGAACACTGATCGTCTTTCTGAAGCGGAAGCCGGGAAGAAAGCCCATTGGTCGATCCTCGTGGTTTGAGCCTCAAAAAACCGCAGGCATCACTAGCGGCCGGGTGGGTCGAGTCGCTCACTCACGCCAACTTATTCTGCGCAACGCTCCATGAAAAGCCTGCTCGCGAAAGCCTGTGCGTTTGCGGTGCCTGGCTTCAGTCGTCCTTACGCCCGATGCCAAACCAGTCCTTCACGCCGATAACCTTGTCGGAGATGTTGCCCATCATCGAGTTCAGTGCCTGAACGCGCTCGAAAGCGCCCTCGATGATGACCTCCTTGCCGTATTTGCGCCTGTTCTCCTTGTCGGCTTCGATCAGCGCGCGACGTTCCTCGGGCGTCAGAGGTCCGACCCGCGCCATCGGTGGGCGAATGAGAGCGCGCTGCACCATCGAGGGCTCGCCCTTGTTTCTCAACGTCGAGACCAGCGCTTCCCCGACCTTGAGCTGCTGAAGCGCCTGCTCGGTGTTGATCTCGGGATTCGTCACGAAGGTTTCGGCCGCGGCCCGGATCGCCTTCTGCTCCTTGGGTGTGAAAGCGCGCAACGCATGTTGAATGCGATTGCCGAGCTGGGCCGAAATGCGATCGGGAACGTCGCCGGGGCTCTGCGTCACGTAATAGACGCCGACGCCTTTGGAGCGGATCAGCCGGGTCACGCGCTCGATCTGGTCGAGCACCGCCTTGGGGGCATCGTTGAAAAGGAGATGCGCCTCGTCGAATAGAAACACGAGCTTGGGCTTGTCGAGATCGCCCACCTCGGGCAGCTTGTCGAACAGCTCATCCAGCATCCACAGCAGCGCGGTAGCGTAGAGGCGCGGGTTGTCCATCAGCTTATCGGCGGCCAGCACGTTGACCACCCCGTATCCGTCGCGCACTTGCATGAAGTCGTTGATGTCGAGCGCCGTCTCGCCGAAGAACTTGTCGGCGCCTTGCTGCTCGAGCACCAAGAGCCGCCGCTGCAGCACGCCCACGGTCTGCGGCGCGATGTTGCCGTACTTGCCGCGCAGCTCCGAGGCACGCCGGCCCATCTCCTCGATGACGGCCCGCAGATCGCGAAGCTTGCGGATGACCATCTTGGGGTCGCGGGCGTTGCGCCGATCCTCCGCCCAGCGGAATGCGATGTTGAGCACGCCCTCCTGCGGCTCGCTAAGCTCAAGCAAGCGCGACAGCAGCAGCGGCCCCATGGACTGCGCGCTGGTCCGAACAGGATGGCCCTGCTCGCCGAAGATGTCCCAGAACGCCACCGGAAACGCAGCGTTGAAATAGCCGGGGAGCCCGATCTCCTCGGCGCGGGCGACGAGGTGGGGCTTTTGCTCGCCCTTGGCGCCGATACCGGACAGGTCGCCTTTAATGTCGGCGGCAAAGACGGGAACACCGGCCGCCGAGAAGCCCTCGGCGAGGACCTGCAGCGTGACGGTCTTGCCCGTGCCCGTGGCGCCCGTGACGAGACCATGTCGATTGGCGAGCTTCAGCTCGATGTACTCGATGCCGGCATGGCTGCCGCCCAGCAGAATACGGCCATCCTGAGCGAAGAAACGGGGGTCGGCGGCCGGGTTCGTGGCCGTTTTGGATTGCGGCGTATCGGGCATTGCCTGCTCCATGAGCGCGCGCACTCCAGAGTACCTGCCGCGCGCCCATGGCCAATGCTGACCAACGGCACACGACTCGACGGGACCCACGCCCCTTCCTGTTGGCACGCTCCGCAACCCTTTGCAAATATCAGTTGCATGGCCGACTTGGGGAAAGCGGGGGGCGTTGCGGAGAAGCACAATACGCAGCGCGTTGAAGCGACGCGGGGCGGCACAACCTTCGATTTGCACGTGCGAAACTGCCCGCCGAGCGACTATAGAGAGTGGGCAGGCACGCGCCGTCACGGCGGTGCGCAACGAGGAAAGTGAGAGCGTCGGGGCCATGACCGACACGAAAGCGCCGCTCGAACTCGCCCGCGGCTTTCAGCCGGCGACCTATGATATGTGGCGCGGCCTCGTGGAGAAGGCGCTGAAGGGCGCCGGATTCGACAAGCGGCTCGTCACGCGGACGGCCGACGGCCTGGAAATCAAACCGCTCTATACCCGCGCCGATGCCCTGCCGGGCGCGCAGGAGGCCGTGCCCGGAGCCGCCCCCTTCACGCGGGGAACAGAGGTTCAAGCCGAAGGCTTCGGCTGGCAGATCCATCAGCGCGTCGGCGCCGGCGATCCCGGCGCAGCCAACGAGGCGATCCTCGAAGAGCTGGAAGGCGGCGCCAACGGGGTCGTGCTCCAGATCGCGGGACCGGGGCAACCTGGCATCAGCATCACCAGCGCCTCCGACATGGCCGCCGCGCTGGCGGGCGTGCATCTCGACTATGCGCCGGTTGCCCTTGCCGCCGGTCTGGAGGGTCTCAACGCCGCGCGCCATTTCCTCTCGGCGCTCGGCCAGCTCAAGAGCAAGCCTGGCGCCGCCACGTCGCATCTCAATGTCGACCCCATCGGCACGCTCGCGCGCTTTGGCACCCTGTGGGGCCCCATCGACATCGCACTCGCCGAGACGACAAAGCTCGCCCTCGATGCCGGCAAGAGCGGCGCCCGCCTCACGACCGTTCTGGTGGATGCTACCGTTCCGCACGAGGCGGGTGCCAGCGAAGCGCAGGAGCTGGCCTTTCTCGCGTCCGCGCTCGTTGCCTACTTGCGCGCCTTCGAGGCCGCCGGCGTCGGTGCCGCCGACGCCTTTCCCCACATTGCCTTCGCAGTGTCGGCCGACACCGATCTGTTCCTAAATGCCGCCAAGGTGCGCGCGGCGCGCTTGATCATCGCACGCATCGCGGAAGCTTCAGGCGCGCCCGCCGCCGACATGCACATCACGGCCGTCACCTCCGGACGCATGATGGCCAAGCTCGATCCGTGGACCAACATGCTGCGCACGACGGCTGCTTGCGCGGGCGCGGCATTCGGCGGCGCGAACGCGATCACGGTGCTGCCCTACACTTGGGCCCTCGGCGCGCCCGACCGTTTTGCGCGCCGCATTGCGCGCAACACGCAGCTCGTGCTGCAGGAAGAGTCCTCGCTCGGACGCGTCGTCGACCCAACGGGCGGCTCCTGGTACGTGGAGAGCCTCACCGACGAGCTCGCCAGCAAGGCCTGGGCCCTGTTCCAGCGAATCGAAGGACAAGGCGGCATCGCAAGCGCGTTGTCTTCGGGCGCGGTGCAGGACGACATCGCAGCCGTCGCCGCAGCGCGCGTCGACGCGGTCGCCACGGGCCGCTTGGAGCTGACGGGCGTCTCCGTGTTTCCGCTGCTGGCCGAGGACGGCGTGAAGGTCGTCCCGCTTCCAGCGGCGCGGCCCCTCACCGGCAAGCAACTCGTGCGTCCCTTGGCGCCGCACCGTCTTGCCGAGCCATTCGAAGGCTTGCGCGACGCAGCCGACGCCTTTCTCGCCAAGACGGGAGCGCGCCCGCGCGTGTTCCTCGCCAACCTCGGCGACATCGTCGAGCACAACGGTCGCTCGACGTGGGCCTGGAACTTCCTGGCGGCCGGCGGCATCGAAGGGCTCAACAGCGACGGCTACACGGACGGGGCCGCAGCCGCGGCGGCGTTCAAGGCTTCCGGAGCGAGCGTCGCGTGTCTGTGCTCCTCGGATGCGATCTATGCCAAGGAAGCGCAAGCGGCGGCAAAAGCCCTCAAGGCGGCGGGCGCCGGCCGCGTGCTGATGGCCGGCCGGCCCAAAGATTCAGAGGCCGCGTTGCGCGCTGCAGGTGTCGACGGTTTCCTGTTCGCGGGGCAGAATGCGCTCACGACCTTAGCCGACCTGCAAAAGGCCTTGGGCGTCGGCTAGCGGACGCTAGCCTTTGACGCTACGAGACCAGGTGATCAGCAAAGGAGCAACGCGATCCATGCCTGTCCTGCGCTTCCTCACCAGCGTCTTTGCTCTCGTTGCAGTCGTCGCCCTCGTAGCCGACGCGACGCTCGCGCTCAACGGCGCCAAGCCGTTCACGTTGACGACGGTCCTCGGCTACTGGCAGGAGCTGGCGCCCGCCTCGCTGCAGGGTGCGCGCAAGGCAATCTCGGCGTCCACGTTTCCATGGGTGTGGGATCCCCTGATCACGAGCGTGCTGGGACAGGCGACGCCCGTTCTGTTCGGGCTTCTGGCTGTCCTTTGCGGCTTTCTCGGCCGGCGGCGCGAGCAGATGCACGTTCACATCAACTGAGCGCCCCGCACGTCCGCCGCGCCGGCGCCATTCGCCTATTTTGCCGGCGGCTTGGCGGGGGCATTGCTCGGGACGACGAAGCTCTTGAGGCTCGTCAACGCCGGCGGCAATCCGCTGCTCGGCGGGAAAATGATGTCCATGGCGATTCCAAGCACGACGAGCCCGATGAGAAGCCACACGAGGCGCATGACCCAGCGATGGTGGCGCACGTTCAGCACCTCCATCTCGTATTGGCCGATGGGCTCTTCCGCTTCGTCGACGATCTCGCGCTTGAGACCTAAGAACTTCTTTTGAAACGAGCGGCGCACGGCTCCGCGGTCTTGGACCGTCAGACCGGCGCGCTGAGCGATCTGGCGCGCGATCTCGGGAACGGGAAAGCAGGGGTCGGTATTGGCTTCGCTCACGTAGCCGAGCTTGACGGTGCTGTCGTCCTTGAGAACGAGGCGCGCACCGCACAGCAGCACCGGCACCGCGGCGCCGCCGTACACCTCGCGGCGCATCTCCACCGCCTTGATCTGATCGTAAGGGACATCGTTCGACCGGTAGCGCAGGATCGGGGTCGGCCCTCGGCCCGAAGGCAACGTCATCTTCACCGATGTCTGGCCGAGCTCAACGCGCGACCTCAGCGACTGCATCAACTCCACGACGACCAGAAACATGATGAACGCGAACCCGACCGCGAGCACCATCAGGCCGATGGTGCCGAGCCAGTGGCCCTGCGACAGCCGCCAAAAGAGCATCGGCGGCAAGCTTGCGAAGAAGGGCAGGAGCAGAAGAAAGAGGAAGGAAAACGCCAATTTGCGCGCGCCGCCGGCCGCATAGACGGTCCGCTCCGGTTCGGGCACGCCCGCAGGCGTCTGCCCCACCGCTGCCGTCGCTTCGGCCATTGCTGCTCCTCCCCACGCTGTACCAGTCCATTAGCCGGCGGTAATGACAACATTAGCCGCCGGGGGGACTGCCCGTTTACCTGAGCAGGCATTATATCAGGGCCTGCACCGTTCAAAAGCCCGGGTGAATGCCATGCTTTTCAGCAAGAACAAGACCATGATGCCCACCGCCGAGACGGCCCTTCCCGGCCGCCATGCGCCCCTTCCCACAGCCGCTGAGCACGAAATCTTCTCGCGACCGCTCAAGGGACCTTATCCCGACGGCACGCAGAAGGCGATGTTCGGCATCGGCTGCTTCTGGGGTGCTGAGCGCAAGTTCTGGAGCCTCGGGGGCGGCATTTGGATCACGGCCGTCGGCTATGCGGGCGGCCTGACGCCCAACCCGACATACGAGGAGGTGTGCTCGGGCCAGACAGGCCACAACGAGGTGGTCCTCGTCGTCTACGATCCCAAGCGCCTCAGCTACGAGACGCTGTTGAAGACGTTCTGGGAAAACCACAATCCGACCCAGGGGATGCGTCAGGGCAACGACGCCGGCACCCAGTACCGCTCCGGCATCTACACGTTCAGCGAGTCACAGCGCGTCGCCGCCGAAGCTTCAAAGGCCGAGTATCAGAGCCAGCTGTCGCAAAACGGTTTTGGACAGATCACGACCGAAATTCTGCCCGCGCCCGAGTTCTATTTCGCCGAGGACTACCACCAGCAGTACCTAGCGAAAGTACCGCACGGCTATTGCGGCCTCGGCGGCACCGGCGTGTCCTGTCCGTTGCCGACTGGCGTCACGGCCGAGCCTGGCGTAGCGGCGAATTAGTCAACGAGGCGCGCATCCGGCAGATGGACGCCGCAGTGGAGGCTAATTCTTCGCCGCGGCTTGCGGCCGGCCCGCGTCCGCTGACGGCGAGGGTCGCAGGGGAGGCACGGCCGATGGGTCCGGTGGCGCTGCCGCATCGCGGAACGTGGGGAGCTCGGTGCCGGGAGCGACGGCGACGTAGCCGGTGCTGTTCAACACCGTTTTGCACTCGGCGGGAAGTTGGTTCATCGTGACCATGCGCTGATCGCTGGCGCCGCCGCCCATCTTTTGTCCGGGCTTGGGCGGCTCTTTCTTGAGCGACTTCTCGACGAGCTTCAGCCAGTGGTCGACTTCCTTGCCGCAGCCGTCCTCGCCGTGGGGCGCAGGCTGGGACGTGCAGCCGGAGTTGGTGCAGCCGATGCGGATGTGGAAGTGGTAGTCGTGCCCCCACATCGGGCGCACTTTACCAAGCCAGTGCCGGTCTGTTTTCGAGCGCTCGCACAGCGCCTTCTTGATCGCCGGGTTGACGAAGATGCGCTCGACTTCCGGATAGGAGGAGGCGCGCTTGAGGAGGGCAACCTGCTTGTCGGTGAAGATCTTGGGATCGACCTTGAGCCCAGTCGAATCCAGCATGGACTTCGCTGAGATGTCCTCGCGCTCGCGGACACTCAGCACGTGATCGGGCATTGGGTTGAACCAGATGTCGGCGTCGAGGCCGACCTGATGACTCGCATGCCCCGACGACATCGGTCCGCCGCGCGGCTGGGCGATATCGCCGACAAGCAGCCCCGGCCAGCCGTCATACTTTTTGGACTCGGTTGCCAGCCGCTTCAGCAGCTTGATCAGCTTGGGATGACCCCAGGCGCGATTGCGCGATGGGCGCATCGTCTGCCAGGCGGGCCCGGCGGCCTCGAGCTGCGCGGCGCCCGAGAGGCAGCCCTTCGAGTACCAGCCGATCGCGCGGGCAGCGAGCGGAGCAGCAGTCGTTTGCGCGCCGAAAAACAACTTGGCGAGCGGCTTGTCTTTTTTATCGTTCTTGGACGCGCTCTTCGTGTCTTTGGCATCTGAAACAGAGGGCTTCTGCTCGGGCACCGGAACGGCGGATCGGCGCGCCTTGACGGGAGCGCGGGCCTTGACCGCGGTCTCGGCTGCTCCGGCAACCGGGCCTACGAGCGAAAATAAAACAACGGCGGCAATCGCATAATGGAATTGGGCGCGTCGCATCGAGCTCCCCCATCGCATGGAATCCTTGCTGCGATACTAAGCCGGTTCGGCCAAAAAGCGATCCCCCGGGGACCGCCAGTTTTCCGGGCATCTTGCGCTCTTGCCATGACGATCACGCCGGTGGATGAGACATTGCATGAGCGAATTCCGAATCACCGGTCCGCAGGACGCGACGTGCGCCTTGATGCTGGCGCATGGGGCGGGCGCGCCGATGACGAGCCCGTTCCTGGAGACGATGACGAAGTTGCTCACCGCGCGCGGCTTGCGCATCGCCCGCTTCGAGTTCGCCTACATGGCGGCTCGCCGCGATGGAGGAAAGCGGCGGCCTCCGCCCAAGGCAGAGCGCCTCGTGGCGGAATACCTCGACGCGGTGGCGAGGCTGCGCCGCGATCTGCGACCCGGGGAGCAGCTGCTGATCGGCGGCAAGTCGATGGGTGGACGTGTCGCAAGCATGTGTGCCGACGAGCTGTTCGCCAAGGGTGGGATCGCCGGGTTGGTGTGCCTCGGCTATCCGTTCCATCCGCCCGGCAAGCCTGACAGCCTGCGCACGGCCCACCTGCAAACGCTGCGCTGCCCCACGCTCATCGTGCAGGGCGAGCGCGATCCCTTCGGTGGACAGGCGGAAGTCGCAGCCTATGAGCTTTCGCCGGCGATCCACTTTCATTGGGCGGCAGACGGCGATCACGATTTGGGGCCGCGCGGGGCCAGCGGCTTCACGCGGGCGGGCAATCTCGCCGCCGCGGCGGACGCCGTCTGCGCATTCGCGCTGGAACAGACGGACCCCAAATAGAAAAAGACCCGCGGAAGCCCGCGAGCCTTTGTGCCAAGCCTTTGTGCCAAGCCGTTGCGTCCGGCGGCAGCGAGAAGCGCGCTTTAATCCTTCTCTCCGTCCTTCTTGCCGCCGATCATCGTCTTGATGTTCTCGATCCCGTCCTTAAAGATGCCGTCGATGGTCTTGCGCGCTTCCTTGTCGTCCTTGCCATCGGCCGCATCATAGGTGGCGGCCCACACGACGTTGATCTCGTCCTCGTCGTCGTCATCGGGAACAATGGAAAACTGCGCCTCATAATTTTTTACGGGTAGCGGACTTTCGACGATCGCATAGCGGTAGCTGAGGCCGGACTTGTCGAGAAGCTTCTCCTTGATCGTCGCGCCGTCCTGCAGCGTCAGCACCCGGTAGGTGTCGTCACCCTCCTTGGTCTCCTCGCACGACTTGATGGCGGGGTGCCAATCGGCGATGGCGCACCAGCCGCCGAAGCGGGTCCATAGTGCAGCCGTCTCCTCGCTGACTTTGGCCGGATCGACTTTGACCTCGAGCTTCTTGCCCGAGGTGAGGCTCGCAGCGTTCGCGGCACCACCGAGGAGACCAAGTGCGCAACAAGCCAACAGAGCGGTGAAAAGTGACTTCATCGTTTGCTCCCCATGAGGGCTAGTTTGCCCCGTGTGTTTTTAAGGCGCGCCGTGCCAGGGACGGCAACTAATGATATATTATAACTCCCAAGCGGCCAAAGCGCGAGGGCTTTCCTAGCCCCTGGCCCCGACGGCGCGAAGCGACCGCGTAACGCGCCGCAGCAGCAAGTCTTCAAGCGCCTCGCGAGGCTGCGGCCGGCCAGTGTAGTAGCCCTGCACGTCGTCGCATCCCTCGTCGCGAACGGCAGCGAACTGCTCTTCGGTTTCGACGCCCTCCGCGGTTACCGCGAGATCCAGGCTGTGGGCGAGCATCACGATCGAACGCACGATCTTCAGTGATCCCGCGTCGTGCGTGATGTTTCGAATGAACGCGCGATCGATCTTTATCCTGTCGAAGGCAAATCGTTGCAGATAGCTCAGCGACGAGTAGCCCGTGCCGAAATCGTCCAAAGCGATCGTCACTCCGAGCTCGGCCAGCTGATCCAGAACCGCAACGTTCACGGCATTGTCGCGCAACAGCACGGATTCGGTGATCTCCAGCTGCAGTCGCGATGCCCGCAAGCCGGACTTTGACAGCGCGGCGGCGACCGTTTGGACCAAACCGGGCGCCTCGAACTGGACTGGCGACAGATTGACCGCGATCCCCACCTGCTCCGGCCAACGCGCGGCCACCGCGCACGCCTGCTCAATCACCCAAGCACCCAGCGGAACGATAAGTCCGGTGCCCTCGGCGATGGGAATAAATTCCGAGGGCGGTATCATACCCCGCTCCACATGGCGCCAGCGCAGCAGGGCTTCGGCGCGAATGACCTGCATGCTTTCGATCGCGACAATCGGTTGATAATAGAGTTCGAACTCTTCCGCAGCGATGGCGCCGCGCAATCCTGCTTCGAGCCTGCGGCGTATCTGCATGCGCGCGTTGAGCGCCTTCTCGTAGAAAGAATACATGCCGCGGCCCAACCCCTTGGCCTGGCGCAAAGCGAGCGCGGCGTGTTTAATCAGCTCGTCGGCGCTCGTGCCGTCGTCAGGCGCGAGCGCTATGCCGATGCTCGCGCTCATGACGAGGCGATGGCCGCGAGCTTCGTAAGGCTGGGCGATCGCCTCCATAATCTGTCGAGCGCGGACCGCGATCTCCTGTTCCTTCAGGTGGCCGAATTGAATGAGCGCGAACTCGTCGCCGCCAATTCGCGCGACCATGTCTCCATCCCTGACCGCCGCTTGCAGTCGCTTGGCGATGGTCCGCAAGACATCATCGCCCGCGGCATGACCCATCTGGTCGTTTACCGCCTGGAATTGGTCCAAGCCCACGTAATGAATGGCGAGTTGCTGATGTGTCTCTCCGATCACCGTGAGCGACTTGCCGACCCGCTGCTGAAAGCGGATCCTGTTTGCGAGGCGGGTGAGGGGGTCCTGAAAGGCCAGATCGTAAATGCGCAGCCGAGTCTGTTCGTGCTCGAGCGCGATGGAGCAGAGGTGCAGACACTTCGCCACGATCTGCCGCTCGATCGTGGACGGGCGACGCGGCACGGGGAAATAGAAGGCAAAGGCGCCGAGCACGCGGCCGCGGCTCGACTTGATGGGGCTCGACCAGCAGGCGAGCAAACCGAGCGGCAGAGCAAGTGATTTGTAATTGGCCCACAGCGGATCGGTGGCAATGTCGACCACCTCCACCGGCTCGCCGCGAAATGCAGCCGTGCCGCAAGAGCCGACGTTGGGGCCGATAGCCAAACCGTCGATCGCTTGCGAATAATGCTGCGGAAGGCTCGGGCTGGCGAGATGATGCAGGCGGTCTTGCCGATCGACGGTCAATACGGAGCAGATGCCAGTCGGTGCAAGCCCTTCCGCGCGGCGACACAAGAGATCCATGATCTCCGCCAGCGGGACGCCGGATGCCATCGCTTCGAGCATCTCCTGCTGCAGCAGGCGAAGCTGGTCGCGCGCGCCGTTGGCCTCCTGCACCTCGACCTTCGCGAGGGCGCAGCTCTGCCCGACGAACTTGCAGATCTCAACCTCGATCAGGCGGAGACGGTCGCTGCCGTCGCCCGACCGGTCGAGACAGAACGCCTCAACTCCTTCGTCTTGAATATTCCGCCAGATTTCATCCCAACGCTCGGCATCGATCTCCGGCAGGAAGTCGCCGATCGACCGCGCCGCGGGATCACCGTCAGGTCGAACGCATATGCCGGCGAATGCTGTCGTCCACCCCTGTAGCGTCCCACGCTCGTCGAACAGTGCCGCGCAAGAGTGCACCGCCTGCTCCCGCTCCAATGCGTGGTCGCGCTCGCACATTTCAAGCACGTTTGAATGAACCTTTGTTTTGGCAAGCTGCTTGTCTCGAAATCAAGCTCTATTCGGACATCAAATCCGTATACAAACCGTGTCAACCAAACCGCGTGAGACCGCAGCTGATACTCCAAAGCGCCTGCTCCGCCGGGCGTTTTAGGCCTTCTTAACGACGATGCGCGGAAAGGCGCGCGAAATAGCCTGAGCCGTAGTGGGCCCCAAGCACAGTGGTGCGTATGCACGCTCCTAGGTGGGGCCATACGGGCGCGTCGCGTTTCAGCACCTCCGCCGCACACAAAACCTTCGCGTGCCAATGCGCGCAAAGCGCAGCTAGCGCCGATCTGGGCCAACGGCGTTGACGACTCCGGGACCCAACCATAGGGTTCGGGCCACGCAAGACCGCTCCATTCGCCTGCGGTGTCCAACCCTCCCGGAATTGCTACCTAAATGACATCGTCGACCGACCAAGCTCTCCCTGCCGCCCTCAGCGAGGCCAAGGCCTGGCCGTTCGAGGAGGCGCGCCGGCTCATCAAGCGCCTCGACAAGCTCAAAGGTGGCGGGGAGAAGACCGTCATCTTCGAGACGGGCTACGGGCCCTCCGGGCTGCCGCACATCGGCACCTTCGGGGAGGTCGCACGCACGAGCATGGTGCGCCACGCCTTCGAGGTGCTGACGGGGGGTAAGCGCACCACGCGCCTCATCTGCTTTTCCGACGACATGGACGGCTTGCGCAAGGTGCCGGGAAACGTGCCGAACCAGGAGATGCTGCAGGCGGCCCTCGACAAGCCACTGACAAGCGTGCCGGACCCGTTCGGCAAGTTTCCAAGCTTTGCCCATCACAACAACGCAATGCTGCGCGACTTCCTCGACCGCTTCGGTTTCGCCTACGAGTTCGTCTCGGCGACCGAGGCCTACGCGTCGGGCATGTTCGACACGACCTTGCTGGCCATGCTCGCCGCCTACGACAAGGTGATGGACATCATCCTGCCGACGCTCGGGCCGGAGCGTCGCGCCACGTATTCACCATTCCTGCCTGTCTGCCCGCGGACGGGCCGCGTGCTGCAGGTGCCCATGGTCGAGCGGCATCCGAAAAAGGGCACCGTCGTCTACATCGATCCCGATACCGGCGAGAAGGTGGAGACACCCGTGACCGGCGGCCGCGTCAAATGCCAATGGAAGGCCGACTGGGCGCTGCGGTGGACCGCGCTCGGCGTCGACTACGAGATGGCCGGCAAGGATCTGATCGAGTCAGTGACGCTCTCCTCAAAAATCTGCCGCGCGCTTGGCGGCACGCCGCCAGAAGGGTTCAACTACGAGCTGTTCCTCGACGACAAGGGCGAGAAAATCTCCAAGTCGAGAGGCAATGGCCTGACGATCGACGAGTGGCTCAGGTACGCGAGCCCCGAGAGCCTGTCGCTTTTCATGTTCCAGAAGCCGAAGTCGGCAAAGCGTCTCTACTTCGACGTGATCCCGCGCGCGGTCGAGGACTACCTGCAGCTGATCGCCGCCTATCCCGGCCAGGGCGCGCGCGAGCAGCTCGACAGCCCGGTCTGGCACATCCACGACGGTGCGCCGCCCGCCGCCGACCTGCCCGTGACATTCGGGCTGCTGCTTAACCTCGTGTCGGCGTCGAACGCGCACGACAAGGAGGTGCTGTGGGGCTTCATCCGCCACCATTCGCCCGACGCGACGCCGCAATCCCACCCCATGCTCGATCACCTCGTCGGCTACGCGGTGCGCTACTACGACGATTTCGTGAAGCCGGCGAAGCGTTTCCGCGCGCCGAGCGAAGCGGAGCGCAAAGCATTGAGCGCGCTAAAGGCGGCGCTCGCCGGCGTAAAGCCCGGCGCGAGCGCGGAGGAACTGCAGGGAATTGTCTACGAGACGGGCAAGGCGAACGGATTTGCGGAGAACCTGCGCGACTGGTTCAAGGCGATCTATGAAGTGCTGCTCGGCCAATCGCAGGGTCCGCGCTTTGGCGGCTTCATTGAGCTCTATGGCATCAAGGAGACGCAGGCGCTGATCGGCAAGGCGTTGGACGGCGAGCTAATCGAGACGGCAGCGGCCGGTTAGCAAGCACGTCGACCGCGAAGCTTAGGCGACGTCGCTGCGCAACGGCAGGCCGCCCTCGCCGCGCGCGCCATGCACGCCGCCGACCTCGATCTCCCAGATGTCACCGATGAGACCCAGAAGCTTTGCCTCGCGCGCGCGGATTTCGGAAGCGCGCCACGCGCTGGCTTCGACCGCGTCGCGGGTGATCGCCAGCACCGGCGGGTCGTCGACCGTGCCGCGGTAGATCTCGCGTTTGCGCCCGAACTCCTGGTTGCGCGCGCGATCGTTCTGCTTCTGCGTCACGACGACGAGGTTGCCGAGGCTCTCGGTGCACGCCTCCCGCTCCTCGGCGTCGACAAACCAGCGGCGCCACTCGCTTGCTGCGCCCGGACGCTGCGGCAGCACGTGCTCGACGCTGTAGTCACGCGGATCAAGCAGGGTCGTGCCGCGGGACATCTCGTCGTTCAGACGCAACAGCAGCAGCTTGCACACCTGCTGGTCGCGCTTGTAGGGGCTGCGCAGATGATAGCCGATATTGCGGATCTCCTCGCGCGAGAGCTTGAACGGCGCCTCGCCGGGCTGGACCGGCGCGTTGGTCTTGATCAGCTCGATCACATCCAGGAACCGGCGCACGCGCTTACCGGTGCCGACGCACAAAAGCCGCAGCAGGTAGGCGAGCCGCTCGATCTCCTTGAGCAGCAGGTTCCCGCGGGCCGGATCGTCGCCGTATTGGCGCAACGCGAGCATGGCAGCGGGTGCCCAGTCGCCTTCGGCAAGGCGCCCGAGATAGACGAGGTAGCGGCGCGCCTCGGCATCGATATTGAGCTCGACGTCGGCGGCGTGGCGCACACTATGGTAGGCCTCCGCGAGCGGCGTCAGCACGTCCTTCAAGAACGGCTCCGGGCCGCCTGTCTCGCGAACGGCGTGCCTAATGCCGGCGATGATCTTCGTTTCGCCCCGGCCGTAAATGTTGAATACATGACTGAAGAACGTCTCGAAACTCGCGCCCAGCAGCAGGGCTGCACGCTCCCACTGCGCCAGCGCCTCGCCGGCACGCTCGGGCGTGACGTTGCGCAAGAGCTCGGCTTTCAAGATATCGTTGCGCTGCAGTACTCTCCCGCGCTCGTTCAGCACCGTGAACAAGCGGTGCGCCCGGTCGATCTCGGGGGTCAGCACTACAACGAAGTGGCACTGCCCGCAGAGATAGTCAGCGAGCCGCCGCCGTTCGACCTCGTCGAGAGCGGAAAGCTCGCTCATGAAATGCTCGCGCACCGCGAGAAGCCGCTCCTCCGCCTCGGTCGGAGTTTCGAGCGCCGGCGCGATCCGGCAGGCGCCGCGCGCCTGCACGTAGGTTTCCAGAAAGGACTGCTCGCGCGCTCTCAGCTCGATGCGGTAGCGTATGCCGTTGAGCCGCGTGGCCGCGCTGTCGGCGCCGATGAGCTGGTCGAGCCTGTTGCGCGTGCCCCACCGCCATTTTTCCGGCTCCAGATCGCGCAACACCGCCGCCAATATGGCAAGCGTCACCAGACGCTGCTGTCCATCGACGATCTCAAACTGGCGCGGTTCCCGTTCGCGCGCCTTCGGGAGGTCGCCGCCCGCACCGTCCAGCAACAGTATGGCGCCGAGAAAATAGTCGGGCTCGGAAGCCGCCAGCCCGTCTACACCGGCAGCCGTCAGCAGATCCTCAAGCAGCTGGCCCGCTTCCGCGATGGTCCAGGAGTAGGGCCTCTGATAGCAGGGAACCGAAAAATGGAAGGGCGTCGAGAATAGATCGGTTACGGTGAGAGACGCTGTTGGTAGACCTGAGAACATCGAGATTCTTTTTCGTCGTTGCTGCACACGCGAGGAGTGCGTGCGACCCAGCCCCCAAGATCGGCAAAGCTACCATGACTAGACCCGTCGCGACAGTCGCGTTGTCGGAAAAGGTCCCATGCGTTGGAACAAACGGCGCCCGGTGTTGAGGAAATGAGACAAGGTCGCCGCGGCGTTTCGTATCGCGCCCGCGCCGTGATAGTGCCGCTTTTAAAAAAGCGTGTGCCGTAATTGCAAGGCGGAGGCGCCATGAACTCCTCTAGCGTACAATACGTCTACAAGATCGCGAACCGCGCCATGTGGGAGAATGCCTGCCGGCTCGGGACGTTCCGCGGCTCTGCCGACGACCTGCGCGACGGTTTCATCCACCTGTCAGCGCCGGCGCAAGTCGCGGGAACCCTCGCGAAGCACTTTAAGGGACAGACGGATCTCGTGCTGATCAAACTAGAAACCGAAGCTCTCGGCGGCGCACTGAAGTGGGAGCGATCGCGCGGTGGCGATCTCTTTCCGCACCTCTATGCAGGCCTTCCCACCGCGGCGGCACGTGCGGTTGAGCCGCTGGGTCTCGACGCGGAGGGTATGCCCCTCGTTCCACAAGGCCTCGGGCAATGCTGAGCGGGTTTCTTGACGCCGCGTCGCGCAAGTTGTCGCTGCTGGCGCCGGAAACGGCCCACGAGGCCACGCTCAAAGCCTTGGAATTCGGGTTATTTCCGCGCGCCTCGGTTCCCGATCACCCGTGCCTCGCCTTGAGTTTCGCCGGCCTGACACTGCCCAATCCGGTGGGGATCGCGGCCGGCTTCGACAAGGACGCGCGCGTTCCCGATGCGGTTCTGGGGCTCGGCTGCGGATTTGCCGAGATCGGCACGATGACGCCGCGTGCGCAAGCGGGAAATCCGCAACCGCGCGTCTTCCGGCTGCCGCGCGACCGCGCGGTGATCAACCGTCTGGGCTTCAACAACGGCGGCATCGCGCCGCGCTCGAGCGCCTGCGCGGACGGACGCTACGCGGCGTCGTCGGCGTCAATATCGGCGCCAACAAGGACGCCGAGCGATCGCATCGCCGACTATGTCGACGGCATCGACGCGTTTTTTGACGTCGCAAGCTACTTCACGGTCAACATATCCTCGCCCAACACGCCGGGCCTGCGCGACCTGCAGACGCCGGAGGCGCTCGATGCACTGCTCGGCGCCTCATGCAGGCGCGGGCGCAGCTCGTCGCGGCGGGCAAGCGCAGCCTCCCTATCATCGTAAAGCTCTCGCCCGACATCGCCGAGGACGATCTCGGCGCCATCGTCGAGCAGCTTGTGGCTCACGGAGTCGACGGCATCGCAATATCGAACACGACGCTGTCGCGCAGCGGGCTGTCCGATCCCGCAGCGCGCGAGGCCGGGGGGCTATCGGGGCGGCCGCTGTTCCACCGCTCGACGGCGATGCTGGCAAGGATCTTTGAGGCTACGGGGGGAAAGATCCCGCTCATCGGCATCGGCGGCATCGACAGCGGGGAGGCCGCGCTCGCCAAGATCGAAGCGGGCGCCACGCTCATTCAGCTCTACACCGGCCTCATCTACGAGGGCCCGGGGCTCATCAAGCGCATCAAGACGCATCTGAGGGAGGCCGTGCGCCGCGCCAACGCCGCCGCGATCACGGACCTCGTCGGCACGGACGCGAAGGCGTGGGCGGCAAAGCCGCTCGACGCTTGACGCCGCAGCCCTCACGGCGCCTCATTGGAGCGCCGCATTGTCTTGATCAAACGGCCGATGAGCCAGACCGGCACCACGACCATGGCGCCGAGCAGCAAGTATCCAATGACCGACTCGAACGCTCCGAAGCCGAGATCGTAGATCCGCTGCAGCAGCAGCCTGATCTGGTAGAAGAAGTTGTCGGGCGTGATGCCGAGCGCGGAGAGAATGACACCGACCACGACAGAGAGCAGGACGAGCCGGATCAGCACCCCAACGGGGCTGCCGCCCAGGAACGTGTTGCGGTCCATGTGGTTCGTACTCCTCTGCGCGCGGCCGCGGCTGGTTATGCCCGGACCGGGAACTGGCTATCGGCCCTTAGCATAGTTGCCGGACGGTTTCGACCCAAGAGGAGCGCGCAAAGGGCTGCGGGATGGGGGAGACGAGGACAGAGCAGGCTTCAAAGCCGCAGCGGCGCCCCCGGGCGAGCCTCCGGCAGCCGGAGCCATCGCTGCCGCAGCCGTTTGCCCAGTGGTTCGCCGCGCGCGGCTGGACGCCGCGGCCGCACCAGCTGGCGCTGCTCGCCGCCGGTGCCCAGCGCCGCCCCACACTGCTCGTCGCGCCGACCGGGGCCGGCAAGACGCTCGCCGGCTTCCTGCCGAGCCTCGTGAGCCTCGCGCGCCGCCCGCGTGCCCACAACAAGGGCGCCGGCCTGCACACGCTCTACATCTCGCCGCTGAAGGCGCTGGCCGTCGACGTCGCGCGCAACGTGACGGCGCCGATCAAGGAGATGGGGCTTTCGATCCGCACCGAGACGCGCACCGGCGACACCTCGATCAGCCGCCGCCAGCGCCAGCGCACGAAGCCCCCCGACATCCTCATGACGACGCCCGAACAGCTTGCGCTCCTGTTGAGCCATGCCGACTGCGGCCACCTGTTCGCCGATCTCGATACGATCATCCTCGATGAATTGCATGCGCTCAGCGCCTCAAAGCGCGGCGACCTGCTGGCGCTCGACGTGGCGCGGTTGCGCAACGACCGCGCCCGGCGTGGTGACGTTCGGCCTGTCGGCGACGGTCGCGCGTCCTTCCGAGCTTCGCGCCTACCTCATGCCCCAGCGCACGCCCGGCCTCTGTATCGAAATGGCCGATCTGGAGCTCATCGACGGCGGCGCCAAGCCCCGGATCGAAATTCTCGAGCTCGACGAGCCGGTGCCGTGGTCCGGCCATACGACGCGCTACGCGGTCGCCGAGATCCTGCGGGCGATCGAGCGGCACAAGCTGAGCCTCGTATTCGTCAATACGCGCATGCAGGCCGAGCTGCTGTTTCAGGAGCTGTGGCGCATCAACGAGAGTGGGCTGCCGATCGCGCTGCATCACGGCTCGCTCGATGGCGCCCAGCGCCGCAAGGTCGAGGCGGCGATGGCGGCAGGGACGCTCAAGGCCGTGGTAGCGACCTCCACGCTCGATCTCGGCATCGATTGGGGCGACGTCGACCTCGTGATCCACGCGGGCGCGCCCAAGGGTGCAAGCCGCTTCATCCAGCGCATCGGCCGCGCCAACCACCGCCTCGACGAGCCCTCGAAGGCGATCCTCGTGCCGTCGAACCGCTTCGAGGTGCTCGAATGCCGCGCAGCCGTCGACGCGGCCGAGGCCGGCGCGCAGGATGCCTACCTTTCACGCAGCGGCGCGCTCGACGTTCTGGCCCAGCACGTCCTGGGCACCGCTTGCGCAGCACCGTTCGATCCCGCCACGCTCTACGCCGAGGTCGTTTCAGCGACGCCCTATTCCGGCCTCAGCCGCGCGACATTCGACCGGGTGGTCGAGTTCGTCGCTACCGGGGGCTACGCGCTCAAGACGTATGACCGTTTCGCAAAGCTCAAGTGGATGCCGGACGGCACGCTGCGCTTGGCGCATCCGCGCTTCATCCAAGCCTACCGGCTGAACGCCGGCACGATCGTCGCCGCGCCCTTGATCAAGGTGCGGCTGCTGGGCCGCTCGCGCACCAAGACGCGGAGCGCGATGGCAGGGGGCGCGTCCTCGGCGAGGTCGACGAGTACTTCATCGAGCAGTTGCGTCCCGGCGACGCCTTCGTGCTCGCGGGCGAGATCGTACGCTTTGAAGGCTTGAGTGAAACGGAAGCCTTCGTGACGAGGGCCGCCGCCCGCGATCCGATCATCCCCAGCTACAACAGCGGCAAGTTTCCCTTGTCCACGCATCTTGCCGAGCGCGTGCGCGCGATGCTGGCCGATGTCAGTGCCTGGTCGCGGCTCCCGGCCCCGGTCCGCGAGTGGTTGGAGCTGCAGAGGGACCGGTCGGTGATCCCGGCGCGCGAGGAAGTGCTGATCGAGACCTTTGCGCGCCGCGGCCGCCACTATCTTGTCGCCTATCCCTTCGAAGGACGTCTCGCCCACCAGACGCTCGGCATGCTGTTGACGCGACGCCTCGACCGCGCCGGCGCGCAGCCGCTGGGCTTCGTCGCCAACGACTACGGCATGGCCGTGTGGGGGCTGGGCGACGTTTCGGAGATGGTCGCGAGCGGCCGGCTCGACCTTTCCCGGCTCTTTGCCGAGGATATGTTGGGCGATGATCTCGACGCTTGGCTCGCCGAATCGAACCTGATGAAACGCACCTTCCGCCAAGTCGCCGTCATCGCCGGGCTCGTGGAGCGCCGCCACATAGGGCACGGGAAAGCCGGACGCGAGAAGACGGGGCGCCAGATCGCGATGTCCACGAACCTCATCTACGACGTCCTGCGCCGGCACGACGCGGGCCACATCCTCCTCGAGGCCGCCTGGGCCGACGCGGCAACAGGGCTGCTCGACATCGCGCGGCTCGGCGATTTTCTGCGCCGCGTCAAGGGACGAATCAGGCATCAACCCCTGGATGGCCCATCGCCGCTGTCGGTCCCGATCCTACTCGAGATCGGCAAGGAGGCGGTGGCGGGATTTGCGCGCGAGGACCTGCTGCGGGAGGCGGCACTTGCGCACGACGGCGAAGCCGCGAGAGAGGAGGCGCATGCTCGAGCTGAAGCCGGAACGTCTCGACTTCGACGATTTCCAGGACCAGACCATCACGGTCTGCGGCAAGATCTTTCGCGCGGACATGTCGGGCGCACTCTTCTGGCCGGGCGAGGACGCATTGATCGTCGCCGACCTGCATCTGGAGAAGGGCTCCGCCTACGCGCGGCGCGGCCAACTGCTGCCCCCCTACGACACGCGCGAAACGCTGCGGCGCCTGGCCGAGGTCATCGACCGCTACGACGCGGCAACCGTCATCGCGCTCGGCGACAGCCTGCACGACGAGGAGGCCTGTCAGCGGATCGGTCTGGAAGAGCTCGAGATGCTGCAAATCATGCAGGAGGATCGCGAGTGGATCTGGGTGACGGGAAACCACGACCCCAAGATCGGCGAGCGCCTCGGGGGCACCGTCACGGGCGGCATCGAGGTGGAAGGCATCGGGCTCCGCCACGATCCGCGCCCCGGCCACATCACGCACGAGATCGCCGGCCACCTTCACCCGGCAGCACGACTGTCGCTGCACGGCTATACGATCCGGCGGCCTTGCTTCGTCGGCAACGGCCGGCGTCTGGTGCTGCCGGCCTTCGGCACCTATGCAGGCGGCCTCAACATTCTCGATGCGGCATTCGAGCCGCTGTTCGGCAACGACGGCCTGCGCGTGTGGATGCTCGGCCAGGAAGGGCTCTACCCCGTGGCCACGCGCCTCCTCAAGGAGGACTGATCGCGCCTGCTAGCCGGCTTCGCGGCGGAAATACGTCGAGGCAATGAGCCCGATGAGGACCGCGAGCAGCACCGCGAACAGCCCATACGTCATCGGGTAGCGGAACGCGAAATTGTGCACCAGGCGCTCGATGCCGGCACGCTCCAGCGTCACGCGCGCAATGTGGGCGCTCAGAACCTCGCCGTTGCGAAAAAGATAGGTGCGCGCCACCAGGGGGCCCACCGGAACATTGGCCGGCAGCGAAATCGTGCTGCGGAACAGGCTGCGGCCCGTAAAGGTAACGCCGTCCTTGGCCGCGACGACGTAGAGGCCATCCTGCTGCTTCAGCCGGATGACGGCGGCCTTGAACGCCGCGAGTTCGACGTCCCCGAAGCTCCACCGGTAGCCCGGCGACGGCGTCATCTTGATGTGGGCAAACCCGATGGCATGGCGCTCGAGCACGCGTGGACCGGCGATCTCCTCGATCGGGCGGTTGGATGCGATGGCATAATAGCTCGGCACCGACGCGAAGATCACCGAGGAGGTGTTCACCCAGACGCCGGCTACGTCGCTCTTGCGCCGCACGACCACCGGCAGCGGCGTGCCTTCGACGACCACCACGATGTCGTAGTAGCCCGCCTCGTCGCCAGGCTGCTGGCTGTTGTCGATGGCGCCGAACACGAGGATCTCGTGGCCGGTGAACCCCGTGGTTACTTCCACGCTGCGGGTGGAAACATCGGCCTCGACCTTCTCCTTGGGGCCTTCCGCGGGAGACTCCGCCGGCGTCAGCCGCGGGGGCGGCCGCCGCGGCCCCATCCGCACACCCGGTGTCTTTCTGGCCGCCGACGGCGATTGCGCGCCTTGCGCCCGCGCCTCGGGCAACGACGGCGCCAGCATCAGCAGCGCGCACAGAACCGCACCGGCGCAAACGCACGCTGCCCTGGCGCCTCTGTCCAGCATCAGCTTCCCCCGAGCAGCGGACCGATCGAGTAGATCTCGGTCGGCCGCGCAATGAGGTCCCAACCGAGGCGCAGACAGACCATCAGCACGAGCGCCGCCAGCAGGAAGCGCAGCTGCTCGCCCTTGAGCCGGGAGCCTGCCACCACGCCGAACTGCGCGCCGACGACCCCCCCCACGATCAGTACAAGCGCCAGCACCACGTCGACGGTCTTGTTCTGGATCGCCTGCAGCAGGGTCGTAACAGCCATCACGAACACGATCTGAAACAGCGAAGTGCCGATTACGACGCTCGTGGGCACCCGCAACAGATAGATCATGGCCGGCACCATGACGAAGCCTCCGCCAACACCCATCAGGGCGGCCATGAAGCCGACGAAGGCGCCGATCAGAGCCGGAGGCACGGCGCTGATGTAGAGCTTTGAGCGATGGAAGCGCATCTTGAAGGGCAGCCCGTGCACCCAGCTGTGCTGGCCCGTCTTGCGCGACGAGCCGCCATGACCGGACCGGGTCTTGCGTATTGTGCCGATGCTTTCGATGAGCATCAGCGCGCCGACGCTGCCGAGGAAGGTGACGTAGCTCAACGATACGAACAGGTCGAACTGACCGATCTGCCGCAAAATCTTGACAATCCCGACACCGATGGCAGAGCCAACGACGCCGCCCGCCACCAGCACGATGCCCATCTTCACGTCGACGTTGTTGCGCCGGTATTGAGCAATGGCGCCCGAGACCGAGGAGGCCATGATCTGCATCGAGCCCGTGCCGACGGCAACGGCCGAGGGAATGCCCATGAACATGAGGAGCGGGGTCAGCAGAAAGCCGCCGCCGACGCCGAACAGACCCGAAAGGAAGCCTACCGCGCAGCCCATTCCCAAGAACACCGCAGCGTTGACGGACATCTCGGCGATGGGCAGGTAGATGTTCATCAGTCTCGCTCAGCACATAGCCTTGAGCGCGCCCATGGACGAAAGCGAAGCGCCGGTGGGCTTCGACGGCATCGGAAGGCAACCGGCCTTCGCTGCGACCCGTCGAACGCCCCGGAGCTGCATTCCCTTAGGAGGCTTGGCAGCTGCGCACCCGCGCAGCCGGCGGCAGGACGAAGACCGTGCACGAACCCTCCGCACCGCCTTCGATCTCACGAATGCTCCGACATCATGCATCGTGTCAAGGCAAGACCATAGCGAATTGGTCTTTGTCCGAGCCGCTGGTAAAAATACGGCGCCGTGCGCAGCAACTCAATGCTGCGCACGGCGCACGTCAACTGTGCTTTGGAAGCGCCCTCAGCCGCGGGTGGCCTGCTGGGGCTGCCCTCTCCAGGCCTGACCGGCGGCGCGGAAATCGTTAGCCATGGCATTGGTCGGCCTGGCTCTCCAGGATCCGACGGCCGCCTCGGTCGCGGTACGGTCCTCAGCGCTCATCTTGGCCGCAAGCACCGCGCGGTGGCCTTTCAACTCATTGTCGCCCGATGCCGAGGCAAGGAGCAGCCATTTGTAGGCCTCCTTGAGGTCGGGCGACACGCCCAGGCCGTTCTCGTACAGCACGGCCAGATTGTACTGGCTGTCGGTGAGACCCCGCTCGGCGGCCTCGGTAAACCACTTTGCCGCAGTCTGGTAATCGGGCTTGGTCCCGGGGCGGCCCGCCGCGATCAGGACGGCCAGATTGTGCATCGCCTTGACGTTGCCTTGCTCGGCCGCCCGGCTGTACCACACTTGCGCGCGGGCCAGATCGGTATTGATGCCGACGCCGCGCTCATACAGCGTGCCCAGGCGGAATTGCGCCATCGCGAAGCCGCTTGCCGCCGACCGCTGATACCACGCCACGGCGTCCTTCAGATTCTGGTCGGTGTCGCCCTTGCCCTCGGCGAGACGGGCTGCGACCTCGAACTGGGCCGAAGGATCGCCCTGCGCGGCTGCGAGCCGCAGCGAGAACGGGCCTACGGTGGCTGGCGGCATGCTGAGGGTCTTGTTGTCGCCGTCCGCGGCAGCGCCGTTGAGACGCAGGACGTGATCCTGCATCAGAGCGGCAGGCGTCGGTGCCACGCCCGGCAGGCCGGCTTGGCTTTCATTGGCTAGTGCGAGTTCGTGCGCGGTCGCGGCCGCACCCGAGCCAAGCGCGATGCCGCTGGGAAGAGAGGCCGTATCGACGCGGCCATAATCCTCTTCGGCCGACGCCTTGCCGGCATCCTCGTAATGGTCCGCGGCAGGCGCCGCATCGGGTCCGAGCTGCTGCGACTGCTTGCGAGGCATGCTGTCGCTGGGCGCGTCGGCATCGTCGCCGCCAGGCGAGACCGGCACGACGACGCCGGTGTCCGCGCCGTTCGAACCGGTGGTGCCATCGTCGCGCAGCGGCAGAACGTTCTTGGCGGTCGGGACGGTGGCGCCGTTGGTGGGGGTGCGCGGCATGAAGAATATCGCGGCCGGAATCATTGCCAGCAGCGTGAGAATGCTCATCAGCACCCGCGGCGAGCGGATATTGAAGAACGAGCGGCGCGTGCGCTGCTTGTCGGAAACGGGCGGCATATTGTCGTGCTTGGCGGCAGGGGCGCGGCCGTGCCCGAGGTCCATCGGGCTATCGATGCGGCTCGCCGCCTTCAGCTTGGCCCGGTGCGCGTCGGCGATGAAGTCGTAGCGCAGAGCATCGGTCGCCTTGGGCGACAGTTCGCTGCTGCCCGCGTAGCGCACCGCGTCGGCATCGGGCTCGGGCGCGAAGGCCGCTTCAAGGTCGAAAGGCTGGGTCACGTAGGGCTCGTCGCCATGCGGGTCCGCCAGCTCGTCGCGATCCTGCGCGAACAATCCCTTGCGCGGCGCCTCGTAATCCGAATCGGGCTGCGTCTCCATCGCCTGGTGATCTTGTGCGATGCTCTCGGCATGCGGCGGTGTTTCATGCGCCGGCGGCATCGCCATACCGGGCTCTTCGACCGTCTGGTGCTGGCCGAGCTCCAAGGCGTCGATGCGATCGAGGACGCGGATGATGGCCTGCTGCATCGTCTCCAGCATGCTCGCGTTGTTCTCGTCGCTGTGGCGGCGCTCGTTGATGAGGTTTTCGAGCAGGCCGCGCACTTCGCCGATGTCGCGGCTCTGAGCGTTGCTGACGTCGGAGTCGGCAATGCGCGCTGCGGTCTTGTTGGCGGCCGTGGTCGCCAAGCCTTCCAGATCCGGCCCGCGGCCGATGCTGTCGCTGATGATCTCGGCCAGCCGGTCATGCGAAAGCTGAGCCGCGATCGCGTGCAGCTGGGAATCGATGGCTGCTAAGCGCTCCGTGGCCTCGGAATCGGCACGCCCGAGCCTGTCGTCGGAGAGCTGCGCCGACAGCGTTCCAAGATGCGCATCGATCGCATCGAGGCGCGCCAGTTGACGCCGCAGCTGATCGAGCTGCGCGCTGATCTCTTCGATCTGCACCTCGGCCGTGCGCAACTCCTGCACATCGGCGCGCGTTGCAAGGCCGCCGAGAACGGAAGTCATGCGCGCCTCGAGTTGGTCGAAGCGGCGTCCAATCGTAAGCAGGGAGCTTTCGGGGTGCATCTCGGCGAGCGACTGCTCGATGAGTTTCGCGATATCGGCAAAGCGCTGGTCGAGCCATTCGGGCTCCGCGGAGGCGCCGCCGTGGTTGCGCTCATGCGAGCCTGCCGACTGCAGCATCTTGCCGGACGCCGGATTGACCGGCTGAGCCTCGGCGGCCTCGGTCTTTTCTGGATTGGAGAAGGACGCCGCGCCCAATTCGTAGAACCGGGTGAGCGCGGTGGCCGATTCCTCGTCCCAGGGATCGTCCGTCGTGCGCGTGCTGCCCAGGAGGATCACCTCATCGGGTTTCGCCCGCCTCGCGTCAGCGCCGGCATCATGCGCCGAGGCGCCCTTGCCAGCGGCCATGGAATGCGCTCCTGCGCTCATCTCGGAAAGCCTTTCGCCAAGGCGCTGCATCTGATGCTGAATGCGCGCGACATCGGGTTCGAATTCGCTGGGTACCTGCTGGCGTATCGTTTGAGCCTCGTCGCTCAGCGACGTGAGGCGGTCGCGCATCTGATGCAGCCTCGTCGCCTGGCTCTGCTCGTCAGAAGCGGCGGCGTGAGCGTCTGCTCGCGCACCATGGAATTCCTTAGGGGCTTGTGTCGGCATCTCATTCCCTTAGGCGCGCTGAAACAACCTCTGGAGCCTCGATCCCGGCGACCAACGAAGGGAGGCCTCAGCGGCTCGCCCCTCTTCGCTTGTCCGTGGCCGGGTGCAGCCAAATCCAAACGCCGAATGAATTGGCAACCGCTGGGAATGAAGCTCTGCGAGTCTCGGTAAACGTTCGGTTAAGCGCCGCTCGGTCTTCGCACTGGCGGCTCGTAAATCTGCCGATTGGCGCCGCGAACCCCTGCAATTGAGCTTTTTCGCCACACTGGCTGGCTAGACTGGAGGGGATCGGGCTCTGTGCCGGCGCTGCCCGGCGACAGCAATGGAGGAGGTCATGCGGCGCTTCGAAGCAGGCCTTTTGGCCGGCCAGCTCAGCTTTCACCCCGTCGGCCCGCCTGGCCCTCGAGGACAACGGTAGCCGCTACACCAATACTTCGGCGCAGCTCTCCAGAGCGCCCTCGGCCAGTGACCTACGGACATGACGGAAACGATAGGCACGCCCCGCGACGCGCCCCTCTCCCAGGACTTTGGAACGCTATCCGTCGCGACGCGGGGCCCGGGGCTTTCGGAGCTGACGGAGGAGGTGCGCGGCTGGCTCACCCTGATCGCTGCCGGCGATGGGCTGCTGACGGTGTTCATCCGGCATACGTCGGCCTCGCTCCTGATCCAGGAGAACGCCGATCCCGACGTCCACGTCGATCTCATCGACGCGCTCGAGCGCCTCGCCCCGAAAGACCGGTCTTACGTCCATGACGTCGAGGGCCCCGACGACATGCCGGCCCACATCAAATCGGCGCTGACGGCGACCTCGCTGTCCGTGCCGGTCCGCGCGGGCGCCATGCTGCTCGGCACCTGGCAGGGCATCTACGTCGTCGAGCACCGGGACCGCCCGCACCGCCGCGAGGTCGTGCTGCACTATCTCGGCACGCATACTGCCGGCTAAACAGCGGCCTTGGCGCGAGCGAGCTTGCGGGTGGCGGAAATGATCTCGTGGACGATCCCCGGCTCGCCCATGGCGTGGCCAGCGTCGGGGACGATGCGCAGCTGCGCGCGCGGCCACGCCTTTTTCAGGTCGCAGGCGTTCTTAACCGGCGTCACCACGTCGTAGCGGCCGTGCACGATCGTCCCCGGAATGGCGTCCAGCCGCCCGGCGTCGCGCAGGAGCTGGTCATCGGCCTCGAAGAAGCCGCCGTTGACGAAGTAGTGGCACTCGAGCCGCGCAAAGGCGAGC
The DNA here is from genome assembly GCA_963847865.1 of uncultured Alphaproteobacteria bacterium. GTDB lineage: Bacteria > Pseudomonadota > Alphaproteobacteria > Rhizobiales > Hyphomicrobiaceae > Hyphomicrobium_A. The sequence continues at coordinate 375,780 of CAWKBL010000012.1, read as the reverse complement.
GCGTAGGCGTCGACACCGAACTGGCGGATGCGTTCGGGATCGGGCTGCAGCGAGAGCGTCGATCCCTCCCAGATGCTCCACGCCTTGGCCGCAGCGAGGCGAACTGCGGGATCGGGATCGGTCACGCGCCGGTGGTAGGCGGCGATCATATCGGCGCGCTCAGGCGGCGGAATGACACTTTGAAACGCTTCGAACTCCTGCGGAAAGATCCAGCTGCAGCCGTCCTGATAGAACCAATCGAGCTCGCTGCGGCGCAGGAGGAAGACGCCGCGCAGGATCATCGCCTCGACGCGCTCGGGGTGGGTTTCGGCATAGGCGAGCGCCAGCGTCGAGCCCCACGAGCCGCCGAGCAGTTGCCACCGCTCGATCGCAAGCTCCTCGCGCAACCGTTCCATGTCGGCGACGAGATCCCAGGTTGTATTCGCTTCCAAGGAGGCGTGCGGCGTCGAGCGGCCGCACCCGCGCTGATCAAACAGAATGATGCGGTAATGGCGCGGATCGTGAAACCGGCGCATGTTCGGGTTGGAGCCGCCGCCGGGACCGCCATGCACCAGCACAACCGGTTGCCCGGCCCGATTGCCGCTTTCCTCGAAGTACACCTCGTGGCCGAAGCCAACCTCGAGCCGGCCGCTGCGGTAGGGCTCGATGGCAGGATAGAGCGTGCAGCGGTCGCTTGACGACATTGGCTTGGTCCCGAGGGGCGTTGCGCAATTGCGCTTTTAGGCGCGCTCGCGGTTCTTGAGGCGCAGCAAGCGCATCTCGCGATCGTAGACGACCTCGCCCCCGGGGATGCGGATTTCGCGTACGAGCTCCAGCATGCCGCGGCTCGGGCCGGGCGTCGCCGTACTGGCGAGCAGCGCCGCCAGCGTGCTGGCCGGCAGCCCGAGCAAGCTCGCAAGCGCCCCATCGAGGCCGATGATGCCGGCCTCGCCGGCAAGGATGGTCAGCACCGTCACGGAAAATCCGCAAGCCAGGCCCGCAAGGGCGCCGAACGCGTTCATCCGCTTCCACCAGATCGACAGGACGATCACGGGAAAGAGCGTGGAGCCGGTGAGCGCCAGGCACCAGAGCAAGAGCCGCAACGGATCGGTCGGCGCGGCAAGCGCAATCAGCCCTCCCAACAGGGCGACACCGGCGATGGCGACGCGCCCCACCCAAAGCCGGCCGTCGCGCGGCAAGGGCTCCCACGACATCCCGTTGACCACGTCCTCGGTCAGCACGTTGGCGATCGCAACGGTGGTGGCGCTCGCCGCCACGAGGGCAGCCGCGACAATGCCGGCGGCGGCGAAGTAGACGAAGACGCCGGGCAGTCCGGCGGCAACCGGCAGGCTCAAGAGCACCTTGTCGCGCGCGAACATGAAGCTCGTGAAGCTCAATTGCGCAGCAGTGGTGTCGACCTGCACGAACCCTAAGTCGACGAGATGCTGCATCCAGCCGGGAAGTGCTGCGGGCGCGCCGTCCTTGACGATGTCCATCACGAAATCGCGCATGAAGACCGCGATGGAAGCCGCCGTCAGCATGACGAGGCCGAAGAACACCGTCGCCCATCCCAGCGACTTGCGGGTCTCGTAGACGCCGGGCGTCATCGTCACGCGCGGAAGCAGCCACGGCGAGGCGGCGACGCCGGCCATGACGCTCAGTATCGCGATGACGAAGGCGATCGGGCCGACGGCCCCGAACGGCGCCGTGAAACGCTTGGCTACGGGCGCGAAGCCTTCGCCGGGGAGCTGGAAGGACATCCCCGACGCATCGATGACGGGCATTCCCTGCGCCGCCTCGCTATGCACGAGCGCGCGCAACAGGGGCCCGTGCGTGAGCTGGGGCAGCGGGAAGTTGGTCACCATGACCGCCACGATCGCCACGGGGACGATCAGCGCGAGAATGGCCGCGATCGCCTGCGCGCTGCTCGACCACGTGAGCGAGCGCATGCCGCCGAGCACGACGGTGACGGTGATGGCGATCACGAGCATCACGATCATCAGGCCCTCGGAGCGTCCGACGAGCCACGCCGCGGCGGTGGCACCGACGCCGAGCTCGGCGGCGAGCAGCAACAGCATGGGAACGGCCAAGAGGCCCGCCGCGAGCAGGCGCACCATGCGGCTCTCGAACCGCCGGCCGAGATAGCTCGGCACGGTGAAGGTGCCACATTTCCTGAAGAACGGCGCGAGCATCACCGCCATGATAACGAAGCCCGCAAGGCCGCCGATGAAGATGCAAAGCGCATCGAACCCGATGAGGAAGAACATGCCCGTCATGGCGACGATGCCGGTGGCGCCCATGGCCGCGTTCGCCATGCCGAGCCCGGTGTAGCCCGCCGGCACGCGGCGTCCGGCGGCGAAGAATTCCAATGGCTCTCGCGTGGGCGCGCAAACGCCGATGATGGCGTACAGCACCAGCGGCCCCAGCAGCATCGCCCATCTGAGCAGGGCGTCCGACGTGCCGAGTTGCTCGAAGATGATGAGCAACAGAACGAGCCCCGTAAGCGAGCTCACGAAAATGCCGAAATAGGTGCCGAGCCGCGGATTGACGAAGCGGGTGCGCGAGGTGAGCGACATTCAGTGGAGCCCGTCCGCTAGCCTTAGATGTCCTCGTGCGCGCCGTGCCAATGATCGATGGCGTCCTGGCGGTTGACGAAGCTTGCCACGGTGAAGATCGCAACGAGCGCGATGCCGTGCGCGCTGAGGAAGTAGCCGAGCGGGAAGCCCAAGAACTTTTCCGTGTTCAAGCCCGCGGCGTAGAGCGGCAGCACGATGATCATGATGAGGAACGGCACGACGCTTGCCAGCATCTGCCATTTGGTGTGCCGCCAATACGGCTTGCGCTCCTTGCGCTGCATCATGCCCCGGCCCTCCCATCGTCATTGCGGGCCCACTATGAGCGGCCCACCCGCATCAAGACATGCCAACACTGCGACGCATATATGGCGCAAGCGCGCGCCCATTCGCCGAAAGGGCCATTTTACGGGGCCCAACCCTGGCTTAAGAGTTGGGCGCGGGCGAGCGCCATGCGCGCCGAACTCGTGGGACCAGCCGAGGGAGAACTAAAACGCATGTGGCAGGAATTCAAGGAATTCGCGATGAAGGGGAACGCGCTCGATCTCGCCATCGGCGTGATCATAGGCGCCGCCTTCACACCCATCGTCGCCACGCTCGTGGCCGACATCATCATGCCGGTGATCGGCTACGTCACGGCCGGCGTCGACTTTTCCACCCTGGCGGTCACTCCGGTCGAGGGTGTCGAGATCAAGTACGGGCTGTTCCTCAACGCCGTGGTGCAGTTCCTGCTGACCGCGATCGCGCTCTTCTTCCTGATCAAAGGCATCAACATGATGCGGCGCCCGGAGCCCAAGCCCGCGCCGGCCGCACCGCCGCAGTCGGAGGTGTATCTGAAGGAGATCCGCGACGCGCTCGTCAAAGCCAAATAGTCACGAGCAGCTCCCGCTGCCGAGCACGCAGAACTTGGCGCAGTGCGGATGGCACAGCTTGACGGCGCCGCCGGCGAACATGCCGCCGTCGGCGCCGGCTGCTGCTTGGAGCGTGGGCCCCATCTCGAAGGCTGCATCATAGGGCAGCAGCGTGCACGGCAGCACCACCGGAGCCGCCGCTCCCTTGCGTTTCACGACCATGCGCGACGACGAGCACATCACGTCGCGCGGGCTCTTGTGCAGGATGCCCCAGCAGGCCGTGGTGATCTCGGGCACGTCGGCTTCGGCGTCCATCTCGGGAAAGAGCGTCAGCTCCGAGGCATTGTCCGCATCGATCGCCCAGCCGCGCAGCGTCGCGAGCCGCGCGTATCCGGCGCGCGCGTCGGCCTCGCCCTCGCCCCAGCACGTGCGCCCGGCGATCGCTAAGCGAAAGGCGTTCGCCGAAAGCCAGTCCACGCCTTCGATTGCCTTGTCCCATGTCTGCGGGCCGCGCTCGGTCTCGTGCAGCGCCTGCGTATGGTGATCGAGGCTGACGCGCAGGGTGAGCTTGCGCCCGTATCGCGCGTTGAGATCGAGCAAGGCGCGCTGCACCTGCGGGCGCTGCATGGGCTGCATGGCGTTGGTCAGCACCAGCGCGTCAAAGCCGCGCTCCAGCGCGTCGCCGAGCATGCCGATGAAATCCGGGTTCATGAACGGCTCGCCGCCGGTGAAGCCGATCTCGCGAACGCCCAGCGCCTCGGCCTCCTGCAGAAAGGCCGCAACCTCTGCCGCCGTCATGTAGACGAGGCGATCGTTCGCCGGGCTCGATTCGATGTAGCAGTTGGTGCACGTGATGTTGCACAGCGTGCCGGTGTTGATCCAAAGCGTCTGGAGACGGTCGAGAGGCACCACGGCCCTGGCCTCGCCCTTGGCGGTCCGGTCGGGGTCGGAAAACTTCCCTCGCGCTTCTCGCGCGGTGATGACAAGCGACAAAGCCGTGCAACCCTCGAAAGTTTGAAGCCCCCAAGGGGGGCGCAACGCCGCCCGGCCAGCATGCCGCCGAACGCCGCCCGGCACAATGCTGGCCACCTTCGGCAGCGCCGGCCGGCGATCGCCGGGGATGACCATACCTAGCGCTTTTCGGGAGGCCGCCGGTTATGTTACATGCGCGGACAGGCGCGGGCGTAGTTCAGTGGTAGAACGTCAGCTTCCCAAGCTGAATATGCGGGTTCGATTCCCGCCGCCCGCTCCACTCCTTTTTGGTTGCCCTGCGTCATTTGCCGCCCAGGGACGCACCGGGCGCAGGGCTCGCCTGGAACCAGCCCCGGCCGCCAGCCGTTTGGGGCTGATGGGCAGCGCAGTGGCACTAGGTCCGGCAATGGTGCTGGTCGTCGAGGACGAGCCGCTGGTGCGGGGCTACGTCTCGGATGTCCTTGGGCAATCGGGCTTCGAGGTCGTCGAGGCCGGAACCGGCGAGGAGGCGATGGGGCACATCGCTGCCGACGAGGGCATCTGCGCCGTGATTAGCGACGTAGCGATGCCCGGCAAGCTCGACGGGCTCGAGCTTGCGCGGCGCGTGCGCCACGATTGCCCGCACACCGGCGTCATCCTCGTTTCCGGAGTCATGGAACCGGCCGGAATGTATCTCCCGCTCGGCGTCCGCTTCGTGACAAAGCCCATCAGGGCCGCGACGCTGCTGCGCCTCGTGCGGGAGGTGGCGGACCCGCGCGCGCACCTGCCCGAACCCGGGCTGGACAAGCGCCCTTAAGTGGAACTTTACTGCTCGTGTGCGCGTTTATGTGGTTCATATCACAGCGGTTTTGCGTCCAGGGATAATGCCAGCTCCTCCTCGCTCCGATACGATTGACGCGCTCGAAGATGGCGCCGGCCGGGCGCGCAGCGACCTGCTGGCGAAAAGCACACGGCCTGCAAGCGCCGAGCGCGCAAAGCGTACCTAGGGCCCGAGTGAGGCATGGCAAAATCCGCAGCCCTCAAAACCTACCAACAGAAGCGTGATTTCGCGCGCACCGCCGAGCCCAAGGGCAAAGCCGCAAAGTCCGGCGGTCACCGCTTCGTCATCCAGAAGCACGACGCGCGGCGGCTGCATTTCGATTTTCGCCTCGAACTCGACGGGGTCTTGAAAAGCTGGGCGGTAACGCGCGGCCCAAGCCTTAATCCCGCCGACAAGCGCCTTGCCGTGCGTACCGAGGATCACCCGGTCGCGTACGGAGACTTCGAGGGCACGATCCCCAAAGGCCAGTACGGCGGCGGCACCGTCCTGCTGTGGGACGAAGGGCAGTGGCGCCCCCAGGGCGACCCGCACGAAGGTCTCAAGAAGGGCATGTTGAAGTTCGAGCTCGACGGCAGGCGCCTCAAGGGCGGGTTTGCGCTCGTGAGGTTGCGCCCAGACGCCAAGGGCAAGCATGAAAACTGGCTGCTGGTGAAGGAACGCGACCGCTACGCCGAGCGCGCCGGCGATCCCGTCGGACGCTGGACGCGGAGCGTCACCACGGGCCGCGACCTGGGCGAGATTGCCGCCGCCGAGACCGAGCCAACTCATCGCTCGAAAGACGGCGCCAAAGACAAGCCGCCCCGCTTCGTCGCTCCGCAACTTGCGACGCTCGTCACCGAGCCACCCGCGGGAGACGAGTGGCTGCACGAGATCAAGTACGACGGCTACCGCGCCGTCGCCACGATCGGCGGTGGCCAGGTGCGCGTATTCACCCGCTCGGGCCAGAACTGGACGGAGAAGTTCGCCCAGATCGCCCGCGCCTTGCAACGGCTCGATGTCAAAAGCGCGATCCTCGACGGCGAGATCGTCGTGCTCGACGATAAGGGTCGCAGCAGCTTCGGGGGTTTGCAGCAGGGCCTCAAGGACGGCAAGGCACACCTCACCTACTACGTCTTCGACCTCCTCGAGTTGAACGGGCGCGACCTGCGCAAAGAGCCGCTCATTCGCCGCAAGGAGCGCCTGCGCGAGCTCTTGGAATCTGCTCCCGACACCGTCCGCTACAGCGATCACGTCGCCGGCCATGGCGACAAGGTGCTGGCCAAGGCGTGCGCGATGGGCCTTGAAGGCATCGTGTCGAAACACGCCGACAAGCCCTACCTGTCGCGGCGGACGAAGAGCTGGCTGAAGATCAAATGCTCGGGCAACGACGAGTTCGTCATCGGCGGCTACAGGGTTTCGGAGAAAAAGGGCCGGCCGTTTGCGTCCTTGCTGCTGGGTGCATATATCGGCAAGGATCTGCACTACCGGGGCCGCGTTGGCACCGGCTTTGACGAAAAGGACCTCGATGCTCTAGGGAGCCGTTTGGCCAAGCTTGCGCGCAAGACGAGCCCCTTCGTCGACGCGCCGCACGAGATCACCAAAGACTCCCGCTGGGTCGAGCCTCGCCTCGTAGCCCAGGTCGCCTATACCGAGCTGACGACGGACGGGCGCCTGCGCCATCCCTCGTTCCTCGGCTTGCGCGGCGACAAGCCCGCAAAGGACGTGCAAGGCGCCATGCCCGCCATGCAGGACACTGTGGAAGCCATGCAAGACGCCGCCAAATCACCTGAAAGGGCCTTAGCCGGAGTGAAGCTCACGAGCCCCGGCAAGGTGCTCTTTCCGGAAGCTAAGATCACCAAGGAGGAGCTCGCGCGCTATCTCCTCGCCGCCGCCGACAGGATGCTGCCTCACGTCAGCGGCCGGCCCTTGAGCCTCGTGCGCTGCCCCGACGGAGCAGGAGCCGAGTGCTTTTTCCAGAAGCACACCACGAAGGGCATGCCATCGGCGTTGAAGGCGGTCCCGGTCGAGGAAAGCGACGGCAAGGTCGCCCAGTACCTCCTGATCGACAGCAGGGCGGGGCTCGTCTCGGCGGCGCAGATCGGCGGGCTGGAGATTCACATCTGGGGCTCGCATTGGAAATCGATCGAGCGCCCGGACCGGCTGGTGTTCGACCTCGATCCCGATACAAGCCTCGACTTCGCCGACGTCCGCGCGGCCGCGCGCGACGTGCGCAAGCTGCTACAGGTGGCAAAGCTTGAAAGCTTTCCGCTCGTCACCGGCGGCAAAGGCATCCACGTTGTCGTGCCGCTCGACAAGAGCCAAGGCTGGGACGAGATCAAGAAATTCGCCAAGGGCGTTGCCACGAAGCTGGCGGAGAACGAGCCCGGGCGCTTTACCGCCACCATGTCGAAAGCCAAGCGCAAGGGCCGCATTTTTATCGACTGGCTGCGCAACGAGCGCGGCGCCACGGCGATCGCACCCTATTCGCCACGCGCCAACCCAATCGCGAGCGTGGCCGCCCCTGTATCCTGGCGCGAGCTTGCCCGCATCGAGCACGCCAACGCCTTCACGATCCCCGACATGCGCCGCCGCCTGAAGCCGAGCACGCCGGACCCGTGGAAGGGCTACTTCGAGATCCGCCAGCGCATCTCGGCGCAGGCGCTCAAGTTCTTCGCCTGAAGCGTCGGCGCGGTCAGCGCTTTGCCTTCTTCTTGGCCGGCAAACCCTTGCGCGGCGTCTCCGCGAACTCTTCGAGCTGCTTTTCCGACATCGACTCGTACATGGATTTCGATGCGCCCTTGAGGCTTCCTACCTTTGCCTCGCCGCGCTTGGCAGCTAACGCCGCGCCCGCCGCCATCTGCTGGGCCTTGGACCGTGCCGGCATGACCTGATCCTCCTTCACTCTGCCGCGACCGGGCGTGCCTGCGTGCTCTTATCGCCCGGGTCACGATCGCAATGCGTCAACCGCACGCAATGTTCCGTCTTCTCCCAATAATACGGTGCGGTGATCAGCTGAGCGAGCGCCCGGTAAGCGGCAAACGAGATGGCAAGCCAGTAGACCGGCATCAGAATGGCGTGAGCGGCGAGCCCCGGCCTGCCCCGGCGGGCGGCTGCGACCGCGCCGAGCCCGATCGCGCTCACGTAGCCGGCGATCAGGTTGAAGATACCGATCCACAGCAGCGACTGTCCGAAGACCGATCCGGGAACGCCGAGCAGCCGCCCCTGCCACAGGTCGAGCGCCAGCAGCGCGTAGAACCACGGGTGCACCAGCGCCGACAGGATGAGCCCGCCCATCAGCACCTGGAAGCCGAGAAATCGCCGCGCGCCCAACTCGCGCCAAAGCCGACGAGGCTCGCGCATGTGCACGCCGTACGTCTGTATCCAGCCCTTGAGCCAGCGCGTGCGCTGGCCGCGCCACACGGAGAATATCGGCGGCGCCTCCTCCCACGTGGTCGAGGACAGCACGCCCACCTGCCAGCCCGCGCGCGCCAGACGGATGCCGAGGTCTGCGTCCTCCGTCACGTTGTAGGGGTCCCACCCGCCGACGGCGAGAAGAACGGCGCGCGGAAAGTGGTTCGATGTTCCCCCAAGCGGCACCGGGAGCTCGAGGCGCTCGAGCGTCGGCAGGATGCAATCGAAGAGCGCGGTATACTCGATGGTGAACTGGCGCGTCAGCCAGCTCGCGCCGGAATTATAGATGTTGAGCTGCGCCTGCAGGCATCCGAGCCGATCGGGCGCCGCACGAAGCGCTTGAAGCGCGCGGCGCAACTGATCGGGCTCGGGCGCATCCTCGGCGTCGTAGACGACGACGTACTCTCCGCGCGCAAACTGCAGCGCGTATTGGCAGGCGCGCGGCTTGGTGCGCGGCTCTCCGTCTGGCACGACGAGCACGCGCATGTGCGGCTCGAGCCTGGAGGCGCGCAGCGCGGCCCGCGTTTCCGCATCGATGCTCTCGACAATGAGCAGCACCTCCAGCTTGTCGGGCGCGATAGTCGATCCGGCCGAGCGCATCGAGAAGATGCGGCACCACGCCGGCTTCGCGGAAAAGCGGGACCAGGACCGTATAGAGCGGCAACGCGGCGTCAGGCATGACAGCCAACTCGCCGCCCCGCGGCGGAGCCCGGCGCCCCAGCAGATCCCACAGCGCGAGCGTGCGCAGCGCAACCACCATCAGGAACGGGATCACCATGACCGCGAGCAGAGCAATCAGCGTCGCCTCGGGCGCGAGCAGGGCGCCGCCGCCCGCCCCGACAAGGAGGCCGGCGAGCGTGAGCGTCTGCCACCGGTAAAGGCCGGTCGCGGCGGAAAGCTCGGGAGTTCTGGACGCGAGCCCGCAAACGGCTTCCTGCAGCCGTTGCCCATCGCTGCGCGCGGCATTTGCGGCGTCGCGCGCAGTGGCCGTCGCAGCCCGCGCAAACGGCGCTAGTTCGTCGCTCGCAACGCGCAATTCGTCGCGAGTTGCTCTTGGCGAGCGGGTACGCGGCACGGAAGAAACCCCTCCCCCCTGGAGGTCGAAGAGAATGATCTTGCCATAGTCTTTGGTGTATCCATAGTGGCTTCGAATCGCGATCCCTCGGTCCTTCCGCACGGCAGTCCATGCGCTCCAACTCAATGGCCCACGCGACCCGGTCGTCGCACGGAATCTTATCGCGACAGCGAGCGGCCCGCCGAACCTTGTGGGCAGCAGCGCTCGCGCTCGTCGCGCTGTTCGCGCTGCCACCCGCTGCAAGTTTCGCCCAGGAGGACGAGCCCGAAGCGCCGATAACCGAGGGCGGCACCGAGGCGACGCGGCGCGTCGTCATCCGCTTCCTCACCGAAAGCGATTTTCCGCCTTTCAATTTCTACGACGAGGACGGCGTGCTGGTCGGCTTCAACGTCGACGTCGCGCGCGCCATCTGCCAGGATCTCAATACGGCCTGCGACATCAAGGTGCGGCCCTGGGGCGAGTTGCTGCTGGCGCTCAAGCGCGGCGAGGCCGACGCCGTGATCGCTGCCCACGCGGTGACGCCGCAGGCGCTGGCGGAGGTCGATTTCACGGATCGCTATTTCTACACGCCGGGCCGGTTCGCCGGAAAACTCGGCGGCGACGCGGTCGAGATGACGCCAGAGGGGCTCGATGGCAAGCGCATCGGCGTCGCCAAGAGCACCGCGCACGAGGCCTACCTCAAGGCCTTTTTCCGCTCGAGCGCCATCAAGTCCTACGAGAACGCCGACGTCGCCCGCGACGCCCTCATCCAGGGGCAGGTCGATTACGTGTTCGACGACGGCATCAGCCTCATATTCTGGCTGCACGGCACGGCTTCGAAGCGCTGTTGCGAGGTGAAGGGCGGGCCCTACCTCGAGCCGGAATTCTTCGGCGACGGGATTGCCATCGCGGTGCCCAAGAACGACCAGCAGATCAAGACGATGATCAACGGCGCCCTCGCCCGCCTGCGGGCCAGCGGGCGCCTCGATGAGATCACGGAGCGCTATTTCCCGGTCAAGGTCTACTAGATCGGGGGCCGCTCGGGCGCGCGGTGGCCTAAGGCCCAGGCCGGCGTCACGGCGATCCTTGTTTTGCCCAGCGGTCTGACCCTCGCCCCGCGCCGGCCGGCGCCCCGGTGACGTGCGTCACCTTGCGGCAACCGATTTACCAAGAAAAAGCTGCCAGCTCCGCTACTTGTCACAATCCTGCAATTTGAATCCCATCATGGTCCCTGCACTGGTCGAAAGGGGTCTGAAACTGCTCGAAAGGGCTGAGCATGGCCGACTACCGCACGCTGTTCATATCTGACGTGCATCTGGGTACCCGGGCGGCGCAGGCAGATCTCCTGCTCGATTTCCTGAAGGACAATGAAGCCGACACGATCTATCTCGTCGGCGACATCATCGACTTCTGGCGCATCAGGCGCGGCGCGATCTGGCCGCAATCCCATAACGACGTGCTGCAGAAGCTCCTGCGCAAGGCGCGCAAGGGGACGCGCATCGTCTTCATCCCCGGCAACCACGACGAGGCCCTGCGCCAGTATTGCGGCTCGCACTTCGGCGGCATCGAGATCGAGCATCAGACGGTGCACACGACCGCCGACGGCCGCCGCTATCTCGTCATCCACGGCGACGAGTTCGACGTGGTCGTGCGCTACGCCAAATGGCTCGCGTTCCTCGGCGACCGCGGCTACGAGCTGGCGCTGTGGACCAATCATCCGCTCAACTACATCCGCCGCCGCTTCGGGCTCGGCTACTGGTCGCTGTCGGCGCACCTGAAGCAGCGCGTCAAGACCGCCGTCAATTTCATCGGCGAGTTCGAGAAGTCGCTGTCGGAAGAGGCCAAGCGCCACGGCGTCGACGGCGTGATCTGCGGCCACATCCATCATGCCGCCTCGCGCGAGATCGGCAACATCCACTACGTCAACACCGGCGACTGGGTCGAAAGCTGCACCGCGATCGGCGAGAAGGCGGACGGCAGTTTCGAGCTCATCCGCTGGCATGATGTCGTTCGCGAGCGCGAACGCGAGGCTCTCACCCCGCTGCCCGAAGCCTTGCGGGTCGCCTGATGCGCATCCTCGTCGCGACGGACGCATGGCACCCGCAGGTGAACGGGGTGGTGCGAACCTACGAGCGCGTGGCCCAGGAGCTGCGCACGCTCGGCGTCGAGCTGTCGGTGCTGGCGCCGCACGAGTTTCGCAACGTAGCCTGCCCCACCTATCCGGAAATTCGTCTCGCCGTCCCCGGGTGGGCGCGCGTCAAGCGCCGCTTCCAAACCTTTAAGCCCGATGCCGTGCATATCGCCACCGAGGGACCGATCGGCTGGATGACGCGCCGCTATTGCCGCACCCGCGCCATTCCCTTCACGACGAGCTTTCATACGCGCTTTCCCGAGTACCTCGCCCAGCGGTTCGCCATCCCGGCGGCGTGGACGACGGCCGCGCTGCGCCGCTTCCACAACGCCGGCCGCGGGCTGATGGTCGCGACGCCCTCGCTCGCGCGCGAGCTCGAGGCGCAAGGGTTCGAGCGCGTGATGCCGTGGACGCGCGGCGTCGATACCGAGCTCTTCCGTCCGCGCCCCGTGCGCCACTTCGGCCAGGGGCCGGTGTTTCTTTACGTCGGGCGCATCGCCGCGGAAAAAAGCATCGAGGCGTTCCTGGAGCTGGATCTGCCGGGCGCCAAGGTCGTGGTCGGCGGTGGCCCGCAGCTCGACGAGCTCAAAGCGCGCTACCCGGATGTCCACTTCACCGGCAAGCGTACCGGCGAGGCGCTGGCCGAATGCTATGCGTCGGCCGACGTGTTCGTGTTTCCGAGCCGCACCGACACGTTCGGCATGGTGCTGCTCGAGGCCATGGCGTCGGGGCTGCCTGTCGCAGCACTACCCGTCACCGGCCCGATCGACGTCGTGACGCCGGGCGAGACCGGCGTGCTGTCGGAGAACCTGGGCGAAGCAGCGCTGGCGGCCCTCCGGCTCGACCGCGGGCTCATTCGCGCCAGAGCGGCCGCATTCAGTTGGGAAAATGCCGCGCGGCTGTTCCTGGCCAACATCACGTCGGCCTGCCTCAAGGAGCCGGCGCGCGCGCAGACGCTGCGGCGCTTGGCCCTGGCGAAGACGTCACGCCGGCACTAGGCACAGGCTCACTCCGCCTCGCGCTTGTCGGCGGCGAACTCCGCTTCCAGCGCGTGCTCCAGATCCACGAGATCCTGCGGCAGCGGCATGCCGAAGGCTTTCAGCTCGTTGAGCTTCTCCATGAGCTGCAGGTAGAGCTCGTGGCGGTCCTGGGGCTCGTTCTGCATGCGCGTCATCAGGATGCCGAGCTCGGCTTGCGCGTCTTCAAAGGCCATGAGGGCTCCCTTGGGTGCGGTTGGTTGGGCTCAACCTTATATGGGGACTGGTTAGCACACTATTCCACCGGGAAATCGAAGTAGGTGTGGGGGTAGGGCTCATCACGCAGTCCGAAGTGCCACCACTCCGCCCGCAAGCCCGCAAAACCGTGCTCGCGCATGAGTGAGCGCAACAGCTTGCGGTTGTCCCGCTGCTCTTTATCGATGCCGTCGTAAGCCGAGTGCGAGCGTGTACTGAAGCAATCGAAGGCTGTTCCCATGTCGAGGCTCGTGTCGGGAGCGCGCTCATCCTTGGGGGCTTCGCACGAGACGGGCGGCCCGGCTGCGTCGAGACCGGGGGGCGGCGCGGCGTCGAGCGGCACGATCGTCAGATCGACGGTGCTGGCGCGACTGTGGCCGGACCTGCTGGCGATATATCCATCGTGGAAGAGCCGCCGCTTGTCGACACCCGGATAGAACTCGGCCTTCGTCTTCTGGTCGGCGAGATCCCTGCCCCATTTGACGAAGTCATCGACGGCGGTTTGCGGCCGATAGCAGTCGTAGACCTTGAGGCCGAGGCCGCGGGGGCGCAGCTCGTCCTGCACCTCTTTGAGGGCTTCGGCAGCGGCCCGCGTCAACAGGCACTTGGGCGCACGGTAGCCCGCGATCGGGCGCCCGACGAAGTTGTGCGCGGTGAGGTAGCGCATGTCGAGCCGCAGGGAGGGGATTACGGTCGCAGCATCGACGATATCTGCCGGGCGCTTGGCCGCGGCATGGGCAGGGACAAACGAGGTTGCAACCGCCACTGCCGTGCCAAAGAATGCCGTACTAAAGGATAAGGTCAAGCAAACTTGGCTTTTAACGCGTAATCGCGGTGCCCGATGGTGCATTGCACAGCCGTCCCTTAATCAGATTGCTATCTGTTACTCCCTCAATCCAAGGGGTCCCCATGCGCGTAATAGGGCTACCCATAGTGTAACGCCGACGGGGCGGCGCGAAGAGGCATCGTATGATTCACGACATGATCAATAACGCATCCTACATGGCGCACGGCTACTGCCTGCTGTGGAAGCCATGGCTGATCGTGCTGCATGCCGGTTCCGATGTGCTCATCTTTCTCGCCTACTTCGCGATCCCCGTCGCCATCTGGATCTTCCTGCGCCGGCGCAAAGAGATCGAGCTGCGGGGCCTTGCCCTGCTGTTTGCCGCCTTCATTTTCCTCTGCGGCCTCACGCACATCGTCCAGGCCGTGACGCTGTGGTGGCCGATCTATGAGACGCAAGCATACTTGAAGGCGGCGACGGCCATCGTTTCGGTCATCACCGCGGTGATGATCTTCCCGCTGATACCCAAGGCCCTTGCCATCCCAAGTCCTCGTGCCCTGCAGGTCGCCAACGAGAGCCTCAAGCAGGAGGTCAGCGCGCACGAAGGCACGCTTTGGAACCTTCGCGAGGCGCGAGATGAGCTGGAGCAACGCGTCGCGGAGCGAACCCAAGAGCTGCAGCGCGCCAAGGCGCGCCTTGAAGCCTTGATCACCGCCTCGGCGCAGATCGTATGGACCACGACCGCCGACGGGCTGATCGAGGAGGATTCTCCGAGCTGGCGCGCATTTACCGGCCAGACCTACGATCAGTGGAAGGGTACGGGCTGGCTCGACGCCATCGAGCCCAACGACCGCCCCGCAACGCTCAGCGCCTGGCGCAAGGCCGTCGCCAGTCGGCAAATGTACCAGGTCGAATATCGCGTGAAGCACGTCAGCGGAGCGTATCGGTGGACCAACGCGCGCGGCGTTCCGCTGTTGAATGACAATGGAACCGTCAGCGAGTGGGTCGGCATGAACGAGGACATCACCCCGCGCAAGCAGAGCGAGGAGCACGCCCAGCTGATCATGGGGGAGCTGTCCCATCGCACCAAGAACCTGCTCGCCGTCATCGCCTCGCTCGCGCGCCGGACCTTCGACGGCGCCCGCGATCCCAAAGTACAGGCCGATGATTTCGTGGAGCGCATCCACGGCCTCGCGCGCTCGCACGACCTGCTCGTGCGCGGGGATTGGCGCGGGGTCTCGCTCAAGGAGCTCGTCATATCGCATCTGGAACCGTTCGGTTTCGAAGAGGAGCGCATCGTCGTCGCGGGCCCGTTCGTCGAGATCAAGCCGGAGGCTGCACAAAGCATCGGCCTGGCGTTGCACGAGCTCGCCACCAACGCGACCAAGCATGGAGCTTTGAAGTCGGCGCAGGGCCGGCTGCGGGTCAGCTGGGAGGTGCACGACGAGGCGGCGCCCCCCACGCTGTCGATCGAGTGGGCCGAGGTTACGGTTGCCACCGAGGGCCCGCAAAAAGCCTCGGGCTTCGGGAGCACGATGCTGCAGCAGCTGGTCGGCGCCTCCGTCGGGGGCTCCACCGAGTACGTGCTGGAAAACGGGCGTCTGTTCTGGAAGCTCGTCGCGCCGCTCGACAGGGTCATCCGCGCCACCGGCGCGCCGCGCAACTTCGCCGTGCAGGCCGGCCAACGCGGCTGAGCGGCAGCACTCATTCGGGGTGATCGTCGAAATCCATGCCGGCGCTCTCGCGCAGCGCGATCGGCGCCTGTCCCTGCCACTTCGTGCGCATGACCGCCCGCACGAGCGCGCCGACGGCGGGCGAATGGCGCCGCCCGCGCACCGTCACGAGGTTCACCGTGCGCCAGAACTCGGGCTCGACGACGGGGCGGAACACGACCCCGGGATAATCGGCCGAGGAGCGGGGCAGGAATCCGTAGCCGAGGCCCGCCGCGATCATCGCGAGGATCCAGTCGTCGCGCTCGCTCTGATAGACGGTCGGCCCGTCGATCGCGCGCTCCGAAAACAGCCGGTCGGCATAGCCCGTGAACTCGCAATTGATGCGGTCGAGGTAGGCCTCCCCGTTCAAGTCCGCGCCCCGTATGACCTTCTTCATCGACAGCGCATGGCTGCGGCACACCGCGATCACCATCTGCTCGCGAAACAGCGGAATGACGTGGGTGCGCTCGTGCGGGGGCTCGCCGGGCAGGCAATAGATCGCCGCCTCCAGGTCGCCGGCGAGGAGCTGGGTCTGCAGCTGGCGCGCGTTCGCATCGACGATGCGCAGCACGACGTGGGGATAGGACCGGCGAAATCCGCTGATCAGCTCCACGAACTGCCCCGGCGCGATGGTGCACATGATGCCGAGCTTGAGCGTCGCCTCCTTCAGGTTGAGGAAGTCGTGCGCCTTGCGCTTGGCATCGAGCGACTCCGCCAGCACCTGCTCAAGATGGGGCAGCGCGATGCGCCCCAATTCGGTGAGATGCGTGCGTGCCCGCTCGCGGTTGAACAGCGGGCCGCCGAACTCCATCTCCAGGAGCTTCATCGCCTTGATCAGCGAAGGCGCGCTGACCCCGCACTCCTCGGCGGCCTTGGTGAAGTTCAAATGCTTCGCCGCCGCCAAGAAATACCGAACCTGGTGCATCTCCATGGCTGCATCTCCGGGGCCGCCGCCGTTGCCCGCCGTGGCCAGAGCGCCGCAAGCTAAGTGCCCGAGCGGCGCGCGGCAAGGGCCGCGGCGTTAGCCGCAAGCTAGGCTATCGCGAGCCCCAAGGCAGCCCCGCCCCCTCTACAACGACTGCGCCGCCGCGCACGGCTATGCGGCGGCATCTTGAACGTGAAAGCCACGCAATCTAAGGAGAATTGCAATGTTGAAGCCCCTGTTGCTTGCCGCAATTGCCTTCACCGCGCTCGCCGCTCCCGCATTCGCGGGCTGCGAGGAGGAGTTCGACGCACTGACGAAGGCGATCAGCGGACCGGTCACGATGGCCGGCGGCCATCGCGCCGCGATGATGCGCATGGCGGTGTCGGGCTACGACCACTGCATGGCCGGCGACCCGAAGTCGTTTGCGGCGACGCGCGATCAAATCATGGATCAGATCCGCAACTCGCTCGGCGGACGCTGAGGCGCACGCGGGCATAGCCTCGCGCGGTTATGTGAAGCGGGGAGGTGGGGCGCGCAAACGCCGCACGAAAGTATTTCGTTCGGCGTCATGCTGGAGGCAAGCTTTCAGCATGACGCGCCCCACCGCGCTTATGTTAGCGCCGCTTTCGCTAGCATCCGTGGCGGGCGAGGATTTTGCGGACCTCGGCGACGAGGTCCTTTTCCTTGACGGAGACCTGCGCGGGGCGCGTTTCTTTCCACTCCTCGTGGTTGGCGATGGCCGCGGCGGCCTTTGCGCCCTCGATCAGGTCTTTCAGCGTCACCTCGCCGGCCGCCAGCTCGTCCGAGCCCTGGATGACGACGCAAGGCGAGCCGCGCTTGTCTGCGTATTCGAGCTGCTTGCCGAACTTCTTGGGGTTGCCGAGGTACAATTCGGCGCGGATGTCGGCTTCGCGCAGCGCCTGCACCATCTTCTGGTAGTCGGCGAAGCGCTCCTTCTCCATCACCGTGACGATGACGGGGCCGTTGGGAATGGTCGCCTTGTCCTTGTCGAGCACGGCAAGTGCGGCTTGCAGGCGCGAGACGCCGATGGAAAAGCCGGTCGCCGGCACCTTCTGGCCGGTGAAGCGCTCGACGAGACCGTCGTAGCGGCCGCCGCCGCCGACCGAGCCGAAGCGGACGGGATTTCCCTTCTCGTCCTTCACCTCGAAGGTCAGCTCGGCTTCGAACACGGGGCCGGTGTAGTACTCGAGGCCGCGGATAACGGACAAGTCGCGTCGTACGCGATCGGGACCGTATCCGGCGGCGTTGCAGAGTTCCCTGATTTTTAGCAGCTCTGTCAGAGCTTCTGAGTAGACGGGATTGTCTGCCAACGATTCAAGCCCGGCGGGCCTACCTACTCCAATTACGGAAAGGTCCGAATGGTCTGCTAGCTCCTGGCTGAGAAATTGACGAACAAGCTGGATCTGCTTCGCACTCAAATTTGCGCCGGCCGTGCGATCACCGCTCTCGTCGGTGCGTCCGGGTCCGAGCAGGGCTTCAACGCCTATCCAACCAAGCCGATCAAATTTGTCGAGCGCACGCAAGACTGTCAGACGCCTTGATGCGTTTTCAACGCCCGATATGCCCAGCGCGTCCATCAACGCGTCGAGAATCTTCCGGCTGTTGACCTTGATCACGTAGTCGCCGCGCTTGATGCCCGAGCGCCTCCAGCGTATCCGCCGCCAGCATGCACATCTCGGCATCAGCCGCGATGCTGTCGGCCCCCACCGTATCGGCGTCAAACTGCATGAACTGGCGAAAGCGCCCCGGCCCCGGCTTCTCGTTGCGCCACACGTTCCCCACCGCGTAGCGGCGGAAGGGCTTGGTGAGCGTCTGGAAGTTCTGCGCCACGTAGCGCGCTAAGGGCGCCGTCAGGTCGTAGCGCAGGCTCAACCACTGCTCATCCTCGTCTTGCAGGGAAAACACACCTTCATTCGGCCGGTCCTGGTCGGGCAGGAACTTGCCCAGCGCATCGGTGTACTCGAACGCCGGCGTCTCCAGCGGCTCGAAGCCGTAGCGCTCGTAGACTGTGCGGATCGTCTCGATCATCGCGGTCTGCGCGCGCAATTCGGCCGCCTCGACGTCGCGAAGGCCTTTGGGCAGGCGGGCCGAGGGCCGCGCGTCTTTGTTGGGTTTTGCCATCGGATGAATATGGGCTGCGGGTGCGCGCAAACGCGGCGCCCCCTGGTGCATTGGGTCAGGCCTTATAGCGAATCGTGATGCAGGCGCAAACGCAGTCCCCTCTCCCCATGCCCTCTTGCATGGGGAGAGGGAGCAGTGGCGCGTACGCGTTTCGCTCAGCCGTTCTCAAGATTGCGGTCAGCTCGTCGTCGCCCGGCGCAGGCCGCGCCGGCGGCAGGCCGAAGCCGCGCCGCAGCACGGCGTACTCCTCGCGCGCGGGCACCGACACCAACTCCTTTTCCGGCCAGCGCAGCGCCGTCAGCTTGCCGCCGAACACGCAGCCGGTATCGATGCACACCGAGTTGCCCTGCCATACCGGCTCGGCGACGGGCGTGTGGCCGTAGACGATCGTCGGGCGCCCGTCATAGCCGGCCGCCCAGTTGAAACGCTCAGGCAAGCCCGCCGCGTCAGAACTTGCCCGAGGTGTCGCCGTAGAGGCAGAAGCTGCGCACAGGTGCGGAATTGCGCCCCAGCATCGTCTCGCGGATGCCGGCGTGCACCGCGACGAGGCGGCCGGCATCGAGCCAGGCGTAGCTTGGCAGCCCTTCGAGGAAGGCTTGCGCCGTCGCGCGAAAGGTATCGTCCTCGGGGCCAAGCTGCTCGACGGTACGCTCGAGCCCCTGCCCGAGCTTCACCGCGTGCCCCTTGAGCCAGCGCAGCAGCTTGTCGTCGTGGTTGCCGATCACGGCGAGCGCCTGGCCGCCCGCGACCATCGCCATGACGATGCGCAGGACGTCGGGCGATGCCGGCCCGCGATCGACGAAATCGCCGACGAAAATGGCGCGGCGCTTGGCCGGCGCTTGCGCGAGCGCGCGCCGGTTGGCGCCTTTGCCGGTCAAGCGCACGCGATAGCCGAGCTTTCCCAGAAGCTCGATGAGCTCCTCGGCGCACCCGTGCACGTCGCCGATGAGGTCGAAGGGGCCGTGCTCCTCGCGCCAGTCGACGCGCGGCAGCGGCGTCTTGGCGCTGCGCGGCTTGCGCTCGGAGGTCGGGGCGGGGCGGCTCACGCGAGGATGAAGTCCTCGACCCGGCGCCTGGGCTCAGGGACATTCGTCATGAAGCGCGCGAGCGGTTCGAGCCCCGCCGGTACCGGGCCGCCGTAGGCCCAGTCCAAAAGCTCCACGGTGTGCACGATCGGCACGTCGAGGTTGGGCCCGAGCTGGGCGATGCAGCCGATGTTGCCGGTGGCGACGAGATCGGGCTTCACGCGCTTGATGTTCTTCGTCTTGCGCTCGCGCAACTCGCCGGCGAGCTCGGGCTGCAGAATGTTGTAGGTGCCGGCCGACCCGCAGCAGATGTGGGCTTCGGGAATATCGACGACGCTGAACCCGGCCTTGACGAGCAGGGCACGCGGCTCCTCGACGACGCGCTGGCCGTGCTGCAGCGAGCAGGCGGGGTGGTAGGCGACGCGTAACGACGACCAGCGCTTGGGCGGGCCCAGGTCGTATTTCTTGCCGACGAACTCGGCGATGTCGCGCGCAAGCTCGGAGATGCGCGCCGCGCGCGCGGCATACTCGGGGTCGCGCTGCAGCAGGTGGCCGTAGTCCTTCACCATCGTACCGCAACCCGACGCGTTGATGATGATGGCGTCGACCGGGCCCTTCGCCAGCTCCTTCGACCAGGCGTCGACGTTGCGCTTGGCGTAGGCGAGTGCCGCCTGCTCCTCGCCGAGGTGATAGGTGAGCGCCCCGCAGCAGCCCGTGCCCGCCGCGACGATGACGTCGACGCCGCGGCGCGCTAGGAGCCGGATCGTCGAATCGTTGATGCCGGGGCGCAGCACCTGCTGCGCGCAGCCCGTGAGCAGGATCACGCGCGCGCGCCGCTCCTCCTCGGTGACGGCGGTGCCGGGGCCCTCGAAGCGCGGCGCCGGCGGCAGCACGGCCGGCGCCAGCTCGATCATGGCGGCGATCTCCTTGAGGCCCAGCCGGCGCAGCAGCTTGACCCAGGGACGGCCGAGCGGGGCAAGCTGCAGCGCGAGGCGGAAGCGCTCCGGATAGGGCAGCGTGCGCGCGAGCAGCGCGCGCACGAACCGCTCCTTGAGGGTGCGGCTGCCGGTGCGCGCGATGTGCCCGCGCGCGAGATCGACGAGGTGCATGTAGTCGACGCCGCTGGGGCAGGTCGTCATGCACGACAGGCACGACAGGCAGCGGTCGATGTGGGTCTGCACGACGCCGCTCGCGTCGCGGCCGCCCTCCAGCATGTCCTTGATGAGGTAGATGCGCCCGCGCGGGCTGTCGCGCTCATCGCCCAGCAGCACGTAGGTGGGGCACACGGCGATGCACAGGCCGCAATGGACGCAGCGGCGCAGGATCTCCTCGGCGTCCGCGAGGCGCGGATCGGCGAGCTGCTCGGCCGTGAAGTTGGTCTGCATCAGCGATCCTCACACATTGGCGTACATCCGGCCAGGATTGAGGATGCCGGTGGGATCGAAGGCCATCTTCAGCTCGCGGGTCAGGCGCTCGAGCGACGGGCTCAGCGGCTGGAACACCTCCACGGAGGCGCGCACGTTCGCCTCGGCGCGAATGAGGGTGGCGTGGCCGCCGTGGATGGCGGCAGCGCGGCGGATCTCGGCGGTGCCGGCGTCCGCGGTCGCGGGCACCTCGAGCCAAACGAGCCCCCCCGCCCAGTCGTAGTAGGCCTCCGCCGGCATGTAGCGCTTGATCGCGGCGACGAGCTTTGGCGCCGTCGTCGGCTTGGTCGAGATGCGCCACAGCAGCGTGTGCCGGTTCGGCATCACGGACAAGCGGCGCAGCTCACCCCAGAACTCCAGCGACTCGCGGTGGTCGAGCTCGAGCGCCTTGCCGTAGACTTTCAGCGCCTCCTTGAGCCGCTGCTTGCGGCCCGCGACCGCGCCCGCGAAATTTTCCAGCCGCAACGCGGTGACGGACTTGCCCATCACCTTGAGGCCCTGATGGCCGAGGCGGGCAGCAACCGGCGCCTGCAGATGCACCGCGCCCGAAACCTCGACGGGCTGCGCCATCGCCGCGCACAGAAGCTCGACTGCGAGGTTGTCGGGCAGGCCGAGGAAGACAATCGTCGCCGCCGTCTCCGGCCACGGCACGACCTTGAACGTCACCTCGGTGAGGATCGCCAGCGTGCCCCAGCTGCCGGTGAGCCCGCGCGCGACGTCGTAGCCGGTCACGTTCTTCATCACGCGGCCGCCCGACTGGAACATCTCGGCGCGGCCATTGACGCCCCTGACGCCCAGGAGATGATCGCGCGCAGCCCCGCACTGGATGCGGCGCGCGCCCGACAGGTTGGTCGCGAATACGGCGCCGATCGTCTGCGAGCCCTGCGGGCCGCCGGTCGTGGGGCCGACGTCGATCGGCTCGAAGGCCAGCATCTGCCCGCGGCCCGCGAGCTCGGCTTCGATGAGAGAGAGCGGCGTGCCGGCGCGCGCCGACATCACGAGCTCGCTCGGCTCATAGAGCGTGATGCCCTTGAGCGAGGAGGTTGTGACGGTCACGCCGCTTTCGATGGGGCGGCCGACGGCGCGCTTGGAGCCCGACCCCACCACCTCGATGGGGATCCGGCGCTCGGCGCAGCCGGCAACCATGAACTGGAGCTCCCAGTCGGCGGCGGGCCTTTGCAATTCGCTCAACGCCAAATCTCCTTCAGGCCGCTGCGTCTGTCGCTTCAGCCGCGGGTCGTGCGACGTCGAGCGGGAACACCTTGCCGGGGTTCAAGAGCCACAGCGGATCGAACACGCTTTTGATGCGCATCTGCACGCTGAGATCGGCGTCCGTGAACTGCACGCTCATGAGGTCGCGCTTCTCGATGCCGACGCCGTGCTCGCCGGTGAGACAGCCGCCGACCGAAACGCACAGCTTCAGGATCTCGGCGCCCGCCAGCTCCGCGCGCAGCGCCTCGTCCTCGTTGTTGGCATTATAGAGGATGAGGGGATGCAGGTTGCCGTCGCCGGCGTGAAAGACGTTGGCGACCTTCAGCCGGTGCTCGGCGCAGATCTGCGCGATGCGGCCCAGCACCTCGGCGAGCCGCGACAGCGGGATCGTGCCGTCCATGCAGTAGTAGTCGGAGATGCGGCCCATGGCGCCGAATGCGGCCTTGCGGCCCTTGCCAGATCTTCTCGCTGTGCTCGGGCGAGGTGCTCGCCTCGACGACCCTCGGGTGGAACGCCTTGGCGATCTCCACGATGTCGGCGAGCAGGCGGTTGATCTCCTCCTCGGAGCCTTCCACCTCGACGATCAGCAGCGCCTCCACGTTGAGCGGATAGCCGGCGTGCGCATAGGCCTCGGCCACCTCGATCGCCGGCTTGTCCATGAACTCGATTGCAACGGGGATGATGCCCGAGCCGATGATCGCGGCGACGCACTGGCCGGCGGCCTCGCTGGAGGAGAACCCCAGCATGATCGGACGCGCGGCCTCGGCCTTGGGCAGGATGCGCAGCGTCGCCTCGGTGACGATGCCGAACTGCCCTTCCGAGCCGACGATGAGCGCCAGGAAGTCGTAGCCCTCCGCGTCGAGCTGCGGGCCGCCGATCTCCACGATCTCGCCGTCCATCAGCACGATGCGCAGGCCCAGCACGTTGTTGGTGGTGACGCCGTACTTGAGGCAGTGGGCGCCGCCCGAGTTCATGGCGAGGTTGCCGCCGATGGTGCAGGCGAGCTGGCTCGAAGGATCGGGCGCGTAGAAGAAGCCCTCCGCCGACACCGCCTCGGTGACGGCGAGATTGGTGATCCCGGTCTCGACGCGGATGGTGCGGTTGGCGAAATCGATCTCGAGCACGCGGTTCATGCGCGAGATGCCGATGACGATGGCGTCCTCGGCGGGCAGCGCCCCGCCCGACAGCGAGGTGCCGGCCCCGCGCGGGACGACCTTGATCCGGTTCTGATGGCAGTACTTGAGGACCTTCGCCACCTCCTCGGTCGAGCGCGGCAGCACCACGGCGAGCGGCACGCGGCGATAGGCCGTCAGCGCATCGGCCTCGAAGGCGCGCCGTCCCTCCTCGTCGGAGATCACGGCGTCGGCCCCGATCAGCTGCTCCAGATCCTTGATGATCGCGCCGGCGCGGGCAATGCACGTCCCGATCAGGTTCCGGCAACCTCGACAGCGACATGCCCAGTCTCCCGCTCGTCCTCTGAGCCCACGGCCGCGAATTTTAAAATTGGAATCGGCGCGTCGACTTTAGCAGCCATCCGAACCGCATTGTACAACAGTACAACTTTTCGAAAATCGGGCCGATATCTATAGTCGTCGTCTGGCTGCATTACTTTCGCGCCGGCGGATGACCGCTCGACGCGAACTGAATTTCATTCGCAGGGGCTCTCGTGACCGCCATCAGCGACCTTGAGATATTCGCACGCGTGGCCCGCACCGGCAACATGTCCGCGGCGGGGCGCGAGATGGGGCTGTCGCCCGCCGTCGTCTCCAAGCGCGTGAGCCAGCTGGAGGACCGGCTTGGGGCGCGGCTCTTTCAGCGCACGACCCGCCACCTGACGCTGACCGAGACGGGTGCTGGGTATTTCAAGCGCGTCGTCGACATCCTGAGCCTTTGCGAGGAGGCGGAGGACTTCGTCAGCCGGCGCAACACCAAGCCGCGCGGCCTGCTGAAGGTCACGATGCCCACGACCTTCAGCCGGCTGCACATCGCCCCCTACGTCGGCGCCTTCCTCGCCCGCTATCCCGATATCGAGCTCGATGTGCAGCTCACCGACAACTTCGTCGACATCATCCGCGAGGGCTTCGACCTCGCCATCCGCATCGGCGAATTGGAGGATTCCTCGCTGGTGGCGCGCAAGATCGCCCCCGACAACCGCGTGATCTGCGCTGCGCCCGCCTACCTCGAGAAGCACGGCACGCCCGCCTCCCTCGCCGAGCTTGCCTCGCACAACTGCCTCTCCGCCGGCGCCCAGGACGTGTGGCGGCTCAAGGGCCCGGAAGGCGAATGCCAGGTCCGCACCAACGGCAACGTCCACTCCAACTCCGGCGAGTTCGTCCATGAAGCGATTTGCGCCGGGCTGGGGCTCGGGCTGCGCTCCACCTGGGAGATCGGCCCGGAGCTCAAGAGCGGCGAGCTGAAGGTCGTGCTGCCGAAATACCGCGGCTCTTCCAGTGTGGCGATCTACGCCGTCTACCCGTGCCGCGAGTTCATGCCCGCCAAGGTCACGTCGCTGATCGAGTTCCTGGCCGACCTCTACGGCACGGATCCCTATTGGGACAATGGCTTGGACCTGGCGAAGCTTGGCTTGGGGCGCAATGCCGCGAAGGCGGCGGCACGGGGCCTCGCCAAGGGCCCGAGGGCCGTCGCAGCCGCCCGCTGAGGTGGTGCTGCGTGCCCACGCGCGGGCCACATTGACGCTTCATGCTTGTCTGCTCACTTGATCGGCGCCGCCGCATTTGCTGAGGTGGCCGGCAAAACAGGAGCCTGAGCATGAAACGGTGGGTTCGTCTCGCGATCACGGTCGCCGCGTTGGCCGGCGCCCTGCCGGCGCAAGCCCAGGACGCCACGAAAGGCCAGGCCGCCTTCAACCGATGCCGCGCCTGTCACGCGATCGGCCCCGGCGCCCATAACAAGGCCGGCCCGCAGCTCAACGGCATCGTCGGGCGCAAGGCCGCCGCCGTTCCTGGCTTTGACTATTCCGAGGCCATGAAGGCGCAGGGAGTGGCCGGCCTCGTGTGGACGGAAGCAAAGCTGTCCGCCTATCTGCAGTCGCCCGATGCGTTTCTGCCGGGCGGCGTCATGGCTTTCGCCGGCGTGAAGGACGAGGGCCAGCTCCAGGACCTGATTGCATTCCTGAAGACCCACAAGTAGAGCACGCTTGGTTGAGCGCTCGCGGCGGGCGCCGACCGAAAAGCAGGCGGGCCAATGACACGAGGTCAGAGCCAACGGCCGCGCGTGGGCCTGTTCGTCACGTGCCTCGTCGATCTCATGCGTCCCTCGGTCGGCTTTGCGGCGGTGCGCCTGCTGCAGGCGGCCGGCTGCGACGTCGTCGTGCCGGCCGGGCAGACATGCTGCGGCCAGCCGGCCTACAACGGCGGCGACCGGGAAAGCGCGAAGACCCTGGCGCTGCGGACGATCGACGCGTTTGCCGGTTGCGACTACATCGTCGCGCCGTCGGGCTCGTGCGCGGCCATGCTGAAGCGCCACTATCGGCTGCTGTGCGCGGGCGATGAGGCGCAAGAAGCCCGCGCCAATGCCTTCGCGGAACGAGTGCACGAGCTCATCTCCTTTCTGGTCGACGTTCGCGGCGTGACAAACGTGCCCGGCACCTTCTCAGGCCGCGTTGCCTACCACGACGGCTGCTCGGGCCTGCGCGAGCTCGCCGTCATGCGCCAGCCGCGCGCGCTGCTTGCCTCAGCTGCCCGGGCTCGAGCTGGTGGAGCTCGCAGACGAGCAGGCCTGCTGCGGCTTCGGCGGCCTGTTCTGCGTCAAGTTTCCCGACATCTCCGCGGCGATCGCCGCCAAGAAGACGGCAGCGATCGCCGCCGCGGATCCAAGCCTTGTGCTGGCGGGCGAGCTCGGCTGCCTCCTGCAGCTCGCCGGCACGCTGTCGCGCGAAGGCTCTGACGTCGCGTGCCGGCACGTCGCCGAGGTGCTCGCGGGCGAAATGAGCGCGCCCCCGATTGCGCGGGGAGCGCAGCAGGAATGAGCGTTGCGCCATGAGACCGGGAAACGCCTTTGAAGCCGAGGCCGCCGCCGCGCTTGCCGACCGCCGGCTGCAGGCGGCACTCGCCGATGTGCCGGGCGGCTTTGCCTCAGCGCGCGAACGCGCCAAGGCGGCGTTCCCTGAGTTCGAGGCGCTGCGGCGCTCAGCGCGCGACATCAAGGATCACACGCTCGCCAACCTCGATCTCTACCTCGAAGCGTTCGAGGCCAACGCCAGGGCTAATGGAACGGTGGTGCATTGGGCGCCCACCGCCGCGGCCGCCGCCGACATCATCCTCGACATCTGCAGGGCCACGGGCGCCCGCCTCGTTGCCAAGAGCAAGTCGATGGTGTCGGAGGAGATCGGGCTCAGTCGCCGCCTCGAGGCAGCGGCGCTCGAGGTGATCGAGACGGATCTGGGCGAATACCTCGTGCAGATCCGCGGCGAGGCGCCGAGCCATATCATCGCGCCGGCGATCCATCTCGGCGCCGCCGACATCGAAGCCGATTTCCGTACCCGCCATCGCCATCTCGCCCCCGAACGCGACCTGTCGAGCCCCGAGGCGCTGGTCGCGGAAGCGCGCGCCGTGCTGCGGCCGAAGTTTCTTGCAGCCGACGTCGGCATCACGGGGGCGAACTTTCTTGTCGCCGCGACGGGCTCGGCCATCGTCGTCACCAACGAGGGCAACGCCGACCTGACGATGTCGCTGCCGAAGGTGCACATCGTGCTCGCTTCCATCGAGAAGGTCGTGCCGACGCTCAATGATGCCTTTGCGCTGCTGCGCCTGCTCGCGCGCTCCGCCACGGGCCAGGAGATCACCGCCTACACCACGTTCGCGACGGGGCCGCGCCGGCCTGAGGACGCCGACGGTCCCGAAGCGTGCCACGTCGTCCTCCTCGACAACGGGCGCTCGGAGCTCCTGGGCAGCGAGTTTCGCGCCGTGCTGCGCTGCATCCGCTGCGGCGCCTGCATGAACGTCTGCCCGGTCTATGGCGCGGTCGGAGGCCACGCCTACGGCTCTGTCTATCCGGGGCCTATCGGCGCGGTGCTCACCCCGGCGCTCGCCGGTGCGCGGCGAAGGGCGCGACCTCGCCGAGGCCTCGACGTTCTGCGGGCGCTGCGAGCAGGTCTGCCCCGTCGAGATCCCGCTCGTCGGCCTCATGCGCCGCTGGCGCGAGGCGTCGTTTGCGCAGGGCGCGGGGCGGGCGCAGCGGGCGAGGCTGCGGACGTGGGCGTTCCTCGCCGCGCGCCCGCGCGCCTATCACGTGGCGGCGCGCCTCGCCGTCGCGATGCTCAGGGCGCTGGCGCGAAAGCGCGGCGCGCTGCCGCAGGCTTCCCTTTGCCGCCCGCTGGACGCGCGCGCGCGATTTTCCCATGCCGGAGGGGGGAACGTTCCAAGCGGCGTGGGCACGGGCGCAAAGGGGGCAACGCCGATGAGCCGCGAAGCGATGCTCACCAAGATCCGCTCAGCGCTGCGCGCCGAGGCAAGTGACACCGGCCGGCGCCGAGCGGTGGCGCAGCGGCTTGCCGAGCCGCCGCCGGCGCTCGTTCCAAGCCGCATCTTGCTGCCCCGCGCCGAGCTCGTGGACATGTTCAAGGCGCACCTTAGCGCCCAAGGCAGCGACCTCATCGCGGTGGCGGACCTTGCAGACATTCCCGGCGCCCTGGACGGCTACCTGCGCAGCCATGACCTGCCGCTGCGCGTGCGCAAGGGACTTGATCCTTGGCTCGCGGGCCTGCCCTGGCCATGCGTGCCGGGCCTCGCGCTCGATTCAGGCCCCGCGCAGGCTGACGACAGCGTCGGGCTGTCGCGGGCCGTGGCGGGCGTTGCGGAGACGGGTACGCTGGTGCTCGCCTCGGGGCCGGACAATCCCGTCACGCTCGCCTTCGTTCCAGATACGCATATTGTCGTGCTGCGGGCCGAGGCAATCGTCGGCGGCTACGAGGAGGCGTGCGCGCTGCTGGCGGCGGAGCAGGGGTCGACGGCGATGCCGCGCACGCTCAATCTGATTTCGGGAGCCTCGCGCACGGGCGACATCGGCGGGCGCATCGTGATGGGGGCGCACGGGCCGCGGCGTCTCGCCGTCGTTCTGGTCGGGGAGTCCTAAGGACGAGCGCCTAGTGCTTCTTGCGGCAGCTCTGCAGGCAGTCGGTGTAGTCCACGTCGCATTGCGGCGCGCCTTTCTTGGCGATCCGGCACGCGTTGTAGCTGATGAGGCATTGGGCGGCGCACAGACCGGCCTCGACCCGCGTGCTCGTCATGAGACTGGCGCCCAAGATCAGACCGGCGCCCACGATCACGGCGACCGTGGCGCCAACCGCCAATGCCAAGGACCTCCTGCGATCGACCACATTCATTCTCCCGTCGCCAGGTGGGGCGTGCGGAGAGCTAAGTCCCGCTGCCGTCAACGTCCAAGGAAACTGCCTCTCCCTCACCCCGCGTCCGATATTTAAGGAGGGATAGCATGAACACAAGCTGAACCGGCGGGCCCAGGGCTTAGAATGCATATTCTTCAAAGACATGGTCAATGTCGCCGGCCCAGGGGCCCTCGAAGTGCTCGATCAGCTCGTCGGCGAGCGTCCGGCCGCTGGCCACCACCTCCTCCAGGGGCGCGAGGTAGATCGACTCGTCCTGGCTCGAGGGGTTGATACGTTGACGGCTGCGCAGCCCCTTGCGCGCGATCCGAACCATGTCGCGCGCGATCTCGCGCACGGTGGTGTTGCGGAACGGGGTGGCGAGCGCGCTGCGCGGCACGGCGGCGCGCAAGGCCTGGCGCTCCTCCTCCGTCCAATCCGCAACGAGCGACCACGCCGAATCGATCGCCTCCTTGTCGTAGAGCAGGCCGACCCAGAGGGCGGAGAGCGCGCAAATGCGCTGCCAGGGTCCGCCGTCGGCGCCGCGCATCTCGAGAAAGCGCTTGAGCCGCACCTCGGGAAATAGCGTCGTCAGATGGTCCGACCAGTCATCGATCGTCGGCCGCTCGCCCGGCAGGCCCGGCAGACGCCCGTCGAGGAAATCCTTGAAGGACGATCCCGCGACGTCGATATAGCGGCCGCCGCGATAGACGAAGTACATCGGCACGTCCAACGCGTAATCGACGTAGCGCTCATAGCCCATGCCCGGCTCGAAGGCGAAGGGGAGCATGCCCGTGCGCGCGCGGTCGGTGTCGAGCCACACCTCGCTGCGCATCGACTGAAAGCCGTTGAGGCGCCCTTCGGTGAAGGGTGAGGCGGCAAAGAGCGCGGCGGCGATGGGCTGCAGTGCGAGCGAGACGCGCAGCTTCTTGACCATGTCGGCCTCGCTCGCGAAGTCGAGGTTCACCTGGATGGTGCAGGTCCGGTACATCATGTCGAGGCCGCGCGTGCCGACCTTGGGCATGTAGCGCGTCATGATCTGGTAGCGGTCCTTCGGCATGCGGGGCGTCTCGGCGAGCGTCCACTTGGGCGAGAAGCCGAGACCCAGAAATCCGATGCCGAGCGGCTCGCCGACGCTCAAGACCTCGTAGAAGTGATCCTCCGTCTCCTGCGCGGTCTCGTGCAACGTCAGGACGGGGCGGCCGGAGAGCTCGAACTGGCCGCCAGGCTCCAGGCTGATGGTGCCGCCCGGCTCTCCGTCGGCGCGCTTCAGCGCGATGATCTTGCCGCCTTCGCGGATCGGCTCCCACCCGAAGCGATCAATCAGCGCCTGCATCAGCGCGCGGATGGAGCGCTCGCCCTCATAGGGAACCGGCGTCAGTTGCCCGGTGTGGAACACGAACTTCTCGTGCTCGGTGCCGATCAGCCAGGTCTCCTCCGGCTTTTCGCCGCCGGCAACCCAAGCGACCAAATCGTCCCGCGAGCGCACGGGAGCGCTTGGCGCGCCATCTTCACGGGTCGACATTGCCGGGCCTCGGATTTCGGGGTGGAGGGACGCGCTTGCAGATTTGGGGTTTTATGGCCTCAGCCGTAAGGGGGAACAAGTGCCGAAGCAGGTGGCGCCGCCCGGGGCCGCGACGGCTTGTGCCCCGTGGACGCCTGTGATCTATGCGGGCTGGGCAAACGGGAGGGGCGTACAACCACAAAAAACGCCATATTGGTCCCGACGATCGTTGGCGTCGTCTCGACGGTTTGGGCCGTATGCCGACGTTGGTATCGGCACGGGCAGGATCTGACCGACAATGCAGCTTCGCTCGTCTCGCCACGCCGCGATTGCAACCCATGGAGCAGAGAAAATGCAAAAGTTCTTGGCCGCGATTGCCGCCTGCGGTCTCTTAGTTTCCCCGGCACTTGCGGCCAACGCAAGCGTCGAGGCCGCCGCCAAGGCTTTCGACGCGGTTGCCGCCGACGCTGCCAAGCTCAAGACCTATTGCGAGATGAGCAAAGTGATGTCGTCGGGAGACGAGACCGAGGACGAAAGCAAGAGCGAAGCGCTCGACAAGCAGATGCAGGACTACATGAAGCAGCTCGGCTCAGATTTCGAGGCCGCCTTCGAGGCCGGCGCCGACCTCGATCCCGAATCCGAGGATGGCAAGGCCTACGATGCCGCGCTCGACAAGCTCGACGCCAAGTGCGGCGCTACCAGCCCCTAGCGCCAGTCGCCCAACACCGCATTGACGAGCGCCAGCGCGGCGACCGCGGCGGTGTCGGCGCGCATCACCCGCGGGCCCAGCGAGATCGCCAGCGCAAACGGCATCTTGCGCAGCGCCGCGCGCTCGGCGGCATCAAAGCCGCCCTCGGGTCCGATCAGCACGGCGAGCGCTCCGCCGGCGGGAAGATCGGAGAGCGCGGCGAGCGGGCTCGCAACTTCGGCCGCCTCGTCGCAAAAGATGAGCCGCCGCTCCAGGTCCCAGGTCTCGAGCACGGCCTCCAGCCGCTGCGGCGCGCCGACCGATGGCACCCACAAGATACCGCACTGCTCCGCCGCCTCGACCGCGTTGGCGCGCATGCGCACTTCGTTCACGCGGGCGGCGATCGTGCGCCGCGTGAGCACGGGTTGCAGGTGCGCTGCACCCATCTCGGTCGCCTTCTGCACCATGTAATCGAGCCGCGCGTGCTTCAGCGGCGCAAAGAGGTAATGGACATCGGGGCCCTTAGCCTGCGCGCGCGTCTGCTCGATGCAGTCCAGCGCGCAGCGGCGCTTGGCGACGTCGACGATGCGCGCGCGCCATTCGCCGTCGCGCCCGTTGAAGACGAGGACCTCCCCGCCCGGCCCCAGCCGCAAGACGTTGAGCAGGTAGTTCACCTGATCGGGGGTGCACGCTACTTGCGTTCCCGCCCGCAGCTGAGGCTCGACGTAAAGACGCGGCGCTTGTGCCCGGCTCGTTTGCATGCGCCCTCATAGCGCATGCGCGCGTTCCGCGCAAACGCGGCTTCGGCGGGATAGGGGACGCGCCTTCGGCACGATACATACGCGCCTTCGGCACGATCGCGCTTCGGCACGATCGCCAATAGAGACGCGCCTTCGGCATGATGGGCGATTGCCGCAGCGGCGCCCCGCCGCTAGGGTCGCGAGCAACGGCTCAGTCCCTGGCGGCCATGACCCCCGACCCCTCACCCTCTCCGCGCTCGTCTCCGGTTGCCGATGCGCCGCCCGGCAACTGGGCCGACCGCTACGCGCCCGAATACGCGCGTCCCTACCTGCGGCTCGCGCGGCTCGACCGGCCGATCGGCCTGTGGCTGCTTCTGCTGCCGTGCTGGTGGGCGGTGGGGCTCGCCGAGGTCGCGCTCGAGCGCCCCTACCCGAGCCCCTGGCTGCTGATGCTGTTTGCGATCGGAGCGCTCGTCATGCGCTCGTCGGGCTGCGCCTACAACGACTACATCGACCGCGACTACGACGCCCAGATCGCGCGCACGGCGAGCCGTCCTATTCCATCTGGCCAAATCGCGCCCACCGAAGCCCTGGCCTTCGCCGCCATCTGCGCGCTCGTCGGTCTGTTGGTGCTGATCCAGTTCAACGCCTTCACGATCCAGCTCGGCGCCGCGTCGCTGCTCCTCGTCGCCGTGTACCCGTTTCTGAAGCGCTACACCTACTGGCCGCAGATCGCCCTCGGCCTCGTCTTCAATTGGGGGGCCCTCGTCGGTTGGAGCGCCGTTACCGGCTCGCTCGGCCTCCCCGCCATCCTGCTCTATGCCGGCTCGGTGCTGTGGACGATCGGCTACGACACCATCTACGCCCACCAGGACAAGGAGGACGACCTGTTGCTCGGCCTCAAGTCGACCGCCATCCGTTTCGGCGGCGATACGATGACGTGGGTCGGCGCGGCCTACGCCGGCGCCGTCGCGCTCTGGCTGGCGGCTGGGTTCACCGCTGGAACCCACCTCATCTTCTTCACGGCCGTGGTGCTGGTGTCCCTGCAGATGGCGTGGCAGGTGATGACGCTCAATGTCGCCGACCCGGAGAACTGCCTGCGCCGCTTTCGCTCCAATCGCGACGTGGGCTTGGCGATTTTCCTGGGCCTCGTCGCCGACATGGCCCTGTCGCGGCTCGCCGGCCTCACTTGAGAGCGCGCCAAAATGATTTCGGCCTGGCCCCGGAAACCGGATCCAAGCCGAAAATGCGTGCCCCACCGTTGTCTTCAGAGCAGCCGTCTGTTGCGGCCACCTTCTGCGTCGATGTCATCACAATGCCACACCGAGCTTCCCGTCTGCTTAAGAGATAGCGTAAATTCGCGGTAACCGGACGGCCTGTTTCGGGGCCAACGGCCCGCGCCCGCCCCGTTTTCCAGGCTTGCGCTCACCGGCTCGTTCCGGCAGGAAACCGGTTAGCACCCGCAACAAGAGCACGAGGCAGACGCACGATGAGCGACCAGACGAAGCCGCCGAAGCAGTTGCTGCACTTAGTGTTCGGCGGCGAGCTCACCGCGCTCGACAGCAGCGAATTCCGCGACCTCAAGGACGTCGATATCGTCGGCATCTATCCCAACTACGCGCAGGCCCATGCCGCCTGGAAGGCCGCCTCGCATCGCACCGTCGACAATGCCATGATGCGCTACTTCATCGTTCATATGCACCGGCTTCTTGACCCGGATCATCCGACAGCCGACGCCAAGGCGCAGCCGTGACGATTGACCCTGACGCCGACGCCAAGCCGATAGCGAGGGCGCTGCCCTTCGATGATCGCCAGCGCGGCCTGCTCAAGCGGTTCATGCGCGAGTGGATCGCGCCGCGCTGGCGCGAGCTGCTTTTTGCCCTGCTCCTGACCGCCCTGCTCGCGGCGGCGACGGGCGCCTACCCGATGATCATCAAGGTCTCCTTCGATACGCTGATGAAGGAGCAGACCGGGACGCTCCCCTATGTGCTCGGCGCCATCGTCGGGGTGACGATGCTGCGCTCGCTCTTTCTCTATCTGCAGACGGTCGAGACCAACCGCATCGTCATGCGGCTGACGACCGACATGCAGAAGGTCGCGTTCGCGCACCTCGTCGGGTCGGATCTGGCGCGGCTCACGCGCGACACGCCGGGCCGGCTCGTGTCGAAGCTGACGAATGACATCACGTTCATCCAGACGGCGGCCCAGGCCGCGCTCAACACGGCAATCCGCGACACGCTGTCCGTGATCGCGCTCGCCGTCTCGATGTTCTACCTCGACTGGGTGATGTCGCTGATCGTGCTCTGCGTCTATCCGATCGCGGCAATTCCGGTGGCGGCTCTCAGCAAAAAGCTGCGCCGCGTCGCCAAGCACACTCAGAATGAGCTCGGCGACATGACATCGCATTTGACCGAGAAGCTGTCGAGCGCGCGCCTCATCAAGTCGTTCCGCCTCGAGACATACGCCGCCGACCGGCTCAACCAGAGCTTCGAGCAGGTCTACAGGCTGCGCATGAAAGCGGTGAAGAACCGCGCACGCATCGATCCCATGCTGGAAGCGCTCGGCGGTCTCGCGGTCACCGGCGTCATCGCGTTCGCCTACTGGCGCATCGCGAGCGGCATCTCGACGGTCGGCGACTTCATGGGCTTCGTCACCGCGCTATTGATGGCGGCGCAGCCCATCCGCGCGCTCGGCAATCTCTCGGGCCGCATCAACGAGGGCCTCGCTGCCGCCGAAAGCTACTACGGCCTCGTCGACGAGATGCCGACGATCGTCGACCGCCCCGGCGCCAAGCCGCTCGCCATCGGCGCCGGCGCGATCCGCTTCGAGGGGGTCGCCTTCAGCTACGGCGAGCAGAAGGACCAGCGCGCCGTTTCCAACTTCTCGCTCGAGGTGCCGGGCGGCAGCACGGTGGCGCTGGTCGGGCGCTCGGGCGCGGGCAAGTCGACGATCTTGAACCTGGTTCCCCGCCTGTTCGACGTCGGGCACGGCCGCATCACCATCGACGGGCAGGACGTGCGCGACGTGACGGTCGCCTCGCTGCGCAACGCCATCTCGATCGTCGCGCAGGACGTGACGCTGTTCGACGACACCATCGGCGCCAATATCGCGCTCGGCAGCCTCGGCGCGCCGGAAAGCGCGATCATCGCCGCCTCCGAGGCCGCGGCCGCCCACGAGTTCATCGTGACGCAGCCCGAGGGCTACGCGACCCAGATCGGCGACCGCGGCTTGCGCCTCTCGGGCGGCCAGCGCCAGCGCCTCGCGCTCGCGCGCGCGATCCTGAAAGACGCGCCGATCCTGCTCCTGGACGAGGCGACGAGCGCGCTGGATACCGAATCGGAGCGCCTGGTGCAGGACGCGCTCGCCCGCTTCACCAAGAACCGCACGACGCTCGTCATCGCGCACAGGCTCTCGACCGTGCAGAACGCCGACCTCATCTGCGTGATGGAGGATGGCGGCATAGTGGAAATAGGAACCCACCGGGAGCTGCTCGCCCAAGGCGGCACCTACGCGCGCCTCGTGCGCTCGCAGGCGCTCACGGGCGCCGAGGTGCCGCGGGCCTCTTGAGCCGCGCGGCTATTCCCGCTGCAGGATCGTATTGACCAGGCGGTTCGCCCAGCCCTTCGAGTGGAACGTGCGCTTCAGCTCCTCGGGATCGTACACCGTGTCGACCCACTCGAAGAACGGCATGGGCCGCACCGCGTTGTCCTGCAGATATTTCTCGAAGAAATAATCGAGGATCCCGGTGTCGGCCTGGCGGATGTGGCCATACCTTAGCGAGAGCTCGCGCTTGGCTTCCTCGATCGGCACGCCCTCGTGCAGAAATCGATAGAGCACGCTCATCAGCCCGGCACGATCCGCGCCCGACTTGCAGTGCATCAGCATCGGGTACTCGATCTCGTCAAACAGCCGCTTGGCTCCCGACAACTCCTCGCGCGTCGGGGCGGCGCGCGAGCGAACCTGGAAGTTCACGAGCTTGAGACCATTGCGGGCGCAGACCTCCTGCTCCAGCCAATAGCTTCCGCAATCGCGCTCGCCGCGCAAGTTGACGATCGTGCGGATGCCGTTGCGGGCGAAGCGGCGGAGCTGGTGGGGAGCGGGCTGGGCGGACCGCCACGCCTTTTCGGAGATCTTGTGAGAATTGGCGTAGACGAGGCGGAAGATGCCGTGATCGACGAGAAGCATGTCGAGATACGTCGCCGAGGGGCCCAGGCTGCGGCGAACCCACTCGGGCGAGCCGCGCACCAAAGCCTCCCGCCAGCCCCGTGCCACGCGGCGCAAGGAGCGCTTTGCCTGCTTCACCAATCCGGCCATTAAGTACCTGAGTCGACCTTGCTAGGGGGCGTCATCGCCCACCGGGCCGGCCCCACGCGCACTCGTGCGTGTGCCTTAAGGTCCCAGTTTGCCATCGCTAAATATTCGCTATAGGAACCACCTGCAAGTGGTCCGCTGAGGATCGCAGGCGTTGGAGGCGTTTCGCGCCGAGGCACCCTTGAGGATGGCACGTCCGCCCCATACGACTTCCACGTGGAGCTGGCTCGCCGGCCGCGCGGTCGCCGGCTTGATTCGCCTCGTGCGCCGCACCTCGCGTGTGGTCTACAGCCCACCTGACGCATTGGCGCGGCTCGAGATCGAACACCCCGTGATCGTCGCCGTCTGGCACGGCCAATTCATGATGACCTCGGGCTTCCGCCCCGCGCCTCACGTCAAGGTCGCGGCCATGGTCGCGCGGCATGGCGACGCGGAATTCATCGGCAACGCGATGGCGCATCTGGGCGTCGACCTGATCCGCGGGGCGGGCGCCGGCGGGCGGCGCAAGAACCGCGGAGGCGTTTATGCGCTGCGCCAGGCCGTACGCGCGCTGAACGAAGGCGCCTCGCTGGTGATGACCGCCGACGTGCCCCCGGGCCCCGCGCGGCGCGCAGGCGCCGGCATCGTGACCATCGCGCGGCTCTCGGGGCGCCCGATCGTTCCCGTCGCATCCGCTACGAGCCGCTTCCTCGCGCTCGATACCTGGAGCCGGATGACGATCAACCTGCCCTTTTCCAAATTGGTCTATGTCGCCGGCGAGCCGATCCGCGTCGCCGCCGACGCCGACGAGGCGGCCCTCGAAGCGGCACGCGCCGAGCTCGAGCGCTCGCTCGATGCGGCGACGAGCCGGGCGTACGCGCTGGCCGGCGGCGACATCGCGCGCGCCACGCCGCCGCGCATCGACGACAAGACGGCTCCACCGGCCGACCCCGACCTGCGTCTCAAAATCTACCGCACGGGCATGAGCCTGCTGCGACCCTTCGCCCCGGCGGTGCTGAAGTTCCGCGAGCGCAGCGGCAAAGAGGATCCCAACCGGCGCGGCGAGCGGCTCGGCCAATCGACCACCGCGCGCCCCGACGGAATGCTCGCCTGGGTGCACGCGGCAAGCGTCGGCGAGACCAACGCCGTGCTTCCCGTGATCGAAGCGCTGATCGCCCAGCGCCCCCGGCTCAACGTGCTGCTGACGACGGGGACCGTCACGTCGGCGGGCCTTGCCGCGCGCCGGCTGGGGCCGCGCTGCGTGCACCAATACGTTCCGCTCGATGCGCCCGAATATGCCGCGAGCTTCCTCGATCACTGGCGTCCCGACCTTGCCGTGTTCACCGAATCCGAGATTTGGCCGTCGCTCATCCTGGAGACGTCGGCGCGCGCCATCCCCCTGGCCCTCGTCAACGCGCGCCTGTCGCACCGCAGCCGGCGCCGATGGCAGCGCAACAAGAGCATGGCCCAGCCCCTGTTCAACCGGTTCGACGTCGTGCTGGCGCAGAACGAGCGCCTCGCACTCGGCTTTGCCACGCTCGGCGCACGCACCGTCGAGCCGGTGGGCAACCTCAAGATCGATGCGCCGCCCCCGCCCGTCGACCTCGGCGAGCTCGAGCGGCTCACACATGCGCTCGCGCGCCGCCCGGGCTTCGTCGCCGCCAGCACGCATGAAGGCGAGGAGGAGATCATCGCGCAAGCGCATCGCGAGCTCGCGCGCACGTTTGAGAGCTTCTGCACCATCATCGCCCCGCGCCATCCCGAGCGCGGCACCGCGATCGCCGAGCGGCTCAAGGATCTGGGCTTCTCCGTCGCGCAGCGCTCGCTCGGCGCGCTGCCCTCCGAGCGCACGGACATCTACATCGCCGACACCATCGGCGAGCTCGGCACGCTGTATGCGCTGTCGCCCATCGCCTTCATCGGCGGCTCGCTCGTCGAGCGGGGCGGACAGAACCCCATCGAGGCCGTTCGCCACGGCGTCGCGGTGCTCACGGGCCCGCATTGGCAGAACTTCCGCGACGCCTACCACACGCTGCTGCGCCACCAGGGCGCAATCGAGGTGACGTCGGCTGGAAGTCTCGCCGCCGCCGTGACCCGGCTCCTGCAGAACCAGTCGGAAATGCAGCAGATGCGCATGGGCGCGACGCAGGCCCTTGCCACCCTTTCCGGCGCGCTGGACAAAACGGTCGAGACGTTGCTGCGCTACCTGCCCGACGAGAGACTGAAGCGTGCGTCTTGAGGAACCCGGCTGGTGGTATGCCGACGCGCACGATGTGCGCTCGCGCAAGATCGCGCGCGTGCTGGCCCCCCTGGGGCGCCTCTACGGCCGCATCGCGCAGTCCCGCTTTAACCGGTCCCGGCCCTACCGCTCGCGCCTTCCCGTCATCTGCGTCGGCAACTTCACTGCCGGTGGCACGGGCAAGACGCCGCTCGCGCTCTTCATCGCGCAGGCGCTGAAAGCGCAGGGTGGCAACCCTGTGTTCCTAACCCGCGGATATGGCGGCAGCGAATCCGGCCCTATGTGGGTGACGGAGGAGCCCGGCTCAGCGCGCCGCTTCGGCGATGAGCCGCTGCTGCTTTCACGCGTTGCCCCGACGCTCGTTGCGCGCGACCGCGCGGCCGGCGTGCGGATGATCGAGGAGAGTGGCCGCCCGTGCACCGCCGTCATCATGGACGACGGCCTGCAGAACGCGGCGATCGTCAAGGATCTCAGCCTCGCCGTCGTCGACGCTGCGCGCGGGCTTGGCAACGGAGAAGTCATCCCGGCCGGGCCCTTGCGCGCGCCCATCGACTTTCAGCTCGGCCTCGTCGACGCGATCGTCGTCAGAGAGGCAGACGGCGCGCCAGCGAACCCCGCGGAGGGCATGCACGCGCTGTTGCGCCGCGTCTTCCCCGGTCCGGTCCTGGAAGCTCACATCGAGCCGGCGGGCGACACCGCCTGGCTCGCCGGCGCATCCGTCGTGGCGTTCGCGGGCATCGCCAATCCCCAGCGCTTCTTTTCCCTTGTGGAAGGCCTCGGCGCCAACCTTCTGCAGCGCGCAGCCTTTCCCGACCACCATGACTTCTCGCGCGCCGACGCCTACCGGCTGTTGTCCTATGCGCGCGAGCACAAGGCACTCCTCGTCACGACGGAAAAGGATCTGGCGCGCATCTCGGGGGCGGAGAGCATCGCGCGCTCAATTCTGGAGCAGGCAAAGCCGCTCGCCATCGCGATGGTCTTGGCCCCACGCGATCTCGGGCGGCTGCAATCGCTCATCGAGGCGGCGGTGCAGGCGAAAGAAGCCCGCCGCAACGGCGCGCCGCCTCAGCCCTGATGTCGCCGGTCCCGGTGCCTTTGCACGGAGACCTGCGGCGAGCTGTAAGCTTCCTGCAGCTCCACGCTCCAGTAGCGCAGCTCAGGCAGCATGATCGGCTCGCCCGTGACGGCGCAGCGCACGAAGTCGCCGGGCGAGACCACCTGGAACTCGCCGTCGAGGAATTTGACCTTGGCTTCGCCGCGCAGGCCGAAGAACCTGTCGATCCGGTTCATGAACTCTCTCGCCGCAGCTATCGCATTTCAGCGCAATGACATCGCCAATCGCGCGCGCTCAGTCAAGCTTGCACCCGGCTTCGCGCTCAAAAGAGTGAGCCTTGACCGCCGCCGCCCGGACGCCGCGTACGCCGCAGAGACGGATCGGGCGACTTCGCCGGCAGCGACTTGGGCGGCGACTGGGGCAGCGTCTTGGGCGCCGTTCCCTCAACATTCAGGCGAACGCCTCTCGTCTCTGCCTCGACGCGGCCGTCGCGGAACTCGAGCTCCAGCCGGTCGCCGGCATGCAAGGCCGCCGCCTCGCGCAGCATACGCCCTTCGCCGTCGCGCACCAGCACGAAGCCGCGCTGCAGGACGCTCTGATAGCTGAGCGAGCCGAGCAACTGGGCGCAGCCGTCGAGCTGGCGGCGGCGCGTGGCGATCCTGTTGGCGAGCGCGGAGCTGGCGCGCGCATTGAGAGTGGAAAGACGCTCGAGCCCCAGCGCCAGGCGCTGGCGCACGGTTGCCGGGCGCAGGCGCGAGGAGACGCGCGCAAAGCGCGTGTGATGCGCACGCGTGTTGGCGAGCAGCGCGCGCGACAGGCGCTTGTCGCAGGCATCGAAGCGCTGGCGCGGCAGCGCGACGATATCCTGCAGCCGCGGCAGGCCGCGCGCGGCGGCTTTGAGGTGCGTGCGCGCCGAGTTCAGCGAGCGCCGCGCGCCCGTTGTGAGCCGAAGCCCCAGCTTGCCCGTGCTCTCGGCGAGGTCTGCAAACTTCGGCACCGCCCATTCGGCGGCTTTGGTGGGTGTCGGCGCGCGCGCGTCCGCGACCAGATCTATGAGCGTCCAGTCGGTCTCGTGGCCGACCGCGGAGATGACGGGAATGGCGCTCGCGGCCACCGCGCGCACCACGATCTCCTCGTTGAAGCCCATGAGATCTTCCAGGCTGCCGCCGCCGCGCGCGACGATCATCACGTCGGGGCGCGCGATTGCGCCGCCAGGCTCAAGCATGTTGAACCCTCGGATCGCGGCGGCCACCTCGGCCGCGCAGGTCTCGCCCTGCACGCGCACAGGCCACACGAGAACGCGCGTGGGGAAACGCTCCTCAAAGCCGTGCAGCATGTCGCGGATGACGGCGCCTGTCGGCGAGGTGATGATGCCGACGAGGCGCGGCAGGAAGGGCCGCGCTTTCTTGCGGGCGTCTTCGAACAGGCCTTCCGCCGCAAGCTTTCTTTTGCGCTCCTCGAGCAGCGCCATCAGCGCGCCGAGCCCCGCGGGCTCCAGGCTCTCGATGACGATCTGGTACTTGGAGGAGCCGGGATAGGTGGTGATGCGCCCCTGGACGACGACCTCGAGGCCCTCCTGCGGCTTGACCTTCAGCCGCTGGTAGGTGCCCTTCCACACGACCGCCTCGATCTTGGCCTTGTCGTCCTTCAGCGCGAAGTAGCAGTGGCCCGAGGCATGCGGCCCGCGAAAGCCCGAAACTTCGCCGCGTAGGCGCACGAAGCCGAAACCCTCCTCCAGCGCGCGCTTGATGGCGCCGGCGAGCTCGGAGACGGTGAACTCGGCGACGTTGGCGCCGAGCGGCATCGGGGCATCGGTTTGCG
The DNA here is from genome assembly GCA_963847865.1 of uncultured Alphaproteobacteria bacterium. Lineage (GTDB taxonomy): Bacteria > Pseudomonadota > Alphaproteobacteria > Rhizobiales > Hyphomicrobiaceae > Hyphomicrobium_A. The sequence goes on along the minus strand of CAWKBL010000012.1, from coordinate 334,878 downwards.
TCACGGCGCCTCGCCCGTTTGGTGATTTCCAATTCGATGATACATCAAGCCGCGGCCCGGCGGCACGTGCCCGAGGCTCTGTCCCCACATGGGCTCAGCCCCCCGTTCGAGAGATCCTTAACGATGAACGTTCTCCTCATCGGCTCCGGCGGACGCGAGCATGCACTCGCCTGGGCGTTGAGCAAGAGCCCGCTGTTGGCGAAACTCTACTGTGCACCCGGCAACGGCGGAATTGCGGACGTCGCGGAATGCGTGGGGCTCCCCGTCGCCGACCACACGGCTGTCCTGCGCTTCTGCAAGGACAACGCCATCGATTTGGTCGTGATCGGGCCCGAGGCGCCGCTCGTCGCGGGGCTTGTGGACGATTTGACCACGGCCGGCGTCACGTGCTTCGGACCGACGCAAGCCGCAAGCCAGCTTGAAGCCTCCAAGGGCTTCGCCAAGGACCTCGCGCGCGAATTCAACATCCCGACGGCCGCCTACGGGCGCTTCAGCGACGCCGCGACGGCGAAAGCCTACCTCGAAGATCAGCAGCTGCCGATCGTCGTCAAGGCCGACGGGCTTGCCGCCGGCAAGGGCGTGATGATCTGCGAAACGCGCGCCGAGGCCGAGGCGGCGGTCGAGGCTTGCTTTGCGGGCGCCTTCGGCAAGGCCGGCGCGCAGGTCGTCATCGAGGACTTCCTCGTCGGCGAGGAGGCGAGCTTTTTTGCGCTCGTCGATGGCCGCACGGCGTTGCCGCTTGCGGCGGCGCAGGATCACAAGCGTGTCGGCGCGGGCGACACCGGCCCCAACACGGGCGGCATGGGAGCCTACTCGCCGGCGCCCGTGATGACGCCCGAGATGACCGCGCGCACGATGGACGAGATCATCCTGCCGACGGTTGCCGCCATGGCAAAGCGCGGCACCCCGTTCACGGGCGTGCTGTTCGCCGGGCTCATGATCACGAGCGAAGGCCCAAAACTCATCGAGTACAACGTCCGCTTCGGCGATCCCGAGACGCAAGTGCTCGTCATGCGCCTGCAGTCCGACCTGCTGCCGGCGCTGCTCGCAACCGCCGACGGCGCGCTCGACGGCCTCGATCTCACGTGGCACGACGACGCGGCGCTGACGGTCGTCATGGCGGGGAACGGCTATCCCGGCCCGCCGGAGATCGGCACCGAGATCAAGGGCCTGGAGGCGGCCGCCGGCGTCGAGGGCGTGCAGATCTTTCACGCCGGAACGGCGCGGGACGGCGCAAGGCTCATCGCCAACGGCGGTCGGGTCCTCAACGTCACGGCACGCGGGCGCACCGTCGCGGAGGCGCAGGCGCGCGCCTACGCGGCCGTCGCTTTGGTTGATTGGCCGGGTGGCTTCTGCCGGCCGGATATCGGTTGGCGCGCCGTCGCGCGCGAGAAATCCGGGACTTGAGGCCTTGCGACTGCCGAGCCCGCGCCCGAAGGTCGCGCGCCATGGCGCTCTTTGCGACCGCCATGGCAAGTTTGCTGCGGCAAAGTCACAATGGCCTAGCACTGCGCCGCTAACCTGACGCCGCTTTTTGATTCTCCCGGGCGCCCCTGATGAGCCGAAAACATATCCCCAGCAAGACGCCCGCCGGCCACAAGCCGGCCGCGCGCCATCCCACGATCGCGCTCGCGTTGGGCGGCGGCGGCGCGCGCGGACTTGCCCACATCCCCATTCTCGAAGCGTTCGACGAGCTGGGCATTCGTCCCAGGATCATCGCCGGGACCTCGATCGGCGCCGTCTTCGCCGCGGCCTACGCATCGGGCATGAGCGGGCGCGAGATCCGGGCGCACGCCTTCGAGGTCCTGAAGAAGCGCCTCGACCTCGTGCGCGACCTCTACGCCGCGCGCGTACGCAACACGCGGCGCATCTGGAACGTGTTTGCCGCGCGCTCAGCCTTCCTGGCGCCCGACCGTCTCCTCGACATCATCCTGCCGCCGCACATCGCCCACGACTTCGATCACCTCGTGATCCCGCTGAAAATCGTCGCCTCCGACTTCTACGCGCAGGAGCCGGTGATCTTCTCCTCGGGCCCGCTGCGCCAGGCGATCGCCGCCAGCATGGCGCTCCCGGTCCTGTTCGAGCCGGTGCTCGTCGGCGGGCGCGTGCTGATCGACGGCGGCCTCGTCAATCCATTGCCGTTCGACATCCTCAACGGCGAGGCCGACCTGACGGTCGCCATCGACGTAAGCGGCGCACCGATGCGGCGCCCGGGTCAGGCGATGCCGAAAGCGTGGGAGGCGCTGTTTGCCTCGAACTTCATCTTCGAGCGCACGATCATCAAGGAGAAGCTGCGCCACCGTCATCCCGACGTCTACATCGACGCCGGCACGAGCCGCTTCCAGATCCTCGACTTCCTCAAGATCGAGGAGATCCTCGAAGCCGCAGCGCCCGCCAAGGAGCGGCTCAAGGCGCAGCTTGCGCGCGTGATCGAGGCGGAGACGCTGGAGGCAGTCGAGGCGATCGAGGCGCCGGCGGCGGCAAAGGAGCTTAGCGCGCCCAGGCGCCGCCTGCTGCTCAAGCGCAACCGCTCCGGGTAGCGCTAGCGTTTTGCCTGGAAAAAAGTCTTGAGAATGCTACGCGCGCGCGCCTCGTCGATCCCCGAATAGATCTCAGGGGCGTGGTGGCACGTCTCCTGGTTGAACACGCGCGCCCCGTGCTCGACCCCGCCGCCCTTGGGATCGCCCGCGCCGTAATAGAGGCGGCGGATGCGCGCAAACGAGACGGCGGCCGCACACATGGGGCAAGGCTCCAGCGTCACGTAGAGGTCGCAGCCGATCAGGCGCTCTGACCCGAGCTTGGCGCACGCGGCGCGGATCGCCAGCAGCTCGGCGTGCGCGGTGGGGTCGTTCAACTCGCGGGTGCGGTTGCCGGCGGCGGCCAGAACTACCCCATCGGGCCCGGCGACGACGGCACCGATCGGCACCTCCCCGCGCTTCCCCGCCGCTTGCGCCTCGGCCAGCGCACGTGCCATGTGGCTCGAACTCAGGGCCGAGTGTCATAAGGGGCTCCGCCGAGCAATCACGTCAGGTTCCATGGCACCAAACCGTCGCATGACAGCCAATCCTTCCGCCAAACGGCCCTCGAAGCGGCGCCCCCGCGACGAGCGCCCGTCTCAAAAAAGCGCCCTGGGCGCCCCGGGTATTGGCGGCGCTTCCGGAGCACCAGGCGCCGCGGGCGCAACGGGCGAGCCCTTGCGCATCGCCAAGGCAATGGCGCGGGCGGGCCTGTGCTCGCGCCGCGAGGCCGAGCGATGGATCGCCGATGGCCGGGTCAAGGTCAACGGAAAGCTGCTGGCGACGCCCGCCTTCGAGGTCACGCCCAAGGATCTCGTCCTCGTCGACGGCAAGCCGCTGCCCGCCACCGAGCCCGTGCAGCTTTGGCGCTACTATAAGCCCAAGGGGCTCGTCACCACGCACAAGGACCCGCAGGAGCGCCCGACGGTATTCGCGTCGCTGCCGCCCGAGCTGCCGCGCGTCGTCTCGATCGGCCGCCTCGACTTCAACAGCGAAGGGCTCTTGCTCCTGACCAACGACGGGGCGCTCGCCCGCCATCTCGAGCTGCCGTCGACGGGCTGGCTCAGGCGCTACCGGGCGCGCGCGCACGGGCGCGTTTCGCAAGCCGAGCTCGATGCGCTCAAAGACGGCGTCGAGATCGAGGGCGTGCGCTACGGACCGATCGAAGCGACGATCGACAGCGTGCAGGGCGGCAATGCGTGGCTGACGATGGCCTTGCGCGAGGGCAAAAACCGCGAGGTGCGGCGCATCCTCGCCCACCTCGGGTTGGAGGTAAATCGCCTCATCCGCATCTCCTATGGGCCGTTCCAGCTTCTGGATCTCAAGCCGGGCGCGGTCGAATCCGTGAAGCGCCGCGTGCTGGCCGAGCAGCTCGGCCGCGCGGTGGCAGGCGAGTTCGGCCTGACGGGCCCCGGCGAAGTGGAGCAGGCCCGGCGCAAGGCGCGGACGGGCAAGGGCGGCGCGCCGCCATGAGGATCGTCGCCGGCCGCTTTCGCGGGCGCGCGATCGCTGCCCCCGCCGGCATGGACGTGCGCCCGACCGCGGACCGCGTGCGTAAATCCCTGTTCAACATCCTGCAGCATGGGATTGATGGCTTCACGCTTGCGGGCGCGCGCGTCGTCGATCTGTTCGCCGGCACCGGCGCGCTCGGGCTCGAGGCGCTGTCGCAGGGGGCGGCCTACTGCCTGTTCGTCGAGGAGAACGCGCAGGCTCGCGCGCTCATCCGCACCACGATCGAGGCGCTGCAGCTCACGGGCGAGACGCGCCTCTTCCGCCGCGACGCGACCGACTTGGGCCCCGCCGGCACGCAAGGACCTTTTGCGCTGGCCTTCCTCGATCCGCCCTACGGCAAGGGTCTCGGTACACTCGCATTGACGTCGCTAGCAGGCGGCGGCTGGCTCGCGCCTGGCGCCATCGCCGTTATCGAGGAGCGAGCGGATGCTGAAATCGAATTGCCGCACGGTTTCGACGAGATCGACCGGCGCACTTGGGGCGACACGCAAGTTCTCATCGCGCGCTATGGAGAAGCGACGGCGGCTTGATCGTCAGGCGGGCTCGAGCGGCATCAAGATCCACAACAGGATGTAGACGAGGATGCCCGGGAATGCCGCCGACAGGATCGAGAGGACGACGTAGCCAAAGCGCACCAGCGTTGGGTCCCAGCCGAGCCACTTGGCGAGGCCCCCGCACACGCCCGCAATGAGGGCGCCATTGCGGACGCGCACCAGGGGTTTTGAGGTGGGATCGTCGTACATGGCGGCAAACATACGAGACCGCGGGCGATTGGCAAGTCGTAAGCGCTGCTAACGCCTGGGCATCCCCAAGGTTCATGGACCCAGGCTGTTGATATAGGCAACAATTGTATCGATCTCGAAGTCGGAGAGCTCGAACTTCGGCATCTCGTCGTGCGGTCGCGCGATGCCGCGTGACAGTGGATCGCGCAAGGCCTGGATCGGATGGCGCTTGTGCAGGTCGCGCCAGGCCGGCGCGCGCGGGTTGGGGCTGTCGCCGCTTTTGCCGATCGCGTGGCACCAGGCGCAGTTCCTTTCCGCCAGCAGCTTGCCCTGATTGATGAGCTTGTCGGTCTCGACTGCCACCAAGGCTGGCTCGCCCAGGCGTTTCAAGCCGTTCTTGGCGCCGACGAGCGAGGGATCGAGCGCCAGCGCGCGATGGAAATCGGCGGCGGCCGCCGACTTATCGCCCTTCGCCTCCAGCACGTAGCCGCGGTTGTTGTAGGCAAGCGCGTAGATGGGGTTGAGGCCGATCGCGCTGGTGTAGTCCTGGATCGCGTTGTCGAGATCGCCCTTCTTGCGATAGGCGAGGCCGCGGTTGTTGTAGGCCGACGCGTTCTTGGGATCGAGGCGGATCGCCACCGTGAAGTCGACGATGGATTCGCCGGCGTTGCCCTTCACGAGGTGCGCATAGCCGCGCGCGACGTAGAGCCCGGCCAAGGTCCCCATGTAGCGGATCGCCTGCGTGAAGTCGGCGATCGCGCCGTCCGTTTGGTTCAGTGCGAGCCGCGCCTGGCCGCGGCCGTAGTAGGCGGGCCCGTCGTCGGGCTTGAGGGTAATCGCCTGCGTGTAGTCGGCGATCGCCTCCCTGTGGGCCGCGCGATCGGCATAAGCTTCGGCACGCGCCCGATAAGCGTCCGTGCGCAGGGGTGCCGGCGTGCTCTGGTTGTCGATGATCTGGGTGCACGCGCGCAGGCGCACCTCGCCGTTTTTGCTCTCCTGGCAGTCCGACAGCACGTCCGCGCGCGCAGGGCCCACGGCGAGCATCAAGCCCGCGGCGGCCGCCGCCATCATCACCTTCACCGTCTGGCCCACGCCGAAGCTCCCCTTGCGAATGCCTGCATGAGGATCGTTAGCGCGCGGGATCGTGGCGGGCCTTGCGCGGGATCAATCTGGCCTTATCGCTGCTCAGCGGCGGCCGAACAGGCGCTCGATATCGGACAGCTTCAATTCCACGTAGGTGGGGCGCCCGTGGTTGCACTGGCCGGAATAGGGCACCGCCTCCATGTCGCGCAGCAGCGCGTTCATCTCGTCGGCGCTGAGACGGCGGCCCGCGCGCACGCTGCCGTGGCAGGCAAGCGTCGCGCACACCAATTCGAGGCGCTCCTTCAGGGCAAGCCCCTCGCCATCTGACGCGATGTCGGCCGCGAGATCCTTGATGAGGCCCTTTACGTCGGCGTCGCCCAGCAGCGCCGGCACCTCGCGCACGGCGACGGCACCAGGCCCGAAAGGTTCAACGCCAAGCCCGAGCTCGGCAAGCTCGCAGGCTTTCTCGGCGAGCGCCGCAGCCTCTCCGGGCTCGAGATCGACGATGACCGGGATCAGCAGCCCCTGGCGCGCGACGCCTCCCGCAGCCAGCATCGCCTTCATGCGCTCGTAGACGAGGCGCTCGTGCGCCGCGTGCTGGTCGACGATGACGAGGGAATCGCGCGTCTGCGCCAGGATGTAGGTTTCGTGCACCTGCGCGCGCGCAGCACCCAGCGGGCGGTCGAGCAGCGCTTCCGGGATCGGCGCTGAGTCGGCGCGCGCGTCGGCACTGGGATCGCGCATCGCCTCGAACGGCGCCTGCATGGCTTCGGCGAGGCCGAACGACGCCGAGCTGCGATGACCGCCCCCATAGCCCTGCCGCGGGCGCTCGAACGGCACGACGTTGGGCTTGAACTCGCCAAGTGTCGCCGCGCCGCCCTTGGCCGAAGCTCGATGCCCGGCCGCAAACAGCGCCGCGGCGAGCGCATTGACGATGAGGGACCGGACCTTGCCGGAATCGCGGAAGCGCACTTCTGCTTTCGCGGGATGCACATTGACGTCCACCTCTGCGGGCGGCAGCGAAACGAAGAGCGCGAGCAGCGGATTGCGCCCGCGCGGGATCAGGTCGCCGTAGGCGGCGCGTACCGCGCCGATCAGCAGCTTGTCTTTGACGGGGCGGCCGTTGACGAAGAGATACTGCTGGGCGGCATCCGGCCGGTGCAGCGTCGGCAGCCCGGCAAAGCCCTCAACCGAGACGTCCTCGCGCTCAGCCGCAACGGCAAGCGCATCGTCCATGAACTCGCGGCCCATGATGCGCCCGAGCCGCTGCAAAAGGCCGTCGGGGCCGGGCGCCTCGCGCGGCAGCCGCAGGCCCGTGCGCTCGCCCGTCGTCAGCGTGAAGCCGACATGCGGGTGCGCCATGGCGAGGCGGCGCACGACCTCGGTCGCGGCCATATTCTCGGCGCGCTCGGATTTCACGAACTTCAAGCGCGCCGGCACGCTGGAGAACAGATCGCGCACCTCGACGCTGGTGCCGGGATTGCCGGCCGCGGGCTTGATCGTCGCCTTGGCACCGCGATCGACGGTGACGGCGAAAGCCTCAGGAGCCCCTTGCGCGCGCGACAGGATGGTGAGCCTGGCGATCGAGCCGATGGAGGGCAGCGCCTCGCCGCGAAATCCGAGCGTGTGGATCGCGAACAAATCCTCTTCGCTCAATTTGGAGGTGGCGTGGCGCTCGACCGACAGCGCGAGATCGTCGGGGCCCATGCCGGAGCCGTCGTCGCTGACGCGGATCAACGAGAGCCCGCCCGAGGCGGTGACGATATCGATCTCGCCGGCGCCGGCGTCCAGCGCGTTCTCGACGAGCTCCTTGATGACGCTCGCCGGGCGCTCGACCACCTCGCCCGCGGCGATGCGGTTGATCGTCTCCGGCGAAAGCTGGCGAATGGGCATGTCGGTTCCTGTCCGCCTCCGAGGTTAGCCCATCCTGCAATTCGCACCGAGTTGGGGCGAGGCGCGGAAAAATCGCGGTGATCCGTGGCTTTTTACGCGTCGGGGTAAGCCCGCGCCAATCGCCGTCTGGCATTCTGCGCCGATCGCATCGTCAGACAGGCCCCTCCATGAACAGCCGTTTCAGCCGCCGCGACGCCCTTGCCACACTTTTGGGCGCCGGCGCCGCCTCCATGCTGCCGGGCACTGCAAACGCCTGCAGCCGCGTCTTCTGGAACGACAACCCCGTAAAGCTCGTCGGGCGCACGCTCGACTGGAGCCGCAACTTCGATGAAGCCATGTGGTCACTCCCCGCGGGCATGGAGCGTCAGGGCCGCGCACCCGACAACCCCGCCAAATGGACATCGCGCTATGCGAGCCTGATCATCGCGGGGCTCGATATCTGCACCGAGGAGGGCATCAACGAGAAGGGTCTCGTCGTCAACCTGCTGTTCCTCGATGGAACGCAGTACGAGCAGCGCAACTCGAAGCGGCCCGGCATCGCCTTCTATCAGTGGCCGCAGTTCTATCTCGACAACTACGCAACCGTGAACGAGGTGATCGCGAACCTCGACCAGGTGCAGGTCGTCAACACCGCACTTGGGGAAGAGTATCCCGACGGGCTGCCGCTCCACGTCGCCATCGCCGACGCTTCCGGCCAGTCGGCCATCATCGAGTTCATCAAGGGCGAGCCGGTCGTGCATCTGGGCCGCGAGTACCAGGTGATGACCAACGAGCCGGCCTACGACCAGCAGATCGCCAACATGCTGCGCTATAAGACCTTCGGCGGGACGATCGAGCAACTGCCGGGCGGCATACAGGCGGACGACCGGTTCGTGCGCGCCGCCTACACGCTGAAATACCTGCCCAAGACCAGCGATCCGGCGCAGGCCGCGGCCAGCATGATGAGCCTCATGAACAACGTCTCGGTGCCGTTCGGCAGCCCCTACTCCGGCGTCTCGGGAACCTACCCGACGTGGTACCGCTCGATCATCGATCCCGGCTCGCGCCTCTACTACGTGCAGACGACGGTCACGCCCAACACCTTCTGGGTGGAGATGGACAAGCTCGATCTGAAACCGGGAAGTGCTGCGCGCAAGCTGTCGATCTTCGACCCGAAGCTGATGGGCGAAGCCAGCGCCGACTTCAAGGAAGGCAAACCCTCGGTCTGAAAGGGCGGCCCCGTGCGCGCTTGACAGGCGCATGCACGTGCGCTATTTAACCGAACGGTTACTTAACCGATCGGCTAATTAAAAATGACCATCGACCCCCTCAGCGGCAAATTCGCGGCCCTCGCAGATCCGACGCGCCGCGCCATCCTCGCCCGGCTCGCGCTTGGCGAGACGTCGGTCTCGGAACTGGCCGAACCCTTCGCCATGAGCCTTCCGGCCGTCTCCAAGCACCTGAAGGTGCTGGAGCGCGCCGGCCTCATTGCGCGCAGCCGTGAGGCGCAGTGGCGCCCCTGCCGCATCGAGCCCGACGCGCTGAAGGAGGTGGACGGCTGGCTCGAAGACTATCGCCGCCTGTGGGAGGAGCGCTTCGACCGCCTCGACGCCTACCTCAAGACGCTGCAGGCGAAAGAAAAGAGCACGAAAAAGCGCGCTGCCGCCAAGCGGCGGAGGGCGCCGCGATGAGGACGCTCGATACTTTGCGAGCCGTACACCTGCCAGGGAGCCGTCACGTGGCCGAGAAATTCAGCATCGATCTGAAGCAGGACCCCAAGGCCATTGTCGGCACGCGCATGTTCGACGCCCCGCGCGCGCTCGTGTTCTCCGCGTGGACCGACCCGCGGCACTTTGCTCAGTGGTGGGGCCCCAACGGCTTCTCCACCACCACGAGCGCATTCGATTTCCGGCCCGGGGGCGTGTGGCGCTTCGTCATGCACGGGCCGGACGGGCGCGACTACGAGAACCGCATCACCTTCGACGACATCGTGGCCCCGGAGCGCATCGCCTACCACCACGGCGGCGGCGGCGACGTGGAGCCGGTGCAGTTCTCCACGCTCGTCACGTTTGAGGAGACCGGCGGCAAGACCAAGCTGACGATGCGCGGCACCTTCCCATCGGCTGAGGAGCGCGACCGCGTCATCCGCGACTACGGCGCCGACAAGGGCCAAGTTGAAACGCTCGCCCGCCTCGCCGAATACGTGAAGCGGTTGGAGCAACAAGAGAATAAGCGCTGACCGCCCGTCAGGCCAATCGAATTGGAGCAACCAAGCGATGTCTCTCACGCTCTACTTCCATCCGCTGTCGTCGTTCTGTTGGAAGGCGCTCATCGCCCTCTACGAGAACGACACGCCGTTCGTACCGCACATCGTCAATCTCGGCGATCCCGATGCAAACGCGGCGTTCAAGAAAGTCTGGCCGATCGGCAAGTTCCCGGTGGTGCGCGACGAGGCCAAGGATCGCACGATCCCCGAGTCGAGCATCATCATCGAGTACCTGGCACAGCACTATCCGGGCAAGTCGCAGCTGGTACCGGAGGACGCCGATCGCGCGCGCGACACGCGTCTGCGCGACCGCTTCTATGACCTCCACGTGCACGTTCCGATGCAGAGGATCGTTGCCGACCGGCTGCGCCCCGCTGACAAGAAGGACCCCTTCGGCGTCGAGCAGGCGCGGGCGCAGCTTGGAGTCGCGCTCGACATGGTCGAGGCTGACATGGCCGAAAAGACGGGGGCCACAAAGACCTGGGCCATGGGCGATGATTTCACGATGGCAGACTGCGCAGCGGCACCGGCGCTCTACTACGCCAATCTCGTCATGCCGTTCGGCCAGACCCACAAGAACGCGACGGCCTATCTCGCCCGCCTCAAGGAGCGCCCGTCGTTCGCGCGCACGCTGCGCGAGGCGGAGCCCTACCGCCACCTCTTCCCCACATAGTAGATGCCCGAACTGGAGCAACGCACATGCCCGGAGCCACCAATTTGAGCACTGAGCCTGAAGATCGAGAGTTCGTCATTTCGCGTATCTTCGACGCCCCGCGCGATCTCGTGTGGAAAGCGTGGACCGAGCCCGAGCGTCTCGCGCAGTGGTGGGGACCCAAGGGCTGCACCATCCGCGTCGTCAAGCTCGACGTGCGCGAGGGCGGCATGTTCCATTACGCGATGAGCTACAAGCCGGGGCACGAGATGTGGGGCCGGTTCGTCTATCGCGAGATCGCGGTGCCCGAACGCCTCGTCTATGTCTCATCGTTCTCCGACCCCGCAGGCGGGGTGACGCGCGCACCCTTCCCCACGATTGGCCCAACATTCCCGCTCGAGATATTGAATAGGCTCACCCTCGAGGATGAGGGCGGCAAGACCAAGCTCACCTTGCGCGGCGGCCCTATCGGCGCGACCGAGGCGGAGCGAGCGACGTTCACCGGCATGTTCAGCTCGATGCAGCAGGGCTTCACTGGTACCTTCGATCAGCTCGCCCAATACCTGACAAAGGAAGAAGATCGATGATCAAGACCGTTGCTCTGATCGTGGCGCTGCTGCTCGTCACGAGCATCGGCGCCATTCTGGTCCTCGCGGCGATGAAACCCGACACATTCAGTGTCGTGCGGACGACCGAAATCAAGGCGCCGCCCGAGAAGATCTTCCCGCTCATCGACGACCTGCACCAGTTCAACACGTGGAACCCCTACGAAAAGAAGGACCCCGACATCAAGGGGACCTACAGCGGACCGGCGAGCGGCAAGGGCGCGGCCTACGCCTGGGAGAGCAAGGAGGTGGGGACCGGGAGCATGGAGATCACCGACACGGTGGCACCCTCGCGGGTCGCCCTGAAGCTCGACTTCGTCAAACCTTTCGAAGCCCACAACGCCGTCGAGTTCACACTCGTGCCCAAGGGCGATGCGACCGAGGTCACATGGGCCATGAGCGGCCCGGTGCCCTTCATGGCGAAGATCATGCACGTTCTCGTCAACATGGATCGCATGGTCGGCACCGACTTCGAGACGGGCCTCGCCAATCTCAAGGCACTTGCCGAGAAATAGACGCCAAGGGGCTAGCATGCCGCAGGGCGGCTGTAGCTGGCGCGCCACATGGCGGCGATAATTGCTGCGCACGACCCCGGGCCCTATCGCCGCCATGGGCGCAGCCCTATGTTGGGCGGCCCAAGGTCCGGAACCCAGCCACCTCATGCGCATCCGCCTTCTCATCGTCCTGCTGGCGTCGGGACTGGCGCTGCTCGATCCGAGCGCGCCGGCGATCGCCGACGGCTTCATCGACGAGCTGAAGATCGGCGTTCTCGCGCACGACGTGCCTGATCTTTGGAGCGGCTTCCAGGCCGAGCCCGACGGCGCCGACATCAACATCGAGGCGCTCTTCTCGCCTTCGGTTGCCTTCCTCGGCGGCACGATCCGGCCGGCGCTCGGCGCCTCGATCAACACGCAGGGCTACACCAGCAACGTCTACCTCGACGCGCGCTGGCAGCTCGAAACGGCCTGCGGGGTGTTTCTTGGGCTCGGCGTCGGCGCCGCGGTGCACGATGGGCAATTGAAGCTCGAGAACTGGGACGAGAAGGCGCTCGGCTCGCGCGTGCTGTTCCACATTCCCGTCGAGCTCGGCTACCGCTTCGATGCCCACAACAGCCTGTCGGCCTACTTCGAGCACATGTCGAACGCCTACACGGTGAGCCCCAACGAGGGCTTGGACCGCCTCGGCGTGCGCTACGGCTACCGCTTCTAAGGCTCGACTGGACGTTTGCGGGCGCGGAGAATGCACGCCTCCGACAATACGCGGCAAATCCAATAGCCCCGACACTGACTATCGTAACCATCCGCCACTAGCATTGTGCGTGGGCATTGCGCGCGGGGCCGCGCTTGCGTCTCGAAGCAATCGCGCAACATCTGATCCGGCAACTTGAGATCATGGCCGAGTTTTTCGCGGACCAATCCGACTTCATCCTATTCTTTTACGGGCTCGCATTCGTGCTGCTCGGCATCACGTGCTTTGCCATCTCGCGGCGCGCGACCCGCGGCCCGTCTTGGAATTGGCTCGGATCGTTCGGGATCATCCACGGGGTGGGCGAGTGGCTCGACTTGAGCGCGCTGGTGATCGGCGACAATGGCGAGTTCGCTGCGATCCGCACCGCGGTCATGACCGTTTCGTACGTATTGCTCATGGAATTCGCGCGCCGGGAACTGAAACGGCAGAAATTTTGGATGCCCGGATGGTGGATCTATCTTCCCTTGATCGGGCTGATCGTGCTCGGCGGAGCGGCCGAGGGTGCGGATGAGGCGAACGCGCTCGCGCGCTACGCGATCGGCGTTGCCGGCGCTTTGGGCGCGAGCGCGGTCTTCGCCTTGCATGCCGCTTCGTTCTCCGGCTTACAGAAAAAGCTATCGATACTGGCCTCCGTGGGATTGGCGCTCTACGCCATCGCGGCGGGCGCGATCGTACCACCCGCCTCGTTCTGGCCTGCAGACACGCTGAACCAGAGATGGTTCCTCGACATGACCGGCGTGCCTATCCAGTTCGTTCGCGGCGTGCTCGCCTGCGGCGTAGCACTTTTCATCTGGGGGATTTGGGGGCAGACACTCATCTCCGAGGTCTCCTCGGCGCGCTATACGCGGTTTCTGCATCGCCAGTTCGCCACGACGCTTGCCGCGCTACTGGCGATCCTGTTCTGCGGATGGGCGCTGACCGAGTATTTCGGCATCGTCCACAAACAGCACGTGAAGGAGGAAGCTGGCGGCAACCTCGATCTTCTCGCGACGAGCCTTGCCGGCGAGGTCGCGCCTCTCGACGCGGTGGTGCGGGCGCTCGCGGGCTCGCCGGCGGCACGCGCTGCGCTGTCAGCCGATCAAGCCGTCGGGATCAGACTGGCGGACGTCCTGGCGCTGCACGTCGGAGCGTCAGGGGCGCAACTTGGCTATGTCCTTAACCGGACGGGGGCCGTCGTTGCCGCGTCAGGCAGCACGGGTGGTCTCGACATCGGGAATTTGGCAGCCAATCCCTATTTCAGCCAGGCCATGGCGGGGGAGGCCGGTCACCAATTTGCTTTCGATGCGGCAAGCGGTCGAGCCGCATACTACGCGAGCTTTCCGGTGCGCAATGACAGCGGCGGTGTCAGCGGCGTGGCCGTGCTCGAGCGGTCGCTGCATGCGTTCGGGTCAAAGCTCAGGAACATCGGCTCCTCCTTTTTTCTCATTGACCCGTACGGCATCGTAGCGCTGACCAACAGGCCCACAATGGCGCTGCGCACGATGTGGCCGGTCTCGCCCGCAACGCTGCAGGCGCTGGCGCCGCGCTTCGGCACGCTGAAAGCGCAGCCCATCGTCAAGCAGCCCATTGATGACGGCAGCTGGACGGCGGTGAACGGAGAGCCGGCGTATGTGCGCCGCAGCTACCTGAATAATTCCGGCTGGTCGCTGGTGATCGTCACACCGGTTGAGGGAATATTCGCCAGCCGCGCCTTAGGGATCGCGCTGACATTGTTCGCAACAATCATGGTGCTGATCTACCTCGTCGCGCGGGAGCGCGCCGTGCACGACAACGTGCAGATGGATCGGCGCCTGGAGCTTGAGGAGCTGGCGCGCGACCTCGACCATAAGGCGACCACCGATCCGCTCACCGGGCTCTCCAACCGCCTGAAGTTCGATGAGATCCTGGGGCGCGAAATTCTGCGGTCGCGCCGCTTCGACACCGCCCTCTCTCTGATCTTTTACGACATCGACCACTTCAAGCAGGTCAACGACACCTACGGTCACCCGGTGGGTGATGCCGTGCTGATCCAGCTGTCGCGGTTCGTTGCGGAGCGGGTGCGGGCGACGGATCTGCTCGCCCGCTGGGGCGGAGAGGAATTCGCAATCCTCCTGCCCAATTCCGACGGCGGCGACGCGGCCCGGTTTGCGGAGATACTGAAGGAAGGTATCGGGGAGCTGAATTTCGCCAAGTCGGGAAACCTGACGTGCAGCTTCGGCGTGGCTGAGCTTGCCGCGGGAGACGAAGCCGACGCATTCCTCGCCCGTACCGACCAAGCGCTCTACCGGGCCAAAATGAACGGGCGCAATCGCGTGGAGCTAGCGGCCGATCCCGGCATGAAGGCCAATGTCGGCTCGGCGGCCTGAGCCGCCGCGCCGAGCTCACCCCTTCTTGGGCTGCTCCAGCGTCGGCTTGCCCACGATGGTGACTATGAGATCCTTGGTGTCGAGCAGCCGCTTTGCCACCCGCTTCAAGTCGTCGAGCGTGACGGCGGCAATCATGGCGTTGCGGTTCTCGACGTACTCGGGCCCGAAGCCGTCCATCCTGAGGCCGAGAAGCTGCGTCGCGATCTTGGCGTTGGTGTCAAAGCGCAGGGGATAGGAGCCGATCAGGTAGTCCTTGGCGTTGTCGAGGTCGGCCTGGCTCGGCCCGTTGTCCGCCATCTTCTGCAGCTCGGCGCGAATGACGTCGAGCGATTGTCCCATCATCTCGTTGCGCGTGGCGACGCCGCCCGAGAAGATCGAGGCGTGCTGGTAGGGATAGACGTAGGTGTAGACCGAGTAGGCGAGGCCGCGCTTCTCGCGCACCTCCTCCATCAGCTTCGACGCAAAGCCGCCGCCGCCGAGGATCTGGTTCAGAACGAAGGCCGGGATGAAGTCGGGGTCCTTGCGCGGCATGGCGCCGAGCCCGAACACCGCCACCGACTGCGGCACGTTCATCTCGACGACCGTCTGGCTGCCGCCCAGCACCGGGTTCGTCTTGGCGACCGGTGTCAGATCGGCCTTCTCGGGCAGATCGCCGAACACTTCGTCGAGGAGCTTGCCGAGCTGGACCGCGTCGATGTCGCCGACCGCGACCACCTTCAGCGTATCCTTGCCGAAGTTGCGCTTGCGAAACCCTTCGAGGTCCGCAGCCGACATCTTGCCGATGGTCGCCTCGGTGCCGTTCGCGGGCCGCGCGTAGGGGTGGCCCTTGAAGGCCGTCGCGTACCACGTCTCCTGCGCGACCTTGTCGGGATCGCGCGCGGCATAAACGAGGCCGGCGATGAGCTGCTGGCGGATGCGGTCGACCGCATCCTGATCGAAGCGCGGCTTGTTGAGCGCGAGCTTCAACAGTTTTGCCGCCTCGTCGCGGTTGGCGGTGAGCGTCTCGAAGTTGCCGTAGAAGGCGTCCTTTGCCTCCTCGTAGCTCATGCGCATGGAGATGTCCTCCATGCCCTCCTGGAACTGGCGCGAGGTGAGATCGCCCGCACCTTCATCCAACATGGCGGTGAGGAAGTTGGCGAGGCCCTCCTTGCCGTCGGGATCTTGCGAGCTGCCGCCCTCGAAGGCGAAGCGCATCGCCATCATCGGCACGGCGTGCTCCTCGACGAGCCAGGCCTCGATGCCGCCCGGGCTCTTGATCGTTTGAATCTTCATCGCGTGTGCGGGCCCGCTGATCGTGGTGAGGAAGGCTGCGGCTGCGACGGCGAGAGCCGCCTGCGCGCCGCGGCCGAAATGAAAGTTTACGCGCAAAAGCTGGGCTGCGGCCATGGCGGAACCTTTGAGTAGCGGAGGCATCATGAGCGCGAATGGGCGACGGGCTGCTCGACGCGGGCGTCGCTGCCCTCGGGCTCCTCGGGCAGAAGCCAGCCGGTGACCGAGCGGCGCGGATCGAGATAGGTGTCTGCCGCCTTCTTCACGTCCTCGGGCGTCACCTTGGCGATCGCGGCGGGCCACGCTTCGATGTCGGCGACCGACCGGCCGACCGCCACGCCCCAGCCGTAGCGGCGGGCGAGGCTAGCCTGGTTGTCGCTTTCGTAGATGAAGTCGGCGAGAAACGTCTTCTTGGCGCGCTCCAGCTCGGCCGGCGTGACGCCGTTTTCGCGGATGTCCTTCAGGACGCCGTTGACGGCCGCTTCGATCTTGTCGAGGCTCGTGCCGTTGCCGGCCACCGCGTAGAGCGAGATCGCGCCGCCGTCGAGGCCCCAACCGGAGAAGTCGCCGCCCGAGGTGGCCGCGATCTTGTCGTCGACGACGAGCTTCTTGTAGAGCCGGCTCGTCGCGCCGTCGGCCAGGATCTTCATGAGAAGGTCGAGCGCCTCGGCCTCGCCGGGCTTGGCGTTGGTGTAGCTCGGCGCGGTATAATAGCGGTGGAACGACGCGTTGCCGGCGCGCGGGTCTTTGAGCTCGAGCCGGCGCGAAGCGATGGCAGTGGGCTCCTGCGAACGCGCGCGCCCATCGACCTCGGGGTTGGCGGGAACCTTGCCGTAGGTCTCCTCGGCGAGCCGCTTGACCTCTTCGGGCGTGACGTCGCCCGCAACCACGAGGATCGCGTTGTTGGGCGCATAGTAGCGCTTGTAGAAGCGCATGGCGTCTTCACGCGACAGCTTGGCCATCTCGTGCTCCCAGCCGATCACCGGGATGCCGTAGGGATGGGCGAGATAGAGAGCGGCATTCATCTGCTCATCGAGCAGCGCCGTCGGGTTGTTGTCGATGCGCGAGCGGCGCTCCTCGAGGATCACTTGCCGCTCGGTCGCAACCTCCTCCTTGGTGAGACGAAGGTTGACCATGCGGTCTGCCTCCATGTCCATCACGGTGCCGAGCCGCTCCTTGGCGATGCGCTGGTGATAGGAGGTCACGTCCTGGCCGGTGAAGGCGTTGTCCTGCCCGCCGAGCCTGGAGATGATCTTGGAGAACTCGCCGACGGCGACCTTCTCCGTCGACTTGAACATCAGATGCTCAAGGAAGTGCGCAATCCCCGAGACGCCCTTGGGCTCATCGGCGGCACCGACCTTGTACCAGATCATGTGCGTCACGACGGGGGCCCGGTGATCGGGGATCACCACAACCTCCAGGCCATTGGCGAGCTTGAACTCGGTGGCCCGCGGTTCGGCGTAGGCGGGGACGATCTGTTGTACGAAAGCGAGCGTCATGATCACCATCGAGAAAGTTGGAAAGCGGCGCAGGCCGAGCTTGTGCATATGGATCAAACCCCGATCAGGTTGGCCCGAAGGCGTCCACCGCAGTCTTGCATCTCCTCCAACCGATAACCGCTCTGAAACGCGAGGGATAGTTATCGCTCGTAAGGTTGCACCGGGCCAGCCCGCGAACAGCGCACTATGGCAAGGTCTCGACGCTCGGTCCCACCTTGTCAAATGACAACGAGTTCATCTGGCTAAGGCACTATCCGCAATCCCCTTCCTGCGGGGCGCGCCAGGCGGCTGCGGCTGCTTGAACTGCAGGCAAGCGACGCCATATATTCTTACGAAACCCAGCGCCCGTAACCGGGGCTGGCGGAGCAGGGACCGGAACGGTGCTGCCCGCAGGATTGGTGAAGGTCGCTTATGGGAAGGGCTTTCAACGCATGTCACGCTTGTCTCTGCTCTCGAACCCGCTGCTTTTGGGATTCGACGAAATCGAGCGCCTGATCGACCGCGCCAACAAGGGCGGCGGCGACGGCTACCCACCCTACAATGTCGAGCGCATCGCGGCCGAGAACGGCGAAGGCGACGTGTTGCGCATCACGCTCGCGGTGGCGGGATTTACGCGCGACCAGCTCGAGATTACGCTCGAGGACAGCCAGCTCATCATTCGGGGCAAGCAGCAGGAGGACAAGTCCCGCGACTTTCTCTACCGCGGCATAGCCGCCCGCCAGTTCGCGCGCACGTTCGTGCTCGCGGAGGGAATCGAGGTAAAGTCGGCAAACTTGGCGAACGGACTGCTCGCGATCGACTTGCAGCGTCCCGAGCCCGACCGCTTGGTGCGGACGATCCAGATCGGCGACAGAAAATCGCAGGCATGATCGTTTTGCTTAAGAAGCCGCAGAACTGCGGCATACTAGGCCGGCGACGAGCCGGAGCGCCGCGGCCACCGCGTCCATCCGATTGGACAACGTGGCCCGACCAGAAGGAGGAGTTGCGTCATGACCGGGACTGAAAAGAACCTCGACCAGCGGCATGTCATGACCGCGCACGAGCTCGCCACCTTGGGCGGCGGCGTCGTTGGCTACATCAAAATGCTGACCTCGGACGAGGCGAGCCGCATGTTTCCGGCGATTGAAGGCCTGCCCCAGGGCATCAGCCTGTTCTCGCTGCACGCAGCCGACGGCACGCCCCTGGCGCTGACCGACACCAAGCAAGCGGCAATCGGCCATGCGATCGACGACGATCTGGAGATCGCGAGCTTGCATTGAAGTCGCGGCTGCAGAGCCGCGCTTGTAGAAATGAAAGCTCCACCAGGCTCCGGCGACCCCGCCGGAGCCTTTCTTCTTGGCCGCGGCGCGTGGGGCGTCAGCTGCGGTAGTCGGCGAACTGGCCGCGCGGGCGAAAGCGCTCCAGATACGTCGGCACGATGGCGGCCACGCCGTGCGGCGCGGTGATGCCGAGGCCGGCGAGCGTGCGCCGCTCGGTCTTGGCCCTGTCGCTGACCACGTTGTCGTGCTGCAGCAGACGCACCTGGTCGTAGGTGACCGGCCGCAGGCTGTTGGGCAGCGGCGAGGTGAGCAGGGCCTGCAGCTTGGCGAGCCAGAACGGCATGCGCAAATAGCCGCGCGAGCGGTCGGTCCACTCCTGCGTGAGCTCGAGGATCTCGCGGAAGGAGAGCACCTCCGGGCCGCCGATCTCGTAGACTGTGCGCGGCTTGCCCGCTCCAGCGAGGCATCCCGCGACGGCCGCCGCGACGTCTCCGACGAACACCGGCTGGAACTTGGTCTTGCCGCCGCCGATCAGGGGCAGCAGGGGTGAGATGCGCGCCATCGCGGCGAAGCGATTGAAGAACTCGTCCTCCGGCCCGAACACGACCGAGGGACGCAGGATGATCGCGTCGGGAAACTCCTCGAGCACGGCGGCCTCTGCTTCGCCCTTCGATCGGGCGTAGCGGGACGCGGCCTTGGCATCGGCACCGATTGCAGAGATGTGGACGAACTGGCGCGCGCCGCCAGCGCGTGCCGCCTTGGCGATGGCGCGCGCGCCCTCGACGTGGATGGCGCGAAAGCTCTGGCGGCCGGAGCCCGTCAGCACGCCCACCGCATTGACGACGGCTTTTGCGCCTTCGACCGCGCGGGCCACCGACTGGGGGTAGCGCACGTTGGCCTGCACCGGAAAAATCTGGCCGACGCGGCCCGATGGCTGCAGAAAGCCCGCAAGGTCGGGCCGGCGCACGGCTGCGCGTATGCGCCAGCCGTCCCGGGCGAGTGCCGCGACGGCGTAACGGCCGACGAAGCCCGAGCCCCCGAACACGGTTGCCAGTCCCTGGTTGTCGAGACGATCCGCCATCGCCAGCCCCTCTTTGCCGCCGCTCTAAGTCTCGCAGCCCCAGGCATACACGAGGGCTTGGGGGCCTGGGAAGCGCGCCGGCGTAATTGACAAGGGGACCGGCGCTCTCTAACTCATCGCCGTCGTGCCCAGGTGGCGGAATTGGTAGACGCACTAGCTTCAGGTGCTAGCGCTCGCAAGGGTGTGGAGGTTCGAGTCCTCTCCTGGGCACCACTTTTGATTGCGTAATGCGGCCACGCGGCCCGTCACTTACTCAGCACATAGACGCGGCATGATCCCCCGAGCACGCGGGCAAGCCGCCGTCTCGCACCGAACCCGAGCCCGCTGCCGAACAGAGTGTAGCCGGTGTAGAACAGCTCGTTGGAGCGATCCTCCAGAGCGCGCCATCCGTGCCGGCGAAAGAGCGCGTTCCAATAGTACGGCGAGAATAGCCACAGCTCGGCGAGCGCCGTTCCCGATTCTCCGTGCCGCGGCGAGAACATGACGCGCCGCAAGAGCGACAACGCCCCGCGCCGCCCCGCTGCCCGTCGGACTACGTCGGCGTCGGCTCCCTCGCCCTTGCCGCCCAGGGCCGACAAAGCGGTGCGGACGAGCCAGGGGTAGTGCGCGAGCGACGTCGCCAGCCGCCACGACCGGCGTCGGCATCAGGTGCACGGCAATACCGCCGGGCTTGAGCACGCGGCGCATCTCGGCCTGGAACGCATCGATGTGGGCGACATGCTCCAGGACGTTGGAGGAAAAGATCACGTCGCAGGAGGCATCCTCGCACGGCAGACGGTGGCCATCGTAGAGCTCGACGGGAAAGACGCCGGGCTTGGCTTCGACATCGACCGAGCGGACCTTGTATCCGGCCCGCTCGAGATCGCGCGCCTGCCAGCCGGTGCCGCCGCCGATCTCGAGGATTGAGCATCCCGGGGCGCAGCCGTGGCGCTGCAGGATGTCGGCTACGAGGCGAAGTTCGGCGCGACGCAACTGTTCCAAAAAGGGTTCGGTAGCCTCGGCGCCGCCGGTTCGCCCTCCAGGTTGTCCGGCCGGCCTGGAAAGCTCGTCGGTCCGCGCCATGCAATCGAGCCTCGCATCTTCAGAACGCCGACCACTTCGCGATCGCTGCCCGCCACAGCGCCGAACCAGCCGGGGAAGGTAATGGGTCTCTGCCGACAACGGATTGGCCCACCATAGCCCCGTCCACCGTTTTGTGCGGTTTTCCACGCCACAGCGCACCGGAGGCCAGACCATCGCCCGCGCGGCAGGCACGTGCCGCAACGGAGCCACATCGGGTCCGCCGCTTATCTTGTCGGGTTTGCGCTTGTGTTGAAGATGCAGGCCACCTACACGTCTGCGGGCCGCCCACTGTGCACGCATCATCAATATTTGGCGTGCTACTAGGGCTCTACGGGGCAAGAAAGGCTGCGACGGAAGAGCGATGGCGAAGCCTTCCATCCATCTGCACAAGGGCGACCTGCCGGCGGGCATCGCATTTGAGGGCAGCGTCGCGGTCGACACCGAAACCTTGGGCCTCAACATCGCCCGCGACCGGCTCTGCCTCGTGCAGCTTTCGGCCGGCGACGGGACGGCGCATCTCGTGCAATTCGACGGGTCAAACTACGACGCCCCCCGCCTCAAGGCACTGCTCACCGACCCCAGCGTCCTCAAGATTTTCCATTTCGCCCGCTTCGACGTCGCCGTGCTCGAGAAGAACCTCGGCGTCATGACGACGCCGATCTACTGCACGAAGATCGCCTCGAAGCTGGTGCGGACCTACACCGACCGCCACGGCCTCAAGGATCTCGTCGCGCGAACTGGTGGGCGTCGAGCTCTCCAAGCAGCAGCAGAGCTCCGATTGGGCAGCAAGCGATCTTTCCCAACAGCAGCAGGCCTATGCGGCGTCCGACGTGCTCCACCTGCACGCGCTCAAGGACAAGCTCGACGCCATGCTCGCGCGCGAAGGGCGCGTTGAGCTCGCCGATGCCGCCTTCGGCTTTCTCCCGGTGCGCGCGCGCCTCGACCTCGCAGGCTTCGGCGAGGACGACATTTTCGCGCATTAACGCTGCTCAAGCCGCAGGTTAGCGCGCGCCGCGACAAGGGTTCCCCCTTGGGCCAAGTCCCAATATAACCCCAATTGGCCGCGATTTTTGCTTTACTGGCCAATTCCGGCAGTCTCCGACAGAGCGCATGGCAACGACGAGCAATCTCGAGCCCGACGGCGGCTGGGCAAGTCCGGCGATATTCGAGCCGCCCGATACCGACGGCCGCGCCAAGCGCTTCGCGCAGGCGCGCCGCCATACGCGCGTCGTGCGCGTCATGCGCAAGTTTCTCCCCGTCGCTGCATTTGCCGTCGTGATCGCCTATGTCGGGATCGTGGCGCAGACCGGCGGATGGATGAACGGGCTGCCCCAGATCTCGATCCCCAACATCATCCCTGAAAACCTCGCCATGGATAACCCGCGCTACGAGGGGTTCAACCAGGACGGCGGCCATTATGTCGTGACCGCGAAGACCGCGATTTAGGATCTCTTGGATCTCTCCAATATCAAGCTCAACGAGATCAACGGCGACCTCGTCGACGCCAACAAGGTCAAGACCAACCTCAAGGCGGCGCACGGCCACTTCAACAACAAGACCTCGCAGCTCGAGCTGTTCGACGGCATCGATATCGTCGCCGAAACGGGCATGCACGCGAAGCTGTCGCGGGCAACGGTATTCACCAAGGAGAATTACATCATCTCCAAGGAGCCCGTCGTCGTCGAGCTGCCGACGGGAACGATCCGGGCCAAGGGGATGACGATGCGCAACAAGACGCGCGAGGTGACGTTCCTCGACGACGTGCAGGCCCGCCTCGTGCCCGAGAAGCCCACCAACGCGAAGGCGACGCCCAAGCCCGCGGGCCCCGCGGACGCGCCGCTCATCAGTGCCGCCAACGGCCCCATCGACATCACGGCGAACCGCCTCGACATCAACGATGCAACGCGAATAGCCACGTTCTCGGGCAGCGTGCGCGCCGTGCAGGGCGATGCCGTCCTGGAGACTGCCGCGCTGACGGTCAATTATATGTCGCAACAGGACGGCGCCGCGCCCGCGAGCGTGGCCGGCGCCGGCGCCAAGATACGCCGCATCCTCTCGACCACGCCGGTCGTCATGACGCGCGCGCCGCACGACCGCGTCACCGGTCAGAACTTCGATTTCGACGCGATCAACGAGGTGGCCGTGCTGACGGGCGACGTCGTCATGAGCTCAGGGGTCGACCGGCGCGTCTCGGGCAAAATCGCAACCATCAACCAGAAGGCCGACACCGTCCTGCTGACGGGCAACGTCGAGGCGATCCAAGGGCGCAACCAGCTCGCCGGCGAGCGGCTCTACGTCGAGCGCGCGACGGGGCGCACGCAGCTGACCTCCCCGGCAGCACCTGGGTCAAGCGAGCCCGGCCGCATCGCGACGCGGTTCTACCGCAACGAAACTGCCGACAACAAGCTGCATAAGCTGCGCGAAAAGTCGCTCGGCGTGGGCACCGGCGCCGCCGTCTTCAAGACGGATCCCAGCGCGCCGATCGACGTCGAGGCGGATCGTCTCGATGTCGACGACCACGCCAAGCAAGCGATCTTCAAAGGCGACGTTCACGCCCGGCAGGGCGACTTCCTGGTGCGGACCGCGGAGCTGCGCGCAACCTACACTGGCCAGGCCGGCCTCGCCGAGCAGAAGGGGCCGCCCGCGGCCAAACAGCCGGCGCAGCTCACACACATCGAGGCGCGCGGGGCGGTCATCGTCACCTCCAAGAATGGCCAGAGCGCCACGGGCGATTGGGCGAACTTCGACGTGAACTCCAACAAGGTGACGCTCGGCGGCGACGTCGTGCTGACGCAGAACAAGAACATCGTGCGCGGAACGCGCCTCGTCATCGACATGGTAACCGGCGAAAGCCTGATCCAGAACGATCCCGGCGCAGCCTGGTCTGCGACGGCGGCGCCGACCGGCGACGCCAATGGAACTGGCTTCGTCGTCCGCGGCCCGAGCACCGGCGCACGCCCGAGCGCCGTTTTTTACCCTCGCCGCAAAGAGTCCTCGGCCAAGAACGGCCCCGCGCCCACCACACAATCGCCGCCGCCTTCCGACACTGGAGACGGCTGGGCGGCGACGGCACCCACGCCCTGAGGCCCTGACGCCAATTGACAGCGGCCCTGATCGGCGCACCATGCTGCAGCGCCGCAGCGAGACGCACTGAACCCGAGGCTTCGTTAACCGTGCTCAAAATCCTTTCATTCGGATCGCAGCGATCGGAGACGCCGACGACCCGGTCGCAGCGGCGGCGCGGCAACGGCGCAGCCAACTCCGGCGCGACGGAGCAGCTCGGCGCCGAGGGATGGCTCACCGTTCATCACGTACAGAAGAGCTACAAGAAGCGCATGGTGGTGCGGGGCGTGAGCCTCGCCGTGGGGCGCGGGGAATCCGTCGGCCTGTTGGGCCCCAACGGCGCCGGCAAGACGACCGTCTTCTACATGATCACCGGTCTCGTTCCCGCCGACCAAGGCACCATCACCATCGACGGGCGCAACGTCACCAGCCTTCCCATGTATCGCCGCGCGCGCCTCGGCATCGGCTATTTGCCGCAGGAGGCATCCATCTTCCGTGGCCTGACGGTCGAGCAGAACATCATGGCCGTGCTGGAGCTGGTCGAGAAATCGGCCAAGACGCGGCGGGCCAAGCTCGAGGGCCTCCTGGAGGAATTCGGCATAACGCACTTGCGCAAATCGCCTTCGATCGCGCTGTCGGGCGGCGAGCGGCGGCGCTGCGAGATCGCCCGTGCGCTGGCCTCGGGGCCGTCCTTCATGCTGCTCGACGAGCCGTTCGCGGGCATCGACCCCATCGCCGTCGGCGACATCCAGGAGCTGGTGCGTCACTTGACCGAGCGCGGCATCGGGGTACTCATCACAGACCACAACGTGCGCGAGACGCTGAGCCTCATCGACCGCGCTTACATCATCTACGATGGTCAGGTTCTGACACAAGGTAAGCCGGAGGAAATCATAGCCAACGACGACGTGCGGCGGGTCTATCTCGGAGACATGTTCGTTAACGCGCGCTGACTATGACCGACAGCGGGACCGACTGCGGGGATGCTTAGGTAGAGCGCATGGCGCTGTCGACAAAGCTGGAGATGCGGCAAGGCCAGCAGCTGGTGATGACACCCCAGCTGCAGCAGGCCATCCGTCTCTTGCAACTCTCCAACATCGAGCTGATGCAGTACGTCGAGACCGAGCTCGAGCGCAATCCGCTGCTCGAGCCCGACGAGAGCGCCGAGGGCGGCGGCGTCCGCTCCGATCCCGAGGCGCCGGAGTTCTCCAAGACCGAGGAGGCCGCCGCGGCACCGGCCGACGAGAACTGGCTCGATCTCGCCAAACCGGTCGCAGACCCGGAAGCGACCTTCGACACCGATTACGAGAACGTCTATCCCGATGCCGCGGCGGCCGACCAGGGCGGCGACCAGGGCGCCTCGGGCTGGGCCTCGTTGCGTCAGCGTGGCAACGGCTCGGACGACGAGGTCAACCTCGAAGCCTTCGTCGCCAACGAAGTCTCGCTGCGCCAGCATCTGGGCGAGCAGCTTCCTCTCGTGCTCAAGGACCCCGCCGAGCGGCTCATCGGCCAGTATCTCGTCGACATGGTCGACGAGGCCGGATACCTGCCGGGAGATCTCAGCGCGCTGCCCGAGAAGCTCGGCGCGCCCGACGCACTGCTCGACAGCGTGCTCGCAAGCCTGCAGACGCTCGACCCCCCGGGCGTATTCGCGCGCTCGCTCGCGGAATGCCTCGCGCTGCAGCTCAAGGAGCAGAACCGCTACGATCCAGTGATCGGCAGCTTCCTCGACAATCTGCATCTCCTCGCCGCCCACAACTTGCCCGCGCTGAAAAAGGCCGTCGGCGTCGAGATGGACGAAATCATGGAGATCGTCGCCGAGATCAAGCGGCTCAATCCGAAACCGGGCCTCAAATACGGCTCGGTGCAGATGCAGCCAGTGGTGCCCGACGTGCTCGTCCGCGCCGCCCCCGACGGCAGCTGGATCATCGAGCTCAACAGCGAGACGCTGCCCCGCGTGCTCGTCAATCGCACCTATCTCACGCGCGTGTCGAAAACGGCCGCCTCGACCGCCGACCGCAACTATCTGCTCGAATGCCTGCAGAACGCCACCTGGCTCGTGAAAAGCCTCGATCAGCGCGCGCGCACGATCCTGCGGGTCGCCGAGGAGATCGTGCGCCAGCAGGACGGCTTCTTCACCCACGGCGTCCAGTACCTGCGCCCGCTCAACCTGAAGACGGTCGCCGATGCGATCACGATGCACGAATCGACGGTGTCACGCGTCACCTCCAACAAGTACATCGCGACGCCGCGCGGCATCTTCGAGCTGAAATATTTCTTCACGTCCGCGATCGCCTCGGCGGAGGATGGCGAATCCCATTCCTCGGAGGCCGTACGCCATCGCATCAAGCAGATGATCGACGCCGAGCAGGCGGCGACCGTGCTGTCCGACGACAAGATCGTCGAGAAACTGAAAACGGACGGCATCGAGATCGCGCGCCGGACGGTGGCAAAATACCGCGAGGCGATGCGCATCCCCTCCTCGGTGCAGCGCCGGCGCGACAAGCGGATGGCAAGCCACGGCTGCGACCCCGTGAAATGAGTATGGACCGGCCCATAACAAGGCTTGTATGCGCCGCCGCCCTGCAATATAGCCTCTTCGCGAAGGAGCCTGCGGATCCCGAGCGCGCGCCCCGTGACGGTGTTGGGCCTTGTTCGGACGCACTGATCGCTCAGCTCCGATCCATCACGTCTTGTGTCGCCATGTTGCGGTGGCCCCGTTCTTGCACCACCAACGCAGGGAGTTGAGGTATCAATCGGGGTGGGGCGCTCAGGAAAATCGGCACGGCGGACCTGGAAAGGGTCCAACGGCGGGTGAGACCTCCGCGATAAGGTGTATCGGCGAACGATCGATGTGCAAAATTGTTGTGCAACGCGACCTTGTCGATGCCATTTTTTTGGTTTTCTACGGTGCGCCGACGGATCGTGGGCGGCATCGCCAGGGCCGACCTGAGCTGCCCATGCTATGGCGGGGACAAAGGTGGCGGGGACAATGGTTGGGAAATGTACCGGCGAACACGAGCCGGCGGAGTTCCAAGCGTCTGTGACGCCAATCGCGAAACTGCAACGGACGGTATTTCGAAACCGTATGGAATGGGAATTAGCAATGGATCTTTGTGATCTACTGGCCCCCGACGGCATCATTTCCTCGCTGCAGGCAACGAGCAAGAAGCATGCGTTGCAGGAGCTCGCTGGCATCGCAGCGTTGCGGACCGGCCTCGACGGGCGCGAGATCTTCAACACGCTGTTGCAGCGCGAGCGCCTCGGCTCCACGGGCCTCGGGCGCGGGATCGCGATCCCTCACGTCAAGCTCGCCGGCCTCAAGGGCATCTTTTGCCTCTTTGCCCGGCTCGAGCAGCCGATCGAATACGAATCGCACGACAACGAGCCGGTCGACCTCGTCTTCCTGCTGCTGGCCCCCGATCACGCGAGCGGCGACCACCTGAAGGCGCTCGCCAGCATCTCGCGCGTCGTGCGCGAGCCTTCCGTCCTCGATGCGCTGCGCAACGCGACCGACCCGGCCGCGCTGCATTCGGCGCTGACGCGGATGGCGCCGTCGCACGCGGCCTGATCGCCGCTCAGAAGCCCGACGGGCACGCGTTCGTATCTCCCAGCACCAGCATGGCGCCCAGTGCCAGGCCGCCCACGACGATGCGCCACCAGCCAAACAGCGCAAAGCCGTGGCGACTGACGTAGTCGAGCAGATAGCGCACGACGAACACGGCCGCGATGAAGGCCGTCACGAATCCCACCGCGATGTTGGTGACGTCCTCGGGCCTGAGGATCGCCCAGTTCTTGTAGAGATCGAACGCGAAGGCGCCGGTCATCGTCGGCATGGCGAGGAAGAAGGAGAACTCGGCGGCCGAGCGCTTGTCGGTGCCCATCAACATGGCGCCGACGATCGTGGCGCCCGAGCGCGACACGCCGGGAACGAGCGCCAGACACTGAAAGAGGCCGATCTTGAGCGAGAGCGTCGGCGGATAGTCCATCACGTCGTCGTAGTGCACCGCGAGCTGCATGCGGTCGATCAGCAGCAGAATGACACCGCCGACGAGGAGCATGATGGCGATCAGCATCGGCGACTCGAACAGGACGTGCTTGATGAAGCCGTGCCCCAGCGCCCCGAGGAAGGCCGCCGGCAGGAACGCCAGGAGGATGCCGAAAACGAATCGACGCGCGCGTGGGTCGTAAGGTAGCGCGACGGCGATGCGCGTCAGCTTGGCGGCATAGACGCTCAGGATCGCCAGGATCGCGCCGAGCTGGATCAGGACCTCGAAGGTCTTGCCGGGCGAGCAGATGCCGAGAAAGTACTCCGTCAGCAGCAGGTGGCCCGTCGAGGAGACGGGCAGGAATTCGGTCACCCCCTCGATGAGACCGAGCAGGACGACTTCCCAGATCGGCATTGGCGATTCTCGGCTGTTTGGGGTTCTTGGACTGCGGGTTGCGCGAGGATTAGCAGGAATTGGCCAGCCGCGGTGCCACATCCGCGCCACACGAGACGCCTAACCGCGCTGCCCTCGACCGGGCCTTGACGAATCGCGACCCGTGCCCCCGTGTTGCGTTCCTCCCCGGATCGACCATGACTGCGAGCGACGCCGGACAGCAATGCACAAGCTCATTCATTTCAGGCTTTGTCCGTTCTCGCGCGCGATCCGCCTGGCGCTGGCCGAGCTCGACCAGGAGGTGGACCTCGCCGAGGAACGCCCCTGGGAGTGGCGCCCTGAATTTCTGGCACTCAATCCGGCCGGCGAGCTCCCGGTGCTGCAGACGGAAGACGGCCTGTCGCTGTGCGGCGTCTATGCGATCTCCGAATACCTCGCCGAGGGCGCGCCGGGCGATGATCCCGACGAGGCCCCGTCGCTGGCGCTCTTTCCGGGAAGCCGCGAGGACCGTGCCGAGGTGCGCCGCCTCGTCGACTGGTTCAACGGCAAATTCAATCGCGAGGTGACGCGGGAGCTGCTGCACGAAAAGGTGTATGCGCGCGTGCAGCCGGGCGCCAATCCGCGCCCAAGCGTCGAGATCCTGCGCGCCATCCGCACGAACCTGCGCTACCATATGGGCTACGTTAACCATCTGGCGGATCGGCGCCGCTGGCTCGCGGGCGAGGAGCTTTCGTTTGCCGACCTCGCCGCGGCAGCACACATATCGTCGGTCGATTATCTGGGCGAGGTGCCATGGGAGGAGTTCGCGGCCGCCAAGGTCTGGTATGCGCGCCTCAAGTCGCGGCGCGCGTTCCGTCCCATCCTGGCCGATCGCGTGCCCGGCGCCATACCGGCGACGCACTACGCCGATCTCGACTTCTAGCCGCCCAGCGCCTTTGCCGCCCTCGAGGGGCCGCGCGGTGAGCGACGATCTCAAAGAAGCAATCCGCCGTGAGGCCGACGCGCTCGGCTTTTCTTCGATGCGCGTTGCGGCCCCGGATGCGGCGCCCGAAGCTGGCCAGCGCCTCATGGAGTTCCTGGAGGCCGGCCGCCACGGCGACATGGGCTGGCTCGCGACGACGGCCGACCGGCGGCGGCATCCCTCGCTGCTCTGGCCTGAGGTGCGCTCGGTCCTCATGCTCGCCATGAGCTATGCCCCGGCCCACGACCCGCTCGCCGCGCTCGACGATCCGACGCGAGGCGTCCTCTCGGTCTATGCGCAAGGCAAGGACTACCACGACATCCTGAAGTCGAAGCTCAAGGTGCTGGCGCAGAGCCTCGCGGCGCGCAGCGGTCAGCAGGTCAAGGTTTTCGTCGATACCGCGCCGGTGATGGAAAAGCCGCTCGCCGCCGCCGCCGGCATCGGCTGGCAGGGCAAGCATACGAACCTCGTTTCGCGCGAGCACGGGTCCTGGCTGTTTCTTGGCGCGATCTTCGCCGCAGCCGAGCTGGCGCCCGACGCTCCCGAGGAAGACCATTGCGGCAATTGCCGGCGCTGCCTCGACGTCTGCCCGACGCAGGCCTTCCCAGCGCCCTATGTCCTCGATGCGCGCCGCTGCCTCGCCTACCTCTCGATCGAGCACAAGGGCCACATTCCGCTGCAGTTCCGCGCAGCGATGGGCAATCGCGTGTTCGGCTGCGACGACTGTCTTGCCGTTTGCCCCTGGAACAAGTTCGCCGGCGCGGCGCGCGAGGCGCGGTTCGCCGCGCGCCAGGAGACCGACAACCCGCCGCTCGGCGAGCTCCTGCTGCTCGACGATCGCGCGTTTCGCGCGCGCTTCGCCGGAACGCCGATCAGGCGCACCGGTCGCGACCGCTTCCTGCGCAATGTCCTGATCGGGGCCGGCAATTCCGGCGACGCGGGCCTGCTGCCGAGCGTCGAGGCGCTCTTGGCGGACGCATCCCCGCTCGTACGCGCCATGGCGGTGTGGGCCATGCGCCAGCTCACCGGCGACGGCGTCAGCGAGGGAACGCGCCACCGCCATCTCGCGCGTGAAGGCGACAGCGAGGTGCGCGCGGAGTGGAAGGCGGCGTCCCCGTCATGAACCGCCTGTTCTGCTTCGGTCTGGGCTACAGCGCGCGCTGCCTCGCGCGCCGCCTCGCCGCCCAGGGATGGCGCGTCGGCGGCACCGCGCGCACGCGCGAAGGCGCCGACGCCATCGTTGCCGACGGCTTTGATGCCTTCGTGTTCGACGGCACCGCCCCGGGGCCGGGCGTCGGCCAAGCTGTCGCGCAGGCGACGCACGTCCTCGTCTCCGCCCCGCCCGACGCCGACGGCGACCCGGTGCTGCGCCATCACGCGCATGACCTCGAGCGCGCGTCGGCGCTGGCATGGATCGGCTACCTGTCGACGATCGGCGTCTACGGCGACCGCGACGGCGGCTGGGTCGACGAGGCGACCGCGCCCGATCCGAGCTCTGAGCGCAGCCGCCGCCGCGTCGAGGCGGAAAACGCGTGGCTCGCGTTCGGCGCGCGTGCCAGACGCCTGCCGGACGCGGGTGCAGATCTTCCGCCTCGCCGGCATCTACGGGCCCGGGACGCAGCGCGATCGAGCGCCTGCGCGAGGGCACGGCGCAGAACATCATCAAGCCCGGGCAGGTCTTCAACCGCATTCACGTCGCCGACATCGCGCAAACTCTTTGCGCGTCAATCGAGGGGCGCGGCGCTCACCAAGTCTACAATGTCGCCGACGACGAGCCGGCGCCCCCGCAGGACGTCATCGCGTTCGCCGCCGAGCTGTTG
The DNA here is from genome assembly GCA_963847865.1 of uncultured Alphaproteobacteria bacterium. Classification (GTDB taxonomy): domain Bacteria; phylum Pseudomonadota; class Alphaproteobacteria; order Rhizobiales; family Hyphomicrobiaceae; genus Hyphomicrobium_A. The sequence continues at coordinate 303,661 of CAWKBL010000012.1, read as the reverse complement.
CACATCCCACCGCCGCCTGCTGTTGCGTTGGCGGACGCGCGACTGTCGCCGATGGCTGCGAGCTTTTATGCCGAGAGCAAACGTGTGCGTAACTCGCGGCTGCGCCATGATCTCGGCATCGATCTCGAATTTCCGAGTTACCGCGAGGGCTTACGCGCGATCCTCGCGCAGTCGCGCTGAAAGAAGCGCCCCTGTCATCAAGGTGTCGTTCAGGCGCCGTTCAACCAGACTTCGATTTATTGACCCAATTCCGGGCGCTCTTCGGCCGTACCTTCGGCATGAGCGCCTGCAGAAATCAATCGACTGACGTGAGGACAGGATGCGAGTTGCAGCGATGAGGCTTGGGCGCGCCGCGGGGTGCATGATTGCAATCGGCTGCATGGTGGGCGCCGCCGGTCCGGCCGCCGCCCAAGACAGCGCCGACAGCGCCGCCCATGCGCTTGCGGAGAAGTTCTCGCATGCGGCCGACGCCGCGCAAGATGCCGACGCCGCCAAGAAGGCCAAAGCCGAACGCGAACGCGCGGCGGCCGCCCAACGCAAGGCGCTGCGCCAGCGCGCCGCCGCGGCGGCTGCACGCCAACGTGCTTCCGACGAAGCCGACATGCTGGCGCGGGCCCGGGCCGAGGCCGAGGCCCGCCTCGCTCAGGATCGCCGCGCCGCCGCCGAGCGCGACCGCATCGAGGCTGCGCAGGAAGCCGCGCGCGCCGATGGGGCGCGCGTCACCCGTGAAGCCGAGGAGCAGCGGCAGCAGCAGGACCGCCTCGCCGAGGAGGCGCGGCAAGCGGAGGCCGCGCGCCTTGCCCGCGAGGTCGAGGAGCAGCGTCTCGCCGATGAGCTCAAGGCCGAGGAGGCACGCCAGGCCGAAGTCGCGCGCATCGCTCAAGAAGCCGAGCAAAAGCGCGTTGCAGAAGTACGCAAGGCCGAGGAAGCGCGCCAGGCCGAAGCCGCACGCCTCGCCCGCGAAGCCGAACAGAAGCGCGTTGCAGAGGCGCGCAAGGCCGAGGAGGCACGCCAGGCGGAAATTGCGCACCTCGCCCGCGAAGCCGAGCAGGAGCGCCTTGCAGAGGCGCGCAAGGCCGAGGAAACGCGTCAGGCGGAAATTGCGCGCGAAGCCCTGGAGGCCCAGCGCCTGGAGCAGGCGCGCAGCATCGCCGAGAAGTTCAGGCTTGCCCGCGAGGCGCGCGAGCTTGCGCGCGAGACGCGCAGCAGCCTCGGCGGACCGCCGCCGGCAGCGACCGACCAGCGCGCGCCCTGGGACGACAATTCCGAGGACGTGGCAGAGGCCGCGCATACCTCGTGGCCGGCGCGCGTGACGGTGCTGCTCGTCATGGAACCCCGCCAGCGCAAATTCGGCAGCACGCGCCAAACGGGCAACCCGGTTCTGTGCGTGGGCGAGGGGTGCTACGTGAGCGGCGGCCCCGATGATGCCGCCGACTACATGCGACGCGTGCAAGCGCTCGGGCCCGCCAACTCGATCGGCCGGCGCGCAGGCCCCTGCACCAACCACCTCGTCTGCGTGTTCCGCAACGTCACGCTCGCCTCGGCATCGACGTGGATCCAACCGGTAGATATGGGCTTCTGGCACCACGACCGGCGCGACATCCGCACCGTGCAGCCCGATCGCACGTGCGAGGTCGTCAACGGGCAGCTCTTTTGCGCAGCACCCGTCGTCGCCCACCGCTACCGGGCGTGGATCGTGCCGGAGAACATTGCGAGGAAAGCCGGAGCCGGCGCGCTCGAGGCGGCGCTGCAGCACGGACTACCGCTTGCGCGCTCCGCCGGCCGGGAAACCTGGGCTGCTAAGGTCTACGCCTTGCCGACGAGATAGCCGATGCGGCCCTTCGAGGCCTGGCGCTTGCTCTCCAGGTGCTCAAACACCTCGCGCGCGTGTAGCGGGCGCCCGTAGCGCTCGACGTGGCTCCGCTCCAGCGTCATGAGGTCGGCGAGTAGCGGCTCGGCCGTCTTGTGCAGCATGGCGACCGCCTAAATCGTCTTGCGCTCCATGTTGGGCGGCACCTTGGGGACGACTTCGGCCACGAGCTGCTTGGCGCGGTCGGAGAGGCGCCCCGACAGCCGGCCAAACACGCCGATCAGGCGGATGGGGAGATCCTCGCGGAACTTGTAGCCGTACTCGTCCATCCACCAGAACAGCTTGTCCATCAGCAGGTCCTGCAGCCGCAATCGCGAGGTGACGCGATAGTCCTGCCATTCGGCCACCAGATCGAAGTCGGGCTCGAGCTCGATGTCGGCCGGGGCGAACGTCTCCTTCGCGGTGACGCCGATGCGGTCGACAAAATCGCGGTTCTTCATGTCGAAGCGGGTCGTGAACGTCGGCAGCACGACCGAATTGTCGCTCGCAATCTCGAAGGCGAGGCGCACGAGCTTGGAGCAGAAGAGCTCGGTCTCGCCCTTGAGCTCCATGGTGAAATCATACCAGATGCGCTTGCCCCCGCGCTCGCGCGAGCGGCGCACGAGGTCGTGGATCTGGGCCGCAGCGCGCCGGGCGAGGTCCTGGTCCCTGTGGCGGAACACCACGGCGCGCCCGAGCCCGTGGCTGAGCGTCGACTCGAGCGAGTTTATGATCGCCCCTTCCTCGATGAGGCTCTCGACCACCCACTGCTTGCCGTTTTCGTCGGTGTGGATGATGGCCAAGTGGCTGAATTGCGAGTCCACGTCGCCGATGCGCGCGATCGCGGCACTGTTGTGGTGCATGCCGCGCATCAGCAGGACATCGCCCGACTGGAAGTGCATGTCCCTGCCGCGGTCGAAGCCGGGATTGACCAGCGTATTGAAGTTCGTCCCGCGGAACCCGCGCAAGGTGTGCTCGCCCGGCCCGAGCTGCGCATAGCGGATGTTGAGCTCACCCAGCATGTCGGTGGCATAACGGGCAAGACGCAAGGCGTTGCGGAGCGCAAGCTGTGCTTGCAACGACATGAACCCGCGTTGGTGCCATTCGGCCGCCTGATCGCGCAGACGCACGCGCAAGGCGAAGATCGATCGCAGCAGCTTGGGCGCCGATTTCGCCAGTGCGGTGACGTCATAGCGATCGAAGCTGACGTTGAACGCCGCCTCGTAGACCTCGGCGAGGTTGGCCGCGAGCTCCTTGGCGCTTGCTGCCGGCCGGGTGGCCAGAGCCTCGATCGCGGCAAGGTCGTCTTCGAACCTCGCGCGGGGCGTGGTACGCAACATCAGTTCCTCCCCCTCTCGTCTCCGCCCTGCTTCGCTCTGACTGCGGCCTGTGTCTGCGCGTTAAGCGCGCGTCCCTCAGGCGGGACTGCGCCGCGCGCCCAGCAACTTGACCGAGCTCGCCTGCGGCCCCATCGGCCCCTCGCTCGCCGCGCGCGTGATGTGCACGACGGTGCCTACCTTGATCTCGTCAAACGCGCCCGACGCCACGACGTCGCGCGAGAAATAAAGGTCGGCTGAATCCTTCACCTCGACGAAGCCGTAGTTCTGATCGGGAAAGATTCGCACGACGATGCCGGTATCGCCCGCCGAGCCGTGCTGCTTCACCTCGCCGTTGCGGATGGCGGAAATCTGCTCGAGCTGCCGTTCGACGGCCTCGAACACGCGGTTGATAATGGCCGACTGATCGCCCTTCATCTCGCGCCGGTCCTGCTCGCCCTTGGCGACGATCGGTTTATGACCGGGCGCATCGATCTCGACCGCGATCCCGATCGGCGTCTTGGCGCCCTCCGCACTGCGGTGCGGCACCTCGACGACGACGCGGGCGCCGGTGATGTTGGGATGAAAGCGCTGCAGCCGCTCCACCCGGTCGCGAATGAGCGATTCCATGAACTCCGAGCTCGAAATGTTCTTGAAGGCGATCTGCAGGGGGCGTTCCATCGTGCTCTCCGTTTGCGTCGTCAGTGGAGCCTCGGCGCCGGGCTGGCCCAACTCAAGCGCCAACTCAAACCGAGGCCTGTGGTGTTCCTGTGGCCACGCCCAAGGGTGGCGTCAATCCAATTTCTAGAGCGTATTGCTGAACCCGCAAACATGCATGGTTGCCCCGAATGGGCGGCAGGCTAAGGCAACGAGGCCCGGATATGACACTACGCCTACCCGTGGTGGGAGTTCTAGGATCAGGCGACGAGGAGCATGCCGCCAGGGCCGAAACTATCGGCCGTTGGCTCGCGACAGAGCGGGTGCACCTGCTGACGGGCGCCGGCCGGGGCGTCATGGAGGCCGTCAGCCGCGCGTTCGCGAGCGTCCCTGACCGCGCCGGGCTGGTGGTCGGCATCGCACCCTGCGGCGACGATCCGGCCGTGCCGCTGCCCGGATATCCCAACCCGTTCGTCGAGCTTGCCATTCTGACGCATCTGCCCTTGAGCGGGGCATCGGGAACCGAGCCCTTGTCGCGCAACCACATCAACGTGCTGAGCTCCAACGTGCTGATCGCGCTCCCGGGCGGATATGGCACCTCGAGCGAGGTCGCGCTCGCCGTGCGCTATCGCCGCCCCGTCGTTGCGTTCGTGGACGCTCGCTCCGACATCCCCGACCTGCCCGACACGGTGCCGGTGCTCAGCGCGCTTGCAGACGTGCAGGATTTCGTGCGCCGCAGCCTCGGCCGGACGTGAGCGAGGCCGCGTCAGAATGCGTCAGGTTCGAGCGGGGAGGGGCCGCTGTCGACGTCGGCGGGATCGAACGGCGTCGGATCATCGTTGACGCCCAATTCGTCCGGCTCGGCATAGGGGTTCGCCCACGCTGGCCGATAGCCCCGGTAGTTGGGAGAAGCAAGCGAGTTGGGGTCGTCGAGGGACTGCGCCCGGGACTCCGCCCGCAGCTCATGCTCGCGCTCCGCCGCCGCGGGCAGCGCATGTGCCGTGGCCACGATCGTCATGACCGCCAGAAAAACTCCGAGCTTCTGCATGGGACCACCCGCCTGACCAACTACACCACTAGGGTTTTGTCAGGGGTGCGGGGCACTGTCGACGCGATCAGGGAAGCGTGCTTTCCGCAAGCTCCACGAGTGTCGCGAAAAGGAGCGCGAGGTCCTGGGGTCGCGACAAGCGGTGCTCGCCGTCCGGGATTTCGATAAATTTGACCGGGCCGCCTTGCAGAAAGCTTAGGAGCTCGCGCGCGTGCGCGATCGGCACCGCCTCGTCGCGCCCGCCCTGCAAAATCACGACGGGACGGCCGGGATCGAACGGCTTGCGGGCGAAAAGGTGATTGCGCCCCTCCTCGATCAGCGCGCGCGTGATCGCGTACGGCTCGCCGTATTCGGACGGCTGCAGATAGACGCCCGTTTCCACAAGCTCACGCCGGGCCGAGGCGCCAAACTTCTTCCACATCAATTCTTCGGTCATGTCCCACGCGGGCGCGATCAGCACCACGCTCGCGATGCGTGCGGCATCTGCAGGTGCCGCCTGCAGCAACCGGCGCACCAGCAGCAGCGCGATGTGCCCGCCCATGCTCGATCCGATCACGATCTGGCGGCCCGTCGCGACGCGGCGAAACACCGCCTCGGCTTCCTCCAGCCAAGCGCCGATAGTGCCGTCCTCGAATTTTCCGCTCGAAAGTCCGTGCCCCGAGTAGTCAAAGCGCGTGCAGCCGTAGCCCTTCGCGCGCGCAAACGCGGCAAGCTCGCTCGCCTTGGTGCTCGCCATGTCGGACTTGTAGCCGGGCAGCCAGAACAGTCCCACGCCGCCGCCTGCCGCGCCGGCCGGCTCGGCGATATAGGCGATGCGCCGCGGCGCTGCACCGTTCGATGCGCCGATGTCAAGGAATTGCGGTTCGCCGTCGCTCACACTAAAGATCCCATTCGCCTGCCGGAGAGAGCCTCGTGGCCGAAAAGCGCCCGACCATACTGCAGATCATCCCAGAGCTCGATACCGGAGGCGCGGAGCTGTCCACGATTGAGATTGCCGGCGCGATCGAGCAGGCGGGGGGCCGGGCGATCGTGCTGAGCGAGGGCGGGCGCCTGGTGCAGCGGCTGCGCGACACGGGCGCGGAGCTGCAGTTCTTTCCCGCCGCGACCAAAAACCCCGCGCGGCTCGCCTGGAACGCCCATCGCATCGCCAACATCATTCGGCGCTGCTCCGTCGACCTCGTCCATGCCCGCAGCCGCGCACCCGCCTGGAGCGCGTTCCTCGCCGCGCGGCAAACGGGGCTGCCGTTCGTCACCACCTATCACGGCGCCTACACCGAGAAGTCCGCACTGAAGCGGCTCTACAACAGCGTCATGGCGCGCGGCGATGTGGTGATCGCCAACTCGCGCTACACCGCCGGGCTCATCCGCACGCGCTACGACACGCCGCCTGCGCGCATCCACGTGATCTACCGCGGCATCGACGGCAGCGTGTTCGATCCCGCAGGCATCGCGCCAGAGCGTGTCGCCGCGCTCCGCGATCAGTGGCGGATCGGCGACGATGCGCGCATCGTGCTGCTCGCGGGCCGCCTCAGCCCGTGGAAGGGGCAGACCGTGCTCATCGAGGCCGCGCGGCTGTTGCGGGATCGCGGCCGGATTGACGGCGTCGTCTTCGTCCTTGCCGGAGACGCGCAAGGGCGGGACGCCTACGAGGCATCCCTCGTGAATGCGATTAGCGCAGCGGGGCTCGAGGCGAGCTTCCGCCTCGTCGGCCACGTCGACGACATGGCGGCGGCCTTTTTTGCCGCGCACCTCGCCGTCGTCGCCTCGACGGGACCGGAGGCCTTCGGCCGTACCGCCGCGGAAGCCCAAGCCATGGGCACGCCGGTCATCGCAACCGAGCTGGGCGCCCCACCCGAAACCGTGCTCTCCGCGCCGCGCGTCGCTCCCGACGCGGCGACGGGCTGGCTGGTGCCGCCGTCGGACCCCCTTCGCCTCGCCGATGCCATCGCGGACGCCTTGGCGCTCGATCCTGCCGAGCGGACCGCGATGGGCCGGCGCGCGCGTACGCACGTGCTGGGCGCCTTCTCGCTCGACGTCATGAAGCGGCAAACGCTTCAAGTCTACGATCGGCTGCTCGGCACGCATCTCGCCGGCTGAGAGCGCTTCCCCACAGCGACCCGGCGCTCTTAGTTGGCGGATTTGGCCTTGGCGCGGCGCGTCTTGCTCTCGGTGCGCGCCTCGGCGATCGCCTTGTCGGCCACGGCCTGCGCGTAGCCCGGCAGCGCGAACGCAGCATTGTGCACGGCGGGCGTCCAGTAGCGGGTCTCGATGCCGCGCTTCTGCTGGCGTTTGGCGAGCTTCTTTTCGGCGATCTCGAGATGATCGTCCTCGTCGCTCGCCCAATTGAGCGCGAAGGGGCCGCCGAAATAGCAGGGCTGCGTGCACAGGTAGGGCGCGACGCAATCAAACAGCGAGGCGAAGGCGCGCGTCGTCTCGGCGAGGTGATCGGGAAACAGGAACGGCAGGCCGTTCTGGGTGATGAGGATGCCGCCCTCCTTCAGGGCGCGCTTGCAGTCGGCGAAGAAAGCGCGCGTGTGCAGGACGGCGGAGGGCCCGATCGGCTCGGAGGAATTCGACGATTATGGCGTCGAAGCGCTCGTCCGTCTCGGCGACGAACTTGCGCCCGTCGGCGATGACCACGACGGTGCGCTCGTCATCGAAGGTCGCGCCGGGAATCTCGGGGTAGTATTTGAGCGCAGTATCGATAACCGCGCGGTCGATCTCGCACAGCATCGCCTTCTCGACGCTGCCATGCTTCAGGACCTCGCGCAGAACGCCGCCGTCGCCGCCTCCGACGACGAGAACGCGCTTGGGCTTGTCGAGCGCCATCAGCGGCACGTGCGCCATCATCTCGTGGTAGATGAACTCATCCGACGTCGTGAGCTGGCAGACGCCGTCGAGCATCAGCACCGTGCCCCACGTCGCGTTCTTGAAGATGACGAGATGCTGGTGCTCCGTCTTGACTTCATGCAACACCTCGTCGGCCTCGAGGCGCACGCGCCAGTGCGGATGAAACGTCTCCTCGACCCAGCGGCTCATTGATCCTGCCTCCCATCACGGCGTCGAGCGGCAGCTCACAATGCATGCGAGCGGCGGCCCATGTTCAATTGGGCGGAGGGAATATCACGGCCGATTGCATTTTCTAGGAGTTTATTGCGCGCTCGTGCCAGCAGAGGCTGTCGCGCGCAAATGTGACAAGACGGCATCCGTCGGCCAGCAGTCGATTTTGAGGCCGTACTTCTTCTGGTAGGTGCCGACCTGACGGCGCGTGTTGGAGCCGATCTTGCCGTCGACCTTCTCGAGCCCGTAGCCGAGTTTGATGAGACGCTCCTGGATCTCCTTGACCTGGGAGGTGCGCGGCTGGGCGATGCGCGCCGAGGGCGTATGGAAGTCGCCGCCGCCGGCGATCCTGTCGGCGAGGTTGCCGACGAACAGCGCATAGAGATCGGACGTGTTGTAGCGGCGGATCACCTGGAAATTTTCCGTCGCGAGGAACGCCGGTCCGTAGGCGCCCGACGGCATCATCAGGTAGGCCCCTTGCGCGAGCTCATCAGCACGGAACCGCTGCGGACCGGCGCGCTCGAACCCGAGCTTCACCCAATCGCTGACCGAGCGGGCGCCAGGCGGGCCCTCAAGCGAGCAGTCGCCGTGCTCGGGCAGGCGCGCCTCATAGCCCCAGCGCAGGCCGCGTATCCAGCCCTTGTTGGCGAGCTGGCGCGCAGCGGAAGCGAGCGCGTCGGGCACGGAATCGAAGAGGTCGACCTTGCCGTCCCCGTCGCCGTCGTCGGCGTGCTTGTAGTACTCCGAGGGCAGGAATTGCGTGAGCCCGATGGCGCCGGCCCAGGATGCGCGCATCTTGGCGCGCGGCACGCCGTCCTGCAGCATCTTCAACGCGTAGAGCAGCTCGGTGCGGAACTGGTCCTTGCGCCGGCCGGTATAGGCCTGCGTCGCCAGCACGCGGATCGCGTCGTGCGGCAGCTTATAGGTGCCGTAGGCGGTCTCGCGCCCCCAGATCGCGACGACAATGTAGCGGTCGACCCCCGTGGCCTTCTCGATGCGGTCGAGCGCGCGCTCGTTCTGCTTCAGGAAACTGCGCCCCTGCACGGCGAGGTTCGCCAGATACTTGGGGTTGAGGTACTCCATCGCCGATTTGGTGAACTCGGCCTGCCCGGCGCTGTCGTCGCGCTTGCGCCCGGCGACGATCAGATCGGGGAGCGACAGATCGGGGGTGAGCTTGGCGAACGCCGTATCGAAGGTCGCGCGCGAGACGCCCAGCGCTTGCGCCTCCGGCCACAACCCGTCGAGCCAGGCCCGGAACGCATCCGCGCCAAATGCCGCGCCGTTGCCGGCCGCGACGACGGCCATCGCGATCACGGCGGCGGCGGCAAAGCGCGCGCCCAGGCCGCCCGCCTGTTTTGTCCGCCCAGAAGGCAATGCGCCTCTCCCTTGAAAATCAAATATTGCGCAGAGCCCTACCTCGCCGCTCTTCCGGGCGATTTTGCGGCCCGGGGCCGGCGCGCGGCTAGCTCGCGTGCTTATAGCGCGCGAGGTGCGCTTCCCAATCGAGCGCCTGCTTGGCAATGGTGTCGAGATTGTCGTAGGCGGGGCGCCAGCCGAGCCCCACGCGGATTTTGTCGGACGCGGCGACGATCGCTGCCGGATCGCCGGGCCGGCGGGGCGAGAGGCGCACCTCGAAGTCGGCGCCGGAGGCCCGCTTCACGGCGTCGATCACCTGCAGCACCGAGAAGCCTTTCGAATATCCGCAGTTGAACACAGCCGACTCCCCGCCATCGCGCAGGTACCTCAGCGCCATCATGTGCGCGCGCACGAGATCTGTGACCTGGATGTAGTCGCGAATGCAGGTGCCGTCGGGCGTGTCATAATCGGTGCCGAACACCTCCATGTACGGGCGCTTGCCGAGTGCGGTCTCGCACGCGACCTTGATGAGGTGCGTCGCGTTGGGCGTCGACTGACCGGAGCGTTCCTTGGGATCGGCACCCGCCACGTTGAAGTAGCGCAGCGCCACATAGTGGAAATCATGGGCGCGCGCGGTATCGGCGAGCATGGTCTCGGTCATCAGCTTGGATGAGCCGTAGGGCGACATGGGCCGCAGCTCAGCGTCCTCGCGTACGGGGTTCTCCTTGGGGCTGCCGTAGACGGCTGCCGTCGAGGAGAAGATGAAGCGCTTGATCCCCATCTCGACCGCGACTTCCATCAGGGAGCGGGACTTGACGGTATTGTTGTGGTAGTAGCCGAGCGGATCGGCGACCAACTCCGGCACCACGATCGAGCCGGCGAAATGCACGATCGACTCCACGCCGTGCTTGCGCACGATTGAGCGGACGAGTTCCTGATCCCCCACGTCGCCGACGACGAGCGTCGCATTCGCCGGCACGGCCCAGCGGAATCCTGTCGAGAGATTGTCGAGAACAATGACGCTTTCCCCGGAATCGAGAAGCTCGAGCACCATATGGCTTCCGATGTATCCGGCTCCGCCGGTGACGAGAACTGTCATCGCCTACTCTGCCTTCCCGATCGTCGCGCAGTCGAGCTGCGCCACACTACCACTGGACCAATTAACCATGGACTGAAACGCATGCCATGTGCACCCCGAACCCTTTCAGATTCACACCCTTTCCCGGTCTCCCTCAAGATTCACACCAGATTTCCTTCCGTACGGCTAGAACCTCGTTAATCCCGCCCCCAGCTCCGGAGTTCCCGTAATGCCCGCACCCTCGAAGCGCATCCGCAAGGCCGTATTTCCCGTCGCAGGGCTCGGCACGCGCTTCCTCCCCGCAACCAAGGCGGTGCCCAAGGAGATGCTCACGGTCGTCGACAGGCCGGTCATCCAGCACGTCGTGGACGAGGCTCGCGCGGCCGGGATCGAGCACTTCGTCTTCGTGACGGGGCGCAACAAGGAGGCGATCGAAGCGCATTTCGACAGGCAGCCGGAGCTGGAGCTGGCGCTCGCCGAGCGTGGCAAGACGGAAGAGCTCGACGCACTCGCAGCCATCCTGCCGGAGGCCGGAACCGCGAGCTTCACGCGCCAGCAGGCGCCGCTTGGCCTCGGTCATGCGGTCTGGTGCGCGCGCGACATCGTAGGCGATGAGCCGTTTGCGCTGCTGCTGCCCGACATGCTGCATCATGGCAGCCGCCCGTGCCTCAAGGAGATGATCGAGGCCTACAACGAGCTCGGCGGCAGCCATATCGCGGTCGCGCCGGTTCCGAAGGATCAGACGCACCTCTACGGCATCGTCGGCGTCGAGGAACCCAAGGCGAAGGTGTCGCCCATCACCAGCATGGTCGAAAAGCCCAAGCCCGGAACCGCCCCCTCCAATCTCCACATCACGGGCCGCTATATCCTGCAGCCGGAGATCTTCGGGCTGCTCGCCCGCCAGGAGCGCGGCGCCGGCGGCGAGATCCAGCTCACCGATTCCATGCTGGCGATGCTGAAGAGCGGGCTCCCGTTTTATGCCGATCGCTTCGACGGGAAGATCTACGACTGTGGCAGCAAGCTCGGGTTCCTATTGGCGAACGTCGCCTATGCGCTCGAGCGCAAGGACCTCGGACCGGCGCTGAAAGCGGAGATCGCCAAGCTCGTCTGACGGCCTCGTCTAGCCGGCGCGGGCGCTAATTGCGCAGGCGCACGCCGAGCTGAACCTCCTCGACTGTGTAGTTGCCGTCGAACGAGGTGGTATCGAACGCCGTGTGCTGGTAGCGCCCGAACAGGACGGCGTAGCGGCTGAGGAAGTATTCGAGCCCCGTCGCCGCCGTGAACTGGTTCTCGTTGAGATCGCCGCCCACGAAATCGCGCGTGAAGTAGCCGACGCCGGCGCTGCCGACGAGGCGTGTCGAGAAGCTGTGGCGAACCTCCGCCCCATAGTTGCGCTCGAGCACGCCGCCGGAGCCGACCGTCGTCGTTTCCGCTACGTCCGTCGTCGCCGTCAGCAGCAAGGTCGTGAGCGGCGTCATGCGCCAGGTGAGATTGGCGTCGATGAGCAATCCGTCGATCACCTGCAGCTGCGGGCTTTCGGGCGCCTGGCGGCCATAACCGAGACTAATGTCGCCGCGCAGGAATTCCCCGAAGTTGCCGAAGGACACGCCGAGCCGATAGCGCTCGCCGGTCGAGGTGCGGATGATCCCGTCCGTGTAGGCCGGAATGGCGTATTCGCGCTGATTGACGGACACGTCGGCGAAGAGAAGGAAGGTGGGAGTGAACTCCCATTTCGGGCGCAATGCCTCTTCGTAGAGCGTGTAGTTGCGGTCGGAATTGCTCTGCACCACGCCGTCGAGGACGTCGTTGCCATAGCGCGTGTCGACGATGGCGCCCCGCGCCTGCATCGACAGACGATTGAACCGGTGATTGAACGCGGCGCGGCCCCGATTGACGACGATGTCGGGGCGTGTGCCGGCCGAGCTCGCGTTGATCGCGGAGCGGCTCTCCTGCGCCTCCTCGTGCGCGATGTTGCCCTGCAGGTCGGTGCGGCGCGTGATGTCGAGCCGGCCCAGCGCCTCGACCAGATAGGCGCGATCGTCTTCCGTGGAATATTTATCGTGATAGCTCAGGTCGCCGCTCGCGCGCAGCTCCAAGGCGTGCGTGGCCCAGTTGGAGGCGAGGCGGACGGATGGCCTCACCTCGAGCGCGGTGTCGCCCAGCGCCTCGGGCGAAGCAAAGATGTTGGAGTTGTAGTCGCCGTCGGCCTCGAGCGCGGCGAAGAGGATGAAGCTGCCGATCCTGGTGCCGAGCGGCGCAAACGGTTCGGGCTCGAACAGCCGCACCTCGTTGCTGAACACGGGATTGGTCTCCACCGCCTCGAGCAGCAGCGGGTCGAAGCCGGCGTCGGCGCCGGCGAACGCCTCGATGTCGGCGGGCGAGCGCAGGTTGGCGAGCGTCGGGTCCTCCTCATCGGCGAGCGCGTAAGGCTCGCCCACGTCGATGACGCCGTCGGGGGTGGGCAGCGGCTCGGAGACGGATACGACATCGCCGTCCTGCGCGGCCTGCACGCGTTGACGGCGCGCCTGCTCGGCGCCCAGCACGTCCGCCGGTCCGACGATGTCCTCCGTCTGCGTTTCCCATTCCCCGAGTGCCTCTTCGGCCGGGGCCGCAGCCGGAGCGGGGGAGACGCGAACGTCGGCACCCCACTTGCCGTCGGAGAAGGCGTTTTCTTCCTCGCGCTCGAGCGGAGAAAGGGCGCCCTCGGCGGCGCCGGGAAGCGTGGCGGGGCGTGCCTGCGGACGGCGCGTGGCAGAGGGCTGCGCCCTCTGAGGATCGAGGATCTGCGCGGCGACGGGCAGCGGCTCGAACGCGAGCAGAACAGCTGCCGCGGCCGCAAAAGCCGACAGAAAGCAGACAATTCGCCGCCGCCTAGCCACCAAGCGCTCCCATGAGATACCGTCACGCGAACGCCCGTACGTGTTGGCTAAACACTAAGGAACGACGGTTAACGGTCTGTTTAGCTTGGGGGGCTTGGGCTCAGCTGGCGCCGGCGCTGCTGGACAGGGCGCGGAAATTGTAAGAAACTTTTAACACTTAACGCGTCGCACAAGGCGTCGGGGGATTCGAGCCAATGACGACGGCCGGCGGGCCCTTGCGGAAATTCAAGAGCATCGAAGGCGGCAGGCGGGTAAGCCGTTTGCCCGTCGCTTCGGCCTTGCGCACGCTGGACCTCGAATACGAGGGGCTCTCCCAGTTGCGCGCGGCGCTGGCGGGGCCCATGGGCCGACCGTTCGGGGCCGCGTTGCGGCTTTTGCGGGCCGCGCGCGGACGCGTCATCGTCACCGGGATCGGCAAGAGCGGCCACGTCGGACTGAAGATCGCGGCGACATTCGCCTCGACCGGCAGGCCGGCGTTTTTCGTGCACCCGACCGAGGCCTCGCACGGCGATCTCGGCATGATCACCCCCGACGACGTGCTGCTGGCGCTATCGTGGTCGGGTGAAACGGTCGAGCTCAAGCCTCTCATCACCTATTCGCGCCGCCATTCGGTGCCGCTCATCGCCGTTACCTCGCGCGGGGACTCAGCACTCGGGCAGCAGGCCGACATCCTGCTGGAGCTGCCGCGTATCAAGGAAGCCTGCCCGCACGGCCTCGCGCCGACCACTTCGACGACCATGCAGCTCGTGCTCGGCGACTGTCTTGCCATCGCGCTTCTGGAAGCCAAGGGTTTCACCGCGCACGAGTTCAAGGCCTTCCACCCCGGCGGATCGCTCGGCGCCAGCCTGAAATACGTGTCCGACGTGATGCACAAGGGCGACCGGCTGCCGCTCGCGCGCGACTGCGATCCCATGAGCGACGCGCTCCTTACGATGACGCAGAAGAGCTTCGGCTGCCTCGGCATCGTCGATGCCAAGGGCAAGCTCATCGGGATTTTGACCGACGGCGACTTGCGCCGTCACATGGGCGCGGATCTGGTGCGCGCACGCACCGCCGACATCATGACGCCGCGGCCCAAGACCGCTACCACCAAGATGCTTGCCTCGGCCGCGCTCGAGATGATCAACGCCTCGCGCATCACGGCGCTGTTCGTCGTCGAGAAGGGCAAGCCGATCGGCATCGTGCACGTGCACGATCTCTTGCGCGCCGGCATCGTCTAGGGCAATTCGACGACGAGCACCGTTCCCTTGACGCCCGCGACTTTGACGCGCGTTCCGGCCGCGGCTTGCGCGCCCTCGGCCGCCCAGACCGTGTCGGCGGCGCGCACCGCGCCGCGGCCGCCATCGTCGATCGGATCGACCACGGTGACGAGCTCACCGATGAGCTCGGCGCCCCGGCGATTGAGATCGGGCTCGTCGCTTGTCGATATGGCGGGCTTCGCCCAGATCAGGTCGATGAGCATGTCGGCGAGGATGAGCGTGACGCCGGTGGCGACCCAATACCAGCCCCGCACCTCGCCGCGCGCGCCCTCGAAGACGCCGATGAGCGCTGTCAGCACGCCGATGACGGGCAGCAGCATCCCCGCCAGGGCGGTGAGCCAAACGAAGGCGCTCGGCCGGTTGTCTTGCTCAGGTGACGGCATTGTCAACCACCAGCACGGTGCCTCGCGTTCCCGTTATCTTCACGTGCGCGCCTTTCGGAGCGTCGGTGCCCTGCGCCGCCCAGACCGTGTCGCCGACGCGAACCTTGCCGCGTCCGCCGGCGATGGGCTCCTCGACCGTCACGACCCGGCCGACGTATTGAACCGCACGCAGGTTGAGATCGGGTTCATCGCTGCCCGACACGTCCGGACCTGCGTAGCGGCGAACGAAAAACACGGTAATGCAGGAGATTATGGCGAAGGCGATCAACTGCCACTCCCAGGAAACGTCAACGATGAGGCCCAATATGCCGACGATGACGGCGGCGAGCCCGAACCAGATGAAATGCACGCCGGGAACGATCGTCTCGAGCACGAACAGCCCAACCCCGACGATGAACCAGTTCCAGGGCCCGAGGCTCCAGAAGAATTCGCTCAGCCCCATCGCTTCAGTCCTCCCACCCGATGATCGCCCAGCTTAGCAAAACCGCAGCTCCCAAGCCTCAGCTCCTTAAGATTGCGGCACGCTGCCCCTTGGTCCGCGCGCCGCCCGAAGCCGGCCCCGGCCCGCCGCCCCGAACGCTTCGCCCGTGATCTGCGCAAGCCCGGCGATCGAGCCGATCACGGCGGAGGCCTCGAGCGGCATCATGATGACCTTCTGGTTCGGCGCCTTGGCCAGCGACTCCAGCGCTTTGATGTAGTTGTTGGCGACGAAGTAGTTGATCGCCTGCACGTTGCCGGCCGAGATGGCGTCGGAAACGAGCTGCGTCGCCTTGGCCTCGGCGGCAGCCGAGCGCTCGCGCGCCTCGGCGTCCTTGAAGGCTGCTTCGCGCCGGCCCTCGGCTTCCAGCACGACGGCCTGCTTCTCGCCCTCGGCGCGCAGGATCGCGGCCTGGCGCAGGCCTTCCGATTCGAGGATCTGCGCCCGCTTCTCGCGCTCGGCCTTCATCTGCCGCGCCATGCTGTCGACGAGGTCGCGCGGGGGATCGATGTCCTTGATCTCGATGCGGGTGACCTTGATGCCCCAGGCTTCCGTCGCCTGATCCAGCACGTGCAAAAGCCGCGCGTTGATCTGGTCGCGGTTCGACAACAGCTCGTCGAGGTCCATGGAGCCCATGACGGTGCGGACGTTGGTCATCGTCAGGTTGACGATCGAAGGCTCAAGCTGGTCGACCTCGTAGGCGGCGCGCGCCGCGTTCAGAACCTGGAAGAACGTCACGCCGTTGACCCGCACCATGGCGTTGTCGCGGGTGATGACGTCCTGGCTCGGAATGTCGAGCACCTGCTCCTTCATGTTCATGCGCGTGCCCACACGCTCCATCACGGGAATGAGGATGTGCAGTCCCGGCGTCAGCGTGCGCGTATAGCGGCCGAAATTCTCAACCGTGTAATTCTTGCCCTGCGGCACGACCTTCACCGTCGACCACAGCGCGGCGATCGCCAGCAGAATGAGAAGGACGCCGAAGATTTCAAAGCCGCCCGTAAACGGATTGAGCGAGTCAGTTCCCATGGGGAGACCTTTGAGACAGAGGAAAGCCGCAGGCCAACCTTAGCTGCGGGGTGCAAACATATGGTAAAAAATTTCTTTAAAAGCAGTAACTTATGGAACAGCGCGGGACGCAATTCTGCTCACAGCCAACCGGCGAGCTCGCGCCGCACCACGGCCTCGATGGCGCGCATGCCCTCAGGGCTGTCGTTGAGGGCCGGCAGATAGGCGAACTGCTCGCCCCCGTTCTCCTCGAAATAATGCCGGTTCTCCTTGTCGAGCTCCTCGAGCGTCTCGAGGCAATCGGCCGAGAAGCCGGGTGCCACCAGAGCAAGGCTCTTGACGCCCTCGGCCGCCAGCCGTTTGACGGTCTCGTCGGTGTAGGGCTGCAGCCACGGATCGGTCCCGAACCGCGACTGGAAGGTCGTGAGCCACCTGTCGGCGGGCCAGCCGAGCGCCGCGCGCAGTAGGCGCGAGGTCTTCTGGCACTGGCAGTGGTAGGGATCGCCCGCCTCCAAATACGCCTGCGGCATGCCGTGGAAGGTCGCCATGATCTTCTCCGGCTCGAAATCGAGCGCGGCGAGATGACGGCGCATGGAGGCGGCGAGCGCGTCGATGTAGGCGGGATCGTCGTGGTAGCTCGGCGCAACTCGCACCGCCGGCTGCCAGCGCAGCGTCATCAGCGTGCGGAAGGCCTCATCGCACGCCGTCGCGGATGTCGCTGCCGCATATTGCGGGTAGAGCGGAACCAGAAGCAGGCGATCACAGCCTTGATCCTGCAGCGCGCGGATACGGCTGTCGGTCGTCGGATTGGCATAGCGCATCGCCCAGTCGACCACGATGCGCTCGTTCATGCCCAGCGCTTCCTGCAGCTTTTCGGCTTGGGCGCGCGTGATCGTCTTGAGCGGGCCCTCGTTGCGCTCATTGTTCCAGATCGTGGCGTAGTCCTTGCCTTTGCGGCCCGGGCGCACGGTGAGGATGATGAGGTTGAGGATCGGCCACCACTTCCAGCGCGGCACCTCGATGACGCGCCTGTCGGAGAGAAACTCCTTGAGGTAGCGGCGCATCGACCAGTAATCGGTCGCATCCGGAGTGCCGAGATTCAAAAGCAGGACGCCGATGCGCCCGTGCCGCACGTCGGGATGGCCGCCGGGCCATGCCGCGCGGGCGGGCTCGAGCCGTGCGCTCGTCTTGATTTCGTTCACGCTGCTCCTCGGAGTTGGGCTGTGTGCGGGGGCACCTTAGCCAATATGCGACGCCCGGGCGATGATGCAACGCCTACGCACGAGCGGCGGCGGGTGGACGCCGGCGCCGGCCTGGCTGCCGGCTCGCCGAAGCAGGCGCCGCCGGCTTGTCCGCGTCGGGCTCGTGCTCCTTCAGGGCGACGGCCGCATCCCAGTAAGCCGCCATCCTGCGCTGCAGGGCGCGGGCCCCTTCGGCAAAAAGGCGCAAACCGGCAGGATGGGCGAGCGTCCGCAGCTCCGTCTGGCGCTGGCGCACGAGCTTCTCGAGCGTTACAGCACGCGCTGGCCCGATCCGCGCTCCTGCATCCGACTGCACAAAGGCGACGAGCAGCACGAGATCGTGGTCATCGCCCAGCAGCTGCGAAAGCCTGCGCGCCTCGCTGACGCGCGCGGCGAGGTCTTCGGGCCAGGCGCGCGACAGCAGCATCATGTGCCGCCAGTGCTGCTGCGTTCCTTTGCGCCACTCATGAAAGGATTCATCGCTGCACTCGACGTAGGCCGCGTGCAACGCGCGGCGCGTCTTGCGGTAGCTCGCCTCGAGCCCCGGCCCAACGATGTCGAAGCCTTTTCCTGCGAGCTGCAGCTTGCCCAACCGCTTCTTGGCCTCGGCGAGGCGCCCTTGTGCCTTCTTCATCGCGGTGACTTCGACGGTGGGGCTCTGCTCGCCGTTCGTCGCGGTGAGCACCTCGCGCAGCACTTGCCCGAGACCCTCGCGCGCGACGCTGGAGGCCGCCTCGAGCTTGGTCACCGTTTCCAGCAGCACGTGGCGATCGCGTGCGCTCGACAACGAGCCGGCGATATCGCGCAGCTGGGAATTCTCCTCGTGAAAGGCGGCGTCGCCCAGCGCCGGCCGGATGAGGCGCAGGAGCGCGCGCAAGCGTTTGAGCGCCTTGCGCGTCTCGTGCACGGCGAGAACGGGATCGCTCGGCGCCTTCAGCTGGCACTGCGCGCGCTCGATTTGCTCGCGCGCAATCCGTTTGCAGCCTTCCTCGAAAGGCTCAGAAAGCTTGAATTGAAAGGCCATGCGCCCGCTCGTGTTGCGGCCCGGCGAGAACCGAGACGGTCTCGAACAAAATTATTTCGTCGCATTTGAAGCTAGGCGCGCCGTGAGCGCAAGCTCGGACGCAGCGGCAATGTCACCATTTTTTCACTTCGCGATCGATTTCGCCCGACGCGGCGGCGGGCGCGCGCACCGCGGCCGCCCAATCGAGCCATGCACAAATGCGATGCTCGGGATCGGGAGCTGTCATAAAATCGGTGATCACCGCCACCGACTGAGCACCTGCGGCGATCGCGGCGGGCGCACGTCCGGGCGTGATACCGCCAATTGCGACGAGCGGAAGTGCGCCGATCCGCGCTTTCCATCGCCCGATACGCTCAAGTCCCTGTGGCGCCCACGCCATGGCTTTGAGCTTGGTTGCATAGATCGGCCCGAGCGCGACGTAGTCGGGGCCGGCCGCCAGCGCCGTCTCGAGCTCCTCCTCGCTGTGCGTGGAAATCCCCAGGCGAAGACCCGCGGACTTGATGGCGCCGACGTCGGCCGCCGCCAGATCCTCCTGGCCGAGATGCACGTAGTCGGCACCCGCTTTTATCGCCGCGCGCCAATAGTCGTTGACGATGAGCTGGCAGTGAAACTGGCGGGCGACGGCGAGGCTTGCCGCGATCTGCCGGCCGACCGCGTCCTCACTTGCGTCCTTCACCCGCAGCTGGACGGTGCGCACCCCGAGCGGCACGAGGCGCTCCAGCCAACCGGCATCGGGTACGATCGGATAGAAGACGTCGGGTCCGCGAGCGCTCACCTCACTCATCGAATCCCTTGTCGGGCGTGGGCCCGAGATCAAAGAAGGGCGTGCCGGCGACGGGCGTCGAGGGCTCCGCCATGTCGCGCATTCCCATCAGGCCCGCCTCGTAGGCGGCGCGGCCCGCCTCGACGGCCTTGGCGAACGCGGCAGCCATGCGCACGGGATCGCCCGATTTGGCAACCGCCGTATTGAGCAGGATCGCGTCGTAGCCCATCTCCATCGCCGCCGCCGCATGCGAAGGGGCACCTATGCCGGCGTCGATGATGAGCGGCACTTTGGGAAAATAGGCGCGCAACGAGCGCAGCGCGTAGGGGTTGGCGAGCCCGCGGCCCGAGCCGATCGGCGCGCCCCACGGCATCAGCACCTCGCAGCCCGCGCTAAGAAGCCGCTCGGCAACCGACAGATCCTCGGTCGTGTAGGGCAGAACCTTGAAGCCGTCGCCTGCGAGGATTGCCGCCGCCTCGACGAGGCCGAACACGTCGGGCTGCAGCGTGTCGTCGTTGGCGATGACCTCAAGCTTCACCCAATCGGTGCCGAACACCTCGCGCGCCATCTGCGCCGTCGTCACGGCCTCCTTGACCGTGCGGCAACCGGCCGTGTTGGGCAACACGCGCACGCCGAGCGACCCGATCAGCTCCAGGAAACGCTCGCCTGTGCGCCCGCGCGCCTGCTCGCGGCGCAAGGCGACGGTGACGAGACGCGTGCCCGCTGCCTCGACGGCACGCGCGAGCACGTGCGGAGAGGGATAGCGCGCGCTGCCAAGCAGGAGCCGCGAGCCGATCTCCACGCCGTAAAGCGTGAGCGCGCTTCTTGCGGTGGCCGCTGGTTCTATCGCGTTCATGCCGGTTTCCGCCTAGCCGCCGTGACGCGGCGAGACGATCTCGATGGTGTCGCCGGGCTCCAACCTCGTCGCGGCGCGCGCCCGCTCGGCCACGAAATCGCCGTTGCGCGCAGTGGCGACGCGCACACCCGCAAAGCCCTGCTCGGCCAGAAGCTCGGCCAGCGTCGCGGCGTGCGTCGCGAGCGGTGCGCCGTTGACGACAATCCTGCAGATGAGCCTCGTCTCGGCCGTCACCGTTGCACTCCTTTGGAAGCGGGCCTGCCCGCGCCGCCAATTCAATAGAATTCGCCCTGAAAGCTCAAGGCGTGCCTGCCCGGCCCGTCTGCGCGTTGACAGCCGTCATGAGCCGATGCCATGAATATTGGGTGTGGGGGGCGACGTTTGCCAGTAAGCTGAACAAGATAGCCCAATCAATAGGGCTCGGGAGGGGCTATGGCGTCGACGGGGGTTGAGACGGTGCCGCAGAGCGCGGCATCGACGGCAGGTACCGCACTGACCGAGGTTCGCGTCTATCCCCACTCCCCCATTCTTTATTGGTGGATTGTCTGGGCCTACGGGTTCTTCTGCGCGGTGATCACCTGGGCGCAGGGCGAGACGTTCACGATCGGCGGCGGCAAACCGCTGCTCATCCATCCGAGCCCCTGGGTTGGCATCTCATTCACGATGCTTTTGCTGTTCGTCGCGCTCGCCACCACGGTGAAAGCGCGCGGCATTGGCGCGATCCTGCTGATCCTGCTGCTGGCCGGCGCCGCCGTGGGCACCCAGTTCGTCATGAGCATCGACGGCCTCTTCAAGACGCCGCCCGCGATCCTCGTGCACATGAACCTCGCCTTCTACATGATGGTCTCCTCGGCGTTGTTCGTCGTGTGGTTCGTCATCATCTTCATAGTCGACCGCATGAGCTTCTGGCGCTTTCGCGGCGCGCAGATCGAGCGTGTGCAACGGTTTGCGAGCATTCTCGGGCGCGCGCCCGAGAGCTATTCGGTGATGCACGTGCGGCTCACGCGCTTCAGCGACGACATCCTCGCCCACAAGATCCTCGGGCTCGGAATCATCGGGCTCGGCACCAGCGACATCGACGGCAAGATCGCGATCTTCGGCGGCGGCAACGAGCATTTCCGCATCGAGCACGTGTGGCGCGCCTCGCGAGCTTTGCGGCAGATCCAGGCGATGATGGGACCGAAAGCAACCGTCGTGAGCTGACGGCTCAGGCGGCGACGAGCAGCTCCGACGTAGCGCCCGTCTCCAGGAAGCGCGCGACCACCTTGGCGAGCACCGGGGCCAGCAGGAAACCGTGCCGATAGGCGCCGTTGACGAGGATCCGGCGGCCTTCCTCGCGTACGATCACGCGCGGGACGTTGTCGGGAAACGCGGGGCGCACACTCGCGCCGAAGTCGAGAATCTGGGCCTCCCCGAACGCCGGGTGCAGCGCGTAGGCCGCGCCCAGGAGCTCCAGCGCCGAGCGCACCGTAACGGGTCCATTGTCCTCCGTCTCCAGCTCCGTGGCGCCGATCATATAGAGCCCGTCGCCCCAGGGCACGACGTAGAGCGGCTGGCGCGGGTGCAAAAGCTGCACGGGCCGCGCAAGCGCGATCTCGCGCGAGCGCAAGATGAGGCGCTCGCCGCGCACGCCGCGCAGATCGGGGAGGACATCGCGCGCGGCAAGCCCGCGGCAGTCAATGATCGTAGCGGCGCCATCCGCGCCCGCTTCGGCGCCAAAGCGCACCTCGACGCCGGCGCGGACCACTTCCTGCAACAGAAAGTCGAGCGCTTGCGGCGCCGCCATGTGCGCCTCGTGCGCGAAGTAGAGAGCAGAGGCAAAGCGCCCTTCGAGACCGGGCTCGAGCGCCTGCAGCGACTTTGCGTCGACGGTCTCGTGCCCTTGCGTCGCCCTTGCGAACCGGTCGAGCTCGGCGCGGTCGCGCGCAGCCGCAACGACGAGGCTCCCCGACACGACGAGGCCGGGATAGAGGTCGCGCCACGCGGCGATGCCTTCGCGACCCAGCTCGCGCAGGATCGCGGGCGCCGTCTCGGCTTCGCGCTCGGGCGCCAGCATCACGCCGCCATAGCGGCTCGCCGAGCGCTGAAACGGTTCCGCGCTCGCCTCGATCAGGCAAACGCGATGGCCGGCGCGGGCGAGCGTCAGCGCCTGCCAAAGTCCGAGGACGCCGGCACCGGCGACGGTTATGGGGCGCGCGCTCATGGGCTACGTCTCATGGCGTTCCAGGGCAAAAGCGACTTTTTTCGCTCATCGGCTCACGGGCACTTCAGGGGCGGCAGGTTAGCTAACTCGACACACGATCCTTAGCCTCAATCCCCGAGCGCGGCACCCTCGCGGCGCGCGTCCGCGCCGCCTTCGAGGCGTCCGCCGCGCTGCGTTACGATGTGGGTGCCGGAATTCATGAGGTCCGGCACGATCTGGTGCCCGAACGGCTTCAGCATCAGCGCGGTCCACACGGCCTCGCCGCTGAGCTCGATCTCGAAGCCGCGGCCCTGACTGCCGAAGTTCAACAAATCGGCAGCCTGTTGCGCGTCCATGTCCCAGTCGAGCAGTGCGACGAGCGATTTGATCACATAGAGTATGATGCGGCCGCCGCCCGGCGAGCCGAGCACGGCCAATACGGCGCCTTTGTCGTCGAAGACGATGGTCGGCGCCATGGAGCTGCGCGGGCGTTTTCCCGGCCCGACGGCGTTGGCGACGGCGCGCCCGTCGGTGTCGGTCGGCAGAAACGAGAAGTCGGTCAGCTCGTTGTTCAGAAGAAAGCCCGCCGCCCAGTTGTGCGAGCCGAAGCCGCCTTCGATGGTCGTCGTCATGGCGAGCGCGTTGCCGAAGCCGTCGATGATCGAGATGTGGCTGGTGCCGGGACGCTCGGTCGTCGCATCGCGGCCAAACGACTGCTGCTTCAGGCCGGGCGGCACGCCGGGCTGCGCCGTCTGCATCGCCTTCAAGGGTGCGATCAGCGCGCGCCGCTCGGTGAGGTAGCCCGGATCAAGCAGACCCTCAGGAATTGCCACGAAATCGGGATCGGCGAGGTAGCGGTTGCGGTCGGCATAGGCGAGCTTCTCGGCTTCCGCGATGAGGTGCAGCGCTTGGGGCTGCAACGCGGCGCGCGGACCCTTGCCGAGGTCGAACGGCTCCAACAGTTTCAGCGTCTGCGCCACCGCCGGACCGCCGGACGAGGGCGGTCCCATGCCGCAGATCTTGTAGGTGCGATACGTAAAGCAAACCGGCGCGCGCTCCTTGACCGTGTAGCCGGCAAGGTCATCAAGCGTCATGCCGCCTCGTGCGACGGGCGCGTCAGCGACCGCCTTGACGATAGCCTCGGCCACCGGGCCTTCGTAAAAGCCGCGCGACCCTTCTGCCGCGATCCGGCGCAAGGTTATGGCGAATTGCGGGTTCTTGAGCGTGTAGCCGATGGGCCAGGCGTTGCCGGTACCGGTGTAGAAATAGGCCCTCGCAGCTGGCACGAAGCTTTCGGGATCCTGCAGCCGCAAGAGATAATGCAGCCGCGACGATACCTCGAAGCCTTCTTCGGCAAGACGGATCGCGGGCTCGAAGAGACGCGCCCAGGGCAGCCGCCCATGGGCTGCGTGCGCGGTCTCCATGAGCCGCACGAGACCCGGGACGCCGATGCTGAGCCCTGAGCGCACGGCTGTAGCGAACGGCATCGGCTTGCCTGCGACGAGAAAACGGTCGGGACGCGCGGAAGCGGGCGCCGTTTCGCGGCCGTCGTAGGTCTTGAGTTCCTTTGCGGCTGCATCCCAATACAGAATGAAGGCACCGCCGCCGATGCCGCTCGACTGCGGCTCGACGAGATTGAGCACGAGCTGCGTCGCGATCGCGGCGTCGATCGCCGAGCCGCCGGCGCGCAGGATCTCGCGGCCGGCTTCGGCCGCGTATCTGTTGGCCGCCGAGACCATGTAGTGCTGGGCGCGTCCCAGCGGCTTTGCGCTCGTGCCCGTCGCCGCCTCGGGTGCGGGGCGCAACTCCTGGGCGCGCGACAGCGTGAAGGGGCCGAGAACCGAGACTGCCGCCATAGCCGCCACGGCGGCGATCGCGCACAATCCTCGCCCGACGTTCGAGCGGCGCGCAGGGGAGCGGCGTGGTTTGGCGTCGGGCATCGATCTCGGCTTTGCAGGGATGGGCGCCAGAGCGCGGAGCGGCCCTTTATCGGCGCCGGGGCCCGCGCTGTCGAGCCCAATGGGGCGGGGGCGCCAAACCGGTGGCGTGCGGTCGCGTTAACCGGGAGATGCCACGATCGGTTCCCGCGCTTTCCCGCGCGCAGCGCCGAGACAGCAGAAAGCAACCCCTCATGCTCGCATCCCCACCCGGTATTGCAAACGCCCGGCGGTTTGCCGTGCCCTTAATCCTTGCCGCCGCTGGCGTCCTTTTCAGTGCCTACCCTGCCGTAACGCGCGAGGCGGTGACGCCGCTGCTCAGCACCGGCAAAACGGTTCTAGGCCAGACGATCTCCTATCCCACCGGCGCACCGGCCAAGGTGACGAGCGGCATCATCATATTGCAGCCCGGCGAAAAGACCGGCTGGCACGTCCACGACGTGCCGCTGTTCGGTTATATGCTCGACGGCGAAATCACGGTCGACTACGGCGCTGAAGGAACGCGCGTCTACCGCAAGGGCGACGCGCTGATGGAGGCCATCGGCACGGCGCACAACGGGCGGAACTCAGGGACGGGCGTGGCGCGCCTCCTCTCCGTATTCATGGGGGCAGACGGCGTCCCAGATACGGTCCGCATGAACGCGCCTCAATGAAAATCGCGCGACTTCGGGATGACGCGCACGCGCGCGGGTGTGTAAGCCGCGGATCGCGTCCGGCCCAGCGCGGGTGAGTTCTTTGTGAGCCCGCCTCCGGCAGGACTGGCGAGCCCGACTGCTCGGAGCGGGTGTCGGGATTGCGCACCTCGTCGGCATTGGCGAGCGGCACCTTCATCTCATCGGCCTGCTGCGAAAGCAGCGCGAGCCAGTCGCTGCGGTCCTCCAACCGGCCTGAAACGATGTGGATGATGTCCTCGTGGCGCTGGATGCGCCCGTGGATGACGATCAGGCGCGCACCCATCACCACCTTGCGGAAGCGCTCGAGCGTCTTCGGCCAGACGACCGCGTTGGCGACACCCGTCTCGTCCTCCAGCGTCATGAACACGACGCCCTTCGCCGATCCGGGTCGCTGGCGCACGAGCACGACGCCGGCGACCGAAACGTAGGCGCCGTCCTTGAGGGTGCGCAGCTCGTGGCAGGCGCGCACGCGCCGGGCTTGCAAGCGCTCGCGCAAAAAGCTCATGGGATGCGCTTTGAGCGAGAGCCTGAGCGTCTGGTAGTCGTTGACGACGTGCTCCGACAGCGCCATCGCGGGCAGCGCAACGGCGGGCTCCAGCCCCGCTTCGCGCGTCTGGCTCCAGGTGAAGAGCGGCAGCGGCTCTTTGGCAGCGAGCGCCTTCACCTCCCACAGCGCCTGGCGGCGGTCGAGCCCAAGCGAGCGGAAGGTGTCGGCGGCGGCAAGCCTTTCCAGCGTTGCAAGCTTCACGCCCGCCCGCATCCACAGATCGTGCACATCGCGGAACGGAGCAGTCGTGACGCCGCGCGCGGCGAGGAGCTTGCCCGCCTCCTCCTCCTGCAGGCCGTCGATCTGGCGCAGGCCGAGGCGCAGCGCCGGGGCGCCCCCGCCGGCAGATTCCAGCGTGCAGTCCCAGCCGGAGAGGTTCACGTCGGCGCAGCGCGCCTCCACCCCGTGCTCGCGCGCGTCGCGCACGATCTGGGCGGGTGCGTAAAAGCCCATCGGCTGCGAGTTCAAAAGGGCCGCCGCGAACGCCGCCGGATAGTGGCACTTGATCCAGGCCGAGACGTAGACGAGGTGGGCGAAGCTCGCCGCGTGGCTTTCGGGGAAGCCATATTCACCGAAGCCCTTGATCTGGTTGAAGCAGCGCTGTGCGAAATCCTGCGCATAGCCGCGTGCCGCCATGCGCGAAACCATCTTCTCCTCCAAAAGCCCGATGGTGCCGCGACGGCGGAAGGTCGCCATGGCCTTGCGCAACTCGTTGACCTCGGCGTCGGAGAACTTGGCCGCGACCAGCGCAATGCGCATCGCCTGCTCCTGGAACAGCGGCACGCCCTTGGTCTTGCCGAGGATCGCCTTCAATTCGTCGGCGGGCCCGTGCTCGGGCGAGGGCGAGGGGTAATGCTCGCGCTCAACGCCCGAGCGGCGGCGCAAATAGGGATGCACCATGTCGCCCTGGATCGGCCCCGGGCGCACGATCGCCACCTCGATGACGAGGTCGTAGAAGGTGCGTGGGCGCAAGCGCGGCAGCATGTTCATCTGCGCGCGGCTCTCGACCTGGAACACGCCGATTGAATCCGCCTTGCACAGCATGTCGTAGACGCTCGCGTCCTCGCGCGGGATGCTGGCGAGCGTGAGAGGGCGGTCGTGATGGGTCGCGATGAGATCGAAGGCGCGGTGGATGCACGACAGCATCCCGAGGCCCAGCACGTCGACCTTGAGGAGACCGAGTGCCGCGATGTCGTCCTTGTCCCACTCGATGAAGGTGCGGTCGGCCATCGCGGCGTTGCCGATGGGCACGACCTCTATGAGCGGCCCGCGCGTCAGGACGAAGCCGCCGACGTGCTGGGACAGATGCCGCGGGAAGCCCATCAATTCCTGGCTCAATTCGAGCACGGTCGCGAGCAGGGGATCGTCCGGGTCGAGGCCCGCCTCGCGCACGTGCTTTTCGGGCAGTACACCGCCGCTCCGCGTGCCCCAAACCATGCCGGCAAGCGCTGCGACCGTATCCTCCGACAGCCCCATCGCCTTGCCGACGTCGCGCACCGCCGAGCGCGCGCGATAGGAGATGA
The DNA here is from genome assembly GCA_963847865.1 of uncultured Alphaproteobacteria bacterium. Taxonomy (GTDB): domain Bacteria; phylum Pseudomonadota; class Alphaproteobacteria; order Rhizobiales; family Hyphomicrobiaceae; genus Hyphomicrobium_A. The sequence goes on along the minus strand of CAWKBL010000012.1, from coordinate 276,543 downwards.
CGGTCGCCGCGATGCCGGCGCGGTCGCGGCCATAGCGCGCGTAGATGTACTGGATCACCTCCTCGCGCCGCTCGTGCTCGAAATCGACGTCGATGTCGGGCGGCTCGCGGCGCTCGGGCGAGACGAAGCGCTCAAACAGCAGATCGATCTCGGTGGGGTCCACCGCCGTGATGGCGAGGCAGTAGCAGACCGCGGAGTTGGCGGCCGAGCCGCGGCCCTGGCACAGAATGCCTTGCGCGCGCGCGAAGCGGACGATGTCGTGCACGGTGAGGAAGTAAGGCGCGTAGTTGAGCTGCTCGATCAGCACCAACTCGCGCTCGATCAGCGCCTTCACCTTCTCGGGGATGTGCTGAGGATAGCGCCAGCCGGCACCCTCCCAGGTCAGATCTTCCAGATGCGCTTGCGGGGTTTTTCCCGGCGGCGTCGGCTCGTCGGGATATTCGTAGACGAGCTCGTCGAGGGAGAAGCGGCAGGCGTCCGCGATCTCGAGCGTGCGCGCGAGCGCCTGCTCGTAGCCCTTGAACAGGCGCGCCATGCAGCTTGCAGGCTTGAGATGCCGCTCGGCGTTGGCTTCGAGCTTGAAGCCCGCTTGCGCGATCGTTGTCCCTGCACGCACGCACGCGAGCACGTCCTGCAGCGGCCGGCGGTGGGCTGCGTGATAGAGCACGTCGCCGGTTGCAACGAGCGGCGTGGCGCAGCGTTGCGCGAGAGCGGCGAGGGCGGCAATGCGCACGCGATCATCGCCGCGATAGGTGTGGCTCGCCGCGAGATAGAGCGGGCGCTCTCCCACCGCCGCCTTCACGCGATGCAGTGCTGCTTCGAACGTGTCCCCTTCTCCCCTCACCCTGACCCTCTCCCCGTAAACGGGGAGAGGGGAAAGTTCTGCGAAACGGAATGACGTCGGCGCGGCGGAGCGCTTGCGTATCGGCAGAGGGAGCCAACGTTTCCCGCCAGTCCCAGTCGTCGGGCGCAAGCGCGATGAAGATCTGGCCCTCGGCGCAGGCCGCGACATCCTCGAGGAAGAGCGTGCATTCGCCCTTCTTGGCGCGCATCTGGCCCTGCGAGAGCAGACGGGAAAGACGGCCGTAGGCTTGGCGGTCGCGCGGCAGGCACAACAAGCTCGGGCCGTCCTGCAGATCGAGGCGCGCGCCGACGATGAGCTTCAAGCCCACCTCCTTGGCCGCCACGTGCGCGCGCACGACGCCTGCGAGCGTGTTGCGGTCGGTGACGGCGAGCGCCGACAGGCCCAGCGCTTTGGCCTGCGCGACGAGTTCCTCGCCGTGCGAGGCGCCGCGCAGAAAAGAGAAGTTGGTGGTGACCTGCAGCTCGGCGTACTCAGAGAACGCGGACAACGCCATCGCTCCTCATCCAAAGAGCCCATGCAGGAACCAGGACGGCGGCTCCGCGCGCCCGTAGAGCCCTTCGCGGAACACCCAGTAGCCCGCACCCCCCTCGTCCTCGAGGCGGTAGTAGTCGCGCGTGCGGCCAAGCTTGCTGCCAGGCTCGCTGCCGATCTCGCGCCACCATTCGGGCGCGAGGCGTTGGGGGCCTTGCGCGCGCGCAACGCGGCGCTCGACGCGGCGCCAGGTGAAGCGGGCGGGCGGACCTTCGGGCACCTCCGCAATCACGCGGATGGGCTCTGGGCTGGCCAGCAGGAAAGGAGGCCGGGGCGGGCCGGCCGGAGGCGCATAAGAGACATCTTTATCGGCGGCATTCTTTTTTCTGTCGGCGTCCTTGGGCGCCGCGCGGGCAACGCAAAGAGCGGGGATGCGCGCTTGCGCCCGCTCAGGAATATGGCTCGCGCGCGGCTCCAGACGGTGGACGCGGCCGCTGCCCAAACGGTTCGTGAGGCGATCGATAAGACGCGCAGGGTCGCCGGCTCCCTCCCCCCCGAGCCGAGGCCCGAGCGCTGCCTGCTCGGCTGAGCGAGCCTCCACGTGCGAGGCCGCAAGAACGAGCGCATCGACCCCGAAACCGGCGTCGAGCTGGGGCAGCTTCTCCTGCAACAGCGCCATCAGATGCTCAGGGACACGGCAGGGAAAGCTCAAGCCGGCGCGCACTTGCGCAACGGTGCCATCGGCGCGGTAGAGCGAAAGCGCAATGCGGCGCGCTCCCAGTGCGCGCGCATCGAGGCTCGCGCACAGCTCCTCGCTGAGCCGCGCCGTCTCCGCTTGCAGGCCCTCGGGCGAAACGAGCGGGTCGGCGAAAGCGCGCTGCACGAAAAGGGCGGGGGGCTCGCCGAGCGGACGGCGCGGCTCGGGCCTGACGCCCAGAGCCTGGTCGAGACGGGCGAGCACGGCTTCGGCGGTGGCGGAGGAGCGGAAGCGGCGTTGCAGTGCCGCGCGCGGCAGGTGGTAGAGCTGGCCGATGCGGCGCAGGCCGAGCCGCTGCAAGAGCAGCACGGTTTCGGGTGAAAGCCGCAGGGCCTCGACGGGAAGTGCGGCAAGACGCGGTTCCGTTTCGCCGGCGGGGGCAATGGCGTAGGCCGAGAAGCGGGCGAGCGCGTGGGCGGCACCCAGCGTATCGGCGAGACCGGCGCGCACCGTCAGCCCGAAGCGTGAAAGCCTTGCGCACAGGTCCGCAATGAGGCGCTCCTCGCCGCCGTAGAGATGCGCAACGCCCGTCACGTCGATCCACAGCCCATCGGTGCCGTCCCCACTGCGGTTGGGACCATAGCGGCCGCACCAGCGCGCAAGCCGCAACAGCGCCAGGCGGTCGGCGCGCGGCTCAGCGGCGCGTGAGAGCAGCGCCGGCAGCCCCGCACGTGCGTCCGCGAGCGCTTGCCCGACACGCACGCCCTCGGCCTCAGCCTTGGCGTTGACGGCGGTGATGCGGATGCCGTGGCTGCCGGCCTCTACGAGCGCGAGTGCCGCCTCATGCGGCACGGCCGCCGGCTCGGCGCGGATCAAGCGCTCGATGGGCCAACGCGGGAGCCACACGGAAACGATACGTCTCATCGGACCACTCCAGAAGCAGCGACAGAGCCTGCGCCATGGGAGAGCCGTCGCGGCAGCGCTCCAGCGCGACGGCGTAGCGAGCGCCTCCGGGGGCCTCCGCCACGAAAGGATGGGGAGCGCTTTGCCGCGCGCCCACACGCCAGCGGGTCGCGGTCGCCCCAGCAGCAGGGGTGCGCGGATCGGTGACGAGCAGGCACGGCGTCGCATGGCCGGCAGCCGCGAGGCTCAAGCGGCGCGCGGGCGTCAGCGCCACCTCGGGCAAGACGCCGATGACGAGCGCCAGGCTCGCCGATTTCAAACCTTCCTCCATGGCCCAAAGCGCGTCTGTCGCGCGCGCCGTCTCGACGAAGAGGCAGGAGGAGGGCGCAAGACCCAAAAAGGAAAAGCCGTCGCCGTAGGGGGAGCCGAGCTCGCCGGCGAGCATGGAGGGCCAGCACCAGAGGATGCGTGGAGGGGCGCGCGCGGGAGAAGGTGCCAGCGCACGCAGACGCCGCACGGCGAGCCGCACCGCGAAACCGAGAGCCGCCGCCCAAGCGCCAGCAGCAGCACCGTGGCCTTCAGACTTCACCTCGTGCAGGGCGCTAGCATCGAGACCGCCGGCGAGGCGGTGATCGATTTCGGGCGTGCCGAGCGTCCACGCGCGCGCCGCCGCCCGGGGGACGGAACACTCTGCGGGGAAAGGGGAGAGACCCTGTTCGAAGGGGGAGCTTGGGGAAGTGCTCGAGCCGCGCTCGAGCGCGGCAATGCGCGCGCGCAAACCAGCGAGGAGGGGAGCCTTGCCCTCCGGAGGGGCCCCCTCCGGAACGGCGAGGAGGGACTCGCCGTTCCGGTTCGGGCAAGAAGGCCAAAGCCCTACGCTACGAAAACTCGAACTTGGGCTCGGCTCTGGCCGCGAGATCCGCTGGAGACGGGCGGACGGTGGGATGGGGGATGGGGCCGCCTGGTCCACGGAGACGCTCTCGCAACATCTTTACGCGACGGGGCTTGGAGGCCGTCGCGTTCTTTTTTTGTTCTAGAGAGCTTCGCGGCACCGGTCAAGCCCAAAAGAGAAACAAAAAGAGATCATATGTTCCATGGCGCCCCCCGCCCAAGGCCGCGCCCACAACCCTAATCAGTTGCAAATGAACGACTGTCCAAAAAAGCACATGCAGCCGACTTGCAGCCGCACCAATCGCCCGTGGACAGGAACCACAAAGCAATCAACTAGTTGAACTCGCAGGAGGAGAATCCTCTCCAACGTCGCCGCTACTCAGCTACCGCAACGCAGCGCCGTTCCCGGTCCAAGTGTTGCCCTCGTGCTCTGCCGCCAAAAATGGGACTAGTGTATACGCTCCGTTCACTATCATGCGGCAGGCTCGACCGCGAGCTTAACGATTGGAGTCACTCAAGTATGCCCCTCCGCAGCTTCCTGAGTTCCATGACCGTCGCCGGCGTGGCCGCACTTCTCCTCACCACCCCGACCCCAGCAAAGGCCCAAGGTCTGTTCGACCTGTTGTGGGGCGGCAACTCGGAGTGGGGCGGAACCTCGGAGTGGGGCGGGGACCGTCAGACAATCAGCTTCGATCCCCAGTTCACGTCCGGACAGATCATCGTCAGCTTCGGCGACCGGCGTCTTTATCTCATCACGCGCAAGGGCGAGGCGATCAGCTATCCGATCGCGGTGCCGCGCGAGCAGAGCCGCTGGGAGGGCAAGACCACCGTCACCGACAAGAGGGTGAACCCGTCGTGGCGTCCGACGCCGGACATGATCAAGGAAAATCCCAAGCTGCCGAACTGGGTCCCTGGCGGACATCCCATGAACCCGCTGGGCGTGCGCGCCATGTATCTCGGCGCCAGCACGTATCGGATTCACGGCACCGACGCGCCCTGGACGATCGGCCAAGCGGTCTCCAAGGGCTGCATCCGCATGTACAATAAGGACGTGCTCGATCTCTATCCGCGCGTCCCCGTCGGAACGAAGGTAACCGTCACCTGGGAGCGCTTCTCCGACAAGACGGCCGTCGTGGCGAATTACGACGACGCTTCGTCATCCTCCAACGCCTCCAACGACTCGACATCCGAGCAGCTGACCGGGGCCGAAGCCTCGCGTCGCGTCATTCGCAATCTGGCCCCGCTGCCCCGCAAGCCTGAGGCCGCGGAAACCGAAACCGAGACGTCGGCGCTGCCCGACGATTTCGTACAGATCGACGAGAACGGCGCCCGGATAAGGCCCGCGAAGAAAGCGGCGAAAGAGATCGAGTCGAACTCCAAGCCCGTCGCCAAAAAGGCCGATACGGCGGACAAGAAGACTGTCAGCAAGGCGGCCGAGAAGTCCGAAGCCGCGAGCAAGGCCGAGACGGACAAGAAGTCCGACACGGCAAGCAAGCCCGACACCGCGAGCAAGACAGAGACGCCCGCAAAGGCGGATCCGGTGAAGACAGTGAGCAAGATCGAAGAGCCCGCCGAGCAGGCCAAGCCGGTCTCCAGCGCCGCGAGCGCCGCGGAGTCGGCGCAGAGGGCCGCCGAGGCAGCCTCGAGGGCAGCAGTTGCCGCCCGCGCCGCAGCCGGCGTCGCCAGAGAAGCCGCGGACGCCGCCAAGAAGGCTACGTCGGTTTCCGATCCCGACAAGCCTGAGAAGGCGGCAACGGGCAAGAGCGCAGCGCTCTAAGGCAATGGCCGCGCGGCCTCAGCGCCGCGGCAACGGTCGCAATGCATTTCATGGGCAGCGGGCATCCGCTGCCCATTTGCGTTTGCGCATGCGCCTAGGCTTTGCGCGGACCCGCGACGGCTCAGGACGGCCGTTCGAGGCAGGATTTCAGCCCTGCCGCCAGATTGCGCATGAGCGCGAAGTAGAGGTCCGGCCCCGGCGCCAAGGTGATACCGACGGGATCGAGCGTGCCGGAGCGCGCATCCGTCCCCTCGGTGACGGCGGCGACGAGCGCGGGCTTGAACAGCGGCTCGGCGAACACGCAGACCGCCTTTAGCGAGGCGATCTTGCGGCGAAGCTCGCTCAGGCGCTTGGCGCTCGGCTGCATTTCCGGGCTCACCGTGATCGAGCCCACCGCGTCAAGATCGAACCTGCGCTCGAAGTACTGATAGGCATCGTGAAAGACGACGAACGGCTTGTGCTTGAGCGGCCGCATGTCCGCTTCGATGCCGGCCGTCAACGCGTCGATCTCCGCTGCGAGCCTTGTCGCGTTGGCCTTGAGCTTATCGGCGTGGCCCGGGTCGCGCGTGCCGAGCACGTCGGCGAGATAGGCGACGATCGCCTTGGCGTTGTCGGGGTCGAGCCAGATGTGGCCGTCCTTGAGCCCCAGGCGCACGCTCTCCTCGTGCGCTTCCGCGTCCGCCGCGGCCGGGCCCTCGACGGCGCCATCATGGTGATGCGCTTCAAAGGTCCCGCTGCCGCGCTGATCGAGAAGCTTGACGCCGGGGGCGCCGGCGAGCGTCACCACCTCGACGCTTGCCGGCAGCGCGTTGACGATCTTGCGCGTGAACGGCTCAACGCCTTCCGAGACCCTGATGAAGACGTCGGCGCCGTTGATCGCGCGCACGGCCGACGGCTTCAGCGCGAATTGATGCGGCGAGGCGGCGCCGTCGACGAGCAGGGTCGGTGTGCCGACGCCCTGCATCAGCCGGGTGAGGAGCGAATGGATCGGCTTGATGGTGACGACGACCTTGATTTCGGCCTTGGCCGTGCCCGCGCTCGCGACCGCGGCGGCACCCATCAGCGCGGCAGCAAAAAGCCTCTTTAGGCCGTTCATGCATGTCTCCCTGAAGGGGCTCGAGTTCCGAGTGCTGGATTGCCGAGGGCTGTTTGGCGAGTACCGTGCCAAGCGCCGCTTGGCCGCGCCGCCGGCGACATTTCCCGTTGGCGCGGGCGTGCAATTGTGATAATATCCGGTCGCGCAACCTAGTGGGTCCGCCGCCTCCACGCAACCGCCACCTTCTTGGCGCACCGAGGCAGCGTCCCGGACACAGTTGGACCACTGCTTGGACATAGGGGGCCTGCCTTGCGCACCACAAACCCGTTGCTGTCGGCCGTAATCTCGGCCGCGTGGCTCACCTTGCAGTCGGCAAGCGCGAGTGCCCACCCGCACGTTTGGGTCACGGTCCAAGCGACGGTCGCCTACGACGGCGGAAAGATCACAGGGCTGCAGCAGGCCTGGACCTTCGACGAGATGTACACCGCCATGGCGATCGAAGGGCTCGATGCCAATCACGACGGCGTTTACGACCGTAAGGAACTTGCGGAGCTAGCCAACGTCAACATCGCCGGTCTCAAGGAGTTCGACTACTTCACGTTCGCCAAGCTCGGCACCGCGAACCAGAAATTCAAGCCTCCGGTCGACTACTGGCTGGACTACACCAAGAGCGGCATCCTCACGCTGCACTTCACGCTTCCCCTTGAGCAGCCCGTTGCCACCGACGCCGCCGAGTTCACCTTCTCGGTCAACGACCCGAGCTTCTTCATCGCCTTCGATCTCGCCAAGGACAACCCGGTGAAGCTCGGCGCCAACGCCCCGGCGGGCTGCGTCGCCGCCGTGCACGAGCCCGCAGAAGAAAACGACAACGACACCCAGCAGCTCAACCAGGCCTTCTCCGGCGCGCTCGGCGCCGGCGGCAACTCCGGGCTCGGGATGGCCAAGACGGTGGCGGTGCATTGCGCCAAGTCCTGAGTGGCGGGCCTTCCAATTTCGCGCATTGCCTGGACGCGCGGCACGCTCCGTGCTGTCGTCCCCTTTCGGCACGTGCATTAACCACGGCCGCAATCGACGGCGCATCGCGGTTGCGATCCGGCCTAGCGTGCCGACCCTCACCCACTTTTGCGCATCGGCTTCATGCTCCGCTTCGTCCAGCTTGCCATCGCCGTCGCCTTTGCCGTCGTCTCGGTGCCGCGCGCCTATGCGGTGCAGGACTTCAAGACGCCGGCGTTGCCCATCCCCAAGATGCAGCTCATCGTCATCGAGGTGCCGGGCTGCTTCTATTGCCGCCTGTTCCGCCGCGACGTGCTGCCGGCCTATGAGGCCTCCCCGCGGGCCCGCGAGGTCCCCATGCACTTCCTCGACCTCAAGGCGGCGGCCGCCCGCCAGCTCTCCTTCTCGCACCCGATCGACGTAGTTCCGACGGTCGTGCTGTTTCGCGGCGGCGAGGAGGTTGGCCGCATTTCCGGGTATCCGGGCCGCGATAATTTCCTGCGTTCAATCAATTATTTGGTCGCGCAGCAGCGCTGAACCCCTGATCTTGCGGTACGCAGGTCACGGCGCCCAGTTGCGCCGTTGTCAAGTCCGGGCCGATCGGGTTTGATGCTGGCATCCGCAATGGGGGATGCCTTTATGGACCGGCGTGAATTCCTGAGGACGACGGGTGCCGCCGCGGCGGCCGCGACCACGGCGACGGCGGCAACGGCCGACGCAGTTGTGCGACCGGGGACGCCAAAGCCCGGAACGGTCCCGAGCCCGGCGGTCGCCCCGGCGGTTGCCCCGACGGTCGCCAAGGGCGTCAAAGAACTCCGCTTCGCCATCGCGTGGCCCGACACCGTCGCGGGGCCGGCCGACCAGGCCCGCCGCCTCGGTGCGCGCATTGCGGCGATGAGCGATGGCCGTTATCGCATCGACTTCGTTCCCGGCGTGGCCGACGGCCTCGCCGCGGTGCGCGCGGGTGACGCCGACCTCTACTACGCGACCGAGCACGATCACCTCGACGCGCATCGCGCGCTTGCCTACTTTGCCGGACTGCCGGGCGATCGCGGGATAGCTCCGCGCCATCTGGTGGCATGGATGCTCGTCGGCGGCGGCCAGGCCCTGTGGGACGATCTCGCAGCCGATTTCGGCGTCAAGGCGATGCTTGCCGGGCATCTGGGAGACCGCTCCTGCTTTGTGGCGACGCGCCGCGTATCAGCGATGCGCGAGCTTGCCGGCCAGAAGGTCTCCGTTATGGGGCTCGGCCGCGATGTCGTGCGCGGCTTCGGGCTCGAGCCGGTAAGCGTCGATACGAGCGACCTCGCGGACGCGATGGTGCGCGGCGATATTCTCGCAGCCGAGCGGGGCGGCGCCATCGCCAGCCATTCGCTCGGGCTGATGACGGCGGCGCCCTATTCGGCCGGCACGAGCATCAACAGGCACGGGTCCGCGTTGTCGCTCGGCATGCGCCGCTCGATGTGGGAGCGCCTCCCCGCTGCGGACCAGGCGATCTTCACCGCGGCGGCGGCGACCGAAACCCAGCTCGCGCTCGCCGAAGACGAGACGCACCGTCGGCTGCTTTACCCGGCGCCGTCCCGAGAAGCGACGTGGCCGCTCGCTGGAGAGCTCGAGCGCGCGATCGCCCGCGTCGCCGACGCCGTCGTCGCGCACCTCGCCGCCTCCGATCCCCACGCACAGCGCATCAACGCCGCCTTCGTGGCCTTCCGGCGCGTGGCACTCGGCGACGAAACGCAAGCCGCCGATGCCGGCTCGGCTTGAGCGCTCCAAGACAATCCTAACGCGACCGGATTTTGATCGACCATGACATCCATCTCTCAGTTCGGTGCCACGCCGGCCGGCTCCGCCGCCGACGATGAAATGGAGAAAATTCGCGAGCTGCTGATCGGCGAGTTTCAACGCCGCAGCGCGGCGCGCATCGATCTTCTGGAAGCACGCGTGAAGGAGCTCGATGAAGAGATCGCGCGCCGCTTCGATGCGCTCGTCGCTCGCATCGAGGCGCTCGGACGCGAGACGACAACCAGCCGCCACGCCGCGTTCGAGGAGCTGTCGCACAACGTGCTGGAGCTCGGCGAGCGCATCCGAAACATGTCGAAAAGCTAGCACGGCCGAGGGACGGCCAAGTGACGTTCATGGGCAGGTAAGCCCGCGTGAGGTTGACGGTGTCGGAAGACGTCACAAAGCTCAAAGAGCTGCTGTTTGAGAACGAAAGCCGGACGCTCGCCGAGCTCAGCCGCCGCATGGACAGCGTCTACCAGCGGGCGGGAACGCCCGAACGCTTCACGGCGAGCGTCGCGACCATTCTCGATGCAGCCCTGCTGCAGGCCGAGATCGAGCGCCATTCCGAGCTTTCGCTGGCGATTGCCCCGCTCATCGTAAAGACGATCAAGACCGAAATCCGCGGCAGCCAGGACGAGCTCGCCGAAGCGCTCTATCCCTCGCTCGGACGCATGGTGCAAGCCTACGTCATCAGCGCCGTGCGCGACCTCATGGACGGGATCAACCGGCGGCTCGAGTTCGAACCGGTTCATGCTGCGGATCCGCAGCATCCTGTCGGGCAGGCCGGTCGCCGAGTTGGCATTCGCCGAGGGACAGCGCCTGCGGGCAGACGAGATCTACCTCATCCGGCAGGGCTCGGGCGAGCTCATCGGGCACTGGCCCCCGGAGGCTGGCATTTCGGCGCAGGACCACCGTGTCAGCGGCATCCTGGCAGCGATCAACGAGATTGCAACCGAGGCGCTCGAGGCCGACCAAGCCGCGCTGCGGCGCATCGATTTGGGCTCCTCCCTCGTCTACCTGCGGGCTTCGCCTGCGCACCTGCTCGTCGCCAAGTGCTCCGGCGTTGCGCCGCCGTCGGTGGAGCACATCATCGATGCGCATTTCCTCGCAACGGTCGAGCGTCTGCGCACGCTGCTCAACGGCGGCATCGAAGGGCCCGCGTCGCAACGTGCGGTCAAGAACCTGCTCGCAGGCTTCGCCGTCGGCCTCGAAGGCGCTCTGGCGGAGCTGCAAGCCAAGCTCGTGGGGCGCCGCAAGGCAGCGAGCCCGGCGGCGGTCGTCGTCGGGAGCATCGCGCTGGCGCTCGCAGCGTGGGCGGGCGTGGGCGGCCTACACCGGCTATGAGACGGCGAAAGTACGCGCGAGCGCCGAAACGGCGTTGGCTCAAGAAAGCGAGCTGCACGGCTATCCGGTCCACGCCGCTGTTGCGCCCCGCGGCCGTGCGGTGGCGCTGACGGGCCTCGTCCCGACGCCGGAAGCGGGGACGCGTGCGTTCGCGCGCCTGCGCGCGGCGCTCCCTGCCGCCGCCGTCACCAACGAGACGAATTCGCTACCGGGCGGCCTTCCTGAAGCACAAGCCGACATCAAGGCCTTGCAGGCCGCTCTATCACAGCTCACCGCGGAGAGTGCGCGCTCGAATGCGGCATTGCGGCAGGGATTGGACGCACTGCAGGCGGAGCTGAAGCGCTCCGATGTCGACGGCCTGCGCGGCGGCCTCAAAGAGCTCGGTGCCAAGGTCGCGCAAGCCGACGCTGCGACGCAAGCCGCGCTGACGCAGGCCGAGACGGTGCTGCGCGGCGAGATCGCGCGCGCCGTGGCGCCGACCCCGCGCGCCAAGCTCGAGCATTGGTCGCGCGAGCATGCCATCTTTTTCAATAAGGATACCGACTACCGCGAGCCGCAGACGGCAGCCGCCGCACTTGATGAGCTCGCCCGACTCCTCAAGGAGACGGACGCCTACGTGCGCGTCGTCGGATATACCGACGAGAAGGGCGGGCTGGAGCGCAACACGCCGCTGTCGCAGGCGCGCGCCGACAAGATACTGGCCGAGCTTATCGGGCGCGGCGTCGCTTCCGCCCGGCTCGTTGCCGTCGGCAGGAACGACGTTGCGGACTTGAGCCCCGCCGTCGGCGATGGGAGCCCCAACCGCCGCGTGGAGTTCGAGATCGCGTTCGAGGGCGAAGCCGCGCGATGACGCCACGAAAAATCATGCTGCTCGGCGAAATCGGCGTCGGCAAATCGTCGATCGCCCGTCGCTTGGTCTTCGACCGCTTCGATCCCGACTACAAGCCCACGCTCGGCGTCGACGTCTACAGCTACGAAATGGCTCCATGCCACCCCCAGCCTGGCCCAGCGCCCAGGTTCGTCATCTGGGATACCGACGGCAATTTCGGCGACAGCGTCCTGTCGCTCGTCTACATCAAGCAGGCGGCGGCGGCGCTCATCGTCGGCGATCTCACCCGGAGCGCGACGCTCCAGACGATGGTCAAGCTCGGCCGCAACTTCATGGAGGCGATGCCCGGACGCTATTGCGGCTTGCTCATGAACAAGTCGGACATGGCGGACGATTTAGCGGAATTGCCGCCCGAAGTGATGCAGTGCTCAATCCCCGCCTTGCGCACCAGCGCCAAGACCGGGGAGAACGTGGAGAACGCTTTTCAAAGAGCAGCAGATGCCATCCGTCGACGCGGAATCTGACGAACAAGCGAGCTTGGCGAGCGCCCGCCTGCGCGCAGGCCAGCTGCTGGCCGCCCGCGGCGTCTATGGCCTCGTCTGGCTCGACGCCGAGCTCATTGTGCGCGGGCGCTTTGGTTCGATCGTAGATTTCGTCGAGGTCGGCGCCCCGCTGACGCAAAGCGTGCTCGCCGTCATCGGCCTCGAGGACGAGATCAGCGCGCTCACGAGCGCGCCCGGCCACGACCTGCGGCTGCCGAACGTGTCGGCCGTCACGGCACAAGGCCCCGGACCACGTCTCAACTTCCTCTTCTACCGCTTCGAGACGGAATCCTACTACATGATGGTCGTGTCGCAGGCTGGCGGCGGCACGAACTACGATGTCGAGCTCGGCCGTCAGATCCGCGCCCGCTACATGGCGGAGGAGGACGCTTCCGCCAAGTCCAAGGAGCTGGCGCGCGCCAACTCCGACCTCACGACGGCGAACAGCAACTTGGAACAGTTCGCCGCCATCATCACCCACGACCTGAAGGCGCCCATGCGCGCCTTGTGCTACATGGCCGACGACATAGAAGCCGCGATCGGCGCCAACGACGCGGCAAGTGCGCGCCTGCAAATTGGAGGAACTGCGGCGGCAGACGACGCGGCTTTCCTCGATGCTGTCGGCACTGCTCCACTACGCGAGCGCCGGGCCCGCCAGCGAGGCCATCGAGACCGTTGACACCCTGGCCCTCGTCACGGAAGTCTTGCGCTCGCTGCCCCACAACGGCGTCGAGGTGGAAATTCGCGGGGCCTGGCCGCACCTCGCCACGCTGCTGGCGCCCTTGGACGTCGCGTTGCGCAACCTGATCGACAACACGATCAAGCATCACGACCGCAGCGAAGGCCGGCTGCTGATCGCGTGCGCGGATGCCGGCGAGCATCTGGAGATCACTATCGAGGACGATGGGCCCGGCATCGCACCGGAGCACCGGGACAGTGTCTTTCTGCCGTTTCGGACGATCGGCAGCGACGGCGCCGGCATGGGGCTGGCCATCGTTCAGAAGATGGTCGACGCCGTTGGCGGCACGATATCGATCTCCTCCAATGCAACCAACCTACGCGGTACAACGTTCAAGCTCCGCTGGCCAAAGCAAATTGCGCTTTGAACAGCGATGGCGCACAGTGGCGCCCGGGGCGAGCCGCGGATGGATAGCTGATGACAACAAGTTTCAACATGTGCGGCGGCGCTCACCTCGCCACGCAAGAGCGAGCTCGGAATGGTGCGTGCGCGATTTCGGGATGGCGCACGAAATTCTGGTGATCGAGGACGAGCATCTCGACGCCGAGCGCCTAATCGCGACGCTGCGGGTCGTGTTCGGCTACGACGCGCAGATCCGCTGGGTCGCGACCCTCGTCGATGCGGTGGACAGCGTCGTCAGCGACAAGCCCGCGCTCGTGTTCCTGGACGATATCCTCAAGCCTTCGACCGACGCCCGGCAGTCCATTCCGCTTCTGCGGAACGCGGGCTACACGGGGCCGATCATCGTGGTCAGCGGACAGGTCACGCATTCGCGCCGCTCCAGCCTGCTTGCCGACGGGGCAAGCGACGTCATCCACAAGGACGACGTCGACAGCGTCCGTGTCGCCGAGGCGCTCGCCCAATTGCCGCTGCCGGTAGCCGATAGCGACGCCCAAGCCTAGCTCCCGCCATTAATGTCTCCCAAGGACGGCCGACGGCACGCATTTTGCGTGCACCTGTCATCCGTGTGGTGACCTGTCGCAGGCCGCCGGATGCCACGATTCCGCTCCTGGACCGTGGTCAGCACCCGTCCAGGCATCGGTGACATCAGAGGGAAGACATGAAGAGATCGCGAGTCGTTGTTTTGTGCGCCGCTCTGTCCGCAAGCCCCGCCATTGGCGCCGAGCAGCTGAAGCTACCGCCCGAGGTCACCCCGGCGATGCGGGCGGCGTGCGAGAGCGACGTGCGCCGCTTGTGCATCGGCACCGCGCCGACGATCGCCAAGGTCAAGATTTGCGTCGCGGCGAAATTCTTCAAGCTCGGCAAGCGCTGCCAGATCGAGCTGGCCTCCGCCGGCTTCTCGGCGCACTGACGCGTCGCTATTTTACCCAAGCGTTCCGCTTGACGGCAATGGGTCAGACCTTCGAGGTCTGACCCTTTCTCATTTCAAATGCTCGGGGGCTCTATTGTGCGCCGCATCAGGCCGCCCGCGCGGTCGCGGGCCGGGCCGTCTCGGTGAGATATCCCATGGCGGCGCCGACGCCGCCTTTCTCGTGCGGGATGCCGGCGAGCTCAAGCCCCATCTCAACTCCCGACAGCGCGCCGAGAATGGTCAGCTCGTTGGTGTAGCCGAGGTGCCCGATGCGGAAAGCCTTGCCCGCGAGCTTGTTGAGACCCGTGCCGAGCGACATGTTGAACTGCTCCAGCACGAGCTTGCGGAAGGTGTCCGCGTTGTGCCCGTCGGGGAGCGTCACTGCCGTCACGGCCGGCGAATACGATTTGGAGTCGCGGCACCAGATCTCGAGGCCCCACGCCTGCACCGCGCGCCGCACGGCCGCGCCCAGCCGCTCATGGCGCGCAAAGACGTTGTCGAGGCCTTCCTCGTGCAGCATGTCGATCGCCTCGGCGAGACCGAACAGCTGCCCCGTGGCCGGCGTATAGGGAAAGGTGCCGTTGGCGTTCATGGCGATCATCTCGTCCCACGACCAGTAGGAGCGCGGCAGCTTGGCCGTCTTCGTCGCCGCGAGCGCTTTCTGGCTCACCGCCGTGAACGACAGCCCCGGCGGCAGCATCAGGCCCTTCTGCGAGCCCGACACGGCGACGTCGACGCCCCATTCGTCGTGACGGAAATCCATCGCCGCGAGCGAGGAAACGGTGTCGACCATCAGCAGCGCGGGATGGCCGGCAGCGTCCATCGCCTTGCGGATCTCGTCGACCCAGGTGCGCGCACCCGTGGACGTCTCGTTGTGCACGACACACACGGCCTTGATCTCGTGGCCCTTGTCCTTCTTGAGGCGGGTCTCGATCGCGTTGGCGTCGGCGCCGGAACGCCAATCGGTCGCAAGCACCTCCGGCTTCAGACCGAGCTTCTCGGCCATGTTGCGCCACAGCACGGCGAACTGGCCCGTCTCGACGACGAGCAGGCGGTTACCCGGCGATAGCGTGTTGACGAGGCCGGCTTCCCACGCGCCGGTGCCCGACGACGGGTAGATGACGACCGGGCTCGTGGTCTTGAACAGCGTCTTGACGCTTGCCAGCAGTCGCGTGCCGAACTCCTGGAACTCAGGTCCGCGATGATCGAGCATCTGCCGCGACATGGCGTTGAGGATGCGCTCGGGGATGGGCGTCGGCCCCGGAATCTGCAGGAAGTGGCGGCCGGCGTGGCGGCTCGGATTGGACATCGTTATCCCTCAGGCGTTCCTCTACGCATTTAGCAAGCTTCCACCTTCAAGGCGCCCTCACCCGCAACCGAGCTTGGGCCGCCCTTAAGGGCTTTCTTTTGTCGGCGGAACTATGAGCTATAGGTAGGAAAGCAAAAGCCCGTCAAGCCCGACCGCACCGGGATTGAGCCCGGGGGCCCGCCCCGCTACGGGAAGGCTCCCCGCGGCCCCCTCCAGTCGCCGGAACAGGCCCCTGCGCCGGCGTTTAACTGTTTTCTGCAAAGGGCAGCACAAAGCATGAGCCGCCGCACGCTCACCGACCCGACCCCCCTCGACGCCGCCACCGCCGCCGCGGCGATCCGCAACGGGGACCTCTCCTCGGTCGACCTGGTGCGCGCTTGCCTCGATCGCATCGAAGTGCGCGAGGGCGAGGTGCAGGCCTGGGCGCATCTCGACCCCGACTACGCGCTGGCGCAGGCGCGCGAAATCGACGCGGTGCAGCGGTCGGGCGGCGCCATCGGGCCGCTGCACGGCGTGCCCGTCGGCGTGAAAGACATCTTCGATACGGCCGATTTGCCGACCGAGTGCGGCTGTCCCATCTTTTCCGGCAGGCGCCCCAAGAAGGACGCAACCGCCGTCACGCTTCTGCGCGCGGCAGGCGCGGTGATCCTCGGCAAGACCGTGACGACGGAGCTGGCGTTGCTCACACCTGCCGGGACGCGCAACCCGCGCAATCTCGCGCACACGCCGGGCGGTTCCTCGGCGGGATCGGCGGCGGCGGTGGCCTGCGACATGGTGCCGGCCGCGCTCGGCAGCCAGACGGCGGGCTCGGTCATCAGGCCGGCGTCGTTCTGCGGCGTCTACGGCTTCAAGCCGACGCTGGGGCTTATTCCCCGCGCAGGCGTGCTCATGCAGTCGCACACCCTCGATACCGTCGGCGTCTATGGCAGCTCGGTCTACGATCTGGCCCTGCTCACCGATTGCCTGGCGGCCTTCGAGGCCAACGATGCCGTGAGCTTCCGCTCCAAGGGTCCGCGACTGCTCGACATGGCACGACAATCGCCGCAGGTGACGCCGCGCTTCGCCTTCGTCAAGACGCCGGCATGGCCCGACGCCGATCCTGCGATGCAGGCGGCATTCGCCCACCTCGCGGACTCGCTCGACGCCCGGGTGAAGGAAATAGAGATCGGGATTCTCGCCGACGTCATCGAATGGCAGCGCATCGTGCAGCTCGCCGAGAACGCCTACTACTACGGGCCTCTCATGCGTGAAGCGCCCGACATGCTGTCGGACGGGCTCAAGGCGCGCCTCGAGGCCGGGCTCGCCGCCGACGTGCAGCTCTACATTGCCGCGCTAGCCTCGCGCGAGGCCGCCTATCGCGAGGTGGCGCGCGTGCTCGACGACTGCGACGCGATCCTGACGCCCGCCGCGGCCGGGCCCGCGCCTGAAGGCTTCGCAACGACGGGCAGCCCCATATTCAACGGCCTGTGGACCTACCTCGGCATGCCGGCCGTCTCGCTGCCGCTGCTGGAGGCAGAAGGCCTGCCCATCGGTGTGCAGCTCGTCGGCAAGCGCCGCGAGGACGGCCGCCTGTTGCGCACAGCGCACTGGCTCGCCGCACACCTCACGGGCGAGGGTTGATCGCCGCTGCGACACTTGCCCTTCTCTCATTCCGCCGAAGAGCGCGCTAAGCCCGTCACAACAAAAAGCTTTCGCGTTGGAGGAGCCCCGAAGATGAGCATGCGCACTCTAGCAGCAGCGATCGCGGTCGCGCTCGTTTCCGCCTGCACCGCGGCCGCAGCCGACGAGATCAAGGCCGGGGCGATCACCATCGCGGCGCCGTGGGCGCGGCCCTCGATTGGCGAGGCGACGAACAGCGCCGCCTACATGAAGCTGTCGAACAGCGGCGACACGTCCGACAGGCTGCTTTCGGTGAAATCCGGCGCGGCCCAGCACACGATGCTGCACGAGAGCCGCATGGAGGGCGACGTGATGAAGATGGTGCACCTCGATGGCGGCGTCGAAATCCCCGCGCACGGCACAGTGGAACTGAAGCCGCTCGGGTTGCATGTGATGCTGATGGGCCTCAAGAAACCTCTGAAAGCCGGCGAGACGCTGCCGCTGACCCTCGTCTTCGAGAAGCAGGGCGAGGTCGCCATCGACGCGAAGGTCGGCCAGCCGCAAAAATAATCGGCGCGCTATCCCAGGAGCGAGACGTCGCCGCCGCGCTCAATCGGCCGAAGGCCAGGGGGCCCACGGAAACGGCTTTGCATCGCTGGCGCAGCCGACGAAACGCGCGGTCTCGGCGAGCCACAGCGAGAGCGACCGCGCGAAGCGCACGAGGAAACCGTTCGGCTCGCCGGCGAAGAGCAGCCAGAGAAACTGCACGACCGCCAGCAGGCAGAGCAGGCCCTGGGCCACGCTGAAGGCAATGAGCAAGAGCAGCATGAACAGGCCACGCATCCAGACGGGGCGTTTGCTCGGCCGCTCGGCAGGCGACGCGTAGGGATCGTGCGGGTCCATTCTCGGGGCCTTCCCTCTTAAAGTGCGGGGCAAGGGCGGAGTGCGTGACGGCAGCGCCAAAATGAGCGCGAGCGGCCAACAGGCCCCGCAGGCCGACCGGTGTCAAGCGCACGGCACCGCGCGCCCACAGCAAAAGGGCGCCGCGAACCTGCGATCTAACTGGAAGCCGCCCGCTCAGTTGAGCTTGAACGGCATCTCCTTGCCGGCGAAAAAGGCGTCGATGTTGTCGAGCGCCTCAAAGCCCATCTGGTTGCGCGCCTCGATGGCCGCGCTCCCCAAATGCGGGAAGAGGAACGTGTTGGGCAGGTCGTAGTAGCCCTCGTTGATATTGGGCTCGCCTGCAAACACGTCGAGGCCCGCATAGCCGAGCCGGCCCGACTTCAAGGCTGCGATCATGTCCTCGTCCTTGACGAGATCGCCGCGCGCCGAGTTCACGACGATGGCACCCTGGGGCAGCTTCTCGATCACGTCCTTGTTGAAGAAGTGCCGTGTCTCCGGCGTCAGCGGCGCGTTGATGGAGAAGAACTGCGACACCGCCAAAAGGCTGTCGAGACTGTCATGGTACGTCGCGCCGAGCTCCTTCTCCTTCTCAGGCGGCTGGCGGAAGATGTCGTAGTAGTGGATCTCCATGTCGAAACCGCGCGCGCGCTTGGCGAGCGCCTGGCCGATCTTGCCGAAGCCGTAGATGCCGAGCTTCTTGCCGTCGAGGCGCTGGCCGACGAGCTGCAGCGGCTGCCAGCCGGGCCAGGCCCGCGCACGCACCATGCGCTCACCCTCGGAAGCGCGCCGCGCCGAGCCGAGTATCAGCAGCATGGCGATCTCGGCGGTCGCGACCGTCACGCCGTGGGGTGCGTTGCCCACCTTGATGCCGCGCGCCTTGCAGGCATCGAGATCGATGTGGTCAAAGCCGATGGAGAACGTCGAGATGCACTTGATGTTCTCCGGCACTCGCGCGATCACGTCGGCGCGGCACTTCTCGTTCAGCGTTAGCAGCAGTGCGTCGACGCTCTTTGCGGTCTCGAGCATTTCGTCGATGGTGATCTTGGGGTCGTCGCCATGCGCGATGACGTCGTAGGTGGCCCGGGCACGGGTCATGACGGCTTCTGGCAGAGGCCAGGTGATCAGGATTTTCTTCTTCATCTGGGCTATCCCCCTCCCGGGTCTTCGTTTCTCTCAATCGGTTCCGCCGCTTGTGCCGCATGGCGGCGCCCATGACAAGCGGCTGCGACACAGGCCGCAACCATTTATTCACCAAGGCT
Source organism: uncultured Alphaproteobacteria bacterium (assembly GCA_963847865.1). GTDB lineage: Bacteria > Pseudomonadota > Alphaproteobacteria > Rhizobiales > Hyphomicrobiaceae > Hyphomicrobium_A. The sequence goes on along the minus strand of CAWKBL010000012.1, from coordinate 257,292 downwards.
GCGCACACTATCCCCGCAACCATCGGCCCTCGTGCGGCCCCGCGGCGTGGACCTGCGGGGCGATTGCCGTCTTTCTCCGCGGGAGCTCGCTCGCCATGATGAGAGGCCTCGTCCTAATCCTCGCCGTATTGGCGGGCGTGAAGGTCTGGACCCAGGAACGTCTCTACCGCCAGGGGGCGGAGGAGGCGCTGCTGCTTGCCTACCGCGACCGGGCCATCGCCGCGTGCCAGAGCCAGCAGCCGACGCGCGTCGCCTCGGTCGGCACTTCGCCGCTGTGGACGCGGCCCGCCTCCGTCGCGCTGGAGATCGGCCGCTCGAGCGTGGACGTGAGCCTCTGGCAGCTCGACGACGCGCTGTGGCCGGCGCGATACAAGCACCCGCACGTGGTGCTAACGGCGCAAGCGGGCGCACCCCGCTCGGTTTGCGAGTACGACGTTATCGAGGGCCGCGCCTATCTAGGCCGCCTCTGACGCGCAGATTCGGGCCAGGATGGACTAGGCGACGCGGCGGCGGCTCGCCAGGTCGGTCGCCGCCGCGGCAAGACCATCGCTTGGGGGCTGGAAGCGCGCAAAGCGCAGCGCCAGCGTCGGCAGCACTAGAAGATTGAGCGCCATCGACGTCAGCAGACCGCCGACGATCACGAGCGCCATCGGCCCTTCGATCTCACGCCCCGGCTCGTTCATGCCGATGGCGAGCGGGAGCAGGCCGAGCGCCGTCACGATCGACGTCATCAGAATTGGGGCGAGACGGTCGCCGGCACCCTTGATCGCGGCTTCGGCGCCCCATTGCACCCGCTCCTGGTCCACGAGGTGCTCGAAATGCGAGATCATCATGATCGAGTTGCGCAGCGTGATCCCGAACAGCGTCACGAAGCCGACCATTGCTCCGAGCGTCAGGACCCCGCCGGTGGCAAACACGGCGAGCACGCCGCCGACCAGCGCGAACGGCATGTTCGCCAGCACCAGGAGCACGTTGCGCCAGCTCCCCGTGACGACGACCAGAAGCAGGAGGATGCCGAGGCCGGCAACGAGCGAGTTCATCAGCAGATTGCGCCGTGCCTCGGCCTGCGCCTGCGCCGAGCCTGCGAATTCGATGTGGACGCCCGCGGGCAGGCTGCACGTGCGCCGCCACCGCCGCGCGCGCATCCGCGACGAACGAGGTGACATCGCGGCCGATGACGTTGGCGGTCACGGTCTGCACGCGCTGGCCGCCGAGGTGGAGGACCTGGTAGCGCCCCGCAGTCTGGTAGACGTCGGCGATCTGGCGCAGCAGCACGAAGTTGCCGGCCGGCGTCCGCAATGGCAAATCGGCGACCTTGGCGACACTGTTGCGGCTCTCGGCGTCGAGGATGGTGATGACGTTGAAGACGCGGTTGCCCTCGTAGCTCTGCCCGACGACATCGCCCTGGTAGGCGCCGCGCAAAACATTGAGCACGTCAACGGCATCCATACCCCAACGCTCCAGATCGGCCTTGCGCGGGCGTATGGTCAGTTGCGGCAGCCCCGGCGGCGACTGCAGCTGGACCTCGGTCGCGCCGGGTACCTGGCCCATTTCGCGCGCCACGTCGCGCGCCGTTTCGTCGAGCACGTCGAGATCATTGCCGTAGAGGTTGACGATCACGGACGCGGTGTAGCCCGATAGCGATTCCTCGACGCGTTCGGTCAAAAACGGCTTCAAGGCGAAGTTCACGCCCGGAAAGCCGGCGAGCACCTTGCGCATTTCGGTCTGCGCCTCGTCCAATTCCGCGCCCGACAGATTACGCTGCAGGTCGACCTCGAACTCGCTGTAGTGCGTGCCCCAGGTATCATCCGCCTTCTCGGCGCGCCCGATCCGCTGCGAGACGACGCGAATGAACGGCAGCTTCTCGAGCGCCTTGGTGACGAGCGCGCCGATGCGTTGGGATTCGGCGATCGAGGTGCCGGGTACCGCCGCCATGTGCAGCGTGAAATGCCCTTCCTTCAGCTCAGGCAGGAACTCCGCGCCGAAGAACGGCAGCGAAGCGCATCCGATCACGGTGAAGGCCACCGCGGCCGCTATGGTGATGCGGGGCCGGGCCACGATCTTGCGCAATAGCGCCTCGTAGTGCCGCCGCATCCAGCGCGTGACGGGCGGGTCCTCGGCGATCGCGTCCTCCGGCTCGAGGCGAGCGGCGCTATTATTCGGGAACAGCAGCGTGCAGAGCGCGGGCGTGACGGTCAGCGCCACGACCAGCGACGCCAGAATGGCGAGGACATAGGCAAGTCCCAACGGGGCGAAGAAGCGCCCGGCGAGGCCGGGAAGCAGCACGACCGGCACGAAGACCAGAATGACGGCGAACGTCGCGTAGACGACGGCACCGCGCACTTCCAGCGATGCATTGAGAATGACTTGGGACGTGGGGAGCGGGATAGCCAGGCGCCTGTTCTGGCGCAGGCGCCGCGCAATGTTCTCGACGTCGATCACGGCGTCGTCCACCACCTCGCCGATGGCGATCGCAAGCCCGCCCAGCGTCATGGCGTTGAGCGTGGCGCCGAGCGCATTGAGCACGACGATCGCCGCCAACAGCGACAGCGGAATGGCCATGCAGGAGATCGTCGCGGTACGCAGATCGAACAGGAACAGGCACAGCACCACGACGACGAGCACGCCGCCGAGCAGCAGGGAGTTGCGTACGTTTGCCGTGGAGATCGCTATGAAATCAGCCGGCCGGAAGAGATCGGTGCGCAGCTCGACCTGCTCCTTCTCGATCAGCGGTTGCAAATCGGCGAGCGCCTCCTCGACACCGTCGGTCACGTCGATTGTGTTGGCGCCGAGCTGCCCGGAGACGAGGAGAACCACGCCGGGCTTGCCCATCACTGCGGCACCGCCGATCGGCGGCTCGGGCGCGTTCACGACATTTGCCACGTCCTTCAACAGCACGCTCGCGCCGCCCGACGTGGCGACGACCGTGCGCGCGATGTCGTCGGGCTCGATCGATTGGCCTTCGGACTGGAACACGATGCGCTGATTGGCCGTCTCTATGAACCCGGCGCCCGTGACCGCGGTCGCCTTCTTGGAAGCCGCGAGCACGTCGTCGAACGACAGCCCGTAGCGAATAAGCTGATCGGGATGCACCTGGACTTGTATGGAGCGCACGTCGCCGCCGAACACGGCCACCTTGGCGACACCCTGCACGGCGAGCAGACGCAGCCGCAGCGTCCAATCGGCCAGCGTGCGCAGTTCCATCAGCGAGCGCTTGTCGGACGTGAGGCCGAGCACGAGCACGGTGCTCGAGGACGACGTCAGCGGCGTCATGGTCGGTGCCGCGACGTTCGTCGGGAGCTGCTGGGCGGTTTCGGCCAAGCGCTCGGAGACGACCTGGCGGTCGCGGAAGATGTCGCTCGAGGCGCTGAAGATCACGGTAATGACCGACAACCCCTGGATGGAGGAGGAGCGCAGCGACTGCACGCCAGGAACGCCGTTGATGGCATTCTCTATCGGCTGCGTGACCAGCACCTCCACCTGCTCGGCGGTGAGGCCCGGCGCCTCCGTCTGAATGCCGACCTGGGGCGGGGCAAACTCGGGGAAGACATCGTACTTGGCGCGCGTCAGCGAGAGGGCCCCGTAGCCCAGCAGCAGCACGGCGAGCGCGACGATGATGCCGCGGAAGCGGACGGCAAACCCGATGATGGCGGCCTGAACGCCGCCCGAGCCTGGAGGAGGGGGCTGCGTGACCATCAATCGTTGTCCCCGCCCACCTGGATTTGAGCGCGGAACTCCTCCGACAGTAGCAGTTGCGCGCCCTCCACGACGATCGCGGGCCGCGGCTCCGCGAAGGCGCTGACGGGAACCGCGAACTCGCCATGCTGACCAACCGGCATGTCGGTCGGGATCTGGCGGCGGGTGAAGGCATTGTCATCGATCTTGACGTAGGCCCACGGTCGACCCGACCACCACACGATCGCGGAAGGCGGAATGACGTATCCCTCGATCGGCTGGCCCGAGACGAGATAGGCGCGCGCGTTCATGCCGGGAAGCATGCCGGCGTTGGCGGCGGCCGCGTAGAAGAAGCTCAAACCCTGGATCTTGGGATCGGTGCGGGTCGCGGGCGAGATATAGCGCACGTCGGCGCGCTGCGAGCTGCCGACGACCTCCACGGAAGCGGTCGGCGGCGGATCGACCGTCTGGCCGGGAGGCACCGTGATCTGCAGCAGGAACTCCTGCCGCTCGATCAGGCGCATGACGAGGCCGGTTCCCTTCACGAGCGCGTTTCCGATGACCGGTCCCCATTCCTGGATCGCGGTCGCGGCAAGAGTGCGCACTTGGGATTCGGCGGCCTCGACGGCGGCTCTGTCGCCGATCAGCGCCGCCTCCGTCGCCTGCACCTGCACGAGGTTGCCGAAATTCTTGGCATACAAGGCGCGCGCGCGCTCATGCGCGGGCTGCGAAGCGGCGAGCTTGGCTTGCGCGGTCCTGAGCTGCGAGATGGCGGCCACGTAGTTCGTGTTGAGCGTCGTCAGGGCGGCGAGATCGAGCACCGTTCCGTAGGCGCGGATCTGATCCTGGTAGGGTGCCGCCCGCGGCACCATCGTCTCGAGGTGGATTGCCTCTTGCGCCGCCGCGTCGATCGTCACGATCGGCTCGCCGCGTGCAGGAAGCGTCACGCGCAGCGGCGGCTTGATCGGCTGTCCGCGCTCAGCCTCGACGGCCGCCTCCTCGCGGCCCTCGATAAAGCCCGAGATCGCGAGCGCCCCAAGACCACCGCCCACGGCCACGACGGCCGCCAATCCGAGCAGGCGGCGGTAAAGCGGAGTTTTCCCAGGGGCACGCACGGGCGACGTTTCCAATACTGGCGCGGGGCCGGTCTTTGCCGTCCGTCCGCACACCTTCTCTTTGGTCATATGGCATCAGAGACGACCTGTCGTCGCAGTATTTAAGGATGGTTATCGCAAGTTCTGCAAGCGTTTACACCCGGACAGACCGCGGCGGGGCTTCGCCGGTCATCGCCCGATACGGCAAGCCATCCGCCCGCCGCTTCCCGACCAAGCTCAGTCGATGAATTGTGCGCCGCAGGGCGGGCGGATCAGTACCTGATCCGCACGCCGCCGTATGCCGTGATCGGAGGTGCCGGCGTGATCGTCTCTGGGTTCGTGAAGAAGTTCGCTCCCGTCGCCGGGTTGGCGGCCGAGGCGGTGTTGGCGGCCGCAAGATCGAAGTAGTTCCCGAACAAACCATAGCGCGCATTGAAGAGGTTGTTGACGAGGCCATAGAGCTGGATGTGCTCGTTCACGTCATAGGACGTGTGCAGGTCGACCTTGGCGTATCCGGCGAGCGGCGCGTTGTCGTTGCCCTCGTCGCCGAAAAAGATCTGGCTGCTCGCCGCGACGAGATCGGCGCCGAACTTCCACTTGGAGGTTATCAGGTATTCGAAGCCGGCCTTAAACCTGCTCAAGGGAATGCCGGGGATGCGGTCGCCCTCGTTCACCTGCACGCAGATCGGATTGGCGGGATCGATGGGCGTTCCCGGAGCACTGCCGCAGTTGAACGCCGCGCCCGATGGGTTGTTGGGGGACGGGATGACGAACTCGCTCTGGAAGGTTGCATCGACGAGGGCGTAGTTGGCATAAAGCAGCCATCTCGGATCGGTGTAGCGGATGCCCGCCTCGATACCCCTGCGCAGCGTGTCGCCGGCATTGTCGAAGTAGCCGCGCCCCGAGATCTGGTCGGCGATCACGATAATGTCGTCAGAGCTGAGCGCGTGGAACAGCCCCGCGGTCCATTCAAGCCGCTCCCGGGCGCTCGACTGCATCTTGCCGCGCAGCCCGAGCTCGTAGGTGCGGGAGACGACCTGCTCCAAGGGTGGATCGGCGGTGAGAAAGCTTTCGATCAAACAGGGAAACTGCGGGTCGGAGCACGCGAGCTCGGCGGGCGTCGGGGCGCGGTTCGCTTCCGCGTAGCTCGCATACGCCGCAAGTTCCGGCGTAATCTGGTAGGTGCCGCCCACCATCGGGTTGAAGCGCTCGTACGTGCTGTCGCTGTCGAGCTGCGGGTTGAGGCCGGTGTTGTCGTCGATCGTGAGGCGGGCGAAGTTATAACGGCCACCGACGGTGAGGGCGAGATCCGTCGTCAGGTCGAGCGTGTCGGAGAAGTAGACGCCGACGTAGGTGTTTTGCGTCGTGAGGTTGCGCGGCGTGACCGCGTCGGGCTGGGTGAGGAGAATGTCGAGGTCGTTGACGACGAACTGCGGCCCGATCACGCCGAGATCGCTCGACGCGCCGTAGCCGACGCGCCCGTGGTCGAAGCTCGAGCCGAGCAGGAACTGGTTGCCGAGCCCGAACACGTCCGACTTCTCGACGCCCTGCAGGGCGATGCCGTAGCTGTCTGCGTCCTGCGAGGTGCGGTCGAGCGACCCCAGCGGCGAAGCGATACTCGTGGGGATGGAGCCGTCGGGATTGACGCCTGGGCCGACGCCGAAGAGCTGCTGGTCGTCCTCGCCCTCAAGGCACAAGAACGACGCGTCGAAATCGCAGCCCTCCGCCTCCGAGATATTGCCGTCGATGTGCTTCTGCTGGAACCAGCGCCAGTAGGTGACGCCGGACAACTTCAGCGTCGGCGTCGCCTCGACCGAGCCGTTGAGCGAGATCATCGCCACCTCGTTCTTCGTCGTCTGCGGCGAGGTGAAGGTGTTGGCCCAGCTCAAGTCGAGAAGCTGCACCGGAGCCGCCGCCGCCACGCCGAGGTAATTCGCAGCACCGGTGAAATTGAGGTGGAACTCGGTGGCATCGCCTTTGGCGCCGATGTCGGTGTACATGCGGCGGATGCGCGAGGCGGAGAAGTCGCGGTAGCCGTCGTCGTGGATGCCCTCGAGCGCGAGGAAGCTCCCCCAGCTTCCGCTGGTGTTGCCGAGCGTGAGCGCGCCCTGGTAACGCCCGAAGGAGCCGCCGCGCACATCGAGCTCGGCGCCTTGGTAGTTGAACCCATCGCGCATGAAGATCGTGACCGCACCGCCCAGCGCGTTGAGGCCGAACACCGGGTTCGCACCGATGATCGTCATGCCGTCGATCGCGTTGTCGGGCAGGAAGTCCCAGTTGACGATGTCGCCGAAGGACTCGTTGATGCGCACGCCGTTCTGATAGACGGCGAGCCCTTGCGGGACGCCGTTGACGGGCGAGGAGTTCGAAGCCGCGGAACTGCAGGTTGCGCTGGAAGACGTTGCCTTGCGCATCCTCGAGGATGGCGCCCGGCACGGTTTGCTGCAGAACCTCCGGCGCATACGTGTCGCCCGTGCGCTGGATATCGGCGGCATTGCCGCGCCCCACCGCACCCGGGTACTTGCCGATCGGGATGGCGCTGCCCTCAACCGGCGACATCAGCACGCTGCCGCTATCGATGCCGCCCATGCCGGGCTCCGCGGTGTCGACGGGCACCTCGGGCGGCGGCTGCGGCGTCGGCGCGACGACGGCCTGCTTCTTGGGCGCGCCCTTCTTCTGCGCGGCCTTGGGCGCGGCTTCCGTCTCTTTCTGAATGATCTCCACGGCCGGGAGCTCGGTTGCGCCCGGCGGTGCCGGGGTAGGCGCCTTTGTGCCGGCGGCGCAGTGGCGGGCGCGGTGGCAGGCGCAGGGTTCGCGGCGGGAGCGGTCTGTTGCGCGTGGGCCGGGAAGCAAAACAGGAGGGGCAACGCACTCGCCGCCAAATACCTCAGCTTCCAACCCGGCATGTTGCCCCCTCAGAGCCGTGACGTGTGTTGTGCGCTTTACTCCCTGAAAAACTTCCCTTGCCCACGCGTGCGCGCGGCGCCCCAGCGGGCTCCTGCAACGACGCAACTTGTGGGAAAGTGACTTGTTTACGAGACTGAACAGCAGTGAGTACGGCCGTCGCGACATCGTCAAGATCGCGCAGCGATTGCGATACTATAACAGCTCCGACTGTGTCGATTCGGTACCGGTTCCAGCGCCTTCCGGGAATTATTCCCGATGATTGGTGGGGAGCCGTTCCCGAATTGGCCGGGATACGAAAGCGGCCGCCTTTTGCGGGGCGGCCGCTTCTGATCCATTCGTAAAATCGCTTCTAGGGGCGCTCAGTATTTCACCTTCATGCCGCCGTAGAGGGTGATGGGCGGAGCCGGCGTGATCGAGCGGCTGCTGCCGTCGAAGAATTCATCGTCGAGACCGTCCGCCGTGCCGGCATTGTTGGCGGCTTCCTGGTTGAAGAACGCGCCGAACAGGCCGTAGCGGCTGTCGAACACGTTGTCGATTAACCCATACACCTGCACGTGCTCGGTGATGTTGTAGGAGGTGCGGATGTCGACCTTGGTGTAGCCGTCGAGCGTCGGGTTGTCGTTACCTTCGTCACCGAAGAATACCTGGTCGCTGGCGGTCACGAGATCTGCGCCGAACCTCCACTTCGAGGTGAGCCAGTAGTCGAAACCGGCCTTGAAGCGATGGCGCGGGATGCCGGGCAGCCGTCGCCCGGGCTCACCTGGATGCAGACGGGCTCGTCGTCAACCGTCGGTGTGCCAGGGCCGCCCGCGCAGTCGAACGCCGCATCGGACGGGTTGTCGGGCGAGGAGAAGATGTTGGACGAACGGAACGTCGCGTCGATGTAGGCGTAGTTTGCGTAGGCCACCAGCCGCCGGTCCTCGTAGCGCACGCCGAGTTCGACGCCCTGGCGCAAGGTATCGCCCGCGTTGGAGAAGTAGCCGCGACCGTTCGACGTAGACGCGATCGCGATGATGTCGTCCTGGTTCTCGGTACGGAAGACGCCTGTCGTCCACTCGAGCTTTTGCGCGGCGCCCCACGTTGCAAGCTCGCCCCGGAGTCCCAACTCGAAGGTGCGCGAGACGACCTGCTTCAAGGGCGGATCGGCGGTGAGGAAGCTTTCGATCAGGCACGGCGCCTCGGGGTCGGCACAGGCGAGCTCGGCGGCCGTCGGGGCGCGGTTGGCCTCCGCATAGCTGCCGTAGAGCGTCAGGTCCGGCAGGATCGCGTAGGTGGCGCCCACCATCGGATTGAAACGATAGTATTCGTGCGTGCCGGTGAGCTTGTCCTCCTCGTCGGGGTCGATGTTGTCATTCTGGATATCGATGCGCGCGTAATTGTAGCGTCCGCCCAGCGTCAACGCGAGCCGGCTCGTGAGGTCGATAGTGTCGGAGACATACAGCCCGACGTAGTCGTTCTCGGTCGTGAGCGAACGCGGCCGCACGTCGTCGGGCGCAATCATATTGATCGGCGGATCGAAGCTGTTGACGACAAACTTCGGACCGAAGTATCCGAGCTCGCTGCTGGCGCTGTATTTGACGGTTCCGTGATCGTAACTCGCGCCGATCAGGAGCTGGTTGGGCAAGCCGAACAGGGGCGTCTTCTCCACGCCCTGCAGCGCGGTGCCATAACTGTTGGCATCCTGGCTTGTGCGGTCAATGGAGCCGAGCTGGGTCAGCGGAACGATCTTCCCGCCATAGGTCAACGTGCCATTCTGGAATCCGCCGCCGTTACTTCTGACCACGAACGGCAGCTCCTCGTCATTCTGCACGATGCTGTCTTCATCATTGTCCTCCCAGCAGAGGAAACGGCGCGTACCGGACGTCGGCGGGACGTTGGCCGCCTCGCCGGGCCCCACTTGGCTGGCCAGGTCGCCGTCAAATCGGACGCTGCCTCCGCATTTGCCGGCGTCGGCGATATTGCCGTCGACGTGCTCCTGCTTAAACCAGCGATAGTAGCTGACGCCCGAGATCGTCATCGTCGGGCTCGCTTTGACCGAGCCGTTGAGCGAAAGCATCTTCATCTCGTTGTCGGTCGTCTGCGGCGAGGTGAAGGTGCGATCCCTACCCAGATCGAGGAGCTGCTCGGGCGCTGCCGCCGTCACGCCGACGAAGTTGTTGGCGCCGGTGAAGTTCAAGTGGAACTCCTTGCCGTCGCCCTTCACGCCCATGTCGGCGTACATGCGTTTGATCTCGGCTTCGGAGAAATCGCGGAAGCCGTCGTCCTTGATCCCTTCCACCGCGACGAACACCCCCCACGGGCCGCTGTTGCCGCCAAGTGCCAGAGACGACTGGATCCGTCCGTAGGAGCCGCCGCGGATGTCGAACTCTGCGCCCTGGAAATTGAAGCCGTCGCGCATGACGATTACGGCGGCGCCGCCGATCGCATTGAGGCCGAACACCGGGTTGGCGCCGATGATGGAAATGCCGTCGATGGCGCTGTCGGGCAGGAAGTCCCAGTTGACGATGTCGCCGAACGACTCGTTGATGCGCACGCCGTTCTGATAGACGGCGATGCCTTGCGCCTGGCCGTTGACGGGCGAAGCGTCGAAGCCGCGGTACTGCAGGCTGCGCTGGAAGACGTTGCCCTGCGCATCGCTCAGGATGGCGCTCGGCACGGTGTTCTGCAGCGCTTCGGGCGCCGACGCATCACCCGTGCGCCGAATATCGGAGCCCGACGAGCGCCCGACGGCGCCGGGGAACTTGCCGATGGGAATTTCGCTGCCCGCAACCGGCGACATCATTACGGAGCCGGTCGCGATGCCACCGGTGCCTCCGGTCTCGGCTGTGACGGGCTCGGTGGGTGGCGCCTGTGGAGCCGGTGCAACGGCCTGCTTCTTTTTCGGCGCCGCTTTCTTCTGCGCCGTCTTGGGAGCCGGCTCTGCCTCTTTCTGGATCACCTCGACGGCGGGAAGCTCGGTGGCGCCGGGCGCCGGTGCGGGCGTTGCGGCACCGCTTTCGGCGGGCGGCGCTGTGCCACTATCCTGCGCGAAGGCTTGCACCGAGACGAGACACGACAAACAGACCACGAACGCAAAACTGAACCCCGAACGCATTACATCCCCCAGACTTACGCGAGGCGACTATTTCGACCGCGCCCGGCTACTCCGGGACCGGCCCCCCGCTCTCGTTCAGTCGAGATTTTCGCGGGCCTGCTTTACCAAGTTGAGCAATCAACATCGGCGCTCTTCATCCGGTCAAGGATAGAGCAATGCGCAACAGTGTAACGTGGAGCCGGTGTGTCGCTGGCGCATCGAATTCGGGAAAAGTTCCCGATAGTTGCGGGACTTTTTCCCGAATTTGGTTGGCACATTTTCCGTGTTTGACAGGGCGTGTCCGGGCCGTGTTATTTCACCTGGGCCGCAATCGCGCGACGCGTTGGAAATGTCGTGCGATCGCGCTCAAAAAAACCGCAGCAGCCGAGTGCGCCGCGAGCGCCACGGCGGACTTCGGCAACAAACGATGGGGAGGGGATTGGTGCGCGCACAGCAGGACCCGTGGGAGAGTTAAAGAGTTTGCGGGGCGCGCCTTGCGCATGCCACTGGCACAATCAATGCTCATCGTGGGGAGCACTTCGGGCGGCAGTCGCACGGAATGCTCGCGCCATCTCACGCAGAAGTAATCGGAGTTCGGTGGTTTTGCCCGGAAAGAATAGCTAGATGCATGACATGAAACGTAAGCGTTCCGAGAGCCCGATGATTGCAAGCCACGCCATTGCCGTTGTTGCGGCCCTTCTGCTCATCACCGCGCCCGCCAGCGCGCAAGACACCCCGACCACCCAGACCAAGGCGTCCGAGGACAGCGCCGGCGGCATTTCGCTGGAGTTGAACAAGCTCGAGGCCTCCGACAAGGGCTGCCGCGCCTACGTCGTCGTCTCCAATCCGACCTCGACGACATTCGATGCCTTCAAGCTCGACCTCGTCATGTTTCAGACCGACGGCGTGATCGGACGCCGTTTCGCCCTCGACCTCGCGCCGCTGCGGCCATCCAAGCGCGCCGTGAAACTGTTCGAGCTCGACGGAACGAAATGCGATGAGATCGGCAGCTTTCTCATCAACGACATCATGGAATGCCGCGCTGACGGAACCGCCGCCGACGACTGCCTGGCCAAGATGAAGGTCAACTCGCTGACGAAAGTCGAAATCTCAAAGTAAGAGGTAATGGACGTGATCTTGATCGCCGCAGGCGCCGTGCACGACTATTCGCTCTTTGGCATGCTGAGTCAGGCCGATCCGGTGGTCAAAGCCGTGATGCTGGGCCTCGTCCTCGCCTCGGTCGGATGCTGGGCCATCATTATCGAGAAGCTCGTGCGGCTGTCGTCGCTCAGAGGACAGATCCGCCGGCTTGAAGCAGTGGCAAAGAGCGGCACGCCCACCGGCAACGCGCGTGGGCTCGTCGGAGCCGTTCTCGCTGCCGCGCACAGCGAGGCCCAGGACGGCGCCTCGCGCGGCGAGGATCGCAGCGATGTGCGCGCCCGTCTCGAACGTGCGATGCGCAGCTGCCTCAAAAGCGAATTGCAGCGCCAGGAAACCGGCCTGCCGTTTCTCGCGACCATCGGCGCCTCGGCGCCCTTCATCGGCCTCTTCGGCACCGTGTGGGGCATCATGAACAGCTTCACCGCCATCGGGCTGCAGCAGGATACGAGCCTTGGCACGGTGGCGCCCGGCATTGCCGAGGCGCTTTTCGCAACCGCCCTCGGCCTCGCCGCGGCCATTCCCGCAGTCATGGCCTATAACGCCGTCTCGGTATCGCTCAGCCGTCTTGCGGCGCGGGGCGTCCCCGCCATTTCCGCGATCGCCAAGGACCTCTCGCGGCCAGCGTCCGATACGGTCGTGCGCGTTGCCGAGCCGATGCGCGCCGCAGGGGGTCACTGATGGGCGCGACGCTGAACTTTGCGCAATCGGGCGACGACGAGGACATCGGCTATAAGCCCATGGCCGAGATCAACATCACGCCCATGGTCGACGTGATGCTGGTGCTCCTCATCATATTCATGGTCGCCGCGCCACTTATGGTTGCGGGTGTGCCGGTCGAGCTGCCAAAAACCTCGGCCGCCCGCGTCGCTCAGTCAAAGAAGCCGATGGTCGTAACGCTGACCGCCGACGGGCGGCTTCAGATCCGCAACGAGTTCGTGGACCGCGACCGGCTGGTGCCCCGGCTTGGGGAAATCCACGCGGCCGAGGGCGACGCCGTCATCTACGTGCGCGGCGACAAGAAGGTCCCCTACGGCGACGTGATGGATATCCTGGGCCTCGTGGGGCAAAGCGGCTACGCCCGCGTCTCGCTTCTCTCGCAGCAGTCGGCGCAAAGCACAGCACCTTAGGGGACGCGGCCAAAGCCTATGAAATTCCTTCACCCGATAACCTGGTTCTTGTCGCTTGGCTTGCACGCCGCGCTGCTGCTCGCATTCGTCGGCGTTGCGGGCGGCGCGGCGCTCGATCAGGGCTCCGGCAATGACCAGTTCGTCGTCGAGCAGGGCATTTCACTTGAAGGCGTGGCCAAGTTCGGCGAGGCCGAGGAGATGATCGAGACTGTCGACATCCCGCCGGTGCAGCCGACCATGCAGCCGCGCCCCATCGAGGAGATCAAGCCGGATCTGACCGAGGTCCTCACCTCCACGGAAAGCACCAACGAGGAGCAGGTGGTCGCCGAGGAGCCGCCGCCCGTCGTGGAGGAGACGCCCGTCGCAGTCCCCGTCGAGGAGCAAGCGCCGCAAACCGCGGCCCTGATCGAGAAGAGCTCCGGCGCCGCGCAGGAAGGCGGCGACACCACCGTGCGCATGGCCTACCTCGGCACGCTGCGCAAGACGCTGGAGCACAGCAAGGTCAACCCCCGGTCGCGGAAGTCGGGCACCGTGCTGATCAGCTTCACGGTCGGCCCCTCGGGCCAGGTGCTGTCGCGCGCAGTGAAGGCAAGCTCGGGCTCTAAGCTTCTCGACGATGCGGCCATGGCAGCGCTCGACCGGGCGTCGCCCTTCCCGCCGATGCCCGACGATCTCGCGAAGGGGCCGATCGAGGTTCAGGTTCCCTTTAATTTTGTCACGCGCTGAAACGCTTTTGCAGCCTGCCCTGGCGCTTCACGCGCGCAAGCGGCGGCGTAAACCATTTGTTTTCCAAGCCAAAAACAACACGTCGGTTAACCGCACATTATCGTCTCGCGCGTAGTTTCACCGCTGAAAATCAACAACTTGTGCTTGTGAGATGTTCAGCGGGCCATTCGGCGGTCAAAAGTCCAGCTCGTTGATGAACGAGTACGCCTCGTTGCTCGGCGATGCCGTTCTGCGTCATCGTGCACGCGTTGCAGAGCACTCCGCGCGCATCGAGGCGGAGCTGGCGAGCCGGGTCAAGTCCGAGTTCATCGCCAACATGAGCCATGAGCTCAGGACGCCGCTCAACGCCATCATCGGCTTCTCCAAGCTTCTCTCCGAGCAGAACGAGCGCAAGCTCTCCCAGCCCGAGATCGCCGATTACGCCAATCTCATTCACGACGCGGCTGGCCATCTGCTGTCGGTGATCAACAACATCCTCGACATCTCGAAGATCCAAAGCGGCAAGTGCGCGATCGAGGCGCGCGAGGTCAATCTCAGCGAGGTCTTGAGCGCATCGGTGTCGTCGTTCCGCCTGATGGCGCAGTCTGCGGGCGTGAACCTCGAGCTGCAGATCGATCCGACGGTGCCGAGCGTGCGCGGCGACGGCGTCAAGTTGCGCCAGGTCTTTACCAACCTCATCTCCAACGCGCTGAAATTCACCCGCGGCGGCGGCTCGGTGACCGTTAAGGCGCAAGGGCGCGCCGATGGCAGTGCCGTCGTGCAGATTTCCGACACCGGTGTCGGCATGAGCGAAAAGGATGTGGCCGTGGCATTGACCCCGTTCGGCCAGGTCGACGCCAGCCACGCGCGCTGGCGCGAGGGGACAGGCCTCGGCCTGCCGATTGCGGGCGCGCTAATTCAGCTGCACGACGGCGAGCTGCAGGTTCGCAGTCAGAAGGGCATCGGCACAGAGGTGACGGTCATTCTACCGTCGCGACACCAGCTTTCCGTTACGGAAGCGCGCGATGTCGTCTTGGGCCAAGGACTTGCATCGTGAGCGGGATTTCAGACATGCAATTGACAATGCCGGGCGCCGATCCGACCAGCGCGCAGTCCGATAAATCGATCGGGCGCATCGTGTCGGTCACGGGCTCGAGGGCCATCGTACTGCTCGACTGCCCGCAGGAAGGCCGCGTCCGGACAAATGAACGCCCCGACATGGGCACGCTCATCGCCATCGAAACCGGCAACACCGTGGTGCTTGCGATCGTTTCGGCCTTGAGCGTTCCGGTCCCGGCGCAGCGCGACGGCGACGCGGAAGTGTGGATCGCCGAGCTGGGGCTCGTGGGCGAGCTGTGGCGGGACGAGACGGGCCACGCCAGCATCTTCGCCCGCGGCGTCACTGCCTATCCATCGTTGGGCGACCGGGCGCGCGTGGCCTCCAAGACCGAGCTCGAGGCGGCGTTCTGCGGTGATACTGAAACCTCCGTGCGCGTCGGCTGCATCCGCCAGGACAGCTCCATTCCGGCCATGGTGCGGGTCGACGAGCTGCTCGGCAAGCACTTCGCCATCCTCGGCACCACCGGGACCGGCAAATCGTGCACGACGGCGCTGATCCTGCGCTCGATCCTCGCCAAGAACCCGGCGGCACATATCCTTTTGCTCGATCCGCACAACGAGTACGCGACGGCCTTCAGCGAGTGGGCGGAGGTGATCAGCCCCCGCAACATGCAGCTGCCGTTCTGGCTGTTGAACTTCGAGGAGGTGGTCGAGGTTCTGATCTCGGACAGTACGCGCAAGGCCGAGATCGAGATCCTGCAAGAGCTCATTCCCATCGCCAAGGCCCGCTACAGCGCAGGGCGCGCGCGCGACAACCAGCCGCTGCGGCGCACGATGGCGGAGCCCAGCCGCTTCACCGTCGACACGCCGGTGCCCTACCGCATTTCCGACCTCACGGGCCTCATCGACGAGCGGATGGGCAAGCTGGAGAATAAGAAGGACCTGTCGCCCTACCGCCAGCTCAAGGCGCGCATTGACGCCATCTCCCAGGACGGCCGCTACGCTTTCATGTTCGGCTCGCTCACCGTCTACGACGGCATGACGCAGGTGTTGAGCCGCATCTTCCGTGTGCCGGTCAACGACAAGCCGATCACGATCGTGGAGCTGACGGGGCTGCCGACCGAGATCATCAATGTCGTGGTGTCCGTCCTTTCGCGCATGACCTTCGATTTCGCGCACTGGAGCGAGGGCAAGGTGCCGCTGACGCTGATCTGCGAGGAGGCGCATCGCTACGTGCCCGCCGTGCCGCGGCTCGGTTTTGAGCCCTGCAAGCGTGCGATTGCCAAGATCGCCAAGGAAGGGCGCAAGTACGGCGTCGCGCTGTGCATCGTGTCGCAGCGACCGGCCGAGATCGACCCGACCATCCTGTCGCAATGCAACACCGTTTTCGCGCTTCGCATGTCGAACGACCGCGACCAGGAGATCGTGACGTCGGCCATCACCGACAGTGGCTCGGGGCTCTTGGAGTTCCTGCCGGCGCTCGGCCAGCGCGAGGCGCTCGCCTTCGGCGACGGCGTGGCGCTGCCGGTGCGCATCAAGTTCGACGAGCTGCCGCCCGGTGCACTGCCGCGCAGCTCGACGGCACGCTTCACGGAGCAATGGCAGCGCTCGGTCGGTGATGAGGGCTTCCTCGAGCAGGTCGTGGAAAAGTGGCGCTCGTCGGATATCGGCGCCGGCGACCCGGGCCTGCAGCCCATGTATGGCGAGGGCATCCCCGTCGAGCCCACACCTGTGAGCCAGGACCCGGCGCGGACGCCGGATATGCGGCGCTATGAGACGCAACTGGCCGCGCGCATGCGCGAGGAAGTTGCACGGCCCGCGGCCCAGCCAGCGCCCCCAGCAAGATCGCAAAGCCCGCGCGCGCCCGGCCAAGGTGCCTCGCGTCAGGAGCCACGCCGCGATGAGCAGGCAGCGGCACACCAGCGTCCCGGCGGCGAGCGCGTTGGCGACGGCGGCGAGGTCCCGGGCACCGCGCTCAAATCCTTGCGCGACCGGCTCATCCAGCGCCAGCGCTGATCCAGGCACCCGACGGACATACCTACCGTGGTGGCTCGCCGTTGCGGATCGCAACAATGCGGCCACGCTCGCGCGCTTCCGGCTCGGGGTGCGCCTGCGCCTGCTCGTGCGCCTTGGCGGCCGTCTGACCGAAATTGCGCCAGCTCAGCGGAATGAGCGCGAGGTAGGCGATCGAGGCGCCCGTCAGCGTCCCGAACGGGTAGGTGACGAGCAGCGCCACGAAACCGATGGCCAATATGAAGGTCGGCAGCACGTACTCGCGCGAGATGCGCTCACCCAGCAGCTTTCCCGAGAACGTCGGTATGGTTGACACCATCAGGAACGCGATCAGCAGCGTGTAGATCAGCACGACGTCGAGCATGATGGGGTAAGTCTGGAAGCCTTCAAAGCCCAGGTGCTCGATATAGACGGGCAGCAGCACCACGATCGCGGCGGCCGGCGTCGGCATGCCGATGAAATATGCCGATTCCCACTCAGGCCGCTCTTCGTCGCTCGCGATGTTGAACCGCGCCAGCCGCAGCGCGGAGGCGAGCGCGAAAATCATGACGCAGATCCAGCCGAGACTCTTGAGGCTCCCGAGCCCCCAATTGAAGATCAGGAAGGCGGGCGCCACTCCGAAATTTACGAAGTCGGCGAGGCTGTCGAGCTCGGCCCCGAAGCGGGACGAAGCCTTGAGCAGGCGCGCAAC
This sequence comes from uncultured Alphaproteobacteria bacterium, assembly GCA_963847865.1. Taxonomy (GTDB): domain Bacteria; phylum Pseudomonadota; class Alphaproteobacteria; order Rhizobiales; family Hyphomicrobiaceae; genus Hyphomicrobium_A. The sequence goes on along the minus strand of CAWKBL010000012.1, from coordinate 239,787 downwards.
GCGCCCGTCGATCCCGTCCAATAGCGCCGCGAACACGATGGCACCTAGCGCCAGCTCGTAGCGACCCTCGATGCCCATGCGGATCGACGTCAATCCCGCGCACAACGCGAGCAGGGTGAAGAAGTTCGGCACCAGCATGCGCACCGGAACGTGGCGGTGGCGGAAAAGCGGCATCCGCCGCCGGCGGCGTGTCTCTTTTTCCAGTCTCGGCACGATCGGATCCATTTTTACGCCCTCGCTCCGGCTTGTCCCGGGCCGTGGAATGTCGTGTTGCCTCAACTCCGACGCGAGACCCGCTCCGGCTCTTCCGATTTCAGGTCCGCAAGCACGGTCTCGCCCGCGATCGCCAGTTGCCCGACCGAGACGAGCGCTGTGCGTCCCGGCGGCAGATAAACGTCAACGCGGGAGCCGAAGCGGATGAGGCCGATGCGCTCGCCGGCAGCCACGCTATCGCCCTCGTGCACGAAGGCCACGATCCGGCGCGCGATGAGGCCGGCGATCTGCACCACCGCGATATCGATGCCATCGCTCCGCTCGATGATGAGGGCGCGGCGCTCGTTCTCCTCGCTCGCCTTGTCGAGCGCGGCATTGAGGAAGGCGCCCGGCACGTAGATCGACCGCACGATGCGCCCGGCGACGGGGGATCGCGTTATGTGCACGTCGAGCACGCTGAGGAAGGTCGAGATGCGCACCCGCTCGCCGGGTCCCAGCCCGAGTTCGACCGGCGGCAGCACCGACTCCACGGCCGCGATGCGCCCGTCCGCCGGAGCGATGATGAGGCCTTCGCGCAGCGGCGTCACCCGATCGGGGTCGCGGAAGAAATAGGCCATCCACAGCGCGACGATCACGAGCAGCCAGGCAAGCGGCGGCCACAGGAGGAAGAACAGCAGCGCCAGTCCAACTGCGATGGCGATGAACTTGTGGCCGTCCCGGTGAACAGGTGCCAAGCTTTCAACGATCGTATCGATTAAGCCGTGACGTTCCGACACGAGCGGAGCCTCCTTGCTGAGTTTCTTGGCGCGCCTCTGAGCGATCCTACTCGACTGGAACCGTCACGAACCGGTGGCTGCCCTTGGCGTCCTCGACCTCGAGCATCACGGTCTTGCGGGCGCTCTTCTTGACGATTTCGACGCGCTTGGCGACGTCCTGCGGATCGGCGACCGGCTCGCTCGCCGCCTGCACGATCACGTCGCCCGCCTTGATCTTATCCGCCGCCGGGCTCTTGGGATCGACCTCGTCGACGATCGCACCCTTGACCTGCGCGCCGATCCCGTACTTTGACCGCAGCTCGTCGGTGAGGGCGGACAACTTGAGGCCGAGGACGACCGTGTCGGGGCCGTCGCCGCCTAGATCCTTTACGTCCTCGTCATCCGACAGGCGCCCGACGGTGACGTGGATCTTCTGCTTCTGGCCTTTGCGCAGCACTTCGACGTCGACCAGCTTGTCGATCGGCGTCTGGGCGACGAGGCGCGGCAAGCTGCGCATGGTCGAGACTTCTTCGTTGTTGAACGTCACGATGACGTCGCCCGGCTGCATGCCGCCCTTGGCCGCCGGGCTTTCAGGGGTGACGGCGGCGACGAGCGCCCCGGTATTGGCGGGGATCCCCAAGGTGCCCGACATCTCGTCGGTCACCGACTGGATCTTCACGCCGAGCCAGCCGCGCCGCACCTCGCGGAATTCCCGGAGCTGCTGCACGACGGGGAGGACCGTGTCGGCCGGCACCGCAAAGCCGATGCCGATGGAGCCCCCGGTCGGCGAGATGATCGCCGTGTTCACGCCGACGACCTCGCCATCCATGTTGAACAGCGGACCTCCCGAGTTGCCCTTGTTGATCGAGGCGTCCGTCTGCAGGTAGTCGTCGTAAGGGCCAGAATTGATATTGCGCGCCTTCGCCGAGATGATGCCGACCGTGACGGTGCCGCCGAGACCGAACGGATTGCCGATCGCCATCACCCAGTCGCCGACCCTGATGTTCGCCGACGTTCCGAACTTGACGGCCTTCAGCTCCTTGAGCGGCTTGACCTTCAGGAGCGCAATGTCGGTCTTGGTGTCCTTGGCGAGGAGCTCCGCCTTGAGCTTGCTGCCGTCGTGGAGGTTGACCTGGATCTCCTCCGCTCCGTCGATCACGTGATTGTTGGTGACGATCAGGCCTTCCTTGCCGTCGATGATGAAGCCTGAGCCGAGCGAGGAGACGGTGCGGTCGGGAATCGACTGGCCGCGATTGTCGAAGAACTCGTCGAAGTACTCATGATAGGGCGAGTCCTTCGGCACGGCGGGGAGCGGAAGTCCCTGGGGACCCTTGATCGCCTGGCTGGTGGAGACGTTGACCACCGCCTCGATCAGCTCCTCGGCGATGGGGGCGACCGATTGCGGGCCGCGCTGCTGCGCGGCGGCGGGAGCCAATTGCAGCATAGAGCCAGCGAAACCCAAGACCAGCACCCGAAGTGCGGCCACGGCAACGAGTGCCCGGCCGCGCTGCGCCGTTAGTCCTTGCATGAGTTCGATCTCCTGCCGGTCCCGAAGCCGGCCAACACTTGCACGCGTCCCAGTCTTAATCACGCCCCGCAGTCGTTGCCGCGGGGCCGCCAAGTGGATGACAAGGCGCGGCGCCTGTCAACGCGGTCGGGTAGCCTAGCCGCGGATCAGCCAGACCAACCCGACTCCAAGGCAAACCGCCGTCCACCCCGCAATGCGCAGCGTGCCTTGCGGCGTCGCGGCGGCGCCCTCCAGGAAGCGGATCGCCAAATGTGGTGCCAGCGCCCAAAGCAGACCCTCGATCACGAGCACGAGACCGAAACCAACGACGAGATCGCTCATTATGGCAGGGTCGTCGGCGCCGGCTTCTGCGGTCGGCCGTGCGGATCGGCGAAGTATTTGAAGAACTCGGAATCGGGCGTGATCAGCAGACGCGTTTCACCGGACTTCAATCCGGTCTCATAGGCCTGCATCGACCGGTAGAACTCGAAAAATTCCGGGTCGCGGGTGTAGGCGTCGGCATAGATCTTATTGCGTTCGGCGTCGCCCGTGCCCCGCGTCTCCTCGCCCTTGCGCGAGGCTTCGGCCTTGATCACGGTCGCTTCGCGGTCGGCCGTCGCCCTGATGCGGTTGGCTTCCGCGGCACCTTGCGCGCGGAACTCGGCAGCTTCACGCTGGCGCTCGGCGCGCATGCGGTCGAACACGCTCTTGGAGTTCTGCTCGGGGAGGTCGGCGCGTTTGATGCGCACGTCCACAACCTGCAGGCCGAACTCATCGCCCTCCTGGTTGACGAGCGCGGCGATGCGCTTCATCAGCTCCTCGCGCTTGTCGCGCACGAGATCCTGGAAGGTTGCGGCACCGAGCACGCGGCGCAGCGATGACTCGATGATCGGTCCCAAGCGGGAGCGCACGCCGTCCTCGTACCTCAGCGTCTGATAGAATTTCAACGGATCGACGATCTTGAAGCGCGCAAAGGAATTGACGACGAGGCGTTTCTGATCCGACGCCGTGATTTCCTGCGGCTGACTGTCGAGATCGAGAATGCGCTTGTCGTAGATCTCAACGGTGTCGACGAGGGGCAGCTTCCAGTTGAGACCCGGCTGCTTCACGACGCGCTTTGGCTCACCGAAGCGCAGCACGAGCGCCTGCTCGTTCTGGTGGACGATGAAGGCGGAGGCATAAACAGCGACGGCCGCGAGGCCGACGAGAATGACGATCAAAGCGAGAAATGCGCGCATGGCTTAGTTGCCCCCCTCGCTGCTTTTATTCTGAAGCCTGTCGAGCGGCAGATAAGGCACGACACCCTGCCCGCCCTTGGAGTTGAGGATGATCTTGTCGGTGCCGCCGAGAACCCGCTCCATCGTCTCGAGGAACATGCGCTTGCGCGTGACTTCGGGCGCATTCTTGTACTGATCGTACACCTTGAGGAAGCGGGCGGTCTGGCCGCTCGCGTCGTTGACGACCTGCTGCTTGTAGCCCTCGGCCCCCTGCAGAATGCGCTCGGCATCGCCGTGTGCTTCGGGCACGACCTTGTTGGCGTAACCTGAGGCCTCGTTTTGCAGCCGCTCCTTGTCGGCGCGCGCCGCCTGCACGTCGCGGAAAGCGTCGATCACCTCCGCGGGCGGATCGACCTTCTGCAGCTGCACCTGGTCGATGCGGATGCCGGCGCCGTAGCTGTCGAGCGTCTTCTGCATCAGCTTCTGCACGGCTTCCTCGGTCTTTTGCCGCTCCTGGGTGAGGATCGGCTGGATCTTCGACTGACCAACGACTTCGCGCATGGCGCTCTCGGCCACCTCCTTGACGGTGGTGTCCGGGTTCTGGATGTTGAACAGGTACTTCTCCGCATCCTTGATGCGCCAGAAGACGACGAAGTCGACGTCGACGATGTTCTCGTCTCCGGTCAGCATCAGGCTTTCGGCGCGTTCATCGCGCGAAGCGGCGCCCTGGCGCCCCGAGCCCGCAGAGCGCATGCCGATCTCGATGATGTTCTGGCGGGTGACCTTGGGCAGGCGCACCTCCTCGATGGGATAGGGCCAACGCGGATGCAGGCCCGGCGGCTCCTTGCGGATGAACTCGCCGAAACGCATGACGACGCCGAGCTCGTCGGGGTTGACGCGGAAGAAGAAGGCCTGCCAGGCGATGATGGCGCAGGCGACGATTGCCACCAGAAACAGAAGGGGCGCGGGAATGCCGCCGCCGTGCATCACCTGCTTAACCTTGTCCTGGCCGCGCTTGAGCATTTCCTCAAGGTCGGGCGGTTGCCCGCCGCCGCCGCCACTGGGCCCCTTGCCCCATGGACCGCCGCCGTTGCCGCTTTTCCAGCCGCCGCCACCGCCACTCTGATTGCTCCACGGCATATGCCAGGTCCTTCGATATGTTAGAGCTGCTCCCGGCAGCGACCACCGGCCGCGCCGTGCGGTGGCCCCCGAGGGGTCACGCGTTTCCCTTTCCTCGGGGGAACGGAACGTGCTCGCTTATAGGCCAGGGCGTCCCTGGAGCGCAAACGCGCTGCTAACATTGGTTGCGGGTGGGCCCGCTTCAAGCCGAGCCGGACGGGCCCGTATCCGCGCGCTTGCTGCGTTCGAGCAGCAAAAACGTGGACGCGAATTCATCTTTTGGGCCCTGGGGAAGCGCCTCGCGTGCGATTTCCGTCCACGCGCTCCAGTCGATTGCGGGGAAGTGAGCGTCGCCCTCGGGGCGGCCGTGCACTTCTGTTTTGTAGATGAAACGCGCGCGCGCGAGTGCCGCCTGGAAGACCTCCGTCCCCCCGATCACCATGATCTCGTCGACGGCGCGGGCCCGTGCACAGTCGCGGGCACGTTGCAGGGCCGCTTCGAAGTCGCGTGCGATGATCGCGCCATCGGGTCGAAAGCTCTCATCGCGGCTGACGACGATGTTGTCGCGACCGTCGAGCGGCTTCTTCAGCGATTGAAATGTCTTGCGGCCCATGATGAGCGGCTTGCCCATCGTCACCCGGCGAAACGTCTTGAGGTCGGAAGAGATGTGCCAGGGCAGTCCGCCGTCGCGGCCGATGACACCGTTCTCGGCAATGGCGACGACGAGGGAGATGTTCATCTTTGGTCGATCCTCAGACCGCGACAGGCGCTGCGATGTGGGGATGCGGCTCGTAGCCGGCGAGCTTGAAATCATCGAACTTGAAATCGAAGATCGACTTTACGGCCGGATTGATCTCCATGCGCGGCAGCGGGCGCGGGCTGCGCTTTAGCTGCTCGTCCGCCTGATCGAGGTGATTGAGATAAAGATGCGCATCACCGAAGGTGTGCACGAACTCGCCGGGCTCTAGCCCCGTCACCTGCGCCATCATCAGCGTGAGCAGCGCATAGGATGCGATGTTGAACGGTACGCCGAGGAATACATCGGCCGAGCGCTGGTAGAGCTGACAGGAGAGCCGGCCCTCGGCGACGTAGAACTGGAACAGGCAATGGCACGGCGCCAGCGCCATGGCGGGGATGTCGGCCGGGTTCCATGCCGAGACGATCATGCGCCGGCTGTCGGGATTGGTTTTCAGCGTCGCGATGACGTCGGCGATCTGGTCGATTGCAGGCGCGCCGGGAGCCGACCAGGAGCGCCACTGCCGCCCGTAGATGGGACCGAGCTCGCCCTTAGCATCCGCCCAGTCGTCCCAGATGCTCACGCCGTTGGCCTTGAGATAGGCGGTGTTTGTGTCTCCCGCGAGGAACCAGATCAGCTCGTGGATGATCGATTTCACGTGCAGCTTCTTGGTGGTGACCAGCGGGAAGCCCTGCGCCAAGTCGAAGCGCATCTGGTGGCCGAACACCGATAGCGTGCCGGTGCCGGTGCGGTCGGTCTTGGCGGCTCCGTCGCGGCGCACGCGCGCCATGAGGTCGAGGTATTGCTTCATGGGCGCAATATAGTGCAATTCCAGCCCTGCCAAGCCAATCGCGCGGGGCTTCAGCCGCCGGCCGGCAGCGTGACGAAGAGAAGCGCCGTCGCAATCACCGTATTATAGGCCGCGTGGCAGAAAATCGTGACCCACAGGCTGCCCGTGCGCACCAGCACCCACGAGAGGTAGAGGCCGATGCCCAGCACCTCGATCAGCCCGAAGATCGAATAGCCGGCGTGCAGCGAGGTCCACAGGACCGTCGTGACGAGGCTTGTTCCGATCAGGCCGAGCCGCGACTTCGCCAGCGCGGAAAACAGAAACCCGCGAAAGAGCAGCTCCTCCGAAAAGGGCGCGCCGATACAAATCGCCGCGAGAATTAGCCACAGCGTGTCGCCCTGCAGCAGCTGCTGGAACGGGCGCAGATCCTGGATCACGACCGAAGGCTGCCACCAGAGCAGCAGCCCCGTCCATGCGGCCGTGATGAGGAAGAGCGGGATGAGCGCCAAGGGGAGCACCCACCAGCCGCCAGCCGGCGGCTTCAGCGCGAGCGCGGCGGCGCGATTGGAGGAGAAGAAGCCCGCCGCGATCACCGTCAGCACGATCATTCCGACCTGCAAGCCGATGATCCATGCCGCGAGTTGCATCATCATCTGCGGCGGTATCGTACCGGGCGCGGCGGCCGGCAGCCCGGCTCCGCTCAGAAACGCGTATCCGAAGCTGAAGGCGCCGCCGATCAGCGCGGCGAGCGCGAAGATCAGCACGGCCGCCGGCAGTACCGCCCACACCGGCCAACCGCTGCGCCCCATGTAGGCTGCGGGACCCCTGACGAGCGCATCGAGCATAGTCATTGACTCCGTTAACCGCAGATGGCGTTTCTATCCCGCACGACCCGCGCGAGAGAAAGCCAGAACCGTTGACACCGACCAGACAAAGCGTGCGCGCCCTTTACCACGGGACAAACCGGCGCGCGCGCATGTTTCGCTTCGCGCTGTTGCTGTTCGACATCGTCTCGGTGCTGTTTTTCATCGGCTCGTCGCTGGCCTACGGCGAAACGTGGATCTACTGGGTCGACGGGCTGATCGCTCTCGTCATCGTCGCCGACCTCGCGGCGCGATTCTGGATCGACAAGCACCCCTGGGATCTCTTCAGGCAGTGGACAACCTGGACCGACATCATCGTCATCGTCACGCTGGTGCTGCCGGCTTTCTTCGAGAGCCTGCTGTTCCTGCGCGTGCTGCGGGCGCTGCGCGTGCTGCGCTCCTACCGCGTGCTCGCCGACCTCAGGAAGGAATCTGCCTTCTTCCGCCGCCACGAGGACGTAATCCAGAGCGTCATCAACCTCGCCGTGTTCGTCTTCGTCATGACGGCGCTCGTCTATGTCACGCAGGGCCACCGCAACCCCAAGATCAACGATTATGTGGATGCGCTCTACTTTACCATCGCCGCGCTCACAACCACCGGATTCGGGGATATCACGCTGGAGGGCACCAGCGGGCGCCTCTTGTCGATCGTCATCCTCCTCGTCGGCGTCGCCCTGTTCCTGCGCCTAGTTCAAACGATCTTCCGCCCCCCGCACGTGACCTACAAGTGCCCCGACTGCGGCCTAAAGCGCCATGACAGCGATGCCGTGTGTTGCAAGCACTGCGGGCACATGCTGAAGATCGAGACCGAGGGCGAGGGCGATTGAGGCGTTAACACCCTGTTCCAGGCCCCCGGCACGAAAGCCTTTTTTTCCCTCGCGTCTGCCATTATATTCAGGCTGCCGGATTCGTCCGGCTATGGCGATAAACGCGGCCGTAATAAGCCGATCGGACCCGGGGGCGGTACCCGGCGCCTCCACCACATGCCCGTGCGATAAGCCAAGGATGGCTAGGGAACCACATCGCGCACGCTGCGCGGGCATCTGATGGGGGCGAAATAGGATCGACGAAGGTGTAAAGGGCTTTGCTTTTGCTCGGCATGGTTCCGCCGTTATCGGGCCATTCAGAATAGTTGCCAATGACAACTATGCTGAGGCCGCTCTCGCTGCGTAACGCAGTGCGAAAAGCCTAAACTTGAAGCCCTTGCCCTTAGCCGGGTAAGGCGCGGTTCGGAGGGCACCGGGCAACAGAAGCCCTCCACTTCTTTCCCCCGGTTGGCCGGGGGCGCTAACGTCAGCCCGGCCTATGAGCCGGGATAGGGTGTAAACGGGGCTTCTTAAAAAGCGCGACCCGGGGCAATAAGCGAGAGCGATGGCGGCCGAGCCGACGATCGACTACGAGGCTTTAGCGCAGGATGCCATGCGCGGCGTCGTGCGAACTGTGTTGTACCAGGCGGCCAAGACCGGTCTGCCGGGCGACCATCATTTCTACATCTCGTTCGATACCACCGCTTCGGGCGTGGTGCTGTCCAAGCGTCTCAAGGACAAGTACCCGACCGAGATGACAGTCGTGCTCCAGCACAGGTTCTGGGACCTGTCCGTGCAGGACGACGGCTTCGAGGTGAAACTGACCTTCGACGGCATCCCCGAGCGCCTCGTGGTGCCGTTCGCGTCGATCCGGGTATTCTTCGATCCTTCCGTCCGCTACGGCCTGCAGTTTGAGGATCTCGATGTCGAGCCCGAAGGTGCTGAGCCCATGGCGCAGCGCTTCTCGGGCCGCACGGCCGACCACGCAAACGGCGCGCGCGCAACCCTGCGCTCGACCGCGCCGAAAAAGCCGCGCGTGCCGCGCAAGCCGAAGGCAGACAAGCCCGCCGCCAACGCTGGCCTAGCAGCCGAGGAGCTCCCGGCGCCGCCGAAGCTCGCGACCGCGCAGAAATCCGCCAACGACAAGCCCAAGCAGGACAACGGTGGCGCGCAGATCGTAAGCCTCGACGCTTTCCGCAAGAAGTAGTCATCCAACGCGACGCAATCCCTTGAGAAATCGCTGTGTCGTCCCGCGCCGCGGATGGGCTAAGCTCATCCATCGCTGGGGAGCCAGTTGCGCAGCGGGAGGGGTGACATGGTTTTAGGGTTGTCGATTGCCACGTTCACGACGCTGCACGTCGTCATAAGCCTGGTCGGAATCGGTAGCGGGCTCGTCGTGTTGGTGGGCATGCTGGCAAATAAACGGCTCGAGGCATGGACGGCGCTGTTTCTGGCGAGCACCGTGCTCACAACCGTAACGGGCTTCCTGTTCCCGATCTCCGCCTTCACGCCCGCTCTGGCGGTCGGCGTCTTATCCGCAATCCTACTCGCAGCCGCGCTCCTCGCGCTCTACGTCTTCCACCTGGCGGGCGCGTGGCGCTGGATATACGTCGTGGGCGCTGTCTTCGCGCTATATCTCAACGTGTTCGTCGCGGTGGTGCAATCATTCCAAAAGGTCGCTTTCCTGCAACCGCTGGCGCCGACCCAATCCGAGCCGCCGTTTATCGCGGCTCAGGCTGTCGTGCTGGCACTCTTCATCGTGCTGGGTGTCGTCGCGCTCATACGCTTCCGGCCGGAGCCGGGCGCCCAGATGCAACCGGCAGCGCTCGCCTCCTGACGAACGGGTAGCAAAGCCCCTCACCAGAACGAGAAGAACGGCCCGCGGTACTGCCCGCGCCGGCCGCGGCGATCGTAGCCATAGTCGTCGTAGCCGTAGTAGTCGGCGTAAGGGTCGACCTTCGGCCGCTTCATGATGCCGCCCTGCGGCTCGCTGCTGATGAGCACGACGAAGTCCGTCGCCTGACCGGTCTCCTTGTGTGCCGGTTCATCCGACACGATGAGCGACGATCCTGGCAGCACCAGCTCGGAGATGCGCTGCTCCACTTCCTCGGGGATCGTGATGCGGTCGAGCGCGGCGGTGGCGGCACCCGCGTCGGTCAGCGTCGCGTCCGTCTTCGTCTGTGGCGTGTGGCGGCGCCGGCGCGGCCGGTCGTAATCGTCGTAGTCCTCGTAGTCGGCGTCGTAACGGTCATAATCGCGACGCGCACCATCGCCGCCGTCGACCTTGACCACGTTCCAGCGCATGTCACCACCGTCCGCGCCGTAATCGACCGCGGTATAGGTGTACGTGCCGATCGGCGCGTCGGGATTGCGGATCGTGACCGGGGTCTCGAATACGGGCTCGAAGCCCTGGCGCACATAGAGCGTCTGCGTCGCGCGGCTGATGAAAACGGACACGGGCTTCAATTTGCGCGATGCGGTGCGCGCCTCGGCGAGTGCCGCGTCGCGCTTCTCCTCCAACACCTTCGCGGCGGCATCGACCTTCGCGTAGGCGTCGATCTTGGGCTGGGTCTCGGCCTTGACCGCGTCGAGCTTGGCCTGCGCCTCGGCGAGCTTGGCGTCGGCCTTGTCCTTGTCCTTCTGCGCCCGCTCCTTGGCCTTGTCCGACTTGGCGCGCGCGAGATCCTCGGCTTCGCCGGCGACGCGCTCGGCAGCACGCTTCTGCACCTTCTCGGCTGCGCGCAGCGCCTTCTCCGCGCGCTTGAAGTCAGGCTCGAGCTTCTTGGCCTCGGCCCGCGCCGGCTCGGCCTCCTTGGCGATGGTCTCGGCTTCCGCGGACTTCGCCTCCTTGATCGCCTGCAGCGCGGCCGTGCGCTCGGCGACATCGGCGGGCACGCCACCCGACTGCGATGAACCGATGCCGACGAGTGCTGCCGCCTTGGTCACAAGGTTGGAGCCGGCGTGGTAGGGCGTTCGCTTGAACAGCAACGGGTGCGAGATCGGCGCCGGCGCGACGTCGTCGCGGGCGATGATGACGCGCAGTCCGAGGCTTGTCAGGCCGAACAGGCGCTCGGCGAAATTTTTGGGCATGCGCACGCAGCCGTGCGAGGCCGGGTAGCCGGGAAGCGCGCCACCGTGCAGCGCCACGCCGGACCAGGTGATGCGCTGCATGAACGGCATGGCGGCATCGTCATAGACGTTGGAGTAGTGCTCGGCCTCTTTCTGCAGGACCGAGTAGATGCCGACGGGGGTCTCGAGGCCGGTCTGGCCGCTGGAAACGGGCGCGCGCAGGATGGCGCCGTCGGCGTCGTAGATCGTGACGCGCTGGTCGTCGAGCGAGACGATCGCCAGGACCGGCTTCCCAGGCTCACGCGTCGTCTGCGCGTAGGCGTCCTTTTTCGCACCCTCGCTGCCCTTCTTGGCTGCGGCCGGGTCGGCGGCGCCGAGCGTCGCCAGTGCCATTAGGGCGGCCAAGGGGAGAACGGCGAGGCGGGGCTTAGCGACCCTGATCATACAAGAAACCTTTGATGCTGCGGCCTGGGTGAAAATCCAGGCCCTTAAGATTTACCAAGTGAAGCCTAAACTCTGCTTACCGGCAAACGGATCCCCTGGCCTGTCCGCGCCCGCCGGTGCTGGGCCGATCTCGGCCTGCAACCGCGGCCCGGCAGCGACCCGGGGCCTATTTTAGGGGGAGCTGGCCCCGCTTGCCAGCCGGGTTGCACAATCACATGCCGCAGCGGCCATTTCATGGCCCGGGGCGCGTCTTTTTCGAGCCCCTGAACAAGACGGCGCCCGGGGCGTTCGGGTTGTGCGGCGCGGGAGCAGCAAATGGCTCCCTGGCTACAGCAAAGTCTTTCTCTTGCCCCGACTCTTGGGTACGACTGAGCGCGAAGCGGGGCTGGGGTTATAGTGTACACAGGGAGCATATCCCACCATCTGGCGCCTCAGGATCGCGGGTCCGCGGGCTGCTTCTGCGGAATAATGATTGGGTCATCCACTGTCTCGAAAAACGCATATGGATGGACTGAAAAGCGCGGTGCTCGCGACCGTGACGGGGCTCTTGTTGTTGCCCGCGCACGCCGTTCTGGCGCAGCAGTCGAAGAGCAGTGACGCGGGATCCCGGGCCGCGCACCAGATTGCCGATTTCTTCAGCAACGTCGGCGACCAGATCTACGAAGACTGCATCTTCGAGCTGTCGCCGGAACAGCTCGAGGTTCAATCCGCGCTCATAGAGGCTTACGTCACGCAAGGGGCCAGCAGCGCCATGGCACGGCGGCTCGCGGTCAAGCAAATCAGCCCTCCCGAATTGTCGGCGGAATGCGAGCAGATCAGGCGCAAGCCGAAGGCCTTCTCGCCTCCCTCGCTTCCCTCCATCGCCCCGCCGCCGGTCTTGAAAAAGCCGACGGTCGAGGCCGCGCGCAAGCCGCCGCCCGAGGCGCCAGCGCCGGCGATTTCACTTGCCGGCCGCAAGCCCCTGCCGCAGTGGGACTGCGCGCCCAACGTCGACTACGTCACCATCCACCACAAGGGCTACGAGAGAAAGCTCACCGGCGGCGAGATCTGCAATCCTTACAAGGATGTCGTTGCCGAGGTTCCGGCCTCCGCGCGCAGCTTCCGCCTTGGCTACACGATCAGCACCGGGCGGCTTTTCGTCGATGCCGACGACCCGCAAGTCACTGGCAGGACGATCGCCTGGGCGATCTCCGGCCGCGACATCTGCAGAAATAATCCCGATCCCGATTGTCTTGCCGCCAAAGCGGTCGGCCCACTGCCTCCGGGAGAATATGCCTTCGCGGGAAGCCCGGATAAGCGCATCACCTGGGGCCCGCTAACGAAGCGCAACGTTGTCGGCATCTATCGCAAGAAGCTGTGGAACAAGGACCGGTTCACTCCCGCGCAGACCGCCGCCATCCTCAAGCGTGGCAATATTGCCATCCATATGCGCCTCAAGGGCGAGATGTCGGAAGCCTGCCTCGGCTTGGAGCCGAAGGGATGGGCCTATGTCGCGTCCCTGATCAAGGAAGAGCGCGCCACGGGCGTCAACGTCTATCTCAATGAGCCCTACCCGCAGATGGCCGAAGCGCCACCGGTCGTCATCGCCTCCTCGTTCTCCCTCACCTCGCTGTTCAAGTAGCCGCGACCCCGCCGCCAGGGGAGCCCCGCTTCATCATCTCGGGTGCAACCGCCGTGCTCCTCCCGTCGCTTGCGCCGCCGTGGTGCGCGGGCGGGGCCCGTGCTATGGCGGCGTAGCTCGATTTTGTGCAAGGACGCCCCCCGCATGGCCGCGAAAAAACCAACCCGCACCGAGACCGACACCTTCGGGCCAATCGAAGTCGACGCCGACAGGTACTGGGGCGCGCAGGCCCAGCGCTCGATCCACAACTTCCAGATCGGCTGGGAGCGGCAGCCGCTGGCGATCGTACGCGCGCTCGGCGTCGTTAAGCGCGCCAGCGCCGAAACCAACATGGAGCTGGGGCGGCTCGACAAGAAGCTGGGCGCGGCGATCGTCGCCGCGGCGCAGGAGGTGATGGAAGGCAAGCTCGACGACCACTTCCCCCTCGTCGTGTGGCAGACGGGGTCGGGCACTCAGTCGAACATGAATGCAAACGAGGTGATCTCCAACCGGGCAATCGAGATGCTCGGAGGGGAGCGCGGCTCGAAAAAGCCCGTACACCCCAACGACCACGTCAACATGAGCCAGTCGTCGAACGACACCTACCCGACGGCCATGCACATCGCGTGCGTCGAGGAAATCCACCATCGCCTGCTACCCGCGCTGCAGCATTTGCACAACGCGCTGAACGAAAAGGCGCAAGGCTGGCGGCATATCGTGAAGATCGGACGTACGCACACGCAGGACGCCACGCCCTTGACGCTGGGGCAGGAGTTTTCCGGCTACGCCGCGCAAGTTGAGAACGGTATCAAGCGCATCGAGCAGACGTTGCCGTCGCTGATGGAGCTTGCCCAGGGCGGCACCGCGGTCGGCACCGGGCTCAACGCGCCGAAGGGCTTTGCCGAGAAAGTCGCAAGCAAAATCGCCGCGATCACCAAGATGGCGTTCAAGACCGCCCCCAACAAGTTCGAGGCGCTCGCAGCCCACGACGGGATGGTCATGAGCCACGGCGCGATCAACACCGTCGCGGTGTCGCTGTTCAAGATCGCCAACGATATCCGGCTGCTCGGCTCGGGCCCGCGCTCAGGCCTGGGCGAGCTGAGCTTGCCGGAGAACGAGCCGGGGTCGTCGATCATGCCGGGCAAGGTCAATCCGACCCAGTGCGAGGCGATGACGCAAGTATGCGCGCAGATCTTCGGCAACCAGGCGACGATCACGTTCGCCGGCAGCCAGGGGCACTTCGAGCTCAACGTGTACAATCCGGTGATGGGCTACAATTTCCTGCAATCGGTGCGCCTCATGGCGGATGCCGCCCGCTCGTTCACCGACAACTGCGTCACCGGCCTGGAAGCGCGCGAGGACAACATCAAGGCCGGGCTCGAGCGCTCTCTCATGCTGGTCACCGCGCTCGCGCCCAAGATCGGCTACGACGCGGCGGCGAAAATCGCCAAGACCGCGCACAAGAACGGTACGACCTTGCGCGAGGAGGCGGTGGGAGGCGGCTACGTGACGGACGCCGAGTTCGAGGCAATCGTCGACCCGAAGAAGATGCTCGAGCCGGAGTGAGCGATGGGCGATGTCGTCAATTTGCGCGGCGTGCGCAAAGCCAAGGCCAGGGCCGGCGCGCAGGCGCGGGCGGAAGAAAACCGCGCCAAGTTCGGACGCAGCAAGGCAGAGAAGGTCGTGGACGAGAAGACGAAGGCCCAGTCCGAGCGCCGGCTCGAGGCCCACCGGCGCGAGCCCGGCACGGACGAGCCATCGCGATGACGCGACCCGTCAAGCGCTCGTTCACGATCAAGGGCCACCGCACCTCGATCTCGATCGAGGCCGCATTCTGGGACGCATTGCTGCAGGCAGCGGCCGCGCAAGGCACAACGTTGTCCGCGCTTGTCGCCGGCATCGATGCGGGGCGCGGCAAGCGCTGGTTTGTCGAGCGCGGTGCGGGTGTGGGTGCTCGATTACTATCGCAAGCGGGCAGCGGCGCCGCAGCCGAACTCCGGGCGGCACGAGCGGGCGGCACGCTGATCTAGTTTGTGCTGTTTTGCAGGGCGCGCAGAACCTGCTCGCCCGCCGGCACCTGGCGGCGCTCGCGACGCGGCTTGTAGGTGCCCTGGGGTGCCACCGGTACGGCCGCATTCGCCGCCGCCGCATCGGGCGTCGTCGCGTCGGTGCCTTCGGGTGGCAGTGGCGGAATTTGCGCATCCTGCGGCGGCACCGTAACCCCGGGGTCCGCCAATCCGCCATTATCGACGCTCGGCACGGGCCCGAGGCCCGGCACCGCCGGCAGTGGCATCTGCTCGACGGCGGTATCGGGTGGCGCCAAAGCCTGGGGCGCCACTGCCTGGGGTGCCAAGCCCGGTGTCGCAGCCTGCGGCGGCGACGGCGCCGGTGCCGGCTCGTCTCCCTCCAGCGCCTTGCGCTCCGCGTCGCGGCGCTCGTCTTCCTGGCGCGCGCGCTCGGCGTCGAGCTTGTGCAGGCGTTCGAGCTGCTCGGCATCGAGCTCCATCCTGCGGATGGCGAGCTCGCGCTCGAGAGGATCGGTGGTGAAGTTCGGCTGGAGCGTCCAGGCATCCTTCAGCGGCCCGACATAGGTCACGTTGACGCTCGGCAACGCGCCCTTGCGCGGCTTGTCGGGCTGCACGACGTCGGGCGCCTTGGGCTCCAGAAGCCAACTGCTGTCGACCACCAGCGAGGCAAGATCGATGGTCGTGACGACCGTGGTGGTGCCGGCGGGGGAGGGCAGCGTGAACGGAGCGAGCTTTGCCGCGCCGTCGGCGATTTCGATTGCGATCGTGCGCGGGCCTACCTTGACCTCGCTCGCCGCTATTTTGTCGCGCAAGGCCGTCATCAGCGCTTCGCCGCTGCCGCCGGCCTCGCCGCTGAGCACCGCCTCGGACGTGGCAACGACCGCAAGCGGCGTCGGCACGCGCATCGTCATGTCGGGGATCGTGATCTCGCCTTTGCCCGACGCCACGGCGATGAGCCCGCCGGGCGTCGCCCCGCGCCCGGAGATCTCGAGCTGCATCGATGCGGTGGCGGCTTCGCTCGGGCCTTCGCCGCCGGCGCTCGCAGCCTTGAGACGCACGCCCGTCAGCCGAATGTCGCCGGCAAGGTTTGCTCCGCCCGGCGCCCGCTCCAGGGCGAGGCCAGCGAACACAGTTCCGCCCAGCGCCTTGCCTTCGAGCCGAGACACGGCGATTTTGCCCGGCGCGAGCTCGACTTCGAGCCGTGCCTTCTCGATGCCCATGCCCTCTTCAAGCGACAGCGTGCCGAAATTGATGCCGATCTTGCCTTCGATGCCGTCAAGCGCCGTGAAATCGAACGAGGACTCCGGCCACAGCGATTTGCCGGCCGTCGCCGGCTCCGCCGTCGGAACGGCGGCGGTGGCGCTGCGGTCGAGCGCTATACCGAGCAGCCCCGGGATCGTCGCACTGTCGACATCGAGCTGCGCCGTGACGATAGCCGGCCCGCCGGCCGGATAGGCGAGCGCCAAGCTTCCATCGATTTTGCTGCCCGCGAGCGTGAGCTGCTGCGGCTTGAGCTCGATGGCGTGATCCGCCGACACCATCTTGACGGCGCCGATGATGGGCACTCCGCGCAACGCGCCGCCGCCACCAAGCCCGGCAAGGGCCATAACGTCGCCCAACTCGCGCGAGGAGACGCGCACCTCGCCGTCGAACTTTGCGGCTGTGTCGGCGGGCACCTCGATGCTGCCGTCGTAGGCGAAATACAGCCCCGGCGCCTTGACGGTCGCCGACGTAAGCAGTCCGTTCGCCGGTATGCCGACCGCCTTGAAGAAAATCTCGCCGGCCCGCTGCCCCGGCGCGGCCGCAGCGACCGGCGCGCTCGCCACCAAAGCGTTGAACGCCTGCACGACGTCGGGGCTATCGATCGTTGCGGAGAGGTCGGAAGCCGCGCTGCGCCAGTTGCCGAGACCGCCGTCGAGGCGGGCGGCCGCGACGACCCTTCCGCCCTGGATGCTGCCGTCGAGGAAGATATCCGACGCGGTCGGGCTGCGCTCGCCCAGGTGGATCGTGCCGGCGAGATGCATCGGCGCCAGGGCGACGTAGCGCAGCGCCTGCGCGGAGGCATCCTGCGAAAGATCAAAGAGGCGCACGAAGCCGGAGAGCGCATCCTTGCCGGGCGCCGAGACGACCCACCGGAGGACGCCGCGCGGCTGTGCCGCGACGTCGGCGATCGTGCCGTCGAGCGCGGCATCGAGACCATCGTCGGTGACGAACTTGCACGCGCGCATCGAGAGCCGGCCGCGCTCGATCGCGAAGTCCATGTCGACGTCGCGCAACGGCTGGCGGCCCGTGACGAGCCGTCCTGCCTTGAGACGGAGCGTAAAATCTGAGGTCGCGAGGTCGAGCCAGCGCGGCCGCGCGGCGGCCGACCCGGCGTCTGTTGTGACGTCCGTTGTGGCATCCGGCTTCGCCTCGGCGGCAGGCGCACCGAGCAGCAGGCCCTTCACGTAGCCGACGCCCGCCGGCCACAACCGGGCGCCGTCGATCTCCTGGCCCTCCAGCACCACGGCAAGACGCGTGCGCTCGCCGCCGCTGTAGTGCACCTCGCCGGTGAGAGGCATACCGTCGACCTCGGCACCTGCGTCGGTGAGATCGATCGCGCGATCGCTCATGGCCAGGCGGCCCTGCAGCGAGAACGGCCCATCGCTGCGCACAGCCTCGGCGACGGCGTCGTCCTTGGCGGCCCAGTTGAGAAACCGCGTCAGGTTGGCGCCGCGCAGGGCAAGCGCACCCTGGAACGCCTGAGCGTTCGCGGCGTCCGCCATCGTGCCGTCGAGGGCGAGCTTGGAGCTGCCGGGCAAGCCGGCGCGCAGATCCTTGAGCAGCAGCACGCCGTTGGCGCGTGCCACCTCGAGGCGGATCGCGCTCACGGCCTCGCCGCCGAGGTTCGCCTGGTCGAGATCGAATTGCACCTTGGTTTCGGCCTGCGTGGGCAGCGCCTGCATGACGGCCGACACGAAACTGCGCGCCGTATCGATGGGGCTCTCGGTGCCGCCGACGCCGGAAATCCGGTCGAGATCGAGCCAGCGCGAGGACAGATTGAGCTCGACGCTCAAAGCGTCCGTCCACGACGCCGACGCGGTGCCGGTGATGAGCTGGGGCTGTCCGACCCGCTCAAACGACAGCGTGATGCCGTCGAGCCGCAGCCCCTTGGCATCGCCGACGAGGCTCGCCTTGAAGTCGACGAGCGGAGAGTCCGGCGTCCCGCTCGGCGGCGCCTCGGCGGCATCGGCGCCCTTGGGCGGCGCGGCCGGCTCCAGCTCGAGCGTGGCCGTCATGTCGCCTTCGATGCGCGGGTGTCCCTTGATATCGAAGATGCGGCCATCGGCGGTGTAGGAGTTGGTGCGCTTGGTGCCGCGGATCGTCGCCTTGAAGCGGATCGCCCCTTCGGCATCGGCGACGTCCGTCGCGAAGCGGACCTCGCGGTCCGTGTCCTGCCACTTCGCGGTACCTTTGAACGAGTACGGCCCCTCAATCGTATCGGCCTTGAGCTCGCCATTGAGGCCGTCGAGCTCGGCAACGCCCATGCCCCTTGGGCCCTGCAGCGCCACCACGCCGTCCTTGATCTTCACCGACTGCAGCGTGACGCCGGCCGGCACGAACGGCAGCGCCGCCGGCGTGATGCTCAAGCTGCGCCAGTTGCCGCCGCCTTCGGCGTCGACGGCAAGACGCAGGACGGGCCGCGTCAGCTCGATCTCGTTGGCCTCGATGACGCCCTTGAGCAGCGGCGGCACGGACAGCCGCATCGTGAAGCTTTCGGTGCGGAAGAAGGGCTCCCCGGCGGTGCCCGTCGTGTCGGCGATGCGCACCTTTTCGAAGCTTACGAAGGGCGCAGGCAGCAGGCGCACGTTGACGTTGCCCCCGACGCGCACCTCGCGGCCGAGAATGCGGGTCGCCTCCTCCTCGAACACGCCGCGGTAGCCGTTCCAGTCGACGAAATGGGGAACCGCAAACAGCGCGGCGAGCGCGAGCGCGATGAAGCCGGCGATGTAAAGAAGCCCGTTGCTCATTTACCTCTTCAAGGACCGGACCTGCATCCGGACCCTTCTCTTCAAAGTGGCGGAGCAGTCGCCGCGACGGCGCCTTCCCTGGACATGCCCCTGTCGATTATCCATCTGATGACACCGAAGCCGGGGGGCCCGGACGCCAGTCGCCGACGCCTGTTCAAATACTCTAGCTTATTCGCGGGCCCGTGTCTGGACCGCGATCCCGAGCCTCCGTCGCCCGCATCCTGGCCTAAATCCTGGCCTGCACCTGAAGAAAAATCGCTCTTTTCCCGTGTCCCGAATGCCGCCCGGCCTGCGATGCTCGCGCCACAATGCCCATATCTGGTGTGGGCGAATTTCCGCCCGGCCGTTGCCGCCCG
This sequence comes from uncultured Alphaproteobacteria bacterium, assembly GCA_963847865.1. Classification (GTDB taxonomy): domain Bacteria; phylum Pseudomonadota; class Alphaproteobacteria; order Rhizobiales; family Hyphomicrobiaceae; genus Hyphomicrobium_A. Next base: position 220,275 of record CAWKBL010000012.1, on the reverse strand, counting down.
TAGCCTCGTGATATAGTTGCAAACTATGGCGCAAAGTCGAAAACATTTGGCGAACGCGGACGGACCCGAAGCCGCGGACGATCCGCCATTCGACCTTCCCCAGGCGGCGGCGCCCGCGCCCGAGCCGTCACTGTCGGCGCGCGCCCTGCAAGCTACGCCGGCGCCGCCCTATCTCGCCCGCCTCAATCCCGAGCAGCGCCAAGCCGTGGAGGCGCTCGACGGCCCGGTGCTGGTTCTTGCCGGCGCCGGCACCGGCAAGACGCGCGTGCTGACGACGCGCATCGCCCACATTCTCGCGAGCCGCAAGGCGTTCCCGAGCCAGGTCCTCGCCGTCACCTTCACCAACAAGGCGGCGCGCGAGATGAAGGAGCGCATCGGCGACCTCGTCGGCGGCATCGTCGAGGGGATGCCGTGGCTCGGCACGTTCCACTCGATCGGCGTCAAGATCCTGCGCCGGCACGCCGAGCTCGTCGGGCTGAAATCGGGTTTCACGATCCTCGATGTTGACGACCACCTTCGTCTGGTGCGCCAGGTGCTCGAGGTGGAGGACATCGACAAGGACCGCTGGCCCGCGCGCCAGCTCGCGGCCCTGATCGACGGCTGGAAGAACCGCGGGCTGACGCCCGATAAAGTCCCGGCGGGAGAGGCTTTCTCCTTCGCGGAAGGCAAGGGTGCCAAGCTCTACGCCGCCTACCAGCGACGCCTGAAGGAGCTCAACGCCTGCGACTTCGGCGATCTCCTGCTCGAAACCCTGCGCCTCTTCCTGCAGAACCCCGACGTCCTCGCCGACTACCAGCGCCGCTTCCGCTACATCCTGGTCGACGAGTACCAGGACACCAACATCGTGCAGCACCTCTGGCTGAAGCTGCTCGCTCAGGGCTCGCCGAACATCTGCTGCGTCGGCGACGACGACCAGTCGATCTACGGATGGCGCGGGGCGGAGGTCGACAACATCCTGCGCTTCGAGCAGGACTTCCCCGGCGCCACGGTCATTCGGCTTGAGCGCAACTACCGCTCGACGGGGCACATCCTCGGCGCCGCCGCCGGGCTGATTGCGGCAAACAAGGGCCGGCTCGGCAAGACGCTCTTCACCGACGGCCACGAGGGCGCCAAGGTCACGATGACGGCCGTGTGGGACGACGAGGAGGAAGCGCGCGGCATCGGCGACGATATCGAGCAGCTGCAGAAAAACGACCAGCGCCTCAACGAGATCGCCATCCTGGTGCGCGCGTCGTTCCAGATGCGCGCCTTCGAGGATCGCTTCATCACGATGGGGCTGCCCTATCGCGTGATCGGGGGCCCGCGCTTTTACGAACGCCAGGAGATCAAGGACGCAATCGCCTACTTGGGCGTCGCCGCCAACCCGGCAAACGACCTGAAGTTCGAGCGCATCGTCAATGTCCCTAAGCGCGGCCTCGGCGACACCTCCGTGCAGCGCGTGCGCCAGCTCGCGCGCGCACGGGCGATACCGATGTATCAGGCGGCGCAGACGATCATCGAGACCGAGGAGTTGGCCGGCAAGGCGCGCCGCTCGCTTGGAGATCTCATCGCGAGCTTCGAGCGGTGGCGGTCGATGATCGCGCACATGAAGCACACCGAGGTCGCCGAGCTGATCTTGGATGAATTCGGTTACACCGCGATGTGGCAGTCCGACAAGAACCCGCAGGCGCAATCGCGGCTGGAAAACCTGAAGGAACTCGTTCGCTTCATGCACGAGTTCGACTCGCTTGAGGGCTTCCTCGAGCACGTGAGCCTCGTCATGGACGTCGATCAGGCCGGCGACGGCGAACGCGTCTCGCTGATGACGCTGCATGCGGCCAAGGGCCTGGAGTTCGACGTCGTGTTCCTGCCCGGATGGGAGGAAGGGCTCTTTCCCCACCAGCGCAGCCTCGATGAGAGCGGGCAGGCAGGCCTCGAGGAGGAGCGCCGGCTCGCCTACGTGGGGCTGACGCGTGCCAAGCGCGCGGCCAAGGTTTCCTTCGCGCAGAACCGGCGCAACCGCGGGCTTTATCAATCGGCGCTGCCCTCGCGCTTCGTCGACGAGCTGCCCGAGGCGCACGTTGATGTGCTGGAGCCCAAGATGCCGTTCGGCGGCGCCTACCAGAACTTCGGGGGCACCTTTGGCAACGGGTTCACGCGCAGCCGCTTCGACGAGGCGGCGACGCCGTTCACCGCGACCTACGACACGCCCGGCTGGCAGCGCGCCCAGGAGCGCACCAAGGCACGCCCGCAAGCGGAGTGGAGCCCGCAGGAAGCGCGGAGAGCACGCGGACCGGTCACGATCGACGGAGAGCTCGTTGCAGCCTCTAGCGAGCGGGCTACGTTTCGCTCCGGAGAGCGCGTGCTGCACCAGAAATTCGGTCCCGGAACCGTCGCGGGAGTGGACGGCAACAAGCTGACGATCGACTTCGACGAAGCCGGCCGCAAGCGCGTCGTCGACAGCTTCGTCACGCGGGGGTGACCGCGGCGGCGCGGCGCACCGCGGCGGACCGGCTTCGCAAAATCGTCCCCACCGGATAGTATCGCGGAAGTATCGTACCGGTCGGAGGTAGCCGTCATGCGTTCGCCAGCATCATTTATCGCAGCGATACTCGCCGCAGCCGGGGTCACACTGTTCGCCATCAGCGCCGCACTAGCCGGCGGCAGTATTTCGCTCGACGAGGTGATGGAGCAGCTGAAGGACGAGCCCAAGCTGATCGCAGAGCTCGACACCGAGCTCAAATCGCAAGGCCTGAAGGCCGAGGACGTGATCTGCTCGGGCGCGCGGTTCGGCAACCAGTGGACCAATTTGGGCGGCGCGCGCGCCATTCCCTACACGTGCGCGCTCGGGTCGCGCACCATCGACATCGATGGTGAGCTGCACCTTCTCGACGCGGCAGGAAACGAGCTCGACATGGACGGCGAGGATACTCCGCAGAAGGCCGCCGACTACAAGCAATTGCACCTCACGTGGAAGTGGAGCTGACCACCCCCGGATTGCGCGCGATCAGTCCCGCGGAGCCTCCCGCGTGAGGGGCACGAATCGCACGGGCACTATCTCCTGGCGTGTCGTACTGCCGTCCTCGTTCCGGGTGATGACCATGAGCTCCTGCGCGAGCCGGCCGACCGGGATTACCATGCGCGCGCCGGGCTTCAACTGGGCGATGAGGGCTGGCGGCACGTGGTCGGGCGCGGCCGTCACGATGATCGCGTCGAACGGCGCGTGCTCGGGCCAGCCCTTGTAGCCGTCGGCGATCTTCGCGTGCACGTTGGCGTAGCCGAGGCGAGCGAGCGTCTGCGCGGCGCTTGTGCCCAAGTCCTCGACGATCTCGATCGTGTACACCGCCCTGGCGAGCTCCCCCAGCAGCGCCGCCTGATAGCCGCTGCCCGTTCCGATCTCCAGCACAGTGTCGCCGGGCTGCAGGCAGAGCAGATCCGTCATGAGCGCCACGATGAACGGCTGGGAGATCGTTTGGCCGCCGCCGATCGTCAGCGGCCGGTTGCGATAGGCCGAGCGTCGTTGCGCGGGTGGTACGAATTCGTGGCGCGGGACCTTCATTATGGCGCCGCGCACGCGTGGGTCGAGGCCTTCGTGCCCCATCTGCGACGCGACGAGCTGCGACAGCCGCTCGATCTCGTCCACCATCTGGCGCCGCTCGGCGGCGCGATCGTTATCGGCCGAGGCCATGACTGCCCAACACATCGCCAGGATGAGCGCAAAAACCCGTGCTGCCGCTACGCCTACCATGTTTTCAAGGCATCCTGGACGCCCGCGAACCCTATCCGCGCGTCCTCGCTCTATGCCCGGCGCCTCACGCCGCATCGCGCTTGGCGTTGACCAGCTCCCACGCGATGTTGATCTGCCGGATGCGGTCCTCGCGCACGCGCCGGTCCTCGTCGTCGCGCGCATGATCGGGATGCCAGCTCATGCGCAAGGCGTCGACAATTTTCTTCAAGACTTCCTCGCGCACGTCCGCATTGACGCCCAGCACGTCGTAGGCCTCGCTCACGGTGCGCGGCAGCGTCGCCGGCTGGCGCGAACCCGAAAGGCTTGCCGCGGCGCTGCGGGCGATGCGGCGGATACGGTCGAGGTCGCGCACGAGGGCGCGAAACTGGGGGCCGGATTTTGCCGTGGCGTCCCGGCCTTCCTCCGCCGCCGCCATTTCGGCATTCTCCAGCCGTTGGCGCACGACCTTCAGCTCCGATTGCAGTACCTCGCGCAGCGGGCCCGCACCCTTGAGGCCCGAAACGATCGTTGCGGTCTGCTCCAGCAGCGCGGCGACGGTCGCACCGGCATTCGTGAACTTTCGAATTGAGGATGAGCGGCCGAGCCCGGCGAAAGCGTAGCGCGACGGGATCGCGCTATCGGCGTGTGCGAATCGCGTGCCGACGAGACCCGCCCCGGTCGCAAACGCCAGGGCGGCGAGCAACCAGGCCCACGGGCCGGGCGCACCCCCGGCGGGAGAGCGCGTCTGCCGGCCGTAGTCGTGATCGGTGCGCACGACGGTAACCCAATCGGCGCCAGCGGGGGGTGCGTCATCGGCCGGATCGTAGGGCTCGAGACCCGGGATAGGCTCCACGATTGCATCCGAATCGATCTTGGCAACAAGGGTCTCGCCGACGGACGCCGAAACCGCGGTGAGAGGCGCCGCGTTCCGCGTCCGGCTCTCGGGCCGCGGGCCCGCCGGGACACTATCGGGGACGGCGACGACAAGCCGCGCGCCGAGTTCGGTGACGGGAGCAAAACCGGCAGGGAGCACCACGTGCTCGTAGGCGTCGCGCCCGGCATCGGAGGGACAGGTTTGCACCAAGGCGACGCGCTGCGGCTGCGCCGTTCGTCCGAGCGCGAACTCCGGAGTCTCGAGACAGGCCGGCCGCGCCCCGATCGAATCGCTGGCGGGCAGCACCAGATGCAGCCGGTCGCTTTCGATCCACGCGGGCGCATCCGCGCTGTGCTTAATCGCGGCGGCGACACGCATCCAGGCAACGCCGGCGCCGCCGCAGGAGATGACGAAGCGGTGCACCGTAAGCGTGCGGCAGCCTTGCGGCCCGTTGCATGTGGTGATCGCCTGCTTCTCGCGCTCGCCGACGATGGCGTAGCGCCGCTCGGCGGCAGGAGAGATTTTGACCCGGCCGCGTTCGAGGCCGCAATCAAATGGCATCACGAGCTGGTCGTGCGCTTGCACGAGACTTACCGTCCCGAAGCTGATGCTCAACGCCAGCAAAATTCGGAAAACGCTACGCACCTTGGACCCCCTAGTTCTTGGTACGCACACGAAGTTCCTCTGTTAATCCTAAGAAGGGCACGACTGTGGCGAGCGCCCGCGTTATGCACGCTGAAGCGCATGCCGCTCGCTTGGAGCGCTCAAGACCCCCGGCCGCACGGGGCCGGTCATGCTCCTCGGGGAAACAGCTCATCGCCAAAATACTGCAAGATGTGCGTGCTAGGCTCGACAACCGGCGTCATTACACCCTAGATGGGCCAGGGCACTGGTCCTTCTGCGATCGGGGTAGCATGACGGCACATTGGCCCGCGTTGCGTTGTCGAGGGGAGCCCAATCATGTCATCTGCTGACGTGCAAGGAGCTGCGCCAGGAGCGTCCTCCGGGTTCTATCCCAAGCAACCCGATACGTCGGAGAGCGCTGCCGCCGTTGCTGAGACGTCGGCCTTCGATGCCGTCAAGCCCGAAAGCGAGCGCGGCCGGGAGCGCTTCATTCCCGTCACGCGCTTTGCGCTGCTCGACCGGCTGACGGCGGCCAATGCCTGGCCGCCGGGTCAGGCGCAGGAGGCGCGCCGTTTCTTCCGCTACCTCGATCACTGGCGCCGCCAGCAATACAACGCGCAACTGCATGAGCTCGAGGAGACCTACGAGCCGTTCAGTCCCGACAGCGATCTTTTGATGACGCGCACCTTCACTCCCGACGAGCGCGCCGTCATGCAAAAGCGCGTGCTCGAAGGAATGATGCGCATTCTCGAGCAGGCGAACTACGTTCGCATCGACCCCAACGACGTCGAGATGATTCTCACGCGCGAATTGGCCTACGGCCTCGACCTCTTCGTCGACCTCGAAGCCTTCGAAGAGGTGCTGCTCTACTACCGCGGGGCCACGACAAAACGCAATCGCCGGCGCCGGTGGCACAAGTTCTATCTCAAGGAAGAGTTCGAAATCCCCATCTTCCAGAGGCTGTTTCTGCTGTTCAAGCTCAAGCCGTTCGATGACCGCGTGCGCGAGACCATGCAGTCGGAGAAGCTCGGCCACCGCGAGGCCGAAAAGGTCGTCAAGCGCAAGCGCGCGTCGCTGCCGCCGGAAGTGCTGGAAGAAAACATCTACATGAAGCTGTTCAAGAACATCCCGAGAAGCGATCTCGAGATGGTCTTTCCAAACACGCAAGTGCGCTTTCGCCTCCTCGACAAGCTGCGGCTCGGAGCAACGGCCGGCGGCGGCCTCGGCCTCGGCGCGTTTGGCGCTGCCGGCAAGATCGCGCTGCTGGCGACCAACCCGCTCGCCGCCGCCGGAGCTCTCGTCGGGCTGGGCGGCGTCGCGTTGCGCCAGGCCTTCGCTTTCATGAACCAGAAGCAGCGCTACATGGTCGTGATGGCGCAGAATCTCTATTTCCATGCGATGGCCGACAACCGCGGCGTGATGCTCAAGCTCGCCGCGCGCGCCGCCGAAGAGGACATCAAGGAGGAGATGCTGCTCTACAGCGTGCTCGCAAAGGAGCGCGCCCGGCGCCAGGATATTCCCGAAATCGACCTGGCGATCGAGCAGTACCTCGCCTCGAGCTTCGGCGTCTCCGTGGACTTCGACATCCCCGACGCGCTGCAGCGGCTCATCGGCGACGGCGTCGTAACCGAGAGCGCGGATGGCACGCTTACGACTCTGCCGCCGGCCGAGGCCGCGCTGCATATCGACCGCAAGTGGGACGTTTTCCTCGACGAGCTGCCCGAGCCCATGAGCGTCGAAGGCATGGAGTTCGAGGGCAACCCGCCCGAACCCGCCCCATGACGGCATGCTGCATGCGCCGGCCCTCGATTTGCTTCCGGCGCTGATGCCGCGCTGTAAGCTCTCCTTGCAAACGACGGACGCGAGTGCCGCGCGCACGCTCGCGGGCGCCCTCGAAAACCTGGTCGAACCGGCGCCCGACGCCGTGACCCAGTTCGAGGAGGGGCCCGACGCCTGGCGCATCGAGGCCTATTTCGCCGATTCCCCTGACGTCGCAGCCGTTGCCGCCCAGCTCGCACGCGCGTTTGGCGGCCCGCTGCCACCGCTCGAGCCCGAAAGCGTTCCCGACCTCAACTGGGTGGCGATCTCGCAAGCGGCGCTGCCACCCGTCGGCGCCGGGCGCTTCGTCGTCCACGGCAGCCATGACCGCGAACGCATTGCGCGAGGGCCCAATACCATCCTGATCGACGCCGGCGAAGCCTTCGGCACTGCCCACCACGCCACGACGCAAGGCTGTCTGCTGGCGATCGATCGTTTGACGCGCTCGCGCACCTTTGCCTCCGTGCTCGACCTGGGGTGCGGATCGGGCGTGCTGGCGATCGCGGCGGCGCGCGCATTGCCTCGCGCAGATATTCTCGCAACCGACTACGACCCCCTATCGATCGCCGTCGCCACGGCAAACGCGAAGGCCAACGGCGTGGGCCAACGCATCGCATTCGCCTGCGCGCGCGGCCTTGCGCATCCCTGGCTGCGACACGCCGCACCCTTCGACTTCGTTATCGCAAACATCCTTGCAGGCCCCCTCCTGGCGCTCGCTCCGCGGCTGCGGGGGGCAATGTCGCGCGGAGGCATTGTGGTGCTTTCAGGCCTTTTGGACCGGGAAGCGGCGCGGCTGATCGCGGCCTATGCGGCCCAGGGGTTTGCCCTCGCCGAGCACCGCCGCATCGCCGGCTGGTCGACGCTCACGCTGCGCAAACGCTGCTAAACTCCGTGCTCGAGTTGCCTGGCCCTCGCACCCTCCGGAAAAATCGGCCAAGCTTGCGAATTGCCGCGTTGCCGCGAGACGCCTAAAGAAAGCTCCATGTTCCAGACCTTCGAAACATCCGCTCAAAGCGGCCCCGCGGCCGAGCGCGTCAAGGAGCTGCGCCGGCTCATGACGGGCGCTCACGTCGACGCCTACCTGGTGCCGCGCGCCGACGAGCACCAGGGCGAATACGTGCCCCCCTCGGCCGAGCGGCTCAAGTGGCTGACGGGTTTTTCAGGTTCCGCCGGCCTCGCGATCGTCGCCAGGAAGGCTGCCGCCCTGTTCGTCGACGGGCGCTACACCGTGCAGGCCCGCACCGAGGTCGATGCCTCGGCCTTCGAGGTATCGGCGCTGCCGCGCGCGCGCATCACCGAGTGGCTTGTCGAAAAACTCGGCCGCGGCCAGGCCATCGGCTTCGATCCGCGGCTGCACACCGTATCGGAGATCGAGCGGCTCGAGGCAGCCCTCAAGCCGAAGGGCATCAAGCTCAAAGCGCTCGGCCGCAACCTGGTGGATCGGCTGTGGGGGCGCGATCGTCCGCACCCGCCTGTCAATCCGGTCACCATGCATCCCCTCAAATTCGCCGGCCGCGCGGCGGAGGACAAGATCGTCGACATCCAGAAGCGGCTGAAAGCCGACGGACACGACGCCGCCATCCTGACGTTGAGCGATTCGGTCGCCTGGGCGTTCAACATCCGCGGCTCCGATATTCCGCATAGTCCGGTCGCGCTCAGCTTCGCGATCGTGCCGCAGGCGGGGCGGCCGGAACTGTTCATCGCCCCCGAAAAACTCGACACGAGCGCGCGCTCTCAGCTGGAAGCGTTCGCGAAGCTGAGCCCGCCGGGCGCGCTCGCTGACCGGCTCAAGGCTCTCAGCAAGTCCAGGAAGCGCGTGCGCCTCGATCCGCACACGGCGGCCTTCTGGTTTGCCCGCGCTCTGGGCGGCGCGCGCCGCATCGCGCGCGGGCCCGACCCCTGCCTTGCGCTCAAGGCGGTCAAGAACGCCGCCGAGATCAAAGGCGCACGCGCGGCGCAACTACGCGATGGGATCGCCGTAACGCGCTTTCTCGGCTGGCTCGACGCGCATGCACCTTCGGGCGAGATCGACGAGATAGAGGCGGTGCGCCAGCTTGAATTGTTCCGGCGCGCGACCAACCAGCTGCGCGAGATCAGCTTCGATACGATCTCGGGCAGCGGCCCCAACGGCGCGATCGTCCACTATCGCGTCAACGAGGCGACGAACCGCAAGCTTCGCCCCGGCGAGCTGTTCCTCATCGACAGCGGCGCGCAATATCTCGACGGCACGACCGACATCACGCGCACTGTTGCCGTCGGCAAGCCGACGCCTGAGATGCGCGAGCGCTTCACGCTTGTTCTCAAAGGGCACATCGCCATTGCCACCGCGCGCTTTCCCGAAGGCACGCGCGGCATCGATCTCGACCCATTGGCGCGCCTGGCCCTTTGGCAGCACGGCCTCGACTACGACCACGGAACCGGCCACGGGGTCGGCAGCTACCTCTCGGTGCACGAGGGGCCGCAATCGATCTCGCGCGCAGGCATGGCCGTGCTGGTTCCCGGCATGATCTGCTCCAACGAGCCCGGCTACTACAAGGAAGGCGCCTACGGCATCCGCATCGAGAACATGGTGCTGGTGACGGGCCTGCAGAAGCTGCCGGGCGGAGACCGCGAGATGATGGGCTTTGAGACGCTGACGGTCGCGCCGATCGACCGCCGGCTCATCGCCAAGGAGCTGCTGAGCGCCGGCGAGATCGCCTGGCTCGACGCTTACCATGCGCGCGTGCTGCACACGATCGGCCCCGAGCTTGACGCAAAGACGCGCAGCTGGCTCGAGCTGGCGACGGCCCCGCTTTGAGGCGGTGGACCGCTTAGCCTCCCGCGCGGGCCGCAACGCGCTCCGGGCCCTCCAGGCGCCGGCGCACGTCGGCGGCAGAGAGGCCGAAGTCGGCGAGCTGGTAGCGGTGCTTGCCGTGCTTGTCGCTCGGGTGGGCAGCTAGCCACTCAGCCATCCTGGCGGCGAGCCCGGGATCGGGCGGGTAGCCGAAGCGGTCGTAAACGCTCAGCGCCATGGCGACGGGATCGGCGACGAGCTCGCTGAACTCCACGTGCATGATCTGATCGCGTGGAATGGTCTGCAATGCGGCGCGCCCGGCCGCCTCGCTGCGCTGCGCCACGTCCAACGCAAACTCGGCGACCTCGCCCAGATCGACATCGTCCGACGTCATGCCCCAGGTCACCGCAGCCAGGCTGCACAGCGAGGCGACGGTCTTCTCGGGCTCGCGATGCGTGTAGACGATGCGCGCATCCGGGTAGACCTCGAGCAGCTGCGGCAGACCGGCCAAGTGGTTGGGGCACTTCAGAACCCAGTGCTGGCGTGGATCGAGCCACTGCAGGACCTGCAGCTGGCGCTTGTGCAGCGCGTAGACGTCGGAGAATTCCTCCGGGCCGAACCACTGCCAGTAGCTCGGCACGTAGGCGAAATCGAATCCGGGCGGAATGAGGAAATGCGACCTGAAGAGGTGGTAGCACTCCTCCGGGTCGTCGAGGTCGATCGGATGGATCTTTTCGAACTCCGGCCCGACCCACTTGAGCAGCGCAAGTCTGCGCTTGGCTTCGGCGCGGCGGCCGTCGGCACCGTTGACATGCGCGCCGAGCTTGAAGGGCACCGGAGAATAGGCTTCCCAGAAAGGAAGGTAGCGGGCGCCCGAGTGCAGCGACAAGAGGCGCTGGAGCAGCGTCGTTCCGGTCCGCGCGAGCCCCAGGACGAACAACGGACGCTTGATCTCCTCGTTGAGGATTTCGGGATGCCGCGCGATGAGATCCTCGAACCCGAGCGCATTCATCGCGCTCTTCTCAAACTGCCCGCGCACGGCGAGCGCGCCGAACAGCGAGAGCCTCGCGTCATCGTTGAAGCCGGCGGCACGCGGCGGCAGCGCGCGCAAAAGCGGCGCCGGCCAATCATTGCGCTTATATTTGCGCTCGACCTTGCGCAACATCCGGCCCACATCGATGCGCGGCCACAGCCCCGCCGACTTCACGAGCGGGCCTAGCGCGTTCAGCAAACGGATGGGCCAGGGCGGACCCAGGCGAACCCCGGATAAAAGCCGTCGTCTCCTCAACAATATGGGCTCTCCTGCATTCCGTGCCGGCAAAAGACTCGGTGCGCGTCGCGCGCAGCTAGCCTTTGTCCTTCGGCCCGGTCAACCTCAACCATTCTTGCTCTTCAAGCACGTTAACGCCGAGTTCCCGCGCCTTGTTCAACTTCGTGCCCGAATTGGCTCCGGCCACGACGTAATCGGTCTTTTTCGACACGGAGCCCGCAACCTTGGCGCCCAGCCGCTCGGCCTGGGCCTTCGCTTCCGAGCGCGTCAGCGTCAGAAGCGTGCCGGTGAAGACCACGGTTTTTCCCGCAACGGCCGAAGTGCTGACGCGCGCGGGCAGCGCCTGGGGGGAGACTTCCTTCAGGAGATCGTCAACGACGCGCACATTGTGGGGCTCGGCGAAGAAGTCGGCGATCGCCTCGGCCACCACCTCGCCGATCCCTTCGATCGCGTCGAGCTCCTTGAAGGCCTCGGTCTCCTTGCCCTTGGCGGCCTCCAGCATCGAAGCGCGAAATGCCTCAATCGTGCCGTAGAAGCGCGCGAGCAGGCGCGCCGTCGTCTCACCCACGTGGCGGATGCCGAGCGCGAAGATGAAGCGGTCGAGCGCGATGCGGCGCCGGGCGGCGATCGACGCGAAAAGCTTGGCGGCCGATTGCGGCCCCCAGCCCTCGCGCTCCTCGAGCTTTTCCTTCGCCGCGGCGTCGCGCGTTTGAAGCGTGAAGATGTCCTCGGGCGACTGGATGATTTTGTCGTCATAGAAGGCCTGGATCGATTTCTCGCCGAGACCCTCGATGTCGAAGGCGTTGCGCGAGACGAAGTGCTTCAAGCGCTCGACCCGTTGCGCGGCACAGATGAGGCCGCCGGTGCAGCGGCGCACGACATCGATCTTGCCCGTCTTCTCGTTGGTCTCGCGCACGGCGTGGCTCTTGCAAATCGGGCAACGGTCGGGGAAGCGATAGGGCTTCGCGCCCTTCGGCCGCTTGGCGGCGATAATGCCGACGATTTGCGGGATGACGTCGCCCGCGCGCTGCACGATCACGGTGTCGCCGATGCGCACGTCCTTGCGCTTGATCTCGTCCTCGTTGTGCAGCGTCGCATTGGAGACAACGACGCCGCCGACCGTCACCGGCTCGAGCTTGGCGACTGGCGTCAGCGCGCCCGTGCGCCCGACCTGGATCTCGATGTCGTTTAGAATGGTCACCGCCTGCTGCGCGGGAAACTTGTGCGCGATCGCCCAGCGCGGCGAGCGCGAGACAAAGCCCAAACGCTCCTGCAGGTCGAGCCGGTTCACTTTGTAGACGACGCCGTCGATGTCGTAGGCGAGCTTGGCGCGCTTCTCGGCTATCTCCTCGTAGTAGGCCAGCAGCTCGTCGGCACCTTCGCACACCCGCACCAGCGGATTGACGGGCAGCCCCCACTTGGCAAAGGCCTCGTAGACGCCGGATTGCGTGACAGCAGGCAGCTCGGAGGATTTGCCCCAGGCATAGGCGAAGAACCGGAGCGGGCGCGCGGCCGTGATCGAAGAATCGAGCTGGCGCAGTGATCCCGCCGCGGCATTGCGCGGGTTGGCGAACACTTTGGCGCCGGCGGCCGCCTGCTGGGCGTTGAGGCGCGCGAAATCCTTGTGCGCCAGGAAGATCTCGCCGCGCACGTCGATAACCTCGGGCACCCCCCGCCCCTTCAGGCGATGCGGGATCTCACCGATGGTCATGACGTTTGCGGTGACGTTCTCGCCTTCCGCGCCATCACCCCGCGTCGCGGCCTCCACGAGACGCCCGTCGACATAGCGGATCGAAATGGACAGACCGTCAATCTTGGGCTCGGCGGTGAAGGCGAGCCCGGCATCGCCCGCGAGCCCGAGAAAGCGGCGGATGCGGTCGACGAATTGGGTCACGTCCTCGGCATCGAATGCGTTGCCGAGCGACAGCATCGGCACGCGATGGAGCACCTTTCCGAAGCCGTCCGCGGGAGCCGCACCGACGCGCCGCGATGGGCTGTCGGGCCGCACGAGCTTGGGAAAACGCGCCTCGATCGCGCCGTTGCGCAGGCGCAAGGCGTCGTAGTCCGCGTCCGAAACCTCCGGCGCGTCCTGGCGATAGTAGAGATCGTCATGATGGCCGATGAGCGCGGCGAGGCGCTCAAGCTCGGCCTTGGCTTGCGCCTCACTCAGGTTCTCGACCGGAATGGCGCCAGAAACCTTTTTGCCCATCCGCGCTTTCCGCTCCCGCGACCGCCGCGATGCTAGAGCCTGTGCCGGTCAGCAATAGCGGAAGCGGCCAGCGGCGAAAACCATGCGAAACGCGGCGTTCACGGGAATCGCTCGGCCAATACCTCCGCCGCGAGCCACGCACGCGCTATCCGGACGACACAAGGTGGACGTTGCCGCCTTAGGAGGCCGGCGGACCGCCCAGCGTGGACGGCGGCGGCGGGCCCTCGGGCTTGGCGGCCGGCGGCAGCGGCTCCCACGACGGGGCGGGCTCGGCGGCGGGTTTGGCTGCCGGCTGCACGGGCGCCTTCGGAGGTGCCGGGCTGTTCCAGACCTTGGCGATCCAGGAGTTGCCGTCGTGCGAGGGCATGAGGCCCTGCGACTGCAGAAGGGCGTAGGAATCCTTGTACCAGGTCGAGTTGGGGAAGTTGTGCCCCAGCACGGCCGCAGCACTTTGCGCCTCTGACGCGACGCCGAGCGACATATAGGCCGCCGTCAGCCGGTAGAGCGCTTCCTCGACGTGGGCCGTCGTCTGGTAGTCGGTCACGACGGTCTTGAAGCGATTGATCGCGGCTATGTAGTTGTTGCGCTTCATGTAGTAGCGGCCCACCTCCATCTCCTGGGCGGCGAGCGTGTCCTCGGCCAGCCGGATGCGGTTGTCGGCCTTCTGAGCGTAGGTGCTCTCAGGGTAGCGGGTCTTGAGCGTCTTGAGCTCGGCCAGCGCCTTACGGGTGGCCTCCTGATCGCGGTTGGGCTCTTTCATCTGGTCGAAGTAGGCCGAGGCGATGATGTGATGCGCGAGCGGCGCCTCTTTGGTGCCGGGATGCAAGGTGGTGTAGCGCTCCGCCGACGCGATCGCCTCAGGCAACTTGCCGGCTTTGTAATAGGCGTAGCCCGCCATCACGATCGAGCGGCGCGCTTCCGGCGAGTAGGGGTGCTCGCGGTCCACGTCCTCGAATTTCTTGGCGGCGTCCTCGAACTTGCCGCGCGACATCAGGGCGTCGGCGTCGGCGAACATTTTTGCCGGCGGGTCGGGGTTCAATGCCTTGGCCGCGTCTGAGGAGGCGCACCCAGCAAGCCCGGCAAACCCAGCAAGCGCCAACGCGAGTATGAGCCCCTTGCGAGCCTGCCTCACGCCGAGCTGAACTCTGATCGTCCCCACGTGCAGCATGAGCCTACTTTCGTTTGGCGCTCGCGGCTCAAGCGAACCCCCGCCTTGCTCCACCCCTAGCATACGATAGAACCCTGGCATACCACGAGCCCACCGTCGGACCACACCATCCTGTTCGGCCAGGAGACGGATGATGGGGATGATTATGGTTCTTGTTGGGCCCGGCCCCAGCGGCGTCCAGCCCCACCCGGCCAACAGAAACGGCGCACGCGGGCCTTCTTGTGAAGAAGACACCGGCGCGGCGCTCGTGTTCGCTTCTTTCTTGATTACTCCCCGGCGGCGATCGCAAAGCCGATATCGACCGGCGCCCTCTCGCGCACGCGGGGCGCCTGAACCATCGTCCAGGCCTGCGTGTCGGCGAACAGAGCCTGCAAAACCGCCGAGTTGAGACGATGACCGCCGCGCACCGAGCGGAAGGCCGCCAGCAGCGGCTGCCCGGCCAGAGCCAGGTCGCCCACGGCGTCGAGGATCTTGTGGCGCACGAACTCCTGCGGATAGCGCAGGCCTTCGCGGTTCATGATCTTGTCCTCGCCGAGTGCGATGGTGTTATTGAGATTGGCTCCGAGCGCGAGGCCGGCCTTCCAGAGGCGCTCCACGTCGCTCATGAAACCGAAGGTGCGGGCGCGGCAGATCTCGTTGCGGAAAACGCCGGGGCTCATTTCGTAGGAGAGACGCTGGCGGCCGATCAGCGGAGAGGCGAAGTCGATCTCCACGTCGACGTGGAAGCCAGAATGAGGAAGAAGCTCGCCCCAGCTGTCGCCTTCTTCCACCCGGATCGGTCTCAAGACCTTGATGAACCGGCGCGGTGCGGCGAGCTCGCGCAAACCCACCTCGTCGATCAGCTCGACGAACGGCGCCGAGCTGCCGTCCATGATGGGGACTTCCTTGCTGTCGATCTCGATAATGCAGTTGTCGACGGCGAGGCCGCGCAGTGCAGCGAGGAGATGCTCGACCGTGCCGACGGTGACCCCTGCGTCATCGCCGAGCACGGTACATAAAGTCAGGTTCTTGACGTGCTGTACGCTGGCGGGAATTTCTGCGACCACCCGACCGCGTTTGGTGACAAGAAAACGGAGGCCAGTATCGGCTGCTGCAGGATGCAGAATAACCGAAACTGGCGCTCCGCTGTGGACCCCCGTCCCTGTCACTTCGATCTCGCGCGCAATGGTCGTTTGCCGCGCGCCGATAAATCGATTCGACATATGCGCCGTCCCTCGATGCCTATCCGGCAACAGTCGCCAAGCGAGCCAGGCGACGTCCCACCCCCGGGATTGTTCGTGTCCCACTTTGCGCTTTGCTTTAACCTTCGTGGGCGTCTTTGAAGTGCTGCGCCCTAGAAGAAGCGGGACCATCGCGAACAATGTCGTTAACAAGCGAACGATACCCTGAGCCTATCAGAAGCGCCAAATCACGGTTTCTTACGCTGTGTTACCGATCAACAACGCTCGGCGGGCGAAGCACCGTTTCAAGTGATTCGTTGTGGATTCACTTGCGCCGGCGATTGAAGAGCACGGGCGGCATCGTCTGCTCCTCGGAGGGAGCTTCCGGCCTCGCCGACTCGCTTTCGTCCCACCACCCGTAGGCATCGGCCGGCGAGCGCGCGAAGCGGCGCAGCTTGTCGAAAGTATTGCCCTGAGGCTCTTCCGATGGACCGCCCTCGGCGCGGCGGCTGCGTCCCATCAATCGCTGCAGAATTCCGCGCCGTGGCGGATCGTCTTCCGCTCCCTCGAAGTCTTCGGGGGATGCGCCGCGCGGCGCGTAGCCGGCCTTGGCGCGATACTCTCTCTGTGCAAGAGGCGGGAAGTCCTCGACGTCGGGCATCCGGCGCGCGCCACGGCGAATATCTGCCGGCGGTCCCGGCTTGAACTGTTCGTGCTCGAGGTCGGCAGCGTCCTCCTCGGCGTCATGCGGGTGCGCCGATTGCGCAAGCCACGTCATGTTCGAGAACCCTTCCTCAATGAGGACGTCGCCAGGCGCGCGCCACGGATCGCGGGGCGGATTGCCCGCTTCGCGCGCTGCCCGGCCCTCGACGGCCTCCTCGCGGTGTCCGATGGCGTCCGACAATCGCCGCCGCAGATCGTCGTCCTCGACGTTGCCGGGATAGCGCTGACCTGCAGGCGCGCCCAGAGGCGGCGGCGGCGGCGGCGCCTTTACGGCGCGCAGTCGCTGCTCTGCGGGGCTCGACGCAGGTTCCAGGCCCTCGCTCAAACGCGACATGCCCGATGCGAC
The DNA here is from genome assembly GCA_963847865.1 of uncultured Alphaproteobacteria bacterium. GTDB lineage: Bacteria > Pseudomonadota > Alphaproteobacteria > Rhizobiales > Hyphomicrobiaceae > Hyphomicrobium_A. Next base: position 203,604 of record CAWKBL010000012.1, on the reverse strand, counting down.
GATCGACACCCGCACACGATCGCCGAGGTTCTCGTCGAACGTGGCGCCGATGATGATGTTTGCCTCCGGATCGACTTCTTGGCGCACCCGGCTTGCGGCCTCGTCCACCTCGTAAAGCGTCAGATCCCTGCCGCCGGTGATCGACAGCAGCAGGCCTTTGGCGCCCTTCAAGGACACATCGTCCAGAAGCGGATTTGCGACGGCTTCCTCGGCGGCGGCAGTCGCGCGCTTCTCACCGGAGGCCTCGCCCGTTCCCATCACGGCCGAGCCCATGCCGCTCATGACGGTACGCACGTCGGCGAAGTCGAGGTTGATCAGGCCTTCCTTGATGATGAGGTCCACGATGCAGGCGACGCCCGAATAGAGGATCTGGTCGGCGAGCACGAATGCTTCGCCGAACGTCGTCTTCTCGTTGGCGACGCGAAACAGGTTCTGATTCGGTATGACGATCAGGGTATCGACGTGCTTGCGGATCTCGGCGATGCCGGCTTCGGCGGTGCGCATGCGGCGCGCGCCTTCGAAATGGAATGGCTTCGTCACGATCCCGACCGTCAGGATCCCCAGCTCCTTGGCAATGCGGGCCATGACCGCCGCTGCGCCCGTGCCGGTGCCGCCACCCATTCCGGCGGCGATGAAGACCATGTGCGAGCCGACGATCTGCGATCGGATCTCGTCGATCGCCTCCTCGGCGGCCGCTTCCCCAATCTCGGGCTTCGAGCCGGCGCCCAACCCTTCCGTGAGGCTGACGCCGAGTTGCAAACGGTGCTCGGCGCTCGAGGCTGCAAGCGCCTGCGCGTCGGTGTTGGCCACGACGAAATCGACGCCGTTGAGACCGGCGTTGATCATGTTGTTGATGGCGTTGCATCCCGCTCCGCCGACGCCGACCACCGTAATCCGCGGCTTCAGGTCGGTGAGCTTCGGAAGCTGAAGCTTGATGCTCATTAGGTGCGCGAGCCCCCATGGGCCGCTCTACCGAGCCGTTGTGCCATTCGCCCCCTCCCGCTTATGGCGCCCGGTACGATCCGGAGCGCATTTACCCTGGCTCTCTCATCCGAAACCGGCCTTGAGCCATTGCCCCACGCGTTCGAGATATCCTGCGCCCAAAGCTTCCCCGTCTTTGTACGCGATCGCCCCCTCGCCACCCGCAGCCGCGACAGCGAGAAGACCCGCAACCGTGGAGAACGCGGGACTGGAAACGCCTTGCGGAAGCACGGCAACTTGCTGGGGCTTGGCCACCCTAACGGCCCGCCCGAGCGTATCGGCCGCGAACTCGCCGACGCCGACGAGCCCGCTCGTACCACCCGTCAGCACAACACGCTCACCCGCAAAGGCCGATACGCCAGCCAAATCCATTCGCTCGCGAACCAGCCCCAGGATGCTCGCAACCCGCGGACGGATGATTTCGGCAAGGTGCGCCTTGGTCGTGCGGCCGCGTGCTCCCTCTTCCTCGCCGGCGAGCGTATGCGAAAACGACTCATGCTCGTCCGAGCGAGCACCGATCACTGTGCCATATAGCGTCTTGATTCGCTCGGCTTCCGCAAGTGGCGTCTGCAACGCGTGTGCGATGTCGAGCGTGATTTGATGGCCGCCGACGGGCACGGCCGCGGCGTGGATGAAATGGCCCTCGGCGAATGCCGCAACCGTCGCCGTCCCGCCCCCGATATCGATGCATGTCACACCGAGGCGGCGCTCCTCCTCGCTCGTCACCGCGATGGCGCTGGCATAGGGCGCCGCCACGAGGGCGCGCACCGAGAGGTAGCAGCGCTCGACCACCATCAACAGGTTGCGGACGGGCGCCTCGTCGGCCGCGATCGTGTGCAAATCGGCGGACAATCGGGCCGCCGCCATGCCGCGCGGGTCGTGGCTTCCCGCAACCCCGTCGAGGCGGAAGCCGATGCGGTTGAGGTGGATGAGCGTACGGCCGTCGCGCTCGGCCCAAGAACGGCCGCCGGCCATCATGCGATCGACATCGGCGGCACGTACGACCCCGCCCTCGACGTCGACCGTGGCGGCGAAATTGGACGATTGCAACCGCCCGCACGACACCGAAACGAAGACTTCCTCCAGCGTCACGCCGGCCATCCGCTCGGCCTGCGCGATAGTGGCGCGGACGGCGCCTTCCGCCTCGTCCAGATCAGTGATGACGCCCCCTTTGAGCCCGCGCGAGCGCAGGTGGCCGACGCCGATAACCTTCACGCGCCGTCCCCGCCGCGGCAGCTGTGCCGGCTCGATTGTGGCAATGAGGCAGGCGATCTTGCTCGTCCCGATATCGAGCAGGCCGACAATCTCGGTATCTCTGCCCTCCGTCCTGTCGCGAGTAAGCATCGTCAACTCCTTGCTTAGCTTTGCGTGGCGGGTGCTACCGCCGCACCAGCAGTCGGGACCGCCGGGCGCACTGTGATGCGTCCGCGCGTGCGCAGATCGATGATCAGGTCATGGCCGGACAGCAGCTTGCCGAGGTCGTCGGGCGACGACAGCGCCGCGAAGGCTGCCGCCTCGCGATCGGCGCCCAGATGCACGGTCAGCGCCGTCTTTCAAGTGCAGCGTCCAGCGGCGTTCCCCCATGCGCTCGGCCATCTCGAAACGTTCGCGGATGCGCGGGAAGCGCACGACGAGATCGAAGAGCGCCTTGGCTTGCGCCGCCGCGCCCTCGCCTGCCACGCGCGGCAGTGAAGGATTCGCGCCCGGCTGCACCTCGGAGAGCGTGCGCCCTTCCGCGTCGATGAGATAAGCGTGGCCACCTCGCTGCCAGACCGCGGCCGGCGCGCGCTCCGTGACGCGCACATCGAGCGTGCCGGGAAAAATGCGGGCGATGCTGGCCGTCGCGACCCACGGCAGCCGCTCGATGCGCTCGCGCGCGGCGGCGCTATCGAAGCTCAGGAGGGAGCGCGCCTTGGGCAGATCGATCGGCGTCGAAGATCTCGGCATCGGATGCGGAGCGGTGACCGCTCAGGTCGACCTGATCGATGCGCAGCCCGGTCCAGGAGAGCACCTGGTCCGCGTCGGGCAGCAGCGGGGCGATGGCGCGCGTCTGCCGGCCTCCATCGGTCAGCAGCGAGAACGCCAAGGCGCCCGAGAGGGTGGTGAAAACGGCAAATCCCAGCTTGCGGCCGTAAGCGCGCCGGCGTGCCCTCGGTCTGCGCCGTGACGACGGCGGGGCGACGGGACCGCCGGGCAGTGGAGCACCCGTCGGCAGCAGGGTCGTGGCTGGATCGAGCGGTGGTGCGACTTGCACCCGCTGCGAGACCTCAGCACCGCCCCCTACCTGTTGCAACTCGCATCCTCGACCAACCAGCGCACGAGCTCGCCGAACGACCAGCCCGCATGGTGAGCCAGCTCGGGTACCAACGAAGTCTCAGTCATCCCCGGCTGGGTATTGACCTCAAGGCAGATCAGCTCACCCGCCCCGTCGGCCCTGTCGTCGTAGCGAAAATCCGCCCGTGCCGCGCCACGACAGCCAAGCGCCAGGCAGGCAGCCAAGGTGTATTTCCGGACCAATTGGTAAACATCGGGTAAAATATCGGCCGGAAGCACGTGCTGAGAGCCGCCCGGCGCGTATTTGGCCTCGTAATCGTAGAAGGCGAGCCCCTTCTGCGGCACGATCTCGATCACCTCGGTCACGAAGGCGCCGATGACCGCGCAGGTGAGCTCCCGCCCGGGAATGTAGCGTTCGACCATCACCAGATCGTCGGGCGCGCCGCCCTCGGCAATCAGAGGCGGCGGGGCATCGCCGGCATCGCGCACGATGATGACGCCGACGCTCGAGCCCTCCGCGAGCGGCTTCACAACGTAAGGCGGCGTCAGGACGTGGTGGGCCAGAGCTTCCCTGCGTGTCACGACCTCAGCGTCGGCGACGGGGACGCCGGCGGGACGCATCACGTCCTTGGCGCGCTCCTTGTGCATGGCGAGCGCGGACGCAAGCACGCCTGAGTGCGTGTAGGGAATTGCGAGACATTCGAGAACGCCTTGGATGCAGCCGTCCTCACCGAAGCGGCCGTGCAGCGCATTGAAGCAGACGTCGGGCTTGATGTCCGCAAGCTTTGCCGCAACGTCGCGCGCGACGTCGATGGTCGTCACGCGGTAGCCCTCGCCCTGCAGCGCGGCGGCAACCGCGGCACCCGACTTGAGGCTGATCTCACGCTCCGCCGACCAGCCGCCCAGGAGCACGGCAACGTGGTCGCGCGTGCGCGCAGGTGCTTGTCCGATCATGAAACCTCAGCCTCCGCCAATGCTTCCCCCGTGGGGCATCCAGGTAGTGGATGTCCGAGGCGGATGATCTCCCACTGCAGCGCCAATCCCGAACGCGCCTTGACGCGCGCGCGCACCGTCTCGCCGAGGCGCTCGATGTCCTGCGCCGTGGCGCCGCCCTCGTTGATGAGGAAATTGCAGTGCATGTCCGACACCTTGGCGCCGCCCATGCGCAGGCCACGGCACCCGGCCTCATCGATCAGCTTCCAGGCGCTCTTGCCCGGCGGGTTCTTGAAGGTCGAGCCGCCGGTGCGATCGCGGATCGGCTGGTTTTTCTCGCGATAGTCGGCGACCTCCTCCATCTCGCGCAGGATCTCTGCCGGGTCGCCGGGCATGCCCTCAAACAGCGCTTCCGTCAGGATGAAATCGTCGGGAACGCTCGCGTGGCGGTAGGTGAAGCCCATGTCGTCGAGCGACAGCGTGTGGATGTTGCCCTGCCGGTCCACGGCGCGCGCAGAGATCAGCACGTCCTTGGTCTCGCGCCCATGCGCGCCGGCGTTCATTCGGAGCGCCCCGCCGATAGATCCCGGAATGCCGCGGTAGAACGCGAGACCCGCAATGCCGGCATCGGCGGCCGTGCGCGCAACCTTCACGTCCGGCACCGCGGTGCCCGCGCGCACGCGATTGCCCGTTTCCGCGGCGACCGTGCCGAATCCGCGGCCCAGCCGGATGACGGCGCCGGGCAACCCGCCGTCGCGCACCAGGAGGTTGGAGCCGAGCCCGACGACCGTGACCGGCAGTTCTGGCGGCGACTGCTTGAGGAAGTAAGCGAGATCTGCCTCGTCCGCCGGCGCGAAAAGAACCTGCGCCGGACCACCGACGCGGAACCAGGTGATATCGGCCAGCGGCACGTTGGCCGACAGCCGTCCCTTGAGATCGGGGAGGTGCGTCTTGAGGTCAGCGGTGAGGTCGGGAAACGTCAAGACGGGCGCCTCCGGCGCAAGGCTTAAGCCGCTTTCGTAGTATAGCGCACGAGCCGCTCACGTCTCACAGCGCGCCTCCGCTCACGATTTATAGCGCGCCTCCGGCCCACAATTCGTGCCTCCGGCCCATGATTCATAGCGCGCCTCCGGCGCGACGCGGCTCTTCGCCGGCGGCGAGCCAATCGGGCAGCGCGTGCGCCCATTCCGTCGAAATCCCCGCGCCAAGACAGACGACGGTGTCGCCGGGCCGCAAGTTGTGGCGCAGCAGCGCTACGAGCTCGGGAGGGTTGTCGACGGTCGCCACGGAGGGATGCCCGGCGGTGCGGATGCCTTCGGCGATGTAGCGATGGTCGATGCCCGTGATCGGCCGCTCCCCGGCCGTATAGAGCGGTCCCACGATCACGTTGTCGGCGTCGCGGAAGCAGGCGCAGAACTCGCCAAAGAGGTCGTGCACGCGCGAATACCGGTGCGGCTCGAACACGGCGACGAGGCGCCCGCGGGCGCCGGGGCGCGCGGCCGCCAGCACCGCGGAGATTTCCGTCGGATGATGGGCATAGTCGTCGTAGATCGCGGCGTCGTTCCACATCCCCGTCAGCTCGAACCGGCGCTTCACGCCCGTGAAGCTGCCCAGGCCCGCGCGGATATCATCGTCGGCGATGCCCGCTTCGCTGGCGACCGCAATCGCGGCAAGCGTGTTGAGGGCGTTGTGCTGTCCGAGAACCGGGACCGACCAGCCTTTGATCTTGCGTTCGCCGCCGCGCACGCGGGGGCCCAAGTCAGCGTCGATGACGATCTTGCCGGGCTCGTGGCGCAACGCGCGCAGCACGAGGTCGGCGCCGGGCGAAGTGCCGTAGGTGAGGAGCCGGCGGCCATCGCGGCGCAGCGCGAGCCGCTCGATCATGTCGCGCACGACCGGATGGTCGATGCAGGTGACAGTGAGCCCATAGAAGGGAATGTTGCAGTAGAACGTCGCGAACTCGCGATGCATGTTCTCGACAGTCTTGAAGTAGTCGAGGTGCTCGGGATCGATGTTGGTGACGATGCCGATCTGGGTGGGAAGCCGCGCGAACGTTCCATCGGACTCGTCCGCCTCGACGATCATCCACTCGCCCTTGCCGAGCCGCGCATTCGAGCCCCACTCATTCATGATACCGCCGGAGATGACGGTCGGATCGCTGCCGCTCGCGGTGAAGATGTGCGCGATCAGCGACGTCGTCGTCGTTTTTCCATGCGTGCCGGTCACCGACACGGTGGAATAGAGCCGCATCAGCTCCGCCAGGATCTCGGCGCGACGGATGATGGGCAAACCCTTGGCACGGGCCGCCTCCAGCTCCGGATTGCCGGCCTTCACCGCGGTCGAGATGACGATGTAGCGAGCGCCGACCAGGTTGACGGGGTCGTGGCCGATGAACACGCGGATGCCCTTGCCACGCAGCCGGCGCACGTTGGCGCTGTCCTTCTGGTCGCTTCCCTGGACCGAATAGCCCTTTGCCAGCAGGATCTCGGCAATCGCACTCATGCCGATGCCACCGATCCCGATGATGTGGAAGGTCCCGATCTCGCGGGGCATTTGCATGGTCTGTGCTTCCCTCGTCCCCTGTGCCGCTGACTAATGCCGTGAGCTTCGTGGCCCGCTTATGGCGCCGGCCGCCTCAGTGTCTGCGCCCCGCACGAAACCCTCTACGAGATCGGCGAGCCGCGCGACTGCGTCGGGGCGCCCCAGCGCTTTGGCGGCCCCTGCCGCAGCGGCAAGACTAGCAGGATCATCGAGACGTGTACGGATATCGCGTGCCAGCCGCTGAGGCGAAAGATCACCCTGCTCGATACACCAAGCCGCACCCGATTCGGCAAGTCTCGCGGCGTTTTGCAGCTGATCGTTGTCGAGCGCATGGGGCAGGGGAACGAGGATCGACGGGCGCCCGATGACGGTGAGCTCGGCGACCGTGGAGGCGCCCGAGCGCGCGATGACGAGATGGGCTCTGGCGATGCGCTCGGGCAGATCGGGGAAAAATGCCGCGACTTCTGCCGCCAGGCCGCTCGCGGCATAGGCTGCAACGACCGCCGCGATGTCCTCGGAGCGGGCCTGCTGCACGACGTGAAGCCGGCGCCGCAGCGTCTCCGGCAGCAGCGCCAGGGCCGGCGGCAGGCTGTCGGAGAAGAAGCGCGCACCCTGGCTGCCGCCGAACACGACGAGCTCGATCGGAGCATCCGGCTCGGGTTGCCGGTACGGCCGGCGCGCGGCCTCGATCACGGCCGCGCGCACCGGGTTGCCCGTGAGCGTTGCCTTGGTCTGCAGCTCGGGGCTCAAGAATTTCGTGGTGTCGAAGGAGGTCGCGATGCGTGACACGCCCTCGGCCAGCATGCGGTTGGCGCGGCCGAGCACGGCGTTCTGCTCGTGCAGCACCGTCGGAATGGCGCGCAAGCGCGCAGCCTTCAACGGCGGGAACGTCGGATAGCCGCCAAAGCCGACGACGACGCCGGGCCTGACCTTACCGAGCAGCATGAATCCTGCCGCGAGCCCGCGCGCGAGCAGGACGCCCGTGCGCGCCATGGCGAGCGGCGAGCGCCCCGCGAGCGTGGCTGCCGGCACGCGATAGATGGCGCGCGCGGGAAAGCCCGTGCCGTAGCGATCGCCGCGCATATCGGTCACGAGATCGACGGGAATCGAGCGGCGGTTGAGCTCCTCGGCCAGCGCTTGCGCGGGAAAGAGATGCCCTCCCGTACCGCCGGCGGCGAGCAGAACTGAAGCTTTGCCTTGCGTCACTTTCTCACCGATCCCATCGGCTCGTAGCCGGCCATGCTCGCCACGACCTGCGGCTTCTTGAGGCGCATAACGTCCGGTCGCCGCCGCGTCAGCGCGAGCAGCATGCCGAGCGTGATCGAGACTGCCAGCGTGGAGGATCCGCCCGCCGATACGAAGGGAAGCGTGATGCCCTTGGCCGGCAGCAAGCCCACATTGACGCCCATGTTGATCAACGCCTGAAATCCGAACAGCAGCGCGAGGCCCTGGATGGAAAGCCGCGTCGCGGGATCGGGCTCCTGCGCCGCCCTGACGAGAGCGCGCATGACGACGAATGCAAACAGGCCGAGCAGCGCCAGGCAGGCTATCACCCCGTATTCCTCGGCGACCACCGCAAATATGAAATCGGTGTGCGCGTCGGGCAGCACGGTCTTGATCGTGCCCTCGCCTGGTCCGCGGCCGAGAAACCCGCCTTCCGAGAACGACTTGATCGCCCGATCGAGCTGCGAGTTGTCGCCGGGAGTGGGGGCGAGGAACAGATCGATGCGCAGGCGGACGTGCTCGAAGGTCGAGTAGGCGAACGCGAGCCCGAGCGCGCCGCACAGGCCCACGATGCCGGCACCCATGAGAGGCTGGCCGGAGAGAAAGAACAGCGCGCCCCAAACCACGCTGACGAGTAGCGTTTGCCCGACGTCGGGCTCGGAGAGCAACAGTCCCGCGAACAGGGCCGCCATGACCACGGATAGCGTGAGCGCCGGCATGTCCTTGCGCGCCTGGCTCTCGGCGAAGAGCCAAGCCGACAAGATGACGAAGGCCGGCTTGGCGAACTCGGAGGGCTGGATCGAATGCCCCCGCAGCGACAACCAGCGCCGCGCCCCGTGGACCTCGGGGCCGACGAAGTGCACCGCGACCATCGCGAGGAAGGCGACCGCGAACAGCACGAATGCGAAACGGCGCACGCCGCGGGGCGAGAACAGCGACACGGTGAGCATGATGAGGACGCCTGCCGCTGAGAACAGCAGATGCCGCTCGACGAAGTAGTATGTGGGCAGCCCTTTCCGGATGGCGACCGCGGGACTAGCTGCAAGCGACAGCACGAGACCCGCGCCGACGATCGCCAGAATGGCGCCCACCAGCACGTGGTCGACGGTGAACCACCAATCGGCGACGCGGCTGCGGTCGGCGCGCGATACCCTCATGCGTCCCTCCTGTTGAGGGCCATTCCGGGCAACGCGGATACGAGCGCGCGGAACGCCTCGCCCCGCACCTCAAAGTTAGGGTACTGATCGAAAGAGGCGCATGCCGGCGACAACAGAACGACAGGCTCCCGCCCAGCGCTCGCGCCAGCATCACGCGCGGCCGCGGCAACCGCGACGTCGAGCGTCCCGCAACGCTCGAACGGCACCTTCCCCTGCAGCGTCTCGGCGAATTCTTCCGTCGCCTCGCCGATGAGGTAGGCCCTGGCGACGCGAGAAAAGAGCGGCTCAAGGCTCGCGATGCCGCCCGCCTTCGGCTTGCCGCCGAGGATCCAATGGATATCGCCGGGAAAGGACGCCAGCGCCTTCTCGGCGGAATCTGCGTTCGTGGCCTTGGAATCGTTGACGAACAGCGCGCGTCCCTGCCGCCCGATCTCCTCCATGCGGTGCGCCAGCCCAGGGAAGCTGCGCAGTCCGCAAGCGATCTGCTCGGCTGTCAGCGGATCGGGGAGCAGCAGAAGCGCTGCCGCCGCGGCGCAGGCGTTCTCGGCATTGTGCACGCCGCGCAAGGCCCCGATCCCGGACAGGTCGGCAACCTCGCGCGAGCGACCTTCACCTTTGACAACGATGCGCGTTCCATCGACGCCGATCTCGCACTCGGCGCCAGCGCGCGTCGACAGGCGCATGATTGTTTCGGGAGCGCCGGCAATCTTCTCTTCGCGCAGGCTTTTCGCGATCGCGCGGCAATAGGCATCGTCGACGCCGATCACGGCCTTTTGCGAACGGCGCGGCAACTGCGCCTTCACGGCGGCGTAGTTCTCGATCGTGCCGTGCCGGTCGAGGTGGTCGGGCGTGATGTTGAGCAGGATGCCGACGGTCGGATCGAGGCTCGGCGCCAGATCGATCTGGTAGGAGGAGCACTCGATCACGTAGTGGCGCCCGGGCGCAAAAGCGCCGAGCGACAGCATCGCGGTGCCGATGTTGCCGCCGACCTCCACGTCGCGCCCCGCTTGCCGCAGGATGTGGGCGGCAAGCGCCGTCGTCGTCGACTTGCCGTTGGTGCCGGTGATGGCGATGAAGGGAACCACGAACGGTTGCAGGCGCCGCTCGCGCACGAACAGCTCCAGGTCGCCGATCACTTCCACGCCCGCGAGCTTCGCCTGATGCACCGCCCAATGCGGCTGGGGATGCGTCAGCGGGATGCCGGGCGCGAGGATGACCGCATCAAACGTCGCCCAGTTCGTCTCCTTCAGGTCCGCGGTGGGGATGCCGGCTTCGGCGGCGGCGGCGAGACCTGCCGCGGCGTCATCGCTCGCAATGACACGAGCGCCACCCGCGATGAGCGCGCGCGCCGTCGCAATACCGGAGGCGCCCAGGCCGAAGACCGCGACCGACTTACCTGCAAACGTCGTGATGCGAATCATGCGCAGAATCTAGCGCGTTTCGAGCGATTTTCGTTGCGGCTCACCGCAGCTTCAACGTAGCGAGCCCGACGAGGGCCAGCACGACCGAGATGATCCAGAACCGCACCACCACGGTCGATTCCTGCCAACCCTGCTGCTCGTAATGGTGATGCAGCGGCGCCATGCGAAAGACACGCTTGCCCGTCGTCCGGTACGAGGCGACCTGGATGATGACCGACATCGTCTCCAGCACGAAAAGGCCGCCGACGATCGCAAGCACGATCTCGTGCTTGGTCGCAATTGCGATCGCCCCCAGCGCGCCCCCCAGTGCGAGCGAGCCCGTGTCCCCCATGAAGATCATGGCGGGCGGCGCGTTGAACCATAGGAAGCCCAGCCCCGCGCCGATCAGCGCTCCGCAGATGATCGAAAGCTCGCCCGTGCCGGCGACGTAATGGATCTGCAGATACTGCGCGAATTTCGCGTTGCCGATCAGGTAGGCGATGAGACCGAACGTCGCCGCCGCGATCATCACGGGCACGATTGCCAGTCCGTCGAGGCCATCGGTGAGATTGACCGCGTTACCGGCGCCGGCGATGACGAGAATGCCGACGAGGACGAAGAACGGCCCCAGCACGACGACCACGTTCTTGAAGAACGGAATGGTAAGCTCGCCGGAGATTTCAGGCGGTCCTATCCACATCACCAGCACGGTTGCGATGATCGCGACCAGAACCTCCAGTCCGAAGCGGATCCGGCGCGAGAACCCCGACGTCGTCCGCCGCGTCACTTTCAGATAATCGTCATAAAAGCCGATCGCGCCGTAGCTCAGCGTGACGCCCAGCACGATCCAGATATACGGATTGCCAAGGTGCGCCCACAGCAGCGTCGAGACGGTGACGCCGGCGATGATCATGAGGCCGCCCATCGTCGGCGTGCCCATCTTGAGCAAGTGGCCTTTGGGGCCGTCGTCGCGGATCGGCTGGCCCTTGCCCTGCTTGACGCGCAACAGATCGATGATGCCAGGACCAAACAGCATGACGAACAAAAGCGCCGTGAAGATCGCTCCGCCGGTGCGGAAGGTGATGTACCGGAAAACGTTCAGCACCCCGATCTGGTCGCTGAAGTTCACGAGCTCATAAAGCATCCATCCCCTCCGACAGCCGGCTACTTGCGGTGCGCCAGCCCTACACAGTCTTCTTCGCCCTTGCGCATCAGCGCCTCCACCAGCGGCGCCATGCGTGATCCGAGCGATCCCTTGACCATCACCACGTCCCCGGCGCGGACGGCCGCGAGCAGGGGACCCAGAATGTCCTGGGAGGTCTTGCCCCATTCGCCCCGCCGCGCGGCCGGCAACGCTGCAAAGAGCCGCTGCATGTCGGGTCCACAGGCAAAGACCAGATCAACATCGGCGGCGTCAACTGGTTCCTTGAGATCCTCGTGCAGGCGCCCGGAATCGGGGCCCAGCTCGAGCATGTCGCCGAGGACGGCGATGCGCCGCCCGAAGCGGGCCCGCGGCACCGTCGCCATGGCTGAGAGCGCGGACCGCATGGAGGCGGGATTGGCATTGTAGCTCTCGTCGATCAGGAGGATCGCGCCATCCGCGACCTTGAATTCGACGCGCGAACCGCGGCCTTTTGCCGGCCGCAAGTCCTCAAGCGCCCCGATGGCGCGCTCTGTGTCGGCTCCGAGCGCGTCCAATGCGGCGACGACGGCGAGCGAGTTCTGCGCGACGTGGGCTCCCGGCGCGCCGAGCCGGTAGGCGATGCGCCGCTCTCCTATTCGAACGACGATGTCGGATCCTTCCGCGTCGAGGCTCATCACCTCGGGCCGCACGTCGGCCGACGCGTTGTGGCCGAAGGAGACGATACGGGCGCCGTGCTCGCGGGCGCGGGCCGCCAGCAAATCGAAGAACGCGTTGTCGCGGTTGAGGATCGCCGTGCCGCCCGGCTCCAGCCCGGCGAAGATCTCCGCCTTCGCCTCCGCGATGGCGTCAAGCGAGCCGAGGAATTCCAGATGCACCGGCTCGACCGTCGTGACGATCGCCACGTGGGGGCGCACCAGCTCAGCGAGCGGCGTGATCTCGCCCGCGTGATTCATGCCGATCTCGAATACGCCGTAGCGTGCGGATGCGGGCATGCGCGCCAGCGTCAGCGGCACACCCCAGTGGTTGTTGTAGGACTTCTCCGCAGCGTGCACCGTGCCGACACGCGCAAGGCAAGCCCGCAGCGCCTCCTTGGTTCCCGTCTTGCCGACGCTGCCCGTGACCGCGGCAATGCGGGCGCCCGTGCGCGCCCGTGCGACGCGGGCGATCCCGCGCAATCCCTCGAGGGGCGCTGCGACGCGCAGAAGGGCGCCGTCGGCTGGCATGCGCGCGTAATCCATCTCGACGAGCGCGGCGGCGGCGCCGCGCGCAAACGCGCTCGCAACGAACGCGTGACCGTCGCGCGAATCGCGCAGCGCCACGAACACCTCGCCCGGGACAATCGTGCGCGTATCGATGGAGAACCCCGCGATGGGAATACCCGGCACACCGTCGGGCCTTCCCTCCGCGGCGGCCACCAGCGCCTCCCACGTCCAGAGTGCGTCACTCATCGCGTCAGCCCTGCCCCAACGCCTTGCGGACCTCGTCATGGTCCGAAAAGGGCAGTACCTTGTCACCTACGATCTGACCGGTTTCGTGACCTTTGCCGGCGACAACGAGCACGTCGCCCTCACCCAGCATCGCGACGCCGGCACCGATGGCATCGGCGCGATTGCCCACCTCGCGCGCGCCCGTCGCGCCAGCGAGGATTTCGGCGCGAATGGCAGCGGGGTCCTCGGTGCGCGGGTTGTCGTCGGTGACGATCACGACGTCGGCCTTCTCGATCGCGATCGCACCCATGAGCGGGCGCTTGCCCTTGTCGCGGTCGCCGCCGCATCCCATGACGCAGATGAGCTTGCCGCTCGCGAAGGGACGCAGCGCGTCGAGCACCGCCCCAAGAGCCTCCGGCTTGTGCGCATAGTCGACGACGGCAAGCGCGCCGCGCGCTTCACCCACGATCTCGAGCCGGCCTTTGACGCCTTTGAGGCTCTGCAGCGCCGGCAGCACGCGGCCCGCAGCCTCGCCCGCCGCGATCGCCAATCCGGCGGCGAGGAGCGCATTCGAGGCCTGGTATTCGCCCAACAGCGGCAGGCGGACATCGAAAACGCGTCCCTCGTACCCGACCGCCATGCGCTGCGCGAAACCCTCGCGCACGAGCCGCTCGAGCTTCAGCCGATCTCCCTTGCGGCCGACCGTGAAAACCTGTCGGCCGCCTTGCTCTGCCGCGGCGATGACTTGCGCTGCTTCAGCGCAATCGGCATTGACGACGGCGACCCCGTCCGCTGGCAGCAGTTCGGTGAACAGCCGCAGCTTGGCCGCGAGATAATCGTCCATCGTGGGGTGATAATCGAGATGATCGCGGCCGAGGTTGGTAAAAGCCGCGGCCTTGATGCGCACGCCGTCGAGCCGGTGCTGGTCGAGGCCGTGGGACGACGCCTCGAACGCGAGGTGCGTCACGCCCTCGGCGGCAAGCTCGGCAAGCGTCTTGTGCAGCGAGACGGGATCAGGCGTCGTCAGCGAGCCGTAGACGCTGCCGTCGCCCTTGACGAGGCCGATGGTGCCGAGCGAAGCCGCCGTGTGCCCGAGGGCGGCAAAGATCTGGCGCGTGAAGTCCGCCACCGACGTCTTGCCGCTGGTTCCCGTTACCGCGACGACCGTCTCGGGCTGGGCATTGTAGAAGCGGGACGCCATGTGCGCGAGCGCGCGTCGGGGCTCATCTGTCCGCAGCACCGGCACGGCCCCGAGATCGGCGACCTCGGTTTGCGTAGCAGCCAGCACGGCGACGGCCCCTTTTGCGACGGCGTCGGCGATGAAGCGCGCGCCGTCGGCCTTCGTCCCGGCGATCGCCACGAAAAGATAGCCGGGCAGAACCTGCCGGCTGTCGGCCGCCAATCCGACGACCTCAATGCTTCCGGCGGCGGCCGGAGCCGCGACGTCAGCCCCTATGAGGGAGGAGAGGAGCATGGGGCTCTAGAGCCTGTTTGGCGCGCTATGGCGATCGACGACCTGAGGTTGCGTCACTGTGCTTCATATTTTGCAGGCGCGGTGCCGTCAAACGCGATGCCGGGCTGGGACGGAGTAGCGGGCGCCGGCAGCATACCGAGCAAGGGGCCGACGCGCGCGATGATGCGCCCGGTCGTGGGCGCCGCATTCAGGGCCGCAAGCACCTCGCCGGCGGCGGCATCCGTCGGCTTGGGCTCAAACAGAAGCACGAACACCACGTATTTCGGCTTATCCATCGGAAATGCCGCGAGAAAGGACGAAATGACGGACTTCTCGCGATAGCCGCCCGGGCCCGCGAATCTCGGCCGTGCCGGTCTTGCCGCCGACCGAATATCCGGGAACGGCCGCGCGCTTGCCGGTGCCGGCCGCGTCGGTGACGTTGAGGCGCATCAGCTCGCGGATACGGTCGCTCGTGGTGGAATGCATAAGCGACACGTCCACGCGTTCGGCATCGGCAGGTTGTTTGATGAAAGTCGGGACCACACGGTTGCCGCCGTTGACGAGCGCGCCGGCCGCCGCCGCAAACTGCAGCGGTGCGACGGCGAGCCCGTGACCATAGGCGATGGTCATGGTCTCGATGTCTTGCCAATGTGCCGGCACTTGCGGCGCGGCCATCGGACCGACCTCGGTCTTCATGGCATCGAGGAGTTGCAGCCGCCGCAGGAAGTTCTGCAGGTGCTGCGTTCCCGCCTTCAGCGCGAGCTTGGCGGCTCCGACGTTAGAGGAATGGACGAAGATCTCGGCGACCGTCAACGGCCGGCCGGCGGGATGCAGATCCTTGATCGTGAAGCGGCCTGCGGCGAGCGGCTCGCGTACGTCGATGACGGTGCCGAGCGTGGCAAGGCCTTCATCGAGCGCCATCGCGAGCGTGACGGTCTTGAATACAGACCCGAGCTCGAAGGTGCTGCTCTCGACCTTGTCGATGCGGGCGGGATCTAGGCTCATGGCCGGGTTTGCGGGATCGACGTCCGGCAGTGACGCCGACGCCAGCACTTCGCCCGTCGCGACGTCGAGCACGATGCCGGCCGCGCCTTTTGCGCCGTAGCGCTGCACCGCGCCGGCGAGCTCGGCCTCGACCGCGTGCTGCACGCCGATGTCGAGCGAAAGGCGCACGGGCGCACGCTCGGCAAGTGTCGCACCCTGCACCGCTTCGACGCCCGCTACTTCGTCGACATAGCGCTCGATGCCGGCGACGCCCTTGTTGTCGATATTGACGTAGCCCAGCACATGGCCAGCGAGCGCGGCGCCGGGATAGGCGCGGCGCAGCTCGCGGCGGAAGTCGAGCCCGGGAAGCCCTAGGTCGTGCACGGCTTGCGCCGTCTTAGGCGACAACCCGCGACGGATCCACACGAACCGGCGCGCGCGGTTGGCGAGATCCTTCCTCAGCCCCGCGCCATCGAGATCGGTAAAGACTGTGCTGAGCTTCTCGACCACCTCGTCGCGATCGAGCACGCGCGCGGGATCGGCAAACAGCGAATACGCCTCCACGTCGGTCGCGAGCAGGCGGCCGTTGCGGTCGACGATATCGGGACGCGCGAAGTTGCCGTCGACGACTTCGCTGAGCGAGACGCTGATGTCGCCGCCGGCGGGCAGCGCCAGGCGCACGAGCTGTGCGGCGACGGCGGCAAAAGCGAGCGCCATCAAGATCATCGCGACGAGCGTGCGCAGCGGACCGTTGGCGGGCGCTCGGCGCGGCGCGCTGCCGGCGGGGTCGGGGGCGTGCGGCCGCGTGATTGTGACGCCCATCTCAGTCCGCCCTTTCGCTGAGGAGGGCGGCGGCGGCGCCTGCGGGTCCAAGCAGGCGCTCGAGTGCGTCCTCAGGCGCTGCAACGAGCTGCTGCTCGGTCGCGGGGCGCAAGCCCTGGGTGCGGGCCGCCGCCTCGATGCGATCCGGCCGTCCAAGATGTGCTCGTTCCGCCTTCAAGACGGCGATGTCGCCGCGCGCCTTGTCGATGGCGCGCTCCTGCGCTTCGACGCGGTCTTCCAGCAGCCGCGTGTCGTAATTGATGCCGTAGAGCAGGAACGCGCTTGCCAGCGCGAGGACCAATGCGCCGAGGATGAGCATACGCATGGGAAAAACCACTCCAGCGCCGGCTACTAAGCTTCGATAGAAGGCAACCCCGACAGCGCCTCATCGGGTGGCCAGGGCGCCGCGTCGGTCCGTACGGCGGCCCTCGCCCGTGCCGATCTGGCGCGCGGGTTCACCTCGAGTTCTCCTTTCGAAGGAGTTAACGGACGGGGGTTAACAATCCGGAAACTCGGGCTTGCAGATTTTATGGATTGTTCCGGCATATGGCGCGATCCTCGCGTCTCCTTGCCCGAGCGGGCCGTAAGAAACCGCTTCACGATGCGGTCCTCCAGCGAGTGGAAGGTCACGACAACGAGCCGTCCGCCCGGCTTCAGGCAGCGCTCCGCCGCGCACAGGCCGCGGGCAAGCTGGCCCAGCTCGTCGTTCACGTAGATGCGCAGGGCCTGGAAGGTGCGCGTCGCGGGATGCCGGCCGTCGGCCTTGCGCCCTCCGAGCACGCGGCTGACCAAATCGGCAAGCGCGCGCGTCGTTTGCAGCGGCGCTTGCACCCGTGCCGCCGCGATGGCGCGGGCGATGGCGCGAGAGCGGCGCTCCTCGCCAAGGACGTAAAGTATGCCGGCGAGCGTTTCCTCGTCGGCGGTATTGACGATATCCGCCGCCGTCGGGCCCGTCCGCGACATGCGCATGTCGAGCGGGCCGTCGGTCTGAAACGAGAACCCGCGCTCGGGCTCGTCGAGTTGCATGGACGAGACGCCGACATCGAGCACCACGCCATCGACGAGGCCGATGCCCTGCTCGGCGCAGATCGCGTCCATGGTGCTGAAGGGAGCCTCGACGGCCGTCAATCGGCCGGGGAACTCGACGCCGAGCAAGCGGGCGCGAGCGATCGCAGTCGGATCGCGGTCGATGGCGAGAACACGGCTGTCCGCGGCCTCCAGGATTGCGCGCGTGTAGCCGCCAGCGCCGAAGGTAGCGTCGATGTAAATCTCGCCGTCGCGCAGGTGCAGGCTCGCGACAATCTCCGCGAGTAGCACGGGGATGTGGCGGCCGGACTCTGGCTCAGTGGGCGTACCCGCTGGCCGGCCGCGACGCACCATCATCCCCGTGCTCCATCGCTTCCGTCATCCTCCGATTTGGAGGGACGGTTCCCCGCGCCGAAGAGCTTGCGAGTGTGCTGCACTTTCTCGCGCGCGCGCTCTCGCCTGTCGGCGAAGCGGGAAGGCTCCCACATCTGAAACTTGTCACCAAGGCCGACAAACGTGACCTGGGCGGTGAGGCCTGCGTGCGCGCGAAGGTTTTCAGGAAGGCTGATGCGGCCGTCGCCGTCGATAGCGAGGACGAGGACATCGCCATAGAGCGCGACAGACAGCTCGTCGCGCTCATCCGAATAGTCCGGCAGGCCCGAGAGAAGCCCGTCGATCTTTTTTGCAAGTCTCTCGCCGCCTGCATCGAGTGCCGGAGCCTCGAGCGCGGGGTAGCAGTAGATGCCGCCGGCACTTCCATGGGCGTAGCCGTCGCGCTCGAGAACGGCGCGAAATGGAGCAGGGATCGAGACCCGACCTTTGGCGTCGATCTTGTTGGTGAATGTCGAGACAAAGCGCTCCATCCTTTTATCGACAGCCTCGCGCACCACTGAAAAAACGAACGCCACACGGTCTGAAGCGGGATCTCGCCGCTTTCGGCTTGTCCCGGTGCACCGGCGGGGCCGTGGCGGTCGCTCGAAGCCTTGGCCCTCATATTCAAGGCCGGCGCCCAGCCACGTACCCTGCCCGGTGCGGACGGGCATCTATGGGATCGCATGGGATTATCTGGTCGTCAATGGTCTATTAACCAATTTTGGTGGGCGCCGCCCGCTCCGGCCCGCAAACAACGGGCGCGTGGTAGATTTGCCACCTGTTGGCTCGGCCTCCGGAACGCGCGAAAAGCTCCCGGGCAAGCCCGCGCCCGCGCGGTGCCATCTGCAATCAAGGTGCGAGCAGCGTGCGAGCAGCGATTCTGTTGGGCGTCCTTTGTGCGGCTCTCGGCGCCTCAAGCGCGGGCGCGCAAGGCCCTTCCGCCTATCGAATAGCCCTTACCGCGCCGGGACTGCCGCCGACCGTGCTCTATGCGCGAGAAGCCGGCCGCGGACCACCGGTGCTGCTGCTGCACGGCCTCGGCGGCTCGATCTACACCTGGCGCCGCATCATGCCGGCGCTGGCGCGCAGCCATCGCGTCATCGCGCTCGACCTGCGCGGCTTCGGCCGCTCCGACAAGCCGTTCGACTCGCGCTATTCGGCGGCCGACCAGGCAGCGCTGATCGCCGCCTTCATCCGCAAGCGCAGCCTGGACGGCGTCACGCTCATCGGCCACTCGTTCGGCGGCGTCGTCGCGCTGCACACCGCGCTCGATTTCGAGCACGAGCCGGGCCGCATCGCGCGTCTCGTGCTGATCGACACGCCCGCACTCAAGCAAGACTTCGGCGACGGCGCCGAACTCTTGCGCATTCCCGGCCTCCCCTATGCCGCAATGTCGATCGCGCCGCCCGAGTTCATGGCACGGCTGCTGCTGCGGCTCGTCAGCGCGCCGGGCCGGCCCGTGCCCGAGCGCGACGTGCGCGCGTACGCCGCCCCCTTCTACGATCTCGGCAGCCGCCACGCGTTCATCGCCACCGCGCAGGCGATCATCGAAACGAACACGCGGCGCAAGGGTGCGCGCTACGGCGCGATAGAGCAACCGGCGCTTCTCGTGTGGTGCCGCCGCGACCGCATCGTGCCGCTCGCAACGGGGCGCCGCCTCGCGCGGCGCATGCCGAACGCGCATCTCGAAATTCTCGACGGCTGCAACCACCTTCCGCAAGACGAGGTGCCGGGCGCGCTGCTCGCGCAGTTGCAGCCGTTCTTGCGCGCTAAAAAATAGAACGTCTGGCGGACCGGGAAGTTTTTCCGAAAGATCGCCGGGAGAAATTCCCGCTTTTTACTCAGCGCCATTCAAATTGAAACTCAATCGCAACACTCGAAAGCAATTGCCAAAAATTTCTAAAGTCTCTCCTTGCCGGCAATTCATCCGCGTGAATAAGTCGTCACAGCGTAGTGCAACGTTATAACGGCGTTGGGGGAGTGTAATGCGTAAGATTGCGCCGCTCGAAACGAGCTAGCTGGCCAGGGGCTCGGCGGGACATCTCGTGTCCGCGCCAGCGCCGTTTGTCCGGCACCTGAAAATCAAAACAAAACCGTAGCCGCCAACATCGTTTGAGATGGGGGAAGGAATGTCTTGTCTCGCGTACACGCCTCGCCGTCCTGGGAACGCGCTCGCCAAACTGGGAGTGGCCGCCTCATTCGCCTTCCTCTTGTCGCTCACAGTCTCGCCGCAGGCGTTGGCGGCGTGCACCGGCACACAGGGCACGACCATCGTCTGCACGGACGTCTCCGACATCCCCTTCGACAACGTGATCGACTTCTCGACGAGCGGGACATCCGTCGCCGACGGAAACTATTCCGTCAAGGTACAGGCCACCGCGGGCAACGATGGAGAGGCCGAGCTCAAGAATGAATACACCGTCACCGCCAAAATTATCGCCAATGGGGCGAACGACAACTACCGTGTCTATGGAATAAAAGGCGCCGATTCCTTCGGCATCGAATCCTGGGTGCTGGAAAACGAGGAGACGGGCGTAATCTCGGCCATCCACACCGGCCTGGGGATCGCCGCCGGCGTCTATCTCGAAAACGATGCCGAGGCCTGGACGATCAAGAACGAAGGCACGATCCGGGTCGTGCGCGGCAATGTGACCAATGTGGTTGTCACCACGGCGGGCGCGATCACTGCCACCGATGCTTTTGGCACCAACGGCACGCTCAACATCGCCGCGGCAATCTACAACAACGAGGAAGAAATCCGGGACCACAACGTGGTCAATGATGCCATCATTGAGGCCTACGGACCATACGCCGCCGCGATCTTCACGCGCTCGAACTCGTTCGAGCTGGTCAACAACGGGACGATCTCCGGCTATGCGACGCAGCCCGGAGCGGTTACGCCCGTGACCGGCACGGCCGCCGCCATCGTCACGTGGGACGGCCGGCTGCTCAAGAACATTCCCGACGCCGACCTGTCATGCACCGCCCAGACGTGTACCGGACGCGAGGCCGGATACGGTAAGTCTTTCGTCGAGAACAACGGCCAGATCCTCGGCAACATCATCGTCACCGGTGCCAACGGCATGCAGGTGCTGGCGAGAATTGGCATTGGCGCCGATCCCGTCACGCTTAACGGAACCAACTTGGACGGCTCCGCAACCAACATCTCGGGCGGTCTCATCGACCGCCGCGACAGCGAGATCGTCAACAACAGCACTATCGCCGGCAACATCTATCTCGGTCAGGGCGCACACGTGCTGACCAACACGGCCGACGGAACCATAACCGGGAACGTGATCGTCGATCAGCGCCGCTCCACCAACTACCTCGACCGAAGCAACTACGGCGATACTGCAACACGCCAGATCAACAACCAGACATACAGCGTCTACGTCGCCGGCCGCACCGCCGCTTTTGGCGATGACGATGACGATGAGGGAGAAGCGGACGAGGGTGGCGCCCCTGAGATCTACACCTCAGATGAGGGGCTCACTTACAACGACGCCATGCAGAATGCTGTCGGGAAGCTCCTCGAAGACAACCCCGACCATCATTTCACGCTCGACAATGCCGGCGTGCTCGACGGCAACGTGAGTGTGCTGACCAACGAGTACTACGCTGCCGCCGCTGCCATAAGCACGCCGCGCACTGTCGAAATCAAGACGCACATCACCGGCTCCGGCATCGGCTCGAGCTTCGATGCCGCCTCCGACCAGAGCGGTTACATCAACGGCATGCTGTTCGTGGGTTCGGGCAGCATGGCCGGGTGGGTCGTAACCCCGACCAGCAGCTCCATCTCCGACGATGGCGCCGGCGGCACGACAAAGACGACCATCACTCCGGTCATCGACTACATCGTCCACTCCGGCGAGTGGTTCCTGGTCGCCAACGAGTTGTACGGCAATCAGCTACCGGGCATCGAGGAGGATTTGTTCCTCGTCGATTGGGAGATCGCACAGAACAACGTGATCGGACCGCATGGGTTCGGGCAGCTCGTCATCGGCTCCACCGTGAAAGACGCCTCCGAGATCGACGGCCTGTCGGCTCCCGGCATTGCCACCATCAATGCACTGATGGCCACCGACGGCACCAACGACGACGTCAACCAGCTCGCGGTCGGGTTGCAGCGGCTCGATGACGAGGACGACGTGCGCAAGGCGGGCGAGCAGCTCGCGCCGGAGACCACCTTTGCCACGCAGCAGGCGGCGCTGACGCTCGCCTATCTCACCGGCCAGCACATCGACAGTCGCCTGACCAACGTCGGCGCCACGGGCGGGGGAGGATCGGGCTTTACCGAGCCATCCGGTCTCGGGATGAAGCAAGTGGCGGACGGGCGCATGAGCCTCGGCGCCTACGACGATGAGACCGCGACCGCCATTCCCGATCTTGGTCGCGGCGGCATGTGGGGTCAGGCGTTCGGTGCCGGCATCGATCAGGACGGCCGCGCCGGCGTCGACGGCTACGGCGCCCACATCTATGGCGCGCTCGCCGGTGCCGACAACTGGGTCGCACCGAACGTCCGCTTCGGCGTCGCGGCGGGCTACGGCTATACCGGCATCGACGGCGACGGCATTACGGCCGGAAACGAGACCAATATCGACAGCTATCTCGGCCTCGTCTACGGCGCGATCAAAGGTGCCGGCTGGTACGCTTCGGGTCGGGCCGGCTACGCCTGGCACCAGTATGAAACCTCGCGCGTGCTGACGGTTGCCGGTGGCGACGTCGCGAGTGGAAGCCACGACGGCAGCCAGTACATGGCGGCCCTCGAAGTCGGCACTCCGCTGCGCTCGGCGCTCGCGACCTTCACGCCGGTCGCCTCGCTCACCTACAACAGGCTCGATCAGGACGGCTACACCGAGACGAGTGGTGGCGGCATGGCGCTCGCAATCGCCGACCAGGAGACGGACTCGCTGCAATCGGGACTGGGCGTGAAAGTGCAGGCGGCGATCGCAGCCGATACGCTCATCGAAGGTCGCGCCATCTGGTACCACGAGTTCGAGGACACCGCGCAGCAAGTGACGGCCGCCTTCGCGGGCGGCCCGGACTTCACCGCGGCCGGCCCGGGCGTGGGGCGCGACACTGCGAGCCTCGGCGTCGGGTTGCTCGCCTACGCCGGCGCAGGCACGATTTTCCAGCTCAACTACGACGCGCTCTTGCGCGACGATTTCATCGGACACACGGGCTCAGCCCGAGTGCGCTTGGAGTACTGAGACCGGGCCCGAGCCGGGGCCCGCGATGACACTCACTACGGTTCGGCTCGACCAACTCCCGACTGCACCGGAAAGGGGCCGCTTCGCGGCCCCTTTCTGTTTGGGGACGAGCGCCCTATGTGGACGCGCCCTGCGACTTTATGCTTGGTGCCCAATTCGAAGGGTGCATCATTGCTGGCCGGGCGCTCGACGACGAAGGAGGATTTTACATGGCGGACGTGCGCTCGATGTGCGCAATCGGCAAGCGCGGCCAGCTCGGGCTGCACGGCCAGCTCCCGTGGGAGGGCGCCAAGGGGCCGGAGTTCAAGCAAGACGTCGAGAACTTCTGGGAGGCGACGCGCGGCAACGTGATCATGGCGGGGCCGAAAACCATCGGCGCGATCCCCGACTTCGCGCGTGCCGAGCGGACGCTCGTCGTGCTGAGATCGCACATGGTGCCTGAGGAGATGATCGCGCGCTTTGCAGATCGCATCATCTACATCGGCGGCGGACCGCCCGTGTGGGACGTCTATGCCCCGCTCATAAAGCGTTGGGACATCACGCGGCTGCCCTACGACGGCGAGGCCGATCGCTGGTTTGATCCAGCGTGGCTTCTCGCCGCCGAAAGCGTCGCGGAGAAAAGTGGCTGAGACAGCTTGCGCCTACCAGCGCCGGCCGCGCCAGTAGCCGCGCGGGTAGGCGCGCACGCCGCGCGGATAGTAGACCTGGCGCGGATAGTAGGTGCCGGCCGGCCCGTAGACGTAACCCGGCGGGCAATAGCGATAGAGCGGGGGCGGATAGTAGGCATAAGCGGGCGGGACGACGTAGACGACGGGCGGACCGTAGTAGCGGTTCGGGTAGAGCGGCGCGTAATCGCGGTACCAGCGATAGCTGTTCCAAGCGGCTGCCGGGCTGGCACTCGCACCGAGCGCGCCCAGTCCCGCGGTTGCGCAAACGAGTGCCAAGAACGCCTTACGCATGTCGACCTCCAATGAGCCGTGTTGACGCTACGCTAGGCGCCAACGCTTACGGACGCGTTGAGTTTTCCGGCGCAATTGCCGCCACGCTGCAGCATGGTTAATGCGGCGTTTGCCATTGACCGGAAGCGTGACGGGGAAGCCACATCGGGGTGTGCGGGGGAACCGAGCGCGGCTTTGGCCGCGCCGGATGTGCATTGACGGGGCCGCGAGGAACGGCATCGCGTGCAAGGCTGAGCAGACGCGCATGCACGCAGGCCAGGAAGCACGGCGCGCGGGTCATGAGGTTATGCGCACGCGACAAGAGGGACGTGCAGCGCGCGAACGCAGGTTCGGGCGGAAACGTGAACGGCGACGTGGTGCATAAGTCCGCTGCCACCGGGACCGCGCTCCCGGCCCCCCCTTGTAATAGCGTCCGACTCAGCCCACTTACCATCCACACAGATGGTTATTGGATGGTGTACGGATGGCAACGAACGTGCGGGAGCTGCGGCCCAAGCCCGGTGACTCCGAGAAGGTCACGATCAATCTCGGGTATGTCGACCTCGGCCAAATCGACCTGATGGTGCACGAGGGGTTCTATTCGAACCGCACCGATTTCATTCGCACCGCCATCCGCAATCAGCTCGATCGCCATGCCGACGTGGTCAAGCAAAGCGTGGCGCGCAACACGCTCGATCTCGGCTTGAGGCACTACACGCGCGAGGACCTCGAGGCCGTGCGCGCCAGCCGCCAACCGCTGCATCTTCACGTCCTGGGTCTGCTCAGCATTGCGTCCGACGTTTCCCCGGAACTGGCGCGCGCGACCATTGGCTCGCTTTCGGTGTTGGGAGCGC
Organism: uncultured Alphaproteobacteria bacterium; assembly: GCA_963847865.1. Lineage (GTDB taxonomy): Bacteria > Pseudomonadota > Alphaproteobacteria > Rhizobiales > Hyphomicrobiaceae > Hyphomicrobium_A. The sequence goes on along the minus strand of CAWKBL010000012.1, from coordinate 178,864 downwards.
TGCACGCGAGCCCGGAGGTCAAGACCGCACTGGCGGACCGCATGCGGTAGCCGCGATTTGATGCAGCGATTGCCCGAACACTCCCGATAACCGCTTCGCCAAGAAAGATCCGAGATGAAACCACTGCTTCCCGGCGACATGATCGAGGCGACGCGTTTGACGCGTGCCGGCCGGCTGAATGAAGCGGTCGCGCTGCTGCAGAACATGCTGCGCACTAAGCGCGCCGGCAAAGCCGGGACGTCCGACGCTTCAGCCGCGGAGATGGCACTTTCGGGCCCCGGCCTCGCCATCGAGCTTCTCGCGAAGACCGCTCCCTCCGCCGACGTCAAAGAGGCGGCGGTGCCCAGCCTGCCCGGTTTGCGCCGGCGCGGATCGCCGCGCGCCGCCGATATGGCGCCTGCGGCAGGAAAGTATATCGCCGGGTCGTTCAGCAACGAGGCCGGCACCCGGGCCTACAAGCTCTACATTCCCAGCCGGCATAGTAAGCCGCGGCCGCTGATCGTCATGCTGCACGGGTGCCTGCAGTCGGCCGATGACTTTGCCGCCGGCACGCGGATGAACTTCGCCGCCGAAGCAAGCTCGTGTTTCGTCGTCTATCCAGAGCAGCCTGCAGCCGCCAATGCCTCCAAATGCTGGAACTGGTTCAAGCAAAACGACCAGCGGCGTGGTCGGGGTGAGCCTGCGCTCATCGCGGGCATCACGCGCCAGGTCATGAAGGACTACGGGATTGATCCCCGCCGCATCTATATCGCGGGATTATCCGCCGGAGGTGCGGCCGCGGCCACGATGGGAGAGACCTATCCCGATCTCTACGCTGCTGTCGGAGTGCATTCGGGTCTGGCGTGCGGAGCGGCTCGCGACCTGCCGTCTGCGTTTGCCGCGATGAGCGGACACGGTCCGGTTCGCGCAAACCCGGGCGGCGTCCACACGAGACGTCGGCAGGTGCTGCCCACGATCGTCTTCCATGGCGACCAGGATACGACCGTGCATCCCCGCAACGGAACGGAAGTCATCGCGCGCGCCAATACCGGTGAGCATTCGGATGCTTCGGTGGAACGTGAGATGGTTGCCTCGGGCCGCAGATACACGCGTTCAATCAAACGCGACGCAGGTGGACGCAGCGTGCTCGAGCAATGGGAGCTGCACGGCGCCGGCCACGCGTGGTCGGGCGGCAATCTCGTCGGGTCGTTCACCGACCCGAAGGGGCCGGACGCCACGCAAGAGATGCTGCGCTTCTTTCTCGAGCACGCGCGGGCCTAGCCGCGCGCCAAGACTCGGAGATAAGCCTCAGAGATAAGACTCAGAGATAGCGGCGCGGGCCTTCGCCTGAAACCTGTCCCGGATTTCCCGGGTCGGCGATTGTCCGGTTGGCAACCAGGCGGTTCCAGACAAACAGCACGACGACGGCTCCGAGCGTCGCGCCGATCAGTCCCGCGCCCTGGTCGAGGCGATACCAACCGAGCGACTGGCCGATGAAGGTCGCAACGAATGCGCCCGCAATGCCGAGAGCGGTGGTCAGAATGAACCCCACCGGGTTATTCGGCCCCGGCGCAAGGAAGCGCGCGATCAAGCCCGCGATAAAGCCGATGATGATGATCCAGAGGATGCCCAAAGCTCTCTCCTGTTGTTAAGCCCAGCGCCTTGCTTCTGTGTCGGTAGGTACACGACCGTCGGGCGTGAGAGCGTCTACCGTTGTCGGCAGCTGCTCTTTCAGTGCGGCAAGCAGTTTTTCGCGCGGTATGCCGGTCTGCTGCGACAGCGCCTCGAGAGTGTCGGCGCCAATTGCGCGTTCGAGATCCTCAGACGCCACCGCCTCATTGGGACCCGTGCCCACCCAGGACTGCGCGACCTGACCTTTGCCGGCCTGCTGGAACTTCTTCAGGAGCTCACCCACGCCGCCGCTCAAGACGCTGCCGGCGGCACCTCCGGCAATGAGCTTTTCCAAGCTTTCCATCCAGTCCGTCGTTCCGCCTCCGACCTGGACGGGATTTGAGGGCCGCGCACCGGCTTGGGCTGGCTCTTGCGCGGGAGCGCCCAGGACGCCGCTACCCTTCAGGGCCTTGTATGCGAGCAGGGCCAGCAGCCCCATGGTGATCGGCGACATCCCGCCAGAGGAGCCGCTCGCGTCCGTACCGCCGCGAGGACCATTCCTCATTCCGTTGAGAACATCCGACAGCCCCATCTTGGCCTCCCTGGTTCAGTCTGGTCAATCAAAACGCCGCCAGGATCGAATAAGTTCATTTCCTCACGCCCTAGCCCGCTCCATGTCGGCCGGCGCGCGCGCGCAGCAGCGCCGCTCGCAGGCCCTGAGCCTCACGCCAGGCGCGATGCGCTCCTGCAGGATATACGGCGCGTACCGAATTAATTTTTGGCGCCTGAACTCCATAAAGATTTTGCTATTCAGGGGCGCGCCCCAGCACGTCGCGCGCTTCGACCAATCCGCCATCGATGGCGTCGGCGTCGACCAGGTCTTGGCGGTTGGGGCGGAGCAGCGGGCCAAGTTTGATGCCGCGTGCTCGCGGCCTATCGCGCCTAGGTCTTTGGGGTCGCGCGATGCTTCTTCTTAAATGTGTGTTTTGACGCAGGCTTTTGTGCGCCGTGTGATTTTGGCGAAGCGGCGTGCGGCTTTGCGCTCTTGGGATGAAGTCTCGGACCGTCACCCTTGCGATGAGGATGACCGCTGGCTTTCACTTTCTTTCGATCTCGCCATGACGTGTTGGTGCGGGTGTCCGTTTGTGGGTCGGCGGAGCTGGCGGTTTTGGCCTCGCCGTCTTTCCGCGCCGGGGCCGCGTGGCTCGGATTGCTTCCCATGTCGGCATCGTTCAGCATGGATGACCCTATGCGCGAGATCCGCCCCTCGTTGGGTTTCATGGAGCGCGCGGCCTCCGCAAACCTGTCAGCGAATTCAGCGGCGATCTGAAAGCGCGTATCGCGATCGAAGATCCTGATGGCGCCGATCTCGGCCTTCGTCACATTGCCGGCGCCGCAAAGGAGTGGCAGCAGCCAGCGGGGATCGGCATTGCGCTCACGCCCGATATCGACGCGGAACCACACCATCTCGCGGCCGAGGTCGCGCACGGGGCGCGCAGGGCGGTGGCCGCCGGTGGTTGCGTTGTCTCGTTCCTGCGGTGCTGGCCTGCGATCGGACCGGTATTGTCCCCGCTCCCGCGGCCCGCGCGCGCGATCCTCGCGCCGCGGCGGGGGGCCGGTGTCCTCGGCCAAATCTTCCGGCGCGGGAAGCTGGGCACGGTGGGTCCGAACCAGGGCAAGGGCGATCTCATCTGCCGTGCGGCCGGCCTGCAGCGCCTGCGCAAGCTTGATGTCGTCCTCGGTCGCGGTATCCGTGAAGATGGAACTGGCGAGAAAGCGTTCCTGATCGCCAGCGCGGATCTCCTCGGCCGTCGGTGCCGGGCCCCACGTGACCTTGAGCTTGGCAGTGGCCAGCAACGCATCGGCCTTGCGCCGGCGGTTGAAGGGCACGATCAACGTGCACAAGCCCTTGTTGCCCGCCCGGCCTGTGCGGCCCGAGCGGTGAAGGAGCGTCTCGGCATCGTTGGGGAGATCGGCGTGAATGACAAGCGTGAGAGCCGGCAAATCCAGCCCGCGCGCCGCCACATCCGTTGCCACGAGAACGCGGGCGCGGCCGTCACGCAGAGCCTGCAGCGCGTGCGTGCGCTCCGACTGAGTTAACTCTCCCGAGAGGGCCACGGCGGAGAAGCCGCGCTCCACCAGGCGCATGTGAAGCCGCTTCACGGATTCACGGGTGGCGCAGAACACCAGTGCTGCGGGCATCTCGTGGAGACGCAGCACGTTGACAACCGCATGCTCGATATCGTTCGGCGCGACGCGAATGGCGCGATACTCGATGTCCGCGTGCTGCTCGTTGCGCCGCTGGGTCTCGATGCGAACGGTATCGCGTTGGTAGTTACGCGCCAGCGTTTCGATCTCGCGCGGCATGGTGGCGGAGAACAACAGCGTCTGGCGGCTTTCCGGAGTGGCGTCGAGAATGAATTCCAGATCCTCGCGGAAGCCGAGATCGAGCATCTCGTCAGCTTCGTCCAGTACGACGGCGGCGAGCTTCGTCAGATCGAGGCGCCCCCGTTCCAGGTGATCACGCAGGCGCCCGGGCGTGCCGACGACGATATGGGCGCCGTGCTCGAGCTGGCGGGCCTCCGCGCGCACATCCATGCCGCCGACGCAGGTGACGACACGCGCGCCGGTGTTCTCGTAGAGCCAGGCGAGCTCACGCTGCACCTGCATGGCCAGCTCCCGCGTGGGGGCGATGACCAAGGCTTGCGGCTCGGCGGCTTGCGGCAGACGTTCCGCTTCGCCCAGCAGCGCCGGGGCTATCGCTAGTCCGAAGGCCACCGTTTTCCCGGAGCCGGTCTGGGCCGAGACGAGCAGATCGCGCCCTGCCGCATCGGCTTCGAGAACCGCGAGCTGCACGGCGGTTGGGACCGAATAGCCGCGCGCGGCCAGGGCGCGCCCGAGCGCGGGATGAACTGACGGGAAGGTCATGATGAGAATGCTTTTCGAATGTGGGCCGCGCTCGCGGATCCCGCGGTGGAGTTACCGGCGCACGCGGCCAAGGATCTCGCGATTTCAGATGCCTAGCGGGTTTTCCGCGTTTTCACTAGCAGATAGCACCGGGCTGCACGGAGGTAAGCATAAGATCGTGTCCAAGCGTATAACGACTGCTTCCCATACTGGCAGTTTGCAGGCCGGCTAGCTCAGCTCCGCCAAAAGGCACTTGAGGATTCCAACGTCGAACCGCGCATCGAGCGCTGCATGCGCCGGCTCGAGCTTGCCGGTCTCAAGCGTGCCGAGCCGCTCGAAGGTCGCCAGAATTTCATCGATGTCGGCCTCGTCGAGCCCCACCACGTCGCGCGCTTCGACCAATCCGCCTTCGATGGCGTCGGCGAAATGATCGTAGATGGCGTCGGCGTCGAGCCCTCGCGTCTGTGCAATCGCCGCGGCATCGAGCCCCTGGCGATGCAGCTCCAGCGTCTGGTTGGCGGCGTGCGACAGGCCGTTGTCCAGCACCGCGCCAGCATTATGCTCGGCGATGACGCCGAGGAGCGCTGCGCCATAGCGCGCGATCTTGCTCGTTCCGAGCCCCGTGATGGAGCTGAGTGCCGTCCGATCGCCGGGCCGGTTGGCTGCAAGCTCGGCAAGCGTCACGTCGGTGCAGATGATGTAGGGCGGTAGCTTGGCCTCGCTTGCGAGCCGCAGCCGCAGCGCGCGCAGCGCCTCAAACAGCGGCCGGTCGGCGTCGGCGACGGCGATGGCGCTCTTGCTTTGCCGCTTTGATTTGGAGCGCGTCTCCTTGGTGGCGACACGCACGAGAAAGCGCTCCTCTCCGCGCAGGAGCGGGCGCGCTGAGTCGGTGAGGAGCAATGTGCCGTAGCCGTCGTCATCGCCGGTCAGTCGTCCCGCCGCCGCCAACTGGCGAAAGACGCCCTTCCACGCCGCCTCGTCCGTATCCTTGCCGACGCCGAAGACCGGCAGCTTGTCGTGCCCGGCCCGCACGATGCGGTCGTTCGGACGCCCCATCAGCACGTCGACAAGATAGGTAGCGCCGAAGCGCTGGCCGGTGCGGTACACCGCGGAGAGCGCCTTCTGCGCCAGCACCGTGCCGTCCATCGTCGCGGGCGGGCTGATGCAGTTATCGCAATTGCCGCAAGGCTGAGTCTGACGCTCGCCGAAATAGGCGAGCAAGGACTGCCGGCGGCAGCTCGGCAGCTCGCACAGCCCGATCAGCGCGCCGAGCTTCTGGCGCTGCGATTGCTTGTAGGTCTCCGAGCCGTCGCTCTTCTCGATCCACTGGCGCAACTGGATCAGGTCCTGCAAGCCGTAGGTGAGCCACGCATTGGCGGCCATGCCATCGCGGCCGGCGCGCCCGGTCTCCTGATAGTACGCCTCGATCGATTTCGGCAGATTGAGGTGGGCGACGAAGCGCACGTCCGGCTTGTCGATGCCCATGCCGAAGGCGATTGTCGCGACGACGATGACGCCGTTGTCGGAGCGGAATTGCTGAAGCACGCCGCGCCTGACGTGCGCGTCGAGACCGGCGTGGTAGGCGAGCGCCGTTCGTCCCTTGGCCGAAAGCCAGGCCGCCGTCTCGTCGACGGACTTGCGCGACAGGCAGTAGACGATGCCCGCGTCCTCGCCGTGCTCGGCCTCGATGAACTGCCAAAGCCGCTCGCGCGCGCCCATCGAGCCCATCGTGGAGATGGTGTAGCGGATGTTGGGCCGGTCGAAGCTCGCGATGAAGCGCCGCGCCGTCTCGAGCCTGAGCTCGCTCACGATCTCCCCGCGCGTGCGCTCGTCCGCCGTCGCGGTCAGCGCGATGCGCGGCACGGTAGGCAAATCGCTCGGCCAGAACCTTGAGCTGGCGGTAGTCGGGGCGGAAGTCGTGTCCCCACTGGGAGACGCAGTGCGCTTCGTCGATCGCGAACAGCGCCAGCTCGGTGCGTTGCAGCAGCGACAGCGTCCGCTCCTGCAGCAGCCGCTCGGGCGAGACATAGAGGATATCGAGGCCGCCCGCGGCGATGCGGCTTTCGAGCGCCGTCTGCTCGCGGAAGTCGAGCGTCGAGTTGAGAAACGCGGCCCTGACGCCGAATTGCGTCAGCGCCTCGACCTGATCCTGCATGAGAGCGATCAGCGGCGAGACGACGATGCCGGTGCCGGACCTGACGAGAGCCGGGATCTGATAGCACAGCGACTTGCCGCCGCCCGTCGGCATCAGCGCCAGCACATCGCCACCGGCGATCACCGCCCTGATGATGTCCGCCTGGTGCGAGCGGAATTGCCGAAACCCGAACACCTCGGCCAGCACCTGGCTCGCGCGATCGAGCGAGACCGCGGAATCACTGACCTTGCGCGCCGCGGTGCGAGACATCGCCCTCAATCACATGCTGCCCAACCCAGGACTTGGGTAGCGCGATTCGAGGGCTGAGCGGCGATTCGGCGCCGCCTCTATTACGGGACGCAGGCCATTTGGGTGCTCACAGGGGCGGCCGAGGGACACGAGCGACCTGCCATTCACGGGATGGCAGGAGTCAATTGAGCGGTACGTTGGCTATTGCCTGGAGCGTGTAGCCCGAGTAGTTGCTCGACCCGACGCCGTCCCAGGAGGCAAGCCCGCGCACGACCGTGCCATCGAGCGAAAGCACGTTGAGGCCGCCTTCGAGCCGGCCCCAGAAATCTCCCGGGCCGGCGACGAAGCCGTCGATGATCTGAACGTTCGGGTTGTCCCAGTCCCACACGCCCTTGATTGCTGCGAACGGCTCGATCAGCAGCTGCGGGGTATGCGCGAAGCGGTAGCCCACCTCGGGTCCGAACTGCAGCCGGCCCAATGACACGTCCTGGCCCGCAACGAATACGCCCGCGGAGTTCGTGAAGGCCTCCTGGCTTTCCTCGACGTAGGCGAGCTCGGCGGACGGCGTCACACGCCATTGGTCCCACTGCCAGTTGCCGGAGACGGTGCCCTTGATGAGCCAGCGCGTCGTGTCGAAGCTGGCGCTGGCACCGGCAGTGTCGAGGTCGTTCCACGAGCTGCCCCAGGCAGCGCGCAGGTCCAGTAGATGTTCTCGTGCACGCGCGCCGACACGTAGGGTCCGATCATCCAGCCGGTACCGGAGACCTCGGTCGCGAGCGCGTCGACAAATTCCTTGGAGCGGTCCCACTGCAGGAGGCCGCCGACGATAAGGTCGGGCGTGATGCGATAGTCGCTACCCAAAAAGAGCAATCCGGTGTGCCCGTCGCGGCCGAGGTTCGCCGTGTCGTCCTCGAAGCCCGAGTAGCGGCCCTCCACCCAGATGTCCCACGCCGGGTTGCCTTCGAACGCCAAGGGCAGCGCCCCGCCCTCGCCGGCGCCCAAGGCCATGCGGTCCTTTTCCCTCTGCGCATCGCGTGCTGCCTGACGCATGGAGGAGAGGCTCGAGCGGAACTGGATGGGCTGCGAGCCGACGGGAATCGCATCGTCATCGAAGCGGGAGGCGGTGATCACCGGGTTACCGCCGAGGTTCATCGCGCCGCTCGCGGTCGTTGCCGTTGAAGCGGCAGCAGCCTGCGAACCATGCGGACCCATCTGGCGGTAGAGGATGCTCGTCGACGCCGGGCTGTTCAACAGGAGCCCGTTGATGCGCGCCAGCAGGAACGCCTTCGTCACCGCCCCGTCGTAGCTCTGGCTCGCTCCGGGCGTGGGCGTCTGCCCCGCGACGCATGTCACGCTGATATTTATCGCATTTACGTTGTTGGTATTCTCGATCTGAAAAAGCGTGCTCGGCCCGAAGGGTGCGCTCACGGTGTAGACCACGACGACGGGAAAGTTGCCCGTGATGGGGGCGACCGGGCTGCCGCTCACAGAAAGTTCGGCGTATGCGGTGGTGGTGTCCGGCCCCGCGTTCCAGGTCGCCGTTATGGTCAGCTGATCCCCGACAGCGAACCCGTCTGCAGTACTAGTCTGCGAGGGGAACAGAATTGAATTGAAGTTGCTGGCATTGGTGCAGGCCGCGTGCGCAGAGCCGACCGTGGCCGTAAACACAACCGCCATTGACGCAAGATATGCAAACGCACGCATATTTGCGGCCAGCAGCGCGAGAGCGCGTCGCGTGTGCAGGAGCAAGGTCGTTTCCCCAGTGTGCGATCGCTTAGTGCGATCGTTGCAAATGCTTGCGTCCGCAACAGACACCACTTGAGAACGGGGCTCTTAGATAAAGGCCGCCTGCAGCCAGCACACCTGTGATCGAGGCAGCCCGCAACTAGTACGTCAAACCCGACGCCTGTGAGCCCCGGGTGCAAAACCATGGGAAAACTTGTGCATGATTCGCGCTTTCTGAACAGCCACATGCAAAAACGTCCATGGCCCGGCGTGCCAAATTATCCAAAAACTAGGCGCGGCCAAAATCCGCATCTCTCGCTACGGCCCTGGCACTGGACCCGTAGTTCTCGACGTACCTTTGGGTCATATCCGCAATCGCGCCGATTGATGAAGCGCGTCCGCTCTTGCAGCAGGAGTTGTCGCGCGGTGGATGTCGCACGCCCAATCGGCGAACGCCTTGCGCCCGCCTTCGAGCCGCTCAGAGAAGAAATACCAGCCGGCCTGTAAGCCGGGTTCTGTCTGGAGGGTAGCCCAACACCGGCTTGCCGAGTGTTGGACAAAGCCCAACACCGACCTGTCGAGTGTTGGCCAAAGAGCCTCCGCGACGGCCATTCATCTGGGACGCCCATTGCTGAGCGCCTTTAGCGACCAACCCGGGTGGCGGGTCTGAAAACGGACCTGGCGCCGCGCTTTGAAACGCGCGCCCGGCCACCCCTATTTGGTCTTGCTCCCGGTGGGGTTTGCCTTGCCACGTCCGTCACCGGACGCGCGGTGCGCTCTTACCGCACCCTTTCACCCTTACCTCCTCGGCGCGAACGCTTCAGAGGCGGTTTGCTTTCTGTGGCACTTTCCCTGGGGTCGCCCCCGGCGGCCGTTAGCCGCCACCGTGTCTCCATGGAGCCCGGACTTTCCTCCACCGGTTCTGCTGATGGGCCACAAAGCCCGCAACTCCGGCAGCGGCCGTCCGGCCGGCTGGTGGATTTAATAAGGTCGCACCGGGGGGCGCCGTCAAGGCCGAACGACCTTAAGCAGACATTAGCGGGCCCAATTAGGCTAACGCTCCAAGAAAGCGTATGAACCGCCCATCATCGGCAGCGCCGTTTCCAGGCGCCGATGGCTGAGAGATGCGTAGGCTCCCGCCTGTTTCACGTCATGGAGCCCGCTATGCCGTTTTCCGACGCGGTCTACGACCCAGAAACGCTCGCCATGATGTCGCGCGTGCTCGACGATGCGTGGAATGAGCTGCAATCGGTCAACGGCACGGGGACAGCGGCCGAAATGGTGCGGACGACGATGGCCACGAGAATCATGGCGGCCGTGGCCAAGGGCGAGCGAGAGCCCAGCAAGCTGAAGCTATTGGCCTTGCACGCTGTCGACGCGCGCGCATTCGGGGCTGGCCCCGAGATCTGAAGCTTTCCGCCGCGAGGAGCAGACCCGCCGGCACCGGGCGGCGCGAGCCGTGCGCGTCGCGCTTGCAGCTATCTGAAGTAGGCAAGCCAGTAGATCGGCCAGACCACCGACCACGCGACATCCTTCGCCAGGCTCGAGGCGCACTCGCGCCAGCCCACGCACTGCTCGAGCCGGACGACCGCCTGGAACAGCAGCGAGTGCAGCGCAAACAGCGCGTAGATCGTGACGATCGTCGGATGCCTGCGGATGAGCTTCGGCAAGTATACCGGCACGGACGGCGCCCCCCTCTCCTGCGCGGCTGGCAATGTGCCTGCGCACCTGCCCAACGGCGACGGCACCCTTGAGCGGTTGGGAAAAAATATCAAGCCTCGCGCGTCCCCGAGCGCGAGTTGGAGTGCAGACCATGGCGAAGGTGTCCCGGTTTTGATCCGGGGATTTGTCCGGCTAAACTGCGGCCATGCTCCAGCCCCGCCCAACGCTGGTCTTCGACGGAGACTGCGGCATCTGCCGCCATTGGGTGGACTATTGGCGCGCGCTGACGGGCGAGCGCATCGCCTATCGGCCCTACCAGGACGCCGCCGGCGATTTTCCGGCAATCCCGCGGGATGATTTCAAGCGCGCGATGGTGCTCATCGAGGCGAGCGGGCAAGCCTATGCCGGCGCGGCGGCGGCCTTCCGCCTGCTCAGCTATGCCCCCTCGCGCGGGGCCTGGTGGTGGGCCTACGCGCACGTCCCCGGTTTTGCGCCCTTGAGCGAAGCCGTCTACACGGTCCTCTCGCGCCGGCGCGGACTGCTGGCCGGTCTCACGCGCCTCCTGTGGGGCACGCCGCTCGAGCCCCAGCGCACCATCCTCGTGAGCTTCCTGTTTCTGCGCGGGCTGGGCCTCATCTACGCCGCGGCGTTCTATTCATTGGCCGTGCAGATCCTCGGCCTCGTCGGCAGGGACGGGATACTCCCGCTGCCCGAATACCTCGCAGCCGCGCGCGATGGCTGGGGTGCTGAGGCCTATTGGCAGCTCCCGACGCTGTTCTGGCTCGACCAGAGCGACGCGCTACTGGTCGCGGGCGCGTGGACCGGCGTCGCACTGGGGCTGCTGGTGGCGCTTGGGCAGGCGCAGCGCGCTTCACTCATCGGGCTCTGGATCCTCTATCTCTCCTACGTCTACGCCGGGCAGCTGTTCATGAGCTTCCAGTGGGACCTGCTGCTGCTGGAAGCGGGCTTCCTCGCGATCTTTCTGACGGGCGGCTCAGCGATCGTCGTATGGCTCTACCGCTGGCTGCTGTTTCGCTTTCTGTTTCTCGCAGGCCTCGTGAAGGTGCTCTCGGGCGACGCGACGTGGCGGCAGCTCACGGCGCTCGACTTCCACCTTTGGACGCAACCGCTGCCGGCCCCGCTCGCGTGGTATGGCGCGCAACTTCCCCATTGGCTGCTCGGCACGGCGACGGCGGCGACGCTACTCATCGAACTCGTGCTCGCGTTCCTCGTTTTCCTGCCGCGGCGCCCGCGCATGGCTCTGGCGCTCTTCGTTATTGCGTTCCAGCTCGCGATCGTGGCAACCGGCAACTACAATTTCTTCAACCTGCTGACCATGCTGCTGTGCCTGTTCCTGCTCGACGACGCAGGCCTTCGCCGGCTGGTTCCCTGCACGCTCACCGCGCGCGCGTACCGGCGCGCTGGCCCTCCCGGGACCACGGCGACCGCGCTCGCGGCCCTGCTCGCCGGCCTCACCGTGCCGATCGGGCTCAACCTGATCTGGCAGCCCCTGATGGAGCGCAACCTGCCCTTGGCCGGCGCGCTCGGGGAGGCCCTGTCGCCGCTCTTGATCGTGAACCCCTATGGGCTCTTCGCCACGACGACCACCACGCGGCCCGAGATCGTCCTCGAAGGCTCCGACGACGGGCGGACATGGCGGCAATACGTGCTGCCCTACATGCCCGGCCCGCCGGCGCGGACGCTGACCTGGAACATCCCCTACCAGCCACGCCTCGACTGGCAGTTGTGGTTTGCCTCCTACGGGAGCGTTGCGCAGAACCGCTGGACGCTGCGCGTGGCGCAGCGGCTGCTGGAAGGCAGCGGGCCCGTGCTGAAACTGTTTGCCGCAAACCCGTTTCCCGATCACCCGCCGCGCTACGTGCGCGCGCAGCTCTACCAGTATCGCTTCGCCGATCCCGGCTCGGACGCATGGTGGCAGCGCCGTCTCGACGGCGCCTACTTCCCGCAGCTGAGCCTTGCTGATTTCGCCCGCGGGCCGCTCGATGGCGCAGATACCCCCGCGCCCGGTGCGCTACCGGGCCCCGCTGATGCCGGCCAACGCGCGCAATGACGACGCATGCGGCCTGAGATCGCCGTCAATTGCTTGAAATCCGCGCCCCATCAATGATAGCAAGCGGCATAGAATTTCGAGCTCGCACATTCCCAACAAACCAAAGCTTCGAGGAAACGCTACCCATGAGTGTACAGACCGCGATCAAATCCGCTGCGCCACCGACGACCAACCCCAAGGTGTTGGCGTTCGTCGAAGAGGCGAAGGCGCTGTTCAAGCCGGAAGCGGTCGTCTGGTGCGACGGCTCCAAGGAGGAGTATCAAAGCCTCCTGAAGAGCCTGGTCGACGGCGGCACGGCGATCTGGCTCAACCCCGAGAAGCGCCCCAACTCCATTCTCGTGCGCTCCGATCCCCTCGACGTCGCCCGTGTCGAGGACCAGACCTACATCTGCTCCAAGTCCAAGGACGACGCTGGCCCCACCAACAACTGGGCCGACCCCACCGAGATGAAGGCGACGATCTCCAAGCTCTACGACGGCGCCATGCAGGGCCGCACCATGTACGTGCTGCCCTACTCGATGGGCCCTATCGGCTCACCCATCGCCGGCATCGGCGTGATGGTGACCGACAGCGCCTACGCCATCGCCAACATGCACATCATGACGCGGGTCGGCGCCAAGGTGTGGGACGCACTCGGGGCAAGCGAAGACTTCGTGCGCGGCATGCACACGGTGGGCGCGCCACTCACAACGCAGACCGCCGCCGACGTGCCGTGGCCGTGCAACAAGACGAAATACATCGCCCACTTCCCCGAGACGCGCGAGATCTGGTCGTACGGATCGGGCTACGGCGGCAACGCGCTGCTCGGCAAGAAGTGCCACGCGCTGCGCATCGCGTCCGTGAAGGCGCGCGACGAGGGCTGGATGGCCGAGCACATGCTCATCCTCAAGCTCACCAATCCGGAAGGAAAGTCGAAGTTCATCGCGGCGGCCTTCCCTTCGGCGTGCGGCAAGACCAACCTCGCCATGCTGGCGCCGACCATTCCCGGCTGGAAGGCCGAGACCATCGGCGACGACATCTGCTGGATGAAGTTCGGCGAGGACGGGCGGCTCTACGCCATCAATCCCGAAACGGGCTTCTTCGGCGTGGCGCCCGGCACGTCGGATGACAGCAACGTCAACGCGATGAAGACGCTCAACGCCAACTGCATCTACTCCAACGTCGCGCTGACCGACGACGGCGACGTGTGGTGGGAGCAGATGACGGAGAGCCCGCCGGCGCACGCCGTCGACTGGCTGCGCCGCTCGTGGACGCCGTCAGCGGGGCGGCCGGCAGCGCACCCCAACTCGCGCTTCACCGCACCCGCCAAGCAGTGCCCGGTGATCGCGCCGGAATGGGAGGACCCCAAGGGCGTTCCGATCGACGCCATTTTGTTCGGCGGCAGGCGCGCGACCGTCGTGCCGCTCGTCATGGAGGCGATGAACTGGCTGCAGGGAACGTTCCTCGGCTCGATCATGGCGTCGGAGAAGACGGCCGCCGCCTCGGGCGTCAAGGGCGACATCCGCCGCGACCCGATGGCGATGCTGCCCTTCTGCGGCTACCACATGGGCGACTACTTCGCGCATTGGATCAAGATGGGCGAGAAGGGCGGCGCCAAGATGCCGAAGATCTTCTACGTGAACTGGTTCCGCAAGAATGCGGCCGGCAAGTTCATTTGGCCCGGCTACGCGGAGAACAGCCGCGTCCTGAAATGGATCTTTGAGCGCTGCGACGGCAAGGCCGCCGCGGTCGATACGCCGATCGGCAAGGTTCCCGCCGAAGGCGCGATCGACGTGACGGGCGTCAAGGTCGACCCCGCCGACATGAAGGAATTGACCAGCGTCGACACCGAAGGCTGGAAGGCAGAGCTGCCGATGATCCGCGAGCACTTCGCCACCTTCGGCGCCAAGCTGCCCAAGGCGCTGTCAGATGAGCTCGCCGCGCTGGAGAAGCGGCTGGGCTAAGTCGACGGCTGCGAGACAAACGAACGGCCGCGCGGGGTAACCCGCGCGGCCGTTTCATTTGACGCGTCGGCTGCGCATCGCGCGCGGATGAGATTGGCTGGCGTCGATCAGTAGTGGTAGTTGAGGCCGACACGCGCGAGCTGCGCCTTGAGATCGGCGTCGATCACCATCGTTTGCGTGAAGGCGGCGGTGTTGCTGGTCGGCACGGCAATGTCTTGCGAGCCGAAATCCACGTAGAGATATTCGGCCTTGATCGACCAGTCGCCGTCGAGCAGCCATTCCCCGCCCCCGCCCAGCGTCCAGCCGGTCCTCACGCCCGAACTGTTGCCGTAGCCCGTGCCGCCCGGGAAAGTGGCGTCCACGGCGTTGTCGGCGTAGCTGGAGGAGAACTTGAAGTCGCTAAAGGCGATGCCGCCGGTCGCGTATAGCAACAGCTGCGGGGTGACGGTGACCCCGAGACGCCCGCGTATGGTGGCGAGCCAGTCGGTCGAGAAAGTGTCGCCCAGCACATAGCTGGTGCCGAGGAATGCGACCGGAAAAATGCCGCCGGCGGTGACGGACTTGCCGAGATCGAACGCGCCGAAGTCGGCCTCGGCCCCGTACACGATACTGCCCGTCTGCCAGCTGTAGCCGCCTTGCACGCCGCCCGTGAACCCGGTTGACGATAGTCTGCCGGTGCCGCTCGCGGCCACGGCCGTGCCGTTGGCAAACGAGGGATCGGGAAAAGCGACGCAGAACGTTCCGCCGGCCGAGTCCGGAACGCAGCCTGGGTCGGTCGCGTAGCTCGAGGAACCCCAAGCCAAACCGGCGTTGATGCCTACGTAGGCTCCGCCAAAGGGTGCCACCGGCTCCGCGGCGCTTGCACGCGCCGGCATGAGGATGAGCGCAACTCCGACAGCCGCCGCAACGACAGCCTTCATTCCGCCCGCCCCGCTCGTCGTGCCTCAGTGCGAATCACTTGCGGATGTTACGTCGCGTGCAAGCCTGCGCAAAGCAACCAATCGATCGCGCGGGGCGAAGCTGGCGACGGCTTTGCATCTTCGCGCGGCAGCGGCCATCACGGCAGCGGCGCCGTCCGGTACAGCGTCACCCGCAGTCCGCCGTGCAACACCGGCTCGGCGGCAAGCGCGAAGGGCAGGCACGTCGCCTCGGCGAGCGCGGCCTCGCTCGTTATGAGGCCCACGCGCCAGCCCGAAAACCGCGTCAGAAGCGTTTGCCCGAGCGTGCGGTAGAGCGGCTTGAGGCGCGCCGTCTCGCCGATGCGGTCGCCGTAGGGCGGGTTGACGATGACGAGGCCCGGCGGTCCCGGCGGTGGGACGAGATCCTCGATCGCGCGTTCCTGAAACTCCGTGATGGCGGCGACGCCCGCGCGCTCCGCATTGGCCCGCGCCATGCGGACCGCGCCTGCGTCGTGGTCGCTGCCGTAAAACCGGACGGCGGCAGTCCTCGGCGGCGCTGTGCGCCTCGCGCATGCGCTGCCAGGCCGCGGGATCGAACGTCGCAAGCTCTTCGAACGCAAAGCGCCGGGACCGGCCCGGCATGAGCCCGGCCGCGATCTCGGCTGCCTCGATGACAAACGTGCCCGACCCGCACATGGGATCGACGACCGGTTCGCTGCCGTCAAACCCGCACTGGCGCAGAAACAGCGATGCCATGGTCTCGCGCATCGGCGCCTTGGCGACGGCCTGCTTGTGGCCGCGCTTGTGCAACAGCTCGCCCGAGGTATCGACGCCGATGGTGCAGACATTGTTCTCGATGCGCGCCTTGACGCAGACTTCGGCCTCGGGCGAGGCGATTGCGCCGAGCTCCTCCGCGATCGCCCGTTCGATCCGCTGCGCCGCGGCGCCCGAGTGATAGATCTTCGAGCTTTTGCATGAGGCCTCGACGCGGAAGGCCACGTCGGGGCGCAGCACGTCGCCCCAGGCAAATTTGCGCGCGCGCTTGTCGAGCTGTGCCAGGTGGACCGCCCGGAACGATCCCAGCCGCGCGAGAACGCGGCTCGCGCCGCGGATCTCCAGGTTCGCGCGCCAGACGTCCGCCCAGCCGCCCTTGAGCGTGACGCCGCCCGGAACCGTCTTGGCCTTGAAGCCCTTGGCGCGCGCCTCCGCGCAAAGGGGGCCCTCCAAGCCTGGAGTGGCCACGAGGAAGATCTCGAAGTCGCCGTCTGCCGTCATCACGCCTGAATATCGGGAAGTCGCGCGCCGTTCGACAGGTTTCTCGTGGGCGCAGGCTCTCGGGCAGAATTTTCGCGCCGGGTGACAGCGGTCAGCCGATCCCAGTCACGCGGTCGCGGCAACATCCTCTCCGCGCGGGGACAGATACCACAACACTCCGGCAACGATGAGCAACGCCGGGATATCACCAATGAGATGACCGGTCTCATGCCCATCGCCGAGCGCCTGAGCGGCCATGATCGCCGCGTGCACGACGCTCGACCAAATTGTGAATGAGATCACGCTGCGATACGCCGAAGGGTTCCTTGCCGCGGCGATCAGAAAAGCACCCAGCGTCACATAGATCCCGCAGATCATCTGAAAATAATAGATGCCTTCTCCGCCGTGCCAAGCCCAGCCCGAGGGCCAGATCATGCTCAGCGGATAGAGGAGGAAAAACATAACGCCGAAGACGGCAAGCGCAATCTTGAGAGCGTGCTCCCTGGCGTTGCTATCCATTGCAGGTCTCCCATGGTTTCCATCCCGCCGCATCATTCCACGGCGCCGGTTGGATTGCCAAAATCGCACGCACCTGGATGCAGGCGGGAAGGCGCAGCGGCCGCGCGAACCCTGCGCGGCCGGTTTGCTATCTCTTGCGGCAACTTATCTTGCTGCGCTGAGTTGGCTCCGATACTGGTGACGGACGTGTTGCCCATGGTTCGGCTCGGAACTGTCGCTGGCGAGGGGTGTCAATGGGAAGCGTGCCCGGCAAGCTATTGCGTGTCGTCTGTCTGATGGCAGCGTTCTCGGCAGGATATTTCGTTTGCGGAGCCGTCATTACCGGCACGTGGGACAGCGCCAGAGCTGATCCGGCAGGCGCCGAGAAGGACGCCTTCGAGGCGGCCAAAGAGCTTGGCACCGTCGAGGCATGGGATGCGTTCCTTTCGAACTACCCGACCGGCTTCCACGCCGATCTCGCACGCGCCTATGTGAAGAAGCTCGCAGAAGAGCCTGCCGCGGCACCGCCGTCACAACCTTCTGGCGGCGACAGCGAGCGGCCGTCTTGGTGCGGGTCCCCCAACAACGCCACCGAGAGGACGATCTGCGGCGATGCGGATCTTTCCAGCCTCGACAACGTGCTCAACGTCGCCTACCGCAGGGCCAAGCACGACAGCCCAAATGCGCTGACGGAGATCGAGCACGTGCAGAAGCACTGGCTGTTGGGGCAGCGGAACCTGTGCGGCACCGATGCCGCCTGCCTGGGCAAGCGCTACAACGAGCAGATCCAGATCCTGGAAAGCTTCTACGCCAATTGAGCTGCAGCGCCGTCCACGGTCGGCACCGAGGGCTGGAAGCCGCAGCAGCCGCCCGGGCGGGGCGGTTGCACACGCGAACGCTTCCATGAAAAAATGCGCGTCGATAGCTTTGAAAAGGACCCCGCCGATGACCAATCCGCGCCCACGTGCCTGCAAATCCCTCGACGAGCTCGCCGTCGGCGACACGTTCCGGCTCGACTACTCCGTCAGCGACAGCGACGTGCAGAAGTTCGGGGAGATTTCCGGCGACTTCAATCCCGCGCACTTCAACGAGGACTACGCGCAAGGCACGGTGTTCAAGACCCGCATCGCGCACGGCATGATCTCGGTCGCCAAGTTCTCCGGCATCTTCGGCATGGACATGCCGGGGCTGGGCGCGATCTGGGGCGGGCAAACCCTCAAGTTCCTGGCGCCGGTGCTGTTGAACGAGCCCTACACGGCGATCGCGCGCGTGAAGGAGAAGGGTGAGAAGAACGTCGTCTTCTCCTGCTGGGTCGAGGACAGGCAAGGCAAGCACATGCTCGAGGGCGAAGGCGTCCTCTATCCCATTCCGCAAAAAGTGAAGGATAAGCTCGCAGCCGATGGCGCGCTGGCGTCTCTGCTGGCTTAAGGCGCGCGGCACGGGAGATTGCGACGATCAAACCGGCCGCGCGGATCACCCCAGCGCGGCCGTTTCGCATTTCCGGGTGCCGGCGATCATGATCGCGCGGGAAGCGTCAGGCCGCCTGATGAGTGGTAATCCCAAGCACTGGATCGTCTGCGGCAAGGAGGATTTCGAACTCGACACCACAAGACGAAGATGTTGACCACGCCACCCTCCCTACAAGAGAGTGCGACGGCGCAATTTCGATCGTTACGACATCCCCCAGCATCAGCCCGACGGCGCGTTCCAGTCTCACCCCGGCTGGTGAAATATTGCAGACCACGACGCTTTGGGTAGCGCCACGCAAAATCACCACGGCGCGCAGATCGATATCGTGTCGCTCGAGCGCACGTCGATTGCGGAGACGCGTGATGTGGTGTGCCATCTTCAATGGTGCCCCGATGGGGTCTGGGTAGGAGATAGGCTGGCGCAGAGAGCCTGCAAATTGATTGCGCTTTCGAATTGGGTTTGTTCGGTATTTGAATCGATTTTGCGCGACGCGACCGCCGCGGGCCCGCCGGGAAAGTGCCGCCCAAGGAGCTCGCCGATGAGCTCGAAGCGCTGGACAAGCGCCGCAGCTGAAGCCGGCGCCAGCGACGCAATGACGGCAACGGCGCGCAAGGCGCGCACCCTGCGCGGCCGTTCGCCGTCATGCAGGATGCCGCAGGGCCGACAAAGTTGCGCCCTGAGCTTCATCGAGGTTTAAGATTAGAGGGTAAAGGTGTCGATGGTGCGCGGCGGCGAGCCCTAGCTCCGGCCGCAGGGGACTCAAAGGCGCAAGGGACGTGGGGGATCGAAACGTGAAAAGGCTGCTCATTCTTGCCGCGCTGGCGCTGTTGTCGCCCACGGCGCCGCGCGCCGAGGACAACGCCGACCCCTGCGCCGACAAGCTTGGCGTCTCACGCGTGGCGGAAGTCGATACGACCGGCGGCCCGGAGTTCGGGGATCAGTATCCGCCGCAAGCTCTCCTGCAGAAGGGAGAGGTCGTTCTCACCTTCGACGACGGTCCGCATCCGACCTTTACGAAAGAGATACTTGCCGCGTTGAAAGCGCAGTGCACCAAGGCGACATTCTTCAATGTCGGCGAGATGGTGAAGCAATACCCCGATGTGGCGCTGCAGGTTCAAGCCGAAGGACACACCATCGGCACGCACACCTGGACCCACCCCAATCTCGGGGCGCTGTCGCTGGAAAGGGCCAAGACGCAGATCGAGAGCACCATCAGCGCCGAGAATGCTCTCCTGCCGAACGGAGTTGCGCCGTTCTTCCGCTTTCCCTACTTGAGCGATCCCAAGCGCGTGCGTGAGTATCTGGCCGGCCGCAACATCGCCGTCTTCGGCATCGATGTCGATTCCTCCGACTACCGCACGAAGTCGCCGGACCAGCTCACCACCAACGTGCTGAAGGGTCTCATCAAGACGGGCGGCGGCATCATCCTCTTCCACGATATTCACGCGGTGACGGCGAAGGCGCTGCCGAACGTCCTCGACGAGCTGAAGCGGCACGGCTTCCACGTGGTGCATCTGGTGGCGAAGTCTCGGGTCGAGGCGCTGGCACTTTCCGCGCCTGCACCGGACAAGACGCCGCAGCACAGCCGTTCCCGCCGCCATCATCGTCACGGGCGCAGATAACGTCCGGCCGCACGGAACCTGCGCCGCCCCTTCGCGTTCACCGCAAGCCTGGAACTGGGTCGACAGGGGTCCCACCCCGTGCTTTCGCCCCTCGCGCCGACGGAAATGGCGCGCTGATCACGTCACAGGTCATCAGGCAGACGCCGGCTTCCAGCCGGACGTCCTTTTATTCCATCAAGGGAGAAGCTTGCGTGAGAATGCGAACACTGGGTGCTGCACTGGCCCTCGCCATGCTGGGGGCCGCGGCAGCGCATGCCGCGACACCAGGCTATGCGACGGCCAACGTGAACATGCGCACGGGGCCGGATACCGAGTTTCCGAGCGTCGGCGTCATTCCTGAAGGCGATGACCTTTACGTCAAGGGTTGCCTTCGCGACGAGTCCTGGTGCGACGTCCTCTGGGACGGCAGCCGCGGCTGGGTCTACAGCGAATACCTCGCCTTCGATTATCGCGGCGAGATGACACCGCTGCCCGACGTCGGGCTTTCGGTGTTCGGAATTCCGATCGTCTCCTTCGCCGCGCACGACTATTGGGGCCGCTACTACGTTGGCCGGCCCTGGTACAAGGACCGCGCACGGTGGGAATCCTACCGCTGGCGTCCGCGCGCGGGCTGGCACGCTCCGCCTCCCGGACCGCGCAAGTCCGGCTGGTGGCGTTCGGGCTACCAAGCGCCCAAGGGCATGGGAGCGCCTCCGGATCGCGGTTGGAAGCGCATGAATCGTCGCGACCACGGCGGCGGCGGCGGCGGTGGCGGCGGTGACCATCGCGGCGACCGCGGCGGCAAAGATCGTGGCGACCACGGTGACCGGGGCGATGGCGGGCGAGATCGTCACTGATCTTTTCGCGACCCAAGCAAAGCAAATGACGGACGGCCGCGCTCATGGCGCGGCCGTTCGCGTTCTCAGGCGACGACCATCGCCACGCGACTAATGCACGATTGGAGAATAGGGCCCGCGTTGATTTTGAGCCGGTGCCAAGCCACTTGGCCTGCAGGGCGGCAACCGGCCGGCGCGCGCAATTTCGCATTATCCCTGTTCCTGCCACACTCGTGTCGCAGGAGATAAGCGCTCAACGGGGACACATGAGTATGCTGTCGAGGGACGTCTCTTTGCTCCGGTCGCTCCTTACACTCGCTTGCATTGCCGCCGCGACCGCCGTGGCCGCAGAGCCCGTGCCGCTATCGAGCGACGCCATCAAGAAGACCGTCTCAGGCGCGCTCCTCGAGTTCGACACCCCAGTCGGCAGCAAGATCCCCGTGCGCTTCGCGACGAACGGGCTCGTGTCGGGCGAAGCAGGGGAGCTCGCATCCTATCTCGGTGCCGCGCGCGATCGCGGACGTTGGTGGACTGCAGGCGACCGGCTCTGCGTGAAGTGGTTCCGATGGTTTTCCTCCGAAGTCCGCTGCGTGGATGTGCGCCAGGACAGCACCCAGCTTTACTGGCGTACCCAGGACGGCAAGAGCGGAACCGCAAAGATCACCGAGGCGGCGATTGTCGTTGCCGTTGCGAAACCCGCACCCCATTCCGGCTCAGCGGCCACCCACGAGACCAACGCGCAGGCCGCTGCGGTGGCCAATCTCGGCGCCATGCGATTTGCGGGCATACCGCTGTCGAGCGAGCCTGCACCCGAAATGGATCCCGTCAAACCAACCCCGAGCGAGGCGGCACAAGAGCACCCCTCCGCAACGGTCGCGCCTGCGCCGCCCCGGAAGATCCCTCCGCGCGTGGCGCGCCGCGCCGACCCGCCTCCGGCCCAGCGCGAGCTTCCTCGCTCGAAGACATCGTCAACCGTGATGGCCGTCTCCTTCAGGGTGGCGGGCGTTGATAGCAGCGATGTGCTCAACGTGCGCAGCGGACCATCGGAAGACGCCGAAGCCGTCGGTGACATCCCTGCGGAAGGTCGCGGCGTGATCATCACCGGGCAATGCCAATACTCCTGGTGCCCGGTGCGGCACGGGCGCGTGAGCGGCTGGGTGAATCGCTACTTTCTCGCCGAGGAAAGCCCCGGCCGAGCCGGCCCAAGCCTCGACCGCTAGACGCTAATCGCGTCGTCATGCCCAGCTCACACTTTCGCAGCTGATTTGCCGAATGCGGCCGCCCGCGCTGCGCGCGCGATGGCGTTATCCCGGCTTGTTCACAGCCCGAAAATAATCGCCTTGCGTATACACAGGCCTTCGGCCCAAGAGGAAAGGAGTGCGCGTATCGATTCAGGGGGACTGACGATGACGCGCACGGCAAGCACACTCGCGTTCGCGGCAATCTTCGCCGCCTGCCTCGCCGGGGCCTTCAGTGCGAGCCCGTTGCTCGCCGGCGCCGCCGCCGCCGCACTTCTCCTGCTGGCGCTCGCGCAGCAAAGTCCACGTTTCAGCCACGCCGCGAGCGGGGCGCGTTTTCACCGGGGCGCGATGCTCCTGGCATCGGGCACGCTCAACGTCGCGACGGCGACGGCAGCGGCGTTCGCGCTCGGCCGCGTCATCAGCCTGCTTTGGATCGCGTGAGCGCGGAAGGCGGCGGGGCGCCCAAAAGATCATGGCGCCGGCGCAACGCGCCGACGCCATGAGCACCTGATCTCGCAACCTGCTTCTTAGGCCGCAATTCTCGCGGCGGCGCCCGTCGGAACGGACGCGATCGTCTTCAGGATTTGCGAGGCGATCTGGTAGGGGTCGCCCTGCGAGTTAGGGCGGCGATCCTCGAGATAGCCCTTGTAGCCGTTGTTTGCGAAGCTATGCGGCACGCGGATCGAAGCGCCGCGGTCGGCGACACCGTAGCTGAACGAATTGATCGATGCCGTCTCGTGAAGTCCGGTCAACCGCATGTGGTTGTCGGGGCCGTAGACCGCGATGTGCTCGGCGCGCGCGTCCTCGAACGCCTTCATGAGCTTCTCGAAGTAGTCCTTGCCGCCGGTTTCGCGCAGGTACGTCGTCGAGAAGTTGGCGTGCATGCCCGAACCGTTCCAGTCGGTGGCTCCGAGCGGCTTGCAGTGATATTCGATGTCGACGCCATACTTCTCGGTCAGCCGCTCCATCAGGTAGCGCGCCATCCACATCTCGTCGGCCGCTTTTTTGGAGCCCTTGCCGAAGATCTGGAATTCCCACTGGCCCTTCGCCACCTCGGCGTTGATGCCCTCGTGGTTGATGCCCGCGGCCAAGCACAGGTCGAGATGCTCCTCGACGATCTTGCGGGCGATATCGCCGACCTTGCTGTAGCCGACGCCCGTGTAATAGGGACCCTGCGGCGCGGGATAGCCGGAATCGGGGAAGCCCAGCGGACGGCCGTTCTTGTAGAAGA
Source organism: uncultured Alphaproteobacteria bacterium (assembly GCA_963847865.1). GTDB lineage: Bacteria > Pseudomonadota > Alphaproteobacteria > Rhizobiales > Hyphomicrobiaceae > Hyphomicrobium_A. The sequence continues at coordinate 155,553 of CAWKBL010000012.1, read as the reverse complement.
AGTATTCCTGCTCGAAGCCGAACCAGGCGCCTTCGTCGTCGAGGATGGTCGCCCGCTTGTTTGTGGCGTGCGGCGTCACGCCGTCCGGCATCATGACCTCGCACATCACGAGCGCGCCGTTGATGCGCGCGGTGTCGGGGTAGACCGCGACGGGCTTCAGCACGCAATCGGAGCTCTTGCCCTCGGCCTGCATCGTGGAGCTTCCGTCAAATCCCCACAGCGGCAGCTGCTCGAGATCGGGAAACGAGCTGAATTCCTTGATCTGCGTCTTGCCGCGCAAATTCGGTGTGGGCGAGTATCCGTCGAGCCAAATGTACTCGAGCTTGTATTTCGTCATTTCGGCGTCGCTCCTATGTTGATGACGATACGAAGCTTGTTTTTCGATGAGAGGCGTACGCGCGCAGCGTCGCGGACGCGGGCACACGAAGGCGTTGACGATGGCTGGTCGCTGTCTTGTGCGGTGCACATGCGATGACGCACGACCGCAGGCACTTCATCGCGATCCGATCCGCACCCATTTGGCCGTGAACCAATGCGGGTGTGAGAGCGTTGTGGAGGGATCGCTGCCGATGAAATGAGTTCACCATCGGCACTCATGCTAGCCAATTATGCAATTCCTAGCATGCCCATACTTTGTGCATTTGCTGTTCTGAAATTAGGCATCGGCGCAATGCGCGAAACATGCGATAAACAGCGCCCCGTTTTAATTACGCGGGCTTTTTCGAGTTGAGGAAGAAAGAGAGATGCGCAATGACTACGCAGACCCAACGACCCACAGCGAAGATCTACCAGTTCCCCACGCGGCCGCCGGCTGCTCCGGGTAGCCACCGTCAATCATCCAAGCCGGTCCCGCAGCAAGCATCGGGGCAGTTCGCCACCGTCGGCTCCAGCGGAAGCTGGTACCACGAGGCGGCGCTGGAAGAAGCCGACCAGGACTGTGACCTTCCACACCAGCAGCATTGATCGTCAGATGTCGTGTTCCGTTTTCAGTGCGTTTGATTTGAATGATCGCGCGGAGATCGCTCGGCCACTTGGTGCCCGACGAGCCCGCGCGCCGCTGGGGGAGCTTTCCCCTATCGCGACGGCCTAGCCGCGCGCCGGCGCCGGCTTGGCGCCCTCGAACTCGTCCCCTCAAGCTCCGAAAATCGACCAGCCGAGCCGTTTTGTCAGCTCTTCGAGCGCGATCTGGCCGAGGTGCGAGTTGCCCGTGGCGTCGAGCCCCGGCGACCACACGGCAATCGAGGCCTTGCCCGGCGCGATCGCGAGGATGCCGCCGCCGACACCGCTTTTTCCCGGCAGCCCGACCCGGTAGGCGAACTCGCCCGAACCGTCGTAGTGGCCGCAGGTGAGCATGATCGCGTTGATGCGGCGCGCGCGCTCGGGCTGCACGACGGGGAGCCCCGTCGCCGGGTGGAGACCGTACGCTGCAAGGAAGCGGCCGGCCATGGCGAGCTGCCGGCACGACATGGCGATGGCGCAATGGTGGAAGTAGACGCCGAGCGTGAAGTCGACGGGGTTCTCCAGCACGCCGAAGGACTTCATGTAGTTGGCGAGCGCGATGTTGCGGAACCCGGTGCGCTTTTCGGATGCCGCCACCGCCTCGTCGATGCTGATCGAGGGATCGTCGGCCAGAAACCGCATGAACCGCACGATCTCGCCCAGCGCCTCGCGCGGCTGGTGCCCGCAGAGGATCACGTCGGTGACGGCAATCGCGCCGGCATTGATGAAGGGGTTGCGCGGAATGCCGCGCTCGAACTCGAGCTGGACGATGGAGTTGAACGCGCTGCCCGACGGCTCGCGGCCGACGCGCCGCCACAGCCTGTTGCCCACCTGGCCGAGTGCCAGCGTCAGCGTGAACACTTTCGAGATGCTCTGGATCGAGAAGGGGATCTCGCTGTCGCCGCCCGCCGCGACGTTGCCGTCGTTGTCGACGACGACGAGGCCGAAGGCGTTGGGATCGACGCGGGCGAGCTCGGGGATATAGCGCGCGACCTCGCCCCGGTCCGGGCGCTGGCGCATTTCCTCGGAAATCTCAGCGACGACGCTCGCTAGTCTCGACACTTGCTCGCTCTTCCGGTTTCGTTCTGTACGGCGCAGCGCACGCCCGTGAGGCTTGATCGGAGCATATCGCGCCGCGTTGCACTGAACGATGCGGCGGATGATGGCGGCGCGCCGCGTTGCGGATGCCACCTGCCGATCGGCGCGGGCGGGGCCACGTGCTTATCCCGGCCTGCATACGAAGCCGACCACGGGTAGTGTTTAATTTGACAACAAATCAGTTCACAGCTCGCAACTGTCGATCGGCTTTGATGCAAAGCGCGATCGAGGGACAAAACGAGCCGCATGATACGACAGCTTCTTTGCTTCGCCGTTTCGGTGATCGCGCTGACCGGGACGCCGGCTCTCGCCGCCGACCTCGGAAGCGACTGCTGCGCGGATCTCGAGGAGCGCATAGCCGAGCTCGAAGCGACGACAACGCGCAAAGGCAACCGCAATGTCACCCTGACGGTCTCGGGCTGGGTGAACGAGGCCGTCTTCACGTGGGATGACAGCATAAGCCATGACTCCTATGTCGCCACCAACTCGCTCGAGCAATCGCGCTTCAAGTTCCTCGGAGAGGCGAAGATCGACAAGGACGTGTCGGCTGGCTACATGCTCGAGATCGGACTGCTCGGCGCCGTCTCGAACGCGATTGACCAATTGGATGAGGGATCCGACCACGCTATCGGGGCCAATAGCCTCGTCGTCCGCAAGAGCTTTTGGTATTTGAAGAGCAAGACGTACGGCCAGGTTGCGATCGGCCAGAACGGCACGGCCACCTATCACCTGATCGACGATGCCGATGCGGCCAACACGCGCAGCTACGCGGATGCCGAGGCCGCCGCCGTCGCCGTCAACGATTTCATCATCGTTTCGAACGGCGCTCTCAATCCGGCAAAACTTCGGTGGCGACAGGTGCTGCGCGGGTTCAACAACGACACGCCCGGCCAGAGCGGGCGCCGCGACATCGTCCGCTACGACTCTCCCGACCTCAAGGGATTCTCGTTCGCAGCGAGCTGGGGATCGGACGATTTATGGGACGCCGCCGTCACGTTCAAAAAGGACATTCACGACTACACGGTGCTCGCCAAGGCCGGCTACGGCGACAGCACCGACGACGCGCCTGGTGGAACCCGGTGCGGAGGCCCGACGAACGGCTTCGACTGCGAGTGGGCCGGAGGCGGTGCGACCGTCATGCACACTCCGACCGGCCTCTACCTCTACGGCGGCTATGGCTGGCAAAGGATCAACTCGCTGCCTGCAAGCATCGCCGGCGTGGTCCTCGACAAGACGAGCACGACGTGGCTCCTCCAGCCCGGCATCGAGCGCAAGTGGCATCCACTCGGCATTACCACGATCTTCGGCGAGTACCGGCACGACGACCCGGGCGCAAGCCTGGGCAACGGCCCATTCAAGTTCGACGCGACGAGCACGAGGGGCGCCAATATCGATTTCTGGGCCGCCGGCGTTGTGCAGCACATCGATGCCGCCCAGATGGATCTCTACGCCATTTATCGCCACGCCGAAGGCGAGTACGTGGCCGGGACCACAGGCGTGCTCACTCCGATCGCGGGCTTCGACATCCTGATCACGGGTGGGCTGATCAGGTTCTGATCGCGCTACGCATTGAATGCGGCGAGGGGCGCTTCTAGCTCGTACCTGACCCCGCCTGGAAGGAACTCGAGACGCGCCTTCCCGCTCAGTTGCGCCGCGAAGGCTTGCTCGATCAGTTTCGAGCCAAAGCTGCGACGAGTGGGTTCAAGCACGGTTGGTCCACCCTCTTCGGTCCAAACGAGACGGAAGGTCGTGTTGAGAGGCACTGTTGCCTCGATATCGACTCGCCCGGCGGGGGAGGAAAGGGCTCCGTACTTCACCGCATTGGTGCAAAGTTCATTGAGCACCATCGTGAGCGGAAGTGCGGATGCGGGCGCCACATCGATATCCACGCTGCGCATCGCGATCTGAGATGCCCCGGGCGTAACGAAGGGCGCGATGCCGGCGCTCAAGATGTCCTGCATCTTCGCCCTGGACCAGTTGGTCCGCAGCAGTAGATCATGAACGCGGCCGAGCGCTTGCAGTCGACTTTCTATCGCGTGGCGGCCTTCCTCGATGCTGTGGGCGGCGCGAAGGCTCTGGGAGGCGATCGCTTGGACGGTTGCCAGAATATTTTTCACGCGATGGTGCAGCTCTTCCACCATGATGCGCTGCAATTTCTGGGCGACCTCATGCTCAGCAGCGTCAAGGCCGGCCTGCTTCAGCAAGCGGCGCAGGTCGAGGTTCTCGGCCTCGAGGCGGAACTCTTCATCATCTGAAATCATGAACGACCGTTAACACCTAGCCTCGATGAACGCCATATTCTACGTCGACAGACGTTAGGTCAACTTTGTCAGGAACGATGCACTCCCGGCGGCGTTGCACCAGTAGTCATTCTAAGTCCCCAATACTAGGCCCCCAAACGAACGAGAAGAACCGCGTCACTGGGGCTGGAACTCTCGCTGAAAAGGAAACGTGCGGATGCGTGCCAAAGCACGTGCGCTCACGGCCCTCGTGGTCGAAGACGAGATGCTAGTGCGTTGCGATATCGTCGATCTGCTGCGGGACCAGAATTGGCTGGTTCTGGAATCGGCTGGCGGAGAGGCCGCTATCGATCTTCTATCGGGCCAGCACATCGATGTGGTTTTTACCGACATCCAACTTGCAGGCTTGTTGAGCGGCTGGGACGTTGCGGAAGAGGCGCGGAAAGCCCAACCTGACGTCGACATCATCTACACGTCCAGCAAGTTGATGGATGCTTCCCGCAGGGTCGAGCGCAGCCTGTTCTTCGCAAAGCCATACCAGGCCAACGACGTTGTCGCGGCGTGCCAGAAGTTTGTTGGCCCTGCTCGTTGAGACTTCGCGGCGGCTTACGGGACTTCGGCTTTGCATTATCCGGGTCCGGCGAATGTAGCCCCCGGGCGGCATCCGAACGGCCCCGAGGTCGAGCAAAAAAGCCACATCCAGCCCGCCGGACAGGATTATTGGAACCGGAACCATCGCGCGGGCGTTGTCGCCTGCAGCAATGCTGTGGAGCGAGTGTAGAGGGGCGATGATGGCGCGCAATTCCGAGCCGCGAAAAGTAGACCCCAACGAGCACCGCAAGAAGTTCGAGGAGTTCACCGCAGGCGCCGATTGGCGTTCGCTACCGCTCAAGATCAAGCTTCTGGTCGTGAACCTGTGGCGTACCGAGCGCGACGTTCCTGCAAAACCCCGCTCCGACGACTGACGACCAGGCCGCCTGATCAGCATATAAGAGAAGGAACGAGGTTATGGCTTCAGCTCATCGCCGGGACGGGAAGCGCCGCAACGAGACGGGAAAGCGTATCCAGCGTTCCGCGATCGAGCCGGCCGTCGGTGCACTGGGGCCGGAAATGCAGTTGGAATGCGCGCACGATCACGCGCGTGCGCTCATCGAGGCGTCCATGCGTTCGGGCGTCGTAGCCGTAGCGGCGCAGCAGCGCCTGCGCCTCGGCGATATCTGATCCTTCATCACCTGGACCGTAGGCGTCGCCACTGACCGCACAGGCGGACGGCTCGACCCAGTGTCCGACGCCCTCATTTGCGAGCCACGCCCAATCGAATTTCTCGCCGGGATCGATCTTGCGTCCGGGCGCCACGTCGGAATGGGCCAAGATCCCTTCCGGCGCGATGGCGCGGCGCTCCGCGATGTCGCGGCACAGCAGGGCGATCGCCTGCATCTGGGCTTGCGGAAAATCCGGGTAGCCGTGCTCGTGGCCCGGATTCTGGATCTCGATGCCGATCGACAGCGAGTTGATGTCGGTCTCGCCCGCCCAGTGCGAGGCGCCCGCGTGCCAGGCGCGCTTTGTCTCCGCCACCATCTGCGTGATGGAACCCGCCTCGTCGACGACGTAGTGGCAGGAGACTTTCGCATCGGGATGGGCAAGCCACCCGATCGCTTTTTGCGCGGACGCCATGCCGGTGTAGTGCAGCACGACGAGACGCGGGCGGCAGCCCTTGCGGCGCTCGCCGACGTTGGGCGAGGGATGCAGCGCACTGACAAGGCTGGTGTCGGGTTTCAAGATCACGAGCAGCGCTCCTCGGCAGCGCCCGCGCGCTCCTGCGCGCTGCTCCTGGATCGTATCGAGGGCGGCGTTGATGGCGGCGAGCCTGCGGTCGGCGGCGGCGCGGAACTCGGGCGGCACGCCGCTCGCGGCGAGCTTGTCGGGGTGGTGCTCGCGCACCAGCGCGCGATGGCGCGCCTTGAGCTCGGCGTCGGAGGCATTCGGCGCGACACCAAGAATTGCGTAGGGGCTGTGGGGATCATGCACGAAGCAGGCGCGGATCGACTGGAACTCGAGCCGGCTGAGGCCGAAGCGGTCGGCGACCGTCTGCAGGAACGTGTCTTCGCCTGGGTGCAGAATTCCGTCGGCGGCCGCGATGTGGAACAGGCATTCCAGCACCGAGCGCAGCAGCTCGGGCTCGTCCTTCAGCAGCTTGGCGATCTGGCCGGCATAGCTCTCGTAGCCGGCGACGTCCTGCTTGGCGAGATCGTAAAGGCGCCTGACGTTTGCCTCCTCCGCAGGCGGGATCTGAAACATCGTCTCGAAGGCCTGCGCCTCCACGGGCAGCGCCACGCCGTCCGCCTTCGCCATCTTGGCTGCGAGCGTCGTCACGGCGATGGTGAAGGCGACGGTGCGGTGCCCGGGCGTGCGCACGATCCCGAGGCTCGGCCCACACGCCAGCGAGCGCGTCGCGCAGCGCGCCGGCCTTATCGAGCCCCATCGCCTGCGATATGTCCTTCCACGGCATGACAATCCCTTTACCGGCATTCGGTTAGAACTTGAAGAGCACCCCCGAGTTCCTGCAGGAGTCTTGGAGAAATTCGGGACAAATCCCGGAAAATTGCCGCCAGACTGCCAAAGCCTGGCGGCGATGGTTGCGGCAGGTTGACGCTCGCGCAGCCCGCCGATAGCTGACTAGCGGGCGGCGACAACGGACGGTTGCGGATGGCAGGGGGCAACGGCAAGTGGCACTTCTGGATCGACCGCGGCGGCACGTTCACCGACGTCGTGGCGGCCGCACCCGACGGCCGCATCCTCACCCGCAAGCTGCTGTCGGAGAACCCCGGCGCCTATGACGACGCCGCACTCGCGGCGATCCGCCAGTTCCTCGAGGTCGCTCCCGGCGCGCCGATCCCGTCAGAGCGCATCGCGTCGGTCAAGATGGGAACGACCGTCGCCACCAACGCGCTCTTGGAACGCAAGGGCGATCCGACGCTGCTCGTCATCACGCGTGGCCTGGCGGACCAGCTCGAAATCGGCACGCAGGCGCGGCCCGACATTTTCGCCAAGCGCATCGTCAAGCCGGAGATGCTGTACGGCAGCGTCGTCGAAGCCGACGAGCGCGTGCGCGCCGACGGGACGATCGAGACGCCGCTCGATCTAGCCGGGCTCGAAAAGGATTTGCTGGCTGCGCGCGCCCAAGGCATCGACGCGGTGGCGATCGTGTTCATGCACGCCTATGCGTTTCCCGAGCATGAGGCGCAAGCGGCCGCGCTCGCGCGCGAATTAGGCTTTGCGCAGGTCTCGGCCAGCCACGAGGTCTCGCCGCTCATCAAGCTCGTGCCGCGCGGCGATACGACGGTCGCCGACGCCTACCTGTCGCCGATCCTGCGCCGGTATGTGGAGAGAGTTGCCGCCGCCGTATCGCAGATCGGACGCGGGCGCCGATCCATTCTCCGGCACCCGCCTGCTGTTCATGGCGTCGTCGGGCGGCTTGAAGTCGGCGCAGATGTTCCGCGGGCGCGACGCGATCCTGTCGGGGCCGGCGGGCGGCGTCGTCGGCATGGCGGAAACGGCACGGCGCGCCGGCTTCGGCTCCGTCATCGGCTTCGACATGGGCGGCACGTCGACCGATGTTGCGCACTTTGCCGGCGAGTATGAGCGCTCCTTCGAGACGGTCGTCGCGGGTGTGCGCCTCGCAGCACCCATGCTGCGCGTCCATACGGTGGCGGCGGGCGGCGGCTCGATCCTCGGCTTTGACGGCACGCGCTTTCGCGTCGGCCCGGAAAGTGCCGGCGCCGACCCGGGCCCCAAATGCTACCGCCGCGGCGGCCCGCTCACCGTCACCGACGCCAACGTCATGGTGGGCAAGCTCGATGCGGACTTCTTCCCCAAGATATTCGGCCCCGCTCATGACGGCCCGCTCGACACGGGCGCGGTGCGCGCAGGCCTTCGCCGCGCTCGCGCGCGAAGCAGGCGAAACGCGCGCGCCCGAGGAAATCGCCGACGGCTGCATCCGCATCGCGGTCGAGAACATGGCGAACGCCATCAAGAAGATCTCGGTCGAGCGCGGCTACGACGTCACCGGCTATGCGCTCAACTGCTTCGGCTCGGCCGGCGGCCAGCACGCGTGCCTGATCGCCGACACGCTCGGGATCGAGACGATCCTCATTCATCCGCTGTCGGGACTGCTGTCGGCCTACGGCATGGGGCTCGCGCCCGTGCGCGCAAGCCGCGAGCGCTCGATCGAGGCCCCGCTCGATCCCGACACGATGCGCGACATCGAGAGCCTCGCCTATGACATGGGAAGTGCCGCGACCGAGGAGCTGCTCGACGAAGGCGTCGAGCACGATGCGATCGCGATCACGACGCATCTGCACCTGCGCTATGCCGGAACCGATACGGCACTTCCCGTGCCGCTGTCGGAGCCCGGCATCATGCGGCGCGACTTCGAGGCGGCGCACCGGCAGCGCTTCGGGTTCGTGTCGCCCGAGAAGGCCGTGTTCGTCGCCGCGATCGAGGTGGAGGCGGCAGGCGAGGAAGGTGGCGGCGACGCCAGCACTACCCGCTCCCGGTCCTTCGGGGAGATCGTGAGGGACAGCCGCAGGGCGCAGCGCAAGTTTCTGCCCCTCACCCTAACCCTCTCCCCACTGACGTGGGGAGAGGGGAGACCACCCGCTTCTATTCGCGCGGCGCCTGGCACGACGCCCCCGTCATCCTGCGCGCCGACGTCGGGCCCGGCTACGCGCTCACCGGCCCGGCGCTATTGATCGAGCCGCACCAGACCGTGGTTGTAGAGCCCGGCTGGCGGCTGGAGATCAGCGCGCGCAACGACATCATCCTCACGCGCACCGAGCCGCGCCCGCGCGAGCGGCTCGCCAAGGAGGCCGACCCGATATTGCTGGAGGTGTTCAACAACCTCTTCATGGCGATCGCCGAGCAGATGGGCGAGGCGCTGCGCAACACCGCGCAGTCGGTGAACATCAAGGAGCGGCTCGACTTCTCCTGCGCCGTGTTCGACACGGGCGGCCGCCTCGTCGCCAACGCGCCGCATCTGCCGGTGCACCTAGGCATCATGGACCGCTCGGTCGAGACGATCATCCGCCTGCGCGGGGCCGAGATGCGTCCAGGCGACGTCTACATGCTGAACGCGCCCTACAACGGCGGCACGCACCTGCCCGACATCACCGTGGTGACGCCCGTGTTCGACGCCGCCGGCGCGGACGTCCTGTTCTATGTCGCGAGCCGCGGCCATCACGAGGACATCGGCGGGCTGACGCCGGGCTCCATGACGCCGCGCGCCACGACGATCGAGGAGGAAGGCGTCTATATCGACAACGTGAAGCTCGTGGAGTGCGGCCGCTTCCTCGAGGCGGAGACGCGCGCGCTGCTCTGCGGCGCCAAGTTCCCCGCGCGCCAGCCCGACAAGAACATCGCCGACCTCAAGGCTCAGGTCGCGGCCAACGCCAAGGGCGAGGCGGAGCTAGCAAAGATGGTGGCGCATTTCGGGCTCGACGTGGTGCGCGCCTACATGGGCCACGTGCAGGACAATGCCGAGGAGAGCGTGCGCCGGCTGCTCGCGCGCCTGGCGGACGGCCACTTCCGCGTCGAGATGGACCAGGGCACCGCGATCGAGGTGCGCATCACGGTCGATCGCGAGAAGCGCACAGCAACCGTTGATTTCACGGGCACGAGCCCGCAGCAGGGCAACAACTTCAACGCGCCCGAGCCCGTGACGCGCGCGGCCGTGCTCTACACCTTCCGCGTCATGGTGGAGGAGAAGATCCCCATGAACGCCGGCTGCCTGAAGCCGATCGAGATCGTCATTCCCGCAGGTTCCATGCTGAGCCCGGCCTATCCCGCAGCCGTCGTCGCCGGCAACGTGGAGACGAGCCAGGTCGTGACGAATGCGCTTTTTGCGGCCCTCGGCGCGCTCGGATCGGCGCAAGGAACGATGAACAATCTGACGTTCGGGACTGAGAAGCTGCAGTACTACGAGACGCTGTGCTCGGGCGCGCCGGCGGGACCGGGCTTTGACGGGGCTGCCGCCGTGCACGTGCACATGACCAACACGCGCCTCACCGACCCCGAGATCTTAGAGCTGCGCTATCCGGTGCTGCTGGAGGAATTCTCGATACGGCGCGGCTCGGGCGGCAAGGGCACGTGGAGAAGCGGAGACGGCACGCGCCGCGTCATCCGGTTCCTGGCAGCGATGGACTGCGCGATCCTGTCGGGCTATCGCGAGGTGCGCCCGTTCGGGCTCGACGGCGGGGAGCCGGGAGAGACGGGAGAGAACCTCGTGCGGCGCGACGGGCGGGCGGCTCGAGCGCCTGAAGGGATGCGATCAGACGCTGATCGAAGCCGGCGAAGCGATCATCATCGTCACGCCGACGGGCGGCGGCTTCGGGCGCGCGTGAAGACCTTGCCCGACGCGTTGCGTCAATCAGGCGTTGGTCATGGCCCTTTTTGCCCAGGCTTCCGCATTCAGGCACAGAATTTCGAATAGCATCTGCGCCCCGGCCAGTGCCGTGATCCCGGCAGAGTCGAACGGCGGAGACACTTCGACCAGATCGCCGCCGACGAAATCGAGACCGCGCAGGCCCTGCAAGAACCTCTTGGCCTCATACGTCGTAAGGCCGCCGACGGCCGGCGTACCCGTGCCAGGCGCGAACGCGGGATCGAGGCCGTCTATGTCGAAGCTGATGTAGGCAGGGCCGCGGCCGATAACTTCCCGCGTCTTCCTAATGACGTTCGCGATTCCCAGGTCGTGGAACTGGTTTATGTCGATGACCGTCATCCCGGTCTCATCTGCGAATGGCCTTTCGAACTCCGTGTAGGGATCGCGCAGGCCGATGTGCACGGTACGTTTGGGGTCGAGCACGCCTGCTTTCACACCATTCCAGAAAGGAGAGCCGTGGTGCAGCGTCGAGCCGGAGATGCTCTCGGCGGTATCGAAGTGGGCGTCGATGTGCACGAGCCCGACCGGCGTCTTGGCGCCGAGCGCCTTGAGGATCGGAAATGTAATCGAGTGGTCGCCGCCGACCGTTAGCGGGACGACATCGGCCGCGTGCAGCCGTTGGTAGAATGTAAAAATCTCGTCGATCATGCGCTCGAGATCGAACGCACTTGGTATCGGCACGTCGCCGATGTCCCGGACACGGCACAGGCTAAACGGGCTTATGCTGGTGAGCGGATTGAAATAGAGCACGTTGCACGACTGAGAGCGCACTTCCCGCGGTCCGTGACGGGCGCCCGTCCTCTGCGTGAGGCCGGCGTCCATCGGCAAACCAACCAAGGCGATGTCGGTCTCGGCCAGATCGCGCGTGTGCTTGGCCCGAAAGAACGTGGCAATTCCCGAATAGGTCTTGATGTATTCGTCGAAGTCGCACGAGATTGAAGATTCGATCGTGCTCCTCGCGGCCTGCACGTCCATTTTCGCGCTCCTTTTTGCAGCGACCTCGCATTCATATAATTCGATGTGGAAACGCGGGCTTAAGGACAAAGCTGGCCTGAAGCCCAATGGCTTCAAACAAGGCGCAATTTGTTGCCGCCTTTGCCCAATTTTAAGCGTGCGCCCTCTTGCCGGGCCCTCGGGCATGGCCCAATCATATTGAGATGCCCTCGGGGGCGAAGGAAGAACAAGAATGAAGAGCTTACGCGCGGCACGGGAGATCCGGCTCGTTGAGGTCCTGGCGGCGGTCCTGCTGGCGGCCTTGCTGGCACCGTTGCCGCTGAGCTTTGGCGCCGCGGCCGAAGAGACCGAGCCCGTTCACCAGAACGACGCCGATTTCACCGCGCGCGAGGTCACCACGGCGCTGTTCAAGGCCAAGCCCGGCGAGACGATCGACTATTCCAACCACGACCTCACCTACCTCGATCTCGCCGGCCTCGACTTCAAGGGCGCCAAGCTCGCCCGCTCCGATCTCTACGGCACCGACTTCACCGGCGCCAACCTGCGCGGCACCGATCTGTCGCACACGCGGCTCGATCGCGCGGTGCTCATCCGCGCCGACCTGTCGGGCGCCAACTTGAGCGGCGCGACGATCCTGCGCCCGACGATCTACACCGATCTGTCGAGCGACCTTGGCGATGCGCCGCTCTTTGCCGGGGCCAACCTGACGGGCATCCGCGTGATGGCCAACATGTCGGGGGCGGACTTCCACGGCGCCGACATGACGGGCGCCAACCTGAGCCCGCTCGAATCGCGGCCTGGCCAGGGCACGATCACGACGCTCGCCAAGAACGTGCTGAAGAGTTGCGATTTCACGCGCGCCATCATGAAGGGCGTGAACCTCGACCGCGCCGTGCTGACGTTCTCGCGCTTCAACGGCGCCGACCTGCGCGACGCCAACCTGAAGGACGCCGATCTTTCCAAGGCCGATCTCACCGGCGCCGATCTGACGGGCGCGAACCTGACCGGCGCCGATCTCTACGGCGCGACGCTGCTCGGCGTGAAGGGCCTCGATACGGTGAAGGGGCTCGCGACCGCGGTCAACTTCGACAAGACGATCCGCTAGGCCGCAAAAAAGCCAGGACCGCGAGGCCCTGGCTTTGATTTCGTGCGCGCGCATTCCTGCGCGTCAGATCGTGGATGCGTCGCCCTGCGTGATCGCCGGACGCCCGCGCCGCGCGGCCATGAACGCCTCGAACTCTTTGCTGTCGCGCGAGGAGCGCATTCGCTGCAGGAACTCGCGGAACTTGCCGGCCTCCTCATCGAGACGGTTGAGCGTCGCTGCGCGATACTCCTCGAAAGCGGCGTTGCGGCCGGACGGCGCCCGCGATTGAGCGGCGCGGTAAGGTACAAGCCCGCCCGTCATGTGCTGACGCCGCATCTGTCCGCGCAGGAACAAGCACCCCACGACGAGCAGCGCGACGGGCCAGAACAGCAGCGTCAGCGTCCAGACCACCCACAGCAGTGACATCAGGACGAAGAGGAACCCGAAAAACAACAGGGGCATGGCACGATGCTCCGATCGCCGTTGAAGAGACTGCCGGGGCAGCAAGCCGCCCCGGCGCTAAATCGTTATGCGGTCGCAAGCCGCATCAGGCGGGTGCGCTTTCGCTTCCGCCGGCCGGACGAGAGCGGCGATCGGCCATGAACTGGTCGAACTCCTCCTTGTCCTTGGCCTTGCGCAGGCGATCGAGGAAGGCGCGGAACTCGCGCTGCTCCTCCTCGAGACGCTGCAGCGTCTCCTCGCGGTAATCGTCGAACGCGCGATTGCCGCTCGAGTGGAACCCGCGCGCTTCGCGCCCGAAGCGCTCCACGCCGCGATCCCACTTATCCGCCATGCGCTGCTGCCAGCGGGTCATCTCACCGTGCCGTCCACATCCCATGCGTCCACTCCAGAGAAGGTAGGCCAGAATTGCGAGGCCTATGGGCCAGAACAGGATGAAGCCCAGGACCATCACGGCAATCCACGCGGGCCTGCCGTAATCGTCGAGCGTCGCCACAACCTGAGTCATCGCAGTTCACCTCTTACCATGTGAATGTTCATCACATTTACATAGGTGCCACCCGAAGGGGGCGCCGTCAAGGGGCCGCATGGGAAAATCGACGGCCGGGAGAAGAGATGGGGGTGGAGGGGCCTGGAATTCAGGGTTGTAGGGGTGGCAAGCCGAGACTGCCGGACCCGCTCGGGCCAGAAGCTGCAGCCGAAGCTGGCACGGGTCCAGACCTCCGCCGGGTTAAAGATTGCCCGCTCACCTCCCCTCGACGTCATCCCCGCGCAGGCGGGGACCCAGTCATGCTTCAGCGCGCGCGACAGTTGCGGCGTATGCCGCGCCAGCGCACGTTCGCCTGGTCCCGAGGGGCTCATGCGTAAGACGCCGTGCGTTTACATTCTCGCCAGCGGGCGCAACGGAACGCTCTACATCGGCGTCACCAGCGATCTAGCGGGCCGTGTGAGCCTGCACGTGCAAGAGCTGGTCCCCGGCTTCACCGCGAAACACCGCGTACACCAACTGGTCTATTACGAAATGCACCCGACGATGAAAGCGGCGATTGCGCGCGAGAAGCGGCTCAAGAAGTGGAACCGCCTGTGGAAGGTTCGGCTGATCGAGCAGACCAATCCCGAATGGGTCAATCTCTTCGATCGCGAGACCGGAGAGATAGGCGAGCTCCCCGCGGATCAGACGCGGCGCAAACCGTGAGCCATTGCGAACGGCGACGTGTCCTGGGTTCCCGCCTCCGCGGGAATGACGACGTGTTTGAGTGCGCAAACCGAGATAAGACGCATCGTCTTTACCCCCCATCAGGCGGCACACCCAGGCCTTCCAAATAAATGAGCACCGCCGCCTCGAGCAGCTCCTCCGGCGTCATCGGGATCGTGCGGCGCGCAGCATCTCCCGCGCGCAAACAGCGCCGCGATGCCGTGGCTCAAGGACCAGATGTGCAGCGCCATCATCAAGGACGGCGGCCGGCGCTCACTGGGTAACGTCGCGGCCAACGTCTCGCAGGCGTCGCGCAGTACGGCGAACGCGCGGTCGCCCGCTTCGCGCACCTCCGGATATTCGGCGACCGACAGCCCCGATTCAAACATCGCCGAGAACAGCGCCGGCTCCTTGCGCGCGAACGCCAGATAAGCCGCACCCACGCGCTCGAAGGCTGCGCGCGGCGTCGGCTTGCCGCCGCCCCAGGCCCGCGTCAGCGCCTCGGCGAACCCATCGAACCCGCGCCGCGCGATGTCGGCCATCAGGGCGTCGCGGTCGCGGAAATGGCGATAGGGCGCGGCGGGGCTGACGCCCGCTGCACGCGCGGCATCCGCGAAGGTGAAGCCCGCCGCTCCCTTCTTGGAGATGAGGTCGAGCGCCGCCGCGACGAGCGCCTCGCGCAGGTTGCCGTGATGGTAGCCGCGCCGCGCGCCGGGGCCACCCTTGTCCCAGGTCATGGACGGCTTTTAGCGCAATTCGGGGTTGGAAAGCATCAGGCGCGAACTCTCAAGCCGATTCCAGCACGTGGACGCTGAACAGGCGCTCAGGGTCCGTCCACACCTCGATCGGCCGCCAGCCGGCCTTGGCGGCCAGCGCGTGGAAGCCTTCGATGTCGTATTTGTGCGAGTGCTCGGTATGGATGCGCTCGCCGGCGGCAAAGTCGATCTGGCGCCCCAGCACGTTGACCGACTGGTCGGCCTGGCTGACGAGAAACAGCTCCACGCGCCCGTGACGATCGTTGTAGGTCGCGAGATGATCGAACTGGCTCACGTCGAAATCGGTGTCGAGCTCGCGGTTGGCCCGCTTCAGCAGATTGAGATTGAAAGCGGCGGTCACGCCCGCGTCGTCGTCATAGGCGCGGATCAGGCGGCGCACGTCCTTTTTCAGATCCGCCCCGATGATCAGGCGGCTGCCTTGGCCCAGGCTCTTCGCCATGGTGGCGAGCAGCTTGACGGCCGCAGCCTCCTCCAGGTTGCCGATGGTCGATCCGGGGAAGAACCCGAGCCGCGGCCGCCCCTTGATCTCGGGCGGCAGCGCCAGCGGGCGCGAGAAGTCGCCGCACAGCGCCATCACGCGCAAATTCGGGAAGCGCTTGCCGATGCGCGCCTGCGCCTCGCGCAGCGCCGCTTCGCTGATGTCGATCGGCACGTACGCATAGATCTGGTGCATTTCGGCGAGCAGCAGCTCGGTCTTGAGGCTCGAGCCGGAGCCGAACTCGATCAGCACGTTGCCGGGAGCGGCACCCTCGGCGATCTCGACCGCACGCTCGGCTAAAATCTTCGCCTCGGTGCGCGTAGGGTAGTACTCGGGCAGCTCCGTGATGCGCTCAAACAGCGCGCTGCCGGCCGCGTCATAGAGGAAGCGGCAGGGGATCGACTTTGCCGGCGCCGACAGGCCTGCCAGCAGTGCGGCTGCAAAATCCGAGCTGGCCGCGACCGCGATCGCGCTGCTGCTTGCTGTTTGGGTCATGCCGCGTCCTCTGCGAGGCGCAAGCCGGTGAACTGCCAGCGCTGGAATGGAAAGAAGAAGTTGCGATAGGTGGCGCGGACGTGGCCGCCCGGCGTCACGCACGAGCCCCCGCGCAGCACCTGCTGGCTCACCATGAACTTGCCGTTGTATTCGCCGATGGCGCCGGGGGCGGGCCTGTATCCCGGATAGGGCTGATAGGCGGAAGCCGTCCATTCCCAGACGTCGCCGAACATTTGCGCCAACGTGCCCTCGGGCACGGGCCGCGCCGATAGCGGCCGTAGCGCGCCCGTTGCAAGGTCGTTGCCGTCGAGTGGCGCGCCACCACTGGCAAACTCCCATTCGAACTCGGTCGGCAGGCGCTTTCCCGCCCACTGGGCGTAGGCGTTCGCCTCGAAATAGCTGACGTGCGCGACCGGCGCGCGCTCATCCACGGGCAACAGTCCGTTGAGCGTCATCTGGTGCCAGGCGCCGTCGCGGCTCTCCCAGTAGCCCGGCGCCTCCCAGCCTTGCGCCTTCACGGCGGCCCATCCGTCGGCGAGCCACAGCAGCGGATCGCGGTAGCCGCCGGCGTCCATGAAGGCGAGCCAGTCGCCGTTCGTCACGCAGCGGTTGGCGAGCCGGAACGGGCGCAGCAGCACCTCGTGGCGCGGGCCCTCGTTGTCGTAGGAAAAGCCCGAGCCGTCGTGACCGATGGTGCGGATGCCGCCCTTGAACGTGACCCACCCCAACGCGGCCGGCGAAGCCACCGGCGCGGGCCGGGGTTGGGGCACTTGATAGGCCGGGCGCAGCGGGTTGGCGGCAAACAGCGCGAGAATATCGGTGAGGAGCAGCTCCTGGTGCTGCTGCTCGTGGTTGATGCCGAGCTCGATGAGCGCGCCCACAGGGTTCGATGGCGCCTGGGCGATGCCTTCAGCAAACAGCCGCTCGAGAGCCTCATCGACGTGGGCGCGGTAGTCACGCACCTGGGGCCCCGAGGGACGCGTCAACAATCCGCGCCGCGCGCGGGGCTGCCGCTCGCCCTTCGTCTCGTAATAGGAATTGAAGCAGTAGTCGAAGTCGTCGGAGAAGTGCTGGTAGCCCGGAAGATGCGCGCGCAGGACGAAGGCCTCGTAGAACCACGTCGTGTGCGCGAGATGCCATTTGGTCGGGCTCGCGTCGTCCATGGCCTGGACGGTCTGGTCCTCATCGCTCAAGGGTGCGGCAAGGGCCTGCGAGAGCTGGCGGCTTGCGCGCAGCCGCTCGCCCAGATCGCGGGGCTGGGAGCCGGGGTCCGCTGCGAGGCCCGCTTGGACCGACGGGCTTCTAAGCATGAATGCCTCCGGGATTGAGGTTGCGGACCTGGCCCGCCGCGTGCGGACCATATATGGCGTCTGACAACGTTTTCCAGCTCAGCGGGTTCGACTTAGTGCGCGGGTTTTGTGCGGGGGCGCCTGAATTGGGGCGGCCGGCGGCTCATGGGCGGCCCTCGTCAGGTCCGAAACAGGAGCCGCCGAGACCATGCGTGTGGCCGATCCGGCGCCCGTCCGCGGACATGGATCGCGCCCCTCCCTAACCCGGCGCCTTCGGCATCGCAACCCGCAAAACACTCAGCCCCGGTGCGGGCCGCCCGCACGCGCCTGCGCAAAATCGTGGGCGCTCGTTAGATTTGTCGCGACCGCGGATACCCTCTGTTCAGCTTGCTGGCTTAGGTGTTGCGTGACGCTTTCTGACGGCGTCCGCCGCTCTCACGCAGGAGAAGACGCATGTCGAAGGGCACGTTCAACGTCGGCTCGATCGTTCGCTTTGTACGCGTGACCGCGACCGAAAGCGCCCGCGCGCTCGAGTACCGCATCGAGCAGCTCGTGCGGCTCGAGGAGGGCGCGACGCTCTACAAGATCAGAAGCGAGGCCGAGCCTTTCGATCGCGTCGTCGCGGAAGGCGATCTCGCCACACATTCACAATAAGCGGGCAGAGACAGCCGATGCGCAGGATCCTGACGCTTCTTTGTCTGCTTGCAATGACCGCAGCCGCGCGCGCCGACGCGCCTGACGTCACCTTCGGCGGCCAAAGCTATCATCTCGATTATCACGACCAGGCGCGTCTCGAGGACGGCCAGCCCGGCAACGGCATCGCCGAGTTCACGCTTGGGGGCGAAACCGTGCAGAGCTGGACCAAGCTCTTTTCCTACTACCTCTACCCGGAAGCCGGCGATGATCCCCTGGTGATGGCGCAAGAGGTCGGCAAGGCCACCAAGGAAGCCAACCCCGATGCCAACTACGCCCTGCTCGACAACAAGGAGGCCGGCAGCGCGATCATCGATTTCCTGACCTGGGAGCCGGGCAGCGACGTCGGCGAGTTCAACGTGTTCAAGTTCGCGCGCGCGCAATACGGGCCCGGGCTCGTCGCGCTGCAGTTCGCGCAGCACTTCAAGATCGCCGACATGGACGTCAAGGATTTCCAGGCCTTGCGCCAGCGCGCCGTTGAGGAGATGGCGCGCACCGATATCGCGCAGGCGCGCGGCTATTTCGCGGAGAAGGCCAAGGAGCGGCTGGGGGCGGCGCGCGGCGTGACCGAGCAGGAGGCGCCCGCTGGCGCCGGGAACTGAAAGGGCCTAGGCTCGCGCATGCCATCGCCTCGATGAGGAGGCTTCCCCATGCGGCCGTTTCTGCTTTTCCTGGCAACAGCGCTTGCGATCCTTGCCGCCCTGGCGCAAGCCGAGGCGCGGATCCAGCCCGAGATCGTTTGCTGGGAGCCCGATATCGAGTTTCCGGTCGCCTGCGACGACGACGACTAAGCGCCAGCCTTCGTCACTTGCAGACGGTGAGCAGCCCTTGCGGGCCGCGCCGCGCCAGATCGACATGGAAGTGGTCGCGGTGGTTGCCGTCGTAGTCGGGCCCCAGCACCGTCGTGAACTCGGCGCAGGCGCCGTCGTGGACCGTGTGCAGGAACGCACGCTCGCGCCGGTCACCGTGCCAGCCGCTTTTCACCGCGATGCGCGTGCCGTCCGTCAGCACGAAGCCCGACACGTCGAGCGCATTGGCATGGCCGTGCTCGGAGAGGTGGGCGCCCGAGACGTGGTTCATGGGCCGGCACGCATAGGACCCCGCGATCGTCACCTCGGCGAGCGCGGCGCCGTAGTTATCCAGGGCGGCGGGCTCGATCACCTCGACGACCCAACGGTCGACCTGCGGAATCATGGGGCAGCGAAGAAGCGCCACCGGAGTGATGCGCACGCGTCCGCCGTCGGCGGCTTCCATCTCGAAGGGCTGCTCGGCGCCGCACGCGCTCGGACCACCGAGTGCCGAGCGGGTGCGGATGAAGGCCGTCTCGCGCACCATGCCGGACGCGAGGCACGCGCGCTCCTCCGTCGATCGCCAAGGTTCTGGTTTTGAAACGAAATCAGGTCCCGTCGAGCAGGCTGAAAGCACTGCCGGGGCCACCAATACGAGAAGGACGCGGACGCTGACGCGGAAACGGGACATGGGATGCAAACGTTAATCTCGCTAACCCTAACGAGGTGTGAATCCCAATCTTCCCGAAGGCAAATCAGCAGCCTATTCCGGCCGATTTACGGCCCCGGCCAATTTGCGGACCGGAGTGATTCGCCCAAGTGTCTCTCCACAGTCACTCCGTAAGTTATCCACAGCTTGCACGCATCGAGCGTCGCAAATGTCACAGTTCTCTGCAGTTTGTCCTGCTAAGTTTTTGCTGCTCGGAACGTTTTCGAGCCTCGGGGACAGCGATGCATGTGCTTGCGTTGGCGTTGCACACCTGAGCGAGTACTGCGTCTTGGCCCCGGCATGGGTCCTCTGCCGATCTCATGACAACCCCGCGTTTGTCTTTCGGGATTGGCGGACGGACAGCCGGGGCCTCGTAGTCCCGCCCCCCTCGTTTCCCGCCTCTTGCACCCCTCAGTCGCCGCCCTCCAGCGCTCAGGGCCGCTCCTGCAGAAATCGCACGACCGCATCCTTGTAGGCCTTGTCGCCGACCGCCTTCATGTGGTCGCGCCCGGCAATCGTCAGCGCGCGCCCCTGCGCGATCAGCTCGGCCAGCGCCTCCGCCGAGCCGCCGATCACATCGAGCTCGCCGACGACGACCAGCACGGGGCACGTAATCCGCGCCAGGTCTTCCGCCGTGATCGGCGCGCGCGAGGAGCGGATGCAGGCGGCGAGCGCCTTGAGGTCGCTGCCCGTCTGCTCGGCGAAAGCGCGGAACGTGCGCGCGGTCGGGTTCGTGACCTGCTCGATGCTCTCAGCCTCGAGCGCGCGCGCGACCGGTCCCGTGCCGGCGACACCGCGCACCATGTTGATCCCGAGCCCGCCGAACACGAGGCTGCGCACGCGCTCCGGGTGCGCGATGGCGAGGAAGGCCGCAATGCGCGCGCCCATCGAGTAGCCCATGACGTCGGCGCGCTCGATGCCCAAGTGATCGAGCAGGCGGCGCGCGTCCTCGGCCATCAGGGGCGCGCCGTAGTCCTCGAGCGCATAGAGCTTGGCGCTGTGCCCGTGTCCGCGGTTGTCGAACGCGATGACGCGATGGCCGGCCGCCGTCAGGGTCCTGACCCAGCCGGGGTCAATCCAGTTGGTCGCGACGTTGGAGGCAAAGCCGTGAATGAGCAGCACGGGATCGCCCGCGGACTGGGCGGGCGCCTCGTCGATGAATGCGATCTCGACGCCGTCGGAATCGAACGTTTGCACCCTCACCGGCCCTCGCGCAGATACGCCGTGCACGCTCCCCAACCCCTATCATTTCGGGCGGAGCGCGGCTATGGTCGGGGCGTTCATCCTCAAGAGCACGCAAGGCAGATGCGATGACTGCGAGCGCCGTCCCCCACCTCGCCAACGACCAGGGCGTGGAGAAGATTTTCGTCGGCGTCCGCGAGCTCAACTGCATGGGCGCGCGTCCCCCCCAAGATCATCCCCACGTCTATCTCGACATGGGCGACGACGGGCAGATCCTGTGCCCCTACTGCTCGACGCTCTACATCTATGATCCGCGGCTCAACGCCGACCAGAGCGACCCGGCCGGTTGCCTGGTGAGCCTCGTTGAGGATTTCACCTGACATCCGGGCGCGTCCCGGAACCGCGATATGACAGCGCCGCAAGCCGACGCAACTGCCAACGAGAACGCCAAGGGGGCGTTGGCGCGGGACCGCAGAGGCCCGTCGGAGCCGGTGCTTATCGCCGGCGGCGGCATCGGCGGCCTCGCTGCGGCGATCGCGCTGGCGCGCCGCGGCATCGCCTCGCACGTGCTCGAGCGGCGCGCAGCCTTCCACGAGGAAGGCGCCGGCATCCAGATCGGCCCCAACGGCACCCGCATCCTGCGCCGCCTCGGCGTGGCCGATGCGCTTTATCCGCGCGTCGGCGTGCCGGAAGCCATCTGCGTGCGCGAGGGCGCGAGCGGCGCCGAGCTCGCCCGCCTGCCGCTGGGCGAGTGGATCGCCAAGCGCCACGGGGCGCCCTATTGGGTGGCGCAGCGCAGCGACCTGCACGCAGCCCTGCTCGAGGCGGCGCGCGCCGAGCCGCTCGTCGCGCTGTCGATGGGATTTTCGGTGGCGGAGGTGGCGACCGACGCACGCGGCGTCGCGGTCGCGGACCAGACAGGGCACGCGTGGACGGGCCGGGCGCTGATCGCCGCGGACGGCGTCTGGTCCACCGTCAGAAGCCATCAGTTCAAGGCGGGCGCGCCGCGCTTTGCGGGAAAGAGCGCTGCACGCACCGTGTTGTCGCTCGACCTGCTGCCGCCGGAGTTCTTCAAGCAGGAGACGGGGATCTGGCTGTTCCCCGATGCGCACGTCGTGCACTACCCGGTGTCGGCGGGCGCCGCGCTCGCGATCGTCGTCATCGTCTCTGACGAGCACGACGACAGGGACTGGGCAGCACCCGTGCCACCCGCCTGGGTCCAGCAGCGCCTGCCTCGTTGCGCGCCGTCGTTGCGCGATCTCATTTCTGAAGCGCACACGTGGCGCCGATGGGCGCTGCACACGCTGCCCGTGCCGCGCACCTGGGCGAAGGGGCCGGTCGCGCTGCTGGGCGATGCGGCCCACCCCATCCTGCCGTTTCTCGCCCAAGGTGGGGTTATGGCGCTCGAGGACGCGATGGTGCTCGCCGATGCGCTGCGCGAGTACGGCGAGGACGTGGCCGAAGGGCTCAAGCTGTACGAGGAAAAGCGGCGCGCGCGCGCCGTTCGCGTCGCGGAGGCTTCGCGCCAGAACGGCCGCCTCTATCATCTCTCCGGCGCGCTTGCCGCCGCGCGCAACGTCGGGCTGAGAACGCTGCCGCCGCAGCGATTGATGGCGCGCTACGATTGGCTCTACGGCTGGCGCTCCAACTGATGGTGCTCGTCAGTAGAAAGAGCGCGAGACATTGACTTTCTGGTGCAGCGGGAAATGCGAGCCGTCTGCAAGCTTGATCTTGGCGAGCTGGCTGCGATCTGACGGCTGGAACGTATTCTGGAACTCCTTGGGCAGCGTATCGGTCACCGGGAGGATCTCGGTGACGA
Organism: uncultured Alphaproteobacteria bacterium; assembly: GCA_963847865.1. Classification (GTDB taxonomy): domain Bacteria; phylum Pseudomonadota; class Alphaproteobacteria; order Rhizobiales; family Hyphomicrobiaceae; genus Hyphomicrobium_A. The sequence continues at coordinate 132,856 of CAWKBL010000012.1, read as the reverse complement.
CCCCTTGTTCGGTGTTCTTCCCATCCGTCACGCTCAGCTCCATCCCGACGCTGATCGGGAATAGATAGCGGCGCGGCAGGTAGACCAGCACATAGGGCTTGCCCCAGGAGATCGTCAGCATCGGCTCGCCCGGCTTGTAGACGTTGCCGAGCGAGGGAACGTTCGTGCCGACGGCGCCGCCGACGGGCGCGGTCACAAGACCGTTGGCGTAGAGCTTCTGCAGATTCAGGAACGTGCTATCGGCATCGGCGCGGGCCAGGTCCAAGGCTGCCAGCTCCTCCTTGAGGACGCGCGATTGCGAGGCGAGAGTCACGCGATCCTTGCTGGCTTCGTAGCCGGCCTTCAGGGCGTCGGCATAGGGAGCCGACCGCACGAACCCTTCTTTCTGCATGCCCTGAAATTGCGTGATGACCCGCTGGGCCTCGGTATCGCGCTCCACGGCGAGCGGGAGCAGCTGCTCGACGGAATTGGCGCGGATCTTGAAGTCCGTGAACTTGGCCGCAAGATCGGCGCGCTTGAACGACAGATCGGCAAGGCGCTCCAGCACCTCCAACGACTGCAACTGCAGAAGGGGCGCGCCTTCCTTGATATTCTGGCCTTCCGTCACGTCGACCTTTTCCACGCGCGCCATGTAGGTTGTCGCGACGACGGTATGCTCGCGCAAAACGAGGCCGTCCGCGCGCAGCAGCAGGAAATCGCCGAAGAGATAGTTCAGCACGGCGAGCGAAAACACTACGAGCAGAGCGAGATACACGATCCGCCCGGTCGAGCCGCGCACCACGCGCTTTTCGTTTGGAATGTTATCGGCACGCAGCCGTTTCTTGAGCGAGCGCATCGTTACTTTCGCACTTGATGAACTTTTTGGGGCACGTAGGTGTCGTGGTACGACGCCTGGAAGGCCCATTCCTGAATGTAGGCGCAAAGCCTGACAAACCGCATCAGCAAGCCATAGAAGGGACTGTAGGCAGGCAAGTACGGTAGCAGCACAGCCGCGTTGGCTTTGGGCGTCATCAGGGCCGCCAACAGGAACGTGATACCGTCGAGCATCCACATTCCAACCTGCGCGGCCATGAGAATGAACGGGGCGAGAGCCCCGTAGGTCACGAACAGCCAGATGAGGTACAGCGGGAAGACGGCGGCCGCGACGACATTGAAGATGATGAAGTCCAGCTCGTGCAGCAATTCCATAACGCTGAATTTGACGCTGAACGGGTTCAACATATCGCGATGCTTGCGGTAACGCAGGCGCACCGCGTCCCGCTCCCAGCGGAAGCGCTGGCGCACCAGGGCCAGCAGCGTCTCGGGAGAGTTGGTGTAGCAGATGGCATCGGGGGCGAAGACGGCTCTCCAGCCGGCCGTCCGCAGCTTCAAGGTGACGTCGAGATCCTCGCCTCCACCGGCATCGAGACCGCCCACCTGCAGAATGGCCTCACGCCGGAAGGCGCCGAACGCGCCCGATACGCAGCTCACCAGATCGGTCATATCGGCGGCCTGCTTACCCTGCGAAATGCTGATCATGTACTCGATGGCCTGGCACGCCGTGATCAGACTGACGCGCGGATTGCGAACGATGATGTTGCCGGACACGGCGCCGATACTGGGATCGACAAACGGCTCCACGATGTCGGCAAGCGCTTTCCTGTCGAACGTACAGTCGCAGTCGACGTTGACGATGTATTCTCCGGTCGTGCGGCCGACCGCCAGATTGACGGCAGCGGATTTTCCGGCCCTCATCTGTGTGCAATGCGCCTCCTGGATGAGGCCCTGGCTTTGCAGCTCGCGCAGCTTTTCCGGCATGCGATCGGTCGATCCGTCGCTGACGACGATGATCTCGTCGGGCGGCCTGCTCTGCTCCCACAGCGACTCGACGCAGCGTCCGATCGAATCTTCCTCGTTATGCCCCGCGATCACCACGCTGACGCGCCCGATCGCCCTACGTCCGGGATGCTCCTTCACCGAGCGGACGCTGAGAACAGCCACGGCGAGGAAGCTCAGCAGGTATCTGGGAATCTCGAAAATGATGACGAACCAGAACAAGCCGAGGAGGCTCGGCCCGCTCTGCGCCGTCAAATAGTTGAGGCCGTCGTTGATGAACTGAAACATTACGAAAAATCCTCAGGCCCGAACGCCTGGAAGCGGGCCCCGAGATCGAAGCGCACCGTCTTTTGCGCACGCGTGCGCAGCTCGTCGAAGTCGGCGCGAGCCTGCGCCGGGTCTATCTTCTGCAATAGCGCGAAATCATAGGACTGCCCCTTGACGACCATGTCGTCGCGTCCGAGCGCTGCGCGCATGTTCTCGATGAACAGGTCGCGGGCCTGCGCGAATTGGCGCGCGCCGTGCTCGGCGGTGATCTCGCGCTCCTTCTCGTAGAAGATGTTGACCAGCGTGAACGGGATTTTTTCGTCGTTGAAGCGCTTGGCGGCCGCATTGAGCACGACGACGAGCTCCATCGGCAGCTCGGCGAAGCGCAGGACACTGCGCGCCTTTCCGAGCACGCCCTGGCCGTATTCGGCGAACCCTTTACCTTGATCGGTGAGCTCGTAGGAGTAGACGTCGCGCGTGGCGCACGCCTCGGAGTTGGCGTGGCTCCCGCAATCGAGGCAGACAAATCCAATTGCCGGCTCGGAAGCCGCGTGCCTGCAGGCCCGGCATACGATCATCGTCCCCGGCCGGTCGTAGTCGTAGCCGAAGTGGGAAAGCTCGCGGCGGCATTTCGGGCAAACGAGCGAGTCGCCATCGCGGAATTCCGATTCCGCTCCCTGGTAGGCGCACTTGAAATGATGCAGATACGGCTCCTCCTTCAGGTCGGCTGAGCGGCATTTGGCGCATTCCTCGCGCACATGGGTGCGGGTCGAATTGCAGCGTGCGCACACGTAGAAGCGGTCGAAGAACATGCGCTTGAACAGGCCCTGCTCACACAGGGATTCCGCGTCGCGCGCGGCAACCGAGCTCGCAAGCGTGGTGTTGTAGGTTACCGAGGTGCGCGAGGCCGGATCGAGGCTCGCCGTAAGCGGAAGGTCGGAGACGAAGACGCGGCCGAGCAGCTGCTCGCTGCGGCTCTCGCTGAACAACAGGTCGCGATGCAGGCGTGCGCGCCGGTCCTGAAAATCGCGGATCAGCTGCGCCAGCTTGTCGGTTTCGCCGGCGTCGAGCTTGGAGGCGTCGAGATCGGCTTTGGGCCCGAGCGTGCCCGTCAAGTCGATTACCGGCAGGACGTAGAGCGACTTGCGCCGCCAGATCGTCGCGAGCTCCTCGGCCGTGACGGGCCTCTTGATCAGAATGGCATCGAAGCGCTGATCTCCGAGCGTCGCCTGCATGGCGCGGGCGGAGAGCCGCGTCGCTTCAATATCGTCCGGCCACACGAGGAACTCGTAGCCGAGACCTTCCAAGTATGAGGGCGGGGCCTGCGTCGCGCGCGCCGCGAACTGGGGCTGCGCCACAGGCTGAGGCTCACTGCCCGCGCGCTGCTCGTCGCCGAGCGCCGCCTGCTCTTCGACGAGTGTGCCGACATGGTAGATGTCGAGCGGTTTGGGTATGATGTGATCGAAGCTCTCGCACCCCTCCGCATTCGCGAGCAACCCCTCCACGTCGGCCGTGATTGCGATCAATCGTGGCCGCTTGCGGCCCGATCCCCCCTTCCGCACGGCGGCCGCCACCTGCAGCCCATCCATGCCCGGAAGGTGGTAGTCCAGCAGCGCCACGTCGTAGTCTTTTGTGCTCAAGGCCTCCAGGGCCTTCACCCCGTCGGTCGCGATGTCGACCTGATGACCACGCTGGCTCAGAAGCAGCTTCAACAGCTCATGCGTAATGGGGCTGTCTTCGGCAACGAGCACTTTGCGCCCGGTGACGGCTTGCTGTTCGGTTTTCGGAGTTTCGGCTATCGCTGCGGACATGACCCTGCTGACGCGGAACAAAAGGCCTCATCTCGGCGGCCGGCACCGACCGACCCCGACCGACGTTCCGCTTGTCATCGCCCTTCAAGATTAAGAGATCGGGGAGGAAGCCTCCGTCTGATCACAGATTATTCGTCGAAAAGTATTACGAACTGGTCTAAATCCATTCCATATAGACTAACGAACAAATTAGACTAACGAACACCCCCATTGCTTTGTCCTGCATAGGAATTGCCCAACCCGGGGCGCCCCGCGGCGCCCCTGTTCGCCCACGCGCACCTGGTGCCGGTCGCGCGCCTAATGGCTCCCGCGAGGGCCGAGCAGAACTCGAAGCCGATTGCGGCGAGGGCCGCTCGCGCGGGTGCGGAAGGAGAGCGAAAGAGCGTCTATTTCAATCCGTTGCCAGGCGCTCCGGCCCGGACGGGAACTCGCTCCTGGCCCTTGGTGTCGCGCAGCGGCGGCGGCACCGGAGGAGGAGGCGGCTGCTGCTGCGGCGGCGCCTTGGCCGGCTTCACGCGCGGTGTCGCCTGCACCCAATCGGAGATCATGCGGTCGAACTCCGAATGCCTGCGCTGCGACTCCTCGGAGACCTGCTCCTCGGGCGGCGTTTTGCTCAGGTGATCGTGGAAGTCACGGACGGTTTCCAGCATCTGCGAGCCGAACGCGTTGTGAGCCTCGCTGAGGACCCCGTTGAGCTTGGCGAGCGAGTTGTCGGCCTGGCTCTGGGCGGCCTCCAGCTTCTGCGCGGCGGCGTCGATGCGCGCCACGAAATCACCGGTGAGCGTGGAATCCTTGCGCGCAACCTCAAGCGTCGTGCGCATGAGGTCGACCAGCTCCTGCAGCGTTTCACGCGCATTGCGATAGTCGGTGACGACCCCGCCGATGTCCTTTGAGGACGCAGCCAGCGCCGTGGCGGTCTGCGACAGCTCCAGGCTCACCTCGTTCGACTTGTCCAGGATGTCGGCAAAGCCTTGACCCGAGCGCATGAACTCCTGAGCCGCGGCCGCGATCAGCCCGGTCATCCCCTCGATGATCCGGTCGACGGCGGTTGTCACGTCGGAGCCGGCCGTCCGCATGCTCTGCGAGGCGAGTTCGACGGCCTGGGTCTGCGAGCGGACCTCGACCGAAAGCGACTCGATTGAACGCTGCGCCTGCTCGGAAATCTTCTTTTGCTGCTCGACCGCAGCGGCACTGGCCGCGCTCGACTGCTGTTCGATCGCAGCGACCGCGCCCGAAACCTGGGCGGTCAGCTTGCCGAGCAGCTCTTTCAGATTGGCGTCGGTCTCGGCCTGGGACCGGCTGATGCCGGCGCGGAGCTGATTGACCATCGACTGGCTGGAGTTCTCGGCCGTCGACGCGATGGTCTTGGCCATGTGGTGCAGCGCGCCGATCGTATTCTCGAGCGAGTTGACCGTCTGCTGCTGCAGCTCCTTGGCCTGCCCCACCTGCCCGCCGAGCAGCTGATCGAGCCTGTCGGCGAATGCCGACATCTGCTCCTGGAGGCCCTGTGAGAAATCGGCGCGCTGGACCTTGCCGAAGTCCTGGACGCTCTTGGCAACGCTATCGAGCGGCGCCTGCAGGGCCGTCGTCAGCTGCTGGCCGAGGCGCGCATTATGCGCGGCGGAGGCCTCGATCTCACGCTCCGCGACGGTATTGAGAATACCGCGCAGGTCGCCGACGAGGCTTTCCTTCATCTGCGCGGAGTCGGCGCGCAAGGTGTTGATCGCACCCTTCACGCTCCTGAGCCGCGAGGCTATGAGGAACGCCGGAAGGAGGCAAAACAGCATGTAGCCCAGGCAGAGTGCTCCGAGGGCCGAGGCAATCACCCACTGAGAAAGGATGACTTCAGTCATCTGGATCACTTGGTCCCTGCGGTCAGAGGCTGACGCCCACAAGTGACTGGGAGCGACAGGCGCCATTCTGGCAGTCTGCCGCGTGCGGAAAGTTCGATTCAGAGGTGAAGCACTGACGAATCACCTTCAACCAAGGCTAAACTGAACAGCCGGCTTGGGTAGCGCGAGTATCGACTCGTCCACAGGTGAAGCGGCAAATTGGCGGGGACTGTAACTTATCTGCTTCACCGCGCGGGGGCGGCCGGCGACGCTGAATTTCACACCGAGATCAATGTCTTGTTGTGTAGCAATGGCGCCCCGCGCTGACTTGCACGATCAACCGGTGCCTTGATGCACGGCGCCGCGCGGGCGCCGGCCGCGGCCGCCGGGCGCTTCAGATCAGTCGGTCACCATGACCTCGCCGTCCTCGCGCGTAATGCGTCCGGCGGCACCCGTGAGGTCGAGGGTCAGGCGGGCGCGGCCCCGGCCGCGGCTCACCTTCTTGTTGTGGGGTGCTGAAACCTTGAAGTCGTAGACGAACGTCACGTCCGCAACCTTTTCCGACGTCCATTGCACCTCAACGGAGCCCGGAATGAGGTCGTAACGCCGCTTGGGCCACTGGAGATAGTAATCGGCCTTTTCGCGCGCCACCTCGTCGACGCTTACATTGTCGGTGCCGAAGTAGTTCACGTTGGCGGCGTAAATCTGGTGAACCTGTTGGTCATCGAGAGCCGGCGCCTTGAGGTAGAAGTCGCGGATGAAGGTCTCGATCCACTCCGTCGAATGCTTCGGCACGCTCAGATATTCAACGACTGTCTTTGCCGGGCGCGGGGCTTGCAGCGTGGTGAGCCCTTCGCCCGCAAAGCTGAGCTTGTTTGCGCCCGCCGGATCGGACAACTCGGCTCCCTTTTTCGCCGATCCGCTCGAGGCGGCGGACTTCTTGGAGGGCGCCTCGGGAACCGATGCCTTCGCCGGCGTCGGCGTCGGCGAGGTAACCAGAGGGGTGGCGGGATCGCGCATCTCCTCGGGTGTCGCGATCTCGCCGTGCGAGCGCATCTCAATGGCGCGCTCGGGCGCCGGCTTGAGGAAGCCTTGCGCCACGCGTGTGCCGTCCTGCGCATCGTCGATGGTCTTGACCGCCTGGCCGGGGATGTCCTTGGCCGGACTTGCGAGCGCCAACCGCGTTCCCTCGTCGATCGGACGAACCGCGCGCTGAACCGGCGAAACGGTGGTGTCCTTCACCTTGATCGGCTTGACCGCGGCGAGGGGCTGCTGCTTGGGCTCGATTGCGCTCAGATGATCCGCGCCCGGGGCGACAGGCGAAATGTGGGTGCTGCCGCGCACGTCCTCGATGACGGTTTCCGTCTTGGACTCGCCCACTTCCAGCCATTGCGGCACGTCGGCTTCCGGCGTCTGGTCCTCTGCGCTGAGAGGCACGTTCTCGTTGAGCGTTGCGGAATTGATAGTCTTTGGCGACAGCACGCGCTCGATGCCGAAGACGGTCGCGAGCCCCATGAGGCCGACGACGAGGCCGACGGCGGCGAGCTTGGGCCCGCGCCGACGCAAGGCGATGACAGGCCGCGCCGCGGCCGAGCGCGCTGCGGATGTCACGGCGTTCGACGCCAGTGCGGCAGACGAGCGCGCCGCCGATACCCGCGCCGCGACGCCACGCCGGGCGCCGATCACCCGCTCCTTTGCGGCCTTGATAGGCTTTGCCGGGTCGAGGCGGTTGCGCGTTGCAGTCCAACCGGCCCCGGCCCTGCGCGCGACCGCCGGGACGGGATTGAGCGCGACCACGCGATCGGACGCGGCGGTCAAGCGCGCGCCCAGCGCTCTTGAGGCAGCATCGGCGCGAGCGCGAGCGCTGACGCGTGCGCGGGACGCAGCCGTGCCCAGCCGCATCTTGATCGTTTCGCCGCGCACTTCGACCGGCTCCTCGACGCGGAACGTCGACGCCGGGGCGCGGGGGAAGGCGCGGAGCCACTGTGACTTGATCGTTTTCGCCGCGGCACCAATCGGGGGCGCCGCCGACCAGGTGAATGCGCCGCCGCGCGCGGACTCGCCCGGCGCCGGGGCTGCAACTGAAGCAAGCGTCGGGACGCGCGCGAAAATGCTGCTGGGGCGGGTCTGGGCCGCGGGAGAGGGCGCGGCCGGGGCCGGCGAGGGAGCACTTGTAAAGGTGCCGCTCCAGCGCGCCTTCGTGGCGAGCACGGGAGCTTGGGTGTTCTCGGGCGAGATGGAGCCGGTGAAGGCGGACCCGTTCGCCCAGGTGCGTGGCGCCGAGAGCTGCAAGGGAAGCAGCGTCTTCGTATCGCCGCGCGCCGTTTCGATCTGCTTGGCACTGAGATTTCGCGCAGCGCGCAGGTCGGCGCCGCTCAAGTCGGCTCCGTCGAGCTGCGCTTCCGCCAGATCTGCATCGTCGAACCGCGCACTGGAAAGGTTGGCATGGCGCAGGTCGGCCCGCTTCAGGCGCGCACCCGACAGGTTTGCCCCGCTCAACGAGGCGGCCGAAAGGTTGCAGTTGGTGAGGGTCGCGTGGCGCAGATTGGCCTCGCGAAGCATGGCATGGGCGAGGTTGATCGGGCCGCCGTTGGTCTCGCCCCACTGCTTTTGCGCCAGCGTGAGGGAAAGGCCCTGGAGGTCGGGGCGCACCGCAGGCTCCGCACGCCGCCAGCTGTTCCACGCCTCGGCGCCTTCCTTCAGCTTCGCGAGATGCTTGTCGCTGGCCATAAATCTCCTAGACGCGGCAATGTCGCCCGCGACCCTTCAACAATCCGATCCCGCCTTTTGCAGGCCTCAATGACTTAAATGGCCGATCACCGTCGTGACCCCAGGTCCCCATCACGTGCCGCCAAGCCGCTCACGTAATGCAACAATCCGAATAAGGCGAAACGGCAGTCGCAGCCGCGTTTGGCCGACAATTGCGGCATTTGACCCGCGGCCCGACCCGGACGCAAAACAGCCCCTTTTCGCGCCCCGATCCTACGCCTATTCAAGTCCCTGGGAAAACGCGCGCCCCCTTCAGTCAACAGCTGTCTGCATGACTGCCCGCGGGCAGCTCACCCCAGCAGAGCACAAATCGGCGCGCCGGAGCCTCTAAACCATTGGAATCGTTAAGGTGAGCGGCCGGGCCGGGGCGTCCCGGGTGTCATCGCGCCCAACGCCCGCGCCGAGGCCGGCTCGACCGGCTCATGCTTGGCGCGAGGATGGTGCGGACGGAGGGAGTTGAACCCTCACGGGCTTTCGCCCTCAGGATTTTAAGTCCTGTGTGTCTACCAGTTCCACCACGTCCGCCGATGCCGCCGGGGGCGCCTTTATGGGGTGCTTCCCCCGGCCGAGGCAATGGCTCGGCGCCCGCCCGGGGCGCCATGGCGGATCGCGCCTAACAGCAGCACGTAGAGCACGACGGCGTTGAGGACGTGCCAGACGAAGTGCGTGCCAACGCCGCGGGGCCCGCGCGACGCCCAGGTGCAGACCTCGTAGTCGACGGTGCGAAACGTCATGGCGGCGAGAAAGACGACGGCCGCGCCGATGACATAGCGCGCGGCCGAATGGCGCTGCGAGCCGAGAACGGCGCCGACGAGAAGAAGCGCCACGAACGCCGGCGCATAGCCGAGCGTGCCGTTGAAGCAGCGCTTGCCGGCGGCCCGCGTCATGGGAAGCAGCTCGTTGGCGCAGGTGATGCGTTGAGCGAAGTGGATGCTCGCGTAGAAGAGCACGAGCGCGATCACCACGCCGTACCACGGCAGCCCCACGAAGCGGCAGAGCGCATAGCCGAGGTAGCCGAGCATGAACAGCGAGATCGGGACCGTGTCGAACGGGATCGACCAGATGGTCGCGTAGGTATGGAAGAGAAAGCTCCCCGTCCCGATCGCGAGCACGAGTGCAACGAGCAGCCATTCAAACAGCGCGCGGTCGGAGCGGGGTGAGCGCGCGAGTTGCACCGCCGCGACGAGACCCGCGATGATGAAGGCGCCGTTGGAGACGGCGTTGAGCGGCTCGGCCCAGAAGGACGGATCGCCGCCGCGCTCGCAATAGCTGTAGACTTTGCTCCAGTCCATTTCCGCTCCGCGTTTGTCCGGTCCCGTTCAGTCTAGCGCGCAACCCGCCCCGCTGGGATACTGCACCATGACTGTCCTTCGCTTAGCCGTCGCGGCCGTGCTGGTGGCCTGCGCCCTGCCGATCTTCGCCATTGCGCTCGCGCTGGCGGTTTCGCAGATGAGCGGTTGCCCGTTACAGTTCGAGGGACCGCATGTGTGCATCGTCGCCGCGCAGGAGATCGGCTGGCTCCTGGATGGCCTGCTGCAATTTGGTGTGTGGGGTGCGCTCACGTTCGGACTCGGCGTTTATGTTTTTGCCGCGTGGGTGCTGGTCGAGCTTGCCGCCATCGTGCTCGGCGCCATGCGCCGCGGTTAGCTCCGCTGCTTGAAGCGCACATGCAAACGGGCCGGGATTTACGCCTTCTTGTCGGGTGGCGCGGCGATGCGGATGTGCAGTTCGCGTAACTGCTGCGGCGAAACCTCGGACGGAGCGCCCATCAGCAGATCCTGCGCCTGCTGGTTCATCGGGAACATGATGACGTCGCGCAGGTTCTCAGCACCCGCGAGCAGCATCACGATGCGGTCGATGCCGGGCGCGATGCCGCCATGCGGGAGGCGCGCCGTATTGCAGGGCTTTGAGCATGCCGCCGAACTTGGCTTCCAGCACGTCGGGCCCGTAGCCCGCGATACCGAACGCCTTGACCATGAGCTCGGGCAAGTGGTTGCGGATGGCGCCCGACGACGAGCTCCACGCCGTTGCACACGATGTCGTACTGGTAGGCCTTGAGGGCCAACAGCTGCTCATCGGTCTTGGCGGCTTCGAGCGCTGCAAGGCCGCCTTGCGGCATCGAGAACGGGTTGTGCGAGAAGTCGATCCGCTTCTCGTCTTCGTTCCACTCGAACATGGGGAAGTCGACGATCCAGCAGAACTCGAAGCGATCCTCTTTGATCAGCTTGAGCTCTTGCCCGATGCGCGTGCGTGCTTCGCCCGCGAACTTGTAGAACTTCGCGGGATTGCCGGCGGCGAAGAATACCGCGTCGCCTTCCTTGAGGCCGAGCTGCGCTTGAATGGCGCTCGAGCGCTCAGGCCCGAGGTTCTTGCCGACGGGGCCCGCCGCTTCGCCTGGTTCTTGCCCACCTTCGGCAGGACCGCGGTAGAAGATGTAGGCGAGACCCGGCTGGCCCTCGCCCTGCGCCCAGGAGTTCATGCGGTCGCAGAAGGCGCGCGACCCGCCGCCCGGCGCCGGGATCGCCCACACGCGAACCTTGGGATCCTTCTCGATCATGCCGGCGAAAATCTTGAAGCCCGAGCCGCGGAAGTGCTCGGTCACATCCTGCATCTCGATCGGGTTGCGCAGGTCGGGCTTGTCGCTGCCGTACTTCCTGATCGCGTCGTCGTAGGCGATGCGCGGGAACGGGTCGTTGACGGGCTTGCCCTTTCCGAACTCCTGGAACACGCCGCGCATCACCGGCTCGATCGCTGCGAACACGTCGTCCTGCTCAACGAAGCTCATCTCCACGTCGAGCTGGTAGAACTCGCCGGGGCTGCGGTCGGCGCGCGCGTCCTCGTCGCGGAAGCACGGCGCGATCTGGAAGTAGCGATCGAAGCCCGCGATCATGATGAGCTGCTTGAACTGCTGCGGCGCTTGCGGCAGCGCGTAGAATTTGCCCGGATGCATGCGCGATGGCACCAGGAAGTCGCGCGCGCCTTCGGGCGAGGACGCGGTGAGGATCGGCGTCTGGAACTCGAAGAAGCCGCTATCGCGCATGCGCCGGCGGATCGAGCCGATGATCTCGTTGCGCAGCATGATGTTGTTGTGGAGGCTCTCGCGCCTGAGATCGAGGAAGCGGTACTGCAGACGCATATCCTCGGGATAGTCCGGCTCGCCCGCCACCGGCACCGGCAGCTCCTTTGCCGCCGACAGCACCTCGATCTCGCTGGCGAACAGCTCGATCTCACCCGTCGGCAAGTCGGCGTTGACCGTGCCCTCGGGCCGCGCGCGCACCTTGCCGTCGACGCGGATCACCCACTCGGAGCGCACGGTCTCGGCCATTTTGAACGCGGGGCTGTCGGGATCGGCCACCACCTGCGTCAGCCCGTAGTGGTCGCGCAGGTCGATGAACAGCAGCCCGCCGTGGTCGCGCACGCGGTGCACCCAGCCCGAGAGGCGCACGCCCTTGCCGATGTCGCCTGCGCGAAGCGCGCCGCACGTGTGCGAGCGGTAGCGGTGCAGAGCTGCCGCTCCGCCGCCTGCCGGCGCCTTGCTCGTCGCTTGCTTCTTCGCCTTCGTCTCAGCCATCGTTCCGTCTCGTCCGCGCCTGCGTAGTTCGCCTCAAGTCGCGGGAAAAGCGCATGGGGTCATCGGGTTGTCAAGGCTGGGGCCGCACCCGGGAGCGCGAGGGAGGAGACGCAGCGGCGCCTACCGCGCCGTGCTAAGCTAGCCGCACTGTTGAAACGCGCATTGGGGAGACATTCCGTGCCGAGCACCATTTTGGGCCTGCCGCTCTATCTGGGGCTGGCGATCCTGTTCTTTGTGCTGGTGTTCCTCATCGGTCTCGCTCGCGGAGGCTCGCATACAGGAACGGCGCCGCGCGCAGCGGCAGGCGGGCTGGGGAGCAAATTGCAGATGATCTCGGCCGTCTTCGGGATCCTGTCGTTCGTGATGCAGATCCTGCAGTGGCTCAAAGTCATTTGACCACCGCTTCCCGCCGCCTCACCGGTAGACGTACGTGATGACGAACGTGCGGTCGGCGCCGGTAGAGTTCTTGGGCGGGAACGGGAGGACGGCCTCGCGCGCCGAGAACATCACGTCCTGATCCAGCTCGCTGTTGCCGCCGCTCTGCAGCAACTGCAGCTGCCCGACATTTCCGCGCGCGTTCAGAATGAGCCTGATCGTCACCCGGCCCAACGTGCCCTTCGGCGGCGGCATCGTGCGCTTCAGGGCCCGGATCACGTCACGCCCGTACCTGTCGTTCTCGCCCGAGCGCGTGATGCCCGGGGGGCGCGTCGGTACCGATGAGGCGTCGCCGCCGAGATCGCCCTGCATCGCCATGTCCTGCGGCATCGACAGGTCCATCGGCGACGGCGGCTTGGTCTTGGGCTTGGCGGCGGTTTTCGCGTCGGGCTTCGGCGCGGCCTTTTCCTTCACGGCGGGTTTGGGTGGCGCGAGCTTGGGCGCCTCCACCGGAGCCGGCAGCTGCAGGTCGTCCGTCTCGACCGGCGGAGCGCCCGCCGCTTCCTGCGGGGGCGCAGCCTCGGCGGGCGTTTGCGCCTCGGCGGGCTGCGGCGGCTCAGGCGGTTCGGGCGGCTTTGCGGGCTCGGCGGCGGGCGTAGGCGCCTGCGCGGGCGGTGCCGGCGGCGGCGAGGCGGCCGCGCTCGGCTCGGTGCTCATGCTGCGAAGCTCGCCCGCGTCGACCAGCTCCACGTTTATGGCGTTCGCGTTACCGCCGGGATCGCCGACGGTGCGCGGAGTGGACCGGCCGATGCCGACGATGAGAGCTGCGTGCACGAGGGCCGCGCACGCGAGCGCGATCCAGAAGACGGGCTGCCGCCGCGCGCGCGCGCCTATCTGCTCGGCGAGCTCGCGCGTACTGTCGATGGTGAGCACAAGATTGTCAGCGCTCATGTCGCTTGCTCGCTCGTCCCCTCATCATCGACGCCGCTACCCCATTCCACTCCGAACGGGCGAAAAAACGCGCTCCCGAGGCCACAAATGTAATCTCCAGCGACGCATATGTGGACAATATCAAGGCACGTGTGCACAACCCCCGGCCCGATCATTGTTGCTGATAGAGCCCGCATGTTAGCCGTGCTCGCAGTGGCGTAGCCCACGTAGAGGGGCGGATAAATCGAAAGTAGGGGGTGGTGTTTTGAAACAGTCATGTCTCGTATTTTCGCTGCTTGCCGCTGCAGCACTCGCTAGCACAGCGGCCCGGGCAGACGAACGCAATCCATTCGACGGCGCTTACGTCGGCCTGCACGCGGGCTACGCATGGCAGGGGAACAACGGCGTATTCGACAGCGCAACGACGAGCACGAGCCTCTCCGGTCTCGATCTCAACGGCGCCGTCATCGGCGGCCAGCTCGGCTATAACGCCCAGTATGGCTGGATCCTCGTCGGTGTCGAGGGTGACGCCACGGCAAATCTCGAAAGCGACACGCTGACCGGCCCGCTCAACGAGAGCCTTTCGGCCGATATCGGCTATCTGGCAAGCGTCCGCGGCCGGCTCGGCGTGGTCTTCGATCAGGTCATGATCTACGGCACGGGCGGCGTCGGCTTTACCGAATTCAAGTTCACGGAGAATACGCCTGCTGGATTCTCGGGCACGCTGCGCGAGAGAGAGACCGGTGCCGTCTATGGCGGCGGCGTCGAGTGGAAGATCAACTACGGCGTGTCGATCCGCGGCGAATACCTGCACTACGACACGGGCACCAGCACCGGTATCCCCACGACCTTCACCAACGCCGACGTGGGAGATAACATCCGCTTCAACGACATCGACGTTGCGAGAGCCGGTCTCAACATCAGGCTCACGCCGTAACGATTGCGGGTTGGAGCGCCGCGCACGCAAGCGGCGCTCCGACCGAGCTCCAGCAGCATTTGAAGTGACAACCTAGACCGCCTTTTGCCGCCTCGCCCTAGCCCGCGTCGCGCGGCTGCGACGCATAGAGGCTGCAGGGCCCATCCTCGCGCGCATATTTCCCTCGACTGGCAGGCAAATGAATGATCGATTGCGATCATTCATTCGAAGGCATTCCCGGGCATTGCCCGCCAACCGGGAGCGACGATTGCCGCCCCCATCTCCAAGCGAAACTGTTGCCAGCTTCAACACGACGTGGGCAGCCGGCGATATCGAGGCCGCGATGGCCTTCATCGGCGAAGACGCCGTCTATGAGCTTCACATTTCCAATGAGCTTCTCCCTTTCGGCGGCGTGACCGCCGGAAAGGCCAATATCGAGGCGACGCTGCGGCGGATACGCGCCGATTTCGAATACATCCTCTTTCGCCCGTTCGCGCTGACCGCCGACGGCGACAGCGTCCGCTTCCAGGTCGAGTTCATGTACCGGCACCGGGCGAGCGGCGAGGTCCTAAACGGGCGCTGCCGTTTCGTGGTGCTCGTGCGCGACGGCTTGATCGTCCACGCCGAGGAGTACCACGACCGCGCCAAGGTGGAGGCCTTCATGCGCCTCGTCGGGGCGCCGCGTTCATGAGCGCAAGAGCGTTTCAGCGGAGCGCTCGCGCGCGCCAGGCCGGCACTCGCTGGGCGAGCACCCGTACTGCGCCCTGAAGCGGCGCGCAAAGTGCGACACGTCGGAAAAGCCGCAGGCAAAAGCGATGTCGCTGACGGTGCGCAGAGCCTGCGCCGGATCGGTCAGCGCGCGGCGGCAATGATGCAGGCGGCGCAGCATGATGAAGCGCTCGAGCGAGGTCCCCTCCTGCGCCAGCAACGCGTTGGCATAACGGACGCTGATGCCGGTGGCGGCCGCCGCGAGCACGGGTTTCAAGTCGGGATCGTGCACTTTTGCTTCGATGATGGCCTTCAGCCGCAACAGCGTGGTCGCGCGCACGGACGACAGCGTCGTTCGCCCGCCGGCGCCTTCGGCATCGAAGGCGAGCGCCACCAGGTCGAGCGCCTGCTGCGCAAGCTTGTCGCCGGCAACCGCATCGACGGCATCGACGCGGGAAGCAAGCAGGCCGAGAAAGCCCGACGCCAGGGCCGTGACGGGTCCGCTACCCGAGAGCGGCATTGCGGTCAGCGCCGAGACATCCCCCAGCCGGGCCTGCAATTCCCAACGCGGAACCTTGACGACGAGCGAGCGTGAGCGGGGGCCGACGCTTAGGGAGAACGGCCGCCGCGGGTCGAGCAGGAAAATGTCGTGGACGCCCGTCTCGCCGTCGCGGCCGTCCTGATGCAGCGACATTCTGCCGGCGGTCTGGCGGCCGATGAGGAGATCGTCATCTGCCGCGCTCCTGAGGCAACGGTGCGTCCGCTGCACCAAGCACTCGTCGCACTCGAAGAGGGAGAGGCCGAGGGCCCCCAGGGAGCCCGCGCGAATCACGCCCTGGAACGATCGCCCCAAGGGCGTGTCGAAGTCGTGCGCGACGTATGCGCGCGCCGCCTCCTCGCGCCAGTAATCGAGCCGGTCCCGAGCGTGAACGGTGCTCGTTGAAAATGCGACCTGCATCGGTGATTGCTCGGGTGCCGTTTCAGTCAAGTACTGATGCCGCGTGGGTCAAAGGCAAAGACAACGATCCGGTGTCTGATTATTCTAGAGCCACCGCGCGCGCGAGTTCGAGCTTGGGTGCCATGATTATCAAGGCAGGAATATGCATTTCTACCAGGACGAACGTGTAGCCCTGTTCATAGACGGTGTTAACCTCTACGCCACGGCCAAATCCCTGGACTTCGACATCGACTACAAGCGCCTGCTGTTGTTGTTCGGGCAGCGGGCGCAACTGGTGCGTGCGTTCTACTACACCGCACTCGCCGATGACCAGGAGTACTCCTCGATCCGGCCGCTGATCGACTGGCTCTGCTACAACGGGTTCGCGGTGGTAACCAAGCCGCTCAAGGAATTCACCGACGCGTCGGGACGCCGCAAGGTCAAGGGCAACATGGACATCGAGCTCGCGGTGCAGGCGATCCAGCTCGCAGCGACACTCGATCACATCGTGCTGTTCTCGGGCGACGGCGATTTCCGCAGCCTCGTTGCCGACCTGCAGCTGCGCGGCAAACGCGTCAGCGTTGTCTCCACCCTGCAGAGCAACCCTCCGATGATCGCAGACGAGCTGCGCCGCCAGGCCGACCAGTTCATCGATCTCGCCGACCTCGAGCCGATCATCTGCCGCGAGCCGTCGCAACGCGGGGCGCGTGGCAGTGCCGCGCGCGGCCCGCGCGCCCAGAGCCCCGAGCCGGTCCCCTACGAACCCGAAACCGACGGCGACGATCCCGAGGATCCGTGACGGGAGTCGGCCGTGAATGGCTAGGCGGCCGAGCGGCGCTGCGAAACGAGGTCCCAGGCGACGTTGACTTGCCGCAGCCGCCGCTCGCGGCCCACGCGGTCGGCTTCCGACACGGCATGATCGGGATGCCAGCTCTGACGCAAGCCGTCGACGATCTTCTTGATCGCCACGATTGCCGCATCGGGGCTGGCGCCGAGCACGCCGAGCGCCTCCTCGTAGGTCTTGGGAACCGGATAGTCATCGACCGCGACGAGGCTCGGAGCCGACGCTTGCGGCGCGGGCGGCGTTCCCGCTGGCGCGGCGATGCCGAGAGTGAGCGCGCCTGCCTTCGGGGCGCTATCCAGTGAAATGCCGGTGATGTCGCGGCCCGCCACGGGCGGCGTCCACGTACCGGGGCGTCTCCTGCGCCAGAAGCCGAAAGCGGCAACGCCCGCGAGCGCGAGCGCGGCAGCAGCGATGGTCGCCGGGCTCGCCAATTGGCCATGGCCGGGATCGGGCGTCGACGGAGAAGGAAGTGCCGCGGTCTCGGCCGGCGCCGCTTCGCTTGAAGCCGTGCTCGCACCAGGCGTTGCAGGGTCAGGCGGCGGCTCGGCCGCGGCGATCAGAGCAGGTGGTGCGGCTGCAATCGGCGCAGGCGAACTCGGTGGCGAGCTGCGCCGGGCTGGGCTCCGGCGCCGCTACTGGCACGGACGACGGCGCTGATGGGGGCGCGGTTGGGGGCGCGGATGGCTGCATTTCGGCCGCGGCATGAGGCCCATTGATGATCGTAGGCGCAGCACTTTCCGCCGTCGCCGACGACTTACCCTCGACCGTGCCCTTCAAGTCTTTGCTCTGGGGCGGCGGGAGAGGAGCTACGTCGTGCGCTGCTGCGACCTGTGTCGTCGCGGCAGGACGCGCGGGCGCCGCGGCGACCGTAGCGGGTGCGGGTACCGCGGCGGCTGCAGCAGGCGTGGGCGCCGCGGCAGCTGTCGCGGGCGCGGGGGCCGCGGGTGCCGGCTTGCGCGGCGGGGCGCGCTCGGGCAGCTCTGGGATTGTCGGACGCGCGGGATCGGCGCCATTCGCGGCAACGGCGGGCGCCCAAGCCACGGGCGCCTCCGCCACGTCCGCCTCGCTGCCGCTGAACGTCAGCGGAATGCCGACGGCCGGGGCAAAGCCCGAGGGCGCCGTGACGATACGCCGGCTTTCGCGCTCAAAGCCGCCGTCGGCGTCGCCGAACGCGTCCATGCCGGGCCGGGGAGCAAACGCGCCGCGCCAGCGCCTCCGGCCAATGCCGGAACGCGCGCGCGCCACGCCCCAGGCGGGGCTCATGCGCATCTGGAAGCGCCCGTCGAGAACCCAGGCGTCCCAGTCGGCAAATCGTGATGCCGCCTCGGCCGCGTCGAGCCATGCGACGCGCGTCCCGTTGCAGTCGAAATCGAAACGCTGCACCAGCCACGATCCGCAGCGGTCGGGATCTGTTGGCGAGCAGGCGGTGAGGATCTGGTGATCGCGGCGCCCCAGGATCGCATAGGTGCGATCCTCCGACGGACGCAGGTTTACGCGCTCCCCGTCAAACCGGCACTCGAATGGCATGCGCATGAGCTCGGAGGCTTGCGCCGCGCCGCCGAGCAAGACGGCGGCAATGAGGCCCGAGGCTTGCGCACGAAAAGGAGATAAGCCCATGTGGCCCCCAGGGTCGTTGCGAAGGTGTGGATACGCTTAGTCCCGCAAAGTGAGGCCGCAAGAGCTTGGCCGCTTTGTGGCGGGCGGGTGGCGCCCGGTGCCCTCATTTGCAGCATTGTGCATCAGGCGGCTTCCGTCGCGCGCATGCTTAACGGGCGAGCCCGGGCGTAACGAACCCAGCAAGCGGGGCGAATGCACCTTGACCGCCCAACCGCTGAAGGAGGCTGGCATGGCATCGGCTCGCGCGACGTCCCACATGCGGCTTTTTGCAACGCTGCTCGCAGCGGCAGGCTTCGGCGCGGCAGCAGAGGCCAACCCGCGCGGCGTGATCGAACTCTTCACCAGCCAGGGGTGCTCCTCTTGCCCGCCGGCGGACGCGCTGCTCGCCAAAATCGCGCGCGACCCCGATCTCATCGCGCTGTCGCTGCCCGTCGATTACTGGGACCGCCTCGGCTGGAAGGACACGCTGGCCAAGCACGCCTTCACCGAGCGCCAGGTTGCCTATTCCAACGTGCGCGGCGACGGTCAGGTCTATACGCCGCAGGCGGTGGTGAACGGCCGGGTGCACGCGATCGGCTCGCAGCGCTCCGAGATCGACGCCGCGATCGCGGGAACCGCGGCGGGCTTGAGCGTGCCTTTGAGCGTCACGCGCGCGGGCGACGATATCATCGTCTCCGTCGGCGCGGGCGAGCGTGGTGCTGCGCAGGGCAAGCTCGTGCTGCTGCCGGTGCTCGCGTCAGCCGACGTCCCGATCGGGCGCGGGGAGAATGCCAAGCGCACCGTCACCTACACCAACGTCGTGCGCGACATCCTCGCGATCGCCGATTGGAACGGGGCGCCGCTCGAGCGCACGATCCCGGCCGGGCAATTCAAGGACTACGACGGCGTGGTCGTGCTGCTGCAAGCAGGATCGCCCGGGAAGCCCGGGGCGATTCTCGGCGCGGGCCATGTGGCCCTGCGCTAGCTCGTTTGAGGCGACGCGCCCGGCTTATGGGCTCAAGCGCGCGACGACCGGCACATACGCCGGGTCGAGCAGCTCGGCCAAGTCCCACATGACGCGGGCGACCGCCGCCCGCATCTCGGGATCGCGGATTATGATCTCGATGCGGCCGTTCCGCGCTCCGTTGTCAGCCGTCGTTTGAACGCGCGGGATGCGGGCGCCATGGCCGATCGCGGAAACGCGGTTGGGTGCCACGCCCGCGGCGACGAGATAGTCGGCGGCGGCCTGCGCACGACGCTCAGCAAGGCTGCGGTTCACCTGCACCGGACCCGATGCGTCGGAGTGACCGTGCACTTCGATGCGGATCGAGGGACAGGTGGCGGCCAGGACGGCGAGACGATCGAGCTCGGGCTTCATGGAGGCTTCGACCGCCGCGTTGGCGCCGTCAAACTGCAGCGGGCTCATGGGCCGGCCCGCCTCGCGGCAGCCGTCGGCGCTCAAAGTGCCGCGCAGCGAGGGCTGCACGCGCCGTGCCGGCGTGTCGGGGATCGAGATCGCGCCGGTTTCCAACGGCGCCTGCGACGTCAGCTGCTCTGTCCGTCTGCGCGCAATCGCGACGCGCAAAGCGCGCTGCGCCCTGTAGGCGGTGAATGCGGCATTGGCCTCGGCATTGCGGGCGGCTGCAAACGACCGCTCGCGGTCGGCCTTGACGGCGGCGATCGAGACATTGATCTCGGCATTGCGCGTCAGCAGCGAACTGGCGCACCGCTGCGACGGTCGCGAGCGATGCGTTGATCTCGGCGTTGCGCGCGGCTGCGAACGACCGCTCGCGCTCGGCCTTCACGGCGGCGATCGAGGCATTGATCTCGGCGTTGCGGGCAGCCGCGAAGATGCGCGCGCGCTCGGCCTTGAAGGCGGCTATTGAAGCGTCGATCTCGGCGTTGCGGGCAGCAGCAAATTCGCGCGCCTGCTCGGCCGCGCAGCGCGGCGTTGCAAACTCCGGCGTCTTGCAGTGCGTGCGGGCCGACGCAAGCGCGCGGACCTGCTGGACCTTTGTGATCGAGGCGATGATCTCGGCGTTGCGGGCAGCCGCAAATTCGCGCGCCGTTTCAGCGGCGCAGCGCGGCGTTGCAAACTCCGGCGTCTTGCAATACGTGCGGCTCAAGGCCAGCTCGCGGGCGCGTTCGGCCTCGCAGCGCGGCGTCGTCGCATTGATCGTGCAATGCGTCGTGCTGGCGGCGAGTTGTGCGCGAACCGCCGCGACGGCGGCGATCGAAGCATTGATCTCGGTGTTGCGGGCGGCCACGAACTCACGTGCATGTTGGGCCTCGCAGCGCGGCTGGGTGGTGGCAGCCAGCGAGCAGTTGCTCGCGGTATCTCCATGTGCCGGAACGGCGAGTGATGATAATAATAGCGGGATGGCGAGACGCAAACGCATGACTGGGACCCTCGGGTTACGCTGAACGGGGCGCCGAAGAGGCGCTGAGATAACGGGGTCCATTTGAAGGGATTTAGCTTAAAATTGAGTGCTATTTCGCCTAAAAGTCTCGAAACGAATGCAGCATTACGGGAATGCGCCGAAAGAATTTTGTGACGAAAACCGTCACACAAAAAAAGCGGCCGCAGGGGAGGCTCCTGCGGCCGCTTTCGCGTGGACGCTGTGACGACTTAGCGGCCGTAGTGGGTCGAATAGCCGTGCACCGAGAAGGTGTCGGCGTTGGCGGAGACGACGCCCGTCGCAAGAGCGGACACGGCGATCAGCGAGGCGATGATGAAGGACTTCATAATGGTTCTCCTTTGGGGGGTTTGAAACGCTGCACTTGTTCCTTTGAGGTCGGCCGGGTGCGAACACGACGGCGCTCCCAGGGACGTTTATGCGTTTTTGCGGCGGCGATCGGAAATATCGAGCTCCTTTGGATTCGATAGCGAACCGCTATGAAACGCCCCGGTATGAAACGAGGCGCCCGGCAATTGCCGCGCGATTGGGACTTCGGGCTTTTTACGCTTCGTTACGGGGGGCCATGGCTCACTGCGGACTCCACAGCCTTTGCCGCGAGCATAAAGACCATGACCCTTCCGCCGCCTCTTACGCGCCGCGCCCCCAAAGCCGCCAAGTCCGCAAGAGCCATCAAGCCAGCCAAACCCGTCCCGCAGCCCAAACGCCGCCGCCGCGGCGGCGACGATCCCGGGCCGCGCGACGGCGTGCGCGATCGCGAGAACCCCGATTTGCTGACGGCACCCGCGACGGACCACGGCGTGCTGCCGAACTTGCGCTTCTCCTTTGCCGATGCGCACACGCGGTTGGAGCGCGGCGGCTGGACCCGCGAGGTTACGGTGCGCGAGCTTCCCGTCTCCACCAACATGGCCGGCGTCGACATGCGGCTCAACGCGGGCGCCGCCCGCGAGATGCATTGGCATAAAGAGGCCGAGTGGGCCTATATGCTCTATGGGCGTGCGCGCATCACCGTCGTCGACCAGCTAGGGCGCACATTCGCCGACGACATCGGCGTCGGCGATCTTTGGTATTTTCCGCCCGGCATCCCCCACTCGATCCAGGGGCTCGCTCCCGACGGCTGCGAGTTCCTGCTCGTCTTCGACGACGGCAGCTTCAGCGAGGACAACACCTTCCTCATCAGCGACTGGTTCAAGCACACGCCGACAGAGGTGCTGGCCAAGAACTTCGGCGTGCCCGCCTCCTGCTTTGGCCATACGCCCGATCCGAGCGAGCTCTATATCTTTCCGGCGCCGCTGCCGGGACCGCTCAGCGCCGACAAGGCAACCGGCGCTCAGCCGGTGCCGCAGAGCTTCACCCACCGGATGATGGCGCAGAAGCCGATCCGCACGCGCAGCGGAACGGTGCGCATCACCGATTCAAGCGTGTTCCCTGTGGCGACCGCGATCGCGGCAGCGCTCGTCGAGGTGGAGCCCGGCGGCATGCGCGAGCTGCACTGGCATCCCAATGCCGACGAGTGGCAGTACTACATCGAGGGCGAGGCGCGCATGGGCGTGTTCGGCTCCACGGGAAATGCGCGCACGTTCGACTTCCGCGCCGGCGACGTCGGCTACGTGCCGTTGGCCATGGGCCATTACGTGGAGAACACCGGCGATGGCCCGCTGCGCTTCCTGGAGATGTTCAAGAGCGCCACCTACGCCGACGTCTCGCTCAACCAGTGGATGGCGCTGACGCCGCCCGAACTCGTGCGCGCGCACCTGAAGCTCGACGACAAGGTGATGCGGGCGCTGCGTAAGAAGAAGGTGCCGGTCGTGCCGGCTTAGCGATAGAGCGTCTCCGGCACGACCCGCATCCGCTCACCCGCCGTAGTAGCAGGCCCGGTGCATGTCCCACCAATAGGAGCTGCCGGTGCGGACCGCCCTGTCGTAGAGGCCGCCGCAACCGGTGTGGTAGTAGGGGCCGCCGGCGCCCAGCGCGATGCCGGCCGCCACCGCCGGACCACCCCAATGATAGATGCGCCGACCGCTCCACGCTCCACCCCGCCATCCGACGCCGCGGTCGAACCCGCCGGCGAAGCGGCCGCCGCCGAAATGACCGCCCCTGGCTTCGGCCGCGGGCATCGCCGCCGCGAGCCCGATCATCATGGTCAACCCGGCGGCGAGCGCTGGCATAGTCTTCATGTTGGGATCTCCGCTTTAAGAACGCCTGGCGCCCCGGCGGCGCCCCGATCCAGTTAGCCGGTCCCCGCGCCGACTTGGGACCGCCGATGGAAAGCAGCTAAACGCCGGGTTTACGCATCATCGGGCTTTGCCGCTCCGACGTTAACGAGACCCGCTGCGCAGCGGCCGACCCCGGCCCGGCGCGGGCCGCGATAGGGGAAGCGGCGCGGGCCCCGAGAGGGGAAAAACAGCGCGGGCCGCGACAAATGGATTTTCATGCGCTATATCCCGGCGCACATGCGAATTGTCACCGCCTCCGACGACCTCACCTCAGCCTGCCGGCGCCTTTCGACGAGCGAGTTCATCGCCGTCGACACCGAGTTCATGCGCGAGCAGACCTTCTGGCCGCAGCTCTGCCTCGTGCAGCTCGCGTCGCCCGAGGAGGCCCTGATCGTCGACCCGATGGCGCGCGATATCGACCTGTCGGCCTTCTGGGAGCTGATGGCGAACGAGCGCGTCACCAAGGTGTTCCACGCGGCCCGCCAGGACATCGAGATCGTCTTTGCCAAGACGGGGCTCGTGCCCCGACCGGTTTTCGACACGCAGATCGCGGCGATGGTGTGCGGGTTCGGCGAGTCGATCTCCTACGTCAACCTGGTCAAGAAGGTGACGGGCGTCGACCTCGACAAGTCCTCCCGTTTCACCGACTGGAGCCGGCGACCGCTTTCGGAGAAGCAGCTCACCTACGCGCTGGCCGACGTGACCCACCTGCGCGACGTCTACCTGCACCTGAAGGCGGAGATCGAGGCTGCAGACCGCTCGGGCTGGCTCAACGAGGAAATGGGGGTCCTCACCGACCACAAGACCTACGAGTCCCACCCCGAGCAGGCCTGGCAGCGCCTGAAGCTGCGCGTCAAGAACCGCAAGTCGCTCGCCGTGCTGATGGAGCTCGCGGCCTGGCGCGAGCGCCTGGCGCAGTCTCAGGACGTGCCGCGCGCCCGCATCCTGCGCGACGAGGCGCTCTACGACATCGCCAACCAGGCGCCGACCAGCGCCGACCAGATGAGCGAGCTCAGGACGTTGAGCGAGGGCTTCTCGCGCTCCCAGCGCGCCCGCGACATCGTCGAGGCGGTGAAGCGTGGGCTGGACCGCGACTTGAAGACGGTGCCCGCCGTTGCCCGCGGCCAGCAATTGTCGGCGGAATCAATGGCGCTCGTCGACCTGTTGCGGGTGTTGCTGAAGGCGTCGGCCGCCCGCCACCGCGTGGCGCCGCGCCTCATCGCGGGCAGCGATGATCTCGAGCGCATCGCGCTCGAGGAGGAGCCCGACATCCCCGTTCTCAAGGGCTGGCGGCGACGCCTGTTCGGCGAGGACGCCCTGCGCTTGAAGCGCGGCGAGATCGCGCTGACGCTCGACAAGGGTGAGGTCGTGGCGATCCCGGCACCGCCGAAGTGAGACGGTAGCGGTCGCCTACTTGCGGCCGGGGTCGTAGCTGTTCTTCTGGCGCCACTCGGAGAAGAAATAGGCAAGGCTGTCGTCGATCGTCTCGGGCAGCACGATGCGTATCGTGACGAGCTGGTCGCCCGCCTCTTTCGCGCCGGCACTCTTGATGCCCCGGCCCTTCAGGCGGAACACGCGGCCGGAGCTCGTTCCCTTGGGAATGGTGAGCTGCACCCGGCCCGTGATGGTCGACACCTCGACCTTGGCGCCCAGCACCGCCTCATCGAGGGTGATCGGAACGTCCGCCAGGATGTCGTCGCCCTCGCGCTTGAAGTGCGCATGCCCCCGCACCCGGATCTCGACGAGCGCATCGCCCGGCTCCCCGCCGCCGAAACCGCGCGCGCCCTTGCCCTTGAGGCGCAAAACCTGGCCGTCGGCGACGCCCGCCGGCACGTTGAGATCGAGCGGGCCGCCGCCGGGAAGCGTGACGCGCTTGGTGGCGCCCTGCGCCGCCTCGAGGAAGTCGGCATCGAGCGTGTAGCGGACGTCGTGGCCCTTGACGGCAAAGCCGTGCGCGTTGGCACGCGCGCCGGAGAACATGTCGGAGAAGATGTCGCTGAAGCCGAAATCCTCGCTGCCGGCTCCGGCGCCGGCTCTCGCACCGCGCGGATAGCGCCGGAAGGCGTCGCGGCGCGGATCGCCGCGCGCGTCGATCTCGCCGCGGTCGAAGGCTTTGCGCTTCTCCGGGTCGCCGACGATCTCGTAGGCGGAGGAGACCATCTTGAAGCGGTCCACGGTCGCGGCGCCGTTCGCGGGGTTGAGGTCGGGATGCAGCTCCTTGGCGAGCTTGCGGAATGCCCGGCGGATTTCCTCCTCGGAGGCTCCCTTCGGCACGCCGAGGATCGCGTAAGGGTCGTCGGCCATGGCTGAAGGATCCTGGTCGTTGGGACAGTCTGTCTAACTTAGCAGAAATTGTGGCGGCCTGGAGCCGGGAACAAGGGCTGTCCTCAGCGCCCGAGCCGTATTTCCGGCAGGCGCTCCAAAAGCTCGGCCAGCACCGCGAAGCGCCGGCGCAGCCGCTCGCCGTCCATCGCGGCGTAGGCCTTTGGAATCGTAAGGACGAGCTTGTCGCCGTCGTAGCTCAAAGGGGTCTCGTCGATGACGCCGGCGACCCCTATGGAAAGCATGTGCGCGACCCGGACGGCGGCGCCGACGGTGCGGGCGCGCTTTTGCAGGCGCTTGGAGAGGGTGGCTTTCAAGCGCTCCGACAGATCCTCGCCCTTGCTCTGGCCGGCGCCTGCGTGACGGTAGTAGATCGACAGCGCGAGAAAGATGCGCCCCGAGTGATCGATGCCGGCGAGCGCGGCATGCGCCAGCAGGTTGAGGCTCTGCTCGCCGCGGTAGTCGGGGTGGGAGCGCCAGCCGATGTCGGAGATGAGGCAGGCCGCGTAGCGCAAGCGGCGCTCCTCGGGGGTTTCCTTCGGCCCCGGCGGCTGGAAGATCACGTCGGTCCACTTGCACAGCTCCCAGGCGTGCTCGACAGAGCGCGAGCGCAAGGCTGCGTACTCCGCGCAGAAACTCAGCAGCGGGTCCTTGCGCCGCTCGTGCGCGGGCAGGAGCGAGAACAGCAGGCCTTCGCGAATACCGAACGTGGAGAAAACGACCTCGCGCGGGTCCACCAGTTTGAGCAGCTGCTCCAGTACGAGGGCGCCGTAGGGCAGCACCTCGCGCCGCGCCTTGGTGAGCTCCTCGATTCCCATCAGGCCCGAAAGCTTCTTGGTCTTGCGCACGAACTCGCAGAAGGCGATCGCCTCGGCGGTGGGGATCGTATAGCCGTGCGTCACCCGCAGCGGATAGTTGGTCTGCTCCATGTGCAGGTGGGCGAGCGCGCGCCAACTGCCGCCGACCGCGTAGAACGGCCGTCCCCTGCCGTCGCCGAGCCATGTGACGTTGGCCATCGCCTCGTCGACCAGGGGCAGCGCCTTCTCGAGCTTGGCGCCGCTGGCATCGATGAGCCGCAAGCCGCCCACGGGAAGCGTGACTGCCTCCTGCAGCTTGTCCTCGGCGAGCTCCACGAGCTCCAGGCTGCCGCCGCCGAGATCGCCGGCGATCCCGTCGGCGTCGATGAAGCCCATCATGATGCCTTGCGCGACGAGGCGAGCCTCCTTCTCGCCCGACAGCACCTCGATCTTGGTGCCGCACGCTTTCTCGGCGCGCGCGATGAACTCGGACCCGTCGGCGGCGTCGCGCACGGCAGCCGTCGCGATGGCGCGCAGGTTCTTGACCTCGAGAATGCGGGCGATGGCGCGGAAGCGGGCTAGCGCTGCGAGCGTGCGCTGGACGCTTTCGGCGCCGAGCCGCCCGGTCGAGGCGATGGAGCGGCCGAGCCCGCAGAGCACCTTTTCATTGAACAGCGGCGTCGGCGCCCTGACGGCGCCCTCGTAGACGACGAGACGCACGGAGTTGGAGCCGATATCGATTACGCCGAGCGGTTCAAGCTCCCCCAACCGGCGCCGCTCGCCGAACAGCCGCTCCATGCTCGTCAAAACGCGCCTCTGGTCAGTCTTTCGCAAGCGGGCTGAACCGGGGTGGGAAATTCTCCTTCAACGCCTGCCCTCTACCCGAAAGGCTCGGGTTTGTGAGGAAATACTGGTGGGCGTTGAAGGCTTCCTCCCCTTTTTCCGGCCTGATCCGCTCCGAAGAGCCATCAGACCTTATCCGCCAGCTTTGCTGGTTGTCTTTGAGGTTCGCGACCATGATCTGGTCGAGCACCTGCTCGTGCACGGTAGGGTTGAGAATGGGAACCATGGCTTCGACGCGCCGATCGAGATTGCGCGGCATCATGTCGGCCGAGCTGATGTAGACGGCCGCCTTCGGCGAGGGCAACGACTCTCCGCGCCCGAAACAATATATGCGCGCGTGCTCGAGGAAGCGCCCGACGATGCTCTTGACGTGTATGTTGTCGGAAAGGCCCGGAACCTCCGGGCGCAGGCAGCACACGCCACGCACCACCAGATCGATATGCACGCCGGCGTTGCTCGCCTCGTAGAGGGAGGTGATGATCTGGCTGTCGACGAGTGCGTTCATCTTCATCCAAATCGACGCGGGGCGACCGGCCTTCGCGTGCTCAATCTCTTCGCGGATATGTGCGATGATTTGCTCGCGGATGCCATTGGGGCTCGCTGCCATCACCTCGAGCTCGGCGGGCTCGCCGTAGCCGGTGACGAAGTTGAGGATGCGGGTGACGTCGCGCGCGATCGCCGGGTCGGTGGTGAACAGCGAAAGATCGGTGTAAACGCGCGCCGTCTGCGCGTGGTAGTTGCCGGTGCCGATGTGGCAATAGCTCGTCAGGTCGGTGCCTTCGCGGCGCACGATGATGCCGAGCTTGGCGTGCGTCTTGAGCTCGATGAAGCCGTAGACGACGTGGACGCCGGCACTTTCCAGATCGCGCGCCCAGCGGATGTTGGCCGCCTCGTCGAAGCGGGCCTTCAACTCGACCACCGCGGTGACCGACTTGCCCGCCTCCACAGCCTCCTTCAATGCCTGCACGATGGGGCTGTCGCGCGAGGTGCGATAGAGCGTCCACTTGATCGCCATGACGTTGGGGTCGGCGACGGCCTGGCGCAGGTACTGCACCACGACATCGAAGGACTCGTAGGGATGATGGACGAGGATGTCCTTCTTGCGCACGGCCGCGAAGCAATCGCTGTTGAACTCGCGGATGCGCTCGGGAAAGCGGCCGTTGAACGGCTTGAACAAGAGGTCGGGACGGTCGGCGACGATGAGCTGGGCCGTGTCGGCGAGCGCGAGCAGGCCCTCCTTGACGAAGACGGCGTCCTCGCCGACCTCGAGTTCCTCCACCACGAACTTCTTGAGCCGGTTCGGCATCGCGGCGTCGAGCTCGAGGCGGATCACGTGTCCGCGGCGGCGCCGCTTGAGCGCGCTCTCGAACGAGCGCACGAGATCCTCGGCCTCCTCCTGCACCTCGATGTCGCTGTCGCGCAGCACGCGGAAGGCACCCTGGCTCTTGATCTGGAATCCGGGGAAGAGCTCGTCGAGAAACATACCGATCATCGTCTCGAGACGGATGTAGCGCAACTCTGACGGCTCCGCGTCCGGTCCGCCGAGACGAATGAAACGCTCGAGCTGAGCGGGGATGGGGATCAATCCGTTCATGGACTTGCCATCGCCGGCGCGAAACATCTCGACCGCGGTGGTGAGGCCCTTGTTGAGAATGAACGGGAAGGGATGCGCCGGGTCGACGGCGATCGGCGTGAGAATGGGAAAGACGTGCGTCATGAACAGGCGCTGCAGCCAACTGCGCTCTGCGGCCCGCAAGTCGGTCGGCTCCACGATCGCGATACCCGCCGTGGCCATTTTCGCCTTGATGTCGCGCCAGCACGCCTGCTTGTCGGCGACGAGGCCCGCGGCGAAGCGGTTGATCGCGCGCAACTGCAAGGTGGGCGTCAGGCCGTCCTGGGACAGCGTCTGCACGCCGGCCTGCACCTGGCCGTAGATGCCCGCGACACGCACCATGTAGAACTCGTCGAGGTTCGAAGCCGAGATCGACAGGAAGCGCAGGCGCTCGAGCAGAGGATGGCTCTCGTTCTGAGCCTCCTCGAGCACGCGCCGATTGAACTGCAGCCAGGAGAGCTCCCGGTTGTAGAACCGATCCGGGCCCTCCGGCACGGGCGCGCGCTCCTCCGCCGGGGCCGCCACCTTCTCGCGTACTTTGTTTCTTGCGCTCGCCATCTCAACTCTCCTCGCCTCCGCTGCCCTGGCAATCAGAGGTCGAAGTACGACACCTTAATGACATACGCCGCGGATCTTAGGTTTTCGTCACTCTCCGGCCTCACCCAGGCTGGCCAGGGCCTCCGCCGCCAGGGGGCGCGTGACTTTGCGGTGGGTGGCCAGCGCCAGAGCGTCGATGGCGGCGACGACGCGGCTCGCGGCCTCCATCGACCGCTCCATGCGCAGCGCGAGGTAGTCGATCACCGCCGGGTCGATGTTGAGCTGGCGATCGCAAAACTGTTTCACGAGCACCGCCTTGAGCAGCGCCTCGTCGGGAGCGTACAGCTCCACGACCGGCAGAGCCCTGAGGCGCGAGCGCAGGTCGGGCACGCCGATCTCCAGATCGCCCGGCGCCTTGCGCGAGGTGAGCAGCACCGACAGCGTGTTCTCGCGCGCGCGATTGAACAGATGAAAAAGCGCTCTCTCGTCGCCGATGCCGCGGTCGAGATCCTCCACAACGATGGCGCTGCGATCGGCAACGGCGGCAACGGCAGCGTCTGTCAGATGGCGCGCGCCAGCGAGGCTGGCGGAAGAGCGCAGCCGCCACACGTTTGCCAGATGGCTCTTGCCCGCACCTTCCGGGCCGACGACGACGCACGCAGGGTGCGGCCAGTCGGGCCAGCGATCAATGAGCTCGACGGCGGCCCCGTTGGAGCTGCTCACCAGGAAATCCTCAGCGCCCAACGCTTGGCGGTGCGCGAGATCGAGGACGAGCTGGCGCGGCGCGGCGGTCATGGAGCGAGCTGCCTCTGGGGGGACGGCGCCGCAACCGCGGCGTCCTCGCCCTGGTAGACGCCGCTCGCGAGATAGGCCTTCACCGCGAAGCGCACGAGCACGCCGATCGCAGCCGCGATCGGCACCGCGACGAGCACTCCGACGAACCCGAACAGGTAGCTGAAGACGAATAGCGAGAAGATGAGCCAGACAGGATGCAGTCCGATCTTGGAGCCGACGATCTTGGGGCTCAGGAATCCGGCGTCGAGAACCTGGGCGCCTGCGAAGATGCCGACAACGGTGAGGATCGGCAGGTACTCGGGCCAGAACTGCACCGTGGCGATGGTGGTGGCGGTGATGAGGCCCAGCGCCCAGCCGACGAAGGGAACGAAGCTC
Source organism: uncultured Alphaproteobacteria bacterium (assembly GCA_963847865.1). Lineage (GTDB taxonomy): Bacteria > Pseudomonadota > Alphaproteobacteria > Rhizobiales > Hyphomicrobiaceae > Hyphomicrobium_A. Next base: position 102,571 of record CAWKBL010000012.1, on the reverse strand, counting down.
AACAGGCCGGTGCCGAGCCCGACGAGAAGCCCGTAGCGCAACCCGGCCGCGCTCAGGCTCAACGCATAATATACGGCGAGCACGAGGCACACCGTGCCCTGGCCGCGAATGAAGGCGGAGACCGCGGCGTTGATGTCGCCGGCGAGCCGCCGGATCGTTTGGGCGTGGTCGCGCGGCAGCCAGGAATTGATCTTTGCGAGCATCGGGTACCAGTCGATCAGCACGTAGAAGACGACGAGCGGGGTCACAAGCATGAGCGAGAGAAAATTGAAGAGCGCCAACCCCTGGCTCCACAACGAGCCGGCCAGCGCGCCGAATACGCTCGCCCAGTTGTCGGACAGAGCCTGCGATCCGCGATTGAGCCCGGCTTGGAAATCCGGATAATGGCTGCCGAGGCGCACGCGCGCCCAGTTCTCGAGCAGCGCCCTGAGGCGGGTCAGCTCCTCAGGCAGCGCCACTGCGAACTCCTGCGCCTGGCTCAAGAGCAACGGCACCAGGAACACGAGCGCTGCAACGATGATGCACACGAAGACGGCCACGATGATGACGGAGGCGAGCCAGCGCGGCACCCCCCAGCGGGTCAGCCGGTCGGCGGCGGGATTGAGGAAGTAGGCGATCACCAGCCCGGCGACGAAGGGGAGCAGGATCGGCCGCAGGATGCCGATCACCAGCACCAGCAGGACAGCGGCTGAGAGCCAGAATGGCAGCTGTCGCCCGATACGCATTGCCTGAGCCTCCCCTCCAAATTGGCAGACGGCCCGCAGCCCTCAGCCCGAGTCATAGCCGGACATGTGTAGCAGCCAACTGCGCAAATAGGCAGCAAGCGATGCGAACGTCAGCGCACCGGTGACCCAGACCAGCACCAAACGCACCGAGCCGAGCCCGAGCCCGAAGCCTTCATCCGCGAGCACCGTGCCCGCCAGCACAATCTGCGCCACCGTATTGGCCTTGCTGACGACCAAGGGGTGGATGCGCACGGGATTGCTCAACAGCCACGACAGCACGACGGCAACCACGATCAGAATGTCGCGCGAGACGACGGCGATGACGAGCCACAGCGGCAACTTGCCGTCGACGCCGAGCGCCAGAAAAATACTGACGATCAACAGTTTGTCGGCGAGCGGGTCGAGGTAGGCACCAAGCTCGGTCGCCCATCCGAACGATTTTGCGAGCCAGCCGTCGATGGCATCGGAGATGCCCGCAACGATGAACGCGAAGAAGGCGGCCTGCGTCTGCCCCGTGACGAGCAGCCAGAACACGAGCGGCACGAGGATCACCCTGCCCAGCGTGATGACGTTTGGAATAAGGTTCAAAGCGCGTTCCACGTACCTTTATCCGTGACGTATGGGAACCGTCCTAGCAATTCGCATCCGGCCCTGCTGAATGTTACCTGCACGAGGGGCGTCTGGCAGCCCCGGACCCGCCTCGGGCGTTAACGGCCCCGGCACCAACGGCCCGGCACACCAGGGGCTCAGTTGCTGGAGCGGAGGATCAGGCCGCCCTCGGCGCTCTCGAGCGCGAGGCCAAGGCGATTGAGGGCAGAGGCGAGTTGCGCAGGCCCGCCGGGAAAGCGCAGCGACAGGTTGGCGCTCTGTGCCGATTCGGCCTCGATTCTCAAATCCTCCACGCCCGGCAGCCCCAGAAGCTGGCGGCGCATCTCCCGCCACTCTGCAAAACCGGCGTAGCGGGCTTGCATGGCGACCGGCGTGCCGCGCCCGGCACCACCCGTTCCGGACTTGATCGCCTTCCAACGGCCTTCGAGCACGCCCTGCCCGACGACGGCCGCGAACTCCATCGCATAGCGGGTATCACCGTCGTACACGCGATAGCTGCGCCGCAAATGCAGCGGCCCGACCGCGTCGATGCCGGCGAGCGTCACGTTGAGGCGCTGCGTGGCCGCGTCCGGCTCCGCGATGGCGACGACCACGTAAGGCTTGCCGTATTCGTCGGCGAAGATGCGCTCCGCGCTGCCGCGGCCTTCGATCAGCATCTTCAAGGTGTCGGCATGAATTTGCGGCTTGTAGCTCTGCATATCGATCGGCGTCAGCGTGTGCTCGAGGTCGAGGCTCTTCCAGGTTTCCGTCCACGCGCGCGCGGCCGCACCGGTATCGATTGCCCCTTGCGCGTCGCGCACGACCGGAATGACGATGATCTCGCGCGCCTGCTCCTCCACGAAGGGGATGCCCTCCTGGCGCAGGACGGCGCGCACCGAGTTGGCGCGGAAGGAGAAGTCGAGGCTCGCGATGTAGCGGGTCGACGAGTTGCGCTCCGAGCGCACGGAGACGCCTTCGAAGAAGTCGGACGATTTCAGGGACGACAGCCGCTTCAGCCGGTCGAAGTCGGTCACCGGCACAACGCGCTTCAGCAGCGAGTGGAACGCCGCCTCCTGCCCGTCAGCCAAAGCCTTATCCTTGGCGGCGACGGCATTGGCGGCCTGGGCATCAACAGGATAGTTGCCGACCGTGTAGACCTCATCGGGAGACGCTGCCGCCAGCGGGGCGCCGGCCAGAACCGCGCCGGCCAGGATGACGGCTTTAAAGGGAAATCGCATCAACTCGGCCCGCACGCGGCTCATCCCTCCTGCTCAAGACTTGTTCTTTAGCGTAGAATCGCGCCCGGGTTGCCCCTCGCGCGGCGAAGCTGCTAGGACGCTCGCATCTCCGGCAGGCAATGGGGCGAAAGTTGGGTTCTCACCTGAAATGACAGAGCCGGGACCGGAACGCAATACGGCCGTCACCTACCGCGACGCCGGCGTCGATATCGATGCCGGCAACCGGCTCGTTGCCGCGATCAAGCCGCTCGCGAGGGCGACGCGGCGGCCGGGTGCGGACGCGGACCTAGGCGGCTTTGGCGCGCTCTTCGATCTGAAGAGCGCCGGCTACCGCGATCCCATCCTCGTGGCCGCGACCGACGGCGTCGGAACGAAGCTCAAGATCGCCATCGAGACGGGGCGGCACGGCACGATCGGCATCGATCTCGTCGCCATGTGCGTCAACGATCTTATCGTGCAGGGCGCCGAGCCGCTGTTCTTCCTCGACTATTTCGCGTGCGGAGCACTCGACGTGGACACCGCGCGGTCCGTCGTCTCCGGCATCGCCGACGGCTGCAGCGAGGCGGGCTGCGCCCTTATCGGGGGCGAGACCGCCGAGATGCCGGGGATGTACGCGCTGAAGGACTACGATCTTGCGGGTTTTGCCGTCGGCGCGGTGGAGCGCGGCGAAATCCTGCCGCGCGGCGACGTCGCGGTGGGCGACGTCCTGATCGGGCTTTCCTCCTCGGGCGTTCACTCGAACGGCTATTCGCTGGTGCGCCGCCTTGTCGCCGAGGCTGGCCTGGCGTGGGATGCGCCCGCCCCGTTCGCACCGGCACTGCCGCTCGCCGAAGCGCTGCTCGCGCCGACGCGCATTTACGTCAAGCCGCTGCTCAAGGTGCTCAAATCCGGCGCGCCGAAGGGCGCGATCAAGGCGCTCGCGCACATCACCGGCGGCGGCCTTTCGGAAAACGTGCCGCGCGTCTTGCCCGACACCGTTGCCGCGCGCATCGATCTGCCCGCGATCACCGTACCGCCGGTGTTCGGCTGGCTTGCGCGCGCGGGGCGGCTCGATGACGCCGAGATGCTGAAAACGTTCAACTGCGGCATCGGCATGGTCGTGGTGGCTGCGAAAGCGCAAGCGGACGCCGTGCTGGCGGCGCTGCGCGAGGCGGGCGAAACGCCGAACGTGATCGGGGAGATCACGGCCGCGGGCGGGATCAGAAGCGATGCCAAGGGCAAGGGCGCGGCCTGGGCGGTCGACTATACTGGCGCCCTGGACTACGCAAGGTGAGGCCCTGCCCCTGAACCGGATCGCAGTCCGGTCGCAACCATCGCCCACGTTTTTAACTCTTGGTCGTTCGTCAAAACGGTGAGTGCACGATGGCCGGACAATCCTTCCTCGATGACGTCAACCGTCAGTTCGATTCAGCGGCGCGCTTCGTGCCCATGCAGGACGGGCTCGCGGAGAAGATCCGCGTCTGCAACGCCACCTACGTGACGCGCTTCGGCGTGCGCCTGCGCGGGCGCATGGAGACGTTCATCGGCTGGCGGGCGCTGCACAGCTCGCACTTCACGCCCGCCAAAGGCGGCATCCGCTATTCGCCGCATGCCGACCAGGAGGAGGTCGAGGCGCTCGCCGCCCTCATGACCTACAAGTGCGCGCTGATGGGGCTCCCCTTCGGTGGCGCCAAGGGGGCGCTGCGCATCGATCCCTTGCAGTGGGAGCGGCCCGAGCTCGAGCGCATCACGCGGCGCTTCACGCAGGAGCTGGCGCGGCACAACTTCCTCGGCCCCGGCCAGAATGTTCCCGCCCCCGACATGGGAACCAACGAGACGGTCATGGTGTGGATGGCGGATGAGTACAAACGCTGGTCGCCCAACGACATCAATGCGCTCGCGTGCGTGACGGGCAAGCCGCTGGCCATGGGCGGCATCGAAGGGCGTATCGAGGCCACGGGGCGCGGCGTGCAGTTTTCCGTGCGTGAGCTCTTCCGCCACGAGAACGATCTGGCGCGGGCCGGGCTCACTCCGTCGTTGGTGGGAAAACGCGTCATCGTCCAGGGCCTCGGCAACGTCGGCTATCACGCCGCGAAATTTTTGAGCGAGGAGGACGGCTGCCGCATCGTCGGCGTGATCGAGCGGGACGGCGCGGTGTGGTCCGACGCCGGGCTGCCGATCGAGGCGCTGAAGCAGCACCTGATAAAGACGGGCGGCGTCAAAGGGTTTAGCGATGCGGAGTTCATTGCGGATGGCGGCGCGGCCCTCGTGCGCGAGTGCGATATCCTCATTCCCGCCGCCTTGGAACGGGTGATCCATGCCGGCAACGCGGCGCAGATCAGCGCGAAGCTGGTCGTCGAGGCCGCCAACGGCCCGACATCTTTCGAGGCCGACACGATTTTGCGCGATCGCGGGATCGTCGTGCTGCCCGACCTCTACGTCAACGCCGGCGGCGTGGTGGTCAGCTACTTCGAATGGGTGCGCAACCTCACCCACATTCCCTTCGGGCTGATGGAACGGCGCCATCACGAGGCGAGCCACCAGATCCTGGCGCGCTCGCTCGAAACCATGACCGGCGCCAAATTCCCCCTGGAGACGGCAAACGCGTTCCTCATGGGCGCACGCGAGATCGATCTCGTCCGTTCCGGGCTCGACGACATCATGCGCCAGGCTTACGGACAGATCAGCGCCATCTGGAACGGCAATTCGGGGATTACGGATCTGCGAACAGCCGCTTATTCCATCGCCATCAGCCGCTGCGCCGAGGCCTACGGCGCCATCGGGATCTGACCGCCGACGGGGACAGCATGGAGGTTGGCATCGTCTATGTCTTCCTCGCCGCCATGATCACGGCGGTGGCGACGGGGCTCGGGGCTGTGCCGTTCCTGTTCGTGCGCAACATCAGCGGATGGTGGCTGGGCGCCGCCAACGCGGCGGCGGCCGGACTGATGCTCGGGGCAAGCCACACCCTCATCTCGGAAGGCACCAAGCTCGCGCCCGGCCGCGTGCTCGCCGGAATCCTGATCGGACTTGCCGCAATCGTCGTCAGCAATCGGCTCATCCGCCGGCGCGGCCCGGTCGAGGTCGCCGACCTGCGCGGCGACGGCGCCGCCAAGGCGCTGCTGATCCTTGGCGTCATGACGGCGCATTCGTTCGCGGAGGGGGTCGGCGTCGGCGTGTCCTTCGCGGGCACGCCCGAGCTCGGCGTCTTCATCACGACCGCGATCGCGATCCACAACATCCCCGAGGGCCTCGCCATCTGTCTGGTGCTGATCCCGCGCGGCACCTCCGTCTGGAAGGCGTCTCTGTGGAGCATCTTCACCAGTCTGCCGCAGCCGCTGATGGCGGTGCCGGCGTTCCTGTTCGTGCTGGCGTTTACGCCGCTCCTGGCGGTGGGGCTCGGGATCGCGGCCGGCGCCATGATCTGGATGGTGTTCTCGGAGCTCATTCCCGACGCCGTCGAGAAGACCTCCGGTAGCACTGTGGGGATTGTGGTCACGCTCGCGATGGTGGCGCTGTGGGCCTTCCAGCAACTCGTCCTCGGCCAAGGCTGATCACGCCGGGCGGCGCCGTTGTGGGGCGCAGGCACCAGGGGGGAGGCCCTGATGCCCGGTGCACTCCGCCGTCACGCCATGCTATGGACCCGGCATGGCGGACAAAAAACGCGTCGGCATTCTGATCTCGGGCCGCGGCTCCAACATGAGCGCGCTGATCGAAGCGGCGCGCGCGCCAGGCTACCCCGCCACGATCGCCTGCGTCGTCTCCAACCGGCCGGACGCTGCGGGCCTCGCGATTGCGCAAGCCGCAGGCGTGCCGGCGATCGCCGTCGACCACACGACCTTCGAGAGCCGCGAGGCGTTCGAGGCGGCGCTCGACGCCGAGCTCAAGTCGTTCAACGTCGATCTCATAGCCTGCGCCGGCTTCATGCGGCTGCTGACACCCGCCTTCGTCACGCGCTGGCAGGACCGGTTGATCAACATCCATCCCTCCCTGCTGCCGGCCTTCAAAGGCCTCAACACGCACGAGCGCGCGCTCGCCGCCGGCGTGAAGATCACGGGCTGCAGCGTTCACCTGGTGCGTCCCGACATGGACGACGGGCCCATCATCGCCCAGGCGGCGGTGCCGGTGCAGGCGGGTGACACACCTGAGAGCCTGGCTCGGCGCGTGCTTCAAGCCGAGCACAAGCTCTATCCCCATGCCTTGGCGCTGATTGCGGCCAACCAGGTGCGGATCGCCGGGGAGAATGTCCTTGGACCGCAAGTCCCCGTTAACCAAGACAAAGCTTTGTTTTGGCCGCCGCTCGGCTGAGGCTGCGGGATGATCCAAATCAAGCGGGGAAGCGCCATATTGGCGCGGAAACGCGTGGTCGCATGGACACTTGCTCCCGGCGGGGGTACTCATTCGAACCGCTTGCAGGGGAGCGAACGCAGGCGCGCTAGCGAGCATTTGATACCTGCTGCCTGTTCCAGGTTTACATCCCGTTGGCTGGAGTTGGCATAAGAAGTGCGTTCAAGGGGCATTTTTGGAACGACCTTCTCGCCGGGAGACGACGTCATGACCGCGACGGCAAAGCAGCCCGCGATCGCCGAGGCGCCTGCGCACACCCAGGGCCTGGGCGACGAGAGTTCCATCTGGTTCAAGCTCACGCCTCTTCTGAAGGTCGGGCTCGACAATCCGCTGCTCATCTTAATGCAGATGGCGGAGCGCTATGGCGCGGTCATCCCCATCAACCTCGCCAACCAGCGCATCGTGCTGCTGACCGAGCCCGAGCATTTCAAGCACGTGCTCGTCACCAAGGCCGATTCCTACATCAAGTATTTCGACGGCCTGAAGCCGATCTTCGGCAAGTCGATGATCACCAACGACGGCGCGCTGTGGCAGAAGATCCGCATGCCGCAACAGCCGGCGTTCCATCCCGACATGTTCGCCGAGTACATTCCCTACTTCCTCGCTGCGATCCGCACCAAGATGGATATCTGGGCCGACCTCGCGAAGTCGGGCGAGACGATCGAGATGGTCGAGCAGACGTGGACGCTCGCCGCCGACATGATCTGCAAGGCGCTGTTTGACCGCGACATGCCGTTCAACCCGCACGTCGTGTTCAAGTGCGTGAAGACCTACACGGACGTCATGAACCACAAGGAGATCCGCCTCAAGAAGCAGTCGGGCGAAGTGTTCGAGATGACCGAGCAGGACGCGGCCAAGGCCATGGAGGTTTGGGCGAGCGTGCCGCCGGCCGTCCTCGCCGCCGACCCGCGCGAGGACCGCGAGCGCACGCTGTTGAAGATGATCGAGGCCGTCGTCGCCGATCCGTCCGTGCCCGAGTTCGACCAGCAGCAGGCGATCGATGAATTAAAACAGTATCTTTGGGCCGGCACCGAGACGACCGCGTTGACGCTCGCCTGGGCGCTGTATGAGACCTCGCGCCACCCGGAAGCCGCCGAGCGCATCCGCAAGGAGGGCGAGCAGGTCTACGGCGATCGCGAGCCCACCGCCGCCGATTATTCCTCGCTCGCCTACACGCGCGCCGTGATCCAGGAGACCATGCGGCTCTATCCGCCGATCTGGGGCCTCATTCGCGTCGCCTCGGAAGCCGACGAGATCGGCGGCAAGGAGATCCACCCCGGCGACCGCGTCGTGCTGTTCGCCTACGGCGCGCATCACAACCCGAAGTTCTGGGAGGAGCCGGAGGCGTTCCGCCCCGAGCGCTGGATGGCGGGCGCGGCGAAAAAGCAGGTGAAGTACTCCTACCTGCCGTTCGGCGGGGGAAAACGCTCCTGCATCGGCGGCGCCATGAGCCAGGTGGAGAACACGCTCGCCCTGTCGCTGCTGCTGCGCCGGTTCCGGCCCGAGTACGTGGGCACCGACCCCGCCCCCATCAACGCGACCGTGACGCTGACGCCCAAGGGCGGGCTCAATTTCAAAATTCGCGAGCTGAGCTAGGCGCCCTGCTCCGTCTACCACATCACCGACTGCTGCCAGTCCCTGCCGCCGCCGATCCTCAGAGGCGTGCGCCGCAAAGCCTGGCTGCGCGCGGGTTGCGGGCTATGATCGAGGTCAATCGAGCCAGTCCGCCGACAAACCCTGGGAGCTCCACATGCGCACCGACCTCGACCGCCGCACCGCAGCCGCCGCGTTGCGCGCCATGCTTCTGCCTGTCCTGTTGCTGTCGGCCTGGGGGGAAACGGCGGCCGCGCAGGAGTGTCCCCATACGCCGGCGGCCGGCAGCCCCGAGCGCAAAGCGATCATGGATGCACTGCGCGGACCCGTCGAGACGGAGCTAAAGCAGCCGGTCGTGTTCGTTACGCGGACGTTTACGGTGTGCGGCGGCTGGGCCTTCCTCATCGCGAGGCCGCAGCAGTCCGACGGCCGGCCCGTCGACTGGACGGTCTCGAACTACCGCGAGGCGGCCGCGGAGGACATGTGCGAAGGCGAGGTCGACGCACTGCTGGAGAAAGATGGCGACGATCTGGCAGGTGCGCGAGCAGGTAATTTGCGCCACCGACGTGCCATGGGTGACCTGGGCGCAGGACCATGGCGCGCCCAACGAGCTATTTCCCAAACTGCCGCAATAGCGGCGTGCCGGCTAGATGCGCGCGCCGGGCTGGTCGCGCTTGGGCACCAGGTACCTGAGCTTGACGACGCCATCGGGGAACGCCTCGATGCCGTCAAACACCAGTGTATGGCGGCGGCCGAGATCGTTGAGCAGGCTCAAGCCGGTGCCGAGCAGAACCGGCACGAGGAAGATCTCCATCACATCGACGAGCCCATCATCGAGCGCCGACTGCATGGTGACGGCGCCGCCGACAATCCAGATATCCCGCGGCGTTGCCTTGCGCGCCTGCTGCAGCGCCTCCCACATGCCGCGGGCGGCCAAGGCCACGCTGGGGGGCACCTTCCCGAGCGGCTGCGAGGTCAGGACGAAGACGGGCTTTGCCCGGTAGGGCCACTCCTCGCCGGTCGCGCTGATGAGCTCGAAGGTTCGCCGCCCCATGATGAGGGCGCCGATCTCGGCGAAGTACTTGTCGTAGCCGTAGAGGCGCGCGTCGTAGGGCGCCAGCCAATCTACGCTCCCCTCCCCGTCGGCAATGAAGCCGTCGAGGCTGGTGGCGACGTAGAAGCGGACGCTTGCCATTACGACTTCCGGGAAAACCGCGGCAGGAGTACCAGACGAGTCATCCCACAATCTCGTCTGGATTAAAATTCAATGCTATCTCGCGGGCGGCCGAGGCGAGGCTGTCGGAGCCGTGAACGGAGTTTTCGGGCTTGGAGCGGGCAAAGCGCTTGCGGATCGTGCCCTTCTTGGCCTCCACGGGATCGGTGGCGCCCATCACCTTGCGGTATTTGGCGACAGCACCCGCGCCCTCGAGCACCTGGACGACGACCGGGCCCGACGACATGAAGGCGCACAGCTCGGCATAGAAGGGGCGCTCCTTGTGCTCGGCATAGAATTGCTGCGCCTGCACAAGCGTCCAGCGCACCCGCTTCTGCGCGACGATGCGCAGGCCCGCCTTTTCGATGGCAGCGTTAATGCTGCCCGTGATGTTGCGGGCCGTAGCGTCGGGTTTGATAATGGAAAGCGTCCGCTCGATAGCCATCGTCTGGTCTTTCTAATGGTTGATTTGTGTATGGATTGCGCCGGGTTATAGCGGGGGGTAGCTTCCGCAGCAAGGCGCCAGACCGAAGGCGGCCGTGGACTATAACACCCTGGCATACAAAGACGATTGACGTGGCAGGGGTCAAGAACCACATTGACGCCACGCCAGCAGGTCAGCGTAGGCACGGCGCGGGCACGCAGAACTGCGGGCGCCCCCGAAACGACATGAGAGTTTTATGACCGGCCAGCAGCTTGACATCCAATGGTACATCGCCCGGGACGGCAAACAGCACGGGCCGCTGTCGGATGTCGAGATGCGCACCTTTGTGGGGCAGGGACACCTGCGGCCGACCGACCTGATTTGGCGTCCCGGCTTCGCCGACTGGCGCCCGGCCCCGGCGGTGTTCCCGTTCCAGGCGGCCGAGGCCCCGCGACCATCTGCCCAGGTCCCCATGACGCGGCCGACCGGAGCGCTACGCTCGAACACCTACGCCCCGGAGCGCTCTTTCGAGCCGAGCCGCATCCGCGTCGCGCAAGGGGGCGACGGCGGGCCCTCACGCATGGCGAAGATTATCGGTGCCTCCGTGCTTGGGGTGGTGCTCCTGGCAGGGGGCGGCTTCTACGTTTGGCATGCCGGCCTGCTCAACGGGAACAAGAGCGAGGTCGCCGCGGCCGATGCTCCTGATCCTACGAGAGAGCCCCTTTCGTCCACCGGCGCATCGCCGGTCGCGCCGTCGTCCGGCATCGCGACGCTAGCTCCGCCGTCCGCATCGACGTCGGAGCAGGTGCAGACCGCAGCCGAAGCACCCCCCATAGCGCCTGTGTCGAGCGAGACGGTCGAGAAAAGCGCACAAGCGCTCGACGCGCAGTTCCAGCGGACACCGATGTGGACCGTGGTCAAGCGCGAGTTCCCGGACTGGTACAGCGAGCAGCTGAAGGAAGCCGGGAAGCTTTCGGCGGAGAACCAGCCGCAACTGGCAATCACCAAGCATCTGGCCCAGGCCCTCGTCGAGCTGCGGCGCAAGCACGCTGACGAAGCCCTGGCGGCGAGCACCGAGAAGCTCAAGCTCGTGGCCAATGCGTTTCTCGACAACCTGAAAAGCTTGAGCGAGCGGGGCATCGGCGCCTGCTATGGCTTCATCTCGCAGGGCGAGACCGCGCCCGCGGTGCTCGAGCTGATGCAGTCTCCCGACGGCGCGGCCGTCCAGGCGCAGGTTACCGCCATCTTCGAGGCGATCGCCGAAGGCCGCAAAACGCCGAAGTCGCATCAGCGCGCGCTCAAGACCGACTATGAGGTCCTCGTCCAGCAGCTCACGAAGCTTGGCTGGAAGGAGAACGACCTGAAGACGTTCTCCAATCCGACAGCGCTGTCGCGCGAGCCCCCGGCCCGCGTCTGCCAGATGGTGCAGGACTGGTTCCTCGCCCACCTGTCCGTGCAGGACAAGGCGGCGCAGGAGCGCCTTCTGGTCGAGACCCTGAAGCCCGTGGTCTCGGGCTGATCCCCTATGCTGCCGACTGCGCTCAAGATCGCCCTCACTGCGGTGCTGGTCGTGGCGATTGCCGAGGTGGCAAAGCGAAGCACGCTAGCCGGCGCCGTGCTGGCCTCCATCCCGCTCACCTCCGTGCTCGCGATGATCTGGCTCTACCTCGACACCGGCAACTCCTTGAAGGTGGCCGAGCTCGCCGGCGGCATCTTCTGGCTCGTGCTGCCATCGCTCGTGCTCTTCATCGCGCTGCCCTTGATGCTGCGCGCGGGCTGGCCATTCGGCCTGAGCCTTTTGGCGGCAAGTGCGCTGACGGTCGCCTGCTATTTCGCGATGCTGGCACTCCTCAAGCGGCTCGGAATCGCATTCTGACGCGCGCTTGCCGGTGACACCGCCGGTGCCACCCGCTATGCCCTGAAGAGCCATGCTGCACATCAACGATCTCACCTACAGGATCGAAGGCCGACCGCTATTCGACGGCGCGACGGCTGGCATCCCAACCGGCCACAAGGTCGGCCTCGTAGGGCGCAACGGCGCCGGCAAGACGACGCTTCTGAAGATCATCGCCGGAGACCTCGCCCCCGACGACGGCTCCATCACGGTGACGCGTTCGGCCCGCATCGGCCACGTCGCGCAGGAGGCGCCGGGCGGCGAGGAGAGCCTGATCGACTGGGTGCTCGCAGCCGACGTCGAACGCACCGCCCTCATGGCGGAGGCCGAGCAGACCAAGGATCCCCACCGCATCGCCACGATCCACGAGCGCCTCACCGACATCGACGCGCATTCAGCGCCGGCGCGCGCCGCGCAGATCTTGGCCGGGCTCGGCTTTGACGAGGAAACGCAGCGGCGCCCCTGCGGCGCGCTGTCGGGCGGCTGGCGCATGCGCGTCGCGCTCGCCGCGGTGCTTTTTCTCGAGCCCGAGATCCTGCTGCTCGACGAGCCGACGAACTATCTCGATCTCGAAGGCGCGCTGTGGCTCGAAAGCTACCTGCGCACCTATCCGCACACCGTCCTCATCGTCAGCCACGACCGCGAGCTGCTGAACCGCGCCGTCACCGCGATCCTGCACCTCGACCGCGGCAAGCTCGCGCTCTATGCGGGCGGCTACGACGACTTCGAGGAAGCGCGGCGCTCAAAGCAGCGGCTGGAATTGAAGCTCAAGAAGAAGCAGGACGAGGAGCGCCGCCGCATCCAGGCGTTCATCGACCGCTTCAAGGCCAAGGCGACCAAGGCCGCGCAGGCCCAAAGCCGCGTCAAGGCGCTGGCCAAGATGCAGCCGATCGCAGCTCAGGTGGACCAGCGCGTCGTGCCGTTCCATCTGCCGCAGCCGGTCAAGCCGCTCGCGAGCCCGCTGTTGCGGCTGGAGGGGGTGGCGGTCGGCTACGCGCCGGATCGCCCGGTGCTGCAGGGGCTCAACCTTCGCATCGACCAGGACGACCGCATTGCGCTGCTCGGCCAGAACGGCAACGGCAAGTCGACGTTCGCCAAGCTCATCGCCGGCAAGCTCGAGGCGATTTCCGGCAAGGTCTACGGGCACAAGCGCGTCGAAGTCGGCTACTTCGCCCAGCACCAGCTCGATGAGCTGAGCCCGCAGGCCACCCCTTACGATCACATGCTGAAGTTGATGCCGGAGGCGACGGAAGCGCAGCGGCGCACCCGGCTCGGAACCTATGGGTTCGGCGCCGACAAGGCCGATACCAAGTGCGCGAACCTGTCGGGCGGCGAGAAGGCGCGGCTTCTCCTGGCGCTCGCCGCCTTTCACGGGCCGCACCTGCTGATCCTCGACGAGCCGACCAACCATCTCGACGTCGACAGCCGCGAGTCCCTGATCCACGCGCTCGCCGAGTACGAGGGCGCCGTCATCCTCATCAGCCACGATCGCCATTTGATCGAGGCCTGCGCCGACCGCCTATGGGTCGTGCGGGGCGGCAGCGTCGAGTCCTACGACGGCGACATGGACGCCTACCGCACCGAGCTGCTTGCCGCTCGCGGCGGAGGAACGCGCCGGCAAGGCAGGGCGACGGAGGCGGCGCGGAGTGCACGCGCCGATCAGCGCCGCGCGGCCGCCGACCGGCGCTCAAACCTCGCTCCGTTGAAGAAGGCGATGCAGGCGGCGGAAAAAGCCGTGGAGACTATTGCCGGCGAGATCGCGCGGCTCGATACGCTGCTCGCCGATCCGCAGCTTTACGTACGCGATCCGGCGAAAGCTCAGAGCGCCGGCATCGAGCGCGGGCAGCTCGTCAAGCAGTTGACGCAAGCGGAAGAAACGTGGCTCACCGCCAGCGAAGCCTATGAGTGCGCCAGCACGGAAGCTTCCGATGCCGCGCAGGCGTGACACCGCGTCGTGTATCCGCTGCATTGCAACGCAAGTGGAAACGCCGGGTTATGCACATAATAAGTGAATTCACGTTTTGAAAATTATGGCCGCGCGGCGGCGGGTGTATCACCGTTGGCGCGGGAGCTGGCCGGCCCGGTCGGAAGCGGGGACCGTGCCTGAGCGGCAGAGGGTCGTTCGGGGTTCGACGGCCAGCTCTCTCCGCAGCGCCTACGGCCAGCGACCACTCGGGATCGGGCGCCGGTGCGTCACGTTCTGGAGAAAGACGTAGACCCAGGCGGTGAGCTCCGTCCCGCACACAAGTCGGACCGTACGCTCCAGGCGCGCATATTCGCTGGCGCCGTCGCCGGGACCGATTCCCTCGTAGGCATCGAGCCAATGCAACGTGCGCGAAGGGTTCAGAAGCTCGAGCGCCTCGCCGTGCACGATGTGGCCGTTATCGCCCGTCTCGACGAGACCCGGATAGCGGCCGAGGTTGAAGAGCTGCGCGCCGGCCATTACGGCCGGCCCAAGGCCGCGGGATTCGCGCGCCAAGCGCTCGCGCTGCACCCTTCCGAGCGCGCCCGCGTCGGCCGGCATCAGCGTTCCGTAAACGAAAAGGTGGTGGCCGGTCCCCGGCATCGGCGTCCTCGGTCAAATCGCCAAGGCCGACGCGACCCGGCCGGGCGTGCTGGGGCAGTCGTTTCTCACCCGGCGATCTTGGTGAAGTCGGCGACGGTGAGCGTCGCTGCGCGAATCTCCGATAGCATGTGCAGGCGGTTGCGGCGCAGCTCGGGATCGTCGGTGTTGACCGTCACCTTGTCGAAGAAGGCATCCACGGGCGCGCGCAATTCGGCCAACGCGCGCATGGCGCCGGCGAAATTTTCCACGTTTATGGCGGCAGCGGTGTCCTGCTTCACGCCCTCGATGGTGGCGGCAAGCGTCGCCTCCTCGTTCTCGCGCAAGAACCGGACCTCGTAGGTCGCGGCGTAGCTCGTCTTGTCCTTCTTCTCCTCGATCGAAAGGATGTTCTGCGCGCGCTTGACGCCGGCAAGAAGATTGGCGCCGTCGTCGGTCTTGAGGAAGGCGTCGAGCGCTTCGACGCGCTTGACGATGAGTGCCAGATCGTCCTGGCCGCCTAAAGAGAACACCGCGTCGATGAGGTCGTGGCGCGCGCCTTTTTCGCGCAGGTGCACCTTGAGCCGCTCGGCGAAGAACGACATGAGGTCCTCGACGATGGGGGCAAACTGCATGAAGCGCACCGCGCCCTGCAGCCGGTCGCTGCGCTGGAAGATCGAGAAGGCCTCGTCCTTCGTTACGTTCTTTTCCGCCATGATGCGCTCGACCCGTCCGCGCAATTCGCTGGCCGCCTCTTGATTGTCGCGGCCGCTGTGCAGCAGGTAGACCTCCGCGATATAGCGCGAGAGCGGCAGGCGCAGATCGTTCTCCAGGGCAATGCGGATGATGCCGAGTGCGGCGCGGCGCAGCTGATAGGGATCGCCCGACCCCGTCGGCTTCTCGCCGATCGCCCAGAAGCCGACGAGCGTGTCGAGCTTGTCGGCGAGCGCCACCGCGATCGCGACCGCGTTGCCCTCCTTCTCGAGCGGCACGGTGTCGGTCGGGCCTTTGGGCTTGTAGTGCAGCTCCAGCGCGCGCGCGATCTCAGGCTTGGTGCCGGCGGCTTCCGCGTAGTAGCGGCCCATCAGGCCCTGCAGCTCCGGGAATTCGCCGACCATGCCCGACACGAGATCGGCCTTGCACAACTGCGCGGCGCGGCGTGCGTCCTCTGGCGTTGCATCGACCGAGCCCGCGATCTGAAAGGCGAACTCCGCGATGCGTTCAACGCGCTCCTTCTGGCTCCCGAGCTTCTCGTGGAAGGTGATGGCGTCGAGCGAGCTCGCCATCTCATCGAGCGGGCGCTTCAGGTCCTGCTCCCAGAAGAACTTGGCGTCGCTGAGCCTCGCCGCAATCACCTTCTCGTTGCCGGCGACGATCTCCTTGCCGCCGTCCTTGGCCTTTAGGTTTGCAACGAGCAGGAAGTTGTTGGCAAGCTTCTTTGATCGCGGCTCGCGCAAGGAAAAGCACTTCTGGTGCGTCTTCATAGAGGTAATGAGGCACTCCGGCGGCACGGCCAGGAACGACTTGTCGAAGGCGCCCATCAGCACGACCGGCCACTCGGTGAGCCCGGCGTTCTCGGCGAGCAGTGCGTCGTCCTCGACGAGGGCGAGCTTGGCGTCCTTGGCCTGTGCGTGCGCGTCGGCGGCGATCGTCTCCGCGCGGCGGGCAGCGTCGAGCACGACCTTGTGGCTCTTCAGGCCCTTCTCGTACTCGGCGAAGCTTGCGACCTTGAACGGCTCGTTGGCGTGGAAGCGGTGGCCGCGCGTCGTGCTCCCCGCCTTTATGCCGGCGATCTCGAAGGGGACAACCTTGCCGCCGAGCAACAGTGCAATCGAACGCAACGGACGGATCCAACGCAATGGTTCTTCGGCGGTGATGTATTTGCCGTGATCGTCTCGCACGGGCTTTCCGGCGTCACCGATTACGAAATCGGGCTCCTGCCAGCGCATCGACCTCGGCCACGGAAAACCGAGGATCGTCTCGCGCAGCACCTCCGCGACGATCTCCGGCGCGGCCCGGCCCGGCTTCTCGATGCGCGCAAGGTAGTAGTCGCCCTTCTTCTCATCCGTAACGACCTGGGCGTCGCTCAGCGACTTCAGGCCAGCGGCCTTGAGGAAGCCCTGCACAGCCTGCTCGGGCGCGCCGACGCGCGGACCCTTGCGCTCCTCGGACACGGCCGGCGATTTCTTCGGCACATCGGCGATGACGAGTGCGAGGCGCCGCGGCGTTGCGAAGGCGCGCGCCTCGCCCACGTCGAGCCCGCGCGCTTTCAAACCCTCGACCATCAGCCGACGCAGGTCTTCCGCCCCGCGCGCCTGCAACCGCGCCGGTATCTCTTCGGAAAAAAGCTCAAGCAGCAATTCAGACATGATCTCGCCTCGCGGGGCCTCCGGGTTCTGCCCGAAGCAGGAATGCTAGCCGATGCGGTTATGGATGCCGAAATCGTAATCAGCCACGGCAAAGAGCAGCTCGCCGGAGGCGATCTTCATCGGCACGACGCTGATGATGATATCGGTCGCGGCACCGGCCGTCTGCATCAGGTCGAGCATCAGCATGCCGTTGGGGGCCGCGAGGAAGTCATGGAAGAACATGTAGGCGGCCTTGGCATCGAGGTCGAACCGGCCCACCGCCCATGATTCCAGCCGCGGCGTCTCCTCGGGATGCAGGAGGTAGATGGCGATCTTCTGCAATTGGCTCGCGAAGGGGCGCAGAGCCTCAGCCAGCGCCTTGTCCTCGACATCGCGCAGCTCCAGCCTGGCCTCGAGCTTGAACAGCGGGATGGCGCGCTCCGGGCTCTCGCGCCACACGCGCGACGTCCACGCCACGAGACGGGGTTTCAGTGCGAGCGCCTTCGCCTGAGGGGGAGCATCCTTGCCGCTGTAGGTCTCGAGTTGCATCGGCGTACTCAGCCAGCCGCGCCAAGCACGAAGTGCGCGACGTCGGCGGCGGCGCCGACCGCAACCAGATAGCCGACGCCGACGAGGATCAGCGCCACGGCGAAGTAGAACACCGCCCGCTGCCGGCCCCACAGCGCGAAAAAGGCGATGATGAGGGCTGGAATGCCGATAATGAAACCGCCTAGGGAATCGGGATGCATCAGGCGCCTCCCCCCGCAGTCCTGAGCCAGGCGGCGCAGCAGGCTTTCGCCAAGTCGCGCACGCGCAGGATGTAGCTCTGGCGCTCCGTCACGGAGATGACGCCGCGCGCATCAAGCAGATTGAACACGTGCGAGGCCTTGATGCACTGATCGTAGGCCGGCAGCGCCATCTCGTGCTTTTCGTCCTTGTCGCCTTGGGCGAGGAGCGCCTTGCACTCCTGCTCCGCGTCCTTGAAGTGCTGCAGCAGCAGCGCGGTGTCGGCGTACTCGAAATTGAAGCGGGAAAATTCCTGCTCGGCCTGCAGGAAGATATCGCCGTAGGTGAGCCTGCGCGCATCGGTGCGCCCATTGAAGCTCAAGTCGTAGACGCGATCGACGCCCTGCACGTACATGGCGAGGCGCTCGAGCCCATAGGTGATCTCGGCCGAGACCACCTCGCAGTCAAAGCCGCCGACCTGCTGGAAATACGTGAACTGCGACACCTCCATGCCGTCGCACCACACCTCCCAGCCCAAGCCCCAGGCGCCGAGCGTCGGGCTCTCCCAGTCGTCCTCGACGAAGCGGATGTCGTGCACCTCTGGGCTCAGGCCGATGCGGCGCAGGCTTTCCAGGTAGAGGTCCTGGATGTCGGACGGCGCCGGCTTCATGATCACCTGCAGCTGGTAGTAGTGCTGCAGGCGGTTGGGGTTCTCGCCGTAGCGGCCGTCCTTGGGACGGCGCGAGGGCTGCACGTATGCGGCGTTCCAGGGTCGCGGCCCCAGGGAGCGCAGGGCGGTCGCGGGATGGAAGGTGCCGGCGCCGACCTCCATGTCATAGGGCTGCAGGATCACGCAGCCTTGCTCGGCCCAGAAAGTCTGCAGCGCCAGGATGAGATCCTGGAAGGACTTGGCCGGCCGCAAACGGGCGGCGTCTGGACCCGGTGAAAGCCGGGCGGGCTTGGCGGCGGTTTTGGTCGGCATGTAGGCCTATTGGGGGGCAACGGGGGCCTTTGGCTCAGGCGGCGCACTATACGCATTCGCGCTGCCGTGTCACGCGCGCCGCAATGCGGACAAGCGCTTCCAATCCTTTGAAAGCGCCGCGCTCCCTCGGCTATGATGCGCAAATCCGATGGGTCAACAGAGGCAGCCCATGTACCGCGCGGCGTGGCAGCAGACCTCGTACCGGTTTTCCGACCTCAAGGAGCTGATGGCCAAGGCGACGCCGCCGCGATCCGGCGACGCGCTGGCCGGCGTCGCTGCGCGCAGCGCCGCGGAAAACGTCGCCGCCAAGATGGCGCTCGCCGACCTGCCCCTGAAGGAGTTCCTGAACCAGTCCGTCATCCCCTACGAAAGCTGCGACGTCACCCGTCTTATCGTCGATCGCCACGACGCGGCGGCCTTTGCATCGATCTCACACCTCACCGTCGGAGAGTTCCGCGACTGGCTGCTAAGCGAAGCTGTCACGACCGAGGTCATGGCCCGCATCGCCCCGGGGATCACACCGGAGATGGCGGCGGCCACGGCAAAGATCATGCGCAACCAGGATCTGATCCTGAGCGCGCGCAAGGCGGAGATCGTCACGCGGTTCCGCGACACCATCGGGCTCAAAGGGCGGATGGCGGTTCGCCTGCAGCCCAATCACCCGACCGACGACAGGCGCGGCATCGCGGCATCGATCGTCGACGGCCTCATGCTGGGATGCGGCGATGCCGTGATCGGCGTCAACCCGGCCAGCGACAACGTGACGACGATCCTCGATCTCCACACCATGCTGGACGACATCATTTCCCGCTTCGAAATCCCGACGCAGAGTTGCGTGCTGGCCCACGTTACGACGTCGATCGAGGCAATGGGCCGCGGCGCGCCGGTCGATCTCGTGTTCCAATCCATCGGCGGAACGCAAGCGGTGAACGCCTCGTTCGGCGTGACGCTCGCACTTCTTGAGGAAGCGCGCCAGGCGGCACTCGCCCTGAAGCGCGGCACTATCGGCTGCAACGTGATGTATTTCGAGACGGGGCAGGGATCGGCGTTGTCGGCTGACGCCCATCACGGCGTCGACCAGCAAACTTTGGAGGCCCGCGCCTACGCGGTCGCGCGCACTTTTGAGCCGCTGCTCGTCAATTCCGTGGTCGGGTTTATCGGGCCCGAATATCTCTACAACGGCAAGGAGATCATCCGCGCCGGACTCGAGGACCACTTCTGCGGCAAGCTCATGGGCCTGCCGATGGGCTGCGACGTCTGCTACACCAATCACGCCGAGGCCGATCAGGACGACATGGACGTGCTGCTCATGCTGCTCGG
The DNA here is from genome assembly GCA_963847865.1 of uncultured Alphaproteobacteria bacterium. GTDB lineage: Bacteria > Pseudomonadota > Alphaproteobacteria > Rhizobiales > Hyphomicrobiaceae > Hyphomicrobium_A. The sequence continues at coordinate 82,652 of CAWKBL010000012.1, read as the reverse complement.
CGCGGCGGGCGTGACGTTCGTCATGGGGGTGCCCGGCGCCGACGACATCATGCTCAATTACCAATCGACGTCGTTCCACGATGCGCTGTATGTGCGCGAGGCCCTGGGCCTGCGGCGTGCGCCCGAGTTCGAGTCCTGGCTCGACCGCATGGGGCTTTCGGACGCCAACGGGCGGCTGCTCAGCCAGCCCGCTCAAGCCCTGCTTCAACACGTAGGGGGGCTCGTTTGATGATCGAGAAATTCAGGCGAACGTTGCAATCGGGGCTAGCGGCATGACCTCCGAAGAAACCTGGGCGGCCTTGCGCCGCTTTACCGACGCCCGCATCGGACTGGGGCGCGCCGGATCGGCGCTGCCGATCCGCGAGGTCCTGGCGTTCTCCATGGCGCACGCGCAGGCGCGCGATGCCGTGACGGCGCCCATCGACTGGACCCCGATTGAAAAGGCGGTCTCAGGCCTGGGACTGGAGACCATGCGCATCGACAGCGCCGCCGGCGATCGCGACACGTATCTGCGGCGCCCGGACCTCGGCCGGCGCTTGAGCGCCTTGTCGCGACAGCGCCTCGCATCTGTTGCCGCCGGATCGCCGGATCTTCTCATTGTCATCGCGGACGGTCTTTCCTCGACAGGCGTCGCCGCCAACGCGGGGAGCGTGATCGCCGCCTTGCTGCCGCTCGCGCGCAAGAGCGGCTGGAGCCTGGGCCCGGTCCTGCTTGCCGGTCAGGGGCGGGTGGCGCTCGGCGACGATGCCGGCGAGATCATCGGCGCGCGCGCCGTGCTCGTGCTCATCGGCGAGCGGCCGGGGCTGTCCTCGCCCGACAGCCTCGGCGCGTATCTCACATGGGCGCCGCGAACGGGGCGCAAGGACGGCGAGCGCAATTGCATTTCGAATATTCGCCGCGGCGGCCTGAGGCCCGAGGAAGCGGCCTTCAAGGCACATTGGCTAATGCGCGAGGCCATGCGCCGGCAGCTCACCGGCGTGCTGCTCAAGGACGAGAGCGACTATCAGCTCGAGGGCAAGCCCGCGCCCGGCCGAAGCCTGCCATCTGATTGACCTCCAGTTGCCCCGTGCGGCCAACGGGTAAACATGCCGCATTTCCGGCGCGCAGCGGCCGAAAAGGAATATTTGCTCGGGCCGTGCTATGATCGTTTTGAGAGACCAGGAGCAAGCCCGTGCAGTTCGCGGTCGGATTGAAGCTGAAAAGCAAAGCCGAGCATGTGATCGTCGACGCCGAGGACGCGCTCGTCGCCGCGCTCAAGGTCAAGGCCGAGCGCCCCGACGCGCTGATCATGTACGTGCGCCGGCAGAACCGGCGGGGCGATGCCCGCAACCCGCCGCACAAGCACGGCGACTGACGCGCGCAAAGGCTGCAAAATGGACGAGCCGACGTTCGACCGCGAGGCCATGGGCCGCTTGGCCAAGGCCCTGGGATTCATATGCGGTGCGGATCATCCGACGACGCTCGCGCTGAAAGCGGCGGCCGAGAGCGGGTCTGAGCGCGACATCAAGAGCGCGCGTGCGGCGTTTCTCAAATTGAAGCCGGGCGACCGCCGCGCCGCGTTGACGATGCTCAGCGATTGAAGCGGTCATCGCCATGACGACACGGCAGCTTGAACGTGCCCGTCAAGCGCTGCGCCGCGCCGGTACGTGACCACTCAATGGGCCGGGCGCGTCCGCATCAGCTTGGACCAGCTCCAGCCCCAGGCGCGTCTCGTCGGAAACGACGCGGTTGCGGCCGGATTCTTTCGCCAGATAGAGAGCCACGTCGGCGCGGCCGATCGCTTCGGTCAAAGACGCCAATACCTGGGCCACGCCTATCGAGACGGTGAGCGTGCGAAATCCAAGATCCGAAAAATTGATGCCTTCAATCGTGGTGCGAACCTCTTCGGCCACGCGCGCCGCCGCTTCTGTATCAGCATCAAGCAGAATCGCGAGCAATTCCTCGCCGCCGTAGCGGATTGCGATATCGGTGCTGCGAATGCGTTCCTTGACGGTATCGGCCACGCGCCGGATGACCTTGTCGCCGACGGGATGACCGTAGTTGTCGTTGACGGACTTGAAGTGGTCGATGTCGACCATCATTACAGAGACCTGGAAGCGCTGCCGCTTGGCGAAGGCGACAATCCCTTTTCCCTGCTCTTTGAGGAAGCGACGATTGTAGAGACCGCTCAACGGATCGCGCAGCACGAGCTGGAACACCGTGCGCTCGGCCCGACGCCGCAGGTAGTCATTGCGCTCGATGATGATGGAGCAGTAGGCGATCGTCGTGGACGCGGCCAATACCGTGCCGACGACGAAAGCGGGGATCAAGCTGGAATCAACACTTTCGGTCAACTGTTGAATCACGAACCCGCCGGCTAAGACGATGGCTCCGATCACGACGATCTCCAGCCGACCGAAGCGGGCCCCGTCCCAGGGGCTGCAGATCGCCCGCATGATGCCCGTCCTCGCACTGAGCAGCACCGGCGTTACGGCCAAGACGATGCCGATGAGCGAAGTCGTGAGCGACATATGGCCGTAGAAGGTTTGCACTCCGTATAAATAACCGGTCAACGACACCAAGGGTGGAGCCATGCCGACGGCGGCAACAATCTGGCTGGTCCTCGGACGCCCCCAATGGCGCAGCAGGAAAGCGACGGAGACCAGCACGAACATCGCCGCGCTGTTCCAGCCCATATTGACGGACGCCCCTTCGGCAGCTTCGCGCGCGAGTGTCGGGGCAAAGAGCCACGTGGAAGGGAGGATGGTAACGCCGCTCGCGACCCCGATAATCCGCACGGTCGCAACCACGGCAACTCCCGCAAGGGCGGCGATAGCGGCGCCCGGCGTTCGCATCGGCTTCATCGCGGCGACGGCGCAACCGCTGATGATGAATAGCAATGCCGTGGTCGGATGCGTGGACGGACCGCCCGGTATGGGGCGCCAGATGGCTTCGATGCCGAAGACGTAGCCGGCGATGACAAGGCAGCCACCGGCAGCGGTTATCAGGCCGCACCAGTGGCCAAGGCGGATTAGCGCTACCGCGTTGCGCGAAGCATGCCGAGCAGCGGCTGCTTGCTTACGCAGCTCTGCTGGCAGAAATTGCGATATCATCTGGACCCAACACTCCGATCACGTCCCAAGTAGTAGGCGCGCGGTCCTAAGGGGTGCTGACGAACTTAGTTGGTGTTGGAGGCATCTTCGGCGGAGGGGCACTTTTTAGGGCAAATCTGACCCAAAGCGCCGCGATGACGCGCCGCAGCTTGGCGCGCACGGCGACGTCGGCGAGTAGCCTCATCGAAACCGAGGCACAATCTCTTCGCGAAGTCATAGCTCATCGGTGCCGCTAGCCGGCACGCTTGGCGGAGGGGCGATAGACGCCCGCCTTGGCATCCCATTCGAGCGGGCCGAGGTCCTTGGGCGATCCCGCTACGGGCTCGCGGCGCTTCAGCTCCTCGGGCCCGAGCTGCGTTGCTTCCGCCTCGCGCGTCATTTCCTTGAACAGCCATTTGACGCCGGCGGCTATGCCGGCTCCGATGAGCACCGCAGCCACGACCTGGGGCATCGACGACACTCCCTCAATGCAGGCGCCTTACAATCCGAACCTTGACCAGAGCGCCCGGGTCTCGACAGCGGATATCAGATCTTCGGCGAAGGCAAGACGGCCACGCGTTAAATCCTCGTAACCAAACATTCCCGATATTCCCGGCAGGCGGCGCAAGCGCGACAGAAGCCCGCCGCGATCGAGCGGCACGAGCTTCATCCGCACCTTGTCGCCGTGCAGCTCGCGCATCTTCGTGCGCAGGTCGCTGACGCCGTCGATGAGGCCGAGCTCCAGGGCCCGCGGGCCGGACCAGAAGGCGCCGGAGAACAATTCCTGGTCGGGGCCCTTCAGGCGGCCGGCGCGGCGCTCCTTGACGACGCCGATGAACACATCGTGCACGTCGCGCTGCAGATCCTTGATGCGGGCCACGTCCTCGGGGCGCTCAGGGCCGGAAGGAATCGAGGGCGTCCTTCATGTCGCCCGCCGTATAGACGCGGCGCGTTATGCCGAGCTTCTCGATCGCCTTGTCGAAGCCGAAGCCCGCGAAGATGACGCCGATCGAGCCGACGATGGAGGACGCATCGGCATAGATCTCGTCGCCGGCGACCGCGAGGTAGTAGCCGCCCGACGCCGCGACGTCCTCGCAGAATACGTAGACGGTCTTTTCCTTCTCCTCGGCGAGCTGGCGGATGCGGCGGAAGATGAGGCTCGACTGCACCGCGGAGCCGCCCGGCGAGTTGATGACGATGGCGACGGTCGGCAGCTTCGACATCTCGAAGGCCTTCTCGATCGCCGAGGCACACTGCGAGATCGAGAGGCCCGGGCGCAACGGCGTCACCATGCCGATGGGGCCGGAGAATCGCAGCACTGGAACGACGGGACCGCGTCCAAAGAACCACATGCGCGTTTACCTCGCTGAGAGCCGGGGATTAGGGACGGAGCCGCCAGACGAAATGCAGCCTCCGTGATCCGGCGAGAGGTTTACGGCATGGCGAGGTCGAGGGCTAGTGCGGCCGTGGAGAAGCGCGCAGTCGCTTGGGCAAGGCAGGTGCTAGGCCTTGGCGAGCATGGGCAATGGCGCGCCCGTTCGCAGGATCGCCTGCGCCGCGGGCGTGAAGGCGCCATCGGCCTCGTGCAAGACGAACGGCGGCAGCAGCATTGGCAGCGCCCGGCTGCCCTTCGTTGCCTCGACGATGATGCGATGGGCCGGCGCGTCCACACGCGGCTGCACGGGCAGCACCTTGATGGCGCCAAAGCGCCGCTCGAGGACACCCAGCAGTCGGGCGAGCGCCTCGGCCTTGTGGACGAGGGTGACAGTGGCGCCCGGCGCCGCCATGCGCGCCATGAAGCGGGCCCACGCCTCGAGCTCGGCCTCGGGCATGGCGTGCGCTCCGGCCTTGAGGGCGTGTGGCGCCGGCGTTCCCGCATCGAGGCCGTGGAACGGCGGGTTCGCCATCACGCGATCGAAGCTCTCCTCGGTCAGGCCGAGCGCCGACAGCGCGCTGGCAGCCAACCCGACCTCGCCTTCCGCGACGCGCACGCGGGCGGAAAAACCGTTGCGCTCCACGTTGTCGGCAGCGATGTGCGCCAGCGCCTGCTCCTTTTCGAGGAGGAGGACCTCGGCCTCCGGCACACGCCGGGCAACGCACAGACCGGCCGTGCCCACCCCGGCGCCGACGTCGAGCACGCGCAAGGGCCTGCCAGCCCCGTCCGGGATGGCGGCCGCCAGCAGCACCGCGTCGAGACCGGCGCGGTAACCCGCCCGCGGCTGCAGAATTTGCAGCGCGCCGCCGAGGAACGCGTCGTCGGTCAGCTCGACTTTCGTATCGCTTGCTCCGGCCGCGTCGGTCACCCTACGATCCACTGTCCGAGGCCTGCCTCGTCGAGGAGGCGGCGCGCCTGCACCCAATTCTCCTCGGGCACCGCGAGGCGCTGCTGCACGGCGCCGAGCATGCCCTGGACAGCGCTCATATTGCCGTCGAACACGGCGACCCCGATGCCCGCGTCCTCGAGCAGGACCTGCACGTAGTTGAGCAGAACGGGGTCGTTGGTCGTCACCAGATCACGCATGGCCGGCGATCCAAAAGTCGTCGTGCAATTGCACCAAACTGTGCTTAAAGACACAGCGCGTACAACGCTATACCATCGTCAACACACCAGCGTCGGGAAAACGCCATTGGGCCTCGTCATACCATTCGAAGGCGTCCGCAGTCCGCCGGAAAACCTGAAGCCGCTCCTTGACCTCGTCTCCGAGGACATGGAGGCGATCAACCGCATCATTCTCGACAAGGCCGTCTCCGAGGTCGAGCTGATCCCCGAGCTCGCGCACCATCTCATCGACTCCGGCGGCAAGCGGCTGCGCCCCATGCTGACGCTCGCGGCGTCGAAGCTGTGCGGGTATACGGGCGCCGGCCATATCCGCGTTGCGGCGGCCGTGGAGTTCATGCACACCGCGACCTTGCTGCACGACGACGTCGTCGACGAGAGCGCGCTACGGCGCGGCAAGCAGACGGCGCGCATGCTCTGGGGCAACCAGGCAAGCGTGCTCGTCGGCGATTTCCTGTTGGGCCAGGCGTTCCGCATGCTGGTCGACGTCGGATCGCTGCCCGTCCTCAAGATCCTGTCCAATGCGGCGGCCGTCATCGCCGAAGGCGAGGTGATGCAGCTCGCGGCGGCAAAGAACACGGCGACGACGGAGGACGAGTATCTGGCGATCATCAACGCCAAGACGGCGGCGCTGTTCTCGGCCGCCGCCGAGGTCGGAGCGGCCATCACCAGCAGGCCAGCACCCGAGCAGACGGCGCTCAAGTCCTACGGCCGCAATCTGGGGCTCGCCTTCCAGCTCGTCGACGATGCGCTCGACTACTCCGGCGACAGCGTCAACCTCGGCAAGGCGATCGGCGACGATTTCCGCGAGGGCAAGATCACCTTGCCGGTCATCCTCTCGTTCCGGCGCGGCAACGATACTGAGCGCGGCTTCTGGAAACGCACGATCGTCGACGGCGAGATCGGGCCCGAGGACCTCGAGCACGCGATCGGGCTGATGAAGCGCCACAAGGCGCTGGAGGCGACGCTGGAGCGGGCCCGCTCCTACGGGGCGATCGCGCGCGACGCGCTCGCGATTTTTCCCCAGTGCGACGAGAAAGCCGCGATGGAGCTCGTGATCAGCTTTTGCGTGCAGCGCACGAACTGATGGGCGAGCCGCACGGCCATGTTGCATCGAGGCGGGCAAGCGGCATAGATTTCCGGGCAATAAAAACAACATCGGGGCGGCGAATGCGTGGGGTTTTGCATCTGTGCTTGGTTGCGGCGGTTGCGCTGCTCCTCGCCGCGACGGCCTTCGTCCATGCGGAGGCGGCGCAGATGAGCGGCATCGTCCCCGTCAAGCTCGGCCTGGACAGTATGAGCAAGGAGGAGCGGGCGAACTTGTGGAAGATGGTCGACGAGTACGCAACCGTCGATGCGCTCGAGGAATTCTGCGGCTCCAAGCTCAATCTGCAGCGCCGCGCCTGGGGCGCCGTCGCAACATGCGTCGAGCCCGCCTCGATGCGGCGCGTGTTCTCCACCTTCCGCACGAAGAAGGCCGAGTACCTCAAGGCCTGGGAGACCCTGCACGGGGAGCCCGACAACAAGAAGAAAGTGTGCGACGGCTTCAAAACCAAGCTCGGCGAATATGCCCGCATCATCAACGGCCAGATCGCCGAAGCTGCCAAGATGTGCAGCAACTGTTTCTTCTGCTGAGGGCGTTTTGGCTGGGCTCAACCGCCGATGACGGTCGCCGCGATCCACCAATCGGGCCGGCTTTGCCGTAGCGACGCCGCGGCCGCCGCAGACTGATCGGCGGTCGCGAAGATGCCGAAGCAGGTCGGACCGGCACCCGAGAGCGCGACAAGCCGGCACTCCGGCAGAGCGGCCAGCGCGGCGCGTATTTGCGCGATCGCGGGCATCACGGCGGTCGCCGCCGCGGTGAGGTCGTTGCCTTCGGCGCGCATGTAGCCAAGCAAGTCCTCGCTAGTGCCAAACCGCGGCGGCGCGGCGGCCGTCAGCGCATCCGCGAGCGGGGCCGCGTTAAGGCGCGCAAAAACGCTAGCCGTTTTGTCGGGCGGCACGCCGACAAGCGGATTAACGAGCACCGCGTAGAGCGGCGGTAGGTCGGGAACGGCAGCGATCCTCTCGCCCATACCGCGCACGAAAGCCGCGCCGGCCCCGAAGCAGACCGGCACATCGGCGCCGAGCGAGGCGGCTATCGCCAGCCAGTCGACCGCAGCGGCGAGCCCCGGATTGGCGCGGGCCACGGCGCGCAGCAGCGCTGCGGCATCGGCCGAGCCGCCGCCGATGCCGGCGGCGACGGGCAGCCGCTTCTCGAGCGCGACGGCGCCGAGCATGAGCCGCGGCTCGGCGGCGGCGAGCCGCGCCAGCGCGGTCTCGATCAGGTTGGTTCCGACAATTGCGCCGGCGAACGGCCCGCTAACGCGCACGCCCGCAGCGTCGCCCGGCACGAGATGCACGACGTCGCCGACGTCTGCCGCGAACGCGACCAGACTTTCGAGTTCATGATAGCCGTCAGGGCGCCGCCCGCGCACTTTGAGCGTTAAATTGATCTTGGCAGCGGCACGCTCGGTGATCGCCGGCATCAGGGCCCCGCCCTCGTTGCCCGGGCAGCAGCCGCTGAGCTACTCGACGCGGGGAGGACTGAGCTTGGTCTCTTTGCGCTTCTTGAGCTCGTCATTGCCCGCCGCCTCGCGTGTGGCGCGCACCTGCAGGTCGGCAGGCAACCCCTCGACGAGCTTCTTCTTGATGCGCTCGACCTCTTCGGGCTCCGGCTCCAGCGTCAGCGCCTGGTCCCACTGGAAGCGGGCCTCGCGCTCGCGCCCCGCGTGCCACAGCGCATCACCCAGGTGATCGTTGAGGACGGGATCTTCCGGCTTGAGCTCGACCGCGCGCTCCAGGAACCGCACCGCGTCGGCGTAGTTGCCGAGCTTGAAGTGGGCCCAGCCGAGACTGTCGACGATGTAGCCGTCGTCCGGCTTCAGCGCGACGGCCTTCTCGATCAGCGACATGCCCTCTTTGAGGTTGTGGTTCTGATCGACCCAGCTGTAGCCGAGGTAGTTCAGCACCATGGGCTGGTCGGGGTAGAGCTTGAGCGCCTCTTTGAGGTCGGCTTCGGCGGGCGGCCAGTTCTTTAGCCGCTCGTAGCTCGTGCCGCGCGAATAGAAGAGGCTCCAGTGCCGCTTGGCGGGGTTGGGCACGAGCGCGATCGCGCGCGTGTAGTAGTCGACCGCCTCGGCGTAGCGCTTGCGCGAGCGCATGATGGTGCCCAGCGCGTCGAGCGGCTTTATGTCTTTGGGATCGGCCGCCGCCAGCTTGTCGAGGACCGCCTTGGACTCGTCCACCTTGTCCAGCGAGTTGAGGTCGAAGCCTTTGCGGATCGCGATCTCGGACTGCTGCGAGGAGTTCTCGCCGATGTTGTCGTAGATCGCGACCGCGTCGTCGAAGCGCCGCGCCGTCTCGTAGGCATTGGCGAGCGCTATCAGCGTGGGCACGTGGCGGGGACTGACGTAGAGGGCCATCTGCAGATAGAGGATGCCCAGGTTCACGCCGCCCTCGTTGGTCAGAAGGTCGCCCAGGCCATAGAAGACTTCGGCCATGCCCTGGTCAGCGTTGGAGATCAGCAGCGGAACGTCCTTGCCAGACTCGATCTCGTCGCGCAGCTCGCGCACGAGTGCGGGCTGGTCTTCCGGCGAGCCCTCCGTCAAGCCGTCGAGAATGGTCGTGGCGAGCTTCTTGTCGCCGTCACGAGCCGCATGACGCGCGTAAGCGAGCGCCGTCCTGAGGATGCGGCTGTGCTGCTTGTAGCTGCGCTCGAAGGTGGCGACCGCGTCGCGCTTCTTGCCGGCGACGTCGGCGACCAGCGCCGCATGATAGTTCAGATAGAACTGCGCCCCTTCCGCCTGCTTGGGCAATTCCAGAAGCTTGAGCGCGCGATCTGGATCGCCGGCCGCAAGCGCATTCCAGGAGCGCGCGAGCGCACTCGTCAACTCGCCGATCAAGCCGTCGCTCGCGGCGCTGAATTCTTTGTCAGCCTTGTCGTAGTCGTGCGCCTTGAACCGGTTGAGGCCGAGCACGAGATGCGCCATGCGGTTGCTCGGGTCCTTGGCGACGAGCTCCTCGGCCAACGGAACCGCGCGCGACCAGTTCGCCTCGGAGGCCTCCGTCTGGAAGGCCTGCTCCAGCAGCACCTCGCTGCCGGGATCGAATGCGAGTGCGCTACGGTAGAAGGTCGTGGCGTTGGCGGGATCGTTCTCATTCTTGGCGAAGTTGGCGGCGAGGTAGCTCCCGAGCAGGGAGCGCATCGCCTCCACGTCGTCAGGCGATCTTGTCGCGGCGAAGGTCGCTGGCAGGTTGGCGATTGCGAGGAGGAATGCCGTTGTGAGCAAAACGATGCGAAGGCGGGCCCGCATTCAAGCTAATCCTTCTGGAGACCGGACTGATTCCTGTATGTCACGTACCGTAGCAAATAACCGGACATTTTGGCGACATTCCCGCAATGAAATCGTTGAAATCGCGGGTCTCGCGGGGCGACTGGCACGCGCCAGCCAGACCATAGGTCCCTACATTCCGGCGTAATTTGGCCCTCCCCCGCCCTCGGGACAAACCCATGTGATGTTTTGGCTCGGGTCCTTGATATCGCAGGTTTTGCAGTGGACGCAGTTCTGGGCGTTGATCTGGAAGCGCGGGCTGCCGTCCACATCGGTCACGATCTCGTAGACGGCCGCGGGGCAGTAGCGCTGCGCCGGCTCGGCATATTCCGGCAAATTGATGGAGACGGGAATATTCGGGTCGGTAAGCTTAAGGTGAACCGGCTGGTCCTCCTCGTGGTTCGTGCCCGAAAACGAGACGCTCGTCAGCTTGTCGAAGGTCAGCACGCCGTCGGGCTTCGGGTAGGCGATCGGCTTAGCGTCGGCCGCCGTCTCCAAGGTCGCGTAGTCGGGCTTGCGGTGCTTCAACGTCAGCCCCAAGCCCGATGCCCGGCAGGAACGTGTTGAGCCACATGTCGATGCCGCCGAGCACGATGCCGAGGTAGGTGCCAAAGCGCGACCACAGCGGCTTGACGTTGCGCACGGGGCGCAGGTCGCGCGCGATGTCGCCTGAGCGCACCGCCGCCTCGTAGGCCTCGAGGCGATCGTGGGCACGGCCCGACCCAAGCGCGGCGAACGCGGCTTCCGCCGCCGCGATGCCCGACAGGATGGCATTGTGGCTTCCCTTGATGCGCGGCACGTTCATGAAGCCCGCGGCACAACCCAGGAGCGCTCCGCCAGGGAACACGAGTTGCGGGATCGATTGCCAGCCGCCTTCGGTGAGCGCGCGCGCACCGTAGCCGATGCGCTTGCCGCCTTCGAGCGTCGGTCGAATGGCAGGGTGCGTCTTGAAGCGCTGGAACTCGTCGTAGGGCGACAAGTACGGGTTCTCGTAATTGAGATGCAGAACGAAACCGACCGCGACCAGGTTGTCGCCGTAGTGGTAGAGGAACGAGCCGCCGCCCGTGCGGGAATCGAGCGGCCAGCCGAAGGTGTGCTGCACGAAGTCCCGGCTCGTGCTTCTCCGGCTTCACCTGCCACAGCTCCTTCAGTCCGATGCCGTACTTCTGCGGCTCGCCCTTCTCGAGGTCGAAGCCTTCGATCAGCTGCTTTGACAGCGAGCCGCGCGCGCCCTCGGCAAAGAACGTGTACTTGCCGCGCAGCTCCATGCCGCGCACGAAGTTGTCGGTCGGCGCGCCGTCGCGCCCGACCCCCATGTCGCCGGTCGCCACGCCGACGACCTTGCCGTCCTCGTAGAGCAGCTCGGCGGCGGCAAAGCCCGGATAGACCTCGACGCCGAGCTCGACGGCGAGATCGCCGAGCCAAATGCACAGCGCGCCGAGGCTCGCAATGTAGTTGCCGTGGTTGTTCATCAGCGGCGGCATCATGAAGTTGGGCAGCCGGTAGGCGCCGCGCTTGGTCAGAACGAGGAACTTGTCCTTGCGCACTTGCGTCTCGACGGGAGCACCCTTCTCCTTCCAGTCGGGGATGAGCCGGTTGAGACCCTTGGGGTCGATGACGGCGCCCGACAGGATGTGCGCGCCGACGGCAGAGCCCTTCTCCAGCACGACGACGGAGAGCTCACTGCCGGCCTCGGCGGCGAGCTGCTTCAAGCGGATGGCGGCGGCGAGACCGGCAGGCCCCGCGCCCACGATGACGACGTCGAACTCCATCGCCTCTCTGGGCGGCAGCGCGGCTGCAGTGCTTGCCATCTCTTTCGGGCTTCCTTGTCTTCGTCCGGGCTCTGCCCGTTGCTGCTGTCCCGGTCGATTAGGTCGCTAACGGCCGCAGCGTCAAGCGCGGAGGCACACGCGTCGCAGCTGGGGATGCCGCCCGCGTGCGCTATGACGCCAGCCCGGCGCGCTGTACTGTGATGGCGATGACCTCCGATGAGACGGCAACGATGCGGGCTGGACGGCTCCTCGCCTGGTACGAGGCGATGGGCGTCGACGCCGCGCTGCAAGACGCGCCGGTCGACTGGCTGGCACGCGGAGAACGCGGGCCGGGCGCCGGCTTTGCACTGCCCGCCAGCCAGGCCCTACGCGCGCCGGCCGCGCCGGAGCGCCCCGCTCCCGCGCGGGCAGGCCCGGTGCCGCCGCCCCCCGCCGCGCGCTCCCCGCGGCAGTTCCCCGGCACGGCGCCGACCGGCGCAGACGCCGATATTCGCGGCAGGGTGAGCGGTGCCGCCTCGCTCGCGGCGTTGCAGGTGATGCTGCAGGATTTCGCCGGCTGCGGGCTCAAGGCCACGGCCAAGAACCTTTGTTTCTACCGGGGCGCCGAGCGTGCCCGGCTTATGATCGTCGGGGAGGCGCCGGGCCGCGACGAGGATCTCGCGGGCAAGCCCTTCGTTGGACGTGCCGGCATGCTGCTCGACAAGATGCTGGCGGCGATCGGGCTATCCGAAGACGAGGTGCACATCACCAACATCGTCTATTGGCGACCGCCGGGCAACCGCACGCCGACCCCGCAGGAGGCGCTGGCGTGCCGGCCCTTCCTGGAGCGGCAGGCCGCACTCGTTGCGCCCGACGTCGTGCTGGCGCTCGGGGGCGCGGCTGCAAAGCAGCTTTTCGACGTCGCCGACGGCATCATGCGCATCCGCGGCAAATGGCGCGAGATCGAGCTCGGCGGCCACAAGGCGCAGGCCATGGCGACGCTGCATCCCGCCTACCTCTTGCGCACGCCGGCCGCCAAGGGCATGGCATGGCGCGACCTGCTCGCCGTCAAGGCGGCGCTCAGCGCGGGTGAGTGAGGCAAGAGCGAAAGACACAATGGCAAAGCTCGACGAGACGTACCCCTTCAAGCCGCTCAACATCGCCGTGCTGACGGTGTCGGACACGCGCGAGCTTGCAACCGATACCTCGGGCGACGTGCTGGCCACCATGATTGCCGAAGCCGGCCACAATCTCGCCCAGCGCGCCATCGTGACGGACGACAAATCTGCGATCCGCGCCGCCGTCGAGGCTTGGATCGCGAGCCCCGGCGTCGACGTGGTGCTGACGACCGGGGGCACCGGCTTCACGGCGCGCGACGTGACGCCGGAAGCGGTGAAGCCGCTGTTTGAAAAGGAGATCGAGGGCTTTTCCGTCATCTTCCACATGATCTCTTTTGAGCAGGTGGCGACGTCGACGATCCAGTCCCGCGCCTGCGGGGGCGTAGCGAACGGCACGTATATTTTCTGTCTTCCGGGGTCGCCGGGGGCGTGCAAGGACGCCTGGCACGGAATTCTGAAGTGGCAGCTCGATAGCCGGCACCGGCCGTGCAACTTCGTTGAGATCATGCCGCGCCTCAAGGCGCAGGAGCCCGACGAGAAAAGCGATTGAGCCTTTAGGCGCTTGTTAGTAGGCGCTTGCTAGCCGGGGCGCCGCCGCCCGTTGGCGGCGAGCTCCAGCGTTGCGTTCGTACTCTCGAACACGGCGACCGCGAGTTGGCCGTTGACGACGAGCACGAGCCCGATCAACGTTGCCGGCACACCGAGCAGAACGCCTAGCGGAAGGCCGAGCAGGACACCGGCGGAGACTTCCGCCATGGCGCCGATGGTCGCGAGACCCGCCACCGCGATGCCGGCGAGCATGCTCACCCAGCCGCACGCGCTCATGAATTGCGCTAGGCTTCTTGCACCGCGAAAGCGCGGCTGGAATTCGGGCTGCGCGGTTGCCTGCGCGGCCTTTGCCGCTTCCCGCGAAATGATCTGCGGCATGCGCGTCGCGCCGGTCACGGGGACCGAGGCATCGGCCGGCTCGGGCGTGTAGCCGGGCTCGGGCGCATAGGCCGGCTGCGCGTTCGCAGCACCTTGCGCCGGCATGCGCTGCTGGCCGCCGGCATAGCCGGTGGCGGCTTCCTGGCGCCGCGCGATGCGTGCTTCGCCCCAGCGCCACTCGGCGATGCGAAACAACCCTTCGCGCGCCTCCTGCGCTTCCGCCGCCGTGCCGTGATGCTCGACGATATGGCGATAGAACTGGAGGGCATAATCCATCTTGCCCTCGGCTTCCGCCCTGCGGGCTGCTTGCAGCACCTGCACGGGCGTATACTGCACTGACGCTTGCGCCATGGTCTGAACCCCCTACGCTACCCCACCGATCCTAACATACGTCCACGTGAATCGGTCCATCCGCTCCTGCAAAAATCTTCCCTAACTCGCCGCGGGCAAAATGATGCGTCCCACCGCGCTTCCCGCCGCAACAAGATCGCTCGCTTCGTCGACGTCGGGGAGCGAGGCGATCTGCGCAACGGCGAGACCGGAAAGATTTGCAAGCGTCTGCGCCAGCGCCTCGCGGCTCGACCACGCGACGTGGTCGAAGGCACGCGGAACGCGCGGGCGGCGCTTGAGGCCGACGAGCCAGTATCCCCCGTCGGGCGAGGGACCGAGGACGGCGTCGTGGGAGCCCAGCGCCTTGAGCGCGGCTTGAATGTGTGCGGATTTCACCGACGGCACGTCCGTGCCGATGACGACGACGGGGCCAGGGGGCGCGGTGTCCATGACGCGCTGCATGCGCCGGCCGAGGTCGCCGCCGCCTTGGGCGCGGCGCGGAATGCTCTGGGGCCAAGCGGCGCTCGCCACCGCCCGGTCGGGCGTCACGTCGAGCTCGGTGTGCCAGCTGCCGGGGCGGCCGACGCGGGCCAGCACTGCCGATGATGTGATGCGATAGAAGGCTGCCGCGCGCACGCCGCCCAGCTCGCGCGCAAGCCTTGTCTTGACCCGGCCGACAGCCGGCTCCTTCACCATCACGACAAGGCGCGACGCGAACGGCGCCGCAGCCTTCTTCGCGCGGCGGCGGACGGGATTTGCCCTGTGAGGGGCCAGCGGTTGGGACGCGAGGCGCACCATGGGTGACCGTGTTTGCCTTCCACCCCCCAGTGAAAGTGCTCTCTAGGCTGTAACCGACCTAAATCTGACGGCAGAATTACGACCAAGTGCCGCTGAGAGAACCGAATTCGTGGCTCAACGGTCGGCGCGGGCCCCGCCATAGAGCTGCGAGATGCGGGCCGCGGGCACGTTAAGGGCATAAAGAACGAGGCACATCTGGTTCCTGAAGGCGCGCTTCAGATAGCCCTCGCGCTGGTAGCGCTGCGCGCTGGTGACGGCGCGGGCGCGCAGCATCCGCACGGCGCGCGAGCCCAACCGGCGGACGAGATCGAGATCCTCCATGAGGGGAAGCTCGCGATAACCGCCGACCGCATCGTAGAGCCGGCGCGGGATGAGCAGGCCCTGGTCGCCGTAAGGTAAACGCAGTGCCCCGCAGCGCAGGCCCACGAGACCCTCCAGGAAGCGGGGCGCGAGCCCTTCGTCATCGAGCGCGAAGCGGAACGCGGCGGCGGCAGGCTTCAGCCGGCCGGTATCGACCCGCTCCATGAAGTGGCCGGCCTCCCGCTCCCAGCCGGAATCGAGCGTCGTATCGGCGTGCAGGAACAGGAGCCAAGGGTGCTTTGCCCGCGCCGCACCGGCGACGAGCTGCCCGCCGCGACCGGGGCTTGCCAGGAGAACCTCGGCGCCCGCCGCATCCGCGATCTCGCGCGTGCGGTCCTTGGAGCCGCCGTCGACGATGATCACCTCGCGTACGAGCCCCTCGACGGTGGCGGGAATGAGCGCCGAAAGGGTGTCGGGGAGACACCCCTCGGCGTCCAGCGTTGGGATCACCACCGAGATCATGGCCCTCTCTGCCACGGGGCGGGCGCGCGCAACAACCGGGAAAGCGCGCGCTGTTGGCGCTCCGCCACACAGTTCTTGCTTTGTTCTACTGGCTCCGATAGCATCGGCTTCTGCATTTTGGCGCGGAGAAGCGAGTGAAGCTGGAAGAGCGAGCGCAGGACGAGGAGGCCGGCGATCGGATCGCCGCTGACCGCCGTCGCGGACGTGGGGCGCGCTCCAACCACACGGGCCGCTTCGAGGGTGAGCGGCGCGACGCCTTCGACGACGGCTGGGAGAGCCTCGGCGACCTCGACGCCTTCAAGACGGAGGTGCGCGAGGAGCCCGCGCGCACCATCATCACGCGCAACGACAGCCCCGACATCTCCTTCGACCGCTCGATCAACCCCTATCGCGGCTGCGAGCACGGCTGCATCTATTGCTATGCGCGGCCCACCCACTGCTATCTCGGGCACTCGGCCGGGCTCGACTTCGAGACTAAGCTCTACGCCAAGACCGATGCGGCCAAGCTGCTCGAGCGCGAGCTTGCGAACCCACGCTATGCGCCGCAGACGATCGCACTCGGAACCAACACCGACCCCTATCAGCCGATCGAGCGCGAGCGCAAAATCACACGATCGATCCTGGAGGTGCTGGAGCGCACGGGGCACCCTGTCGGCATCGTCACCAAATCGGCGCTCGTTACGCGCGACATCGATATCCTGGAGCGCATGGCCGCACGCGGTCTCGCCAAGGTCGCGCTGTCGGTGACGACGCTCGACAGGCATATTGCGCGCGCCATGGAGCCGCGCGCGGCGACGCCCGCAAAGCGCCTCGAAGCCGTCCGCGCCCTGACCGCAGCCGGCATCCCGACCTCGGTCATGGTGGCACCCATCGTGCCGGCGCTCACCGATGCGGAGATCGAGCGCATACTCGAAGCCGCGCGCGACGCGGGCGCAACGGAAGCGGGCTACGTGCTGCTGCGATTGCCGCTCGAACTGAAGGAGCTGTTCCGCGAATGGCTCCTCACCGAATTCCCCGACCGCGCCAACCACGTCATCCACTTGCTGCAATCGATGCACGGCGGTCGCGACTACGTGGCGGAGTTCGGCGTGCGCCAGCGTGGGCGCGGACCGTATGCCGAGCAGATCGCGCTGCGCTTCCGCCTCGCCGCCAAGCGGCTGGGCCTCAACGCGACCCGGCGCGCGCTGCGCACCGATCTGTTCCAGCGCCCCGTGCTCGCAGGGCAACAAATGCGGCTTTTCTAACGGCATTTTTGCCGTCAGGCGCCCCCCGGCTTTGACAGGGGCGGCACCGGCAGCGAACCTTCCCCGCCATGAGGATCGCCGATTCGCGCCTGATGCCGACGTTCGAACTGGAAGCCGCCGAGCTGCAGCTCCACGGCGGGCCGGTCGCGGGCGTCGACGAAGCTGGGCGCGGGCCACTTGCGGGCCCCGTGGTCGCCGCCGCCGTGATCCTCGACCCGGAGCGCATTCCTGACGGCATCAACGACTTAAAGGTGCTCGACGAGGAGACGCGCACGATCCTTTACGCGCGCATCAGGGCGACGGCGATCGTCGGTGTCGGCATCGCCGACGTCACACGCATCGACCGCGACAACATCCTCGCCGCCACCTTGTGGGCGATGGCGGAAGCCGTGAAGCAGCTCGCCGTCGTACCGAAGCTTGCCGCGATCGACGGCAACCGCGCGCCCGAGCTCGGCTGTCCATCGCGCACCATCGTCAAGGGCGATGCGCGCTGCCTGTCGATCGCGGCGGCCTCCATCATCGCGAAGGTCACGCGCGACCGGCTGATGGTCGCGCTCGCCATCAAGTGCCCGGGCTACGGATTCGAGCGCCACAAGGGCTACGGCACGGTCGAGCACCACGAAGCGATCAAACGGCTCGGCGTCACGCCGCACCACCGCCGCTCGTTCCGCACGGTGCAACTCGCGTTGGGTCTCGTCGGTTAAGAGATTTATCTACATCAAATGCGCACGAAGCCCGTCGTGGCGCGCACTTGCTCGCCGGAGCTGAAAAGCTCTGGCCAAGCGGGCTTTGCAGCGACTATGTTCGGCTCCTCGCGGCCCAAACGTTTTACGGGTCCGCGGCCCCCCGCGTTGCATCCCAGTATTGTGAAAGTAGCGTTCCATGGCTCTGCGTCGTCCCGCTCCCGCGGCCAATCGCGTCATCGTCGGTGACTGCCTCGAGGCCTTGAAGGGCCTTCCCGATCGCAGCGTCGATCTCGTCTTCGCCGATCCCCCCTACAATCTGCAGCTCAGCTCCGACCTCATGCGTCCCAACAACACGCGCGTCGATGGCGTCGATGACGACTGGGACAAGTTTGCGAGCTTTGCCGAGTACGACGCCTTTTCGCGCGCCTGGATCGCGCAATGCCGCCGCGTTCTGAAGCCCGACGGCGCCATCTGGGTGATCGGCTCCTATCACAACATCTTCCGGCTCGGCGTCGCGCTGCAGGACCTCGGTTTCTGGATCCAGAACGACGTCGTGTGGCGCAAGGTGAACCCCATGCCGAACTTCCGGGGAAAACGCTTCACCAACGCGCACGAGACGCTGATCTGGGCCGCCCGCGACCAACGCGCGCGCGCGACCTTCAACTACGAGAGTTTGAAGGCGCTGAACGACGACCTGCAGATGCGCTCCGACTGGCTGTTTCCGATCTGCTCGGGCCCTGAGCGGCTGAAGGACGAGGGCGGACGCAAGGCGCACCCGACGCAGAAGCCCGAGGCGCTGATCCACCGGGTGCTCATCGCCTCGAGCAAGCCGGGCGACGTGGTGCTCGATCCGTTCTTCGGCACCGGCACGACGGGCGCGGTGGCCAAGCGCCTGGGCCGGCGCTTCATCGGCATCGAGCGCGATCCCGACTACGCCAAGGCAGCCGAGGAGCGCATCGCCAGGGTGGTGCCGCTCAGCCCTTCCGCGCTCGAGACGCAGCGATCAAAGCGCGCGGAGCCGCGCGTACCGTTCGGAACCATCGTGGAACTGCGCCTGCTCGAACCGGGCGCCACGCTGCTCGACTCGCGCAAGCGCATCCGCGCCGAGGTCAAGGCCGACGGGACGCTCAGCCATGGCGGCAACCAGGGCTCGATCCACCGGCTCGGCGCAATCGTGCAGGGCAAGACGGCGTGCAACGGGTGGACATATTGGCACTTCGAGGCCGAGGGCAAACTCAAGCCCATCGACCTCTTGCGCGACGAGGCAAAGCGTCAGCTCGGCCTCTCGCCGGCACCGATGGTCGTCGCTGCCGAATGAGCAGCCCGCCGGTGCGGTTGCGACATTTGTACTCGGGCTTGAAAATGCAACGAGTTCTTCAAGGTCCGCGTTGGATGCCTGATGCGGCGGTAGACGAAGACCGCAGATAACGTTAATTGAGCGACTGGTTAACGCGGGCAACGACTCAGCGGGGCAATCATGCGGCGCACCGCAACGCGGCTTGATCGACTTCTCGTCATCGGCGCTGGACCCGTCGGCCTGGGAATGGCCGACGCGTTGAAGCGCCGGGGCGTCGCCTTCGACCAGATCGATGCCAATGACGGCGTTGGCGGCAACTGGCGCCAGGGCATCTACAAGGGCGTGCATATCGTCTCCTCGAAGCGCTCGACCGGCTATGCCGACTACCCGATGCCCGCCCACTATCCCGACTTTCCCTCCACCGAGCAGATGCGCCGCTACCTGGAAAGCTACGCGCACGACCGCGGCATTCTGGAAGGAATCGAGTTCCGCAAGAAAGTGGATCGCGCAATCCCGCTCGCCGACGAGAGCTGGCATGTCAGGCTCGATAGCGGCGAACAGCGCGTCTACAAGGGCGTCGTCGTGTGCAACGGCCACCACTGGGACAAGCGCTATCCCGACTATCCGGGCCGCTTCACCGGCACGCTCATCCACTCCAAGGACTACGAGGAGCCCGATCAGTTGCGCAACAAGCGCGTGCTGGTCCTCGGGGGCGGCAATTCGGGCTGCGACATCGCCTGCGAAGGCGCGCGCGTCGCCGCCTCCTGCGACTGGAGCCTGCGCTCGGGCTACTGGTTCCTGCCCAAGACTGCGTTCGGCACGCCGCTGACGGATCTTCCGATCTGGGGACTGCCCGTGTTCCTGCAGCGCTTCATCCTGCGCGCGCTCGTGAAAATTTTCATCGGAGACTATCGCGCCTACGGGCTGCAGCGTCCCGCGCACAAGATTTTCGAGCGCCACCCCGCGTTCGGCACCGACGTGCTGGGCTATCTGCGCCAGGGGCGCATCAAGGCGCGTCCCGACGTCGCGCGCTTCTCCGGCACCAAGGTCGAATTCACCGACGGCTCGGTCGGCGAGTACGACCTGATCATCGCCGCCACCGGCTTCAACAACTCGATCCCGTTCCTGCCAGACGGCCTCGTTCCCATCGAGAACGACGTCGTGCAGGTCTACGGCGGCGCCTTCCCCGACACGGTGAAAAATCTCTACGTCGTCGGCTGGGCGCAGGCGCGCAACGGCTTCGGCGCGCTGATGACGCCGGCGGCGAAGCTCTACGCAGAGATGATCGCATTGCAGGACGAGATCGAGCTGCCGATCGGCTATGTCCTGAAGTGGCGCGGGCTCAAGGTGCCGACCTCGCACCTCGTCAATCCGGTGACCACGCGGCGCATGATCAAGCTCACGCACTATCTGCTGCCGCTGTTGCGCCGCCGTGCGCGCATCCTCGCCGAGAAGGAGCCGCGCGCGCCGTTCGACGCCTCGTTCTACAAGCTCGATACCCCGGAAAGCGCGCTCGCCGTCAACGGCTGAGCCAAACTCGCTTGCCACGCGAAACGGCGCCGGACCCTTGGGGTCCGGCGCCGTTATTCATTCCAGACCGCGATCGGCGGAAGCTAGTCGGCGATCCTGTAGCGGCGCAGGCGGTCGGACGGGCGCAGTTCGCCGCGCGTCAGGCGATAGGTGTAGCCCGGGTTGTAGGGGTAGGCGTAGCCGCGATAGGCGAAATAATGCGTCTCGTTGTCGTTGAAGTTGGGCCGAACGTAATAGACGCTGCCGTCGGGGCGGCGCTTGAACTCGATCTTTTCAACGGAGCTCGCGCCCGGCGCCTGGGCTTTGGCGGCAAGGCCGGTGCCCGGCATGGCAGACGCCGGTACGGCCGCGAGCAGCGCGCCCGCGCAAACGATCAATCCGAGTGCAGTCGTGGTCCGCATCTTAAGCTCCCAGGCTGTTTCGTCGGACCGCGGATGCTCGAACAGACCCGGACCCGTCCCCACTTCAGAGACTAGCGGCAGGTCGTTAACCGAGGGTGTCTCTGCGGCCACGGTTGGGACACGCAGTGGGAGGCCGTGCGAATGGCAGCACGCTCACTGCTCTTTCAGCCCGTGCGCGATCACTTTGCGCATGACGCTGGGCAGCGCTGACGAGCCTAGATCGCGCCGCGCGACCCAGCGGCACCGCTCGGGCTCGGCCCAGAAGGTGAGCGTGGCGTTGGCGGGCACCAGCGCGCGGTAGACGACGAGCTCCAGCTTGAAGTGCGTGAAGGTGTGGACGACCGTCCCCGGCACCTGCCACCAGTCGGCCTTGAGCGGCGCCGCCTTCAGCGCGTCCTTCGCCTGCGGCATCAGATCGTCCCAGACGGTCGAGGGCACCTCGAGCATGCCACCGAGCAGCCCCGCCTCGACGCGCCGCCGCAACAGCACGCAGCCGTCCTCGCGCAAGGCGAGGAAGGCGATGCCGACGCGCATGGGCCGCTCGGCGCGCACCGCGCGCAGGGGCAGCATTTCCTGGATCCCCTGCGCGTTGGCCGCGCAATCCGGTTGCACGGGGCATACGAGGCAGGAGGGCCGGCGCGGCGTGCAGATGCCGGCGCCCAGATCCATCATCGCCTGCGCGAAATCGCCGGGCCGCTCCTGCGGCGTGAGCGTCGCGGCGAGACGCCTCAACTCGCCCTTGGCGGCGGGCATCGGCTGGCGCACGGCGAACAGGCGGGCTGCGACGCGCTCCACATTGCCGTCGACGGGCGTCACCGGGGCATCGAAGGCGATCGCGGCGATCGCGGCTGCCGTGTAGGGTCCGACGCCCGGCAGCTGCTGCAGCTCATCGACGCTCTGTGGGAAGATCCCGTGGAGATCATGCGCGACGACGTGGGCGCACTTGTACAGGTTGCGGGCGCGCGAGTAGTAGCCGAGCCCCGCCCAGGCGGCCAAAACGTCGTCGAGCGCGGCCGCGGCCAACGCTTCGACCGTCGGCCAGCGCACCAGGAACCGCTGATAGAAGGGTATGACCGCCTTGACCGTCGTCTGCTGCAGCATGATCTCGCTGAGCCAGACGCGGTAGGGATCGGCGCGCTTGCCCGGCGCGAAGCGCCACGGCAGATCGCGGCGCTCCTCGTCATACCAGGCGAGCAGCGCGTCGACCGTATCGGGCCCGGCGGGCCGGAGCGGCAGTTGCTTTCGCGCAACAGCGGTCAAATGATCCTCTCCGCGCTCCCGCGAATCGATGCCCGATGGTAAGCGTCGCTAGAGCCCCTGGATACTCTCCCGCCCCCGGAACCCACTCATGACAATCGAATCCCCCATGCAGGCAACGCACGGCTCCGGGCAAAGCTCCGGTCCAGCCGCCGCCCCCGCCGGGACGAGGCGCGGCTACGTGCACGCGCGCGCGGTCGGCACCTACGTGCCCAAGCTCACGCGCAAGGCCTTCGAAAAATTCGGTTTTTCCGCCGCGACCTTGCTGACGGACTGGGTCACGATCGTGGGCGTGGAGGTTGCCGGCTATACCGCGCCCGAGCGCCTCAAATGGCCGCGCGAGGTGCATAGCGACACGGACGGCGAGACGGGCGCGGAAGGCCGCCCCGGCGCCGTGCTCGTGCTGCGCGTCGACCCCGCGCGCGCCCTCGACGTCGAGTACAAGGGGCGCCAGATCATCGAACGCATCAACGGCTACTTCGGCTACCGCGCGATCGCCGAGCTGCGCCTGCTCCAGGCCCCGCTGGCAAAGCCGGCAAAACCGCAAGATGCGCCCCCGCCCGCGCCTTTGCCGCGCTGCGAGGCGCCTGAGCTTGCGACGATCGCCGACGAGCGTCTGCGCGCAGCGCTCGGCCGGCTCAAGTCGGGCCTTATGGCCCGCGCCCCTGCCGCCGGGTAGCTGGCCGGATTACCCTTCATTCACTTGGCATTCAGGGCGTTTTTGCCTTATTGCAACGCTCGTCGCATGCTAGGCGGGCGAGCCCGTCTTCGCACACCCTTGTGAACGCACAACGAGGAGCCAGCCAAGTGTTCGCAGCAAAGACCCTGCCCGGCCGGATGGAGCTTTCGCGGCGCGAATTGCTCGTGTCACTCAGCGCCTGCGCCCTCGCCGCCAGCGTCGGGCTTATGCCCGTCGCCGCGCTGGCTCAGAAAAAGTCGAGCCCGGCCGAGGTTCCGATCGAGGAGCTGATGAAACCGGGGCCGCTCGGCGAGCTGGCGCTCGGGCCACCCGACGCCAAAGTGACCGTCGTCGAGTACGCCTCCATGACCTGCGGCCACTGCGCCCACTTCGCCAAGGACGTATGGCCGGAGTTCAAGAAGAAGTACGTCGATAGCGGCAAGGTCTACTACGTGTTCCGCGAGTTCCCGCTCGACAACCTCGCCGCCGCCGCTTCGATGCTGGCGCGCTGCGCCGGCGGAGACAAGACGTTCCCGCTGATCGAGGTCCTGTTTGCAAAGCAGGCCGAGTGGGCGTTCGTCGAAGGCAACCCGGTGCCGAAGCTGTTCGAGATCGCCAAGCAGGCGGGCTTCACGCAGGAATCCTTCGACAAGTGCCTGACCGATCAGAAGCTGCTCGACGAGATCACGGGGGGACGCACGCGCGCCTCCGACGTGTTCGGCGTCAGCGCGACGCCGACGTTCTTCGTCAACGGTAAGCGCCTTCAGGAGGCTCCGACGATGGAAGCGCTGAGCAAGATGATCGAGCCGCTGCTGGTCAAGAGCTGAGCTAGGGGGCGCGTGAGAATCGCAGGCGCCTTCGTTGCGCTGCTGGCGCTGCATGCAGTCCTTGCGGGCTGTACGGGCGGCGGCGTGCTGCCAGCGGGCGGCCTGACGGCGGACGACGTTCCCGCAGCGGCGGGCGTCGCGACGGGCGATCCGCAGGCCGAAGGTGCCGCGACGAAAACGGCGGCCGCCGGCTTCAATCCGTTCGACGTACCGTCAGGAACGCCGTCTCCCGCCCGGGAGGTGATCGAGAAGCCGACGATCGCCGAGATCATGCAGACGGGGACGCTGCCCGAAATGGCCTTCGGGCGGCCTGGCGCGCCGGTGACGATCGTCGAATACGCCTCGCTCACCTGCCCCTATTGCCGCCGCTTCCACAAAGAGACCTTCCCCAAGCTCAAGCGCGAGTTCATCGACACCGGCAAGGTGCGCTATATCCTGCGCGAGTTTCCCATCGGCAAGACGTCGGGCGCGGCGATGATCGCGCTGCGCTGCGCCAAGCCCGAGAAATACCTGGAGCTTTACGGAAAATTCCTGGAGCAGCAGCCCGCCTGGGTCTCCCAGGACGTGCGCCTAGACCCCATCTTCAAGGTGGCCTCGCAGGTGGGGATGACGCGTCAGCAGTTTGACGCGTGCCGCGAGAATCAATCCATGATCGACGGGTTGAAATGGGTCAAGGATCGCGGGCGCACGCTCGGCATCATCGGCACGCCCAACTTCTTCGTCGAAGGCACGCTCATGAAGAAAGTGCTCACGATCGAGGAGATCCGCGCCATGGTCGAGCCGCTCATCAAGGCGGGCGCGGGCACACCGGGCTGAGCCAGCGCCGCTGCTCCCCGGTGGCCGTCAAGCCTCCGCCGCGCTCAAAGGAATGAGATGAAGATCAGTCGCCTAAGGCTGTTGGGCTTCAAGTCCTTCGTTGAGCCGACCGAGCTCGTGATCGAGCCCGGCCTGACCGGCGTCGTGGGCCCCAACGGCTGCGGGAAATCGAACCTGCTCGAAGCCTTGCGATGGGTGATGGGCGAAACCTCGCACAAGAGCATGCGTGCGGCCGCCATGGACGACGTGATTTTTTCCGGCACCAACACGCGGCCGCCCCGCAATTCCGCCGAGGTGACGATCTTCCTCGACAACGCCGAGCGCAAGGCGCCGGCCGAGTTCAACGCAAACGACGTCATCGAGATCACGCGGCGCATCGAGCGCGAGGCCGGCTCCGCCTACCGCATCAATGGCAGGGAAGCGCGCGCCCGCGACGTCAAGATCCTGTTTGAGGACGCGGCGACGGGCGCCCGCTCGCCGGCGCTGGTGCGCCAGGGCCAGATCGGCGAGATCGTCAACGCCAAGCCGGACCAGCGCCGCCGCATTCTTGAGGACGCCGCCGGCATCGCCGGCCTGCACAGCCGCCGCCACGAGGCCGAGCTGCGGCTGAAAGCAACGGAAGCAAACCTGGAGCGGCTCAACGACGTGCTGGGCCAGCTCCACAGCCAGGTCGAAAGCCTGAAGCGGCAGGCCCGCGCGGCGCGGCGCTACAAGGAAATCTCCGGCGACATCCGCCGCCAGGAAGCGGTCGTGCTCCACTTGAGCTGGACGCAAGCGCAGGCGCTGGTCGAGACGGAGGAGACAAACCTTCGCGAGACGCTGGGGACGCTCGGCACGGCGACGCTATCGGAAACGCAGGCGCTCGCCGAGGAAGCGCGGCTCGCCGAAGGCATGGGCCCGCTGCGCGAGGAGGAAGCGCGGCGCGCAGCCGTCGTCGGCCGGCTGCGCCTCGAGCAGGAGATCTTCGAGCAGGAGGCAAGACGCACGGCCGAGCGCCAACGCGAGCTCGAGGCCCGCGCCGGCCAGCTCGGCAACGACATCGCGCGCGAGGACGCACTGATCGCGGAAGCGCGGGAGATCATCGGCGGCCTCGAGGCGGAACTAAAGGCGCTGAAGGCCGCCGAAGCCGGTGCCGATGCCACTGAGAACGACGCGCGCGCGCGGCTCACGAGCGCCGAGACGGAGCTCAAGGCGGCCGAAGCGCGCCTCGCACAGGCCACCGACGCGGTCGCGGAACGGCGCGCCAGACGGGGCAACCTCGAGGCAGGTCTTACAGAGCGCCAGGAAACCGTCGCCAAGCTCGAGCGCCAGTTGGGCGAGCTCGACGCGCAGACGCGCGAGATCGCGGGCAAGGCGCCCGACGCCGAGAAGCTCGCGCAGATCACGGAAGCGGGCAAGCGCCTCGCCGCGGAGATCGCCCGCTTCGAGGTGCAGGCGCTCGCCGCGGAGGACAAGGCGCGCTCGCTCGTCGCGACGTCGGAAGGAGCGCGCCAAGAGGGCGCAAAAGCGCGGCTTGCGCTGGCCTCCCTCCACGCCGAGCACGAGACGCTGGTCAAGCTGTTGGTCGGCGCCCACCAGTCAGACTTCCCACCGATCGTCGACCGCCTGCGCGTCGCGTCCGGCTACGAGGCCGCACTCGGCGCCGCGCTCGGCGACGACCTGGAGGCGCCTGCCGCCGAGGATGCCCCGGTGCATTGGCGCCAGGTGGCGGTCGGGCGTCACGACGGCGCGCTGCCGTCGGGTGTCGAACCGCTCGCCACGCACGTCGAATCCCCGCCCGAGCTCGACCGGCGGCTGGCGCAGACCGGTATCGTCGGCTCGCGCGAGGACGGCCACCGCCTGCAGCCGAGCCTGCGCCCGGGCCAGCGCCTCGTCACGCGCGAGGGCGACCTGTGGCGTTGGGACGGCTTTTCGGCCGCCGCCGACGGCGCCACGCCCGCCGCCCAGCGTCTCGCCGAGCGCAACCGCCTCACCTCGCTCAGAGGCCGACAAGGCACTGGCGCACGCCACGGCCGACGCGGCGGGAGAAGCCGAGCGCGAGGCGGCCGACGCACTCGCCGTCGCGCAATCGGAGGAGCAGCGCCTGCGCAAGCTCTGGCGGGAAGCCCAAGGCATGCTCGCCAAGACGCGCGAATCCCTCACCGCGATCGAGCGCGCGGCGCGCGAGACGGAAAGCAAGCTCGCCGCCGTCGCCGGAGCGCGTGCCCGCGCGGACCAGGATCTCGTCGTTGCCAAGGAAGCCCTCGCCGACGCGGAGACCGCGCTTCAGGCCTTCTCGACCGCGGACGATCCCGAGCCCGCTCTCGCGCAAGCCCAGAGCCATTCCGAGACGCAGCGTGCCGCACAGGCCGACGCGCGCGCCGCCATAGCTGAGCTTGAGCGCCTGCGCCGCGCGCGCTCCGAACGAACCACGGCCATCGGCGTCGAGCAAGAACGGTGGACGCTGCGCAGCGCCGGAGCCGACCAGCAGATCGCAACACTCAAGACGCGGCTATCGGAAGCGCAAGAGGAGTTGCAAAGCCTCGCCGACGTGCCCGCGCGCATCGAGGAGCGGCGCGGCAAGCTATTGTCGGCCCTGAGCGAGGCCGACCGCGAGCGCCAGGTCGCCGCCGATGCCCTCAGCGAGGCCGACAGCGCGCTCAAGGCCGGCGTGCAGGCGCTGCGGGCGGCCCAAGCCGCCGTCACGGAAGCGCGCGAGAACCGGGCGCGCACGGAGGCGCGGCTCGAGGGCGCGCGCACGCGGCGCCAGGACGTGGCACGCACCATTCGCGAAGCTCTGGGCGTCGGGCCCGAGGGATGCCTCGCCGTGGCCGAGATAGAGCCCGGCACCGCGCTGCCGCCGTTGGCCGACGTCGAGCGCAAGCTTGCCAATCTCAAGGCCGACCGCGAGCGCCTGGGCGGGGTGAACCTGCAGGCCGACGACGAGCTGCAGACGCTCGGCGCGCAAGTAACCGGGCTCGATGCGGAGCGCACCGACGTCGAGCAGGCGATCGCCAAGCTGCGCGCGGCCATCGGCCAGCTCAACCGCGAGGCGCACAAGCGGCTGACTGAGGCCTTCGAGGCGGTCGATGCTCACTTCCGCAAGCTGTTCACGACGCTGTTCGGCGGCGGCGAGGCGCGGCTGGAAATGGTCGAGGGCGAGGACCCGCTCGAAGGGGGCCTGGAGATCATCGCCAAGCCGCCGCGGCAAGAAGCCCGCGACGCTGTCGCTGCTCTCGGGCGGCGAGCAGTCGTTGACCGCGTTGTCGCTCATCTTCGCGGTGTTTCTCACCAATCCGTCGCCCATCTGCGTGCTCGACGAGGTCGACGCCCCGCTCGACGACGCCAACGTCGATCGCTTCTGCCGCCTGCTCGAGGCGATGGCGACCGACACCGCGACCCGCTTCCTGGTCATCACGCATCATCCCATGACCATGGCGCGCATGAGCCGGCTGTTCGGCGTGACGATGGCCGAGAAGGGCATCTCGCAGCTCGTCTCCGTCGACCTGGAGACGGCCCAGCGCTTCCGCGAGGCCGTGTGGGCTGAGCCTACCGCCGCCGCATCACTTGGCGATCGCGCTCGTCATCGGCGGCGGCACGGAGACCGTGTGCAGATGCGGTTGTCGGCCCACTCGGGCGATTGCGACCTGTGCGCCAGGCGGAACTCCATCGTGCACAAGCTGCAGCTGTTCTCCCCCAGCGCTTTCACGATGCGCTCGTAAGGGCTGCGCTCCTCGGGCCAGGTGATCATCAGGGTATCGTTCCGCTCGCAGCGATCCGCCGTCCCGGCATGGAGCGCGATGATCTCGCGGCTCGCCTGCGTCAGCTGCCAGGTGAGCGGAATGTGGAAGTCGCGCAAGTTGAGGAAGACCGGGATCACCGGAAGCTCGACGAGTGCGCGCTGGAAGGACGTTTCCTTGGCATTGGCCACGATGCAGTCGATGAGCTCGGGGCAGGCATCCATGAAGGCGCCGAGAAACGCGATCTCGGCGCGCGTCTGCCAGGTGCTGATGAGCGTGCGCAACGGCAGCGGAGCCTCGCCGAGGCTCTTGTCCTCCACCGGAGTGCCCTCGTATCCCATCAGCACGACGAGGTAGAACTTCGCGTTCATGCGGTCGGGCGTGTCCTTCGTGCGATCGACGGCGACCTTCAAAGCCTTGCCGAGCTGGCTCGCGATGTCGACGCCCGAGCTCTCGACGTAGCCGCCGTCGACGAGCCGCATCCTCTTGCCCTTCGCTCCCGTCTCGACGGTTGCCGCCGGCAGCACCCAGGGAAACCGCGCGCTTATGCCGGCCGCCGTGCTGAGCTTGATGTCGGGCTCGGAGCGAGCGTCGGCGCTCTGCGGCAAAAGCGGATGCAGACGGGCGATTTTCGACCACTGCTTGCTGGCGGCGACGCCGGTCTCGATCGGCGACACCACGATCCGGTAGCCGTTGGCCACCTCGGTCGCTGTTGAGGATCAGTGCCGGAACGGCCTCGTCGCTTCTCTTCGGGCTCCAGAGATCGAGGAACGGGTCCGCGAACGGATTTGCGGCGCCCGCGACCGCGGGATCGTCGCGTGCCGCATCATCGATCATGTCGCGCCATGCCGCCTCGATGCTCGCGTCGAGCGCGCGCGAGCGGTCGAAGTGGCCGACGGGGAACGGCAAAATCCGCTGCACGAAGTCGGGAAACAGCGCCGCCGCGATCACCGGCGACAGGAAATCCTGCTCGAAGAACTTCTGCGTCCGCTTCTCGAAATCATGGTTGGTCGGGCGCGAGTTCGCAGCCCGCGTAATCCTCGTTCTTGGCTTTCAGCTTTGCGAGTCCGGCAAAAAGCGATGCCCCGATGCTGCCGCCCGAGACGCCGCTGATGGCGAAGACGTGCTGGGCGAAGTTCGGACAACTGTCCTGCATGCGAGCGAGGAACGTCGCGGTGTAGTGGGCCGAAAAGGCGCCCCCGCCGGCCGCAGCCACAATGAAGACCGGATAGGGCTCGTCGCTGCGGGCGTAGTAATCGAGATCCTTGCGCGACCTGTACCATTCAAGGAACGAGGGGCCGAGTTGCGCAGGCGCGCCCGCCGTGCGCGTGTGGGGGATGATCGGCACGCGGTGATTGTCGTTCCAGTCGAGCGCCGTGAGCACGAGCGCGAAGCCGACCAGCAGCGAGATCACGGGGACGCCGAGGCGGTCGCCCAGCAGGAACAGGTTGCTCAGCACAACCACCATGACGACGAGGAACAGGGCAAAAATCGCCACCACGCCGATCGATTGGGCAAGAATCGGTGGCGCGAGCGAGAACAGGGCGGTGCAGGTTACCGCGATCACCACCGAGCACAGCGTCGTCTCCGACCCGATCAGCCATTTCCCCGGGCTTGCTGTACTTCCAGCTCTTGCCGTGCGTCCGGAAGATCGTGAACAGCAGGACGACCGCCACCAGCCCGATCGCGATGAGCGTCGCGATCCACAGGCGGCCCGGGGACACGTCGATAAGCTTGTAGACGTCGTTGAGCTCCGGCCATTGCTGCTTGTCGGCCACGCTTTTGACGAGGGCCGCCGTCGTCTGCGCTTCCCTGATGGTGGTGAAGAGGCCCAGCGCGGCGCCGAGGGG
The DNA here is from genome assembly GCA_963847865.1 of uncultured Alphaproteobacteria bacterium. Classification (GTDB taxonomy): domain Bacteria; phylum Pseudomonadota; class Alphaproteobacteria; order Rhizobiales; family Hyphomicrobiaceae; genus Hyphomicrobium_A. Next base: position 52,599 of record CAWKBL010000012.1, on the reverse strand, counting down.
CACGAGGGCGCCGAGCACCCGCGGCATCCAGCGCAGCAGCACACCCTCGAGATTGGCTTCCGGCAGCGCGTGCCGGCGCTCGGCCAGCGTCGCCTGCCGGCCGCAATGCCAGATGAAGCCGCTGGCGAGCAGCAGCCCCACGAAGCCGAACGCCACCTGCCAGTGATGATTGGGGAAATCGTCCGCGAGCACCCGGTAGACTTCGCGCGTCTGCGGCGGCAGGCTGAGGGCTATGAAGGCGAACACCGCCACGATGAGCGAAGCGCGTAAGACGCGGCAGGCATCGAAAAACTGGGCAAAATAGTTGCGGGAATGAACGGCAGGCATTTCGTCCCCCCAACCAACTGGATTGTGGCACCGAACCGCAAACGATCGCCGCGAGGTCGCAACCGCCCCAACGATAGCTTGGCCCCGCCGCCGCAGGAAGCGCGCGGGCGAACTTATTGAACGCTAATGCGGGCGCGGTTTTGCTGGCTTGGAGACGCCGTAGGACCCTGCGCGGTTTCGCCGTACCCCCAATGAATTCGGCCCTTTCTTGACACCCCCAGGGGCCGTCCCTATGGTGCGCGCCGTTGATAAAACCCGCCCGTTTGGCGGCCTCAATCCCGCAATCGGGCCGGTATCTTCATGTCAGCCGCAGGCAAGGGCGATGGCCCGGGACGTGGCGAGATCAGCCCGGAGCAGCGCGAGGCTTTCCGCGAACGCTCCGACGCGATCGGTAAGCGGCTTGACGAGGTCAAGGCGCGCCACGTGCCGCTTCAGGCAGCCGACGCGCGTGCCCGTAGCGAGGCGTTTGCACGGGCTTTCCGCTTCGTCGCCGAGCTTCTGGTCGGCGTCGGCGCGGGAGGATTTATCGGTTGGGTGCTCGACCGCTGGCTCGGGACGGCGCCCTGGCTCTTGGTGCTGTTCGTCGCCCTGGGATTCGCCGCGGGCATGATGAACGTGATAAGGGCCGCGCAGAAGGCGCAAGCCGAGGTGGAAGCCTCCCAGCTTGCGGCTCCGTCCGTCGCGGACGATGACGAGGATGACAGGTAGGGGATTGGACCTTGGCTGCTGAAGGCGCGAATGGGGCGGCTCACCACAGCCCCATGACACAATTCGAGATCAAGCGGATCATCCCGTTGGACCTTTTCGGGATCGACGCGTCCTTCACCAACGCGTCGCTTCTTATGGTCATCGCGGTGGTGCTGATCGCCGGCTTTCTGATTCTCGCCATGGGGCGGCGCGCGCTCGTGCCCGGCCGGCTGCAGTCGATCGCCGAGCTCTCCTACGAGTACATCGCCAACATGGTGCGCGAGAACCTCGGGGAGGAAGGCATGAAGTTCTTCCCCTGGGTGTTCACGATCTTCATCTTCATCCTGACGCTCAACCTGTTGGGCCTGATCCCGCATTCCTTCACCGTCACGAGCCACATCATCGTGACGTTCGCCTTCGCGGCGATGGTGTGGATCACTGGTGACGCTGATCGGATTTTACCGGCACGGCCCCGGCTTCTTGCGGCTGTTCGTGCCGGCGGGAATCCCGTTGGTGGCTCATGCCGATCATCATTCCGATCGAGCTGATCTCCTATCTCATCCGCCCGGTCAGCCATTCGGTGCGTCTGTTCGCCAACATGATGGCGGGGCACACGATGCTGAAGGTGTTCGCGGGCTTCGTCGTGGGGCTCGGCGTGCTGGGCGGCTGGGCGCCGTTGGCGTTCCTGGTCGCCTTCACGGGCCTCGAATTCCTCGTCGCGTTCCTGCAGGCGCTGATCTTCACGGTCCTGACCTGCATCTACCTCAACGACGCGCTACACATGCATCACTAAAGGTGCCAAGCAAGCGATCGACGACAAGTTCAGACTGATATGCTCATCCGAAAAGGGAGATGAATACGATGGAGTTGGAAGCTGCAAAGATGATCGGCGCGGGCCTTGCCTGCAGCGCGCTCATTGGTGCCGGTGTCGGCATCGGAAATATCTTCGGCAACTATCTGTCGGGCGCCATGCGCAACCCGTCGGCCGCCCCCGCCCAGTTCACCAACCTGCTGATCGGCTTCGCTCTCGCCGAGGCGACCGGCCTTTTCGGCCTGTTGATCGCGCTCATCATCCTGTTCGGTTGATCGGGTCGTAGGCGCAGGGCAGGAGGAAAGCATGATCGCAGCGATCCCGGCATTCGTCGTGGCGGCGGCAGCCGTCACGCATGAGGAGAAGTCCGGGGGACTGCCGCAGCTCAACCCGGCCGATTTCTCGCCGCAGCTCGTGTGGCTCGGGCTCACGTTCTTCGCGCTCTACCTGATCCTCGCGTACGTGGCGCTTCCGCGCATCGGCGAGGTGATCGAGGAGCGGCGCGACCGCGTACAGCGCGATCTCGATGCCGCCGAGCGGTTCAAGAAGGACACCGATGCAGCGCTCGCCGCCTACGAGCAGGCGGTGAGCGAGGCGCGCCAGAAGGCGTCCTCGATGACCAAGGATATGCGCGAAAAGCTCAACGCGGACACCGAGAAGGAGCGCGCTTCCGTCGAGAGCCGGCTCTCGGCAAAACTCACCGAAGCGGAAAAGCGCATCGCCGCTACCAAGGTCAAGGCCTTGTCGAGCGTCGATGAGATCGCGACCGAGACGGCGAGCGCCGTCGTGAGCAAGCTCTTGGGCGAGAACGTTAGCGCGGCCGAAGTGCGCAAAGCGCTGCAACCTGCCGCTGAGTGAGGATGGCTATGCTCTTTGATCCGGCAGAACCCGTTTTTTGGGTGATGATCTCGTTCCTGTGCTTCTTCGCTCTCGTGATCTATTACCGGGTTCCGGGAATGGTCACGAAGGCGCTCGATGCGCGCGCCAACGCCATTCGCAACGAGCTCGACGAGGCGCGCCGCCTGCGCGATGAAGCGCAAGGCCTGCTCGCGGACTATCAGCGCAAGAGCCGCGAGGCCGAGAACGAGGCCAAGGCCATTGTCGAGCAGGCCCGCCGCGAGGCGGAGGCGCTTGCCGCCGAGACGAACAAGGCCCTGCACGAGTCGGTCGAGCGGCGGACCAAGCTTGCCGAGGAGAAGATCGCCCGCGCCGAGGCGCAGGCGGTGAGCGAGGTGCGGGCCTCGGCCGTCGAGAGCGCTATTGCGGCGGCGGAGAAGATCCTCAAGGCGCGCGCTGCGGGCGCGACGGCGAACGCTCTCGTCAATTCGAGCATCCGCGATCTCGAAGGCAAGCTCAACTAGCGCCGCTACGCGGTGGCGCCTAGCCGGCCCCTTGCGCGTTCTGATCGAAGCCGACGAACACCTCAAACTCGCCCGGCCGCGTGCCTTCCGGTATCTCGAATGTCAGCGAGCGCACGGTCGAGAAGTAGCCGATGGGGTTGTCGACGGCGACGACCGCTGCGACGCTGACCGTATCGCTGGTGATCTTCTCGCGCTTGGTGTCGGTCACGACGACGTTGACGGGAAGCGTGAGGTTGCCTGCCTTGCCGCGGGGCCCGAGCAGCACGCGGCCGGAGAAGCCGTATCGCACTGTCACCCGGCCCGGTTCGATCTGGCACTCGCGCGCCGTCTTGGTGATCTCGCCCCGGTGCATGATGGCGAGGCCGTCGCCGGCGCGGCCGTCCTCGTAGATGGTCAGGTGGCTGCCGCGCGGCGATATGCTCAAGCGCGGGCAACCGGCGGCGATTTCACCGACCGGAGAGCTCGCCGTCGAGGCCTCGTTGGTCTTGGCCGCCGACAGGAGCTGCTCCTCGTTCACGCCAGGGCTGGCGGTGGTCTGCGAGGAGGAGCTTCCGAATATGGAGGAGCCGAGACCGGATGTGATCGAGGAGATGCCGCAGCCGGCCGTGAGAGCCGACAACAGCCCACACAAGCAAAGGCGCGCGGTGGCGCGCCCGGCCGTCATTGCGGATTGCGTCATAGCGCCCCGGCCCAGTCCCTCGTCGGCCTCTTTGGTCCTGAGCCGGCCCAAAACTCTAGGCCGCTGGCGGAGGCTTCCTGTATTGTCGCAAAGTCAAAGACTAGCACCCCCAGTTAACCCCGGCCAAGCGCGTTGCAACGCTGTCCGCCGGAAAGACGAAAGAAAGCAAATGTCGCCTTCGTCCCCACCGGCACGACGCCCACAGCGGCCGCTCACCGTCTACCTGGCGGCACCGCGCGGCTTTTGCGCCGGCGTCGACAGGGCAATTCAGATGGTCGAGTTGGCGCTCGCCAAGTACGGCGCCCCCGTCTACGTGCGCCACGAGATCGTGCACAATCAATTCGTCGTAGAATCCCTGAAGGCAAAAGGCGCCGTTTTTGTGGAAGAGCTCGAGGATATCCCCCAGACCGACCAACCCGTGGTTTTTTCGGCACATGGCGTGGCCAAGGCCATTCCGGCGGCCGCCAAGGCCCGTAACCTGTTCGTCCTCGATGCCACCTGCCCCCTGGTCTCCAAGGTGCATATCGAAGCCCAGCGCCACCATGAGGAGGGTCTCGAGATCGTCCTGATCGGCCATGCCGGCCACCCCGAGGTCGCAGGCACCATGGGCCAGCTCCCCGAAGGGGCCGTGCGCCTGATCGAAACGGTGGCGCAGGCCCGCGCCTTCGCGCCGCAGGACCCGGGCAAGCTCGCCTTCGTCACGCAGACAACTCTTTCCGTCGACGACACCGCCGAGATCGTCTCCGTGCTGAAGGAGCGCTTCCCCGCAATCGTCGGACCGCCCAAGGAGGACATCTGCTATGCCACGACGAACCGGCAGGCGGCCGTCAAGGCGATCGCGGACAAGATCGGCTGCCTCCTCGTCGTCGGCAGCCCGCAGAGCTCCAACTCGCTGCGTCTCGTCGAGGTCGGCCAGCGCGCGGGGTGCGCACATGCCGTCTTGATCGAGCGCGCGCAGGATATTCCCTGGGCGGTGGTGGAAGGGCTCCAAGCTATCGGCGTCACCGCCGGCGCCTCCGCTCCGGAGACGCTCGTCGAGGAGGTGATCGAAGCCTTGCGCGCGCGTTTCGACATCACGCTCGAGACGGTGACGACGGCGAGCGAACGCATCGCCTTCAACGTGCCGCGCGAGCTGCGAACCGCTTCCAGCCCCTGACGCCAATCGCGAAAGACCCGACAAACCCATGGCCGTCTACACCGAAGTCAGCGACGAGGAGCTGTCGACCTTCATCGCCAGCTATGGCTTGGGCGAGCTGCTGTCCTTCAAGGGCATCGCCGAGGGCGTCGAGAACACCAACTACTTTATCCACACCTCGAAGGGCCCCTTCATACTCACCCTCTATGAGAAGCGCGTTTCGCCGGAGGATCTGCCGTTCTTCCTGGGGCTCATGGAGCACCTGGCCGGACGTGGTGTCTCCTGCCCGACGCCCGTCCGCGACCTGGAGGGCCGCAACTTGAATGAGCTTGCCGGCCGCCCCGCAGCACTCGTGACGTTCCTCGACGGGCTCTGGGTGCGCCGGCCGAAAGCCATGCATTGCGCCGCCGTGGGCCGCGCACTCGCACAGCTGCACATGGGCGGGGAGGGATTCACCCTGAAGCGCGCCAATGCCCTGGGGGTCGCCGGCTGGCGCCCGCTCTATGAGCAATTTGCAAAGAAGACCGCTGAGATCGCGCCGGGCCTTGTCGAGCTGATCGAGAGCGAATTGCAGACGCTGGAGGCGCAGTGGCCTAAGGGCCTCGTCGAAGGCGTCATCCACGCCGACCTCTTTCCCGATAACGTCTTCTTTCTGGGCGACAAGCTGTCGGGCGTCATCGACTTCTACTTCGCCTGCAACGACGCACTCGCCTACGACGTCGCCGTAGGCCTCAATGCCTGGTGCTTCGAGAAGGATATGTCGTTCAACATCACCAAAGGCCGCGCCTTCCTGCGCGGCTACGAGGAGCTGCGGCCGCTGTCGGAGACGGAGCGCGCCGCCATGCCAATTCTCGCGCGCGGCGCGGCCCTGCGCTTTCTGCTGACGCGCGCCTATGACTGGCTGAATACGCCGCAGGACGCCCTCGTCAACCGCAAGAACCCGCTCGAATACGCGCGCCGGCTGCGCTTTCATCAAGGCGTACGCTCGATCGAGGACTACGGCCTCGAGGCACGCCCGACATGACAGCTTCCGCGCCGGTCGTCATCTACACGGACGGGGCCTGCTCGGGAAACCCGGGCCCGGGCGGCTGGGGCGCAATCCTGACCTTCGGCGACAGCTGCAAGGAGATCTCCGGCGGCGAAGTAGCTGACCACCAACAACCGCATGGAGCTGATGGCGGCAATCGCCGCGCTGGAGGCGCTGAAGCGGCCGAGCCGCGTCGAGCTGCATACCGACAGCGCGTACCTGAAGGACGGAATTACCAAGTGGATCCACGGGTGGAAGCGCAATGGGTGGCGCACCGCCGACAAGAAGCCGGTAAAGAACGCCGAGCTGTGGCAGCAGCTCGATGCAGCCCGCCAGCGCCATGAGATCGATTGGCGTTGGGTGAAGGGCCACGCGGGCCACACGGAGAACGAGCGCGCCGACGAGCTTGCGCGCGAGGGCATGGCGCCGTTCCTCAAAGGCAAGCGTGCAGCCGGCGCCGATTCCGGCTGACCGCGCTGCTCAGAGCGAGTGGTCGATCATGGAGCACAGCGTCGCCGCGCTCGACTTGTCGTGCAGCGGCGGGGCGTCTTCCACGTTCAGCACCTTGACGACGCCGTCCTCGACCAGCATGGCATAGCGCTTGGAGCGCAGGCCGAGCCCGAACCCCGACAGATCGATGTCGAGCCCGAGCTTCTTGGCGAACTCGCCGTTGCCGTCGGCGATCATCAGGATTTTGCCTTGCGCGCCCGTGTCCTTGGCGAACTGCGTCAGCACGAAGATGTCGTTGACGGCGGTGCACGCGATCGTATCGATGCCTTTGCCCTTGAGCTCGTCGACGCGCGAAACGAAGCCCGGCATGTGCTGCTCTTGGCACGTCGGGGTGTAGGCGCCCGGCACCGCGAAGAGCGCGACCTTCTTGCCGCCGAAAACCTCCGCCGTCATCTTGGGCGCCGGACCTTCGGCCGTCATGACCATGAACTTGGCGTCAGGCAGCTTGTCACCGACCTTGATTGGCATGGGATCGACCTCTTCGGCTCGTTGCGGGGAACAGCAGACCAACTCCGGCAAACCAACCGGGCTCAGTCCAGCGAAAACGTAGTCTCCGACTGGCCGCCGTCGGAGACGAGCGTTGCCGTCAGCTTCTTGTCCTTGAGGTCCTGAACGTCGATGCCGTCGGAGAGATCCACCTCGAAGGTGATGTTGTTGGTGCCGTCGCCTGCGATCTTCTTGGGCAGCGGCACATAAAGGCCCGCCGGCGCCTCGATGAAAATGTCGGCGTGCTCTCCACCGGCGGGGAACTCCGCCTCCAGCACGAGGCGCGGCTTGGCGCCATCGAGCTCGGAGCGCACGTGTTTCAGCACCGGATCGCCGGGCCGGCGCGCGCCTTCAGGTGCCGGCACGCGGCTCAGCGCGCGCGCAAGCTCGGGCGGGGCATCGCCCGCTTCTCCCGGAGCGATGGTCAGCGCCAGCGCGGCCTCGGCCGGGATGCAGATCTCCTTGCACACGCCGTAGTCGAGACTGACGCGCAGATCGATGGGCTTTGCGGGATCCTTCGGCGTCAGCTCCACCGGGAAAATCACCGTGCCCTTGTAGCCGACGGTGTCGCCGGCGCTGTCGGTGAATCGTTTGGGCGCGGGGTAGAGCACCTTGGCAGCTGCGAGATTTCCCGACTTCGACCAGTCGAAGCTCGGCGGGACGCCGCCGGCGTCTCCGGGATTGCGCCAGTACGTCTTCCAGCCGTCGGGCATCTCCACCTCGACGCCCGCAACGCCGTTCCCCGCGATGAGGCGCGCGCGCGAGCTGTGTCCCTCGGCCCAATCGGAGGCGAGCTCGGCAACCGCCCGCGCCGATGGCAGCGCCACGAGCAGGCCGAGACACATGAGAAATCGTGCCGGCGCTGAAAAACTGTTGGTCGTCATTTGGATGTGCTTCTCGTAGACGCTGGGCATTGCACCCCGCGCAAGCCTTGTAACCCCTCACTGTGTCCCCGCAAATCACGACTTCATGAAAAAAAAGCATAGTTTGCCTAATCTGGCGCAACTGAGTGTCGACACACCGCAATTGACCGCTTCACACCCCTGAGTGCTAAGCGCTAATGTTGGGCCATGAAGATGCCTAAGACGCCGCCCCGAGCCACTGAAGAAGGCTATCTGGACGGCCAGCTGCTTGTCGCAATGCCGGTGATGTCGGACCCGCGTTTCGCGCGCTCGGTCATTTATTTGTGCGCGCATTCGGAGGACGGGGCGATGGGCCTCGTCATCAATCAGCGCGCCCCGCACATCTCGTTTCCCGATCTGCTGGAGCGGCTCGGCATCGAGCCCTCGGAGACCGAGACGAATTTGACGGATGCCGCGAATGCGCTGTCGATCCATGTCGGCGGTCCGGTGGAGACGAGCCGCGGATTCGTGCTGCACAGCTCCGACTACTTCGCCACCGACTCGACCCTGCCGATCGAGGACGGCGTGTGCCTCACCGCGACGATCGACATCCTGAAGGCCATCGCAACCGGGCACGGGCCCAATCGCGCGATCCTGGCGCTCGGCTATGCGGGATGGTCGCCCGGCCAGCTCGAAAGCGAAATTCAGGCAAACGGCTGGCTGAACTGCCCGGCCGATCTTGATCTGATCTTCGATCCCAACGTCGATGCAAAGTATACGCGCGCGTTGGCCAAGATCGGGGTCGATCCCTCCCATCTCGTCAACGACGCTGGCCACGCCTGAGCGTGACCGCAATCGCCGTTCTCAGGTGTCGCGGCCGTTCTTGCTAGGCGCCGCCTCGTCCTCAAGCTCGCGGTCATCGTGACCGGACCCCTGCTGGGGCGGCCAGGGTACTCCGGCGAGCTTGGCGAGGCTTTGCGCCATCGCCGGCGGCAGTCCCGAAAAGTCGGGCATCTGGCGCGGCGGTGGCGGCGGCGGAGCGGGCTTTGCCGGCCGTTTGGCAGCCGCCGGTTTGGGCGCGGGCTTGGCCGGGGCACGCGCCGTCTGCCGCGGCGCGTTGGCAGGCGGGGATGAGGTCGCCGAGGGATCGATTTGCGCAGTCTCGGAGGGCGCGGGCGCAGGCTCGGGCTGGTCCGCCTTCGCTGCAGCCTGCAGGGCAGCGACCATCGCCTCGAGCGGCGGATCCCGCTCGTCGGGATCACTGGGGGCAGCGGCGGGTGGAGCGGCAACAGGCCGTGGAGGCTCGGAGGGTTGCGGGGGCCCAGCAATGGCTCGCGCCAGCTGTTCGACGGAGGCCACAGCCGTCGGGAACGCTTGCGGCGTCCTTTCGACGGGAGGCGGCGGCGGTGCTGCCAGAACCCGCGGCTCGACAAAAGCCGGCGGCGGTTCGGGCGCGCGCATCGGCGGGGCGAAAGGTGCCGGAGGCGGCATGCCCGCGGGCTGGTCGGTGGAAAACGGCGACGGCGCGGACCTCATCGGGCCGGTTTCCCTTCGGGACCGGCCGGCCTCGCGCGCCGAAAAAAGCTTGCTCATCGCCGTCAGGCTTTCTGCAGGCGTAGGCGGGGGCTTTTGCAGCGACGGCGGCAGCGACCCCGACAGGATGGCCAAGGATTCTGTGACCGACAGCGGCGCGGGCGGCGGCGGCAGAGAGGACGGCGGCGACGCGCCAAACTCGAGCGGCGTGCCGCGGCCCACATGCGGGGGCGGAGGCGTGTGCGAGGACCGCATCCGCGGGCGCACCGTGCTGTTGGGCAAAATGCTGCCCGTGGGCGGGGGCAGGAGGCCTGCGATCTCCTGTCCACCCGAGGGCGGCGGCGCTTCGCCATTGGTCTGAGCGACCAGCCTCTTGGGCGACCGCTTCTTGGACTTCTGCTCTTTCTCCGTCGTCTTCGTCTTGGCGCGGAAGAAACCGCGCGGACGCAGCTTGTGCTCGGCGGTGCGCACCATCTTCAGGAGCTGTAGAACGTCGCGGTCCGACATCGGCTCGCCGTAGTAGAAGCCTTGCGCGTACTGGCAGCCGATGGAGCGCAGGAAGCCCACGTCCTCCGCCGTCTCGACGCCTTCCGCGATGACCTTCTTGCCGAGCTCGTGCCCGAGCGCCACGATCGAGCGCACGATCGCCGAGCCCGCCCCGTTGCTCGAGCCACTCGCCTGCACCAGCGCGCGATCGACCTTGATCGTGTCGAAGGGGAAGCGATGCAGGTAGGCGAGCGAGGAGTACCCGGTACCGAAATCGTCGAGCGCCAGCTCGGCGCCGGCGGCGCGCAGCCATTCGAGAATCTCGGTCGCCTGCTCGGGATTTTCCATCACCAGGCTTTCGGTGATCTCGAGCCGCAGCGAGCCCTTGGGCACGATGTTGCGCCCGAGGATGTGCCGGATCTCCTGGATCAGGTTCTGGCGGAAGATCTGCCGGCTCGAGACGTTCACGCTGACAAACAGCGGATCCTCCTCGCGGGGAAGCTCCCGCTGCCAGCGCGCGGCTTCGTGCGCGGCGCGCAGCAGGACGTGCGAGCCGAGCCGCACGATGAGATCGGATTCCTCCGCGAGCGGCACGAAGTCGATGGGGTTCATGAGCCCGTGCTTGGGATGCTCCCAGCGCACCAGGGCCTCAAAGCCTGCAAGCTCCTCGGTCGGCAGGTAGATGATCGGCTGGTAGAGCACCCTGATCTGGTTCTTCGCGAGCGCCTTGCGCAGATCGCTCTCGAGCGCGACGCGGTCGTCGCGATCGGCGCGCATCTCGGGCCGGAATATCTCGATGCGGTCGGCGCCCCCGCGCTTGGCGCGGTACATGGCGATCTCGGCCTCCTTGTAGAGGTCGAGGTGGCCCGCCTCGCTGCCGTCATAGACGGCGATCCCGAGCGAACCCGTGAGCACGATCTCCTGACCGGCGATCTTGATCGGCGCGCGCAGCGACCTGCGCACGCGCTCCGCCATGGAGGCCAGCTCTTGCGGCGACTGCTCGGAGAGCAGCAGGATCGCGAACTGATCGCCGCCGACCCGCGCCAGCGTATCCTGGACGCCAAGATGGCTCTGCAGACGCCGGGCGACGGTCAGCAGCAGACTGTCGCCGACGACGAGCCCGAACGACACGTTGACGCTCTTGAACTTGTCGATGTCGATGAAAAAGATGCTGGGCCGCACCGAATCCTTGAGCTTCGCCCGCATGACCGCGACGCCGAGGCGGTCGAGCATGAGCTCGCGGTTGGGAAGCCCCGTCAGGCTGTCGTGGACGGCATCGTGCAACAGCCGCTCATGCGCCCGCTTGGCGTCCGTCACGTCGCGGATGAGCCCGACGCAGCGCAGCGCGCGCGCGTCCGCATTGGGAACGCTCGCCGCTTCCAGCTCAAACCAGCGGTAGCTGTTGTCGGCATGGCGCATGCGGAAATCCGTGCGGATCTTCGCCCAGGTGCGTTCCTGCATGGACCACAGGATCAGCCGGAAGCGATCGCGGTCGGCCGGGTGCAGGTGCTTGATGAAGTCCTCGACCTTGGTCGACAGCTCGCCGGCGCCGAGCCCCAGCGACGCCTCGATCAGGGGGCTGACCTTGATCTCGTCGCGCCTTGCGTTCCATTCCCACACCGCCGAGCCCGCACCGTCGACCGCGAGCGCGCGCAGCTGCAGCTCGCTCGGCGCCGCGCCGTAGAGCGGCTCCAGCGAGCGGAACGCGAACTGCGTGACGGTGAAGCCGATGAGCACGAGAATGAGGACGAGACCGGCGACGAGCGCCGACACGACGACGTCGCCGGACAATCGTCCCGTGAGCGTCATCGACGCGGCGAAGATCCAGATCAGGAACAAGATCCACGTGGGGATCAAGGAGAGCGCCCGGTCCTGGCCGCGCATGGCCAGAAACAGCGTGAACCCGCCTCCCACGGCGCCGATCACCACAAACGAGGTGCGCGCGAACGTCGAGGCGAGGCGCGGGTCGATCACCGCGACCGCGACGAGCGTCAGCTGCGCGATCATCCACACCGTGAACAGCATGCGGATCAGGTTGTGCCAGAAGGCGATCCGCAAGAAGACCGAGAGAAAGATGACGAGACTCGCGGCAACGGCGGATTCGCTCGCCGCCCGGTAGACGGCGTTGTCCTCCGGCCGCAGCTGGAACAGCTTGTGGAAAAATCCGAAGTCGACGCACAGGTAGGCCAGCACGCACCAGGCGACGAGCGCGGCACTGGGGAAGATCGCCTTGTGATTGGCGGCGAAGATCGCCGTCAGAAAGATGGCGAGCAGGCCCGTGAGGCCCAGCATGATGCCGTTGAACAGCAGCCGATCGCGCGAGGTGAGCTCGTACTCGAGCGGCTTCCAGAGGAAGATGCGGGCGAACCGCTCCGAGGACAGCTCGGCGACGTAGGTAATGGTCTGGCCCGGCTCAAGCGTAATGCGGAAGATGTCGGCGCGGTCGCTCTTGACGCGCTCCGGGATGTAACCGATCGACGGCGTGACCGCCTCGACGCGCCGTGCATCGAGGTCCGGCCACACGGCGCCCGAGCCGATCACGTTGTAGCGCTCCGCGGTGAGCCAGCGCTCGATCGGCTTGTCGGTGGTATTGGAGAGCGCGAAGACGATCCAGTTGGGATTGGTGCCGGGGGTCTTGGCGGTGACCGCGATGCGCCCGGTCATGCCGTCGGCGGCGGGCGCTGTCTCGACCTGCAGGCTGTCGCCGCGGCTGTCGTAGAACTCGCCGAGCGTGGTGATCTCGATGCGTTCCTGATCGGGATTGATGACGATCGGCTTCAGGGCGAGCGCGGGGCCGGGCAACGCCGCAACCATCAGCAGCACGGCGAGGACGGCGGCAAGCGGCAGCCGGTGGCCGCCGCGCCAGCAGACTTGCATGCGCCATGACTGCTTCCACGCCCCCATCATCCCGAGCCGACCTCCGCACCATCGAGGATGTGGGCGACGTTCTCCGCGACGAGCGCATGCAGCACATGGTCCTCCCACGTGCCGTTGATCTTCAAAAGCTTCTGGGCGATGCCCTCGCGCCTGAATCCGTTGCGCTCCAGCACGCGGACCGATGCCGCGTTGTTGGGCATGGTCGCGGCTTCGAGCCGGTGCAGATGCAGCTCGTCGAAGGCGAAGCGGGCAACCGCGCGGACCGCTTCCGTCATGTAGCCGCGCTGCACGTACGGCAGCCCGAGCCAATAGCCGAGCACGGCCGCCTGCGTCACGCCGCGCCGCACGTTCGACAACGTGAGGCCGCCCAGCAGCTCGTCATCGGCGTCGTCGAAAATGAGAAACGAGTAACCCAGGTCCTCGCGCGCCTCGCGCTGGTAGTGGCGCACGCGGCGGCGAAAGGCGCTGCGCGTCAGCTCGTCGCGCTGCCAGATGGGCTCCCACGGGACGAGATGCTCACGGCTGCGCGCCCTGAGCTCCGCCCACGCGGCGTAGTCGCCCATCACTGCGGGGCGCAGCCACACGCCGCACCCGCGCACGATCAGGGCGCTGTCCTGCCCGATGCTCGACCTCAAGAACGCCATGCGCTCTCCCCTGAGGAGCTAGACCCGCGCCATACTCTCGGCGCGCCTTGCATATTTCAGCGATTTGCGCCCGCTGCCGACCACCGTGATCGCGGGCGCGCTCTTCAACAGCTCCGCAGCAAAGCTGCGCACGCGGCCGGCGGTCACATCGTCGACCTTGTCGACGAGCTCTTCGACCGAGACAATCCTGCCGTGGCTCAGCAGCTGGCGCGCCATCTGCTCGGCGCGTGCCGAAGAGCTTTCGAGACTCATGAGGAGGCCTGCCTTGAGCTGAGCTTTGGCGCGGGCGATCTCAGGCCCGCTCGGGGCCTTCTCGGCCGCCCGCTTCAGCTCCGTTCCGATGACGTCGATGAGCTCGCCCATCAGGTCCGTTCCAGTCGCCGCATGGATCCCGAGCAACCCCGCATCTTTGAGCCCCCACGCGTTCGAATAGATCGCGTAGCAGAGGCCGCGCTTCTCTCGGACCTCCTGGAACAACCGGGACGACATTCCGCCGCCGAACAACCCCGAGAATACTTGCGCCGTAAAGTACTTGTCTTCCCGGTAGGAGGGGCTGGGAAAGCCGATCAGAAGATGGCTCTGCTCGAAAGGCTTGCCCGAGACTCGCGTCCCACCGACGTACTTAGCCGGCTGCTCGCCCCCGCTTCGGCCGTTGCCACTGAGCCCGCCGAATAGGGCCTCAGCGTGGCGGACAAGGGTCGCGTGACGCACCGCTCCGGCAGCCGAAATGACCATGTTATCAGGCCGGTAGCGAGTTCTGAGAAATGCCCGGAGATCGCCCGCGGTAAAGCGGCTGACGCTGTCGGGCGTGCCGAGAATTGCGCGGCCCACGGGTTGCTTGGGAAACGCGGCGTCGTGCAGGAGGTCGTAGGCGATGTCGTCGGGGCTGTCGCGCGTCGCGGCGATCTCCTGGAGAATGACCTGGCGCTCGCCCTCGAGCTCGGGCCGGTTGAACGCCGAGTTCTGCAAGATGTCGGCGATGAGGCCCAGCGCCACGCCCTCGTCGCCCTTGAGGACGCGGGCGAAATAGGCCGTGGTCTCCAGGCTGGTGGCGGCATTGAGATCGCCGCCGACCTCCTCGATCTCCTCCGCGATCGCTTGCGCGGTGCGCCGCTTGGTGCCCTTGAAGGCCATGTGCTCGAGGAAATGCGAGATGCCGTGCTGGCGCTCGGTCTCGTGCCTGGCGCCGGCGCCGACCCAGAGCCCCAGCGACACCGTCTCGAGATGCGCCATGGCGTGCGTCACGACGCGGAGACCGTTGGCGAGCTTGGTGACGGTCGTCATGCGCGTCCCTCGCACGCAACGCGCGTCAGCGCCTCGACGTGTGCCTCGACCGCAGCGAGATTGTTGGCGACCGTCGTGACGCGTTCGCGCGCCGCAAGCAGGCCCGCCAGCCGCTCCGGCAGCGCCGGGCGCACACCGGTGATCGCCTGCATCGCGTCGGGGAACTTCGCCGGGTGCGCCGTCGCCAGGACGACCTGAGGCGTCCTGCCGCCACTTCCCAGCACGCGGTCGGCGGCGACGAGCGCGCAGGCCGTGTGAGGATCGGCGAGATAGCCGCATTCGGCCTGCAGGCGGCGAATCGCGCCGGCCACGTCGTCCTCGTCGGCGGCGGCGGCGGCGAATTCACCGCCCAGCGCATCCTTGAGCGCTCCGAGCTCAAAGCGCTGCGTGTCGCCCAGCGCCTGCATTTTCGCGCGGATCAGGCCCGCGTCGCGCCCCGACGCCTCGAACATGTAGCGCTCGAAATTGGAGGAGATCTGGATGTCCATCGACGGCGACGTTGTCGCGACGACGACGCGCATCTCGTAAGCGCCGGAGCTGAGCGTGCGCGGCAGGATGTCGTTGACGTTGGAGGCGATGACGAGCCGCTCGATCGGCAGTCCCATGCGCCGCGCCGCGTAGCCCGCGAAGATATCGCCAAAGTTGCCCGTCGGCACCGCGAACGACACCGGCCGATGCGGGGCGCCGAGCGCGGCTGCCGCCGCGAAATAATAGGTTATCTGGCCGGCGATGCGCGCCCAGTTGATGGAGTTGACGCCCGACAGCGCCGCACGGTCGCGGAAGGCATGGTCGTTGAACATGCCCTTCACCAACGCCTGGCAGTCGTCGAACGTGCCCTTCACGGCGACCGCGTGCACATTGGCGTCGGCGGGCGTTGTCATCATGCGCCGCTGTACGTCGGAGACGCGGCCCTCGGGGAAGAGGATCACGACATCGACGCGCTCCGAGCCGCGGAAGGCCTCGATCGCGGCCCCGCCGGTATCGCCGGAGGTCGCGCCGATGATCGTCGCGCGGGCCTTGCGCTTGGCTAGCACGCGATCCATGAGGCGCGCCAACAGCTGCATCGCCACGTCCTTGAAGGCGAGCGTCGGGCCGTGGAATAGCTCGAGGATCCAGCGGTCGGGCGCGATCTGGACAAGCGGCGTCACCGCCTCGTGGTCGAACCGCGCATACGCTTCCTCGGCCATCTGTCCGAGCTCTGCGCGCGAGATGGCGCCCACCATGAACGGGTGCATGACCTCCACCGCGACCTCGGCGAATGGCCTGCCCGCGAGAGAAGCGATGGTCTCGCGCGAAAGCGCGGGCCAGGCCTGCGGCACGTAAAGCCCACCGTCGCGCGCGAGCCCCGCGAGCAGCACGTCGTCGAAGCCCAGCGCCGGCGCCTCACCCCTGGTGGAGATGTAGTTCAATCCGCAAGCTCTCTCTCAGTACCGGCGGCAGCGCCGGCCCCCTCGCAGCGCACACTAGAGCCCGCCCGCACCCGGAACAAGCAAGCGGCAGGGCGGATTTCGCCGTGCGCACAAGGATGTGGCCGTTAACCCCAACGCCGCCAAGAAGCGGGCTCTTTCAGGATCGGCGCTGCCATTGCGGAATTGCAAATGCGGCAAAGACGCCGATCAGCGCCGCGGCGAGGCCATACCAGGTGAGTGCGTACTCGAAGTGGCGGTTGGGGAGCTCGACCCGCGTCGTGCCGCCCTTGGGCCAGCCTCCCGTGTTGCCGGGGTTGGCCTCGGCATCGACGACCATGGGAGCGAAGCGGGGCGGCTCGGGACCGAAGGCCGCTTCCGCCATGCCGGTCAGATCGCGCCAGTACCAGATGTTCTTGCGCGCATCGTTGTTTGGCGTGAAGGCGCCGGGCGTCTCCGGGCGGCGGGCGAGCCCCACGATCTCCACCTCGCCCCCGGTTTGTCCGGCCATGCGCTTGCCGGGGTCCTCGAGCTCGAGCGGGACATAGCCCCGGTTCACGAAGACGATCGTACCGTCGGCGCGCTGCAGCGGCGTCACGACATGATAGCCGGGACCATATTGCTCATCGAGCGCGTAGAAATGCAGCTCCCGGTCGTGGAGGAAGCGGCCCGCGACCTTGACGCGGGCATACTCGACGTCGCCCCCGTCCGCGTCGCGCTGCTCGACGACGGCGAGCGGCACCGGATCGGCGTGCGTCCGCTCGGCGATGGCCCCAATCAGCCCTTCCTTCCAGGCCAGGCGCCGCATCTGCCAGTTACCGAGCGCGATCAGGAACACGACGCCCACGACCGTCATCACGGCGGGCCAGAGGAGACCACTGGATTTGAGCTTGCGCAACATCTCAGGCCTGCGGGCGGGGGATCATGCGGGGATCAGTCCTGGGCAATGCGGCCTTCCTCGGCCTGGTGCTTGTACTGCAGCGCGATCAGGCCCGCCTTGAGGAAGCGCAGCAGGATCAGCGCGATAAGCGGCGTCAGCGCACCCCACAGCACCACGTGCACCCACACCGGCGGCTCGTAGGTGAACTCCACGTAGAGCGCGAGCCCCAGCACCAGAAAGCCCAGGATGAAGATCGCAAACACCGCCGGTCCGTCGCCGGTGTCGATGAAGCGATAGCTCAAGCCGCAGCCGGCACAGCCCTCGCGCAGCTCGAGCACGTTCTTGAACAGCGGGCCCTTGCCGCAGCGCGGACAGCGCGCCAAGAGGCTTGCGAAAATCGGCGAGACGGACCTCGGCTGCGTGGACAATTTTGCGCTCCAGGGGGTCTAGGCCGGCCGTGCCGCCCGCCAGCGTGTGTCACCCTTAGCATATAGCGGGAGGCAATTTCGCGGGGATCGAGATCGCGTGGGTCGGGAAAGGACGCGGGGCGGCTCGCTGGCCGCCCCGCTGTTGATCTGCCCAGCCTAGGGCGAGTTGGCTCAGTGGCCAGCGCCGCCGGGAGTGGGACCTGCGCCCCAGACGTAGATGCAGGCGAACAGGAACAGCCACACCACGTCGACGAAGTGCCAGTACCAGGCCGCCGCCTCGAAGCCGAAGTGGTGCTTCGGCGTGAAGGCGCCCGCGAGGGCGCGGAACAGGCACACGAGCAGGAAGATCGTGCCGATTATCACGTGCGCGCCGTGGAAGCCCGTCGCCATGAAGAACGTCGAACCGTAGATGTGGCCGGCGTAGCTGAAGGCGGCCTCGGAGTACTCGTAGGCCTGGAAGCTGGTGAAGGTCAGCCCCAGGAGCACGGTCAGCACCAGGCCGATCACTAGGCTGCGGCGGTTGTCATGCAACAGCGCATGATGCGCCCAGGTGACCGTCACGCCCGAGGTCAACAGGATGAGCGTGTTGAGCAGCGGGATGTGCCAGGGGTCGAAGGTGTGCTCGAAAATGCCCGGAGTGACCGCCCCCGTCGCCGGGATCGTGACGCCCGTGCCGTCCACCGCGACAGGCGGCCAATGTCCGCCCGTCAGCTGATCGCGCGTCACCATGCCGACGAGGTCGTTCGTGTTCAACAGGTCGTGGACGCCGGCGGGAAACAGGGATGCATCGAAGTAGGCCCAGAACCAGGCGACAAAGAACATTATCTCCGAGGCGATGAACAGGATCATGCCGTAGCGGAAGTGCAGCTGGACGACCGGAGTATGGTCGCCGTGCGCTCCCTCGCGGATGACGTCGCGCCACCAGAAGAAGGCGGTCGCGATCACGCCGGTCACGCCGAGGGCGAAGACCCAGGGACCGTTGACCCCGAAGAGTCCGGCTCCGCCGCTCATCGAGCGCATCCAGATGACGAGCCCGACGGCCATGAACAGTGCCGACAAGGATGCTGTCACCGGCCATGGGCTCGGATTGACGAGGTGATAGTCGTGGTGTTTGGCGTGCGTCGCGGCCATGTCGTTCTCCCGTAGTCCCCGTTTGGTGCTCCCAGTCCGACCTTAAAGCCCTTGCGCCGCCCCCGCAGGCAACGCTTGAGCCCTTATTGCTTCGCGCGCCCATTCCCCGGAGGGACAGGAGCCCGCGTTATTTCATCCCCCGCCCTCGGCCCTTGCCGCCGCCTGTCCCAATTTCCGCTGGTCCTCGGCGACCGGATAGAACGTATAGGACAGCGTCAGCTCGGACAGATCCTTGGTATCATCGTCGTCGACGAATGCCGGATCGATGTAGAACGACACCGCCATGTCGACGGTCTCACCCGGCTCGAGCCGCTGCTCGGTGAAGCAGAAGCATTGAATCTTGTTGAAGTGGATGCCGCCCGCCTCGGGCGCCACGTTGAACACGGCCGATCCGGTGATCGCATGATCGGAGTTGTTGGTCGCCTTGTAGAAGGCGAGCGCGTTCTCGCCGATCTTGACCTCGAGCTTGTGCTGCTCGGGCGCGAAGCTCCAGGGCAGATCGGGCGCCACGTTGGCGTCGAAGTGCACCGTCAGCGTGCGATCGAGGACGACATCGGAGGCCTTCTCCGCCCGCTGCGTCGTCCCGGCATAACCCGTCGTCTGGCAGTAGATCCGGTAGAGCGGCACGGCCGCAAATGAGAGCCCGACCATCGAGGCGGCGATCAGCGCACAGGTCGCAGCGATGGCGCGGTGACGCTTCGCCGCTCCCCGCTCCCGCCCGCCGTTGCCGTTCCCTGCCGTCACGTTCAAGCTCCCATGCCGCCTGCGCCTACATCGTCCGTTCAAAGACGTTGCCGCCCAGACGCACGATCGTCGCGATGTAGAACAGTGCCACGAGCGTGCCGAGCGCCAGCGCAATGGCGAGCGAGCGCATCCGCTGCCGTTTCCGGCGCTGCCGCTCCATTTCGCCTTCGCTATCCATCACGAGCGTCACCGCGGTTTACCTCAGAACAATCTCGCCACGGCGTGCTCGACGAGCAGCACGGTGAACAGAACGAACAGATACAGGATCGAGAACCCGAACAGGCGGCGCGCGGCCGCATCGCCCTCGCGGCCTTCGGTGATCTTGCGCACGCGCCAAGCGAGGTAGAGGAACACGGCGCCGAGGCCGACCGAGGCGATCGCGTAGGCGATGCCGCCAAGACCGATCAGCGACGGCACGACGGCGAGCGGCACCAGCGCGATCGTGTAGAGCCAGATCTGGCGGCGCGTCTCCTCGGGTCCGGCCACCACCGGCAGCATGGGCACGCCGACGCGCTCGTAGTCGCGCGCGCGATAGAGCGCGAGCGCCCAGAAATGCGGCGGCGTCCACATGAAGATGATGAGAAACAACAGCATGCTTTCGATGCTGACGGAGCCCGTGACGGCGGCCCATCCGATCATCGGGGGGAAAGCGCCGGCGGCGCCGCCGATGACGATGTTCTGCGGCGTGCGCCGCTTCAGCCACATCGTGTAAATGAAGAGGTAGTAGCCGATCGTCATCGCGAGAAGGGCGCCCGCCGTCCAGTTGACGAGCACGCCCAGCGTCAGGATGGAGAAGACGGAGAGGACCGCGCCGAAGCTCAGCGCCTCATCGCGCGTGAGCAGCCCGCGCGGAATGGGCCGCGCCGCCGTGCGAGCCATGCGGGCGTCGATATCGGCGTCGTACCACATGTTGAGCGCGCCCGAGGCGCCCGCGCCGATCGCGATGGCGAGAATGGCGATCACGCCCAGGACGGGATGAATGGATCCGGGCGCCGCGATCATGCCGGTCAGCGCCGTCAGCACGACGAGCGACATGACGCGCGGTTTCATCAGCACGATGAAATCGCCGAGGCTCGGCTCCCCTACGGAACCGATCCGACCGACTTCGCCTTCTGCGCCCATCCCTTGCATTTCATCCGACCTGCGCCGAGCAGGGCTCCCGATCGCCTTTTTGGCGGTTGTTGTGGCCACCCGAGCCATTTGCGGCCGGATGGATGGATCTCGAGGCTCCCTGCCTCCTACCGACTGCAACGGGCGGAAGCCCTTGCCCCGCCCGTCGCACAATCGAACTCTAAACCGTCGCTCCCTCAGTGATGCTCCGTCGCCTGGATGCGCGGCAGCGTCTCGTAGGAGTGGAACGGCGGGGGCGATGACAGCGTCCATTCGAGCGTCGTCGCACCGGGGCCCCACGGATTGTCGCCGGCCTTCCGGCGCCCCGCGAAGGCAGCCACCACACCGACCAGGAACACGAGCGTGCCCAGCGCCGTGATGTATGCGCCGACCGAGGAGATCCCGTTCCAGAACGCGAAGGCGTCGGGATAGTCGACGTAGCGGCGCGGCATGCCGGAGAGCCCGAGGAAGTGCTGCGGGAAGAACAGGATGTTGGCGCCGATGAAGGTCAGCCAGAAGTGCAGTTTCCCCAGCGCCTCGTTGTACATGTAGCCCGACATCTTCGGGAACCAGTAGTACCAGCCGGCGAAGATGGAGAACACGGCGCCGAGCGACAGCACGTAGTGGAAGTGCGCTACGACGTAGTAGGTGTCGTGCAGCGCGCGGTCGATTCCGGCGTTGGCGAGCATGACGCCCGTGACGCCGCCGACCGTGAACAGGAAGATGAAGCCGAGAGCCCACAGCATGGGCACGCGGAACTGGATCGATCCGCCCCACATGGTGGCGATCCACGAGAATATCTTCACCCCCGTCGGCACCGCGATCACCATGGTGGCGAACACGAAATAGGCCTGCGTGTTGACGCTGATGCCGGCCGCATACATGTGGTGCGCCCAGACGATGAAGCCGACGAGCCCGATGGCGACCATCGCGTAGGCCATACCGAGGTAGCCGAACACCGGCTTCCTGGAGAACGTCGAGACGACGTGGCTGACCATTCCGAAGCCCGGCAGGATCAGGATGTAGACCTCGGGGTGACCGAAGAACCAGAAGAGATGCTGATAGAGCAGGGGATCGCCGCCGCCCTGCGCGTTGAAGAAGGACGTTCCGAAGTTGCGGTCCGTGAGCAGCATCGTGATGGCGCCCGCAAGCACCGGCAGCGACAAGAGCAGCAAGAACGCGGTCACAAGAACCGACCACACGAACAGCGGCATCTTGTGCAGCGTCATGCCCGGCGCGCGCATGTTGAAGATGGTGGTGATGAAGTTGATGGCGCCGAGGATCGAGGAGGCGCCGGCCAGATGCAGCGACAGGATCGCGAAGTCCATGGCGGGCCCCGGCTGACCCGAGGTCGACAGCGGCGCATAGAGCGTCCAGCCGCCGCCGACGCCGAGCCCGCCGGGCGGGCCTTCGACGAACAGCGAGATCAAAAGCAGCGAGAGCGCGACCGGCAACAGCCAGAACGACACGTTGTTCATGCGCGGGAAGGCCATGTCGGGCGCGCCGATCTGCAACGGCACGATCCAGTTGCCAAACCCGCCGATCATCGCCGGCATGACCATGAAGAACACCATGATGAGGCCGTGGCCGGTGACGAACACGTTGTACATGTGACCGTCGGCGAAGTACTGGAGCCCCGGCTCCTGCAGCTCGAGCCGCATGGCAATGGACAGACCGCCGCCGATCAGGCCGCCGATGATGGCGAACACCAAGTACATCGTACCGATGTCCTTGTGGTTCGTGGAGAAGAGCCACCGTCCGAGGCCGTACGGCTCATGATCGTGTGCGTCATGGCCCGTGTCTGTCGTGCTTCCCATTGCGCTCGCCCTGTCAGTCTATTGCTGTTGCCGGTTATGCTCCGGATCGATCGAGATCGTGCGTACTAGTCGCTCATTTCGCCTTGGCCGCTGCGGCCGCGTCGGCGAATGTGCGCGCCCCGGCCTGCTCGAGAGCGGCCTCCTTGACGATGCCCTTGGCTTTCTCCAGCAGCTCCTTCTTGAGCCGCAGCTTGTCTTTGCGCTTGTCCTTGTCCTTCTCGGCGGCGGCATCCTTGCCCGCTGCGACGGCTGCCTTCATGGCGTCCGTCCACGCGGCGAATGTCTCCTCCTTCACGACGCGCACGCCGATCGGCATGAACGCATGGTCCTTGCCGCACAGCTCCGAGCACTGGCCGTAGAAGATGCCCTCAACCGTCGGCTTGAACCAGGTCGTGGTGATGCGGCCGGGCACGGCGTCGACCTTCGAGCCGAACGAAGGCACGGTCCAGTCGTGGATCACGCCATCGGGTGCGGACGTCACGAGGACGTTCACAACCTTGTTGATCGGCACGATGACCTCGTTGTCGACGGCGAGGTTGCGCGGCGCGGGAATGTTTTGCGCAATGAGTTCCTCGCGCGAAGCGTCATCCAGGATGCGCGTCTCAAACGAGATGCCAAGCTCAGGATAGCCGTGCTCCCAGTACCACTGGTAGCCGGTGGCCTTAAGCGTGAGATCGGCCTTGGGGTAGCTGTATTGCAGGTGGAGCAGGCGGAACGAGGGGATTGAGATCGCGACCAGGATGAGGATCGGGATCACCGTCCAGCTGACCTCGAGCAAGGTGTTGTGGGTCGACATCGACGGGGTCGGATTGGCGCGCTCGCTGAAGCGGTACATCACGTAGAGCAACAGCAGCATCACGAACACTGCGATCGCGACGATGATGATGTTGACGAAGTCGTAGAACTGGTGGATCTGCTCGGCGACCGGGGACGCGGCGCCCTGCATGCCCATCTCGCCGTAGGTAGGCTGTCCCATGCCGGCCCAAGCCGAGGATGCAGCCAAAAACAGAACAGCAAGTGCTGCGGCAGGCGCCGAGCAAAGCATTCGTCTCAACATTCGTCCGCTCCCAGTGCTGCCCGGCGCGTCGCCGAGACCCCTCCCCAACAGCCACGAACCACTCGAGTCCTTTCATTCGACTCGTTTATGTGGCGGGCATAAAAACAGCTGCGCTGCTGTCCAAACTCCCCTGGAGGCAGTGCGCACGTTCCCTCGTCAGCTAACAAGCACAATCGCCTTCCCCGGCTCAAGTCAAGCTTTATGCGGCATTTCCACGCGTTGAATATCCGCAGAAATGTTGGTGCGCGCGGGCCGGGGAGGCAACGATGGACTTTTGAAGTTCGGCCGCTTTCCGGTAGGACCACGAAGCCGACACGGAGTCCCTTATTCTATCGGTCGGCACCCGCGCTCATGCCGGACAACGTATTCGCAAGCCGAGATCCCAGGAGCACTGCGTGGAAATCAACCATCCGGCCCACGGCCTCTCCCTTCACGGCGTCCTCGCCCGGGCCTGGGCGCCGATGCGGCGGCGGAGTCCCCTCCGGGCGACGGCGGCGATGACGATGTCGACGATGATGATGCTTCTGGGCTCGCAGCAGCACGCGTTTGCGCAGGAGGGGACGGTCAAGGCCCAGCACGGCGATTGGCAGGTCGTCTGTAAGGATCCGCCGCCGGGAGCCAAGAACCCTGTTTGCGCGCTGGTGCAGAGCGTGACGGCGGAGGATCGCAACAACATCGGGTTAACGGTCTACTTCCAGAAATTCTCCAACGGCACGCGCGTACTGCGCGTATTTGCGCCGCTCGGCATCCTGCTGCCGCCCGGGCTCGGCCTCAAGATCGACGACAAGGACGTCGGGCACGCGCCATTCCTGCGCTGCCACAGTTTCGCGTGCTACGCCCAAGTGGTGGTCGAGGATCCGCTCGTGGAGCAGCTGAAGACCGGCAAGACCGCGATCTTCATCATCTTCCAGACGGAGGAAGCCGGCATCGGCATTCCGATCTCGCTCGCAGGCTTCGCAGCCGCGCTCGACGAACTCAAATAGCCGCGCCGGGGCGCAGCACCTTGCCGCCGCGACGTTTGTGCGGACCACAGGAGACAACGCCCCCCATTGCGGGAGCGCCTGCCCGGCTCAGGCTGCGCGGCGCTCGCGCGACCTGTGCTCGGGCTCTTGGGGCTCGGGGAATGTGAGGTAGTCGTGGCCGTTGCCAGCTTGGCCGGCGGAGGCGAGCCCGAAACCCGGCATCGCGAACGCCGCAAAGGCCTGCGTCATCCGCGCCGTGCTCTCGGAATATTCCTGGTAAGCCGTCTGCCAGAACCGCGCCTGCTCGTTGAAGACGTCTTGCGGCGTCCGGCATTGGCTGAGACGGCTCGGGATCTCCATCACCGCCTGGGTGCGGCGGTTCAAGAGCCCCATGAACTCGAGCTGGCTGCGCGCCAGCCCCTTCATGAAGGGATCGTAGGACTGGCCGAATGCCTCGAGGCCGCCGAAGTACATTTGGAAGATGTTGTGGACGGGCGATTTTCCGTTCGCTTGAACGCGTGACGCAGCAACCATTGCACGTCTCCCTAGATGATGGACGGCCTGATTGCGGCGGGGGAGCCGGGGCTGGTGGCCGTCTCCGTTGAGGGTATGAACGAACCCTGTGATTAAAATATTAGCACCCGAAACTGGCCGAAGGATGACGGATTTACTGCGGTATGCACAACAAAAAAGCTTCCCAACTTGGCGAACCGCTACGAAAGGACGACACGGGTTGTGTCTGCAATTTTAGATTGCAATTTTCAGCATTTATTCGCGCTAAGGTAGAATATATACAGTAACAGCGCCTATTTTGTTGACTCCACCCGTCGTCGGAGCTTCAAATAAAGAATAAAGCAGTAGTAGTTCTTGCGTTGTTCTTTGTTTGTACATGCTGGGGGAGGCAACCACAGCTGCGTTCCGTTCGGCCGAGGCGCACCGCAGACTGGGCGCCGTCGCGGTCGCGCTTGTGCTCGCCTCAGCCAGCGCCGCGGGCGATCCCCTCCAGGCCCCGCTCTCACACGAAATCTGGGCCGGTGCCGACGTCTCAAGCCACGCCTGGCTCCTCTACACCGGCGCAACAATCGCCCCCGTGGGCGGCATGTTCAGTGACGGCGTGCGCTTTCGCGCAGCCACCGGCTATGGCGGCTACACCTACACCGGCGAACGCTCCGCCCAGCTCCGGTCCTACACGGCGGACACGGCCTTTGCCGATGTGCTCGTCGGCTACCTGAAGCGTCTCGGGCCGCTGACGGCCAAGGCCTTCGTCGGCGCCTCGGCGATTGAGCACAAGATCCGCCCCGGCGATCCGCAGAACCCCGTAAACGGCCTGGAATACGGGCCGAAAGCCGTCGCCGAGCTCTGGCTCAACATGGGCCAGGCCGCCTGGTCCTCGCTCGACGTCAACTGGACGAGCGCGCACGAGACGTATGCGGGCCGCGTGCGCTCGGGCTATCGCGTCCTGGATAGCGTCTCGATCGGCGCAGAGGCACTCGTCAACGGCAACGAACTCGACAAGGACGCGCGCGGCGGGCTCTTCGTGCGTTACGAGTGGACGGGCGGCGAAATTTCGCTGGCGGGCGGCATCTCGGGGCGCGTCATCGAGGACGCCCGAAACATGACCGACCCCTACGCGACGATGACGTGGCTCATGCAGTATTGAGGGGGGCAGCGGGCGCCCCTCGTGGGGCCCGCTGGGGGCGCCCCCGGCCCGTCTGAAATACTTGGCCTTTACCCGTCGACTACTTGCAAGATCAGCCCCCACTCCTGTTCCCGGCGGAACGGCATGTCGCGGCGCCAAACGGGCATGCTCACGGGTCAGAGGCGCATGGCTGTCGGCCAAACGGACATGCGCGAGGACTATTCACTGGGAAGTGCCGGGGTCGCGCCGGGAGCAAAATTCATTGCCTTGACGTTGCCATCATGACGTGCAAACAAAACGGTCGTTCGTTTTGTTCGTGCCGGGATGGCACCGAAGGACACGACCTCTTAACGCCACGGCCTAACGCCCGGATGACCTATCGGACCTCACGCGCGGAACACATCGCCCCGAACACATCACCTGAACACCGCGCCGAGAACGCATCGCCCGACCTCGCCCCGACAACGACGCCGGAACGCATCGCCCGGACTCAACGCCCGGAACACAACCGGGAACACAACCAGGAACGCAACGCCAGGACGACCATGCCCAAGCTCAAGCCCGCCACCCAACGCGCCCGCCGCGAGCACGTCCTCGACGCGGCGGAGCTGTGCTTTGCCCGCGCCGGCTTCCACCGCACGACCATGCAGGACATCTGCAAGGAGGCGCTGGTCAGCCCCGGCGCGCTCTACGTCTATTTCGCCTCCAAGGAGGACCTGATCGCCGGCATCGCCGAGCGCAACAGGAGCGAGTTTGCCGAGCGCTTCGCCGAGCTTTCCGCCGCGCCCGATATCATGAAGGCGCTCTCGATGCTGGGCGAGCATTATCTCATCGCCGAGCCGGCGCTCAAACGCACCATGTGCATCGAGATCGCGCTCGAATCGACGCGCAACCCCAAGGTCGGCGAGATCTACCGCTCGGTCGATCGCTTCGTGGCGGAGAGCTTCGAAAAGCTGTTTGCGCGCCTTGCCGCGGAGGGGCGCATCGCGCCTGAACTCGACATCCCCACCGTCGCCAAGCTCTTTTCCGTGATCGGCGACGGCATGTTCCTGCGCAACGCGGTCGATCCCGATTCAGACCCCAAGGCCCTCGTCACGGCGGTCATGGCCATCCTCGGAAAGCTGCTGAATGCAAGGCCCGAAGGGGCAGACACGACCGACGAGAAAGTCCGGGAGCCGCGCCGATGAAGAAGTTTCTGATCACCTTGCTGGTCCTCGGCGCTCTCGGAGCGGCGTTCTACCACTCGCCGCGTCTCGCCGCGCTGCTGCCGCTGCACACGTCATCGCATGGCAAGACCGCCAAGGAGGTGGAGCGTCCGCCCCTGCCGCCGGCGGTCTCCGTCACCAAGGTCGGCGTCGGCGATTTCGTCGAGACGGTCATGGTTTCGGGCTCGCTGGTACCGCGCGACGAGATTCTGGTCGCCCCCGAGATCGAGGGATTGCGCGTGCTCGAGCTCAAGGTCGACGAGGGCGACCGCGTGAAGAAGGGCGACGTGCTGGCGACGCTCGTGCAGGAATCGCTCGACGCGCAGGTTGCGCAAAGCGATGCCTCGCTGGCGCGCGCCGACGCGGCAATCTCCAAGGCCAATAGCCAGATCGTTGAAGCGACCGCCCGGCTGGCGGAAGCCGACGCCGCGTTCGAGCGCGCCAAGCCGCTCAAGAACTCGGGCTTTCTCTCCGCAAGCAGCTATGACACGCGCGAAGCCGCCGCCAAGACGCTGCAGGCGCAGCTCGTTGCCGCGCGCGACGGGCTGAAGTTCGCGGAGGCCGAGAAGGGGCAGGTCGAAGCGCAACGGCGCGAGCTCGACTGGCGCCGCGACAATACGCAAGTCACCGCACCCGCCGACGGCCTGATCAGCCACCGTTCCGCCCGCATCGGAGGCATGGCGTCGGGCGTTGCCGATCCGATGTTCCGCATCGTCGCCCGTGGCGAGGTCGAGCTCGACGCCGAGCTCATCGAGACCGAGCTCGGCAAGGTGAAGATCGGCCAGAAGGCGCGCGTGAGCGTCGCAGGCGCCGTCGAAATCGACGGGACCGTGCGCCTCGTCTCGCCGGAGGTCGACAAGACCACCCGGCTCGGCCGCGTGCGCATCTTCCTCGGCGACGATCCCCGGCTGCGCATCGGCACATTCGCGCGCGGCACCATTGCGACCAATCGCAGCCACGGCCTGTCGGTGCCGTCTTCGGCGATCGTATTCGACACCGATGGCGCCTTCGTTCAGGTCGTCTCCGACGGAAAGGTCAAGAGCAGGCTCGTGAAGATCGGCCTTGTATCGGGCGGTCTCGTCGAGGTGCGCGAAGGCCTCACCGACGGCGACGTGATCGTGGCACGGGCGGGCACGTTCCTGCGCGACGGCGACGCGGTGCGCGCGGTTCAGCCCGACTCCAAGATCAGCGAGGCGAAGTGAAGTAATGCGCCTCAATATCTCGGCCTGGTCGATCCGCAACCCGGTGCCGGCCATCGTGTTGTTCGCGGTGCTGACCCTGCTCGGCGTCATCAGCTTCATGACGCTGCCCGTCACGCGCTTTCCCAACATCGACGTGCCGCTCGTTTCCATCACGGTGATCCAGTCCGGCGCCGCGCCGGCCGAGCTCGAGACCCAGGTCACCAAGGAGGTCGAGGACGCGATCGCCAATATTCCCGGCGTCAAGCACATCATGTCGACCGTGACCGACGGCAAGTCGCAGACGGTCATGGAGTTCCGGCTGGAGGTGAACCAGGACCGCGCCCTCAATGACGTGAAGGACGCAATCGACAAGATCCGCCTCGACCTGCCGCGCGATATCAACGAGCCCATCGTCCAGCGCATCGATGTCGAGGGCCAGTCGATCTTGACCTATGCCGCCGCCGCGCCGGGCATGACGCTGGAGCAGCTCTCCTGGCACGTCGACGACGTGATCAAAAGGGAGCTGCAGGGCCTGAAGGGCGTGGGGCGCGTCGAGCGCTACGGCGGCGTCGACCGCGAGATCAGGGTTCTGCTCGACCCCGACCGGCTGCTGGCGCTGAGCGTCACGGCCGCCGAAGTCAACGCGCAGGTGCGCGCGACCAACGTCGATCTCGGCGGCGGGCGCGGCGAGGTCGGCGGACAGGAGCAGGCGATCCGCACGCTCGCGGGCGCCCGCAAGGTCGAGGATCTGGCCGAGACCAAGATCCTGCTTCCCGGCAAGCGCTATGTGCGCCTGTCCGATCTCGGCCGGGTGGTGGACGGCGCCAGCGAGCAGCGTTCCTTCGCGCGCCTCAACGGCGCGCCCGTCGTCACCTTCTCCGTGTTCCGCTCCAAGGGATCGAGCGAGCTTTCGGTCGCCGACGTGGTGAGCGCCAGGCTCGACCAGTTAGCCAAGCAGTATCCCAATGTCAGCCTCACCAAGGTCGACGACGCCGTCGCCTACACGCGCGGCAACTACACCTCCGCCATGGAGACGCTGCTGGAGGGCGCGGCACTCGCGGTGCTCGTCGTGCTCGTGTTCCTGCGCAACATGCGCGCGACGCTGATTTCAGCCATCGCCCTGCCGCTGTCCGTCATACCGACGTTCTGGGCCATGGACCTGATGGGCTTCTCGCTCAACCTCGTCAGCCTGCTCGGCATCACGCTGGTCACCGGCATTCTCGTCGACGACGCCATCGTCGAGATCGAGAACATCGTGCGCCACATGCGAACGGGCAAATCGCCCTATCGCGCCGCGATCGAGGCGGCCGACGAGATCGGCCTCGCCGTCATCGCGATCTCGTTTACGATCGTGGCGATCTTCGCGCCGGTATCGTTCATGGGCGGTATAGCCGGCCAGTACTTCCGGCAGTTTGGCCTGACGGTGGCCGTCGCGGTGCTGTTCTCGCTGCTCGTCGCGCGGCTGCTGACGCCGATGATGGCCGCCTATTTCCTGCGCCCCGTGCCCGAGGCGATCGAAGGCGGCGGCCTGATCATGCGCAGCTACCTCGGCTTTCTGCGCGGCACTCTGAAGGTCCGCTACCTCACGCTCGTGGCGGGAATGGGCCTGTTCGCGGGCTCGATCTATGCGACGACCCTGCTACCGACGGGCTTCATGCCCGACGAGGACAACTCGCGCGTCGTCGTCTCCGTCGAGCTGCCCCCGGGATCGACACTGGAGGACACGCGCGCGACGACCGACCAGATGGTCAAGGTGCTGGACACCATTCCCGAGGTCAAAAGCGTGTTCGTGCTCGGCGGCAGCACGCCCACGGGGGGCCTGGAGGTGCGCAAGTCGTCGCTGTTCGTCCACCTCGTTTCCAAGACCGAGCGCGCACTGCCGCAAAAGAAGCTCAAGGTCATCATCTCCGACAAGCTCGCGACCATTCCCGACACGCGTGCCTGGTTCGTCAACGAGCGCGGCGAGCGCGAATTGTCGTTCTCCATGCTGTCGCACAGCGGCGAGGATCTGAACCTTGCCGTGCGCAAGCTCGAAGGCGCGCTGCGCCAGGTGCCGGGCTTCAAGAACGTGGCTGCCGACGCGGCGATCGATCGGCCGGAGCTGCGCGTCGTGCCGAAGTTCGACGCCGCCGCCCGGCTCGGGGTGGCACCGAGCAAGATCGCCGAGACGATCCGCG
The DNA here is from genome assembly GCA_963847865.1 of uncultured Alphaproteobacteria bacterium. Taxonomy (GTDB): domain Bacteria; phylum Pseudomonadota; class Alphaproteobacteria; order Rhizobiales; family Hyphomicrobiaceae; genus Hyphomicrobium_A. Next base: position 22,173 of record CAWKBL010000012.1, on the reverse strand, counting down.
TCGCCACCATCGGCGACATCGACGCCAACCTGGCGAAGTTCAATGCCGGCGATCGCCTGGTGCCGATCCGCGTGCAGCTCGAGGAGAGCGCCCGCACGGAGATGCAGCGCCTGAAGAACCTGCGCGTGACCAACTCAAACAACAGCGCCATTCCGCTGTCCGCGGTCGCTGACGTGAATTTCGGCCGCGGCCCCAGCTCCATCAGCCGCTACGACCGCGAGCGGCGCGCCGTGATCGGCGTCGATCTGGAATCGCGCTACGCGCTCTGCGGCGCGCGTGAGAAATTCCTGGCCGTCGTCGACCAGCTGAAGCTGCCCGCAAGCGTCCGCCTGCAGCCGGCGGGCGATGCCGAGATCCAGGACGAGGTGGCGAACGGCTTCATGACGGCCATGGGCACCGGACTGATGATCGTGTTCGGCGTGCTCGTGCTGCTGTTCGGCAGCGTCGCCCAGCCGGTGACGATCCTGCTGTCGCTGCCCTTGTCGTTCGGCGGCGTGGTGCTGGCGCTGCTCGCCACCGGCAACTCCGTGAGCATGCCGGTCTACATCGGGTTGCTGATGCTCATGGGCATCGTCTGCAAGAACGCGATCATGCTCGTCGACTTCGCGGTCGAGCAGGTCGCCAAGGGCGTGCCGCGCTTCGAGGCGGTGATCGACGCCGGCCGCAAGCGCGCGCGCCCCATCGTCATGACCACGCTCGCCATGGTGGCCGGCATGATCCCCAGCGCGATGGCGATCGGCGACGGCGGCGAGTTCCGCGCGCCGATGGCGATCGCGGTGATCGGCGGCCTCCTGGTGTCGACCGTGCTGTCGCTGGTGTTCGTGCCGTCGTTCTTCACGGTGATGGACGACATCGGCCGGTTGATCTGGTGGATCTTCGGCCGCTTTATCGGGCCGACCGACGAGCCCGAGAGCGTGGAGCACGCGAGGCCCGCGCCGCAGGGTGCACGCGATGCCCGAGAGCATCGCCGCAGAATAGCAGCAGACATAGAAAAAGCAACGGGCGGCGCTCGAGCGCCGCCCGTGCAGATCGTCGCAACCGGTAAAGCCGGCCGCGATGTTATTTCGTGGACGACGTCGCCTCGGTCGAGGCGGTGGCGTCGGGCTTGAAGAACACGTCGACGCGCATGCCCGTCAGCAGCGGCGGCAGGCCGTCGAGATCGATCACCGCCTCGAGAACCTCGACGTCGTTGGGACGGCGGGGCCCGCGCGAAGCGATGCGGGGCGTCGACAGCGACTGCGCAATCGAGCTCACGCGGCCCTCGAAGTCGCGGTCGGGATAGGCGTCGGCGCGCACCACGACGAGCTGGCCGACACGGATCTTCGCCGCGTCGCGCTCCTCGACTTCGGCGCGCACCTTGAGGCCGCCGAGATCGCCCAGCACCAGCAGGATATTGTCGGGCGAGGGAACGGCGACTTCGCCCTCCTTGGCGACGACGTTGAGGACGGTGCCGTCGAAGGGCGCGCGGATGCGCGTGTGCTCCACGCCCAGCTCGGCCGCCGACAGATCGGCGCGCGCGACGGCGAGGCCCGACTCGAGCCGCGTCGGCAGCGGCACGCCGTTCTTGGCGTTCACGGAGGCGAGGTTGGCGCGCTCGTCGGCGAGCTTCTTGTCGGCATCTTCCAGGTTCTTGCGCGCCGTCGCGACGGCGGATTCAGAACCCTTGCCTTGGCGCTTGTCCTGCACGGAGTCGTCGAAGGCCTGACGCGCGCCGAAGCGGGCCCGCTCGGCGGAGGCGACGGCGTCGTCAGCCTCGCGTCGGTCCAGCGCGAGCCCGCGCACGGTCTCGTCGTTGCGATCGCGCTCGCGCGCTGAAGCCTGGGCGGTGGCGGCGGCGACCTTCGTCAGCGCGTCGTCGTCGTCGAGACGCACCAGCAGGTCGCCCGACTTGACGCGGTCATTCAGATCGACGGTGAGGCTCTCGATGCGCCCCGGCACGTCGGCCGTGATCCGCACCTCGCCGCTCTTGGGCTCGACACGGCCCGTGGCGGACGCAGCCCAAGTCGGGAACTGGGCCGTCTTGTCGGCATTGCCCGTCGCCGTTGTCGTCGTCGCATCTTGGGTCCCGGCGGCGGTCTTCTGCTCGCCTTCGGGTCCCCAGCTGACGTGGTTGACGTAAAATCCAATGGCGATCGCCAGAAAACCGGCGACACCGAGCGTGACGATCGTCGAGTTGACCTTAAGCATGGGCCTTCCGTCTCTTTGTAAGATCCGCGATTCCGGGGGCATCTAACCCCTCAGGCCGGCGCTCTTCGCCGACGATCCGCCCGTCCTCGATCCGCACGACCCGGTCGGCATAGCTCAACGTCCGGGGATCGTGCGTGACCGCGAGAACGCTGCGGTCTTGCTCTTTTGCAATGCGCGCCAGAAGCGCCATCACAGCATGTCCGTTCTCTCCGTCGAGCGCCGCCGTGGGCTCGTCGGCAAGTACGATAGAAGGCGAGCTGGCGATGGCGCGCGCCACCGCGACGCGCTGCTGCTCGCCGCCGGAGAGATTTCCGGGGTAGCTCTTCAAGCGGTAGGCGAGACCGACGTCCCGCAGCACCTCTTCGGCGCGGTTGGCGGCGGCAAAGCCTTTTTGTCCGCGAACGTCGAGCGCGATGCGCACGTTCTCGAGCGCGGTGAGCGTCGGGAACAGGTTGTAGGACTGGAAAATGAAGCCCATGTGCTTGCGCCGCAGATTGGCGAGCTCCTCGGGCCCCAGCCGGTCGGTGGAGACGCCGGCGATCTTCAGCGTTCCCGACGTCGGGGTCAGGATGCAGCCGAGGATCGACAGAAGCGTGGTCTTGCCGCTGCCCGAGGGCCCCATCAGCAGCGTGAGCTCTCCGGGCACGAGCGAAAGGTTCACGCCCTTCACCGCGCGCACCATGCCCGCGCCGTGACCCAGATCCTTTACGATGTCGGTGGCTTCGAGAACGGGCTCATGGGTCATTTGCTGAATACCGTTGCGGGATCGATCTTCGTGACCTTGACGATCGCCGACAGCGCCGAGATGGCGCACATGCCGACCGTCAGTGTGAATAGCCAGAACGCCAGACCTGGCGTCATTACCAAGGGCAACGCGCTGTTCTTGCTCAGCACCAGGACACCAAGCGCGATGGTCATGCCGAGCACGTACCCAAGCACCGCGCTCATGCCGGCCTGGGCGAGTATGACCTGATGGATATAGCTCGAAGATGACCCCAATGCACGCAAGGTCGCAAATTCGCTCAAATGGTCCTTGGTGCTCGAATAGAGGGTCTGGGCGACGATCACGGTCCCGACGAGGCTGCCGAGCAAGGCGCCGCCGATCAGGGCAACGCCGGCGCCGGTGCGGAACAGCCACTGCTTCAGGCTGCGGTCGCGGAATTCCTGCTTGGTCAGGACCTCGGCCCCTTCAAGGCGCGCCTGCAGATCCGCGCGCACTTTCTCGACGTTGGCTCCGGGCTGCAGCTGAACGAGGTAGAAGGTCGTTCCGTCGCTGTCGCCAAAGAGCGCGCGAGCGCGGTTGAGCGTGGTGTAGGTGTAGGGCGACTGCGTGAAGGAGCGGATCCCGTCCGTCAGCGCCCGGACGCGCACGCGGCCCGTGACGATCTGCGCCGTATCTCCGATGCCCTTGATCCCGAGCTCGTTGAGATAGGTCTTGTCGACGGCCACGGCCTCAGGCGCCTTGATGTCTTCCCAGGTGCCCTTGACGAGCTTGAATGGCACGAGCCCACCGTCCTCGGCGTCGGTGCCGACGACGACGACGCGCGTGGAGCCGCCTTCTGGCTTGCGCCACTCGGCAAAGCGCACGATCAGCGGAATGACGGACTTGACGCCCGGCGTCGCCAGCGCCTGGTGGCGCTCGCGCGGGGTCAACAGCATGCCGCCGTCCTCGAAGCTCTTGGCGCCAAAGATGGTGATCCAAAGATCGGCATTGGCGCGATCAATGTTCTCGGTGATCATGTTGCTCGACCCGAGGTAGAGGCCGAGCTGCACCGCGACCAGCACGATGGAGAAGAGGATGCCGACCAGCGTCACCGCGAGGCGGACGCGGTCGTGAAAAAGATTGCGAAAGGCAAGCGTCAAGATCATCGATGAGTTCCGCCACTGGAGTAGGCTTGGACGCCGGACCGAGCGCCGAGAACGCGGCCATTGTGCGCCGCAACTATTCCCCGAAGTTGTCCTCGAAAAGGCACGCTCATCCTTAAGAGTGGCCTACCTGTTTCGCGACTTCGACCCATATAGGCACGACTTTAAACGACTGACACTCACGCAGTGTTAACGGGTGGAGGCCCACAACAAGGCACGTGAGGGTGGCACGTAGGGACTGCGTATGCCGAAAGACTTGCTGCCGGATCGAACCCTGCAAGACTTAGTCCAAGCGGCTTGAGGGTCGTTAAGTACCTCCGACCAGCTTTCGCCGCTTTCAAAGCTTATTGGCGACCCGATCCCTGACACAACATTGGCGATCCTACCATGCGTCATGATCATCACGCTTCCAGAACCGGCACCGCTTGGCTTTTGCTTGGCTTTTCCGGACTTCTCGTCGCAGCGACGGCGCCGGCTGCTGCCGCTCCCGCCCAAGACATGCCCCGCGAAGCCGGCATTTGGTACAATCACGGCGGTAAAGGCGCGGTCGAGATCCGCCCCTGCGGCCAAAGCGGTCGCGACGCCGATCGTCTTTGCGGCTTCATCGTTTGGCTCAAGGACCCCAACAACAAGCGGGGCGAGCCGCTGACCGACGGCTATAACACGGACCCAGCCAAGCGCCGCAGGCCGATTTGCGGTCTTCCCGTTCTCGGCTCACTGCGTCCCATGTCGGATGGCAGCTGGGACCAAGGGTGGGTCTACGATCCCGAGCAGGGGCAAGCTTTCGATGCCGCGATCGCGCTCAAGTCGCACGATCGGCTCGTCCTGACGGGGTACAAGGGCATCAAATTCTTCAGCAAATCTTTCGTCTGGAAGCGCGCGCCCAACGATCTGCCGCGCTGCGACGGAGGAGCCCACCCCGAGCGGGAGGCTCGCGCTTCCGGCACTCAGCAGCTCCAGCCTCCGGTGCCCGACAAGGCCGCCCAGGCCAGATCGTCGCAGACCGGTGCTCTGATGGTGCCGCGGCCTGTGCCGGCGGTGCGGCCGGGCACGCCCAACACATCCTCGCAGTAAGTCGCTCCGCGCAGTAAGCGGCCCCGGAGCCCCGAGGGCGCCGACCTCTTACGAGTTGGTGGCGCCGCCGCGTCCTTGCCCGGAAATGTCAGCCACCGTGCCCTCACGGGCGTCCTCGCGGGCGTCGTCGCGAGCCTCGTCGCTGCGCTTCGTCAGCCGCATGGCGAACTCCTTGACGCGATCCGTCACGATGGAACGCTGCTGATCGAGCGTCACCATGTGGTAGCAGTCGTCGAGGACGCAGACCTCAACGAGCCCGGCCAGCTTGCGCTGCAGCGTGATGGCGTTCGACAGATCGCTCTGATCGTCGTGGCGCGGATGGAAGACGATCGCGTGCTGCTTGATCTTGCCCAGCAGCGGCCTGACTTTTTGCACGAGCCTGCGGAACTCGAGCACGAGCCCGCCGCCACGCCCGAACAGATCCTCGATGGTATCGTTCTCGGAATTCACGCTATCGAGGATGAAGGTGCGCAGCCGCTCGTCCTTGATGCCGTGCGGCATACGCGCCCGGAAGTGGAAGAGGCGCGCCGCCCAGCGATGATTGACGGCCTTGAAGAGCGCGAAGTACCACGGAATCGCCCAGCCGTTCGGCCAGAACGTGGGCGAGAACAGCATGAGGCCGGCGACCTTCTCAGGACGCAGGGCCGCGAGCCGCAACGCCAGCATGGTGCCAGCCGAGATGCCGCCGACGAGAACGCTGTCGCACTGCTGCGTCAGCTCGTCGTGCGCGGCTTCGAGCGAGGCATACCAATCCTGCCAGGTCGAAAGGCCTGAGACGTCGGTTCCGCCGGCAAGTCCTGGCAGCAGGGGACAGTAGACGGTGTAGCCGCACTGGCCCAATGCGTGCGCAATGAACTTCAGCTCGATCGGTGATCCCCCGAGGCTGTGGACGAGAAGTACGCCGTTACGCCCTCCGGGAACGAGAATGCTACCCCACGCTGTCTTCATTTTTTCGGTATTTTTCATTTCTGTAATTTGACTCGCTCGCTTACAGGACGACGCATTCAATCGCGGCCGACGCCGAGCCGGCGCAACCCGGTCGCGATAAGCCGACCTTTAGGTTCAAACCCTCTTTTTTTCGTTTCCTCAGGCAGGCTTCGATGTCGTCACGGGGGGGTTCGAAGCCCTTATGATTGTATAGGCGCCGCATCCGCCAACGCTCCGGATCAGGGCGACCCGGCAAATTTCGCTGGTGTTTCACTGACGGCAAGCCGCCCAAGTGGCGATATGGCACCTTGCCGCACGCTGACGTATGGCCCCGCTCCTGCTGCCGCAGCTCCTGCGGACCTTCCCGACCTTGCCGATCTTGATGCAAACCTTGATGCAAGCCTTGTGCCCCGCCCATGACTGCCGCCGCCTGAATTCAGCCTTCGACCATCGGGACCGGGAAATGGACCGCCAACGGCGGCCGGCCTTCTGAGGGCCATCTTTGGCGAAAGCATGACCTACAACGCATGTTCATCATCGACCACCCTTTGCCGTCCACCGTCCCGGCGCTGAATCGAGGTCCCGTCACTTTGCAATCGCCCCGCATCAGGGTTCGAACGTATTGAAATCCGGTCCGTTCCGGCCGCAGCCGCGCCGATGTTCAGTTTACGCAAATTCCTCCCGCGGCAAATTGGTGCGGTGCAAACATATTTAATCCGGGGGATTGTGTTGTGCCGCGGCCACAACCGTAATGGGCGTCAGCCGCGGCCCGAAGCCGGCACCAACCCGACGATCACGTAGGCTGCGACCGCCAGCGCGACGGCAAGGACATAGGGCACGCTGGTAAAGGCGAGCGCCATGCCGGCAAGCCAGACGCCGGCCCCGGTGAGCAGGGCGGCGATTGCCGCGCCCGGGCCCCCGAACCGCGTGAAGAGCCCGAACAGGGCCACGACGATCAGCCCCGAGCTCCCGACGGAGGACGCCGTTTCGACGAGCTCGTGGATGGTCGTTGCACGCAGCGCGATCGCGAATGCGACGAGGCCGAGGGCAACCACACAGAGCCGCGCCGCCCGCACCCGGCCCGCTTCCGACAGGCCCGGGCGCAGCGGGGCCAAGAGGTTGTGCGAGATGATGGAGCCGCCCGAAAGCAGCACGGAGTTGACGGTGGAGAGGATGGCCGAGATCACCGCGCCGGCAAACATGACGTAGAGGAACGTCGGCAGATACTTTTCGGCGAGCGTAGGGACGAGCTGTTCTGGCTCGGCGAGCCCCGGCACCAGAGCCGGACCGACGAGGCCGAGGAACACCGGGATCAAACCCACGATGAGATAGAGGCCACCGCCGATCAGGCAGGCGTTGCGCGCGGTGGGCGCCTGAATTGGCGCCGAGGATGCGGGCGATGAGCTCCACGGAAACCATCGTGCCGAAGATGGGGATCGCCCATTGCTCGACGAGCGCCAATGCGCCGCCGTCCCCCACGCTGAAATAGGCGAGCCGATGCGGCTCGATGTTTTGCAGCGCGGTGACGACGCCTCCGGCCTCGCCGGCCACGATCCAGGCGAGGATCACGAGCCCCAAGATGACGCCGATCGCCTGCACGAAATCGGTGATCGCATCGGCCATCAGCCCGCCCAGCACCGTGTAGGCGATGACGATTGCCGTCGCGATGGCGATGCCGGCGACCAGCGGCAGATCCGAAACGGCGCCCATGACCTGCCCGAAGGCGCGGATCTGGGCCGCGCCCCAGATGATGGTCCCGGGCAGGATCAGCAGGATCGCCAGGCGCTCAACCGTCTGGGAATAGCGCTCGCGGAAGAAGTCGGCGAACGTGACGTAGCCGCGGCTCCAGAGGGGGACGGCGATCGTCACGCCGACGATCAGGAGGGCCGCGGCATATCCGAACGGGTCGATCGTCGCGCCGACAAGACCCTCGCGGTAGACCGTGCCGGCGGTGCCGACGATCGCTTCGGCGCCGAACCAGGTGGCAAACACCGAGAAGGCGGCGATGCCGAGCCCGAGCTGGCGGCCGGCGTTGATGTAGTCGCGCTCGGTGAAGATGCGCCGCGACACCCACGCCCCGATTGCGAACTGCAACAGCACGTAGCCGAGCACGCCCAGCAGCACCGGATTCATTTGCCCCCCACGCTCAGCAGCGCTCCCCGCCATCCCAGCAAGGCAACTAGACCGCAAGCTTCCGGGCCCGGTCAACGGGGCGCGCACGTGCACCGCAGCGGCCTGTGGCCACTGTAAGAGCGCATTCGACACTCTATATTCGAGATGATTAGATGGCGTCGCGGCTCCCGCCGGCCAGAGAGGATAGCTTGGTCGCTCACGTGCGTTCCCTCATCTCTTTCGTGATGGCGTTTGCCGTCGCCATGGGCCAGGTCGCCCCCGCCACCGCCGCCCCGCTTTCGAAGGCCGACTACGAGGCCTGCCAGGCGCGCGACGAGCCGGCCTTCCGCGCGGCCATCGAGGCGATCTCGGTGCGCGCCCTGAAGAGCGGCATCGCGCGCATCGACTATCGCGCCGTCGTCGGCGACGCCTGGCGCCGCGGCGGGCTCGACGACGTCGTCGACAAGAGCGTCGACAAGGCCGCCGACGAGGTGAGCCAGGAGACGAGCTGGGCCAACCTGCTGCAGTCGCTCGCCTACCAGCAGAAGGCGCAGGAGCTCGCCACCGCGCTGGCCGAGCGCGTCTATCGCTCCGACGCGATGAAGGCGGCGCTGGAAACGCTCGCCGTCGAGGTCGGCAAGGACGTCGGCCGGCAGATCGAGTTCGCGAGCCAGGATGCGACGGAGCCGACGCTCGCCTGCCTCAACGCGTTCGTGGGCGCACGCTACGGGACGACGGTTGCGCGCGCCGTGGGCGCGGAGGCCGGCAAGGAGTTCGCCTTCGATCCCGACAAGGCCGCCGCCGAAATTTCGCCCGGCGCCGTGCTGCGCAAGTCGAGCGGGGGCATCGCGGGCGCAGCCGTCCTGCTACTGCGCCGCCAGCTCGCCAACATGGCGCGTCGCGTCGGCGCGCGGTTGGTCGGCAGCGTGCTGGCCCGCCTCGTCTCGGTGGTGGCGGGCGGCGTCGGCCTCGTGCTGATCGCCAAGGACATCTGGGACCTGCGCCACGGCGTGTTGCCCATCATCGCGACCGAGATGAAGTCGAAGGACAACAAGGCCAAGGTGCAAGACGAACTTGCGCGCACCTTCTCCGAGCAGATCTCCGAGCACGTGCAGGAGATCGGCGCTTCGACGGCGACACGCGTCGTCGACATCTGGCGCGATTTCCGCAGCGCGCATGCCCAAGCGCTCGGCCTCGCGGAGCGCAACGCGAAATTCAAGGCGTTCATCGATTCCATAAAGCCGCAAGCGCTGCCGCGCCTCGATGAGGTCGTGTCGCTGGTGCTCGCGGCGGAAGGCGAGGCGGGGCTGTTGCGGCGTTTGGACGATGGAACGCTCGCCGAGGCCGTCAACGTCCTTCCCGCACCCGCCATGGAGATCGCGCGCCAGACCCGCTCGATCGACTTGGGCCTCAAATGGGCGGCGCTGTCGGGCAACCAGCTGGGCAAGGTCGCCGAGCTCGGCGTCTATCGCCGTACGTCACCCGACAGCCTCACCAAGGCGTCGCTCCAGCGCATCATGGCGCTCAACGACCAGGTCGCGATCCTGCGGCTCGTGGCACTCGACCCCTCGGCGCGCGACACGCTGTTTGAATTGCCCGACAACGACCTGAAGAGCCTTGCGCGCAGCCTGACGGAAGCCGAGCTCGCGACGCTCTCGCACTATCTCACTGGGCTCGCGGCGGGCCCGCGCGAGAGCGTGCTGCGCGCGGTCGCGGCAAACCCGGCAAAGATGCAGTCGCTGGGCTCAGACCGCGTGCGCGTCGCCGTCGTCGGCAGCGCCGACCAGACGGCAGCGGTCGGCATGATGCTGCGCTCGGACGCAGCACTCGACCCCGGCGCGATCCTCCAAGATCTGCAGCTCGTCGCCGACGGCCGCGTCAATCCCGTGCTGTTGTGGGAAAAGCACCCCGTGGTGATCGTCGCAGCACTTATCGCGGCGCTGCTGGTGCTGCTCCTGCTGCGCCGGCTGCTGTTTCCCCGCCGCCGCAGCCAGATGCCGGCGTAAGCACCAAACGAGCTCCAGCCACGTGTCTCCCGCGCACCGCGGTGATGCGCCAGTTGCGTGATTCAAATCGAGAAATCCGCCGAGGCGCCCGCGCGCGTGCACAGGCAAATTTCGCAATCGTCACGCACGCGTGCCAGACGGATTGCGCCCTGCTATAAGCCGTCGGGGTCCTTGCGAATCATTTTTCGACGGGGCCCGTGGGGATTGCGTAACTAGGGCATCGAGGGGAGTGGGACAGATGGGACTCAAAGCGCCTGGCATCTTGACGTTCATGGTGTCGATCGTCCTGACGGTCACCGTGCTTATCATGAAGTTTTTCGGGGCCGATATTCCCGTGCTCATGGGCAACGAATTTTGGGTTCTCTTGCTGGCGCAGGTGATTCTCGTGTTCGGCTGCATCATGCGGGGGCTTTAGAGTCGGGCGCGCAAGCTCCGATTGCTGTGCTTTTCTGTCGCGCGGCACTCAGCGCCCTGGCGAGGAAGGGCGCGCTGGAGGAATTCTCGCGGCATGAGATGGAAATTAGATCACCTCGGCTCATACGCCGACCGCGTCCGCCGCTCCTCGCGCGAGATCATCATTGCCTCGGTCTTGACGGTGGCAGCCTTCGCTTTCCTGATCACGGCGCTGCTGGGCGGCGCCGTGACGGGCAAGTCGAAGGTGGGCAACATTGCGGCGGAAGAAGCGCTCATCAAATGACTTTGCCTCAAATGCACGACAAGGCAGGGCGGCTCACGGCATGAGCCGATTTGCTCGCACGAGCCCGCGGACCGAGTTGCCCAAATAAACGGCATCGGCCGAGCGCAGATCCTCCAACGTCAAGACGGCCTCGACGGCGCGTCCGCCGGCAAGAAGCTCGGCGCGCAGCGTCCCGGGCAACAGGCCGCAGGCGAGTGCCGGCGTGAGCAAACGTCCGTCGCGCTCCAAGAAGATCGTGGTGCGGCTGCCCTCGGTCAGCTCGCCCTGCGCGTTGAGATAGACGACCTCGTCGGCGCCAGCTTCGGAGTAGCGCTGCCACTCCGTGTCGTAGAGCTCGCGCCGGGTCGTCTTGTGGAAAAGGAAGATGTCGGCGCTGTCGAGCCTGGTCGGGGACACGACGAAGCGCATGACGGCCGCGGGATCGGGCGCGGGCAGCGGTGTCGCGGTCACGACGATCGCGCCGCTCTCCGACAGCAGCAGCCGTACGCGCAGGCGCTCGCGCTTGCCCTCGACGGCTTGGGTGAGCGCTGCCCGGACGGCCAGCTCATCGCACGCGAAGCCGAAATAGCGCGCCGACGTCCTGAGCCGCTCGATATGGCGCTCGATCAGCGCAAATCCCTGATCCGGCTCGTAGAGCATCGTCTCGATCAGCTCGAAGGGCTTCACCGGATCGGTGAGGAACTTCATCTTCAACAGGCACTCGGCGTATTCCCGCTGCCCTTGCGAATCGAAGACGACGCCCGACCCGATGCCCATTTCGCCGGCGGAGTCGCGGAACACCACGGCGGTGCGGATCGCGACGTTGAGCAGCGTGCGGCCGTTGGGCGAGATATGGCCGATGGCGCCGCAGTAGACGCCGCGCGGCTCGGTCTCGAGCGCGGCGATCAGCTCCATCGCTCGTATTTTCGGCGCGCCGATCACAGATCCTGGCGGGAAGATCGCCTTCAATAGCTCCGCCGTGCCGACGCCCTCCTTGAGTGTCGCGCGAATACCCGACGTCATCTGGTGCAAGGTCTGGAACGTCTCGACCGTGAACAGGTCGGTGACGCTGACGCTGCCGATGTCGGCGATACGGCCGATGTCGTTGCGCATCAGATCGACGATCATCAGGTTCTCGGCCCGCTGCTTCACGTCGCTGGCGAGCTGGAGCTGCGCCAGCGCGTCGGCCTCGAGCGTGCCGGCGCGCGGCGCCGTTCCCTTCATGGGACGCGTCGCGATCGCGCGTCCCTTCTGCTCGATGAACACTTCCGGCGACGCCGACAACACCGTCACCTTGCCGGTGTCGACGATGCCCCCGTAAGCCACGCGCTGCTTCTGGCGCAGGTCGAGGAAGAAGGTCAGCGGCGAGCCGGACAGATGAAAGCGCGCCTTGAACGTCAGGTTGAGCTGATAGATGTCGCCCGCGCTGATCTTCTCCTGCACCTGCGTGAAGCGTTGCTGGTAGGCGGCGTCGTCCCAGGCGAGCGTCACGTCGGTGAATTCATAGGTGCCGCTGCGCGTGTGCGTCGCGAGCCAATGCTCGACTTGCGGGCTCGTCATCTCGGCCGGCGACTTGTAGAGGCCGAGCCAGATGAGCGGCACGTTGCGCTTTGCCGGCATGAGCCCGGCAAGCTTGGGCTCGAGCACGTAGCCGAGCTCGTAGGCGAAGAACCCCGCCGCATGCAGCCCGCTGTTGACGGCCGCCTCGAGGCGCTCGAGCGCGCCCGGCACCTCCTCGGGCGTCTCGGCGGAAATGATCTCGACGGGATCGGTGAACAGCAGCGAGGGGTGCCCCGCGCCGGAGTTGTTGTCGAGGAGGACGAACGTCTCGGAGAGCGCTGGCTCGTCCGTCGGGCGCCCTGAAGCCTGACGCGTGCGGTCGGCTGGGGTCATTGTCCCTTGTATCCCGAGAGCGCGTAGAACGTAACCCGCCGCTCGGCGCTGCGGCCGGCCGGCAGATAGCGCTGGCCGACCTTCTGCACGCCCGCGAACGCCGACGCCACGCTGCCGGCGTGCGGCTCCAGACTGACGAGCAATACCGGCCCGTGGATCGCCGGGGTGAAGGGGCGCGTCAACTCGAAATGATCGTGCGGCGCACCCTCCCGCCAGGCGAGAACCGGCGTCGGCTCGCTGCGCATATAGTAGAGGAGCTCCGCTGTCACCGAGCGATCATCCGTCAGCACGGCTGCGAACGGCCGCCCGGCGGCTTTCGCCTCGGCAAGCTCGGCGCGCGTCGCCTCGGCGAGATCGCGCCATCCGAGCATGCGCGCGAACGGATCGGGCTTGAGCGGAAGCGTAAGCTTGCCGGCCGTCATCGTCCCGAACGCCATCACCACGAGCACGGCGATATTCACCGCAAACGAGGTCTTGAGCCAGCCCCACGAGCCGTCGCGCACCATCGTCGCGATCACGAGCACCGCCGCCGCCACGTAAGCTGCCGCCGCCCAGTTGGCGTGGGCACGCGAGATCAGCGCCTGCACCGCGATGACGGCGACGATCGGAGCCGAGAAAGCGAGCAGCATGCGGTCGGGCTCGGGCAGACCGGTCCTAAAGGCGCGCCAGCAGATGACCAGGAAGGCGCCGAACAGGATCGGCCCGAACACGCCGAACTGCGCGCCGAGGAACGTCAGCGCCTTCATGGGGTGCAACAGCGAGCCGCCCCAGTTGGCGTTGGCCGCCGTATGCGAGAACGTGGCGAAGCTGTGGGCGTAGTTCCAGGCGAGGTTGGGCGCGATCAGCACGAGCCCGAGCAGCAGCGCGGCGTAGAGGCGGTAATCCTTGAGGATTGCGCGCCGCTGCGGCGTGACGATGAGGTAGACGACCGCGCACAGGATGAACCATGCCATCGCGTACTTGGCGTTGAGCCCGACGCCGAACGCGCCGCCGAGCAGAAGCACGGGCCACAGCGTCTTCGTCGCGTGCGTGTCGAGCAGGGCGGCAAATCCCAACAGCGCCAGCGCCCAGCACAACAAGAGGGGCACGTCGGTCGAGATCAGCCCCGCCGACAGCGAGACGCCGGGCAGCGTCGCGAACGCGAGGCCCGCGAGCGCGCCCGTGCGTGCCCCATAAAGCTTCCGGCCCAGCAGGAAGATTGCGGCCGATGTCGCCACGTAGAGGAAAGGCGAGGGCAGCCGGACGCACGATTCGCCCAAGCCGCACGTCTCGGTTGCGGCGCGGATGATCCAGGCGATCAGCGGGGGCTTGGAATAGTAGCCGAACGCCGGCTCCTGGCTCCAGGCCCAGTACTGCGCCTCGTCGAAAAAGAGATCGGTGCCGTTCATAGAGAGCGCGACGAGCCAGAAGCACAAAAGCATGCCCAGCCCCGCGAGGAATATCGCGGTCCAGCGGCCGTCACGGCTCATGGATTGGAGGCCGGGGGGGTCGAGGCCGGGGGAAACGGGCATGGCGCTCCGGTTGACAGCAAAGCTAGGGCTACGGCCGAAGATCGTGCGTAGAAGGCCGCGATGGCGGCTCATTTACTAGGTTGAGAGACGCCCGTGAAGACTGGTAGTCTTGCACGCCTGGAACCTTTAAACATTTGGTCGCGGAGAGTCCTGCGGGATTAGGGGCACTTGATGCGCGTCACCGTCGTCATCCCGGCGCTGAACGAGGCCGGCAACATCGGTCGCCTCGTCGAGGAGACGTATGCGAGCGTGCCGGCGCAGCGTCTCGCCGAGCTGATCGTCGTCGACGACGCCAGCGAGGACGCAACGGGCTTGGAAGTCAAGACGCTGATCGAGCAGCGGCCGTTTCCCCGGCCTGCGCTATCTCCGCCACGACCAGCGCAGCGGCCAGAGCGCGGCACTGCGCTCAGGATTCTCGCGGCGACGAGCCCGACGATCGCCACCATGGACGGCGACGGCCAGAACGATCCCCACGACATTCCGCGCCTCCTGGAAATGCTGGCGCCTCCCGGCGGCGACGGTCCCGCCCTCGTCGGCGGCGTGCGCACGAAGCGCAAGGCCACCGGCTCGAAACGTTGGGCCTCGCGCGCCGCCAACTGGATCCGCGACAAGGTGCTGCAGGACGACTGCCCCGATACCGGGTGCGGCATCAAGGTCTACTGGCGCGAGGCGTTCTTGCGGCTGCCCTACTTCACCAGCATGCACCGCTACCTGCCGGCGCTGTTCCAGACCTACGGCCACGAGGTGGCCTACGCTCCCGTCAACGACCGGCCGCGCCAGGCGGGCGTTTCCAAGTACAACAACCTCAATCGTGCCCTGGTCGGGATCTATGACCTCTTCGGAGTGACGTGGATCCGGCGGCGCACCAAGGTGCCCAAGATCGCCGAGCGGGTGCCGGAGATCCATCTCGTGACCGACATCGCAACGCGACTGAAGCCGGTGAACGATGATGGGGCGCGATTGAGCGCCGGCGACAAGAGCTGAGCGGGCGCGGGGCAACCGCGGGGACGACGACACGCCTGTGGGACGACGACTGCACGTCAGTGGGACAGTGACACGCACATGGACTTTCTAGCCAACGCCGCGGCGCAGCTCGGCCAATGGTGGGTCTCCACCTCGGTCACCGAAAAAACATGGCTCGCCGTCGGGTTCGGGGCGCAGCTCATGTTCTCCATGCGCTTCATCGTGCAATGGATCGCCAGCGAGCGCGCGCGCCGCTCCATCGTGCCGGAGACCTTCTGGTATTTCAGCATGGTCGGTGGCGCGATGCTGTTCGCCTATGCGATCTACCGGCTGGATCCCGTGTTCATGCTGGGCCAGGGCATGGGGCTGCTGATCTACGGCCGCAACATCTACTTCATCCGCACGCACCACAGGAGCGAGGCGCTGGCGCAGTCCTCGGCCGCAACGCGCGTTGCGGCGGAATAGCCGCTGAACTGCGTATGACCGCGGCCTGGTCCGGCGTGGGGTTGTCGAGCCAACGAGCGCACGGGTCCATTGAAATCGGACCCTTTGGCCCCTTCTGCACCTGACGAGCCGTCTGCCGGCGCCTGGAGCGGCCAGCCGAGGCCGCCGCGAGGGCGGGCTTCACAGGCGCGCGAAGTGTGCTATAAGCCGCGCCATGGAGAAGCCGCTCGGCGACGGGCGGCTTTTATTATCGGCCAAAGTTTCGGTCATGGCGGGCACGCCCGCGGTCGATGCCTTCTTTACCGGCAGCGGCGACAGGTCGTTTTGTTGGTCGGTTCGTCCGGACACGTTCGGTGACGCGGGGTGGAGCAGCCCGGTAGCTCGTCAGGCTCATAACCTGAAGGTCGCAGGTTCAAATCCTGCCCCCGCAACCAACGAAATTCCCCTTATTCTACGGCGGTTTGCTGAGGTGGTGCTGGCTCGCCACGTCTCGCTAAAAATGGTGCCATGGGAAATCCATGGGATATTTTAAGCTGTAACCCCCCATTCCAGCGCTTTCCCCTCAACACCCAAATCAGTCATCCTGAACCAAGGATGGGGGAACCTGATGAGCAAGCTCGCACGGCTGAAGGAACTCGCTGATGACTGGGCGTTGGAGGCGAAGGAGGCCGCAAGTACCGCTGCCGTCTGCTCTCACTTCGATCAGGTGGGGCCGCACCAGCTCATTGAGATGTGGGAGACCGGCAAGAACCCACAGGGCAAGCCCCTAAGCCAATTCGAAGCCCAAGCACTAGGCGAAAGATGGTGCCGGGTGTTCGGTGAGCTGCCACCTGACGACGACACCACCCCTACAGAGCCCAGTGGAGCACCCGAGCCTCCCCTTCCCGCCGACGACACGATGCTGCGTGCCAAAGATGTGGTGCGGCTGACGGGGGCTGTCGCTGTCCACCTTGAAGCGCATGGTGATTGCACGCCCGCTTCCCGAAGCCCATGCGTCTCTCACCCCATCGGATTGGTCGGCCAGCGCGTGATGTGAAGTCGTGGCTTGATGGGCTGGACGGCGCGCGGCAGAAGGGGCGGACTGTGACTGTGACTGTGGGGCGGCGAGCAATTTTCTCGAGGAAATCGCCCGGGAGGGGTGGGGGTCCGAGCGCCAAGATGGGACCCTAAATCATCCAAACCGGTCCACGGTAAGCGCGCTCTCATTTTCAGAGTTTAAGATGCATAGACACATTCTAGTGTGCATCAACAATCTACTTAAGCAGCCCCAGTGACACCGTGCTTCTCAAGGAAGCTCGCAAACGAGCTAACCATTGTTGGAATGCAGGCCAACTGGAAGAACAGACATATCTCTGTGAGGTCCATTCGGCTTAGCTCTACTCGATCACCCTTGGCAAAGCTGAGGGACCGCCAGCCGACAGACACACCAATCTCTGTATCCTCTTCGAGCAGTTTGCCCTTGAGTTCGAGAGCGGCTTCCTCTCACCGGATTTGCCCCCGATACCGAACATGCTTGTCGCGAGCCATCGGACGGTCAGCTGCTGTGACTGGTCCAGCTGCTTTTCAAGCACGACGCGAAAATTGTGGTCAATCGCATTCCGTAGGCGATAAAGCTGCTTGATCTCGCCTCCATACTCAGACCGGATGCCGAAGCGACTTTCAAGCGTATCTAGCTTGTGGGCGATGCCGGGGTTTTCGTGAAACTTGCGCTGTAGGTGGTCCGGATCGCCAAGATGCTTCAGCAGTCCCCGGCCACTCTGGTAGACGACGAGGGCATCGTGGTGGAGGCGAGCAATGAAGAGACCGTAAGCGTCCAATACTTCGCGAAGTCCGCACGCCACAACCCAGTTGGCAAACTCTCGCTTGTACCCCTGGATAGTTGCGTCATCTGCGCCGGGGGGCAAAAACATGGTAGGAGTGTTCTCGCCCTTGGGGTCGTCCGGTAGCTTCGTCAGCTCGTAGTCCTTGAAGCCAGGGTCGTGGGCTGCATTTAATCCGATCCCCATGAAAAGGCTGTCAATCGGCGTCGAACTTTGACCCCCTATCGGCGTGCAATGTTGACCCCCTCTGAGCGTGGTGATGGCTGCCGGCCAGGACCGGAGCTGCAGAGCGTAGCGAAGCAGCGGAGGGCGTGGCCGGCGCGGCGCGCTCAGGAGCGGTGGCGCAGGCGCCAGCTGTCGTTGCCGGTTTCGACGATGTCGCAGTGATGCGTGAGGCGATCGAGCAGCGCCGTCGTCATCTTGGCATCGCCGAACACGCTCGGCCACTCGGCGAAGGCGAGGTTGGTCGTCACGATGATCGAGGTGCGCTCGTAGAGGCGGCTGATCAGGTGGAACAGAAGTTGTCCGCCCGATTGCGCGAACGGCAGGTAGCCCAGCTCGTCAAGCACCAGCAGGTCGACGCGGGCGATCCCGTCGGCGATGCGTCCGCCGCGGCCGAGCTTCATCTCGGCTTCGAGCTTGTTGACCAGGTCGACGGCATTGAAGAAGCGTGCCTTCCGTCCGGCCCGGATGACGCTTCTGGCGATGCCGATGGCGATATGGCTCTTGCCGGTGCCCGTGCCGCCGATCAGGACGACGTTCCTCTGCTCATCGAGGAAGGCGCCGGTCGAGAGCTGCTCGACAAGCTCGCCGTTGATCGGCGTGCCAGTGAAGTCGAGGTCAGCGAGTTCCTTGGCGAGCGGCAGCTTGGCAATGCCCATCTGGTAGTTGATCGATCGTGCCTGCTTGGCAGCGATCTCAGCCTTGAGCAGCGCGCCGATGACCTTCTCGACGCCGTGCTGGCGCTTGACGCCCACTGAGACGATCTCGTCGTAGGCCGCCCGCATGCCGGCCAGCTGCAGCTGGCCCATCATGTCGAGAACCTCAGAGCGCTCCATGGCAGACCTCAATGGAACCTGCCCGCAATGTGTCGTAACGGGCGCAATCGGCAACGGGCGGCAGGGCGAGGGTCAGGCGCTCCGGCAGATCGATCTGAGCCACCGCATGAGGATCAGCGTGCCGTGCCAGGGCGTTGAGGATCACATCGGCCCCGGCGATCCCGGCGGCAAGCGATTCCGCACACGCGGCTTCGACGGCGGTCAGGCCGTCCGTCAGCACGGCGGTGAGGATCTTCACCATCTGCCGGTCGCCATCGTGGGATCCGGCGAGCTTGCGCCGCACCTTCTCTATCGCCCCGGGCAGCGGCCAGTCCTTGAACGGCGCGCCGTTCCTCAAGGCGCCGGGCTTTCGCGCCAGCACCGGCACGTAGTGCCAGGGATCGTAAGCCACCTGATGGCGACCGAAGCGGCGCCTGTGCTCGCCGACGACGTGGCCGTCCTGCTTGATGACGATGCGATCGGCATAGGCGTGCACATCGACGGGACGACCGACGGCCGAAGCGGCAACCGAGTACTTGTTGTTGTCGAAGCGAACGAGGCACGTCTTCGACACCGACGCGCTCACCGCATGGAAGCCGTCGAACGTGCCCCGATACGGCATCAGCAGTGGTCGCTCGGCTTCGAACACCTCGAAGACGCTTTTCTCCTTCTCGACCGGATGCGGGTGCGTCTGCGCCAGCACGATGCAGCGCTCGGCCAGCCAGGCGTTGAGCTCCTCGTAGCTCTTGAACTTGAGACGCGGCGAGAACAGCCGCTTCCTGACGAAGCCGACCTGGTTCTCGACCTGCCCCTTCTCCCAACCCGCCGCCGGCGTGCATGCCGTCGGCTCGATCAGGTGATGGCTCATCAGCTGCTGGAAGCGCCGGTTGAAGGCCCGGCCCTTGCCGACGAGCACAGCATCGACCGCGGTCTTCATGTTGTCGTAGATGCCGCGCCTCGGCACGCCCTTGAAGAACTGGAACGCCTTCTCATGCGCGTCGAACACCATCTCCTGGCTCTCGCGCGGATAGGCCCGCACGAACAGCATGCGGCTGTGGCAGAGCCGGACCTGCGCCACCTTGACCATCGTCGTCACCCCGCCGATGACCACGCATTCGTGGCTCCAGTCGAACTGATAGGCCTCGCCCGGTGCGAAGGAGAGCGGCACGTAGGCCTCCTCCGTCCGTTCGCCCTCGCGTTCGGCCCAGCTCCTCGCGTAGCGGCGCACGTTGTCGTAGCTGCCCCGGTAGCCCTCGAGCCGAAGCTCCTCGAGCATCCGCTGGCAGGTCAGGCGCTCCCGCTTCGGGCGCCGCGCATTGGCGGCCAGCATCGCCTCCAGAGCTGCGATGTAAGGACCAAGCTGCGGCATCGGCTGCGCGCGGCGCTCGTACCGCCGCTCCGTCTCGGCCTCAGCCCGTATGATCGACCGCACCGTGTTCCGCGCCAGCCGCAGCTCGCGCGAGATCGCCTTGATCGACTTCTTCTGAACGAAATGCGCGCGCCGGACCCGCCCGATCGTGTCCACTGTGATCATCCCCCGCTCGCCCTCGTGCCGACGCACGCACCAAGGGCAATGTTCTCAGCACAGGGGGTGGGGTCAAAATTGCGCGCCGATTACCCCCAGCGAGGGGTCAAAATTGCATGCCGGTTCACATCCCTTCTTCCGTCGGGGTGTTGGAACAGGTGTGCTAGCCAATCGATCAGCCAGAAGTAATATTCCTCGTCGCCCGCACAGACGATTTTCAGCAGGTGATCGTGAAATAAGTTCCATCGACCCTTACGGGGCTCTACTGCAAACCCGCGCCAGAGGTTGAGGTACCCCGGAGGCACGGCCATCGAGCCAGGGAATAGACCAACCCCAGTACATTGTCTGCGCTGCTTCCAGCGGTCCCAAGCGTCGAACCCGTTCAGCCTTCTATCATCGCCGTGGACGGAGACATTTGCGTACCATCGCTTCATGTCCTCTGTTCGGCGGAAGACCAGCTCTTTTTTTCCATTTCTCCGACACATTCGTGCAAATAGCGAATCGACGAGCCGAGGCCGACAAGAGCATGTTCGCGGTTCATGCGGCTGAAGAACTCGGAGCTTGGTCTCCCTTCAACGTATCGACCGAAAGACCATACTCAGACGCTGTTTTCGCTGTCGGTGATGTCTATGTCTTTCAGGTTTGAGAGAGCGTCCCACCCAGAGTGAGTAAAACCGTACTCGGTTGCCATGTGAAAGCTGCCGAGATTGATCTTGTCCTCGCCGCGTTTCGTTTTCGTCATAACTGTCCCACTTTTCGTCCGCCCATTTCGCCTTGTACTTTTCGCTTCGGGTGGCAAACTCATGCCACAATTCGCGACCTTCTTCGCTGCCGCATGATCCACGCTTGAGCGCCGCACAGATCTTAATCGCCGCGCCTTCGTAATCGTTGGCCACGTCGTCGGGTAGGCAATCGAGCGCTCGTTTGACGGTTGCAGGATCAAAAGTCAGGGTGCTTAGGGAGAGATTTTTGCTAGCTCTTCTTTTTGCCGGGCTGGCGCTCCGATTTGTTTGCAACTGGTGGGTTAATGCCTCCACCAACTGTGCTTCTGTGTAGCTGACAATTTTGTTTGGGTGTCCTTTTGTGAACCGAACGAGCCACGGCTCGCCTTCCTTCTGTATGACAGAAGCCTGGCACGCGAAGAACACGCGATCAGGATCTTTCACAGTTCAGGGTCGCAGCGGTCATCGGCTTTCAAGTCGCCTTCTGTCTATGCAGCGCCGCTCCAACGTCTGCTGTGCTCATGAAACTTTGCCCTTTACGCTTTCCAGACGTAATGAAGCCGTCCGCAGAAGAGTAGACGACGCAAAGACGAGGTAGTACATCCTTGTTCGGGACTTCCATGGTCCTAATCTGCCCCAAATACGCGTGGACCTTCGTCAAGTTACAGCTCTTGGCCGTGCCCCCTCACCGTCTGTCTCGTTGACGCAGTATGAAGATGCTGTAGCCTTCGCGAGTTCTTTTCCTCAAACCATGGCCGCAGCTTTTTGAAGGAACATGATCTAGTGTTCCGGTTACACGTCATACCCTTTGCGCTAGGGGATGGATCTGGCTCGTCCGCTCGAATCAGCGCGAAACTCTAATTCCGCGTTCTCCGTCTCGCCCGATAGCCGTGAATGATGAGGCCGCAATAGTACTTTTTCGTCTTCGTAGTCTCTGATGTGAAACTCTCACCGTTACCGCCCGCCTTGACATTCCGCTTCCGTGTCGGTCGATCTGTTCCTTTGCCAAAACCGTTTGAGTTTCCAACCTTTTCAACGGCGCTCGGCAGTGCATCCCAAAGGGCGCCGTTTCCTTTTCGTCCCTTACATTGTTGCCAAAGACGGAATGATTGACCGTTTGTGCCCAACGGACGGTACGCCCTTGCTTGTGAAGCGGACGAGACCGCAACCACGCGTCGATTTCTTCCGTATTCCAGAAGCACTCATTGGCTTCACGCATAACTGCGCTCATCGGGAAGCCCTGCCAACGCCGCCAAAGCCTCAGCGTATCGATGGATACGTCGTAGCGGGCGGCTGCTCGCATGGTGTTGAGCCACGGCTGTTGTTTTCTATCGTCCATTTGCATCCTTTCGTTTTGCTGGCTGATGCACGTCACTGAATGAGAGATGTCGCGAGAGGCTTCGCTTGCCT
>CAWKBL010000011.1:0-71600 GCA_963847865.1 uncultured Alphaproteobacteria bacterium | reverse complement strand
TTGCAAGAGTGCATGCCGCCGGTTCCAACGTGCATGCCCGGCCGTCAGAACGACCCAGACAGCGCCGTTAATTATACGAATGTCACGACGCTGCCCTTATTCTGGTTTCGGTATTAAGGTTACTTAGGGACCGGCGGGGGTTTGGTCAGACGATGCGTGAAGCAGTAAAAGTTGCGCCCGGAGGCTCCTCTCCGGGCCTGCGTTACCGGGACGTTGGCGCCGCCGTCGACTGGCTCGGGCGCGCGTTCGGCTTTGTCGCGCAAAACGTCGTCACCGACGCGGACGGATCCGTCGGCTACGCCGAGCTCTCCTACGGCAACACGATCATCATGCTCGGCGCCGTTCGCGGTCTCGAGATCGACCAGTTCATGAAGCAGCCCGCCGACATCGGCGGCGCGGAGACACAGTGCTGCTACTTCGTCGTGAAGGATCTCGAGCAGCACTACGCGCGCGCGCGCGACGCCGGCTGCGAGATCGTCATTGACCTCAAGTCCGACGCCAACGGCGATCGCGTCTACACCTGCCGTGACCTCGAAGGGCATTTGTGGACCTTCGGCACCTACGATCCCTGGCGCACCCAGCTGGCGATCGAGACCGACGACGTAGCGGACGCGGTCTGGGACAACGAACAGGCAACGAGACGCTTCCCCACGCCCCTCGTCGTGACGGGTTCGATCGCCGCGCTGCTGGCGGGTATCGTCGCGGTATGGGCGTTCGGCGGATCGTGGGACCCGACGCGAGAGGCGCTGGCGGGACCGGCCGTGCCCCCCAAACTGGTGATGGGCGCAGAGTTTGCCGAAGAGGTGAAAAAGGCGCAGCGCAGACTGCTGGTGGAGCGCACCGCGCGGCTCGCTGCCGAGCGCGCCTCGCAAGCGGCTCAGCAAGAAGCCGTGCGGGAACGTACCTTGCGGCTCTCAGCCGAGCAGGCCGCCAAGGCACTGGAAGAGAAGCTTGCGTTCGTGCAGCACGATCTCGCCCAAAGTGCCGCCTCCGACAGCGACCAGACCAAAGAAATGAAACGCGCGTTGGCCGCGGAGCGTGACGCCAAAGAACAGGCCCAACGCACCGCAGAGGAAGTGCGCGCGCAGCTATCTGAGGTGCAGAAAGCCAAGTCGGCAGCCCTGAGCGCCGCGGAGCAGGCGCATGCGCAGCTTGCCGAGGCGCAAAAAGCCAAGGCGGCGGCCGAGCAGGCAGCCGCGGAAGCGCGCAACCGGCTCACGTTCGTCAGCGTGAGCGCCAAAGAGGGCAACGACCAGGCGATCGCGGAGATCCGCCAGCAACTCGGCAAGGAGCTCGCCGCACGCGAGGCTGCCGAGCAGGCCACACGCAAAGCCCAGGAAGAGGCCGCGCAGGAGCGAAGCTCGAGCGAAGCCGCCTGGCAAACCGTCGAGCAGCTGAAAAAGCAGCTGGCGTCGGTCGGCGGTACGGAAAAGACCCGCACCCGCACCCGGATCAAAAGAGCCGTGGTCGCCAGGAAAAAGGCCAAGACCGTGGCCCAGCCACAGGCTGAGGCAGCACTCACTGCCCCCAAGAAGTCCAGCGAGAAGGGCTGGAGCATCTATGGCGGCCCCGCGTTCTACAAGGACCCGGGTTTGCCGTGAGCCGCGTCCGGACGCAGACGTCGGGCAGCTAGGCTCGCGCGCGTCAGCATCCCGGCCTGCAAATCCGTCCGCCAGTCCCGCGCACCCCTGCCGCTGCCGCCTGCTCCCGGAAGCCGCCTGCTCCCGGAGCGGCCTACCGCGGTGCTCTTCGCAATCGCGAAATGGCGCGCGCCTCGCGCTCGTCGCATCTTTTTTGCCGGCGCCGTTGCAGCTTTGCCCTAGCAGGCCCACTGCAAATCGAAAAACGGTGCATTATCATGGACAACCCGCGCCTTTCGCCGCGATGATAGCTGCAAAAGAAGAAGGCGCCCGCGCGGTATCGGGAGGAGACGCTGGCATGGTGATACGACCCGACCCCAGACTGGGAGCCATGACGACCGTACGCCGCCGCCAATGGGGTCCCTGGTGGCTGTGGAGCATCGTTGTCATCCTTGCCGTGTCCGCGGCCTATGCCGGCTACATCGCGCGCCACTCCAACGAGCGCCTTGCCGGCATCGAGGCCGAGCGCGAGAGCCTCGCCGCCGACAAGGAGCTGCTCGCGTCCGGTGCGTTGGAGCTGAAGCAGCAGCTCGCCGAGGCCAACCAGCGCGCCGACAAATCGCACACCGACGCCGATGCTCTATCGGAGCTCATCGCCAAGCAGCAAACCCGGGCGACCACGCTGCAGTCCGAGCTCGCCGCCGCGCGTGATGCCGCCGAGGCCAGCAAGACGGAGGCTGCGCGCTCGAACGCGGAGGCCGAACGCGCGAAGGCCGCCTTCGCGCAAGTGCGCAATCTGCAGGAACGCATCGCATCCCTCAAATCGGAGGCCGACGCCGCGCGTGCCGAAGCCGAGGAGAGCCGCAAGGCCGTGTCGCGCCTTACCGCCGAGGCTGCCGATGCAGCGCAGGCCAAAACAGCGCTCGAGCGCGAGGTGGCGCGGATCAACAGCGAGCTCGGCGAGCTGCGGCGCAAGCTCGACGCGGCGCCGATGGCTTCGGTTCCAGCACAACCGTGAGCATGCGGTCCGTGCCCGCATTTGTGGCGATCAAATCGCACACCCTGAGGTTGCTCGCCGCGCCTGGCGCCATTCGCTGGGGAAATAAAAAAAGCCCGGCCGCAAGGGCCGGGCTCGAGGGATGACGGTCACACCCGCTGTCCGTGGTGGCAAGAACGAACGCCAACGGTCGTGACTTAACCCTCGCACTAGTGTCGGTTCGCGGCGAAAGTCTGTCCACCCCAAACGTTGCTGCAATACACCCAAAGACGCCGCTCTGCACCCTTGCCCGTTGCCCGACGATGTGGCACTCGACGGGGTGCAACCGCAGCCGGCAGGAGCCCGTCATGGATATGAAGAGCCTTTTGATCGTCGTGCTGGCCGTGGCTGTGGGCGTGCTCGGCTACCTCTATTACGAGAGCCAGCAGACGGGCGTTCGCGTCGATCTGCCGGGCGTCAGGATCGAGGCGAAGTAGGCGCGGGCCCGTTATTTCTAGCTTTTGCCGACTGAGAGACGTGCCCACGGGTAGCGGCGCCACACCGCGCGACCCGGATTGTATAGGCCATGGCGCCCTGGGGCACCCTGCACTACGATGGGTCCCATAGCGCCTCCCGGCGTGCAGCTGCAGGGCCCACCATGCCGACAGAGGCTGAACTTCTGGCCACGGAGCGCGCGGCCACGGCCGCGGTATCGGTGGAGATCGCATCCGTCGCCACCGCCGTGCCCGAGCACGTCGTGACCCAAGAGGACGCGAAATTCCGCGCCCAGAAGGTCTACCCGCAATACGCGCGCCTCGAGGCGCTCTACACCAATACCGGGATCGACACGCGCTATTCGGTTGAGCCGGTGCCGTGGCACCTGACCACCCACACCTGGGAGGAACGCACGGAGACCTACGAGCGCAATGCGCTCGACCTCCTGGAGCGGGTGGCACAGCAGTCCGTCGCCGAGGCGGGGCTCTCTGTACGCGACATCGACGTTATCGTCACAAACACCATCACGGGGCTCTCGATCCCGAGCCTCGAGGCGCGCCTGATGAACCGCCTCGCGTTCCGTCCCGACGTCGAGCGCCTGCCCATTTTCGGGCTGGGCTGCGGCGGCGGCGTCGGAGGGCTCGCGCGCGCCACGCGCATGGCGCAGGCGCGGCCCGGCACGAACGTGCTCTTTCTGACGGTCGACCTGTGCTCGCTGTGCCTGCGCGTCAACGACCCGAGCCTCGCCATGTTCGTCTCGGCGGCACTGTTTGGCGACGGGGCGGCGGGCGTCGTGCTGCGCAGCCATGCGGGCGAGCGTCGCGGACCTGCCGGCGGGCGCGCGCGCGTCGGCGCGATCGGGGAATACTTCTGGTCGAAGACCGAGCACATCATGGGCTGGGCCATCAAGAACGACGGCTTCGGCGTCGTCTTGAGCCCGGAGCTGCCCTCCCTGATGCGCGAGCGGCTGGGCGAAGCGCTCTTCCCCTTCCTCGCGCGCGAGGGGCTGTCGCTGCAGGACTTCGACGGCTTCCTGCTGCATCCCGGCGGCAGCAAGGTTCTGGAGACCGCCGAGGATTCACTCGGGCTGTCGCGCGACCAGATCCGCTATTCCTGGAAGGTGCTGAAAGAGTACGGCAACATGTCTTCGGCAACCGTGTTGTTCGTGCTCAAGGAAGCGCTCGCCGACGCCGGGCCCGGGCGCTATCTGCTCGCAGCCTTCGGACCGGGGTTCTCCGCCTACTTCATCGTGCTCGAGATCTACTAGCCGGCAGCACTACGGCGTGCTGACCCCGAGCAGACATGCGATTCAATTTGGGCGCACGGCAGTCACGTCAAACGCAACGACGACGTTCGGCGCGACCCATTGGCCGCTCGCCCACGTGCCTTGGCCGACGCCATAGTCGGTACGCACCACTCGAGCTTGCCGCTGGCGTGGAGGTGGGTGCCGTTCACCTCGATCGTCATCGGCAGCACCACCTCTTTCTTGACGTTGCGGATCGTGAGCACACCGATCGCCTCGTAGGAAGTGCCACTCTTGGGCCGGAATGACCGCACCTCGAACATTGCGTTGGGGAACGTCCTAGCGTCGAACCAGTCGCTTCGGGGTAGGGCAGCATCCTTCTCCGGGTCACCCGTCGCAACGCTCCCCATATCGATCGTGACGGCGGCATGACCGCGTTCTGCTTGCGCCGCATCGAAGGTGATGCGGGCCGTCCAATGCCCAAAACGCCCCTCGAAAATTACCCCCGCCATCATCCCCGTGAAGCCGAGCCAACTCTCGGCCTGGACGATCTGCCAATCGGCAGCCGCGGCCGGACCCGCCAGCAGCAGCGGCGCTAAAGCCAAGAGCCCGACGAGCGAAAGCTGTCTGCAAGACAAGGTGCGCGTCCTCAATGGGATTGCGCCGCGCGCGCGAACTCGCAGCTGATGAGAAGCGTGACTTCGTCGCCGACGAAGGGAACGAAGTTCTTGATGCCGAAGTCCGAGCGCAGCAGCGTGCCTCTGGCATCGAATCCGAGCACGTAGGTGTTGCTCAAGGGAGCGATGCCGCCGCCGTTGAATGTGACGTCAAGCGTGACGGGCTTCGTCACGCCGTGCAGAGACAGCTCACCTTTAAGCTTGCCGGCGGCTTTCCCGGTGAGCTCGATGCTGCTGGACGTGAAGGTGGCGGTGGGGAACTTGGCGACGTCGAAGAAACCATCCGATTGCAAATTCGTTTCGAGCTTTGGGTTCGCCGTAACGATGCCCGTCATTTTGATCGTCACGACGAGGGAACTCTTGGTGGGTGCCGCGGGATCGAAGTCCAGCGTAGCGTCGAAATCGTCGAAAAAGCCGTAGTAGGTCGAGAAGCCGAAATGGGTTGTCGAGAAGATGATCCTCGCGTGGCTCTTGTCGAGGGTGAAATGGCCGCCTTCGACCTTGGCGACGTCGGCAATGGGAGCCGACTGGGGCGACGCTGGCGCGACAGCGGCGATGACGACGATGAATGCAGCGATACCAACCTTAGCGATACCAACCTTCATCACAGGCCCCCTCATCGTCGCGCCCCGAAAGTACTGTTCGGTATCCTGAAGGGGCCCCAGAAGCGTCCAACGGGCGAACCCGCCATCCTCGGCCGTGTCCTATCCCTGCGCTGTTCCCTAGGGAACAGCGCAGCCGGCCGCGGGCAGTTGATCCTAGTCTCAGGGGGTCCTCGGCCGATTGCGAAGCCGTTGCGTCTCGTCATTCCACGAACCTTTGACGCCCGACCAATCGGCAGGCCGAGGACGAGCCTGGGGGAATGCGTGTTCCGCCCAACTGGACGTTGTTCCCGCTGAACCGCTGGAGGCTACCCGTGCTCACACATCGGAAAATGGCATCAGTCTTGGCTGCGTTGGCTCTCTCGATCGCGTCGGGTGCGCTTTTGGCGGCAGGTTCGGCTGCAGCCGCTCCCATGCCATTCGAAATCGTCAAAGGAAGTTGGGGTGGGGGCGGCAGCCTCACCCTCGACAAGGGCAAGAGCGAGAAGCTGAGCTGTTCGGCCTACTACACGAGTTCGGGCGGTGGCCGCAAGCTGGGCGTCGCGCTGCGATGCGCCGGCGCGACGAGCAAGTTCGAGCTGCGCAGCCACTTGGACAATAACGCCGGCAAGGTGTCCGGCAGCTGGGAGGAGCGCACGTTCAATGCCTCCGGCGAGGCCTCGGGCATGCTGCAACCCGGCAGCATAGAGCTGCACTTTCATGGCGGCGTTTCCGGCAATATGTCGGTCGCCTTTTCCGCCTCGAGCCAGTCGATCACGATCGCAATCTCGTCGGCCGGCGCCGCAGTGACGGGCGTGCACCTCAAGATGAGCCGACACCCCTAGCCGGCGACGCGGTCAGCTCCTCAATGCCCCTCACCCGCGTGAGGTTCGCGATGATCCGCGCCAGCGGCGGAGCCGCCGCAACCGCTCTCACACCGAGGGCGCGCGTCAGCGCCGACTTGAACGTCACATCGACGGTCTGCGCCCACAGGAACTGCGTGCGCACGCGCGCCAGGAAGGCCTGCTGGAAGTCCCCGGCGCTGCTGCCCTGCAGAAGGGCGCGTGCCGCGGCGAGGCCCGACGACAGGGCGAGCGACGTGCCGTCGCCCGTGAACGATGGGATCACGCAGAGCTGATCGCCCAGCGGGTAGACGTTGGGGGCGATGACGGCGTGGCGCATGTAGCCGTAGGGGATGCTCGAGACGGCGACGGGGCGCGCCGACAAATAACGCGCGCCGGAGAGCAGATCGCCGACGCCGAGGACTGCCGCGCGATGTGTTCGAGCTGGCGCCGCCAATCGGGCCCCACCTCCTGCATCGCGCCGGCATCGAAGAGCCAGCAGATCGTCGCGTTGCCGCCTTCGACGTTGCAGGCGCCGATGTAGCCGCCGCGATAGCTGACGAGCTGCACGATATCGCGCAGCGCTGCGAAGGCATGCCGCGTCGGCTCGAGTTGTATCTTGTAGGCGGTCGCCCCCCCGGGGCGGCGCGGCCAGCCCCTGAGGTTGTGCTTGCCCGTCGCCAGTGCGGCACTTTTTGCGCGAAAGATTTTGGCACCCACCCGCACGCGGACCATGTCGCCGTCGGGCTCGAGCGCGGTTGCCCCCTCACCGCGCACGATCACGGCACCGGCGGCTTGCGCCTTGCCGAGCAGCGCCTCGTCGAGGGCGAGCCGCGACAGGCCGACGGCGGCAAAGGGGAGTTCGACGGATGCGCTGCGCTCGCCTGCGACGAGCCGCAGGGCCGCTGATGGCCTGCGCGCCCATGTCCGCCACGTCCAAGCCGAGGTAGTCCAGCAGCTCGCGGGCTTCGCTACTGAGGAAGTCGCCGCACACTTTCAGCGCCGGCGCGCCCGCGCGCTCGATGACGCAGACGCGGGCTCCCTGGCGTGCAAGCTCCAGCGCAAAGGCGGCCCCCGCCAATCCGCCTCCGACCGCGATGGCGTCGAAGTCGTCCATGGGGCGATTACGCCATGTGATGGCGCTCGAAGCAACGCAGGCGATGCGCGAGACTTAAGATAATCGGGCGCTGTGCCGCACGCGCCCCAGCGCCCGGCCGCTCCCGACGAGCACCAGCTCGAGCGCAAGGAACGCGAGCGTCAGACCGGCGATGTTCACAAGGGCGCGCGGGTAGCCCAACTCGGACACGTCGAGGAACGGATACGGATACCAGCCCGTCAGCGCGCCGTGCGCGAGCGTCCACGCGAGGTAGAGCAGCGGGAAGGCCAGCGACAGCATTCCGACAGTCCAACCGACGGCGCGCTTGGGCACGAACAGCAGCCAGTCGAGTACGAACAGCGGCGGCGTCAGGTAGTGCAGGGCGCGTTCGAAGATGAGCGTCCACCCCTGCGCGTGGCCGAGGTTGCGCAGGAGCAGGTAGTACACGACGCCGACGACGATGATGTAGCCGGTGATCGCGGTGCGCACCGAGGGGCGCGCGAGGAACAGCCCCAGGGCTGAGTTGGGTGCCACGAGCGGCACCAGCAGGGCTGCTGCCGCGAGGATGTTCGACAGGATCGTGAAGTAGCTGAAGAAGTGAACCGTCGCGGTCAGGAACTCGGGCAGGCTTGTGCCGTCGACGAGCAGAAAATACTGCATGGCGACCACGAACAGCCCGATCGAGCCCGCGGCTGCGCGGTAGAGGTCCCTCACGAGGCTTCGATCGGCCGGCTGCGGCATCGCTGACACCTCACTCGCCGCGCCGTTCGGAGAGCGCGGCGTCCTCCAGAAGGATCTTGTAGTAGAGCACCGCGCTCCACACGCAGCCGAAGATCACGGCGACGGAGGCGTCGGCGAACACGAGCGGCAGCAGGAACGTCTCCGCGATGGTGACTGCGTAGTTGGGGTGGCGGATGAAGTGATAGGGGCCGTCGCGCACGACGGGAGCGGCTGGAAGCGTGATGATCCGGTGCGTCCAGTAGCGCCCCAGCGACGCGATGATCCAGTAGCGCACGACCTGCAGCAGCAGATAGAGCACGAGCAGCGGCCACACGATCGGGGCGGCGGGCGAGATCAGCAGGAAGATCGCGGCGATCCAGCCGAGGTGCGTGATGGCGACGACGGGATAATAGTCGCGGCCCGCTTCGCGCCCGCCGGCAGCGATCAGCCGCGCGGTATTGCGCGCCGAGTAGAGCTCCTCGAGCCCGCGCTGCACGAGGATCAGAAGGGCGGCGATCTGCGCCGCTCCGAGGCTTTGCTCCAGCATGGCGTCCTTTGCAGGGATTGGGTCGAATTGAAGTCCGCGCGCGCGGGCTGGCATCAAGTATGGCCCATCCGCAGCCGTCCGAAACGCTCCAGCGCGGGCTTCGCAGCCCTGCCGCGCCCGCGGGGCAGCCCGGGCGCGCCTGGGAGCCGTCCGGGCAATCTCCTTGGCTTGGCCGGTGATAGACCGTAAGGAGGCCCGGTCGCCCCCTCCATCCCCATGATCCCTCGCATCCCGATGAGCATCCGCCCAGCCACGCCGCCCCCTATCCTCGATCACGCCGGCGAACTGCTCGCGCGCTACGAGGTGCTGTTCTGCGACGTGTGGGGCGTGCTGCACGACGGCCATCGCGCCTATTCGGGAGCGTGCGACGCGCTGCAGCGTTTCCGCGCGCGCGGCGGCACGGTGATCCTCGTCTCCAACGCTCCGGTGCCCAAGGAGCAGGTCGCGGCGATGCTCGCAAGCCGCTTGGTGCCGCCCGACGCCTGGGACGACATCGTCGCCTCGGGCGAGATCGCGCTGCGCCACATCGCGCAGAAGGGCTATCAGCGCCTCTTTTTGATCGGGCCGGCCGATCGCGATGCCGCCACGTTTGAGCGGCTTCAGGGCAGAACGGTTGCGCTCGAGGAGGCGCAAGCGGTGCTGTGCACCGGCCTCAACGACGACAAGACCGAGACGGCCGACGATTACCGGCCGCTGCTGCAGCGCGCGCTGGAGGCCGGCTTACCGTTCGTGTGCGCCAACCCCGATCTCGTCGTCGACGTCGGCGGGCGGCAATTCCTGTGCGCCGGCGCCATCGCCGACCTCTACGAGCGCATGGACGGGGCGGTGTTCTGGGCCGGCAAGCCGCACGCCAACGCCTACGACACGGCCCAGGCCGCCGCCGAGGCCGTGCGCCGGAGCCCGGTTACGCGCGACCGCATCCTCGCCATCGGCGATTCGCTGCGAACCGACCTCAAGGGCGCGGAAGCCGCCGGCATCGACGCGCTGTTCATCGCCTCGGGTATCCACCGCGACGAAACGATGGGGACGGGCGAGCTATCCCCCGACAAGCTCACCATTTTGTTCGCTCCACCAGCGCCGCCCGCGCTCGCCGTGATGGGCCGGCTCGTCTGGTAGACCCGCGTACCATTGCGGACGAGACGGGTCGGGGATAAAGTTTTGCATTGAATCGGGGACCGGGGAACAACCATGCAGCGCAACGCTTCACTCGCCTTGGCGAGCGTCATCTTGCTTGCCGTCTCGACGAACGTCATGGCCGACGACACGGGCCTTGCCTACTCGCACGATCTGCGCAAAGAGGGCGGCAGACTGTGCATGGCGGACCATTATCATTCCGGATCGGGTGAAGGCCGCAGCAAAGGCGCCGCGCGCGCGGCAGCGGTCCGTTCCTGGGCCGATTTCACCAACCTCGAGTACGGCACCAGGTGGGCGCACTTCTCTGTGGCCCGAAGCCAGTCTACCCGCTACGTCAAGGCCGACAACGGCTGGAGTGCCTACATCGAGGCACGTCCCTGCCGCGGGTAGGCCCTGCGCAGCTTCCATTCTTTCACGCCATTATTCCCGCCGGCGCTGGCGCGGGAGGCCTTTGCTCGGTTGCCGCCAAGCTCGGGCCGAAGCAGCGCGTTTTGGGTTCTTTACTCGCCGGTTACCATAACGGGGCGATGGTGGAGACGTTACGCATCGGGCCGCGATGAGTAGGGATCGGTCGTTCGTCACGAGTGGCGCAAGACAACTGACCCCGTTTCCCTTGTAACAGCAGCGTACGCGAGCCTTCGGTAGAAGCGTGTCACCCAGGGGCCCCAAAGGTCCGCGTAAAGGAACGAGTAAAATGATCGTAGCGTCGCTTAGAGTAATGACCCGAAACCGCGGTGCGCTCATCGCCGCCATCGCGTTCGGAGCCGCCATCGTCCCTGTTTCGCAGGCTGCGGCTGTCAGCGGACAGGTGAGATTTGCCTGCGCCAGCGACTATCTCGCCAATTGCAGCTCTTATGCCCCGGACAGCTCCGATACGCGCCGCTGCATGCGCGCCGTCGGCTACCGCCTGTCCAAGAGCTGCGTCGATGCGCTGGTCGCTTCGGGCGAGATCTCCAAAAGCGAGGTCGCGCGCCGTTCGGCAAGCCAGCACTGACCCTGCCGGCAAGCCTTCTCACAACAACAGCGGCCGCGCCGGCAAGAGCGCGGCCTTTTTCTTTGCGGCGGGCGCGACCAGCGCTGATCGTTAACCTTTCGGTAACCGAGTCAGATTGAGCTGGGCCTCTGGAACAACAGAGGGCGCCATGCACAAAGTGCTCTACTCCATTGAGGATTATTTCGAGGATCTGGCGCTTGGGGAGTGCCGGCGCTGGTGGCTGCGCCGCCTCATGCACTCGCTCGCCCGCACCTTCGGCGAGGCGGGCGATCTCATCGCATTCCGCTGAGCCGCGCCGTCCGATCGAGATGTATCGCCAGCCTGCAATGCTGTGACCGCGCCTCACCCGCAGCGCGCAAGCCTCATGGCTCCGACCTATCACGTGATCGCCGGCTTCGATCGGCCCGTCGAGCCGGAGCGGCCGGGGCTTCAAGGCGCCTTTGTCGCGCGTCTGGGCCGGCGGCGGCCATGGAACCTCGCGCCGCGACCTGCTAAGAGCCCCCCAGCGCCAGCCTAGGAGCCACGATGAGCGACAAGGAAAGCCAGCAGCGGATCGAGACGGCGGCGCTGCTGCGCCGCTATTACGACGCCTTCAATGGCGGCGACAGCGATACCATGCTCGCCTGCCTCACCGAGGACGTCATCCACGACGTCAACCAGGGCGAGCGGCGAAACGGCAAAGAGAAATTCCGCGCCTTCAACGCGCGCATGACCCACCACTACCAGGAGCGGCTCGAGGGGGTCGTGGTCATGGTGAGCAAGGACGGGATGCGGGCGGCGGCCGAATTCAATGTCCACGGCAAGTATCTGGTGACCGACAGCGGCCTTCCCGATGCCAAGGGGCAGACGTATATATTGCCCGGGGGCGCATTTTTTGCGATCCGGGACGGGAAAATCGCGCGCGTCACCACATATTACAACCTGACCGAATGGATCGCGCAGGTCTCAGGCTAGCCGCCGCAACAGGACGTTGGAACCACCGCGAATGCTCGTGACAATTCTAAGGTGCAAACTGCACCGGGCCACCGTGACCGAATGCGACCTGCACTATCAGGGCTCGCTCGCGATCGACGCCGACCTGATCCGCGCCAGCGGACTGCTCGTCAACGAGTACATCGAGGTCTACAATATCGACAACGGCGAGCGGTTCTCCACCTACGTCATCGAGGGCAAGGCGGGATCGGGCGTGATCGGCCTCAACGGGGCCGCCGCCAGGAAAGCCTGCGTCGGCGACAAAATCATCGTCTGCTCCTATGCGGGCATGACCATGGAGGAAGCGGCCGCGCACAAGCCGCGCGTCGTGGTGCTCGGACCGGCCAACAAGGTCGAGCGCATCACCAGCACGCCGGGCTCCCGCTAGCCGGCGCAAAGGGTCAGGCATGGCGCTGGAAGTGACATCGCTCGTCGGCGCGGAGATCAAGCCCGTCTTGTCCGATCTCGCCAAGTTGCGCATCATCGTTTTCCGCGACTGGCCCTACCTCTACGACGGCACGATCGAGTACGAGGAGAAATACCTGGCCAAGCTTGCCGCGGCCAAGGATGCGGTGTGCGTCGTCGCGCGTGACGGCGACCGGATCGTGGGTGCGTCGACGGCGGCGCCGATGCGCGAGCATGCCGACGAATTCGCCCTGCCCTTCGAGAACGCCGGCTACGACATCGGCAAGATCTTCTACTGCGGTGAATCGGTGCTTTTGAAATCCCATCGCGGGCATGGGCTGGGCAACGCCTTCTTCGATCGTCGCGAGGCGCACGCGCACAAGCTCGGCGGCTTCACGCACTCGACCTTCTGCCGCGTGGAGCGCACCGAGGACCATCCGCTGCACCCCGCGGACTACCGGCCGCTCGACGGCTTCTGGACAAAACGCGGCTACGCGCCGGTCGATGGGCTCGTCGCCACCTATGCGTGGAAGGACATCGATCAGCCCGAGGAGACCGACCACCTGATGCAGTTCTGGATGAAGGCGCTGTAGCAGGCGCGTTAGGGAGCTGCCCCCACCCTCTCCTGCCCTTCGTATCGGGGCAAGCGAGCTTGAAGCCGGAGCGCACGATCCATGTCAGCCCGCCAAACGCTGAAAGTTGCTGCTGCGCAGTACCCGATCGATCAACCGGCATCGCAGGACGCGTGGCGGGACAAGATTGCACGCTGGGTGAAAAGCGGTGCCGCCACCGGCGCCGACATCCTCGTTTTTCCCGAATACGCCGCGATCGAGCAGGCAGCACCGCTCGGGCCCTCGGTGTCGGGCGATCTCGACGCGACGCTGAAGGCCGTCGCCGATCTGGAGCGCGAGCGCATCGCCGTCCATGCCGAGCTCGCCGCCGGGCACAAGGTGCATATCCTTATCGGCAGCGGGCCGGCACGGCGCGGCGGTGGCTGCTACGTCAACGCCGCGCAGCTCGTCACACCGTCGGGCAGCGTCGGCGTGCAGGAAAAGCGCATCATGACGCCGTTCGAATGGGATTGGGGCATCTCGCCCGGGTCCCGCATCCGCGTGTTCGATACCTCGCTCGGGCGGATCGGCGTGGCGATCTGCTACGACAGCGAGTTCCCGCTGCTGGTGCGCGCGATGGCGGAGGCCGGCGCCGAGCTCGTCCTCATACCCTCCTGCACGGAGCGCATCTCCGGCTACCACCGCGTGCGCACGGCAGCGCGCGCGCGCGCGCTCGAGAACCAGATCGCGACCGTGATGAGCCCGACCGTCGGCGACGCGCTGTGGTCGCCCGCCGTCGACCACAACACGGGCGCTGCCGGCGTTTACGTGCCCTCCGAGCCGACGGTATCGGACGAGGGCGTGCTGGCGGAAGGCACGATCGATGAGGCGCAGTGGGTCACGGCCGAGATCGCGCTCGACCGGCTCGAACAATTGCGCTCCTCGGGCGAGATGCGCAACTACGTCGACTGGGCGAGCCAGCCGGGCGCGGCGCCGCTCAAGGACAAGGTCGAGGTCGTCGCGCTCAAGTGAGGCGCGGCCGGGCCGGCTACTTCAGGGCCCAGGTCACGGTGACATTGGCCTGCAGCATCTCGGTGCCGCGCTCGATCGGCACCGCCTCCGCCTTCATGGCGCGCGCCATCGCCATCGGCCGGGGGCCCATGTCGGAGCCCTCCTGGATGCGCAGCACCTCGCCGATCTCGGCGCCTGCGGCCTCCGCGTAAAGCTCGGCGCGGCGCTTGGCATTGGCGACCGCCTCCTTGCGCGCCTCATCGCGCAAGGTCTCGGCCGCGCTCACCTCAAACGAAAGCCCCGTCATCTCGTTGGCACCGAGCGTAACAAGCTTGTCGAGGATCTCGCCCAGCCGATCGAGGTTGCGCGCCGTGACCTCCACTTGGTTCGTCACGCGGTAGCCGTCGATTGCGGGCGCCTCGCCCTCCTTGGCCCGCGTATAGCGCGGATCGATGCGGAACGAGGTGGTCTGGATGTCCTTGGCCTCGATGCCGCTCTCCTTGAGGCCGGCGATGACCTTGGTCATAGCCGCGGAGTTCTGCGCCAGCGCGTCTTTCGCTGTCGCTGCCTCCGTCGTCACGCCGCTTGATATGCGAGCCTGATCGGGCTCGGCCGCCACCTGGCCGGTGGCCGACACCGTGATCGAGCGCTGCTCTGTGACGTCGCCGGCACGTGCCGCCGGCAGGGCCGCCATCAGCGTGAGCCCGAGGACGGCGGCGCGAAGGAGGACGGGGGGGATAGACATGGCGGGGGACATGGCGGGCTCCGGGTTGGTAGGGGCGGCAACGATAGGGAGCGTTCGCGGAATAATCGAGGCGGGCGGCGTTTCGGGGGGGCGCGCGAGTCTGATATAGAGGCCGCCGCGCCCCGCGCGTTTAGGGGCCCGTAGCTCAATGGTTAGAGCTGGCGGCTCATAACCGTCTGGTTCCAGGTTCGAATCCTGGCGGGCCCACCACTTTTCCTTGCGCCGTGCAGCCTGCTGAACCGCTCCTGCGCGCGAGCGGGTGGTAATAGAGCGCGAGCGTCATCGTGGCGGCATCCATGTCGTGGCGGTGCGGGGCGGCAAAGCGCTTCAGCGTGAGGCGCGCCGCCCGTGCCCGTTCGCCTCGACGACCGACACGTCCTCGCCCGCGTGCACCGACTTCAAGGAGCTCACGTCGTCGAGCGCCATCGCCCAGATGTTGCAACGGCTCGCCATGCGAATCTCGCCCTTCTTGGAAACGGGCGTCGGCCCGAAGCCGATGGCAATCGCGTTGCCGTCCGGCCAGAACGCGATCTCGCCGGCGCGGACCACGTCGCGCGCCTCGGGCTCGCAATCGGATGACACAGGCGCTGCGAACGAGACCTCGTTGCCCCACATCTGCGCCGGGGCGTGAATGGGCAGCGCCGCCCAGATCCGTTCCGCCGTCGGCGTCTCCAGGAGCCGGGCGCGGATCGAAACCTTCCCCGCCCGGATCAAAATCTCCCGCATCGCGAGCCTCCCTGGTCCCCGTCAGTCTTTCGCTGGGGTTACCGACACCTTCTCACCCGGACGCACCGTCTTCAATACCTTCACGTCATCGAGCGCCTGGGCCCACAGGTTGCAGGGGCGCGGCAGGCGCAGCTCGCCCGGGCGCGAGATGGGGGTTGGGCCGAAGACGATGATGATCCGGTCGTCCTCGACCCAGAAGCAGATGTCGCCAGGAGCGGCGATTTGCCGGGCATTGCGCTCGCGCCCTGATTCTATCGGCGTTTCGAAGTGGACGGCCTGCCCCCAGGTCTCGGCGGTGGAGTGCAGCGGCAGGGCCTGCCAGACCCGGTCGGCGGTGGGGGTATCAAGGAGCTGGGCGCGGAACTTGGCCGAGCCGGCGCGGATGAGAATGCGGCGGTCCTGCGGCTTCACGGCGCGGCGCTCGCGCGCCTTGCCGGCGACGGCTGAACTGTTGCGGTCCCTGAGCAGGTTGGTCGGCATTAGTCCCGCGTGCTGATCCGCGTATTGGCCCGCGGCCGCGCGTCAGGCCGGCGGCGGCCCGAAAATGAGCACCGTGTTGAGGCCGCCGAAGGCGAAGGAGTTCGACATCGTATAGTTGACCTCGAGGTCGCGCCCGACGTTGGGGATATAGTCGAGGTCGCACTCGGGGTCGGGGTCGTCGAGGCCGATCGTGGGCGGCACCCAGTTGTCGCGCATGGCACGGATGCAGACCGCCGCCTCGATGCCGCCGCCGGCACCCAGCGGGTGGCCGTGCATGGACTTGGTCGAGGAAATCGCCAGGTTGTTGGCGTGGTTGCCGAACACGCCCTTGATGGCGCGCGTCTCGTTGGCGTCGTTGATGGTGGTCGCAGTGCCGTGGGCATTGAGATACTCGATGTCGGAAGGCGCCAGACCGGCGTCGGCGAGAGCGTCGCGCATCGCCACCATCGGGCCCTCGATATCGGGGTTCACCATGTCCTTGGCGTCCGACGACATGCCGTAACCGACGAGCTCGGCGAGGATATTGGCACCGCGCTCCTGGGCGTGCTCGAGCAACTCCAGCACCAGAATGCCGGCACCTTCGCCCAGCACCGTGCCGTTGCGCTTCTTGGCGAACGGATAGCAGCCCTCGGGCGAGAGGACGTGCAACGCCTGCCAAGCCTTCATCGTGCCGTAGGTGATGACCGCTTCCGAGGCCCCGGCGATCGCCACGTCGACCGTTCCATGGCGGATATAATCGCGCGCGACGCCGATTGCGTGGGTGGCGGTCGAGCAGGCCGAGCACGTGGCGAACGTCGGCCCCTTGATGCCGAACTCGATGCCCACGTGGGCGCTGGCCGACGATCCGATGATGCGCAGCAGCGTCAGCGGGTGGGTGGCCCGCTTGCCTTCGAGAAACAGAGCGCGATAGGACTGCTCGAAGGTGACGAGGCCGCCGGCGCCCGAGCCGACGATGCAGGCCGAGCGGTAGGGATCGGCGATGGGGAAGGCGAGGCCCGATTGCTTGACCGCCTCATCGGCCGCGGCCGCGGCAAACCACGAGTAGCGGTCCGCGTGCAGGACGAGCTTATCGCGCTGGAAATGCTTGAGCCGCGCCTTGGGGTCGAAGTCCTTGATCTGCGCCGAGATCAGGATCTTGAGATCCTCGAGCGGGAAGCCGCCGAGCGCGGTCACCCCGCACTTAGCGGCCTTCATCGAGGTCCACATATCGTCGACGGTGAGACCGATCGGCGTGACGACGCCAGTCCCCGTCACCACGACGCGGCGTCCGCCGTTCGCCTTTGTCATAGCCGCTCTATACCTGCCGGTTGTGGGCACCGCGCGCGGGCCCGGGGGATGAACTCGCAGCGCGAGCCGACACGTGGCGTTACGAGGCCAGCGTGCGCAAGCGCGGGGCCGCCTCTTAGGCCTTGGCTCCCGCCGCCGCAGGCCCCTTGGCCATCAGGTCCTTAACGCGATCGACGACCGACCCGACGGTCTTGAAGTCCTCGACTTCTTCGTTCGCGTTGTAGGGAATCTCGATGCCGAAAGTATCTTCGATGTCGAACACGATCATCGCAAGGTCGAGCGACTCAATCTTGAGATCCGTGAGCGGCGTCGACAAGGAGATGTCGTCCCGCGGCTCCTTCATGTGCTTTTTGAGGATCTCGATAACCTTGGTACCGACTTCGTCCATGTCACTCTCCCACCCCCGCTCAAACCAAGCTGGAGGCCCGTGCTGCTTCGTTCCTACCTAGTGCAAGGCCAGTAGCACAACAAGATGACGCGTCACATATCCTTAAACGTCAATCAAGTCCAGCCGCAGGGCTTTGCCGCCGTCCCGTCGGGGTCAGCCGCCAGACGCATAGAGACCTCTCCCCACGTCTGCCGTCCCCTACGATACACGAAAACCTCTTTACAACCGTTGCTGCGGCTAAATCTCTTGAACTCCCCGCTATGGCCATAGCCCCCCAAAACGTGTTCAATAACAAGGCGGATTTCAAGGTCCCGTTACCCGAGTCTCGTGATGGTTCCGGCAAATCCGCCAAGGGGCTCGGCGGCGAGCACGAGCCTGCCCTGGGAGTAGCCCAAGAATGGCAAAGCGAGGCCTCGTGAGCGACCCCGCCGGCGCACCGGCCATGGCGTGGCTCAAACGCTACCCTCCCGGCGTCGATTGGAACATGGCGCTGCACGTGGCGCCGCTCTACACGCTGCTCGACGATGCCGTCGCCAGGCACGGGCACCTCCCGTGCACGAACTTTCTCGGCAAGACGCTCAGCTATCGCGACGTCGGCGCCCTCGTCGACAAGACGGCTGCGGCGCTGCAACGCCTTGGCGTCAAGAAGGGCACCAAGGTCGGGCTCGTCCTGCCCAATACGCCCACCTTCATCATCTACTTTTTCGCCGTGCTCAAAGCCGGCGGCACCGTCGTCAACTACAATCCTCTCTACACCGTCAGCGAGCTCTCCGGCCAGGTCAAGGACAGCGACACCGAGCTGATTGTGACGCTCGATCTGAAGGTGCTGTTCGACAAGGTCGAGGCGCTGCTGAAGTCCAACGTGCTTCCCCGCGCACTGGTGTGTCCTTTCGCCCCGCTGCTCCCCACCACAAAAGGCGCGCTCTTCCGGCTGTTCAGATCGAAGGACCTGGCCCGCCCGCAGGCTTCGCCGGTGCGCGAGCGCATCGTGCTGGAGGGCGAGGCGCTCACCGACGCGGCGCGCCTTGCGCCGGTCGCGATCGACCCCCTCACCGATGTCGCCGTGCTGCAATACACGGGCGGCACCACGGGCACGCCCAAAGGCGCCATGCTCACGCACGCCAACGTCTACGTGAACGTGCAGCAGGTCTCGGCCTGGGCGCCCGAGCTCGGCGACGGCAGCGAGCGCGTCATGGGCGTGCTGCCGTTCTTCCACGTCTTCGCGCTCACCGTCGTGATGAACTTCGGCATCGCCAAGGGCGCCGAGATCATCATCATGCCGCGCTTCTCGCTCGATGAAGCCTTGCGCCTGATCGACAAGACGAAGCCCACCGTGATGCCGGGCGTGCCGACGCTGTTCAACGCCCTCATGAACCACCCCAAAATCAAGAGCTTCGACCTCACCTCGCTCAAATTCTGCCTTTCGGGCGGTGCTGCGCTCCCCGTCGAGGTGAAGCAGCAGTTCGAGGCGGTCACGGGCTGCAAGGTCGTCGAGGGCTACGGGCTGTCGGAAACCTCGCCTGTCGCCACCTGCAATCCGCTTGAAGGGCCGGTCAAACCCGGCTCGATCGGGCTGCCCCTGCCGGGCACGATCCTGTCGCTGCGCGGCCTCGGCGATCCGGAAAAGGAGGTGGCGCCCGGCGAGAAGGGCGAGATCTGCATCAAGGGGCCGCAGGTCATGCTGGGCTACTACAAGCGGCCGCAGGAGACGGCGGACCAGTCGGTCGGCGAGTTCCTGCGCACGGGCGATGTCGCGCGCATGGACGAGGAAGGCTTCTTCTTCATCGAGGACCGCATCAAGGACCTCATCATCTCGTCGGGCTTTAACGTCTATCCCCGCCGCATCGAGGAGGCGATCTACGAGCACGAGGCCGTCGCCGAGGTGACCGTCATCGGCATCAAGGACGCAAAGCGGGGCGAGGCGCCCAAGGCCTTCGTCAAGCTGAAGACCGGGATGACGGCTTCCGCCGAGGACCTCTTCGAGCACCTCAAGCCGCGCATCTCCAAGATCGAGATGCCGGCCGCCATCGAGTTCCGCGACGAATTGCCCAAGACGATGATCGGCAAGCTCTCGAAAAAGGAGCTCGTAGCCGAGGAGGCCAAGGGCAGCGGAGCCGCAAAACCCAAGCGTCAGCGGTAGAGGTCGGCGCGCGTCGGCGGGATCGCGGGCGGGCGCTTGGCGGTCTTGGAGACGAGCGTCTGGAAAATGCGCAGCGTGCCGCGCGAGAACGCCAGCGACACGCCCGCCAGATACGCGACCCAAATGCGGTATTTCTCCTCGCCCACGTGCTCGATCGCGCGCTCGCGCTCAGCCGTCAGGCGCTCGCACCACAGCTTGCACGTGCGCGCGTAGTGCAGCCGCCAGGCTTCCACGTCCTGGACCTCGAAGCCCGCCCGCTCCATGGCGAACAGCGAATGCCCGATGTCGTCGAGCTCGCCGCCGGGGAAGATGTACTTGGCGATCGCGCGCTGCTCGGGCCGCAGCCGCGACTTGAGCCAGCTCTTTTTGGGCGCGCGCTTCGCGATCGCATGGTTGAGGAAGAGGCCGTCATCGGAAAGTAGCGAGCGCATCTTCTGCATGTAGCCGGGAATGTTCTTGAGCCCGATGTGCTCGTACATGCCGATCGAGGCGATCTTGTCGAACACTCCCTCCATCGCCGAATAATCCTTGAGCTCGATCGTCACGCGATCCTGCAGGCCCAAACGCTTCACCTTCTCGCGCGCGAACTCGAGCTGGTTCTGCGACAGCGTAATGCCGTGCGCGGTGACGCCGTAGTTTTGCACCGCATGGCAGACGAGCCCGCCCCAGCCGCAGCCGATGTCGAGGAAGCGCTCGCCCGGCTTTAGGCGCAGCTTGCGGCAGATCATCTCCAGCTTGTCGGCCTGCGCCTGCGCAATGCCGTTACCCCAATCGGTGAAGTAGGCACACGAGTAGACCATCTCCGGATCGAGGAAGAGCGCATAGAAATCATCGGAGAGGTCGTAGTGGAACTGGATGTAATCCTTGTTGTCGGCGGTCTTGCGCGTCCTGCCCGTGATGTCGCCGGCAAAACCCTGATCCTCGCCCGCAGCCTCGTCGCGCGCCAAAATGAACGGGGTGAGCTTGGCAGCAAGCTTCAAGGCCTCGCGGCCCTTGAGCTTGACCGATCGCCCGCTGCGGTTGAGCTGCGAGCCCAGATCGATCAGCGTGCCGCCGGAGAAGTCGATGCCGCGCGTCACGTAATGGCGAATGAAGTTGTCGAGCGTCGGCCGGCGCAGCAGCGAGCCGATGACGCCGGGGCCGGCAATTGCGAGCTGGAACGGGCCGGTGACGTTCGGGCCCAGCGGCGTCAACGAGCCGTCCCACAGCTTGAGCGAAGCATCAAGGTCGAGCTTGGCGCCCAGCTCGGCGGCAAGCCCCCGCGCCGCCTCCAGTTGCCGCTCGTGCTTGTCCTTGGCCATCCCGCACCCTCACGATTCCTGGCTTTGCGGGTGCGTCGCATACCCGGCCGCGGCTGTCGAGGGGCGTCAGGCCGCCTGGTGCATCTCGGCGGCGTCGAGCGTCTCCATGATGGCCGCGACCCCCATGCCGCCCGCCGTGCAAATGGAGATGAGCCCGCGGCCCCCGCTCTGCGACAGCAGCTTGGCCATGTTGGCGACGATGCGCGCGCCGGTTGCGGCGAAGGGATGCCCGAAGGCGATGGAGGAGCCTCTGACGTTGAGCTTGGACCGGTCGATCGACCCCAGGGGCTCGGGCCGGTTGAGACGCTCCTGGCAATAAACCGGATCCTCCCAGGCCTTCAGCGTCGCCAGCACCTGCGCGGCGAAGGCCTCGTGGATCTCGTAGAAATCGAAGTCCTGCAGCTTGAGGCCGGCGCGCTCGAGCATCTTGGAGACGGCGATCGTCGGCGCCATCAGAAGGCCGTCGCCGCCCACGAAGTCGTTGGCGGCGGCCTGCGAGTAGGTGAGGTAGGCGAGAACGGGCAGCCCGTGCTTGGCCGCCCATTCCTCTGAAGCGAGCAACACGGCGGCAGCCCCGTCCGTCAGCGGCGTGGAGTTGGCGGCCGTGAGCGTCCCCCGCTCCGTCTTGTCGAAGGC
This sequence comes from uncultured Alphaproteobacteria bacterium, assembly GCA_963847865.1. Lineage (GTDB taxonomy): Bacteria > Pseudomonadota > Alphaproteobacteria > Rhizobiales > Hyphomicrobiaceae > Hyphomicrobium_A. Next base: position 50,073 of record CAWKBL010000011.1, on the reverse strand, counting down.
GGTCTTCAAGGTCGCTAGCTTTTCGATCGTCGCGTCCTCGCGAATGTTGTTGTCGCGGAAGACGCCCGCGTAGGGCGTCACGAGGTCGTCCATGTAGCCCGAGCGATACGCTTCTGCCGCCTTGCGGTGGCTCTCCAGCGCGAAGGCGTCCTGGTCGGCGCGCGAGATGTCCCAGACCTGCGCCATCAGCTCGGCGTGCTCGCCCATCGACAGCCCCGTGCGCGGCTCGGCGACCGAAGGCGGCAACGGCACGAGCTCGGCCGGCGAGAAGCCCTTGAACACCTTCATGCGGTCGAGCAGCGTTTTTTGCTGCGAAGCCTTGGTAAGGCGCTGCGCCAGCTTCTTCGACACGACGATCGGCGCGTCCGACGTCGTGTCCGAGCCGACGGCGATGGCGCAATCGATGTCGCCCGCCGCAATCTTGGCGCCGCTGCCGAGTGCGCCCTGCAGGGATGTGCCGCAGGCCTGCATGATCGTGATGCCGGGCGTCGAGGCGCTGAGCCTCGTTCCGAGCACGGCTTCGCGCGTCAGATTGAAATCCTTGGAATGGGTGACAACCGCGCCGCCCGTCACCTCGTCGATGTGCTGGCCTTTGAGGTTGTAGCGGTCGACGAGCGCGTTCAGCGCACCCGTCATCATCTCGAGGTTGGACTGATCCGCATAGAAGGTGTTGGAGCGGCAGAAGGGAATGCGCACTCCGCCGATCACCGCCACGCGCCGCAAGAATCGCTGCATTTCAGTCCGTCCTCGTTCTTTCGGCCGGCCGGACCTTCAGGCCCGGCGGCGCCTCAAATCATTATTCCGCCGCGGCGCGCTCGGGCGCCTTGTTGGCTTGCGCCGCCTTGTAGTGCAGCGGCCCGCCCCGGAACGGCGCAAAGCCCGTGCCGAAGATGACGCCCGCGTCCACGAGATCCGCGTTGTCGACGATGTGCTCATCGAGACAGCGCTGCGCCTCCACGATCATGGGCTCGACGAGCTCGCGCCCGAGCCGGTCCATTTCGCCCTTGTCGAAGGACCGCTCGGATTTTTCGGCCCTGCCGTCTTTCCAGACATAAAAGCCCTCGCCCGTCTTCTTGCCGAGCTTTCCCTCCGCGACGAGCCCGTCGAGCCGCGAGCCCTGCGAGGGGAAATTCAGGATCTTCGCCACGTGCGCGCACACATCCAGGCCAACGGCGTCGGCAAGCTCGATCGGGCCCATGGGCATGCCGAAGGTGCGCGCTGCCTCGTCGATGCTCTCCTTGTCCTCACCATGCTCCAAGCGCTGCATCGCGCCGAACATGTAGGGGGTGAGCACGCGATTGACGAGGAACCCCGGCACGCTCTTGGTGACGAGCGGGAATTTGTCGATCGCGGCGACGAACGCCGCGCCGCGCTGCACCTCCTCGTCGCGGCTCGACGTTCCGCGCACGACCTCCACGAGCGGCATCAGCGCGACCGGATTGAAGAAATGCAGCCCGATCAGGCGCCCCGGATCGGGAAGGCCTGCCGCGATGTCCTCGATCATCAGCGAGGAGGTGTTGGTCGCGAGCAGCGCGCCGTCCTTGATCTTGCTCTCGACCTCTTTCAGCACCTTCTGCTTGATCTCCAGGTTCTCAACGATCGCCTCGATCACCACGTCGGCGCGCGCGAGCCCCTCGCCGGTCGGATCGGCGATGAGCCGCGCTTTCGCGGCGTCGCGCTGCGGCTTGGCCTTGAACTTGCGCGCAAACAGCTTGCCCTGCGCGGCGATGCCCTTGCCGATCTGCTCGGCCGAAATGTCCTGCAGCGTCACCTGCATGCCGGACGCCACACACCAGCCGGCGATATCGGCGCCCATGGTGCCGGCGCCGATGACGTGCACCCGCGTCGGGCGCCAGCCGAGCTTCTTGGGCGCCTGGCCCTTCAGCAGCTCCGAGAGCCAGAACACGCGCCGCAGGTTTTTCGATTGATCCGACACCATGAGCGGCGCGAAGGAGCGCGTCTCGGCGGCCTTCATCGCCTCCTCGTTGCCGCCGTAGCGCTCGAAGAGGTCGATGAGGCGGAAGGGTGCCGGATAGTGGTCCTCGCGCGCCTTCTTGCGCGTCTCGCTGCGCATGCGCGCGGCAAGGAGCCCGCGCGCGGGCCACATGGAGAGCACGCTCTTGGCAAGGCCCGCGGGCTTTGACTTGCGTTTGCGCAAGCACCGCCTTGCGGGCGGCCCACAGAAGCGAGCCGCGCGATGCGACGAGCTCGTCGATAAGCCCCATGGCGCGAGCCGCCGGCGCGCCGATCATCTTGCCCGTGAGCATGGCCGTCATGGCGGCGGGCGCACCGGCCTGGCGGATCGAGCGCGCGGTGCCGTTGAAGCCCGGGAAAATGCCGAGCTTCACTTCGGGGAAACCGACCTTTGTTGAAGGGTCGCGCGTGGCGATGCGGTAATGGCAGGCGAGCACCAGCTCGAGCCCGCCGCCGAGACAAAAGCCGTTGATGGCGGCGACGACGGGAACGGGCAGCCGCTCGATGCGGTCAAACAGCGCGTTGACCGGGCGCAGATTGTCGATCACGTCCATTTCCGAGGTGAGCTCGGCGAACTCGCGGATGTCGGCGCCGACGATGAAGCCCCGCTCCTTGCCCGACGAGATGACGAGCCCGCGGATCTCGCGGCTGCGCGCGCCCTCCTCGACCTTCTCGACGATCCGGGCGAGTTCCTCCAGCGGGCGGCGCCCAAGCGAGTTCTGGCTCTCGCCCTCGCGGTCGAACTCGGCCCACGCGATCCCCCACTGATCGACGCTGAGGCGCCAGTCCTTCAGGTCGGGAAGCGGCTTCGACACGGCTTTGAACATGCAAAATCCTCTCCACACAGCTCTCTCCTCGAGCGCACCGCTGCGAGAGCGGCCGAGAGCTGCTCGTTGCCAGTCTACTCGGCGGCGGCGCTTTCCGCTCCGCGCGAATTATGCCCTACGCTGCCATAGTTGGGTTTGAGCTCGGCCGCATCAAAGTGGTCCACCGCAATCACGCGCGCCGTCAGCGTCTCGACCTCGCGCAAAAGTTGGCCTTCGCTCTCGGTCACGATCCCCTTCGCCATCGCATCGCCGATCCAGTCGATGCCGTGATAGCGGCGCACCGTGCCGGCGCGGATGGCACGGTCGAGTTTCTTCTCGGCCTCCTCGGCTGCAACGACCTTCTTCAGCGTCAGCTCCAACAGTCCGGTCGGATCGTCGGGGTCCTTGGAGACGTAGATATACCGCGTCAGGCGATCGCGCACCTCGGGTGCCTCCAGCACGAGCTTGGCGACGCGGTGGCCCAGCGCATCGGAGGCCGGCCGGTAGGGGCGCCCCAGCGGAAAGATTGCGACGCGCATCAGCAGCCGCGCGGGCGTGACGGGGAAATTGTCGATGACGCCGGCCAGCGCCTCCTGGAAGCGATAGAGCCCGTTCGACGCGGCGAGCGCGACGAGGTCGCGGTCGCTCGAAATACGGCCGTCGTCCTCGTAGCGCTTCAGGACGCAGGCGAGGAAATAGAGCTCCGACAGCGCGTCAGCGAGGCGGCCTGAGAGCTTCTGCTTGGTTTTGAGCGCCCCACCGAGCGCGGCGACCGTCAGGTCGGCTGCGAGCGCGAAGCTGCGGGACGCGCGTCCCAGCTGGCGATACCAGTGCGCCATCTCGTCGGCCTGCTCGGGCGCTGGCACGAACCGCCCCCCGGTCAAATTGTCGAAGAAAGCCCCGGTCGCGTTCGATACCGAAAAGGCGATGTGATCGCAGAACGCCTCACCGAACGCCTCCTCACCGCGCTCGCTGTCAGGGTCCTGCGCCGCCTGGATCTCCTTGTAGAGGTAGGGATGGGAGCGCAGCGCCCCTTGCGCGAAGGTGATCAACGTGCGCGTCAGGATGTTGGCGCCCTCGACCGTGATGCCGACCGGCACCATCTGGTAGGCCGACTGCAGGTAGTTGGAAGGCCCGTCGCAAATCGCGCGGCCACCGTGAATGTCGAAGGCATCGTTCACCGAGCGGCGCATGCGCTCCGTCGTCTGGTACTTCATGAGGGCGGAGATCACCGAGGGGCGCTCCCCGCGCGACACCATCGCCGCCGTCACCGCGCGCGCCGCCTCGCAGGCGTACGCCGTCTCGATCATGCGTGCCAGCGGCTCCTCGATGCCCTCCATGCGGGCGATCGGCAGCCCGAACTGCTTGCGGATGCGCCCATAGGCCGTCGTGAAGCGCAGCATTGCCTTGGCGCCGGCCGTGGCGGAGGACGGCAGCGAGATCGCGCGCCCGGCAGCGAGGCACTCCATCAGCATGCGCCAGCCCTGGCCCACCATCTTCTCGCCGCCGATCACCCAGTCGATGGGGACGAACACGTCGGTGCCTGAGTTGGGACCGTTGGGGAAGGCAGCGCCCGAAGGCAGATGCCGCCGGCCGATGTGGACGCCCGGATGGTCCGCCGGGATCATCGCCACCGTGATGCCGAGGTTCTCGCCCTTGCCGAGGATGTTCTCGGGGTCGAAGGCGCGGAACGCGAGGCCGACGAGCGTCGCGTTGGGCCCCAGCGTGATGTAGCGCTTGTCCCAGGACAGGCGGAAGCCGACGACGTCGCCGTGCTCTCCCCGCGTGACGACGCCGATATCGCGCATGGTCGCCGCATCCGAGCCCGAGGTCGGGCCGGTGAGCGAGAAACAAGGAACCTCCTCGCCTCTGGCAAGGCGGGGCAGGTAATAGGACTTCTGCTTTTCAGTGCCGTATTTCTCGATCAGTTCGCCGGGCCCAAGCGAGTTCGGCACCATGACGATCGTCACCACGTCGGGCGAGCGCGAAGCGATCTTGCCGATGATGAGCGACTGCGCCTGCGCGGAGAAGCCGAGGCCGCCGTGCTCCTTGGAGATGAGCATGCCGAGGAAGCCGCGCGATTTGACGAAATCCCAGATTTCGTCCGGCACCTCGCGCAGGGCGTGGCGCACCTGCCAATCGTCGATCATGGCGCACAGCTCGTCGGTCGGCCCGTCGAGGAACGCCTGCTCTTCCGCGCTCAGCACGATCGGCGCGATGGAGCGCAGCTTGTCCCAGTCGGGGGTGCCCGAGAACAGCTCAGCGTCGAAGCCGACGGTGCCCGCTTCCAGCGCCTGCGCCTCGGTGTCGGACACCTTCGGCAGTGTGCTTTTGACGAATTTGAAGGCCGGTCCGATCAGCACCGCGCGGCGGATGGAGGGAACGGCGAGAAGCGCAAAGCCGATGGCAAACAGCCATAGGAGGAAGCCGAAGACGCCCATCGCACCGTGAACGGGCGATTGCCAGAGCAGCGCCGTCAGCGCGAGACCCGAAGCCCACAGCCACAGCGGCGCCTTGTACATGCCGAGCGCTATGACGCCCGCCAGCACAGCCAAGCAGAAGAGAAGCTCGACCATCCTTCAAATGCCTCCGCAGGTCGTGCCGTGGGCGCGCTCGGGATTTCGAGGGAACCTAATTTGTGGCACGTTTCGTTGGCGTTAAGGTCAACACGAGCTTGAAACGGGTCCCAATACTAGGGGCCCAAATGTGGCGGACCAAGCAAGACGGCCGTTCGGGCCTTCCAACGTCGGCCCACTATAGCGGTTTTCGCCGGCAAGCGAGCCCCCGCAGCCCGGCTCCCCGGCTTTCGGGACGCGCGCCGCCCCCGGGCCCGCCGACCCCCTGAGAGGAACAGGGGCGAGGAACAGGAGCATCATGGTCGCAACCTTGCGTTTTTCAATCGCTGCGGCCTGTCTCCTGGCCGCGCAGGCCGCCGTCGGCACGGGCGCTGCAGCGCCGCGGCAGACGCCCCAGCACGCCGTCTCCTACGGCCGGCATCTTGCCGCCGAGTGCACCGCCTGCCACCGGCCCGACGCGGGCGGCGGGCCGATCCCCTCGCTCGCCGGCAAACCGGCTCATGAGCTCATCGCGCTTCTGCAGGATTACCGGGCGGGCCGCAGGACCAACGCGGTGATGGTTTCGGTTGCACAATCCCTCGATGACGAGCAGATGGCGGCGCTCGGCGCTTATTTCGCTTCCCTGCCCAAATCACCGAGCCACGCCGAACAGGCGCGCTGACGTGCTACAAGTGTTGCAGGGACCGGCCGCACGCGCCGCGGCCGTCCAAGGCACCAGCACAGAGATGGCAACATGAAGCTTCGGGTCGGCTACGAGCTGAAATACGAATTTCCCCAGCCGACGCCCGCTATTTTGATGCTGAACGTACACTTCACGCGCGTTTCCGACCTCGCCGGGCCCGACCACATCCTGATCGCGCCGTCCGTGCCGATCTCGGGCTACCGCGACGGGTTCGGGAATTGGTGCTGCAGGATCGTCGCGCCGGCGGGACAGGTGAGCATCTCCACCGATGCCGTCGTGAACGACACAGGGCTACCCGATCCCGTCGTTGCGAACGCGGGCCAGGTTCCCGTCGAGGTCCTTCCCGAGGAGGCCATCGTCTTCCTTCTGGCAAGCCGCTTCAGCGACAGCGACCGGCTTTTGGACCTCGCGTGGAAATTGTTCGGCCACGCGACGCCCGGCTGGGGACGCGTGCAGGCGATCTGCGATTTCGTGCATAACCACATCGAGTTCGGCTACGAGCACGCGCGGGTGACGCGGACGGCGTCCGAAGCCTACCAGGAGCGCCGCGGGGTCTGCCGCGACTACGCGCACCTTGCCGTTGCGTTCTGCCGGGCCTTGAACATTCCCGCGCGCTACTGCACCGGCTACCTGGGCGACGTGGGCACGCCGCCGCCCTACCCGCCGGGCGATTTCGCAGCCTGGTTTGAGGCGTTCCTCGGCGGGCAATGGTACACGTTCGATCCAAGGAACAACGTGCCGCGCATCGGCCGCGTCCTGATCGCGCGCGGACGCGACGCGGCCGACGTCGCCATGACGACGACGTTCGGGCCCAACACGCTTCAGGGCTTCCGCGTATGGACGGATGAGATCACCGACGGCACAGCACTCAATTGAGCTTGTTAATCGCCGTCGTCGGGGCGGAAGCTCTGCATCTCCACGACGTTGCTATCCGGCCCGTTGATCTCGGAAAAATGCGTCACCTTGTTGGAGTTCGCAGACATAGAGCCATTTGTTGTCAAACAGCTCTCCGTCGCGGATGAATCCGAACACCGCCCCCTTAGCGCCGCGCCAGAACAGATTGGCCACCCCTTCCGTGCCGGGCTTCTCCCAGTTCGGCTCAATGAACTCGTTGATCTGCTTCCAATGAATTACGGTGCCTCTCTTCCTGCTGCTCGCATTCGTCCACCAGCCGTCGTGCCCGCCGCCCGCGATTCGCCTGGCTGTCCGCGGCAGCCATGCTAACACCATGCGATGGGCGCGTTGCATGCCGGCCGACGTTGCGCCCAGGCTTATCGACGGAGCGAGGGAATATCCCATGAACGACCTGCTTGATAGTCCCGTGCGAGCCGCAGGCCTCGGGCTCGCCCTTGCGGCGCTGGCGCTCGCGGCATGGCTCGTGACGGGGATGGTCGATCCGCGCGGATTGGTTTCGGTGATTTTGCGCTTCGTGCACGTGCTTTCCGCGATGATCTGGGTCGGGTTGGTCTTCTTTGTGAATTTCATCCAGCTCGGCGCGCTGCAGGAGGCCGACGAGCCCGCCCGCGGCGCCATATCGAAGTGGATCGTGCCGCGCGTGGCGGCAGCCTTCCACCATGCCTCGCATCTGACCGTGCTCTCGGGCGTCCTGCTGCTCGTCTCCGCCGGCTACCTGCTCGGCGACTGGGTGTTTGCCTCCACGGTCTACATGGCGCCGGCGCGCACGCTGATGCTTGGCGCCGGTGCGCTCGGCGGGCTCCTCATGTGGACGATCGTGAATATGGCGATCGGGCCCAACCTCAAGATCGTGCTGGGCCAGAGGTCGGCCGACGCCGCGACCCAGGCCCGCGCCCGCCTGGCCGTGCGGCGCTACGCCAGGCTCAATCTCGTGCTTGCGATCCCGGTGACGTTTCTGATGGTCGCGGCCGCGCACCTGGCGTGACCCGCGCTGTTGCGCTTCCCCCGCCTGCCTCACATGACCCAGCGGTCGCGCCGCGGCGGACAACCCGCAGACAACAGCATGCGCAGTCCGCTTCGCCGCACGGAAGGACAGCTGCGTGAGTGAACCTCTGATCGAGAATGTCTCCGATACCGCATTTTGGATCGCCCACTACCGCGGGGTCGAATCCAAGCGGCCCGACGCCCTATTCCAGGACCCTCTCGCCGGCCTTCTTGCCGGAGATCGCGGCAAGCACATCGCCCAGGCGATGCCTCGGCCGTATATTACAGCCTGGATGGTCGTCATCCGCACGTGCATGATCGACGACTACATTCGGTTCGCGCTCGCCCAGGGCGTCGACACGGTTCTGAACCTCGGAGCGGGGCTGGATACGCGCCCCTACCGCATGGAGCTTCCGAGCGCGCTCGCCTGGGTCGAGGTCGATTATCCCAAGGTCATCGCGTTGAAAGACGCGCGGCTGGCGAATGAAAAGCCGCGCTGCCAGCTCACGCGCCTCAAGCTCGATCTCGCCGATGTGGATCAACGCCGCGAGATGCTTGGAAGTCTCAATGCGTCGGCCAAGAAGATGCTCGTTCTTACCGAAGGGGTGGTGCCCTATTTGAGCGTCGAGGCGGCCGCCTCGCTCGCCGACGACCTCAGAGCGCTCGATCACGCGTCCTACTGGGTCGTCGACTATGTCGCTCCGCAGGTGTTCAAATACCGGCAGCGTCTGATGGCCGGCCGGATGCGCAACGCTCCGTTCAAATTTCAGCCCGACGACTGGTTCGGCTTCTTTGCGGAGCACGGTTGGCGCTGCAAGGAAATTCGCTATCTGGCCGAAGAGGCCGACCGGCTCAACCGCCCGTTCCCGCTGCCCCTGTCCGCGAAATTGATTTGGGGCATTCGCGCACTGTTTGCCTCGAATGAGCAGCGGCGTGCGTTCAGAAAATTCGCGGGCTACGCGCTGCTCGAGCCTGCCTGAGCGCGAAAACAGCGCACCGCTATGCTCCCTGGTCTCACGCATACCCTCGGGCGAAAGCCGCGAGGCTATTGGCGTGGGCTCCCTCAAAGCCATGCCGGACCTCGTGAGGTGTCCCAAGCGGAATAGCCCGCCCTTCGGGTCTCGCGACAAATTCCCGACCGGCGGCTCACAGCGGCCGCGAAGATAATCACCAAAAGGATTTCGCCTCGATGCCCAGCGCCGAGACCCCGCTCATTCCGCGCAAGACGCTGTTTGGCAACCCCAACCGGCTGGAGCCGGTGCTGTCGCCGGATGGGCGGTGGCTCAGCTGGCTCGCCGCGGCCGAAGGAGTGATGAACGTGTGGGTGGCGCCCACCGATGCTCCTGACGAGGCGCGTCCGCTAACGCGGCAGACCGAGCGGCCGATCTACTTTCACTGGTTCGCCCGCACCGGCGCTCACGTTCTCTACGGCCGGGACGCCGGCGGCGATGAGAACTTCCACCTGTGGTGCGTCGCCATCGACGGCACCGAGCCGCGTGATCTGACGCCCTATGGCGACGTGACCTTTCGTTGGCAGGGGGCGCACAAGAGCAATCCCGCGCTCGTTGCCGTCGGGCTCAATGATCGGGACGCCCGCTGGCACGATCTCTATGAGATCAACATCCTCACAGGCGCCCGCCGGTTGATCCACGAGAACACCAGCGAGATCGCGGAGTTCATTCTCGACCACGATCTCAACCTGCGCATGGCGGCACGCAGGCGCAAGGACGGCGGCGGGCGCACGGTCCTGAAATGGACAGGCGACCGCTTCGAGGACTTCTTCACGATCGACCTGGAAGACGACATCAACACCGAGTTGTCGTTCTTCAATCGCGCAGGCGACGCCTGGCACCTCGTCACCTCCCAGGGCCGCGACTTCAGCGGCGCTGTTCCGCGTCGACTGGGCAAGCGGCGCGCGTACGCTTCTGGCCCAGCACGCGCGCGCCGACGTCGCAGCCGACATCGTCGTGGATCCGACGACTTGGGAGGCGCTTGCCGTGCGAGCGGGATACATCCTGCCGGAGTGGCTCGTCATCGACGCTCAGACCGGAGAGGATCTCGCCTGGATAGAGCGGAAGGTGGGCACGCACATCGCCTTGACCAGTCAGAGCGAGGACGGCCGCCTCTGGGTCGTGGTGAGCGCCGCACCCGACTGGCCGGGGGCCTATTTTCTTGTCGACCGGGATCGGCGCGACGTCAGGAAGCTGTTTGAGGTGCGCCCGGAGTTGGACGGCGTGAAGCTCGCCCCCATGCACGGCTTCGTCATCAAGGCGCGCGACGGGCTCGAGATGGTCTCCTATCTCACGCTGCCGATAGAGGAGACGGGCGCACGTCCCAGAAAGCCGCTGCCCATGGTGCTCAACGTCCACGGCGGTCCGCAGGCCCGCGAACACTTTAGATATCGTGGCGAGTTCCAGTGGTTCGCGAACCGCGGCTATGCGGTGCTCACGGTCAACTTCCGCGGCTCCCACGGCTTCGGCAAAGCGCACGTCAATGCGGGCATCAAAGAGTGGGGCGGCAAGATGCACGATGACCTCATCGACGCAGTCGAATGGGCCATCGCCGAGGGCATCGCCGACCGCGACCGCATCGCCATCTACGGCGGCTCCTACGGTGGCTACGCAGCCTTCGTCGGCGCGACCTTCACGCCCGACGTGTTCGCCTGCAGCGTGGCGCTCGCCGGCATTACCAATCTCGAGACTCTGCTGGCGACGATTCCGCCCTATTGGCAGGGCTACTACGAGCATTTCGCCATCCGCGTCGGCGATCCGCGCACCGAGGAGGGGCGCGCCCTCCTGCGCGCACGCTCGCCGCTTTACAAGGCGGGTAACATCACAAGACCGATGCTCATCGGCCACGGGGCAAACGATCCGCGTTGCAATATCGCGGAGAGCGACCAGATCGTGGCCGCCATGACGCAAAACAACATTCCCGTCACCTACGTCGTTTTTCCCAACGAGGGGCACTGGTTTGCCCGGCCCGAGAACCGGCTCGCGTTCAATGCCATCGCCGAGGCTTTTCTGGCGCGTCACCTCGGCGGCCGCTGCGAGCCGATCGGCGACGACTTCAAAGGGTCGAGCCACGAGGTGCGGGCCGGCGCGGAGGTTCTGGAAAACCTGGAGGCCGTCTGAGCCGAAACACTTGCAGCAGCAGGCAGCGCGAGCGTCGGCGAAAGTCGCTGCCGGATCGCCTCAGCCCTTCGACACGGCCGTGTCGTCGTTGAAGGCGTCGGCGATGATCGCGTGATACCAGGCGAGGCTCTCGGCGTAGTTCGTCTTGCGCACCTCGGCCGTCTCGCCCCGCTGCGAGACGAAGCTGCCGGAGGGCTCCAGGAACGCCTTGCCGTCCTTGTCGGCGGCCTGATAGCTCGCGCCGATCTTGATGCTGTCGTCGGCGGCAAGCAGCGACCAGCAGGTGTTGCGGTAGCGCGAGGCAAAGCGCTCAGCACCAGCCAGATCGGCGAGGATGTCGGCCGCCACGGCCTTGCCCTGGCTGTTGGCCGCGAACGCCGACTTCGGCATCTCGGCCGCAATCGAGGAGTTGCCCAGCACGTAGACGTCCTTGACCTTGCCGGAGGAGAAATTTCCCGGGTTGATCGGGCACCAGTCGCCGTCGGCGCACCCGGCCTTCTCAGCGATTGCACCGGCCTTCTGCGGGGGAATGATATTCGCGACGGCAGCCTTCATGACCGCGCCCGACTGCGTGAAGACCTCCATGGACCTGGGATCGACGCGCACCACGCGGAAATCGTCGATCTCGTTGGTAAGATTGAGATCGATGATGCCGTCGTAATATTTTGCGAACGCCTCCTCAAAGGCCGGCTGCTTGGAGAACGTCTTCTTCGCATCGAAGATGACGAGCTTCGACTTGGGCTTCTTGGTCTTGAGGAAGTGCGCAATCATACACGCGCGCTCGTAGGGGCCCGGCGGACAGCGGTAGGGGTTGGCCGGCACCGCCATGACGACGACGCCGCCGTCGTCCATGGCTTCGAGCTGGCGCATGAGCAGCAGCGTCTGCTCGCCGGCCTTCCACGCGTGCGGCATGATCTGCGCGACTTCCGGCGAATAGCCCGCGATCGCGTCGTATTTGAAGTCGATGCCGGGCGACAGCACGAGGCGGTCATAGGGAACTGCCGTTCCGCCCGCGAGCGTGACGGTCTTCTTCTCCGCATCGATGTCGGTCGCGGTGTCGATCGCAATCTTGATGCCGAGCTTGCGCAAGCCATCGTAGGAATGCTGCAGGGAGGCGAAGGTGCGAAAGCCGCCGAAGTAGTGGTTGGAATTGAAGCAGGTCGTGTAGATGGGCTGCGTCTCGATAAGTGTCACGTCGAGCTGGGCGGCCTCGCTCTTGAGGATGCGCGCGACGGTCGCCCCGCCCGCCCCGCCGCCGATGATGACGACCCTTCCGGCCCCCTTGGCGATCGCTGCCCTGCCAAACAGCGTTGGCGCCACCGCGGCGAGCCCCGCTCCCGCGATGAGCCGCGTAAACTCCCTGCGATTAATCATGGTCTGATGCCTTGTTCCCGGCGTCCCATTCCCGATATCGTTAGCGGGACTGACAATACGCGGCAATGGACAATCCTGCCGATGGCCGACACGCGCCCTATCCTGATGCCGAACCGTCGCAATTTCGTGGCGGGCGCCGGCGCGGCAACATTTCTCACCGCACTCTCCGGCTCGACCGCACGAGCGGCCGCACCCGAGCGCAGCGCCGAGTTCGAGACCGCTCTCCAATCCGTGCTCAAGGGTGCCACACCCGGCGAAGTCGGCATCACGCTCGACCTGCCCGAGAACGTCGAGAACGGCGACTACGTACCCGTGGCGCTCGCCGTCGACAGCCCGATGACGCCCGATAGCCACGTGACGGCGATCCACCTGTTGTCCACCGCCAACCCGCGCGCCCACGTCGCCACCTTTCGCTTCACGCCGCTTTCCGGCAAAGCGCGCGTGACGAGCCGCATGCGCCTGGCGAAATCACAGGATGTGGTCGCGGTCGCGCAGTTGAGCGACGGCACGATGCTGATGGCGACGCGCACCGTCGCGGTGAAGATCGGGGGCTGCGGCCTGTGATGGGACAATCCACGCCATGAAGAAGCCTCCCCGCGTCAAGGTGCCGCCAAGCGTGACGGCCGGCGAACTCGTCGAGATCAAGACGCTCGCGACCCACATCATGGAAACCGGCAACCGCAAGGACGCCGCCGGCGCCATTATTGCCCGCGACATCATCCACACCTTCACGGCGACGTTTGCGGGCGAGGAGGTGTTCTCCGCCGAGCTGGGGCCCGGCATCGCCGCCAACCCCTACATCGCGTTCTATCTGAAAGTTCCCGGACCCGGCGCGTTGCAGCTCGTCTGGCTCGACGATTCCGGCGAACGAACGGTCGCCGAAGTCGCGCTCAACGTCGTCTGAGGTCGGCCAGCGTCTCGAGGCGGCGCAAAAGGCGGCGCCCGCCGACCGTGGTGCGCGCGAGCAGACCGCGCGTGCCGGCTTGCAGGCGCCCGCCCAGCGCATGCGTTTGCGGCACAAGCCGCGTCCAAGCCGCCGCGAGTTGCGGCCGCAGCGCCACCCACGACCGGCGGATGGTGTTTGTTGCGCGCCACTTCACGATGCGCGAGTAGCGCCAGACGCGCGAGGAGCGGATATACGCAAACAGGGACTCTTGCCACGGCACGAAACCGTCGTGGGTGCGCGCAAACCAGCCGATCTGCATGAGCGACGGCTTGGTCAGGACGAAGATGCGCGCAACGAGCGCCGTGCCGGCGACCTTGGCGCCGAGGATGAGCGCGGTTGCGGTGAGAATATGCCCCGTCGCCAGCAGGTACACGCCGATGAGCTTCGTCGGGATGACGATTGTGCTCGGCACGGCGAGCGCCGTCAGCGCGCCGTAGGGCGGTAGCCCGGCGATCCACAGCTCGGCTTTTGCCCAAAGGGGAAAGCGCGCGAGCCGGGCCAGGAGATCGGAAAGCGGGCGCCAGCCCCACTCCTCGAAGAGCAGCAGCAGCGCAAGCAGTACGTTGAGCGCGAAGATGACGGTCGGGCGAGCGGCGCGCCACAGCAGGAGCACTCCGCGCAGCAGGAGCACCGCTGCGCGTCCGAGCCCGTGCGCGAGGTTGCGCACCAGCGTCTCAAACCAGGGCGATAGTTGCGCCCGCATTCGCGTACTCCCAGCCCTGAAGCTTACTCCCGGGCCCTCAAGCCGTCGTTAACTTGCGGCCGTGATAGGCAACAATCCGCTACTTCGCCGAGGCAAGCCGCACATCCTCGGGGCTCAAAGCGCCCGCGCGCTCCGCCTCCTCGAGCGCGTGCACCAATTCCTCGCGCGCCTTCTCGGCCTGGCGCTGGCGCGTCCACAGGCTCGCATAAAGGCCGCCCCTGGCGATCAGCTCGGCATGCGTCCCCTGCTCGACGAGGCGCCCTTTTTCCAGAACGAGGATGTTGTCGGCGTGCACGATCGTCGAAAGCCGATGCGCGATGACGAGCGTCGTGCGGTCACGCGCGACGCGGTCGAGCGCGTCCTGGATCTCCTTCTCGGTATGGCTGTCGAGCGCGCTCGTCGCCTCGTCGAGAATGAGGATCGGCGGGCTCTTGAGAATGGTGCGCGCAATCGCGACACGCTGCTTCTCGCCGCCCGACAGCTTCAGGCCCCGCTCGCCGACCATCGTCTTGTAGCCGCCGGGCAGCGTGCGGATGAAGGCATCGATCTGGGCGAGCTTGGCCGCGCCATAGACCTCGTCCTCCGTGGCGTCGGCGCGGCCGTACTTGATGTTGTAGAAGATCGTGTCGTTAAACAGCACCGTATCCTGCGGCACGACGCCGATGGCGGCGCGCAGGCTCTTTTGCGTGAGGTCGCGGATGTCCTGGCCGTCGATCGTCACGCGCCCGGAATGGATGTCGTAGAAGCGGAACAGAATGCGGCTGATCGTGGATTTGCCAGCCCCCGAGGGCCCGACGATCGCCACCATCTTGCCGGCCGGCACCGTGAAGGAGAGATCCTTGAGGATCCGGCGGTTGCGCTCGTAATCGAAGCCGACGTTCTCGAAGCGGATCTCGCCCTTGTCGACGACGAGGGGCCTGGCGCCGGGCTTGTCCTTGACCTCCGGGTGCTCGGTGAGGAGCGCAAACATCGCCTCCAGGTCGACGAGCCCCTGCTTGATCTCGCGATAGACCATGCCCATGAAGTTCAGCGGCATGTAGAGCTGGATCATCAGCGCATTGACCATCACGAATTCGCCGATGGTGTTGGTTCCGGCGATGACCCCGCGCGCTGCCAGCACCATGCAGGCCGTCATGCCCGCCGTGAATATCACCGACTGGCCCGAGTTGAGGACGCCCAGCGAGCGAAACGTCTTGATCGCAGCCTTCTCGTAGCGCGCCATCGAGACGTCGAAGCGCCGCGCCTCCAGCTCCTCGTTGCCGAAATACTTGACCGTCTCGAAGTTCAGCAAGCTGTCGATCGCCTTCGTGTTGGCGTCGGTGTCGCTGTCGTTCATCTCGCGGCGGATGGCGATGCGCCGCTCGCTCGCGGCGAACGTGAACCACATGTAGAGCGTGACGGTGACAAGCACGATCAGCACGTAGCGCCAGTCGAAATAGTAAAACAGGATGCCGGTGACGAGCAGCAGCTCGAGCGCGGTCGGCACCACGTTCAAGATGCCCATGCGGATGATGAGTTCGATGCCCCGCGTCGCCCGTTCGATGACGCGCGACAGCCCGCCCGTGCGCCGCTCCAGATGGAAGCGCAGCGACAGCCGGTGCAGGTGCGCGAACGTGCGATTGTTGAGCTGGCGCACCGCGTGCTGGCCGACCTCGGTGAAGATGACGTCGCGGATCTGCGTCAGCACCATCGTCAGCACGCGCCCCGTCCCGTAGGCGAGGATCAGCGCGCCGACGCCGAGCGCGAGCCCCGTCCCCGGCGCGATGCCCTCCCCGCCGGTCAGGGACGTCAGCTTATCGGTCGCGTCCTTGTAGAAGATCGGCACCGCCACCGTGACGAGCTTGGCCAGCAGCAGCACGGCGAAGGCCAGCACGACGCGCACCCGCAGGTCGGGGCGCCCATCCGGCCACACGAACGGCATGAGACCGCGCATGACCGTCCAATGGCTCGTACGCGCCTGGAGGTAATCCTCCTCGCGGTCGTCGGTAGGGGCGGCCGGGATCGCGGGAGGAAAGGACATGAGACCTGCTTGGACGGACTATGACGATAGGCGCCGGCGCGGCGCCGCTCGACACGGCGACCGCTGCGCGGACGTGCGCTCACGATGATGCTGGCACCGGAGCAAGGCGACGCGGCCGGCCCGGCGCAGCGCTCATCGCCTGCGTCTGGGAATATAGAGGCGCTGGTGCGGATAAATAAGGTTCGGGTTGCGGATCGTTGCGCGGTTCGCCCTATAGATCCTGCGATAGCGCGCGCCTTTTCCGTAATGGCGGCGCGCGATTCCCGACAGAGTGTCGCCGCGGCGGACCACATAAAGGGTGCCGGGCCGCTCCCACACCCGCTCCGCGCGGTGCAGATAGCCGTAGACGGGCGCGCAGAAGCGGTGACGCTTCAGTGCGTGGCCCCGATGACGGCGGTGCGCGTGCGTCGCGCTGGACTTGTGACGGTAGGCGTAGACGCGGACCCGCTTGCGATGCCGCCCTTCTGCGGTCATGCGGGGCTCAGCGCTCGCATATCGCCTGCTGCTTGCGTGCTTCTTGGCACGGCGCACCTTGGCCATATGCAGCTTCTTTTTCCCGGCCATGGGCGGAGCCGGCTCCGTGATGACCGTCTCCTTGCGCGCCCTGGGCGCAGCCTCGCCGGCCGCCGGCGCCTTCGCGGGCGCCTCGCGAGCGGCCGCGATGCGGGCATCGGCGCCGTTCTTCCTGACGGGTGGAATGACGTTCTTGCCCGCGCCCTCGGGTGCCGGGGCTTCGGTCATGCGCTTTTCCACGGCCTCGGCGACGGCCTTGCGCTCGGCCTCGGCCTCCTCGGCGACCCGCTTGGCGTCCGCCTCGGCGTCGACCCGGTGTTTTGCGTCCGCAGCGTCCGCGATGCGCTTGGCTTCGGCCTGGCGTTTTGCGTCTGCCGCGTCGGCGAGGCGCTTGGTTTCGGCCCGGCGTTTTGCCTCCGCCTCATCGGCGAGGCGCTTGGCTTCGGCCTGGCGTTTTGCCTCCGCCTCGTCCGCAAGCCGCTTGGCCTCGGCCTTTTGCTTTGCGTCCGCCTCGTCGGCGATACGCTTGGACTCGGCCTTTTGCTTTGCGTCCGCGAGGCGCTTGGCTTCGGCCTGACGCTTTGCCTCCGCTTCATCGGCGAGGCGCTTTGTTTCAGCCTGGTGTTTTGCCTCAGCCTCGGCCTTTTGCTTTGCGTCCGTCTCATCCGCGATCCGCTTTGACTCGGCTTTTTGCTTTGCGTCCGCCTCATCCGCGAGCCGCTTTGCCTCGGCCTTTTTCTTTGCGGCCGCCTCGTCCGCAAGCCGCTTAGCGTCGGCGTCCTGCACCGAACGCTCGGGCTCGGGCTCCGGTTTGGCCGCGGCCGTGCGCGGCGGCGCCTCCGCCGGTGCGGCGGCAGGCGGCGCCGGTTGCGGCGGCACGGCGCTTTCGGCGGGGCCAACTTGCGGCGCGGCAGCGGGGGCCGGTATCGTGGCGACGGCGCCCGGTTCTTCGGGTTCCGATGGATGCACGAGCTTCTTGACGATCACGGTGCGATAGGAGCGGTTGGCACGCGCAAGCCATTCGCGAACCGTCTCCACGACAGACGTCCAGCCGATCCGGGTCCCGATCTCGGGGACATCCCGGCGGGGCGACACCGTGCCCACGTCGGGCGCACCCGCTGCGACTTCGCTCGGAGGAGCGAGGATCGTGATCTCGCCCGAAGGGTTGCGCAGCTTGGCGACGATGACGTCGTCATAGCGCTTGGACGCGCGGGCGAGCCAATCCCAGACCGGCGCCAGCGCATCGTCTCCGGCCGGCTGCCCGCTGGGGCTCGCCCCGGGGGCGGCGTCTTGCGCACGGCGCTCAGCCTTCTCCTTTTCGAGAATTTCCGAAAATCGTTCCGAGGCCGCTCTGGCGAGGTCCTCGGCGCGCCGCCGCGCAATGCCATCCGCCTCTGTCTGCGGCGCCGTCTGGTCCTGGGCGACGCGCAAGGAGCGCGCGCTCGGCGCGGCCGGCGAGGCGGTGGTCGGCGAGGCGGCGCATGGCAAGGAGCCCGTGCCTTGCGCGGCGAGCAAGGCGAGCAGCGCGACCGAGGAACGGTGGCCCGTCATTGCGTTTCAGCTCCGTTGGTCATCGCCGCCGATTGAGCGGGGATTTCCATTGATTATGTTGCGGTTCTAAGACGGCGAGCTAACCCCTGCGGACACATTAAGCACAACTCCACGGGTACGCCAATCTGACATCCAAAAAGCGGATAACGGGAGGGACCGGTTCCGATGGAGTGCATTTTGCGCTGCACTGTGGGCGCGCTGTCACAGGGCTCGGGGCGGCGCCGCAATTTGAGCCGCAGCGAATTCTACGATGGAGGTGTCGCCGGAAGAAGCGCGCACCCCCATATAAACGACCCGCCATACGGCACTTAGAAGACAAGAACGGAAGTCTCGATGCAAAAGAAACGCGTGAACGGACGACACGCCGCAAGCAACGGACGCAACATCTGCGTGTACTGCGGCTCGGGCGCGGGGATAAATCCAGCCTATGCGCAGGCGGCCCGCACGCTTGGCCGGCAGCTCAGCGAAAACGACATCGGCCTCGTCTATGGCGGCGGCAGCCTCGGGCTTATGGGCGAGGTGGCGCGCGCCACCCTCGACAGCGGCGGCCGCGTGACGGGCATCATCCCGAGCTTTCTCACCGAGAAGGAAAAGATGATGCGCGACGTCGACGACCTCATCGTCACGGAAGACATGCACGAGCGCAAGAGATTGATGTTTGAGCGCTCCGACGCGTTCGTCGCGCTCCCTGGCGGCGTGGGCACGCTGGAGGAACTCGTCGAGCAGCTCACCTGGGTGCAGCTCGGCCGCCACACCAAGCCCGTCGTCGTCGCCAATATCGAGGGCTTCTGGAACCCGTTCCTGAGCCTGCTGTCGCACATGAAGGCCGACGCCTTCATCCGCCCCGGCCTCGACCTCAACTTCACCGTCGTCGACGACGCCGCCAAGATCGTTCCGGCCGTGCTCGCGTCCCTGACCAAAGGCGCCCGGCCCGAGGACGCAGCCGTGCTCGCCAAGTTCTAGAGCGCCAAGAGCTCGTAGCGGACCGGATCGGCGGGGCACCAGGCAAACCCGCATTCGAGCAACGCCCCGCCCGCATTGAGGACGGTGACGGCGATGATGAGCCACACGGCCGCCGTCGCGAAAAGGCCTGGCTCGGGCGCGGGCGAAGCGGGTTTAAACTGCTCGTCGAACAGAAGGACTACGGCCGACGCCAGGATCGCGGCCGCAAAGCAGACGAACGCCCAAGTATAGAAGTGGTAGCCAAACAGGGCCGAGCCGTAGCCGGCATCGCCTGGCGCGATGTGGAGCAGCACCTGGCGCGCGGCGATGCCCGCACCCAGCAAAGCTGCGATGATCGCGAGCCCGTAGTGGCTCGAACGCGGGCCAAAGCGCACATTCAGCACCGGACCCACCGCCAGAGCGATGAAAGCCGCGCGCTGCAGCATGCACAGCGGGCAGGGAAGCTCGTGCAGCGCAATCTGGAAATAGAAGGCCGCGAGCAGCACGAAGCCTATGGCATAGAGTGCCAGCGCATTAAGTTTAACCGCGAAACGTGGGCTCATGGCGATGACCGGTTTCGGTTAAAAGGAGAGAGGTAGCGTCTCGGTCGCGTGATGGAGATACAGTGCCACGGTGAGTGCCATCCCGACCGCGAACAAAAGAATTGCCTTGCGCGCCTCGCGCCGCCACGCGACCCATAGGCTTGCGGCAAAGACTAGAAAGACGATCGTAAAATCCATGAGAAGGCTCGTTTCGCTGGGCTCGGGGACGCTAGCATGCCTTTCGCAATAGTTCGTAACCTGGCCGCCGCGGTGCCGAGCCTCAGCCGCCTTGGGGCCGTGCAGGTGACAGCCAATCACGTGCAAGGCGCCGTGCTGCTCTCAGCCTTCGGCGCGCTCCTCGCGGTTGCGTGCTGGCCTGAACTCGGCATCTGCATCACTGCTTCTGGCACTGGCAGCGGTCGGGGCAATCGCCGCTCTCGCATTGCGTCTGCCCCCGCGCATCATGATGCGGCTCTACGGGGCGCGCGCGCACGAGCCCGAAAGCCTCAAGCAGGCCGAGGCGCTCGTCGCCGTGCTGGCGCAGCGCGCAGCACTCCCGCGCATGCCCCCCCTCTACGTCGTCCCCAGCTCGCTGCTCACCGCGTTCTCGGTCGGCAACGCGCAGCAGTCTGCAATCGCCGTGACCGAGGGCCTGCTGCGCCGCCTCACCATGCGCGAGATCGCCGCCGTCCTCGCCCACGAGATAAGCCATGTCGGCCTGGGCGATCTCGTCGTCTTCGGCATCGCCGACGTCGCGACGCGCTTTGCTCAGGTGCTCTACTATATCGGGTTGTGGCTGGCGGCCCTCAATTTCTGGCGGCTCATAACCGGCGAGGAGCTCGTATCGTGGTGGACGGTGGCACTCCTGGTGGCGGCGCCTGCGGTGTTGAATTTCCTGCAGCTCCACCTGTCGCGGGCACGCGAATTCACCGCCGATCGCGCCGCGTCCCTGATGACCGGCGACCCGCTGGGGCTCGCTTCCGCCATTTCGCGGCTGGAAACGTCGACTGGAAGCTTAGCGGACGACCTCATTCCGCCGGTGCCGGCGCGAAAAGTGCCGCAGCTCTCGATGCTGCGCTGCCCTCCCCCCGACGAAGCCCGCATCGCCCGCCTGCGGGCCCTCGACGTGCCGCCGATGCCGCCTCTCGACATCGAGGAGGGCCCGCGGATCTCGCTCGTCGGCGTCGGCCCGATCGAGATGCGCCCGCGCTATCGCTGGCCGGGCGTGTGGTTCTGAGCGCCGCGGCTGGGGATCAACTGCTCGCGCATGCTTGCGCCCCCTCCCCGTTTGCGCGTATCAGCCGCGCATGACCGCCGAGAACCGCTCCCGCCCTGACGCCGACCCCGGCGCCCTCCTGCAACGGATGCGGGCCGGCGAGCGGCGCGCGATTGCCACGGTGATCACCGAGCTGGAAAGGCTCTCGCCGGCGGCACCGGCGTTGCTCAAGGCCATGCAGCCGTATCTGGGCCGCGCCCTCGTCGTTGGGTTCACCGGCCCGCCCGGAGCCGGAAAGTCGACCCTCGTCAATTGCGTCATCGCGAATGTGCGCGCGGCAGGGCGTACCGTCGGCGTCATCGCCGTCGATCCTTCGAGCCCCGTCTCGGGCGGCGCCATTCTCGGCGACCGCATCCGCATGACGGCAGCATTGGACGATGATGGCGTGTTCGTGCGCTCGCTGGCGAGCCGCGGCTACCTCGGCGGCCTATCGCCCGCCGCCGTCCGCATCATCGACGCCCTCGACGCCGCCGGGCGCGACCTCATCATTCTGGAGACTGTCGGCACCGGCCAAAGCGAGATCGACGTCGCCGAGGTGGCGGATGTGCGCATCGTCGTCTCCGCGCCCGGTCTCGGCGACGACATTCAGGCGATGAAATCGGGGCTGTTGGAGATCGCCGATATTCTCGTCGTCAACAAGGGCGACCGCCCGGGCGCCGAGATCACGCTGCAGCAGCTGCTGGGCGCCCTCTCCATACGTGCCGGGCGCGACGCCATTCCCGTGCTCAAGACCACCGCCACGACAGGGGAAGGCGTCGAGGCGCTCGTTGCCGCGATCACGGCCGCCGGCCGCAAGGCCGAGGCGGAAGGCCCGCTCGCGCGCAGGCGGCGGCGCGCCCGCTACCTGATCGCGCGGGCGGCGTCCGACCTCATCTCGGAACGGGTGCGCGATGGCGGCGAGCAGGCTTTCGACGCCCTCGCCGACAAGGTGCTCGCCGGCGATCTGGCGCCCCAGGACGCGGCACGACAGCTGCTGGACCGCAAGCCTTGATCTCGAACATCCCCCTTTGCCCTGACGGAAGCGCCTTGCGCGCCACCTCGGCCGCCCGTTAGCGACGCGCGAAAACCCGCACACTTTCCGGGCCCTGATTAATGGCCCCCTTACCAGTTTCCCTTACACCGGCCGTCACAATCCGGACGTAAGAGGGCACAATCGTGAAGTCCCGGTCTAAAGTGGTTGCCTGTCGAGAGGGGCATGCGCCCGCCGCAATCGCCGATACGCAAACACCGCCCGATTTTGCGAGCGTGGGCGACGGTCTGACGCTGAACACCGAAGATATCCTGGAACACAAGCAGCAACTCGATCAGCTCAACGGCTGGTTCGAGGTCGCCCTCGACAATATGGCGCGCGGGTTGTCGATGTTTGACGCCGCGCAACGGCTGATCGTCTGCAACAAACTCTACAAGGAAATCTACCAGCTCCCCTCCGAGCTCACGCGTCCGGGAACGCCGCTCGCCGACATCGTGCACTATCATGTCGTCAACGAGACCGGACGCGATTGCCCCGACGACCTCGAGAAGCAACGCCAATGGATCGACCATCACGTGGCCGAGCTCGCGCGCGGCAAGACGTTCTCCTACGTTCAGGATTTGAAAGGCGGCCGCACCATTCTCGTCACCAACCAACCGCTCGTCGGCGGCGGGTGGGTCGACCTGCAGGAGGACATCACCGAAAAGCGGCGCGCGGAGCAGAAAATCTTCTGGCTCGCGCGCCACGATACATTGACCGGGATCGCCAACCGCTTCCACTTCCGCGAGCGGCTCGAATCCGTCCTGCTCGAGCTGAAGCCCGACGACGGCTTCGCGCTCCACTGGATCGATCTCGACAAGTTCAAGGATGTGAACGACACCTACGGACACCCCGTCGGCGATCTGCTTCTCAAGAGCGTTGCCCGCCGCCTGCGCGAGACCGTGCGCGGCCCCGATCTGGTCGGGCGTCTGGGAGGCGACGAGTTCGCCATCCTGCAGCGCGACGCCAGGCGCAAGGAGGGCGCCGAGCGGCTGGCGAGCCGGCTGCTGCGCTCCTTGAGCCAACCGCACAGCATTGCGGGAGAGATGCTGCAAGTCGATGCATGCATCGGCATCGCGTTCGCGCCCGAGAACGGACGTACGATCGATGAGCTTTTGAAGAACGTCGATGTGGCGCTCTACAAGTCCAAGTCACGCGGCGGGAACTGCTTCTCGTTCTTCGAGCCGGGCGAGGATGAAGAGATAAGAGAGCGCCACCAGCTCGAGTCCGATCTCAGGTTCGCGCTCGAGCGCAAGCAGCTGACCGTGCAGTACCAGCCCATCGTCAACCTCAAGGCCAACGAGGTGACGAGTTGCGAAGCCTTGATGCGCTGGAACCATCCCGAACGCGGGCTGATCGGGCCAACGGAGTTCATACCGATCGCCGAGCAGACGGGTCTGATCGTGGCCATGGGCGATTGGGTACTGCAGCAAGCCTGCGCGGACGCGGCGACCTGGCCCGAGCCGATCAAGGTGACGGTGAACCTCTCGCCCGTGCAATTCGAGAGCGGCGACCTTATCCGCTCGACGCTGCGGGCGCTGAAAGCGTCGGGGCTTTCACCCGACCGGCTCGAGTTCGAGATCACGGAAAGCGTGCTGTTGCGCGACGCGCCCAACACACATGCGATCCTCGACAAGCTGAAGGAAATCGGCGTGCGGATCGCGCTTGACGATTTCGGAACCGCTTTTGCATCGCTGAGCTACCTGCAGAACTTTCCGTTCGCCAAGATCAAGATCGACCGTAGTTTCGTAAGCGAGGTGCCCGAGCGCAGGGATTGCCTCGCCATCGTCCGCGCCGTCACCAACCTCGCCAGGAACCTCCACATCGAGACGGTGGCCGAAGGCGTCGAGACCCGTGACCACCTCGCCAGCATCGCAATTGCCGGCTGCGACGAGGTCCAGGGCTTCTATTTCAGCCAGCCCGTTGCTTCGGACGACGTCGGGGAAGCTTTGGTGCTGTGCCGCCTGAAGTGCCTTGCAGCTGCTCCGCAGCGCGCGCGGACACGCGGTCAGCCCAAGCGCGCGCGCCGCTTCCGCGCCGCCCGCTGACCTCGGCAGCAAAGCCACGATCACCCCGCTGAATTGGCAAAGAGAGCCGCGGCCGACCCCGCCACGCAATTCGCCTGCGCCCGGCATGGCTTGTGCTGAGTAAAAATTGCTTCTGTTATCGGCGACATTGCGCAACAACTGCCGGGCCCAATGTCAAACCCTCGATCCCATCAGCCGGTTGGTGCCGACAGTGGACGCGCCGGAAACGACGCCGCGGCCACGGATGGATTTGCCGGACACCCGCGCGGACTCGGCACTCTTTTCTTCACCGAGCTGTGGGAGCGCTTCTCCTACTACGGCATGCGCGCGCTGCTGGCGCTGTTCGTCGTCACGCCGGTTGCCGCTGGCGGGCTCGGCCTAACGACGATCGACGCGGCGCGCATCTACGGCAACTACACGATGGCCGTCTACATGCTCTCCATTCCAGGCGGGTTCATCGCCGACCGGTACCTTGGCGCAAGACGCGCCGTCCTCATCGGCGGCACTGTCATCGCCTGCGGCCACTTCACGCTGGCGATCAACTCGCTTGCCGCTTTCTACACCGGCCTCGCGCTCATATCGCTCGGCACCGGGCTGTTCAAACCCAACATCAGCGCCATGGTCGGAGGGCTTTACGGTGAGGGCGATGAGCGCCGCGATGCCGGCTTCTCGATCTTCTACATGGGCATCAACATCGGCGGCTTCATTGCGCCGATCGTCACCGGCTTCCTGGCGCAAACCGACCTCTTCAAGTCCTGGCTGGTGCAGTGGGGCTTCGATCCGGCGCTGAGCTGGCACTGGGGGTTTGCCGCGGCGGGCGTCGGCATGACGATCGGCCTCATCGTCTTCGTGGCGCAGGGAAAGCGCCTCGGCCACGTGGGACGCGCGCCCGCTATTTCCGCGGCAAGCTTTGGCGCAGGCCTCCTGGTCGTCGCCGGCACGGTTGCCGTCATGGCGCTCACCATGCTGTCGGACGACCCGCAGTTCCAATGGCTGCGCACCCTGTTCCTGCTCGTCCCCCTCGCCGCCATCGCCTGGTTCGCGACGAGGGGCGGCCTCGATTCCAAGCGCATCGCCGCGGTGTTCGTATTCTTCATCGCCGCCATGCTCTTCTGGGCGATCTTCGAGCAGGCCGGCATCACGATCGCGCTCTTCGCCAACAAACTGATGCGCACAAGCGTTCTCGGCTGGACGTTCCCGTCGGCGGCGATCCTGTCGCTCAACGCGCTGTTCGTTATTGCGCTGGCGCCCATCTTCGCCTGGGCGTGGGTGCGGCTCGGCGCGCGCCAGCCTTCGAGCCCGATGAAGTTCGTGGCGGGTCTCTTTTTCCTCGGACTGTCGTTCCTGCTCATGGTGCCGGCGGCCCTGCTGACGGCGGAGGGCCGCGTCAGCCCGCTGTGGCTCGTCGGGCTCTTCTTTCTGCAGACGGTCGGCGAACTTTTCCTCAGCCCTGTCGGCCTCAGCACCATAACCAAGCTGGCGCCCATGCGCTTCGTCGGGCTGATGTTAGGGGTCTGGTTTCTGGGTGCGGCCTGGGGCAACAAGCTCGCGGGCATTCTGGGCGGCGGTTTCACGGCCGACGACGCAACGGGCCTCGCCTACTTTTTCCTGCAGCAGGCAGCCTTCGTCGGCGTTGCGACGTTGCTGCTCTTGGCCCTGGTGCCCTGGGTCAAGCGGCTGATGGGCAGCGTAGATTGACGAGACAATTCACGCGACCTCGGCTTTGTCCTTCATCAGCTTGTAGTTGATGGAGTCGAGGAGTGCTTCGAAGCTCGCATCGATGATGTTGGGTGAGACGCCGACGGTGAACCAGTGCGCGCCCGTCAGCGTGTCATGGCTCTCGACCAGCACCCGCGTCACGGCCTCCGTGCCGCCCGTCAGGATACGCACCTTGTAGTCGACGAGCTCCACGCCCTCGATGTGCTTCTGGTAGCGGCCGAGATCCTTGCGCAGCGCCGTGTCGAGCGCGTTCACCGGGCCGTTGCCCTCGCCCACCGACCACAACGGCTCGTTGTCGCCGTTGACGTAGACCTTGACTGTCGCCTCCGACACCGTGACGAGCTTGCCCACGGCGTTGTGACGCTGCTCGACCATGACGCGGAAACTGTCGACCGTGAAATAGCGCGGCACCTTGTCGAGCAGCCGCCGGGCGAGCAGCTCGAACGACGCCTCCGCCGCCTCATAGGAATAGCCCGCCGATTCGCGCGCCTTCACCTCGTCCAGCAGCGCGCCGATGCGGGGATCGTCCTTGTCGACCGTGATGCCGAGCCGCTCTACCGTCGCCAGGATGCTCGAGCGGCCGGCCTGCTTCGACACGAGCAGGTGGCGCTCGTTGCCGACGCTCTCGGGCGCCACGTGCTCATAGGTCGCGGGCTCCTTGACGATTGCCGAGGCGTGAATTCCGGCCTTGGTCGCAAAAGCGCTCTCGCCCACGTAGGGCGCGTGCCGGTCCGGCGCGCGGTTCAGCACCTCGTCGAGCACGCGGCTCGCATGCGTCAACGTGCACAGGCGCTCCGGCGTCACGTTCGTGTCGAACCGGTCCGCGAACTCGCTTTTCAGCAGCAGCGTCGGGACGATCGAGGTGAGGTTGGCGTTGCCGCAGCGCTCGCCGATCCCGTTGAGCGTCCCCTGGATCTGGCGGCAGCCCGCACGCACGGCGGCGAGCGAATTGGCGACCGCGTTGTCGGTGTCGTTGTGGGTGTGGATGCCCAGATGCGAGCCCGGCACGACCTTGGCGACCTCGGCGACGATGCGCTCGATCTCGTGGGGCAGCGTTCCGCCGTTGGTGTCGCACAGCACCACCCAGCGCGCGCCTGCGTCGAATGCCGTGCGCGCGATCTTGAGCGCGTAGACGCGGTTGCTCTTGAAGCCGTCGAAGAAATGCTCGCAGTCGATCAGCGCCTCGCGGCCGGTTTCAACGACCGCGTGCACCGACTGCTCGAGTGCCAGGAGGTTTTCTTCGTTCGTGATGCCGAGCGCCACGCGGACGTGATAATCCCAGGCCTTGGACACGAGGCAGATCGCCTTGGCACGCGAAGCCAATACCGCCTGCAGGCCCGGATCGTTGGAGATCGAGCGCCCCGAGCGCTTCGTCATGCCGAACGCCGTGAGCGTTGCCGTCTTGAGCGTGGGCTCCTCCGCGAGGAACTGCGTGTCGGTCGCGTTGGCGCCCGGGTAGCCGCCCTCCACGTAGTCGATCCCGAGGTCGTCGAGCACGGCCGCGATGCGCCGCTTCTCGGCGACTGAGAAATCGACCCCCGTCGTCTGCGCACCGTCGCGCAGCGTCGTGTCGAACAAATACAAGCGTTCTTTGGTCATACGCTTTACCGGCCGCCTGCGCGACGGCTCCTGTCAGATTTGCTCATGGCGAATTCACACATATCCGAAGCTGCGCGCCGCGATCCACACCGCGAGCACGACGATGGCGATCTTCACGGCCAGGTAGAACAGCCAGTGACGTGGAAACGGCAGATCCTTGCGCCAATCGTTCATCGTGCACCCTCCGTCGAGCGCGAGACTTCCCACGTGGTGACGATCTCGCCGGTCTCGGGGTCCTTGGAGATCCTTCAAGGTGATTCCCATGCCGGCAAGCTCGTCGCGGATGCGGTCGCCCTCTTTGAAATCCCTTGCCTTGCGCGCGTTGATGCGCGCTTCGACGAGCGCTTTGACGCGCAGCGCTAGCTCGGGATCGGCAACCTCCATGAGGCCGGCACTCTTGGCGGGCGAATGCCAGTGCCTCGCGTCGAAGCCGAGAAACTCCAACGACGCCATCCATTGCAGTCTAAACGCGTCAGCGCCGCTCTTTGCCTCCTTGGCGAGCTCATGCAGCTTGGCGATCGCCAGCGGCGTGTTGAGATCGTCCTTGAGCGCGTCGACCACCTCGCCGCTCGGCAACCAGCCCTCGCTGACCTCGCCGCCGAGGGTGTCGCTGAGCTCCGCCCAGCGGTCGAGGGTCGCCCGCGACTCCTCGAGGCCCTTTTTCGTCCAGTCGATCGGTTGGCGGTAATGGGTGCGCAGCATATTGAAGCGTACGACCTCGCCCGGCCAGTGCTGAAGCAGATCGTGAATCGTGATGAAGTTGCCGAGCGACTTCGACATCTTCTCGCCCTCGACCTGCAAAAAGCCGTTGTGCAGCCAGTAGCGCGCCATGACGTCGGTGGCGTGCCCGCAGCGCGACTGCGCGATCTCGTTCTCGTGGTGGGGAAAGACGAGGTCGATGCCGCCGCCATGAATGTCGAACACGTCGCCCAGATGCTTGGCGGCCATCGCCGAGCACTCGATGTGCCAACCGGGGCGACCGGGGCTTTCGATCCCGCACGGGCTCGGCCACGACGGCTCGCCCTCTTTGGAGGGCTTCCACAGGACGAAATCCATCGGGTCCTTCTTGTAGGGGGCGACCTCCACGCGCGCGCCTGCCTCCATCTCCTCCAGCGAGCGGTTCGACAGCCGGCCGTAGTCGGGCATGGACGGCACGTCGAACAGCACGTGGTCTTGCGCGACGTAGGCATGCTTCTTGGCGACGAGCGCCTCGATGAGGGCCTTCATTTCCTCGATGTGATCGGTCGCGCGCGGCTCAACCGTCGGCGGCAGCACGCCCAGCGCCGCAATATCGTCGTGGAACTGCTTGGCAGTCCGCTCGGTCAGCGTGCGGATCGGCACGCCCTCTTGCGCGGCGCGCGCGTTGATCTTGTCGTCGACGTCGGTGATGTTGCGCACGTAGGTCACGTGCTTCGGCCCATAGATGTGGCGCAGCAGCCGGAACAGAACGTCGAACACGATGACGGGCCGCGCGTTGCCGATGTGGGCATAATCGTAGACGGTCGGCCCGCACACGTACATGCGCACGTTTTCCGGATCGAGCGGCACGAACGGCTCTTTCCGGCGCGTCAGCGTGTTGTAGAGCACCAATGGATTCGCTTCGGCCATGACGGTCTCGCAAACGTACTTGAGGACCCTGTACGGGCCCCGGTCCGCAGGCGGAGGGCGTTTCTCTGTCTCAGGCTTTGGGCAAAGAAGCGCGCCACGCGCCAGCGATTTGTGCTAGCTCGGAATGATAATGCCGCAACGAACGTTGACGGCGCGTGTGGGCGGTATCCGCTTCATGGCGTCGTTATGGGGAGATCGGCCTCAGCCGTCAAGTTCCGCCGGGCTTTGGCACGACCTGTCACCCGCTTCCAATCCTCCGGGACAGAGCCGCAAGCCGCCCCAATTCTCCCGCATTGACCCCCTAATCGCAGATTGTCATAGTTGCATCCCAAACGGCCCGCTCGGGGGCCTCACGGGTGAAATGAACCACAACACCGGCCATAGCAGCACGCGCTTGACGCGCGGGCGGCGCTTCCGTCTCGTCGCCGCGGTCGCCGCGGTGCTGGTGCTCGCCGTCACCCCGGCGGTGGCGCAAGGCTGGTGGCCGTGGAGCAATTCCGAGCCCGATCGGCCGCCCGTTCCCGATGAGCCGGTGTACGACGAACCGCCGCCGATTGACGGCCGGCAGCCTGACGCACCGCCACCCGCAGGACCGCCCAACGCCAACTGGTCGACGAAGAATCCCATTTGTCTGCAGCTCGAGCAGCGGCTCGTCCAAGACGGTCAGCGCTCCAACCAGTCGCGCAACGAGTTGCCGCGGTTGGAGTTGGAGATCCGCCAGACCGACCAGACCCTTCAAAGCAGCGAGCACGAGCTCGACCGGCGCAACTGCTATGAGTATTTCCTGTTCTCCAAGACGCTGCGGCGCACGCGCGCGTGCGTCGACCTCGCGCAACAGAAGGAGCAGGCCAAGCGGCAGTTGTCCGAGCTCGAGGCGCAGCGCCAGCAGATCATGGGATCCTCGGAGCGCTCCTACCGCGACGACATCGTTCGCGAGCTGGCGCGCAACAACTGCGGCGCCAACTACACGCAGGAGGCGCGGCGGCAGGACAGAGGACCGTCATCCTCGATCTGGCAGGACGAGGAAGGCGGCAGCTATAATGGCGGCTGGGCCCCCTTCGGGGCAGCACCTTCCTCGGCCACGTACCGCACCGTGTGCGTCCGCCTATGCGACGGCTATTACTTTCCGGTGAGCTTCTCGACGCTGCCGAGCCATTTCCAGCAGGACGCGGGCGTGTGCCAGTCGAAGTGCGCCGCCCCGGTCGAGCTCTATTATTATCAAAACCCCGGCGCGACCGTCGACCAGTCCATCGCGCTCGGCAACCAGCAGCCCTACACCAGCCTCAAGACGGCCTTCCGCTATCGCAAGGAGCTGGTGCCGGGCTGCTCGTGCAAGGAAGCCGAGTTCGTGCCCCCGAGCACGCCGGCGAGCGGAGAACGCGCCCAAGGCGATGCGACGGGTTGGGAAGCCCGCTCGGATCGGGAAGCGGGGTCGCGCTGAGGCGCCGGGGATCATCCTCCGAGCGCCGCGTTGGCCGCGCCCCTGTTGCTGCCTCCACGCAAACCAGTAAGCCCCGCCCCATCCCGGTCACCATTCCGGCGAACTCTGCTATGCAAGCGCTCCCTACACCCAATAGCCTTGCGCAAATGATCACGCTTCGCCCCTTGTCCGTCGATGACCTTTCGACGGCGCGCTATATCCATTCCGCCTCTTTCGCCGGAGCCGCGCAGGAGCACTACGCGCCCGACGACATCGACGCCTTTGTCGCTTTCGTGCGCAGCCCCCGGTACGCAGACTTGCTGCTGGGCAACCATTCCGTCTCAGCCTGGATCGGCACGGAGATGGTGGGCACCGCCGCTTGGAGCGAGAGCGAGGGCCTGAGTGCCACCGCGCGCATCCTCGCCGTTTGCGTGCGCCCCCTCTTCACCGGCGAAGGCATCGGCCGCAAGCTTCTCGATCACGTCGAGCAGGAAGCGCGCGCTGCGGGCTTTCCGGCCATGGAGGTGGCGGCCACCCTCAATGCGGTGGCGTTCTTCGAGAGCCTCGATTATCGCGTCGTCCGCCTTGGCGGATGGGCGCTGCCGAAGGGGCACGAGATCCCGGTCACGTACATGCGCAAGGTGGACGTCACGCCGCTATAGGCCTGGATAGATCTGGCGGCGAGACACCCGGTATCAGCCCGCGTTGCCGAGAAGCCGGCTCTCGGCCTTGTGCCGGCCGATCAGCGGCAGCAGAACTTTCAGCTCCGGTCCGTCCTCGAGCCCCGTCAGCGCCAGCCGCAACGGATGGAACAGCGCGCGCCCCTTGCGTCCCGTCGCGGCCTTGAGCGCGGCAATCCACACATCCCAGGTCGTGTCGTCCCATGGCTCCTCGGGCAGAAGCGTTGCCGCGCGCGCGGTAAGCTCCGCGTCCTCGCTCAGCGGACGCACCTCGCCTGAAACGATGCGCCACCAGAGCGCAGCGTCGGAAAGCAACGAGAGGTTGCCGCGCACGGACGCCCAGAACTCGGGCCCGCCTGCGATGCCTTGAGCCTTGAGCCGGTCGGCGACGTCTTCGTAGGGCGCCTTATGCAAAAGCCGCGCGTTGAGGCCTTTGAGCTCATCGGGATCGAAACGCCCGGGCGCCATCGACACCTTCTCGAACGCGAACAGGCGGGCGAGCTCGTCGAGATCGGCGTGCGGCTCGATCGCGTCGGAGGTGCCGATCAGCGCCGTGTAGCTCGCGACCGCCATCGCTTCCAGGCCATCGCCCCTGAGACTTTCGATCGACAGAGCGCCAAGGCGCTTTGACAGCGCATGGCCGTCGGCCCCGACCAGCAGGCTGTGGTGTGCGAACGCAGGCGGCTCGCGCTCCAGCGCCTCGAAGAGTTGGATCTGCACGCCGGTGTTGGTGACGTGGTCCTCACCGCGGATCACGTGGCTGATCGCAAGGTCGGCGTCGTCGATGACGCTCGTAAACGTATAGAGGAATGTGCCGTCGGCGCGGATGACGACGGGATCGGACAGCGAGCCGACGTCCACGGTCTGGTCCCCGCGCACGAGATCGTTCCACGACACGATGGTGGGGAGCGGCGCGAGGCCGTCTTCTGAATTGGCGAGGCGGAAGCGCCAGTGCGGGCTGCGCCCTTCGCTTTCGAGCTTGCCCCGCTCCGCGTCCCCGAGTTTTAGCCCGGCGCGGTCGTAGATCGGCGGCAGCCCGCGCGCGAGCTGGCGCTTGCGCTTTCGATCGAGCTCGTCCTCGCTCTCGTAGCAGGCATAGAGGCGGCCGATTCCCTTCAGGAAGGCCGCCGCCTCGTCGTAGCGCGCGATGCGCGCGGACTGGCGCTCCTCGCGCTCCCAGGCGAGGCCCATCCAGGCCAGATCCTCCCGGATGCCGTCGGCGAACGCCTCGGTGGAGCGCGCGACGTCCGTGTCGTCGAGACGCAGCAGGAACGTGCCGCCGACTTTGCGCGCAAACAGCCAATTGAGGATGGCCGTGCGAATGTTGCCGACGTGGAGGCGCCCGGTAGGGCTCGGCGCGAAGCGAACGGTGACGGCCATGTCCGAAGGGTATCCGCGGGGAAATTTGGGGCAAGATCGGCTGCAACCTATAGACCCGGCGCGCGAGAACTCAAGGGCGGCGGTGGAAAGGGCGCCGGCAGGGGTCGGTGCATCAATTCCCGGGCTGAACCGCCGATACCCTCGATAACAACCGACGTTGCGTTGCAGCGCCCGTGCGGCGCACCTACACTCCGGGTGGTCCCGCGCTCCAGAAAAAGGCTGCCGCTATGTCCCCGGCGTTCCGGAAGGCAACCGCAATCCTCTTCGGCGTGCTGTGCCACGGCCTCTTCCTCGCCGGCGTCGGAACGATGATCGTGATGATGTACTTCGGGATGAGCCTGTCGTTCGGGCGGGTCGATCCTCCCTGGCGCTGGATGGCCAACGCCGCCCTGCTCCTCCAGTTTCCGCTCGGACATTCGCTCCTGCTCACCGGCAAGGGGCGCGCGCTCCTTTCCCGGCTCGCGCCCGCAGGCCTAGGCGGAACGCTGTCGACGACGACGTATGTCACGATCGCATCGATCCAGGTTTTCCTGCTGTTCGCTCTGTGGTCGCCGACGGGTGTCGTATGGTGGCAAGCGCAAGGCCCGCTGCTCATCGTGATGACGGCGCTTTACGCTTCGGCCTGGCTGCTGCTCGGCAAGGCGATGGCGGACGCGGGCCTCTCGCTGCAGATGGGATACCTCGGCTGGTGGGCGCTCCTCAGAGACCGCAAGCCCGTCTATCCGCCCATGCCGGCCTCGGGGCTGTTCCGGCTTTCGCGCCAGCCCATCTATGTCGCGTTCACTCTCACGCTGTGGACGGTCCCCACCTGGACACCCGACCAGCTCGTGCTGGCACTGGTGCTGACGCTTTATTGTGTCGCAGGCCCGCTGTTCAAGGAAGCCCGCTTCCAGCGGATACACGGCGACGCGTTCAGCCGCTACCGCAGCAGCGTCCCCTATTGGCTGCCGTGGCCGCGTCCGGCAGCCGCCCCCTACACGCCGGCGCCGGAGGCCAAGGATGGCCAATGATCTCTCGATCTACCGCACGTATGCGCACAACTGGTGGGACGGATCGCAGCGCTTCCTGCGCCTCCTGCACAACATCGTGCCCGCGCGCATGCGGCACTTTTCGACCGTTGTCGATGCTTGGACCGGAAAGACGGTTCTCGATCTGGGCTGCGGCGGCGGGTTCATGTCCGAAGCGCTCGCGCGAAAAGGCGCGCTCGTCGTCGGCGTCGATCCATCGGGCCCCGCCATCGAAGCCGCGCAAGATCATGCGCGCCATGAAGGCCTCGCCATCGACTACCGGGTCGGCTCCGGCGAACGCATCCCGCTCGAGAGCGCCAGCACGGACTGCGTCGTCTGCGTCGATGTGCTCGAGCACGTCGAGAACGTCGACACGGTCTTGGACGAGATCCGCCGCGTACTCAAACCCGGCGGGCTCTTTCTGTTCGACACGATAAACCGCACAGCCCTCGCGACGCTGGTGCTCGTCCACTTCGGCGAGAAAATCCTGGGTCTGCTGCCGCGAGGCACGCACGACCCGGCGAAGTTCATCCGGCCGGCGGAGCTCAGCGCGAAACTCAAGACGCGCGGATTTGACGTGGGCCCTTTTGTCGGGCTTGGCCCCTGCGGCATCGACCGCCGCCTCGACTTCACCTTCGGCAGGCTTCCCTCGGTGCAGATCATGTACATGGGGCACGCGCGCCTGCGCGCCGGCGCCTAGATCAGGATCTCCGCTTGCCTGGTGGTGCGGGCGCCGCAGCGGGAGCAGCGGCTTCGGGCTTGGATACCGGGGGTTCCATCGCCTCGCGGAACTTGTTGACGATGGGATAGCGCCGGTCGCGGCCGAAGTTTTTCGACGAGATCTTCACGCCGGGCGGCGCCTGGCGGCGCTTGTACTCGGCGAGATAGAGCATGCGCTCGATCCGTCTTCACGGTCTCGGCCGCGTGCCCGCGCGCGACGATCTCAGGCACCGGCATCTCCTTCTCGACGAGGCAGGCGAGAATGTCGTCCAGCTCCTCGTAGGGCGGCAGCGAATCCTGGTCCGTCTGGTTGGCGCGCAGCTCGGCCGACGGCACCTTGGTGATGATCGCCTCGGGGATCACCGCGCCCTTGGGCCCGAGCGCACCCTTGGGGAGATGCGCGTTGCGCCAGCGCGCCAACCGATAGACCTCCATCTTGTAGAGGTCCTTGATCGGATTGAAGCCGCCGTTCATGTCGCCGTAGAGCGTGGCGTAGCCGACCGACATCTCCGACTTGTTGCCCGTCGTCACGACCATGCCGCCGAACTTGTTGGAGATGGCCATCAGGACGATGCCACGCACGCGCGCCTGAATGTTCTCTTCCGTGGTGTCGGGCTTCGTGCCGGCAAGCAGCGGCTCGAGCGCTGCGGTGAGCCCCGCCACCGCCGCCTCGATCGGCACGGTCTCGTAGCGCAGCCCCAGCGCCTTGGCGCAGGCGGCGGCATCCCGCAGGCTCTCGCTCGATGTGTAGCGATAGGGCATCATTACGGCGCGCGCGCGCGAAGGCCCGAGCGCATCGACCGCAAGTGCCGCCACCAGCGCGCTGTCGATGCCGCCCGACAGCCCCAGGATGACGCCCGGAAACCCGTTCTTCTCCACGTAGTCGCGCAAGCCCAGCATGCAGGCCTGATAGGCCGACGCATCGCCCGCTTCGATACGCGCGATCTCGCCCCCTGCGCAGACCCAGCCGCCGGCCGTCTTGCGCCATTCGGTTAGGGCGAGCTGCTCCTCCCAGGCGGGAAGCTGCACGGCAAGGCTGCCGTCGCCGTTGAGCACGAAGGAGGCGCCGTCGAAGACGAGCTCGTCCTGCCCGCCCACCTGGTTGAGATAGATGAGCGGCAGGCCGGTCTCGGCGATGCGCGCGGCGGCCTTGTTGCGGCGCACGTCGGGCTTCGTCCAATCGAACGGCGAGCCGTTGGGCGTGATGAGGATTTCGGCGCCGCATTCGGCGAGGCACTCGGTTACGTCCGGGCCCCAGATGTCCTCACAGATGGGAACGCCGATCCGCACCCCGCGAAAGTTGATCGGGCCCGGCATGGGTCCCTGTTCGAAGACGCGCTTCTCGTCGAATACGCCGTAGTTCGGCAGATCGACTTTGAAGCGCACGGCGTCGACCTTGCCGCCTTCGAGGAGAACGACCGCGTTGTAGACCTTGCCGTCCTCGGGCCAGACCGTGCCCGCGAGCACGGCGGGACCATCCCCAAGCTCGGCGCCGAGCGCCTCGACGCGGCGGCGCGCCGCGTCCTGGAACGCGGGCTTCAGAACCAGGTCCTCGGGCGGATAGCCGGTGATGAACAGCTCGGGAAAGACCAAGAGATCGGCGCCCTGTGCCGCCGCCTGCGCGCGCATGGCTTTAAGTTTTTCGATATTGCCGTCGAGATCGCCCAGCGTGGGATTTGCCTGGGCGAGCGCGATCTTGAGGCGCGATGCGGCGGGCTTGGACATGGGCCGACCTTAGGAGCGAGCGAACGGTGGCGGCAACGGGCGCCTCCAAACCTACCGGATAAGACTTAAGAGGCGGCCGCTCAGCCGAACGCCGGCATGGGCTGGGGCGGCACGATCCTGCCCTCGCGGTCCTGCTTCAAACGCTCCGCGACCAGGAATGCGAGCTCGAGCGCCTGATCCGCGTTGAGGCGGGGATCGCACAGCGTTTCGTAGCGGTCCTTGAGCTGCGCCTCGGAAATGTTGGCCGACGCCCCGCCCGTGCACTCGGTGACGGGTAGGCCCGTCATCTCCACGTGGATGCCGCCGGCGTGCGTGCCCTCCGCGCGGTGCACGTCGAAGAAGGTCTCGACCTCCTTGAGGATGCGATCGAAGGGCCGCGTCTTGAGGCCGCCCGCCGCCGATATCGTGTTGCCGTGCATGGGATCGCACGACCACACGACCGTGCGCCCCTCCTTCTCGACCATACGCACGAGCTTGGGCAGATGCTTTTCCACCTTATCGACGCCGAAGCGGCAGATGAGCGTCAGCCGGCCCGCCTCGTCGGCCGGATTGAGCGTGTCGATGAGGCGCATCAAGCCGTCGGGCTCGAGCGTGGGCCCGCATTTGACGCCGACGGGATTCTTGACGCCGCGCAGGAACTCCACGTGCGCATGATCGGGCTGGCGCGTGCGGTCGCCGATCCACAGCATGTGGCCGGACGTGGCGTACCAGTTCTGGGTGCCGCCGGCCTCGTCGCGGCGCACCAGCGCCTGCTCGTAGTTCAGCAGCAGGCTTTCGTGGCTCGTGTAGAACGACGTGCGGCCCAGCGCCGGCACCGTCTCGGTCGTGACGCCGCACGAGGCCATGAACCGGAGCGCGGTCTGGATCTGCTCGCCCATCTCGCGGTACTTCTTGCCGAACGGGCTCTTCTGCTCGAAATCGAGCAGCCACCGCAATGTATTGTCGAGGCTCGCGTAGCCACCCTCGGAGAAGGCGCGCAGCAGGTTGAGCGTCGCCGCCGACTGCCGATAGGCCTCGACCTGGCGCTGCGGATCGGGGACGCGATCCTTCTCCGTGAAGCTTTCGCCGTTGATGATGTCGCCGCGGTAGCTCGGCAGCTCCCGGCCGTCGCGCTTCTCGGTCGGCGAGGAGCGCGGCTTGGCGAACTGGCCGGCGATGCGCCCCACCTTCACGACGGGCGAGCCGCCGGAATAGGTGAGCACCACCGCCATCTGCAGGAACACGCGGAACAACTCGCGGATGTGATTGGCGCTGTGCTCAGCAAAGCTCTCCGCGCAGTCGCCGCCCTGCAACAGAAAGGCATCGCCCGCCGCGACCTCGGCCAGCGCCCGCTTCAGCTTGTCGGCCTCGCCCGCGAAAACGAGCGGCGGGAACGTCGAGATCCGCGCCTCGACCTCGGCCAGCGCCGCGGTGTCGGGGTAATCCGGCACCTGGACGATCGGCTTCGACCGCCAGCTGTCGGGGGACCAGGGTGCCGCCATGACTTAACTACTCCATTGCGCGACTGTTGCGGCTCGATGGCCCCGCACAGGCGACCCGTCAAACCGGGCGCCGCATCGCCTTGAGGCCATTATGCCATTTGCAGGAACTTATAGGCTACCCTCGCGGACGAGACCAGTGCACCCCTTAAGGAGTTGCATGCGCGAAATGGGCGGTTTTGCGCCGCCCCGCGCGCCTCCCGCGGGAGCCGGCGGCATGATGCGAGCGGACCCATGAGCCTCAAGGAGCCATCCTTCACGTTCGGCATCGAGGAGGAGTACCACCTCGTCGATCTTGCGACGCGCGGCTTCGCCCCGGCGCCGGCGCCCCTGATGGAGGCCTGCGAGGCCGCGCTCGGCAAACAGGTCGCGCCCGAATTCTTCCGCTCCCAGATCGAGATTGGAACCAGCGTCAGCCGCGACTTTACCGCCGCCCGCCGCGAGCTCGCCCATCTGCGCCGCACGATCGCCGACACCGCGCGCGAGTACGGGCTTGCACCCATCGCCGCCTCGACCCACCCGTTTTCCGACAAGTCGACGCTCGAGACCACGCCCAAGGCGCGCTACCAGGCGCTTGCCCGCGACTTCGGCGGCATCGGGCGCCGCCTCGCCATCTGCGGCATGCACGTGCACGTCGGCATCGACGACGACGAGCTGCGCATCGATCTCATGAACCAGGCGCGCTACTTCCTGCCCCACCTTCTGATGCTGTCGACCTCATCGCCCTTCTGGCAGGGCGAGGACACCGGCCTCAAGAGCTACCGTCTCGCCGTATTCCACGAACTGCCGCGCACCGGCCTTCCCCAGCGCTTCGAGAGCTACGGCGAGTTCCAGCGCACCGTCGACGTTCTGGTGCGCAACGGCGTCATCGAGGACGCAACTAAGATCTGGTGGGACTTGCGCCCCTCGGGACGCTTCCCAACGCTGGAGATGCGCGTCACCGACGTGTGCACCCGCATCGACGACGCGATGTCCATCGCGGCGCTCTTCGTCTGCATCATGCGCATGCTCTACCGCTTGCGGCGCTCCAACCAGAAATGGCGCTCATATCCGGCCTTTCTCATCGAGGAGAACCGCTGGCGCGCGCAGCGCTACGGCGTGCAGGAGACGCTTTTCGATTTTGGCCAGGGCAAGCTCGTGCCGTTCGCGACCCTGATCGACGAGCTGCTCGACCTCATCGCCGAGGATGCGGCGGTGCTCGGGTGCGAGAAGGAAGCCAGGCACGCGTTGAAGATCGCGACCGGAGGCACCAGCGCCGACCGGCAGGTGCAGTGCTACGAAGCGTTGCTCGGCAAAGGGGCGACCCCTGAGGCGGCGCTGACCGGCGTCGTCGACCAGCTGATCGCGGAGACGGTAGCGGGGACCTGATCCCCGCGGCCGATCGCGGATGGGCCTCCGGGAACCTCTCTCGGAATGAAAGCGTTTATCTCCCGACGCCCCAC
Organism: uncultured Alphaproteobacteria bacterium; assembly: GCA_963847865.1. Taxonomy (GTDB): domain Bacteria; phylum Pseudomonadota; class Alphaproteobacteria; order Rhizobiales; family Hyphomicrobiaceae; genus Hyphomicrobium_A. Next base: position 11,324 of record CAWKBL010000011.1, on the reverse strand, counting down.
CCCCCGGGGCTCTTTGCACGGGAGAATGTCATGAGCAGCACCACCGATAAGGCTAAGGGCCACTTCAACGAGGCCGCGGGCAAGGTCAAGCAGGGCCTGGGCCGCGCAGTCGGCAGCGAGAAGCTGGAGACCGAAGGCGCCGCGCAGGAGGTCAAGGGCAACGTCCAGGTCGGCGTCGGCAAGGTCAAGGACGCCGCCAAGGAAGGTGCCAAGGCCGTCGACAACGCATTGAACAAGTAAAAAGCGTAGCTTCGCTTGCCACGCGCGCGGCGTCAGTCCTCAGGGGCTGGCGCCGTCTTTCATTTGTCGCGTCTGCGCTTCTGCGGATTAAAGCCCCGCCGCCATGCCGCCGTCGACGGCAAGCTCGGCGCCGGTGATGAACGCCAACTCGTCCGACGCAAAGAACAGTGCGGCTGCCGCCACGTCCTCCGACGTGCCGAAGCGCCTCAAGGGCGTCTGCTCCAGCAGCGCATCGGAGAACGCCTTGATCCGCAACACGCGCTCCGTCAACGCCGTCTCGATGAAGCCCGGCGCCAGCGCATTGACGCGAATGTTGTAGGCGCCGTACTCGACGGCGAGGCCGCGCGTCAGCGCGGAGATCGCCCCTTTGGTCGCCCCGTAGGCGGCGAGCGTGCGCATGCCGCGATGCCCCATGATCGAGGCCATGTTGATGAGCGAGCCGCGTCCCGACGCCTTCAGGAGCGGAAAGGCGTCGCGCGCGATGCGCACGATGCCGTCGAGGTTCACCTCGCGCAGGCGCACCCAGTCGGCGTCCGACATGTTGCGAAAGTCGGTGCGCACGTTGATGCCGGCGTTGTTGACGACCACATCGAGGCGGCGGTGCTGCTGCTCGATCGTGCGCATCAGCGCCGTCACGTCCTGGCCGCGCGAGACGTCGACGGTCATCCCCGTCACCGAATGACCCTTGGCTGCGTGCTCGGCCGCGGCACTGGCGGCGGCCTCGCCGTCCACGTCGGTGATGTAGACGTGGGCGCCCTCCTCGGCAAAGAGCTTTGCCACGGCACCCCCGATGCCGGCGCCCGAGCCGGTGACAAGCGCGATTTTATCTTTGAGCCGCTGCATTGTGCCGCCTCCTAGAGTGCCTAGTCCAAGGTTCGCCGCTGCTCGACGCTGGGCTCGGGAGCGAACTTCGGAACTCATGAGCGACACTAGAATGAATGGGTTGCCAGTGGGATTCAGATCGAAGCCGTCGCGACCTAGCACCCGGCCTCGCAGCTTTCAACTCGCACCGTCGCGCCGGCCCCTCCGGTTTCAACTTGCTCGTGCGCAAAGGCGGCACGAGTCCGGCCCTTCAGCCGCGCCGCGCCGCCGCGATCGCGGCGATGTCGATTTTCCCCATGTCCATCATTGCAGCGAAAGCCCGCTTTGCTTCATCGCCGCCGGCTGCAAGCGCGTCGGTCAACACGCGCGGCGTGATCTGCCAGGAAATTCCCCACTTGTCCTTGCACCACCCGCATGCGCTCTCCTGGCCGCCATTGCTGACGATTGCGTTCCAGTAGCGATCGGTCTCTTCCTGATCTTCAGTCGCGATCTGGAACGAGAAGGCCTCGTTGTGCTTGAATATGGGACCGCCGTTGAGGCCGAGACAAGATACGCCGAGGACTGTGAATTTCACAGTCAGCACGTTGCCCTCTTTTCCACCGGGATAGTCGCTGGGCGCGTGGTACACGGCGCCCACCGCGCTGTCGGGAAAGGTCGCAGCGTAAAAGCGGGCCGCAGCCTCGGCCTCCGTGTCGTACCACAGGCAAATTGTGTTCTTGGCCATTGCTCCGCCTTCTGTTTTGAAAAAACTCCGGGGACCCGCGAGTGCTTCTGAGTCCTAAGGGTTAGACCGTGGCGCTGCCTTGGGCCGCACCAAATTCGACCTTATCAGACGTATACGATCTCGGTGGAGCCCGCGGTTGCACCTTCACGCGCCGCGAGGCTTGAATTCACGTGAGCCGTATGGTCGTTGTCTGCCCGACCTACCAAGCCGGCGTGCACAAATTTCGACAGGAGACCTGGATCCGTTGCAACTAAAATCGCTCCTACCCAAAATCGGCAATGTTGTCAGCCTGATCATCATCGTCGTCCTGTCGGGTTCGCCGCGAACTTTTGCGGCGGAGCAATCCATTGATGTTCCGGCCTGGCTGCGGGCCTATGTCGGCGAAGCCGACGGGCAAATCGCGCCAATCGTTTTGCAGAGGGCGCGCGCGCTTTACCTGCAAAAAACGAACCAAGGCGCAGCTAAGAACTCCTGCTACTTCGCCATGGACGCTACGCGACCGACCACCTTGGCAAATGGCAAATTGGGGCGGCGGTTTTACGTCATCTGCGAAGCGGATCGGTCGTTTCGCGCGGTCTCGTCGGGATATGGCGGGGGCCGCAATTTGAAAGGCATCGCGAATTTCGCAAACGGCAGACGGTGCGCGAAGAACTTCAGCAACGCGATGGATTCCAAGCTGACGACGGGCGGAGCCTATGTGACGGGCGAGGAGATCACCTCGTTCAAGGGCTATTATCGCGTCTCGGGGGGAAAAGACGCAGCCTTGGTCCGCTCGTTCGTGCAGTTTGACGGCGAGGGCGACGCCGCAAACGCCAGACCGCGGGAAATCGGCGGGCATCCCGCCGTATTGTTGCGGGGAGTGTGTCTTCGCAAGAAGCCGGACAGCCCGTACGCGGACAAGGACGGGTACGTTCCATTTGGCTCGCCCGAAAATTACACCGACGGGCGCAGCAGCGGTTGCACCAGTTGGTCGCCGTCGGACGCCGGGAAAATCATCCCTATGGTGAAGGACAAGCCGGCGACGCTTTACATTTATCCCGAAGGAGCCGACATCGACGCCGTCGCGCAAGCGGTGAAGGCGGGCCGGTCGCCGTCGCGCACCGGACTATATTGGAACGCCACCTGCCTGAAGGAAATCCGCTCTCCGAAATTTTGGCCAAAGGAAACCCTTGAGCCGCTCCTCGTGAAATACGCGAAGGATCATCCGGCACCGCCGCCGCGGCCAACTCCGATTTGCAAGAGCCGGTAAAATTTGCAGCCTGCATGCGCTCGGATGTGGCCCTGCGCTCCGCGTCGTCCTAAACAACCGCACTCACCCCGCCGCTTCCGTCGGCGCCAGCCAGCGCTCGCGCATCGTCACGAGTTCCTCCGCCGCCGTCGGATGCAGCCCCATCGTCTGGTCGAAATCCGCCTTGGTGGCGCCGAGCCGCATGGCGATCGCCGCCATCTGCACGATCTCGGCGGCATCGGCTCCAAGCACGTGGCAACCCACGATCTTGCCGCTCTCTGCGTCGACGATCAGCTTCATGAACATCTTCTCGTCACGGCCCGACAGCGTGGACTTCAGCGTGCGAAACGAAGCCTTGAAGACGTCGAGCTTGCCGCAGCGCTCGGCCGCCAGATGCTCAGAGAGACCCACGGTGCCGATTTCCGGCGTGGAAAACACCGCCGTGGGCACCAGCGCGTGCTCCACGAACCAGGGCTTGCCCCCGAATTCGCTGTCGGCAAACGCATGGCCTTCGCGGATCGCAACGGGCGTCAGCGCTAGGCGGTCCGTGACGTCGCCGACGGCAAAGATCGTCTCGACTGAGGAGCGCGAGTAGGGATCGACGACGACGTGGCCGTTCCAGCCGAGCTCGACGCCCGCCGCCTGCAGGCCGAGCCCGGCCGTATTGGGCGCACGGCCGATGGCAAACATGATCTCGTCGGCCGCGATCGTCGTGCCGTCGTCGAAGTGCCCGACGAGCCCGTCGGCCGTCTTTTCGATGCGGCTGAATGTGCGCTGCGTCAGCATGCGAATGCCGCGCTTGGCGTAGGCTTGCGTGAGCGCGTCGCGCAGATCCTCGTCGAACCCGCGCAGGATCTTGTCGCCGCGGTAGACGAGCGTCGTATCGACGCCGAGGCCCGAGAAGATGCCGGCGAACTCCACCGCGATGTAACCGCCGCCGTAGATGGCGATGCGGCGGGGGAGCACCTTGAGATCGAAGGCCTCGTTCGACGTGATCACGTGCTCGAGGCCGGGGATCGGCTCGCCTAGCGCCGGCTTGCCCCCCGTCGCGATCAAGATGCGCCGGGCCGTGAGCGTGCGCCCCGATGCCTTGAGCCGTACCGCGCTGGCGCCGGCGACTTCGCCGCGCTCTTTCAGGATCGTGATGCCCGTGCGGTCCAGCATCGTGTCATAGATCGCCTCGAGCCGCGCAATCTCCTTGTCCTTGGCCGCGATCAGCGCCGGCCAGTCGAAGACGGGGGTCTCGACCTGCCAGCCGAACCCGCGCGCATCCTCGAACTCGTCGGGAAAGCGGCTGGCGTAAACCAGCAGCTTCTTGGGGACGCAGCCGCGGATGACGCAGGTGCCGCCGAGGCGAAATTCCTCTGCAAGCGCCACCTTGGCGCCGTGGCCCGCAGCGATGCGCGCCGCACGTACCCCGCCCGAGCCGCCGCCGATCACGATGAGGTCGAAGTCAGCCTGATCCATTTACAGCTCTCCCGGCGGCGTCACGCGGCTTCGCTGTCCTCGCCGACGAGGCTGATCCCGTCGGGGCCGGCGACGACGGCAAGGTCGGCGATGCCGAGAAACATGCCGTTCTCGACAACGCCGGGGATCAACTTCAAGGCTTCGTCGAGATCCTCGGGGTCCTCTATGCTGCCGAAGGCGCAGTCGAGGATGAAGTTGCCGCTGTCGGTGACGAACGGCTTGCCGCCAGCCATGCGCAGCGTGATCTCGCCCTCGCAGCCAGCATCGGCGGCGAGCGCCACGACCATGTTGCGCGTCGCCGTCAGCCCGAACTGCACCACCTCGAGCGGGAGGGGATGGGCGCCAAGCGTCTTAACGCGCTTGGAGATATCGGCGATCACGATCATGCGGCCCGAGGCCGTCGCCACGATCTTCTCGCGCAGAAGCGCGCCACCGCCGCCCTTGATGAGGCGAAGCTCGTCGTCGAGCTGGTCGGCGCCGTCGACCGTCAGATCGAGGAACGGCATCTCGTCGAGCGTCGTCATGCGAATGCCGAGCGCCTCGGCGCGGGCCTGCGTGGCCTGCGAGGTCGCGACGCAGATGACGTCGAGGCCCGCCTTAACCTTGGGGCCAAGCGCATCGACGAACTTCGCCGCGGTCGAGCCCGTGCCGAGACCGAGCTTCATGCCGGGCTCGACGTATTGCAGCGCGTGCTCGGCCGCCGCGAGCTTATAGGCGTCATCGCTCATGCTGATCCTCCCCGCGAGTGTGCCCCTCGGGGAGCACTGTATGGTGCAACGCCAGTGCACTTAATCGCTGGCCGCGACCCACAGCCGATAAATGATTCTGTGGGTTCTACAGACCGCCCATGAGCGTGTACTTGATCTCGACGAACTCGTCGATGCCGTGATGGGAGCCCTCGCGCCCGATCCCGCTTTCCTTGAAGCCGCCGAAGGGCGCTATGTGGGTCGAGGTAATTCCCTCGTTGACCCCCACGATGCCGTATTCGAGCGCTTCTGCGACGCGCCAGCAGCGCCCGATATCGCGCGTGAAGAAATAGGCCGCGAGGCCGAACGGCGTGTCATTGGCCATGGCGACCGCGTCAGCCTCCGTCGCGAACTTGAAGAGCGGCGCCACCGGGCCGAAGGTCTCCTCGCGCGCAACACGCATACTCGGGGTCACGCCGGTCAATACTGTGGGCTCGAAGAAGGTGCCGCCCAGCGCATCGCGCTTGCCGCCGATCGCGACGTGCGCGCCGTGGCTGACGGCGTCGGCGACGTGCGCCTCGACCTTGGCGACCGCATCGGCATTGATGAGCGGGCCCACCGTCACGCCGGCTTCTGTGCCGGGGCCGACCTTCAGCTTGGCGACCGCCGCGACGAGCTTTTCGGTGAACGCCGCGTAGACGCCCTCCTGCACCAGGAAGCGGTTGGCGCACACGCAGGTCTGTCCGGCGTTGCGGAATTTGGACGCGACCGCGCCGGCAACCGCCCGATCCAGATCGGCGTCGTCGAACACGATGAAGGGCGCGTTGCCGCCGAGCTCCATACCGACGCGCTTCACGGTGGCGGCTGCCTGCGCCATCAGATCTTGCCGACCTCGGTCGAGCCGGTGAAGGTGATCATGCGCACCAGCGGATTGGAGGTCATTTCCGCGCCGACGGGCACGGGGTTCTTCGTCGTCACGACGTTGAGAACGCCCTTGGGGAAACCGGCGCGCTCGGCGAGCGCGGCCAATGCCAAGGCGGAAAGCGGCGTATCCTCGGCGGCTTCACGACGACGGTGCAGCCGGCTGCCAGCGCGGGCGACACCTTGCGCGTGATCATGGCGCAGGGAAAATTCCACGGCGTGATCGCGGCGACGACGCCGATCGGCTGCTTCATCACGACGATGCGCGCATCCGCCTTGTGGGTGGGGATCGTCTCGCCGTAGATGCGCGTTGCTTCCTCGGCGAACAGCTCCACGAACGCCGGCGCCGTAGAGGATTTCGCCCTTGGCTTCGGAGAGCGGCTTGCCCTGCTCCTTCGTCAGCAACAGCGCCAGCTCGTCGGCGTGCTCGACGATGAGCTCATACCAGCGGCGCAGGATCGTGGCGCGCTCCTTGGCGAGCAGCCGCGACCATGGCCCGAACGCGCGATGCGCCGCGGCGATCGCGGCTTTGGTCTCGGCAGCGCCGAGATCAGGAACGCGCGCGATCTCCTCGCCCGTCGCCTTGTCGGTGACCGGCGTCTGCGGTGTACCGACCCAGGCCCCATCGATGTAGGCCTGCGTCCTGAGGAGGGTGATGACCTTCTTGTCCAGTGATTCACCGCGCCAATTGCTGCGCTCTTGCATTCTGTCTAAGCGCCGAGGAGCGGCGTTTCAAGCGACATAACCGCGCTGGATGACACCGAGGTCACGAGCCGCTAGCGTGCCGGCGCTCCCCGCACCCAGAGGCCCCATGCACGACCTCACCATCGTCTTCGATCTCGACGGAACGCTCGTCGACACCGCTCCCGATCTCGTCGCCGCCACCAACCACGTGCTGGAGCATATGGGCCTGCCGGCGGTCGGCGAGGAGAGCCTGCGACCATTGATCGGCTATGGCGCCGATACATGGTCGAGCACGCCATCGGCCCGGCAGCCAAAACGCTCACCGACGCCCAGCACGAGGCCCTGCTCGAGCGCTTCCTCGACTATTACGGCCGCAACATCGCGGTGGGGAGCCGCCCGTTCGAGGGCACGGTCGATGCGCTGCGCAGCTTCGAGCGCCAGGGAGCCAAGCTCGCGGTCTGCACCAACAAGATGGAGGGGATTCGCGGTCGCTGCTCGACGCGCTCGACTTGACCCACTTCTTTGCGGCAATCGCCGGCCGCGATACGCTTGCAACCTTCAAGCCGCACCCCGATCACCTGCTCGGCACCATCGCGTTGGCGGGCGGCGTGGCCCCGCGCGGTCATGATCGGCGACAGCAGGGTCGACGTGGAGACCGCCAAGGCCGCCGCCGTTCCGGTCATCGCGGTGAGCTTCGGTTATACGGATACGCCTGTCGCTGAGCTCAAACCTGATGCGGTGATCGATCACTACCGCGAGCTCGAGCCGGCGATCGCCGCGCTTTGGCGCTGAGCCTCAGGTCGTAATTTTTTCGGGCGCCACCCGGCGCGGCCACAGCCGCCGCCCGACCATGATGGTCGCCGGCAGGAACACGAGATCGGCGATCAGCGAGGCGAGCAGCGTGAAGCCGCAGACGAGGCCGAAAGTCCTGAGCGAGGGCAAATCGGAGAACACGGTTACGCCGAGCCCGAAGGCGAGCACGATCGTCGTGAGGATGATCGCTGGCCCCACCAGCACGCGCGCGCGCCTGATGGCGAGCTCGGGGGCATCGCCTGCCTGCTCCTCCAACCGCAACCGGTTGAGGAAGTGGATGAGCGCGTCGATGCCGAGCCCGAACACGACGAGCAGGGCCACGACGGAGGCGAATTCGAGCCCGTCGCCGCGCGCCCACAGCAGCGTCCCGACGCCACCACCGGAAAGAGCCCCGGCATGAAGGCTGACGACGGCCACGAAGGGCGAGCGGAATGCCATGCCGAGCAGGACGCCGGCGAAAGCGACGCAGATGGGAATGCTCTCCTTCAGCTGATCGATCATGCGCTTGGAGTTGCGCGCCGCGATCGCCGGCAGCCCGGTCACCGAGATTTAAAATTCGGGTGGGCCTTGCGGATGGAATCGAGCGAGCGGTCGATCTTCTCCACGACGGGGAGGACCTGGCTGAATTCGACGTCGGGGAGCCGCCCCGTCACCAGCACCGCGTTCTCCTCCTTGGCGATGAAGCGGCGCACGAGGTGCTCGGGCAGGATGCCGACGTACTTCTTCACCGTCTCGATGCGATCGTCGCCCGCCTCGTGCAGCCAGCGGCGCAGGCTCTCGATAGACCACACGTTGCCAAGGCCGGCCTTCTTTCGAGCGTGTCGTGGACCTTGGCGATGACCTCCATGACGGCCGGCGAATAGAGCGAGGTCCCGTTGTTCCACTCGATCATGACGTGCACGGGTTGGCGCCGGTGAGCTTCTTGTCGATGCGGCTCGTGGCATCGAGCGCCTGCTCGCGATCGGGCACCTGGTCGGCGAGGCGGTAGCGCGAGGGCAGATCGATGAAGGCGGCGGTGAAGGGAGCAAACATGCGCGAGCCCGATCAGCGAGTAGACGTAGGGCCGCTTGACCACGTGGTCGACGATTCCGCCGACCATGTCCCCAGCCCGTCCATCAGCGCGTCCGCCGGACGCGGTCTTTGGCGAGCGCCGCCTCGTTGCGGATGAACATGACGCCGAGGATCGGCAGCACCAGAATCACCGCGCTGAAAGAGATGAACGCGGCGAATCGCGCCGGCGAGTCCGAACGTGCGGATGAGGCCCGATTCCGATAACAGCAGCGCGCTGAACGCCAGTAGCGCCGTCCGTGCGCCAGCACGCAGGCCGGGCCCACGATCTTCACGGCGAAGGCACGGCCTGATAACGATCGTCACCCTCGCGCAACCGGATGCGGATCGCCGACACCATCTGCATGCTGTCGGGAAGCCCATCACCATGATCAACGGCGTCATGACGTTGAGGAACAGGTTGAGCTTGAACCCCATCCATCCCAAGAGCCCCAGCGACCACGTCACGGCCAGCACGGGCGGCAGCGCGGCGACCACATCAGCGAGACGCGGCGGAAGAAGATGACTGCGATCAGCGCGCCGAAGAGCAGCCCGAGGCCGTTGTAGACGACTGGTCGCGCTCGACCGCGTTGCGGATCTCGAGCTGCATGACCGGCGCGCCGGTGACTTGGCGCGTGAGGCCGGTCCCTTGAGCAGATCCTTCGACGGTGGCGTTGATGTCGCCGATGACGACGCGCGCCGTCTTCGGGTGCACGACCTCGCGATCGAGCGCGATGATGATCATCGCCAGCTGGCCGTCATCGGACAGGAACTTGCCCTTGACGATGTCGTTCGACTCGAGCGCCGTGATGATCGCGTCGTAGGCCGGCCCCTCGGGCAGCTCGTCGGGCACGATTGGCGCGGCGTAGCCGGTCGGGTCCGGCGCACCGCGCGCCGACAGCATCGAGACGAGCCCCGAGACGCCGTCGATGAGCTGCAGTTCGGTCGTCAGGCTGGCGAATGCTTCGAGCTGGCGCCGCTTCAGGAGATCGTGCCCCTCCACGACGACGAGGACGTCGTACTCGCTCGAGGGAAAGCGCCGGTCGATCTCCTCGTAGCGGCGGAACTCCTCGGTGTTGGTGCGGAACAGCTCCGACAGCGAGTCATCGACCTGGAGCTTCGTGACGCCGAATGCCGCCACCACGGTGGCGATGGCCACGAGCACCGCGACGACGCGGGCGCCCGCAGGGCGAGAAGCCCCAGTCGCTCCAGGCCGAACGAAAACACGAATGTCCGGCGCGGATCCTCAGCGCTGCCCATAGCTCCCCCCTCGGCACTCTTCGGGCTCTGACTTGCAGCGGCCGGCCGATTTTTCGTTTTTCGCACGTAAGCCCGCCGCATTCCATACGGAATTGGCCCCTGCGGGGCGGATCGTTGCATTTGGCGCACAGCCTGTGCAAGGGCCCCCGGGGAGGCCGGAATGCCGCAATATGGCCGCAACGCGCGCGTCCCTTGCGGCCGTCATCGACGACCCAAGTAGTCCACGAGGCCGAGCTAGAGCGTCCGGCGAACATGACGATGCGTTGCACGCCAGAGCGCCCGAGTCCGCGCCCACCCGGGGCTGCGCGAGCGGCCGTTTCCTTTTTGATCCTGCGCTGGTGGCGCTTTTTGCGATGAGCGCACCTGCCCCGTCGCAGCGACGCGCAGCAGGCCCCCAATAGCCGCGTCGTGCTCGACCTGCCGCCGGGCTTTTCCCCTCGCCGCTCTTCTCAGGCTTCCAGAACGAGACGCTCGGCGTCTCGTACATCATCCTCGAGGCTCCCGTCGACCGAGTACGACAAGATGGCGCAGGGCTTCACGCCCGAGGAACTCGCCAAGCGCGGCATTACGGACGTCGGAGGGCCGCACTCGCCCGCATCCGACCCCCACTCTACATGCGCGCCCGCAGACGTCGGCCGCCGGCACCTACGCCAAGTTCTTCGTCTTGTTCCGCACGCACGACCAGACGATCCTCGTCTCGGTCAACGTGCCCGCCAAGGCGATCGAGGACGGCAGCGTCGACCCCGATGAGATCGCGCGCGTGCTCGCGACCGCCACGACCACCGAGAAGCCGGCGGTGCGCGACCTCTACTCGCTCTCCTACCTCGGCCCCTTCAAGGAGGCCGGCACGCTCGTGGGCACCAGCAAGGTCTACACGCTCGACGGGCGCCTCGAGCCCGAGCGCCGCGCGAGACGCGATCGGCCTTCATGGTGGCGCCCGCGCCAACAAGCGCCCGATCGCGGAGCCCGAGAAGCTCGCCGTCGCGCTGCTCGCGAGCCTGCCCGGCTACAAGGACGTCAAACCGGAGAGCCCCGCGCCGTGATCGTCGGCGATCTCGACGGCATCGAGTCACCGCGGACACCGTCGTGACGAGGACGGGCACGCCGATCCTCTTTATCAGACGATGCTGCTCGGCAAGGACGGCGGCTATTTTCGGCTCATCGGCATAGCGGCGCCGAAGGACACGGCGCATCTGCGCCGGAGTTCCCCAAGATCGCCGAGAGGTTCGCCCTGTTGCCGTGAGCCGCGCGCCCACCTTGACAGGGGCGGGTACCCCCTCGATATAACGGCCGTTCGGGTCTTTGCATTGAGTGCTTCCTATCGGAAAACCTGTCCACATTTCCGGAAGCACGCGAGCGGGCGGTTAGCTCAGCGGTAGAGCACACGCTTCACACGCGTGGGGTCATAGGTTCAATCCCTATACCGCCCACC
>CAWKBL010000010.1:0-134725 GCA_963847865.1 uncultured Alphaproteobacteria bacterium | reverse complement strand
ACGCGTCCTTCGCCATCTGCCGCAGCTTGAACTTCTGGATCTTGCCCGTCGAGGTGCGTGGCACGTCGACGAAGATGATGTGGCGCGGGCACTTGTAGCGGGCGAGCCCCTCGCGGCACCACGCGATGAGCTCCTCGACCGTCGCCGTCGCGCCGGGCCTCAGCTCGACGAACGCGCACGGCGTCTCGCCCCACTTCTCGTCGGGTTTGGCGACGACCGCGCAGCAAGCGACCGCGGGATGCTTGTAGAGCACGTCCTCGACCTCGATGGAGGAGATGTTCTCGCCGCCTGAGATGATGATGTCCTTGGAGCGGTCCTTGAGCTGGATGTAGCCGTCGGGATAGAGCACGCCCAGGTCGCCCGAATGGAACCAGCCGCCTGTGAAGGCCTCGTCCGTCGCGGTGGGGTTCTTCAGGTAGCCCTTCATGACGATATTGCCGCGAAACATCACCTCGCCCAGCGTCTCGCCGTCGGCCGGCACGACCTCCATGGTGATCGGGTCCATGACGGTGAGCCCCTCGAGCGACACGTAGCGCACGCCCTGGCGCGTCCGCTTGAAGGCGCGGCCCGCGTCGTCGAGGCCGTTCCACTCGGTGTTCCACTCGTTGACGACCGCCGGTCCGTAGGTCTCGGTCAGCCCGTAGAGGTGCGTGAGGTGGAAGCCCGCCGCCGTCATGGCGTCGAGCACGGCTTGGGGCGGCGGGGCCGCGGCGTGATTGACCCACACGGAATGCGAGATGTCGCGCTTCTCTTCGGGCGTGGCGTTGAGCAGCGTCGTCATGACGATCGGCGCGCCGGACAGATGCGTGACGCGGTGGTCGGCGATGGCGTCATACATTGCCTTCGCGCGCACCCACCTGAGGCACACGTGCGTGCCCGCGACGACCGAGACCGACCAGGGGAAGCACCAGCCGTTGCAGTGGAACATCGGCAGCGTCCACAGGTAGACGGGATGCAGTCCCATGCCGGTCTCGAGCGTGTTGGCGTAGCACATGAGCGCCGCGCCCCGGTGGTGGTAGACGACGCCCTTGGGGTTGCCGGTCGTGCCGGACGTGTAGTTGAGGGAGATCGCGTCCCATTCGTCGCCGGGCATCAGCCAGGCGAAATCGGGATCGCCCTCGGCGAGGAATGCCTCGTAGTCGAGATCGGAGAGCCGCTCGCCGTCCTGGGGAAACTGCGGATCGTCATAGTCGATGATGAGCGGCTTCACGTTTGCGAGCGCGAGCGCCTCCTTCATGGTCGCGGCGAACTCGCGATCCGTGATCAGCACCTTGGCGTTGGCGTGGTCGAGCTGGAAGGCAAGGATGGGCGCGTCGAGCCGCGTGTTGAGCGAAAGCAGCACCGCGCCCGCCATCGGCACGCCGTAGTGCGCCTCGAGCATCGACGGCGTGTTGGAGAGCATGACCGACACCGTGTCGCCGGGGGCGATATTGCGGGCGGCGAGCGCGGAGGCGAGACGGCGCGAGCGCGCATAAAGCTCGCCGTAGCTCGCCCGCGCGTTGCCGTGAATGACTGCCGTATGATCGGGATAGATGGCGGCTGCCCGCGCCAGGAACTGCAGGGGCGTCAGCGGCTGGTAGTTGGCGGGGTTCTTGTCGAGGTGCTCGTTATAGGGATTTGAGGGCATGTCCGGCGGGGGCTCTGTGGCGGGGTGCATCCAGAAATCGGGAACGTTCGAGAAACGCTAACGAATGCCGCGTTGCCGGGCAACGCCCATGTCCTGCAAAGGTGCCGCCGTCATCGGCTCTCGCCGACAATACCCGCAAAATCGCCGTAGCCGTCTTTTGCCGGGGACGGATTAGGGCTAAACTTGCGGCGGTCGCTTGGCTTGGCTGGGAGATGGCCATGAGCGAGATCAAGCAGCAGACCATCGCGCTTTGGATCCTGCTGATGCTGCTGTTGATGGTTCCGTTGATCCTGGAATAGCGCGGCCCGGACCCTTGCGGTTTGGGGCCGGCTGACGGCGTGCCGCATGGCGCGGCATGACCGCGCGCAGGTCCGGCCGTCCCGTCGGCTTCGATCGGCATGAGGCGCGGATGAGGGGCGCCCGCCTCTGCTCGGGTGCCGCTTGATTTGCTAGATTGATTGCTAGACGCGTCGCCGGTGCGGGCTACTCCTTGCCGGGCTCGTCTCGGCCTCAGCCTCAGCCTCGGCCTCAGCGTCCGCCTCTTCGGCCTCGGTCGTCTCCGCGCCGGCGTCTTCTTCGGCGGGCTCCTCGTCGGCAGGCTCCTCTTCAGCCGGCTCCTCGATGCCCTTCATCTTCTTGAGCTTGGCGAACACGCGGGCCTGCTCTTCCTCCGGCGTCTCCTCGCGCTGCTCCTCGAACTTGGGCTGCATGATCTCGACCTTGCGCGGTTCGTCGGGCGCCTCCGACGTCGTCTCGTCAGTCGACAGCAGCGTGCCGGCCGCCTCCATGCCCTTCTGCGAGTCCTTTCGCTCCCGATCGAGGCGTCTTGCGCCTTTTTTCACTTCGCCGTCGAGATCGGTCTGCGTGCACAGGCCGAGCGTCACCGGATCCTGCGGCGTCAGGTTTGGTGCGTTCCAGTGGCTGCGGTCGCGGATCTGGTTGATCGTCGGCTTGGTCGTGCCGACGAGGCGCATGATCTGGCTGTCTTTCAGCTCCGGGTGGTTGCGCAGGATCCAGAGCACGGCGTTCGGACGGTCTTGGCGGCGCGAGACGGGCGTATAGCGCGGGCCCTTCTTGGCCGGTGCCTCGGGGAGATGAGTCTTAGGCTCGGCGAGGTGCAGCTCACGCGTCGGGTCGCGTTCCGCCGTCTCGATCTCCTCGCGCGTCAATTGCGCCGACGTCACCGGATCGAGACCCTTGATGCCCTGCGCCACGTCGCCGTCGGCGATACCCTTGACCTCGAGCACATGCAGCCCACAGAAGTTCGCGATCTGGTCGAAGGTCAGCGACGTGTGCTCGACCAGCCAAACGGCGGTCGCCTTGGGCATGAGGGGTCTACGGTCGCTCATAATTGCTTTATCTCCGGCGTCCTGCGGTTAGGTCCGCAGGGCCATGCGTTTCCAGGCAACTGGGGAATGGCGCCTTATAGCTTGCCGCCCCAGCCCCGTGCAACAACGATCGGGCGCTACAGCGGGCTTGGCGGGGCCGGCGTTGTTGCCCGCAAAGACGGGCGCGGATAGTGTCGCCGCGCGCGATAAAAAGCCGGTAACCAAGGGAGCAAGCGGCATGGCGACTGCGGCAAAGGGCGTTTACTTCGAGGATCTTAGCGTTGGCCAGGAAGCAAGCCTGTCGAATACGGTAAAAGAGGCCGACATTAACGCCTTTGCGGACATTTCCGGCGACAGGAATCCTGTGCATCTCGATGCCGAATACGCAGCGACCACCATGTTCAAGGAGCGCATCGCCCACGGCATGCTGTCGGCCGCCTACATCTCGGCGGTGTTCGGCATGAAGCTGCCGGGTCCGGGCGCCATATACATCTCGCAGACGCTCAACTTCAAAGGCCCGGTTAAGATCGGCGACACGGTTACGACGACGGTGAAGGTGACGGAGCTCATCCCTGAGAAGCGGCGCGCGCGCTTTGCGTGCGCATGCACCGTCAACGGCAAGCCGGTCGTGGAGGGCGAGGCCGTGCTCATGGTTCCCGCCCGCCCCGCTTAGTCAGCGCGTACATGACTCTTCTTCGCCTTTCCTCGGCGGGGTGAGGCGGTTGCATGGTTTTCGAGCGGAGCATCTTTGTCGATGCAGGTCGTTCTCGGCTACAAGGACGTGCCGCCGTCAGCGCGCGGCGCCGTGCTCGCCATCGGCAACTTCGACGGCGTGCACCGCGGCCATCAGGCACTACTTGCGGCGGCCGTAGAGACCGGCCGCACGATCGGCGCCGCGGCCGGCGCGCTGATATTCGAGCCGCACCCGCGCGAGTTCTTCCATCCCGAGGAGCCGCACTTCCGCCTGACCACGCTCGCCCAGAAGCTCGAGATCTTTGACGCGCTCGGCCTTGATCTCGCGATCGTGCTCGCGTTCGATGCAGCACTTGCGGGGCTCTCGGCCGATGACTTCATCGCGAAAGTGCTGATCGGCGGCTTGCACGCACGCCACATCGTGATCGGGCACGACTTCTTCTTCGGCAAGGGGCGCAGCGGCACGCCCGAGACCATGCAGGCGGCAGCCGCGAAGCAGGGTTTCGGGCTCACGATCATCGCCCCCGTCGCCGAGGACGGCGAAGTCTTCTCCTCGAGCGCGATCCGGCTGCGCCTCGCGCAAGGCGACGTGAAGGGGGCAGCGCGCGTGCTGGGCCGCTGGTGGCGCGCCGCCGGCACGGTCATCGGCGGCGCCAAGCGCGGGCTTGGCCTCGGCTTTCCCACGGCCAACGTTCCGCTTCCCGCCGGCACGGGCCTCGGCCACGGTATTTATGCGGTGCGCACCTATGTGGGCGGCGAGTGCTATGACGGCGCGGCGTATCTGGGCACGCGGCCCACCTACGACGACGGCATGCCCGTGCTGGAGGTGTTCCTGTTCGGGTTCGACGGCGACCTCTACGGCCGCGAGATCGCGGTCGAGTTCGTCGATTTCGTGCGGCCCGACCGCAAGTTCGATTCAAGCGAGGCTTTGATCGCGCAAATGCAGGAGGACTGCGCGCGGGCCCAAGCCATTCTCGAGCGCGCACCCGCTGCGCCGCTGCTATCGGGATAGTTGGTCGGAGGATGCCACCTGAGTCCCCGCTAGGACTGGCTAGGCCTTTACACTGCCCGGCGACACCCTCCGTGGGCCAGAAACCGCCAGGTGGTCAATCCGGTTCCGTGCCGGAAGTCTCCCGGGTGGATTAGCCGGGCCCATGTTGCTAGAACCCCCGCGAGCACAGGCGAGACAAGATTATGGCGAAGAGCAACGGCGGCAAGAGTGGCGCCGCCACGACCAAGGCCGGCAGCAAGCCGAAGCCGAACGAGGCCGAGGCTGCGTCCTCGCCGAAGCCGCCGGCCACGGCGGCGGCGGGATCGCGCGACTGGAGCGAGACGCTGTTTCTGCCCAAGACCGACTTTCCGATGAAGGCGGGGCTGCCCGCTCTCGAGCCGCGGCTGCTTGAGCGCTGGAACGAGATCGGGCTCTACAAGCGCCTGCGCGAAGCCGGCCGGGGCAAGAAGGCGAAGTTCCTGCTGCACGACGGGCCGCCCTACGCCAACGGCCAGATCCACATCGGGCATGCGTTGAACAAGATCCTGAAAGACCTCGTCGTCAAATCGCAGACGATGCTCGGCTTTGACTCCAACTACGTGCCGGGCTGGGACTGCCACGGGCTGCCGATCGAGTGGAAGATCGAGGAGAACTACCGCGCCAAGGGCCGCAACAAGGACGCGGTGCCGATCAACGAGTTCCGCGCCGAGTGCCGCGAGTTCGCCGCGCACTGGATCGAGGTGCAGCGCGAGGAGTTCAAGCGGCTCGGCGTCGTCGGCGACTGGGCAAACCCGTATGTGACGATGAGCTATCCGGCGGAAGCGGCGATCGCCAACGAGATCATGAAGTTTGCCATGAACGGCACGCTCTATCGCGGGTCCAAGCCCGTGATGTGGTCGGTCGTGGAGAAGACGGCGCTGGCTGAGGCCGAGGTCGAGTACCAGGATTATCAGAGCGATACGATCTGGGTGAAGTTTCCCGTTGTCTCGAAGCCGCGGCCCCGAGAGGAACGGAAACCGCCTGCCACTAGCGATCGTCTACGGAATACGAGTGTCGTCGTCATCTGGACGACGACGCCGTGGACGATTCCCGGGCAATCGCGCGATGAGTTTCTCGTCTAAGATCAACTATGTCTCTAATGGAGGTCACCTCTTCGCCAGAAGGAAACTGGGCGAAGAGGGGGACAGCTTTCTCATTGCCGACGAACCTCGTGGACGAAGTCAAGAAAGCCGCGAAGATCGAGAGTGGGTTCAGATTTCGGAGGGGGCGACTTTGTCGTCGGCCTAGATCGGGATCGTTGCCGCGCATCCGCTCGCAGCGCTTGGCTATGATTTTCAGGTGCCCCTCCTCGAGGGCGACCACGTTACCGAGGATACCGGCACCGGCTTCGTGCACACCGCCCCCGGCCACGGTACCGACGACTACCAGATCTGGATGGCGAGCGCCGCCAAGCTGAAAGAGCGCGGCATCGACACGACGATCCCCTTCACTGTCGACGCCGACGGCGTGCTGACCAAGGACGCGCCCGGCTTCACCGGCAAGCGCGTCCTCACCGAAAAAGGCGACAAGGGCGACGCCAACGACGCCGTCATCAAGGCGCTGGCCGAGGCGGGCGCCCTCATCGCGCGCGGGCGCCTCAAGCATCAGTATCCGCACTCCTGGCGCTCCAAAAAGCCCGTCATCTTCCGCAATACGCCGCAGTGGTTCATCGCCATGGACAAGCCGCTCAAAGGGGTCCCCAAGAGCGGCAACCAGAGCCTGCGCCAGCTTGCCAGCAAGGCAATCGGCGAGACCGAATGGGTGCCCCAGTCCGGCGAGCGGCGCATCCGCGGCATGGTCGAAGGGCGCCCCGACTGGGTCGTCTCGCGCCAGCGCGCCTGGGGCGTGCCGATCACCGTGTTCCGCCACAAGGAGACGGGCGAGGTGCTCCCCAACGCCACGCCCAAGCGCGCGAAATTGTCCAAGGAGCTGATCGCGCGCATCACCACTGCCTTTGCGGAGAGCGGCGCCGACGTGTGGTTCGCCGACGGCGCGCGTGAGCGCTTCCTCGAAGGCCTCGTCGACGATCCGGCGCAATGGGAGCAGGTGCGTGATATTCTCGATGTCTGGTTCGATTCAGGCTCCACGCATGCCTTCGTGCTCGATGACCCCAAGCACTTTCCCGGGGCTTTCTGGCATCAAGCGCATCCGCGACGGCGGCAACGACCGCGTCATGTATCTCGAAGGCTCCGACCAGCACCGCGGCTGGTTCCAGTCCTCGCTCTTGGAATCCTGCGGCACGCGCGGCCGCGCGCCCTACGACATCGTGCTGACGCACGGGTTCATTCTCGACGAGAAGAGCCAGAAGATGTCGAAGTCGTCGGGCAACGTCGTCTCGCCCCAGGACGTGATGAAAACCTCGGGCGCCGACATTCTGCGCCTGTGGGTCGCCGCATCCGATTATTCCGACGACCTGCGCATCGGCCCCGAGATCCTGAAGTCGTTCGTCGACACCTACCGCAAGCTGCGCAACACGCTGCGCTGGATGCTGGGCGCGCTCGCGCACCTTGGCCCAGCGGACCGCGTCAAGGTCAAGGACATGCGCGAACTCGAGCTCGAGCGCCTGATGCTGCATCGGCTGACCGAGCTCGACGCGGAGGTGCGCCAGGCCTACGCGACCTACGACTACCGCAAGGTCGTGGCGCTGCTGACGCACTTCATGAATTCGGAATTGTCCGCGTTCTACTTCGACATCCGCAAGGACGCGCTCTACTGCGAGCCCTATGGAAGCGTGAAGCGGCGCGCCGCGCTGACCGTGATCGACGAGATCTTCACTGCGCTCGTTGCCTGGCTCGCGCCGATCCTGTCGTTCACCGCCGAGGAGGCGTGGCTCGCGCGCGACCCATCGCGCGAGGGCTCGGTGCATCTGGAAGCGTTCCCGCCGATCGATCCCGCCTGGCGCAACGATGAGCTCGCGCGCAAGTGGGATCTCGTGCGCCGCGTGCGCTCAGTCGTCACCGGCGCGCTCGAGCTCGAGCGCGCGGGAAAGCGTATCGGCTCGAGCCTCGAGGCGGCGCCTGAAGTGTACGTGGCGGACAACGAGCTGCTGCGCGCGCTGGAAGGCGTCGATCTCGCCGAGGTGGCGATCACGAGCTCAGCCAAGCTCATCGCCAAGGCAGCCCCCGAGGGCGCCTTCACGCTGCCCGACGTGCCCGGTGTCGGCGTCGTCCCCAAGCTCGCGCAAGGGAGAAAGTGCGCGCGCTCCTGGCGCATCCTCGCCGATGTCGGCGCCGATCCCGAGTTCCCGGATCTGTCCCCGCGCGACGCCGCCGCCGTGCGCGAGTTCGACAAGCGGGCAAAGGGCGCGGCGCAATGACGGGCAGCACCGACTTTCGCGCCTGGATCTGGGGCCCCTACTCGCGGCTGGGGCTCGGTGTCGGCTTTGCCACCTTCGCGCTCGACCAGACGCAGAAGTGGTGGATGCTCGACGTCTACGGCATCGCCGCGCGCGGGCGGGTCGCGGTCGCGCCCTTCTTCGACCTCGTCTACGTCAAGAACATCGGCATCAGCTACTCCCTGCTGGACCAGGACAGCTACGGCGGCCAGCTTCTGCTCGCCAGCTTCGGGGTCGCGGCGGTCTTCGCGCTGTGGGTGTGGTTGGCGCGCGGCGCCGCCAACCGGCTGATGGGCGTGAGCCTCGGCCTCATCATGGGCGGCGCGCTCGGCAATGCGCTCGACCGCGTGCGGCTAGGCGGGGTTGCCGACTTCTTCTCCCTGCACGCCTACGGCTTCTACTGGTACGTGTTCAATGTGGCCGATATTGCGATTGTTGCCGGGGTTATTGGGCTGCTGTATGACTCCTTCATCGGGAGTCGCAATGGCGCCGCAAAGCCGTTGTAGCGCAGTCGCTTAACTCGGCGCTTCACGTGCTCGATTCGGGGGCACGCCTGGGACCAGGGGGAGTGGATGTCAGCAAGGATCGGCCTTTCCAGGGGCGTCGTTCTGGCAATCGCGTCGGGTCTCGCGCTGGGCATGGCTGGCTGCTCGGGCGACGATATCCAGTTCAATGGCGGCGTCTTCGACATGGTCGGGCTGTCCGACTCGGCCAAGGCCAAGACCTCCTCGGGTGATCCCAAGCTTGCCGAGCGCGCGCCTCTCGTCGTTCCGCCCTCGCTCGATCGCTTGCCGGCGCCCGGCGCGGCGCCGGAATCTCCGCAGATTGCCGGGATCAAGGATCCGGACGAGGCGAAGATGGCTTCCCAGGAAGAGCTGCAGCGCCAGCAGGACGCGTACTGCGAGGTCAACTACAAGCAGGCCATGCAGCGCGGCGACGAGACGACGGCGCTTAACGCTGTTGGCCCCTTGGGCATGTGCCGGCCGTCGGCGCTGAACGCGATCAAGAAGTATAACGCCAGCGAATAGCGCTGCCGCGGCGCGCCATTAATTGTGCGGTGCGCAATACGCGCCGCATAAGCTTGGCTGATATTCCCAATCGGAAGAAATCAATTGCCCGGATGCGGGTGTCCCCCGTATATCCGCCGTGGGGAAGGAGGGGCACTCTCTCCGATCTCCGCTCAAGGAGGAAACACAATGAAAATCTGGAACAAACCGCAGGTGCGTGAGCAGGAAGTCGGGCTCGAAGTCACCAGCTATCTGCCGGCCGAGATCGACATCATCTAACTTCGGTTTTCTGCCACACCGCATGCGGCGGCCGAGCGATCGGTCGCCGCAATTTTTTTAGGGCGCATCAGGTCTCGTCGGAGCCTTCAAGGCGCATGCCGAGGCGGACGAGGTCGGCGAGATTGCGCGCGCCCGTCTTCTCCATCACCCAGGCGCGGTACGTCTCGACCGTGCGCGGGCTGATCCCCAGCTCCTGGGCGATCTCCTTGTTGGAATAGCCTTTGACGGCGAGGTCCATCACCTGCCGCTGGCGCACCGACAGCTCGCCGACGCGAGCGGAGAATTCCTGCAGCGTGTCGTCGTAGGCCTTCTGGCGCCGCGCCTTGTCCAAGGCGCTGCCGATGCTTTCGAGCAAGCGCTGGTCGTCGAACGGTTTCTCGATGAAGTCGTGCGCGCCGGCCTTCACGGCTTCTACCGCCATGGAGATGTCGCCGTGCCCGGTGATGAGAATGAGCGGTATCTTTGTCTGCTGCTCGGAGAGCACCCGCTGCAGGTCGAGGCCCGAGAGGCCCGGCATCTTGACGTCGGACACGACGCAGGACGGCTGCAGGCCGCCCTCCATCTCGCTGAGGAACTCTTCCGCCGAGCCAAAGCTCGATACCTGGAACTCGTGGTTCGCCAGCAGCAGCCCGACCGAATCGCGGACGGCCTCGTCGTCGTCGATCAGGCACACCTGGTCGCTGTCGATCATGATTTCACCTCCTGAGCCGTTCGCAGGGTAAAGCTGACGACGGCACCGTCGCTACCGCCGCCGATGGTAAGGCGTCCGCCATGTCCTTCGACGATGGAGCGGCTGAGCGCCAGGCCGAGGCCGAGGCCGTCGGGCTTGGTGGACGCCGCCGGCCCGATGGGAGCGTCCCTGAAGTTGTGCGCAAATCCCGGTCCGGTGTCGCTGACGCTGATCTCCACGAAGCCGGGCGCGAGTGCCGCCGCCGCGACGGTAATGTTGCCTTTGGTGCCGCCTGCCCCCTGGATCGCCTCGATCGCGTTCCAGATCAGGTTCAGCAGCACCTGCTCGACCTGCAAGAGGTCGGCGAGGACGGAGGGCAGTTCCTTCGGGATGCGGGTTTTGATCTGCACATTGCCGCGTTGCAGATTGGGCTCGAGCATTTCGAGCGTCTCGCGCACGATGCGGGACACGCTCTGCGGCCCGATCTCGCTGCGCCCCAACCGGATCAGGTCGCGCAGG
The DNA here is from genome assembly GCA_963847865.1 of uncultured Alphaproteobacteria bacterium. Taxonomy (GTDB): domain Bacteria; phylum Pseudomonadota; class Alphaproteobacteria; order Rhizobiales; family Hyphomicrobiaceae; genus Hyphomicrobium_A. Next base: position 124,238 of record CAWKBL010000010.1, on the reverse strand, counting down.
CTCTTGATGATGGCGGCGGTCCGATCGACCTGCGCAACGGCCTTTGTGGCCGCGTCGATGGCTGCCGCCTTGGTGCCGGCCTCGGTCTCCAGATAGCGTTTGACGATGCGGGTGTAGTTGGAGATGGCGGTCAGCGGCTGGTTGACCTCGTGCGCGATGACGGTCGCGAACTCTCCCATGCTGCCGAGCCGCGAGATGCGGGCGACGGCCTCCTGGTTGAGCCACAGCTGCCGCTCGGCCCGGCGCCGCTCGCTCACGACGACGCCGATCGCGAGGCCCGTGAGGGCGAGCACGAGCATGAGCGCTTGCAGCGAGGTGACGCTGACGGTCTTTTCCTGCGTCAACAGCAAGCCCACGATGACGCCGATCTGCGCCAGCACGAGCCCGAAGGTGACGCCCTCGAGCCCATTGCGCAGACCCATCCAGATGATGGGAAGGAAGAGGACGTAGAACAGCCGCAAGGGGGCTCCGCCAAGGAGGCCGAAGATTGCGAACAGCGCGACGATGATGGCCAGTGCCTGCAGCGCGTTTTCCGCGGTGAGGCGAGGCAATTTGTGCGACGCGGCCTGGATCAGCAGGAAGGGCGTAACCACGGCGATGCCGATCAGGTCGCCGATCCAGTAGCGCAGCAGTGCCCACTGAAAGTCCCCGGCATTGAGATTTCCGGTTGCCACCATGAGCGCCACGTAAGCGAGAGCGACGAGCCAGGTTGCCGCGATCGCGGTGCCCATCAGCAGCGCCAAATCGCGCATGGTGGCAAGGGAGGCATCAAAGCGGGTCTTGGGATGCAAGAGGACCGAAAGGGCCACGGAATATCCCGCCCCTATGATCGACGCCGCGAGCAGCTTGACCCACCACGAGAGCGCAAATCCGAAGACGAGCGTGTCGGAAAGCAGCGGCGCGAGGAACAGCAGCGGCAGGTAGCGTCTGCCGAACAGGAGGATGAACGCCCAGGCGAGCCCGGTGCTGGGGTTCCACGGCGTGATGCCAAAGGACGTGTAGGGAAAGATCAGGCTCGTCCAGTCGAGCAGAACGTAGCAGGCGAGAAACGTCAGGCCTGCCGCGAACGCCGGCAGGCGCAAGGGGCTGGTAATGGAGGCCGGGGCCATGACGTTTTTGGCAACGTGCCTGTCCATGTCACTCTCATAACCCTGGTAGCTCCCGAGCCACCCGGTATTTCTACTGAGGAGAAGGCCCGGAGCGCCGCCCGGCTCGGGGCGCCGAGCTGGTTTCGCCGACGGCGTAACAGCCGGCCGTCATTAGCTTGTAGCCGAGCATAGCCTGCCGCCGCACCGTTGCGGTCCTCACTAGCGTCGAGCCCTGCCCCAAAAGCCTCGCCCTTAGGATTCAACGGCCGCCTTTGTCGCCTGCGTCGCGCGCGTAGTTGCCTTCCACGCGGGCCATCCACCTTTCGAACGAGTGGCGCAGCACATCGATGTCGAGGCTGACGCCCTCCACGACCGCCGCCGACTGGTCCCCTTCGAGCTTGCGGGCGAGGTCGGCGTGGGTGCTCACCATGTCCTCCCAGTCCTTGTGGGCCTCAGCGGCGATCTCCTTGTGCGGACCGAGCGACGACTTCGCCGCTCTTATCTGCTGCTCGAGGTCGCTGAGCTTGCGTCTGGTGTCGTCAATGATCGGGTCGTCGCTCATGGTGCTCTCCGGCTTCTTGCGCTCGTAGCTCACCCTAGAGCGCAGCACGAGGCGAATAGTCAAGGGCGGCTCGATCCTTCGCGCAGTCCTCGAGCCGCGCGAGAACGATACGGCCAAAGCCGATAAAATTGTGCCGGAGGCATCCCTCCGGAGGGAATGTTTGACCGCATCCGGTCAACACAAACGTAAGGAGTTGAGGCCTACGCAGCAACTGCATCGCAAACCTGTCACAGGAGGACATCATGCGTCGAACCTTGCTGCTCGGTGCGGCATTGCTGCTCGCAAGCCCGCTGCTCGTCGGGCCCGCCTCGGCCGCGGCCGCGGGCGTACCGCACATGAAGTGGGCGCAGTCGTCGGCTTCGGACGGCTCCATCGTGGAAAAGGCCAGCTGGTATTGCCGCAAGTGGCGGCACAAGTGCACACGGCGCTGGGATTGGGGAACGCCTCGCTTCTACCGCTGCATGTGGCGGCACGACTGCTGACGCACGTCATTATGCGAATTTGAAATGATGCGGGCGGTCTCTCACCAGAGGCCGCCCGTGTCCGTATTGGGAAAAAGTTGGCTAGGGCTGAGCGACGGCGCGGTACCGACCTTCGGGCCGGTAGCCGTCAGGCATCGGCGCCCAGCATCAGGGGCACTTGAGGACCAGGAGCCGGTTGCCGAGCTCCCCCAGCCGCTTGCGCGAGACGAGGAAATCCATGCGCCGTGCCTCGCGCTCCTCGGTGGTCGGCTCACGGCCGAGACGATCGAAGCGGCCGACGATCGAGTCACATTCCCTCTCGGTGGCGGCGAGTTGGGCTTTGAGACGCTCCTCGCTCGTGCGGATGTGAAAAATTCGGAGATCGGGCATGGGGTGCTCCTCGAACGTGCAGCCCATTTTCCCCCGCGATGGCCGCGGCGCCAGCCCCTGGGCGCCAGCTATCCCCGCTATCCCCGCTATCCCCGCTATCCAAAGGGGGCCGGCTGAGCATAAGCGCCCGCCGACCGGGGCGGCGTGGCCGCGACAGGGCAAGCAAATTCCCGATTTTTGCCCACTGTCAAAATGTCGCCGCGGATGCATGCGTAGGCTCGGCCCAGTGGGGTTCGGCAGCAAGTTGCTTCTTGTCATACAAGCGCCAAGTGCGCCGGAGGTGTGTCCCGTGTTCAGCGTAGATACGAAAGCCGACCCAAGTCCCGTCCAGCCGGTCCCGCAGCGCAGCGCCGCGCCGGAGCCAAAGCGGCCCGATTCCGCCCCCTACAAAGCCGCGCCAGGGGCGGCAAACGGCGTCTCTGTGATCGGCCGGGACCTCACGATCCTCGGCGCCAAGATCACGATCGTCTCCCAGAACAAGCTGCAGGTGGACGGCGACGTTCGCGGCGACGTGCACGGCAAGCAGGTCATCATCACCGCGGAAGGGTCTGTGGTGGGGCTGGTGTGCGCCGAGAAGATCGAGGTGCAGGGGGCCGTGAGAGGTGCCATCCGCGCCGTGACCGTCGTGTTGCACGCCTCCGCCGAGGTCGAAGGCGACATCATGCACCAGAATTTATCGATCGCCGAAGGCGCCCATTTCGAGGGCCGCGTTCGCCGGTCGGACGATACTGCCGAGCTTATGCCCGTGCTCGATCCCGAGCTCATCGCAACGGGACGGCACGGTGGGAACGGAGATTTTGCCTAGGCACGGGATCCGGTCACCGCCTCGACGTCGATGCGGCGCCCGGTTGCCCAAGAGGCTTACGTCGGGGTGGAGAACAGCCATGATTATGTTGTCGGATGCATTGACTGCCGAGCGCGAGACGAGACAGCGGAGCTACAAGGAAGTCACGTTGCGGCGCCAGCTGAGCCAGGAGGTGCTGCGCCAGCTTGCCGAGTGCCTTACCAGCACCGCGATGCCGCGCTGGTATTTCATTCCGAACGGCGATGAGATCGTCGTCGTGCACAACAAGGGCGCCGGCGCCCGCCAGCGCGTCGGAGCATGGACCATCGACGATGAGCACCGGTTGTCCTTCGGCGCCGAGACGACCGAATGGATCACGCCGGAAAGCTGGTCCCGCGTGATCGACAAGGCGGTCATGATCACGGCGCGGATGATCGTTGACGCCGAGAGCGAAACCGTCCTGGAAGCCACCATGGCTCCGCCCCGGCCCGCCGATGGCGATCGGAATTTGCGCTGCGTCTGAGCAGTCTAGCCGGGGCCGACCTGCCCCAGCAGGCCGGCTACGACGGCAATGATGAGCATCCCGACGAAAAACCACGTCAGGGCGTAGTCGCCGTAGCCCGGCATTGTTTGGCTGCGTCTGCGTATCATGGCGTCCCTCCTCGCCTGCACGCCCACATCATGTCGCCGTTTCTTGCTCTTGCTCTCCACACTGATAATGACCGTCAGTCTCGCTGATTTGGCGGGGTGAGGGGAAGGCCCGAATTTCGGCACATACAAGCCATGCGCAATTCATTGCCCGCGCACGGGCGAGATGGCGATGAAACTCGAGCAGCGTGCGCCGGCAACGGGCAAGCCGCGCTGGTGCGCGCAGGCGCTCGTGGACGATGCGGGCGTGCTTGGCTTGAACGGGCCTAGGGCGCGGGCTCTTCGAGCGGCGACAACGTCACCGAGAAGGGCCGCAATTTGCCGGGTTCGGGTGCTGCGCCGAGGCTCGCGGTCATTTTGATCGAACAGGCCTTGACGGTTTTGGACGCGACCACCGGAGGCGCGTCGAGTGCGGGCTGCATCAACGCGGGCTGAGGAGCGCGCTGCATCACGAGGCGCCGGGCCACGCAGCGGACGCTAAGGTGGTATTCGGTCGGGCCGCCGGCTGCTGCCGCACTGCGCGCAGCTTCCGTCGCCTGCGCAACGAGCTCGCGGAGCCTGGCACCGAATTGGGCTTCGTAGGCATTGATGCTGGCCTGCGCTGCAGCGGCGCCCCGATCCCTGCCGCTCCTCTCGAGCACCCAATCGGCAACGATGCCGCGCGAGCCGTCTTCGTCGATCTGCAGGCCGCGAGGGGACGCAAAGAGGTCATCGGCGCGGGCCGGTGCGGTCAATACGAGAACCGTCAAAGCAAGATAGAACGCTTTCAATTTCCACTCCTCACGACGCGAAATGCAACGACTGGAACGCGAGACCGATGCAGGAGCTAACCACGGCGACGTGGTGGCCAACAATCATCACGTCGAGCGTTTTGCACAGTGCCGCCCCCCTTTTGCACATGAGCTTTGGTGTGAGCTGCAACCCATATGGAGCCGGCCAAGGCGTCACGGGCGATGGTACTCCGGGAGGCCACATTCGAGCACCCCGGGGCCGGTCCGGGCGGTAGCGGAGCGGGGTTGGAGGCGGGAGAGGCGGCCGAGACCAATTCGCAGCCCGCGGCGGCATCCTTTTTCAGCTCCGACAAAATATCGCCTCGGATGGGTGCATAGCTGCGCGGATCGGGGTTCGCGCCAAGTCTTGTTGTCAGTTTTTGCGCCAGAGTGCGCCGGAGGTGTTCCTATGTTCAGCGCCATGCCAAAGCCCTTAGAAGAGCCCAAACCATCGACAAACGGCAATGGCGCGCGCGCCACGCCGCTGCGATCGACCCCCTCCGCCTTCGAGCCGTCAACGTCGGCCTCAACGGGCACTTCGGTGATCGGCCGGGATCTCACGCTTCTTGGCGAGAAAATCACGATCGTCTCCCAGAACCGGCTGCAGGTGGACGGCGACGTTCGCGGCAACGTTCACGGCAAGGAAGTCATCATCACCGACGGCGGTTCCGTCGAGGGTATGGTTTGCGCCGAGAAGATCGAGGTGCACGGCGGCGTCCGCGGGTCGATCCGCGCCGTGAGCGTGACGCTGCATGCGACCGGCGAGGTCGACGGCGACATCATGCATCATACTCTGGCTATTTCCGAAGGTGCCCAGTTCGACGGGCGCGTGCGCCGCTCAAACGATACCGCCGAGCTGATGCCCGTTCTCGATCCGGAGCTGATCTCGGCGGGTCAGGTGTGAGGCACCCAAGGGGGCAGGCTTGACGGTTCGCCCGGCTGCAACGTCGTCGCCTTGATGCAAATTCCAGTGCTCGTGCCGCTCCTCAAACGGGCGGCGCGAGCACAAGTATTGCCAGCGTGAACGGGATCAGCAGGCCGCCCGCGATCAAGACATAGGCGACGCCTTCCATTGCACAGCGACGAGCCAAGCGCAGTGCCGTCGCGGTGCGCGGGCTGCGGGCCGTCCGCTCCAGCCAGGTCCCCGCCGCGTGCAGGGTCCGCCACGTTCGCGCGATACCCCTCAGGGCCCGGAATCGTGCCGTTTCCCAGGCGTGGAAGGGCGATGGGACATCGGTAAAAACAAATCCCAGCTCTACGAGCGTTGCGTGGCTGTTGCGGGCGTCGCGTTCCAGCATGGCCGCTCCCGTCTCGAGCCGGTTGAGCTCGGCGGCGACGTCGGGCCGTAATGTGCGCAGTGTGACGGCAGGCATGGGAAAAAGCCCACTCTGAAGCCGGAACGGAAGCAATGATGAACCTCGCGGGGCCCGCGATCAATGGGCCGCGCGTCGCTGTCCGCTGGAATTATTGCTAAAGCGCGCCGTTCGCGCTTGCCCGCTCGTGGGGCGCTTGGCGGACAAGGCGGTGCCAGTCGAACCCGTAACCGCGCCGCTTCTCCATGATGGCGAGTACGAGACGGTCGAATGCGGGGTCGAGCGGCGATTGTTTGGGTGGGGCCGAGCCGTTCACGGTCGGGGCGGCGTGCTGCCGGAGCACGGCATCCTCGTCGCCCGACAGTTGCAGGCGCACGCCGGTGACGTTGTCGAATATCCAGGGGCCCGCTTTGGCGCGCCAGTTCAAGGGGGAGGTCAGCGTGAGCGCCGCCTTCTGCAGGGCGCCGAGTTCTTCGTATTTGAAACGCGCGCTCATCGATCTCAACGCAGGTACGAGTGAGAGGAACTAAGTAAGCATGCACACTCGAAGCGGTAGATACATGACAACGTGGGCGAAATGAGGGCGCAACGCCTTGTGCGATGCGGCGACGAACGCAACGCTGCGTGGCAGAAAAAGAGTTTGCGCGGTGGCCGCGAGTGCCACCGCGCAAAAAAGTGTTAGGGCAGTCGAGACAAGACCTTGCCGGCACACGCGAATTGCCGCGCGAGCGCGCCGTTCAGTCCTTCGCCTGGGAAGCAGCCGCCTGGGCGCGCTTGAGCCACGACCCCGCTTTGTCGACGATGGTATTGAGCGAGGCCGAGGGCTCGACCTTCGCAACGGCATCGATCAGGCGCTCGAAGGTCGACTGCAGCGGCACCGCACCCGCAGCGCGCGAAACCGAGCGCTGGATCGTGTCGGCGACGTCGTAGAGGTCGGCGCGCGTCACATGCGGGATATGTGGGCTCCAATCGCCCCACGACGACGTTTTCCTGGCGTGCAGCGCACTACGCGGCACGACGAGTACTGCCAGCAAGGCGCCAGCGACGGTAGCGACGCCCAGAGCGATCATGGGCTGGCGGCGAATGCTGCTGCGCAGGGCGTCGGTTCCGTCTTGCGCCGTCTGGCGCGCGGCGCGCGTGCGTTTCTCGGCGACCTTGGCGACTTCCTCGGCGATGGCGGTAACGCTCTTGCGCAGCTCGGCGAGCATCGTCTCATCGCCCGTTGCCGGTGCGGATGAGCCGCCGCGTTCGGTCGTCATATCCTTAACAGGCGCGCTCATGTCCCTCGTCTCCTTTGCTCCGGTCGTGGCGTGATATTGGCCGCATGCGCCGACAACCGTGATGGCGGGTGAAATCAAACCGAAGAACGCATGAGTAAGGATCTTGGTTCCCAGGCCAGGGTCCCAGGCAGGGTTGGAACTTCGGGGCGTCCAAGGCGTTGAAGCGGTGTTGTTTGAGCACCGGGGAGGTCCCCAGGGGCTAGAGGAGGATGCAATGACATTCACATCGAGGACCCCAGCCTCCGAGCAGGGGGCGTCAAGGTCGGCCGCGAGCGACGTGGGCGATAACGTCACCGCACTGCGCGAGGACATCGCGAGCCTTGCGGATTCGGTTAAGCGTCTTGCCGCCGAGCAGCTCGGCTCCAGCGTCGAGGACGTGCAGGACAAGGCCATGGAGAAGATCGGCGATGTCGAAGCGAGTATTCGCCGCAATCCGACGCAGTCGGCGTTGATTGCCGCCGGCATCGGCTTCGTCGTCGGCCTCATTCTTACGAGATAAGGAGCACCATCATGAGCACGCAGTACAACCGTCCGGGCGCCGCCTCCGCTTCGGCCAACGTCAGCGATCTGGCGAGTGCCGCACAAGAGAGGCTGTCCGACACCGTCGATCAGGCGCAGGCGCTCGCGCAGGACCAATACGACAAGCTAACCCTCTCCATCCGCCGCAATCCGTTGCAGGCGGCGGGCATCGCAGCTGCAGTTGGGTTCGTGTTCGCGCTCTTGGCGCGGAGATAATGCCCGTGGGGAGGGAATCATGATCGGCGATGCTGTTTTATATGCCGCCAGTCGCGCGACTTCGACCGCAATGGAAAACGTCGCGCGGCGCGCCACCTGGACGGCAGGCGCCGCGGCGTTTCTGCTGAGCGGGCTGGTGTTTGCTCTCATCGTCGCCTTCTGGGTGGCGGAGCAACACTTCGGAGCCCGCGATGCGGCCGGCATCATCGCCATCGCGTGTCTGGCGGTGGGCATCATCTGCATGTTCATGCCCTCGCTGATCGACCAGATCGAGCGCGCCAGCAAGAAGCGGCAGTCGCCCGTCGCCACGACTGTCGCTGTCGTCGATGACGAGGCGAAGGAGGCCGTCGATTATTTCGGCGCCCTGCAGGTCGTGGGGGCGGCGTTCCTCTTCGGTCTCGGTGCCGCCCGCCGGTTGAAGCGGTGAACATGAGGCGCGCACAGTTGGGCGCGCCGTGGGTTGAGGGATCGTCATGGCCACGCTGAAATCGGCCGCACCGGACGCTGGGCGCGTCGTTGCGCCGGCAGTTCCCGGCTCCGCGGTCGAGCTCGCGGTCCTCGGCTTTATGATCGTCGCGGCGCTCTACTTCGGCCAGGCGGTGTTCGTTCCCCTGGCCCTCGCCGTCATTCTGTCCTTCATCCTCGCTCTCCCCGTTCGCGTGTTGAGGCGCATCGGCGTCTCGAATGGACCCGCCGTCTTTCTCGTCGTGGTCTTCGCGTTCGGCTGCATATTCGGCATCGGTGCACTCATCACGCAGCAGGTCGCCAGCCTGACGCAGGAGATTCCGCGCTACCAGCTGGTGCTCAAGGACAAGGTGAAATCGCTGAAGGATGCCACTTCGGGCCGCGGCGGCGCCATCGAGCGCGCTAGCGAGACGCTCAAGGATCTGCGCCAGGAGCTCGACAAGCCCAGCGACGGCGCGGCGAGCGATGCCCCGCAGGCAGCGCCGACGCCCAGGTCCCCCTTCGGCGCCCCGATCGAAGGTCCAGCGAAGCGTCCGGTCCCCGTCGAGGTGCACGCACCCGCTGCCACCCCGCTCGACCAGATGCAGAGCGTCATCGGCGTCATCATCGCGCCGCTGGCAACCGCCGGCGTGGTCATCTTGTTCGTGGTGTTCCTGCTGCTGCAGCGCGTGGACGTGCGCGATCGCGCCATCCGGCTGCTCGGATCGCACGATCTCGAGAAATCAACCGCTGCGATGGACGATGCGGGCCACCGCCTCAGCCAGTATTTTCTCACCTTCACGGCCATCAATGCGGCCTACGGCGTCCTGATCGGCGGCGCCCTGTGGCTGATCGGCGTGCCAAGCCCCATGCTCTGGGGCGTCCTTGCCATGCTGATGCGGTTCGTGCCGTTCGTCGGCTCGTTTATTGCGGCTATACTTCCCTTGGTGCTGGCCGCAGCTGTCGACCAGGGATGGACGATGTTCGGCGAGACGCTGGCGCTTTTCGTCGTCGGCGAGCTCGTGATGGGCAACATGATCGAGCCCGTGGTTCAGGGCAACAGGACGGGTCTGTCGCCGCTCGCGATTATCCTGTCGGCAGCGTTTTGGACGCTGCTGTGGGGACCGATCGGCCTGATCCTCGCCATTCCGCTCACCGTCGTGCTGGTCGTGCTCGGGCGCCACGTGGAGCGCCTCGGGTTCCTGCACGTGCTGCTCGGTGATGCGCCGCCCCTGGAGCCGCCCGAGCGCTTCTATCAGCGCATGCTTGCCGGCGATCCGGCGGAAGCCGTCGAGCAGGCGGAGAAGATGCTCAAGACGGTGCCGCTCGTCACCTATTACGACGACGTCGTCATAGAGGGATTGCGGCTCGCCCAAGCAGATGCCGATCGCGGCACGCTCGAGCTCGAGCGCCTGCCCGAGCTGCATGAGACGGCCGAGGTGGTCATCGACACGTTGTCCGACTACGACCTGTTGCCGAAGAAAAAGAAGAAGGGCAAGGCTGCGACGGAAGAGTCCGAGGCAGCCAACGACACCGGGTCGCTCATCGACCCAACCGAAGAGGACGACGAGGAGGACGACGAATACGACGCTGCCGATCTCATCGCGCCCGAATTTATCCCGCCCGAGTGGCAAAGCGAAAACGCGATCGTCTGCGTCGCGAGCCGCACTGCGCTCGATGAGACTGCGGCGCTCATCTTGGCGCAGCTACTGACGAAGTGCGGTCTAGGGGCGAAAGTGCTTGGGCCGATCGAGGTCAAGCATGGCGCGTTGCGAAGCCTGAACCTGGACGGTGCGCGCCTCGTGTGCATCTCCGCGCTCGACGTGAGGGAGCGCAGCGCCCACGTCCGCTTCCTGGTGCGCCGCTTGCGCCGGTCGGCGCCGAACGCGACGCTGCTCGGCGGCTTCTGGAAGCTCGATCCCGAGGACGCGAGCGACAAGACCATCATCGACAGCGTCGCGGTCGATGCGGTCGCGCCGTCCATACGCGATGCGCTGGGCTTTTGTCTGCAGGCGGCGCGGGCGGCAAATTCCGATGAGGCCGATCACGACGCGAGCGAGGCGGCCGCGGCCTCGTGACGGCTATTTGCGCGGCTCTTGCCCCGTCCATCTCTTGAAATAGGACGGCGTCACGGCGCGCGCCGCCGAAACCAGCACGCTTGAGGCTTGGCGCCCCAACCGGCTCGCGCTCAAGCGCGGCGCGGCATCCTCCATGAGGCGGAGAAGCTGGGCCTGCCTGGCCTGCGGCTCGCGCGCGGCGATCCGCTGCAGCAGCAGCTGGATATTCTCTGGCTCGTGGCCGGCGCCGACGCTGACGGGTACGACATCGGACGCCGTGACGCCGAGCAGCTCGGCGATTTGTAGGATCTCTTCGCGGACGCGAGGGTCCTTGTCGCCTGCGCCAAGCAGGTCGACGTGCGTCAGCGCCACGAGAATGGGCGGCTGGCGCCGGTGCGGGCGGTCGGAGAAGTATTTGCGGATCGCTGTGACGGTATCGCGCGCTTTGGCGTCGGCGTCCGAGGTGGCATCGATCGCCCACAGGATCAGGTCGCACTCTCCAGCCTTGTCGGCGAACCGGCGCTGTTCCTTGGCCGACGCGCCGACGCTGGGGCTGTCGATCACGAGCGCGCTTGCAAGCCCTTCCAATTCCAGCTCATGCGCCACGAACTTCTGCGTCGGCGGCAGCTCGTGGATAGGCGTGCCGACCTCGCTTGCGATCGCATGCACGATGCTCGACTTGCCCGATCCCGCGTTGCCCGCGACGAGAATGCGCAAGGGCTCGGCCACGGACTTGCCGAGGCTGCGGTCGCGCAGCGTCGAGGCGCTGACATGGCCGGCAAGATCGGCAGCCGAGACCCGCAAGCGACCGCCGTAGAGATCGATTGCCGCGCGCCCCACTTCGCGCACGTAGCCTTGCGCCAGTTGCCTTGCAACCTGGTCGCGCACGGTTGCGTAAAGGCGCTTGGTTATCTGCTCGCGCGCTTCCTGCGCCGCCGCGGTCACGGGGTTCATCAGGCGAATGAGCCGCCAGATGTCGTAGGCTTTCTCGGCCATGCCGATCGCGGAGCGCCATTGGTAGAACTTGAGAACCTGTCCGACCGTCAGCTGATCGCCCAACGGAATGTTGTCGACCACGAAGGGGCGCAGGTCGGCGCTGACGCGTTCGACGAGTGCCAGCGCCTCCGGGATCGTGAACTTCCACAGCGGGTTGCGGTCTTCGGGGTGGATCTGGCGCGCGACGGTCTCGATCGTGCGCAGGCCGAGATTGAGCACCTTGTCGCGATCGGTGAGCTCTGCCGTGCGCACGTCCGCGGCGACGGCCTCGACGGCTGCCCAAGCCGCCTGCTCGCGCGCCGTCCAGCCGGGGTCGGGCGGAACCGCCTCGGCGTCCTCGATCAGGTGGGTCTTGGCCGTTTCAGTGACGCTCTTGTGCAGAGCGCGAGCCTGCAGCAGGTAGCCGAAGATGCTGAGGGTGAACGCGCCTGCCAGCCAGTAGAGCGCATAACCTTTTTGCCAGAGCCACAGCCACCCGAGCGGCAGCAGCGAGATCATCGGCAGCAGCAGTGCCAGGAAGATCATGACACCGCGCAGGTAGAGTAGCGCTCGTCCTTTTCGCCTCACGCCGTCTCCGGGTCTGTCTCGCCTGCAAAAGGGACAGGCACCGCCGGCGCCTGCCCCTTAGACTACTGCTTATGAGCGCCGCTTAGGAAGCAGGCTCTTACTCGGTCTTCGTGTTGTCATCGCCGGAATTTATGTGCGGCCTAGGGGCCAACCGGCTGCGTGTCCGTCGCCGCGGGCTCGTCGGGTACGCCGATTGCGCTGTTGGGATACTGATAGACGACGAAATAAAGGGCCGCTCCTATCACGACGAGCGCAATCATCGACATCACGAGAACGCGCAGATTGAGGCGACGAGGGGATGCCTGCCGCGACTCTGGTCGTGGTCAGGACTTCCGCTTTCTCATGCATTGCTGTGATCCTCCCAAAGGGCGTAAACGCGCAATCCCTTGGAAATGTTCCGGTGCGTCGCGGAAACTCAAGGCGCACACGTGCAAAAAATGGCGGCCCGAACTGGGTCCGGGCCGCCAGGCAAATGCAGAATTGTTTCTTGTTATGCGCTGCGCCTTATGAGCGGTCTTCCGGCTTCTTCCACTCGGGAGCCGCCTGCAGGCTTTCCTTCGTCACCTTGGCCGTGACGATGAGGCCGCCGTCGGCATCGCGGGTGAGCGCCAGCTGATCGTAGGGCAGCGCGACGTCCTTCTCGCCCATGCCCAGGAAGCCGCCGACGCCGACGATGACCGCGGCAATCTTGCCGTTGCTGTCGATGCGCAGGTCATTGATGTCGCCAACGGACTCGTTGGCGCTGTTCTTCACGGCCTTGTTCAGGAGCTCGGAAGCCGAAACCTGGCCGGCCATGGTGGCCTTCGTGGCGGCACCCATGTCATCCGTCGCCGCCGGCATCGTTCCAGTTTTCGGCAGGGTGGTGTCCTGCGCGACGGCCGGAACGGCCATCAGGACAACGAGGGACGCGGCTGTGAGAAACTTTTTCATGATGCTACTTCCTTGTGTTGTTGAGTGACTCTCCCTCGCCGATCGTCGCGCTGGAAAGCGCTGTTCATTGATCGGCGTCGTCGTGTGCTGCCCGATGCGGGCAACTGGCTGACAAACGATTAAGAGAGACGGGGGTTCCACTTTTTGCGTCGGTTGCGCGACATACTCTGTGGCGACAAACCGGAAATGAGACGGCCGGCTGCACATGTCGTGCGGCCGGCCGTTCCATTTAATCGCGCGGCGTTAGCTAGTGATGCATTCTGCCGCGATGATGGCCGTGATGACCGTGATGGCCACCATGATGACGCCGTCCGGTACCGAAGTAGAGGCCGATGCCGGGCCAGCCGTAGGAGCGATAGGCGCGATGATGCCCGTGGCAGTACCGGCGTCCGTGACGCCGATGGCAATGCCGATAGCTGCGGTAATGGACCTGCGTGGTCGCGGATTCAGTTGACGCCACAGACTTCGCCGCGCCGGCACCCAACGGAGCCGCGCCGGCGGGGAGCGCCATCGCGCCCATCAAGGCCGTCGCCGCAACAACAGTCAGAATTCTCAACCAAGACATTCTTATTCTCCTCTAGATCTCTGCTCTTTCGAGTGATCCCGAGGTTAACGCCAGTTCGCGGGATCAGTTCCCGGATTTGCAGAGACTGAAAGAGCGGCGCGCGCGAGGGCGTCCGCCGACGCGGCCCTTAGTTGAGCTACTTGCGGGCAGCGGCCCGGCCTGTCGTCTCGAGGACGGCGTCGGCCATTGACCACGCGTGCTCCTGCCCGCACGACGGACAGCGAACGGGCGTGGCAGCAACATTGGGCAGGCCGTTGAATGAATTCGGTGTCCGTGTCGATGCCGACCGGGACCAACTGGCTCGTGGTCGGACAGCGGATCATAATCGCACCCATTTCATCCTCCACTTCAGCGGTTCGCAGCGATGTCCATGCTCACCAGGACATCGAACCTTGGCCGCACATACGGGCTTGTCGGCTTTTTCGGAAGGCCTGACGTGCGCGCGCTCGCAAAATCGTGAGAAACGCCATTTGACTCTACGCAGGCTAAGCCGGTCAAGAAAAACAATAAAACGGGGCCATATCATGGTCAGCATGCCGCCGCAGGCAGCAGTTCGCCGCCCGGGTTCAGCGGAACCAACCCATGAAGGGCCGCGTTGTGGGGGCTCCAAACCCCTGCAGGAGACCGCCCGATGAAGATCAACAACCTCAACGATCTTTTCGTCCACACGCTCAAGGACATCTATTTCGCCGAGCGCCAAATCGTCAAAGCGCTGCCGAAAATGGTCAAGGCGGCAGATTCCAAGGACTTGGCGCGGGCTTTCGAGGCCCATCTGGAGGAGACCAAGGAGCAGATTTCCCGGCTCGATCAGGTTTTCAAGCTGATCGGCGAGAAGGCCGAGGGCGAGGAGTGCCCGGCGATTGAGGGCATTCTCGAGGAGGCCAAGGAGCTCATGGGCGAGATCAAGGACGCCGACACGCGCGACGCTGCGATGATCGCCGCCGCGCAGGCCGTCGAGCACTACGAGATCACGCGCTATGGAACGCTTGTTTCCTGGGGCGAGCTTCTCGGGCACAAAGACGCCGTGAAGCTGCTCGCGGCCACCTTGAAGGAGGAGCACGCCGCCGACTCCAAGCTCACGAAGATCGCCGAGAGCAAGTTGAACAAAGAAGCGGCATAGCTCTACCGCAGTCCGGAATTGGAAAAGCCAGGGTTTCCCCCTGGCTTTTTCTGTTTATCCGCCCTGTCACGTAAACGTGCACGGTGCGGGGCTGCGCGTGCGAAGCCGGGAATCCCTCGACGAAACGGGCCCGCGCCGCCGCGATCTGCCAGAAGTGCATCAAATGACATCGCGAGATCCCCGCGCTTGCCCTAAGGGTGCAGGTCTCACCAGCCGGCATTCCGGTTTGGTCGCGTTTGCTCAAATCGAGCGAGGGATCTCGTTGCCAACGTGTCAAGAAACCGAGTGCGTGGCCCATGTCCGACATGCCTTTCCAATCAAGGATGACGGCGCGGCGCCAGCAACGGTCGTCGCGGCCCCCGCGCACATGCTGAAGAGCATGGGTGTGCTCCTGGTCGAGGATCAGACGCTGATCGCTCTCGACACCGAGATGATGCTGCGCGAGCTCGGTGCCGCGACGGTCGAGAACTTCACGTCGATGCAAACGGCGCTTGCCTGGCTCGCATCCGCCTCGCCCAACGTTGCCGTGCTCGATATCAATCTCGGCGCCTCGACGTCGTTTGCGATCGCCGAGGAGCTCGCGCGGCGGTCGATACCGTTCATATTCACGACCGGCTACGGTTCCGGCGACCCTGTGCCGGACCAGTTCTCCGGCGTTGAGATCGCGCACAAGCCCTACACCCTAGATACGCTCACCCGCGCGCTCGCGATTTGCCTTGGCCGCGAAAGCGCCGGCTAGAGCAACGGACGAACCGCCAGGTCGGATCCCTCATCGCCTGCAAGCTCTGCCAACCGCTTGCGATTGAGAATTTCGAACTCCTGCTCCCTCCAGCGGATGATCCGGTCGCGGATGAGCCGGCCGAGCGTCCTGTTGGTGTGGACGAGCGACAGGCCGAGCGTGTCGGCGATGTGCTGCTGCGTAATCGGGATCCGGACCTTATCGGGGGCTTTGAGCAGACCGACGCATTCCACCCGCTGCGCCAGGTGCAAGAGGAGATGGGCGCAGCGCTCGATCGCACTGCGCCGGCCGACCGACAGCAGCTGCTGATCCACGATCTGCTCCGAGCGCGCGGCGAGCCACGTGACGTCGAACGATAATCCCGCGTGCGTTTCGAATAGGCGCCAGAGGCCCTCGCGCTGAAAGACGCACAGCACCATGTCCGACAGGGCTTCGATGGAATGCTGCATTTCATGCATGACGGAGCCCTGCAGACCGATGAAATCGCCGGGCGAGCAGTAGTTGAGAATCTGCCGGCGGCCGTCGGGCAGCATTTTGTAGCGGAAGGCCCAGCCGGAAAGCACCGTGTAAAGATGAGCGCTGCTCGTGCCCTCGAGGTACAGCATCGAGCCGGCCTCGACCGTCAGCTCGCCGGTCTTGAATGTCGCGACGAACGCCAGCTCTTCCGGCGTGAAGGGTCGAAAAATTTTCAATTTCCGCAGCGGGCACAGCTCGCAAGGAATCTGCCGTCGCGCGGCGGCCTTGGGGTCCGCCATCGGGCGTGCCGCGGCTTCGGTCTTTGGCATCGATTGTTTCTTGCTGTCTCGGATAGGGGGCATCAAACCCGTGGTAAGAGAAAGGGTTCTAGCAGAGTTTCCGTCGGCGCGGCTCAGTCGGCTGAGACGGCCCCCGAGGATGACAGGTCTGCCGGCCAAATCCTGCGTGCACCGGGCGCTTGGCCGCCGGCGGTTTCGCGCCGGTCAATGCTCCGCAGGCGCTCCAAGCTTGCCCCGATCGCCTCGGGCAGCGACCGCGACAGCCCGAGGTCATCCTCGTTGCGTAGCCGGCGTCCGATGATCTGAATGATCTCCTTGCTCGTGGGCGTCACGTCGAAAATCCCGCTGTAAATGGTCTGTGGGGGTCAACCCCGGACCGGCGGGATGGTTCCCTAAGTGTTCGCGGGCTGTACCGACGCCTGCGAGGCTCCGGCCTGCGTGTCCTCCCAGAGGATGTGACTGGCCGGCATTTCCAGCGTCCAACGAACGCCCTCGGGCTTGAAAGCGAGTGTCGCCTCCCCCTGCAGGGCGCGCGCTGCAAGCTGCTCCATCACGACGTGGCCGAAGCCCTTATGGGAGGGAGCTGCGACCTCGGGGCCGCCCCGCTCGACCCAGATCATATGGAAGCGAGCCTCTTCGGCGGTGTCACCCGTGCACATCCAACGCACCGTCACCTGGCCCTGCGGCACGGAAAGTGCGCCGTACTTTGCCGCGTTTGTCGACAACTCATGGACGGCGAGACCGATATTCTGTGCTGCCTCTGGCGTCACGATCATCTTTTGACCCGAGATTTCGATCTGGCTCGCATGCTGATCGAGATAGTGCCCGAGCTGCGATTTCACGAGGTCCACCATCGAGACGCCGTGCCAGTCGCGCTGAACCAGCAGATCGTGCGAGGCGGCAAGCGCCTGCAGGCGTCCTGAGAACCGCGCCTCGAAGTCGGCGACCGTCTTGCTGCCGACCTTGCTCTGGCGCGCCATGGCCTGGATCACCGCGAGCAGGTTCTTGGAGCGATGCGTGATCTCGCGCATCAGCAGGTGAATGTGCTCCTCCCGCTCCCTGCGCTCGGTAATGTCGCGCGCCGTCCCGGTCATGCGCGCCGGCGCACCGTTGTTGAAATGGGCTCTGCCCTTTGCGGCGACCCAGCGTTCCACGCCGTCGCGTGCGCCCTTCACCCTGTGCTCCACGTCGTATTCGATCGGGTCGGCTGGATCTTGTGCCTTCTCGACGGCGGCGAGCGTCTGCTCGCGGTCTTGCGCGTGCAGGCCGGATAGATACGTGTCGACGGTGATGGCGTCATCGGCGGCAAGCCCCCACAACTCGCGCATGCGCTGATCCCAGGTGAGCGTGCCCGTCGCCAGATCCCAGTCCCACGTGCCGGTATCGGCGGAGGCGAGCGCGAGGCGCAGCCGGTCCTCGCCCTCGCGCAGCGACGTCTCCATGGTACGGCGCGTCTCGGAGGCACGTGCCAGCGCCTCGCCCACCGCACACACCTCGAGGATCGACGATTTGATGGGCTTGGCCAACTCGCCGCGGCCAAGCGCGGCCGCACCATCGACCAGTTGCCGGATCGGATCGGAAATCTTGCGCCCGAACAAATAGGCGAGTAGCGCGGACAGCAGGCCGAAACTGAGGGCGAGCGTCGCGACCAGCCCCCAGGAGCGAACGATCGGCTGATTTGCGATCGCAACCGGCACGGTGGTCGAGACGAGCCAGCCCGATTGCTGCGAATAGGTGCTCGCGCGCAGCACCGACACGCCGTCCGCATCGGTCGTGCGCCAAAGTCCGGCATGCTCCTGAGCGTCTTGCCACAGATCCTTGCTGATCACCTGCCCCACGTACTTCTGCGCATCCTGCGAACGCGCAATGATGACGGCGCGGCGGTCCACAACGGCCGCGATCCAGCCCTTATCGAGCTTTTCCCGTTTCAGGATTTCGTCGATCCGCTCGGTCGTGATGGAGGCGCTCAGGACGTAGACGGTCTTGTTCCGCTTCTTGATGGGCACGCTGCTGCTGACGGCGGGGCCTTGCGCCATGATCCCTTGATAGAGATTGGAAACCTGCGGCTTGCCCGACTCGACCACCTCTTTCCAATCGTTGGCGGAGCGCTCCGGCAGCGGCGCGCCCCAGGGCGCCCGCGTGTTGAGCAGCTGCTTACCGGTCGTGTCGGTCAGAAAGAAATGATCGCCGCCGACTTCTTGCGCCGCCATCGCCTGGTCGTAGAACGCCTTAAGGTCGCCTTGCGCCAAGGACGGAGACGACGCCAGCGCCTTCAGCGTGGTCGTCGTCGCGGCGAGCTCGCGATCGATGGCGACGGCAACCGACCGTACGGCATCCTTTATCTCGCGTTCCATGCCTTCGCGCTCGAAGGACGCAGATCTCAGGATCATCAATCCGCTGAATATGAGCGCAGGGAGCAGAAGTGCCAGACTGTAGAGCAGGAATTGAGCCTGGATCGACCAAGTGTGCTGCCGGATCCGCTCAAGCATGGACGCAGTGTCTTCCTGTTGCGAAAATTAGCACTGACGCAGTCGACACGGCCCATCTCCGCGCGAGATTGCTCTCGAAACGACAGGGTTAAACGCTGAGGCAACGAGGAAGTTCCGCAGTTGGCCCGCAAAATCCGCAAGTGGTCCGTAAAAGACGACGCGGAGATCCGGCGCCCGTGATCCGGCAGGATCTGGACCAATGACGAAAGCCCGTCCGCGGCCCCGCAAGTGAGGCTGGAACCTTTCCCACGGCGTGACCGTTTTCAAGGCGATCACACTCGCAACCGAAGGAGGCTACGATGGATTGGGACCGTGTCAGCGGGAACTGGAAGCAGTTCAAGGGTAAAGTTAAGGAGCAGTGGGGCAAGCTCACGGACGATGAGATCGATCAGATTAACGGCAACCGCGAGCAGCTCGAGGGCAAGATCCAAGAGCGCTACGGCATCGCCAAGGATGCGGTTCGCAAGCAGGTCGACGACGCCATGGGCCGCTGGTAACGCCGCAGCCCTTTAGTCGACGGCCGATTCCCCCCAAAGGCCGCACAAGGGCCCGTGATTTGAGGCGATTTGCCCCGATCGCGGGCCCGTTTCCGCCGGGCCCGTAGCGGCCCCAAAAAAAATTCGCCACGGCGCCGGAACCTTCCGGCGCTGTGGGCGTTGTTGAGCCCTAAGAGCCAAATGATAAGGTTGCACGGATAACCCTGGGGCGCAGACGATTCTGAAGGCAATGTTTCAATGATTCACTGCCCAAAGCCCATGGTCGCGCGGAAGGGCCAAACGGCAGGTGGGAGGGGCGCTTAATGTCCGACGACAAGAAGGCACCGGGGGGAAAGCCGCGCGACGAGACCCAACGGCGCATTCAAGATTTAGGGGACGCAGGTGCAGCACGTCCCACCGAAGCAGTTCGAAAGGCAGAAACAGTGAAACCGGTGCAAGACCCCTTCCGCGTCCGCGCGCCGGATGCAGATGTTCTGCCCGGTATCCTCGGCAAGCAGCTACGCGCTGCCTACGGCGAGCTCCTCAACGCACCGATTCCCGACGCGATCGCGCAGCTGGTCAAGAAGCTTGGGGCGGAAGAGGGCCCTGTTGCCCACCAAGCCAAGTCAGACAAGACTAGCCAGGAGGAGAACGGTCAGTGACCGGTCCGGTGCACGACAGTCCCCTCCGCGACGAGCTGGTTGCGGCGATTCCGAACATGCGAGCCTTCGCAATCTCGCTGTGCGGCAATCGCGATCGCGCCGACGATCTCGTGCAGGAGGCCCTGGTAAAGGCCTGGCACCACCTCGATTCGTATCAGGAAGGCACCAATCTCAAGGCTTGGCTGTTCACTATTCTGCGCAACGCCTACTTCTCCGAGCTGCGCAAGACCAAGCGCGAGGTCGCCGACAGCGACGGTCAGCTCGCGGCGAGACTGTCCGTTCCGCCCGAGCAGCAAGGCCATCTCGATCTCGCCGACCTCAATCGCGCCCTGCTGCAGCTTCCCCCCGATCAGCGCGAGGCCGTCATCCTGGTCGGTGCGGAAGGATTTTCCTACGAAGAGGCAGCAAGCGTATCGGGCTGCGCCGTCGGCACGGTGAAGAGCCGCGTCAATCGCGCCCGCGCCAAGCTGGCCGAGCTCACCGCGGACGCAGGCCCTGCTGACGCGGCGTCAAAGCCAGAGGCTGAAACGGAGGCGCCACGCGCGCCAGTGCGATCCCGCGTCGCCTCATCCTCTTGAGAAAAAAGTAAGCGTCCCAGCGAAGCGCGTCCGAGCGAAGCGCGCCGCAAAGCCCGCAACAATCTTCGCTCGGGCGACAATCTTAACTGAGCAGCTGCTGCGCGCGGAGCTACGCCGAGGCAACCTTGGCGTCGGGGCGCTGTGCCTTGTAGTCGAAAAACAGCGCCTGACTGATGACGGCCTGCACCGTTTCGGTCCGGAAGGGTTTGTTGACGAGAAACGTCGGCTCGGGCCTGCTGCCGGTCAGCAGGCGCTCGGGATATGCGGTGATGAATATGACGGGCACATCGAACGACTGCAAAATCTCGTTGACCGCATCGAGGCCCGAGCTTCCGTCGGCGAGCTGAATGTCAGCCAGGACCAGGCCCGGCTGATGCTTGCGGAAGGCGGCGATCGCCTCCTTGTGCGTGCGGGCCGTCTCGCAGACGTCGTGACCCAGTCCCGTGACGAGATCCGCAAGGTCGATGGCGATCATCGGCTCGTCCTCGATGATCAGGACGTTGGTTGCGACCTGCTCGGCGATCTCGGTTGCCGCCTGGTCGACCAGCGTTTTGACGCCTGCCTCGTCCGTTTCAAGAATAGTCGCGGCGTCGGCGGTGGAGAATTCTTCAACGGCCATGAGCAGGAACGCTTGGCGGGCCTTCGGAGTTATAGCCTCGAGCTTCCGATCAGCGGCCGCGAGCGGTCTGGAGTTCGGGTTTTTCGGCGGCCTGAAGGTTGAGGCGCACCGTGTTCCAGACCCGCAGAAACGTCAGGTATGTCGCGACCTTCGGCTCCAATTCCTTGGGGAACATCGCAGGCTCGGCGGCAATCGCCTCGAGCATGGCCACGACGTACGCATCGCCGCTGGTTTGGCTGCCCGACAACACTCGCGCAAACCGCCGCAGATACGGCAGCTGCGGTGCGATAACCTCTGAGATCGACATGGTCTCCCCTTATTCTGCGGCCGTGGGACATGCCCCGGTGCGCCTTAACGCACATCATTGCGAGAAGGTTCCCGGTTAGCATGAAATCTCGTGCCGTGTAAGCTCGGCGACTGATAAGACCTTGAACTTAAATGCATCTATTTCATATAGCCGGATTCGATCACCGGCTGCGTAGCATGCCTCCAATGAACGAAATCAACACCAGGATGATGGCGACCCAGAACAAGATCCGCGCGCCTTCCGTCGCAACGCCGGCGACGCCGCCAAATCCCAGGAATGCCGCAACAAGAGCAACGACCAGAAATACGACCGCCCAATAGAGAAGATTGCCCATAGTGTGCCTCGTTCACCAGAACCCGATTCACCATTCGCTGAAGAACGTGGCGGGCAACGCTTGGTTCCAGGGACACGACTGCCATGCCTCGCGTGCGGCCGCTCTGCCATCGGCCAGCTCAGGCAGCTATGTGAAATGACATATCCTACCTCGCCGGGCCTACGTAGGATGACAACAACAAGTCCAGATGAAACGGCGCCCTGATGTCTCCCGCACCGCGTGAAATGACGAAGCGGATAATGTCGTTTGACTGGTCAGCCACTCCGCTCGGCCCCATGGCGGCTTGGCCGCAGAGCCTGAAGACCGTCGTCGACATCGTAACGGCTTCCACAGCACCCATGGTTCTGCTTTGGGGCCGGGACGGCATCATGATCTACAATGACGCCTACGCAGCGGTCGCCGGTGTGCGTCATCCGTGCCTGCTCGGGCTGCCGGTCCTGCAGGCGTGGCCGGAGATCGCCGACTTTCATCGCCGGGTGCTCGAAGTGGGGCTAGCTGGAGAGACGCTGTCATTCAAGGACAAGCATTTCATTCTTGATCGCCGCGGCGCGCCCGAGGATGCCTGGTTCAATCTCGACTACAGCCCGGTGAATGATGATACCGGCGCGCCGGCCGGTATTCTCGCGGTCGTCGTCGATACGACTCCGTGGGTCTGTGCGGAAAAAGCGCAGCGCGAAAGCGAATCGCGCTTCCGCACCCTTGCCGACAACATCGCGCAGTTCGCCTGGATGGCGGACGCCACGGGCTCCATCACCTGGTACAATAAACGCTGGTTCGACTATACCGGGCACGACGCTTGAAGAGATGGAGGGGTGGGGCTGGCGCAAGGTGCATCATCCCGACCACGTCGATCGCGTCGTGGAAAAGATCTCCAAATGCTTCCAGTCGGGTGACGACTGGGAGGACACGTTTCCCCTGCGCAGGCACGACGGCGTCTATCGCTGGTTTCTCTCGCGCGCGCTTCCCATTCGCGACGAGAGCGGCAAGGTCGTCCTCTGGTTCGGAACCAACACCGACATCACCGAGCATCGCAAGGAGTCCGAGCGCAACGCCCAGCTCGCCACGATCGTCGCCACGTCGGCTGACGCCATCATCTCGATGTCGAGCGAAGGCGTCGTGCAGTCGTGGAATCCCGGGGCGGAGAAAATGTTCGGCTACAGCGCCGATGAAATCGTCGGCACGTCCGAGCGGATCATCTTTGCGGAGGATGCTGATCAGGAGTTTGAGGAAAAGTACCAGCACTTGTTGCACGGAGAGCACGTGTTGCGCGACACCGTGCGCCGGCGCAAGGACGGCACCCTTATCGACGTGGCGATCAACGCCGCCCCCATGCGGCGCCCCGATGGGCGCATAATCGGGTTCTCGGCCATCCTGCGCGACATGAGAGAGCAAAAGCGCGTGGAGAAGCACTTGCGCGTGGTGATGCGCGAGCTGTCGCATCGCACCAAGAATCTGCTCGCGGTCATCATGGCCATGGTCCGGCAGACCGCGCGCTCGACCAAGGATGTCGCTGCTCTCCAGTCGCAATTGATCGAACGCCTGCAGAGCCTGTCGGCCTCGCACGATCTGCTTGTCGCCGAGGATTGGGCCGGCGCTTCGCTCGAGGAGCTCATCCGCGCCGTGCTGCAACCATTCGTCGGCTCCAGCGCCGAGGCGCTCGAATGCTCCGGGCCCAAGGTTTTCGTCAACGCGACCGCCGCGCAGAATTTGGGATTGGCCCTGCATGAGCTTGCGACCAACGCGGCCAAGTACGGCGCGTTGTCGACGCCTGCCGGGCGGGTGCGCGCGACATGGTCATTCGAGCTCGACGAGGAGGGCCAGCGGCGCCTGGTCATCGATTGGTCGGAGCGGGGCGGGCCTTTGGTCAAGCAACCCGAGAGCAAGGGTTTCGGTCACGTCGTCATCGGGCGCGTCGCCGCGCAAGCCTTGAGTGCGTCCGTCGTCTACGAGTTTCCCGCCGGGGGCGTGCACTGGTCGATCGCCATTCCGCTCGAGTTCGTCGTTCGCTGGCGCGATGCGCAGGTGGATGCGCTCGCGCAGCTTGACGGGCGGGGCGCGGGCTAGTCTGCCGAGTCGACGTTCGTTCACAGAGCTAGCTGAAATGTGCCGCGTCAGCCGACGAAACATTGAGAGCGACGGACATTAGTCGTCGTGGATCGCGTTCACCTTCCACCACAGCCGTCAAAACCTGCTGGGCCATCTGGCGCCGGATGGTCGGCTCTCCCGCAATTGCAGGGGACGCTTCCTGAAGCTGGCGCCAGGAATTCGTCGCAAACGATCCCCATGAGTTCAAGGATGTTGGGACCCTCCGGCTCATTCGTGCGAAGCATGTTGTATACTCACTAAAGCTACTCGAAGACGCCAGTCTCACCCAAAATGGGACGGAAGAGCGGCACGATGCGGCAAAGCGGCCTGCAATCGGACGATTGTCGAATAGAATTCCGACCCGATGACCCCTCGCAAGCTCATCACCCGTAGACGAGCGTGTTGCGCGTCCTTACGTGTCGGACGGCAGGGTGGCCAACTCAGTAGATACCGGCCCAACTTGGCGGCAAGCAATCGAGAAACGAGACGGATCTTCCGCAAGTCCGAAGGTACCCTTGAGGCCGCCGGCCGGCGCCTAGCTGCGGTGGCAGGGCACGCCGTGGCCTAACCTGCCTGTTTAGGTTCAAACTCGAGCCTAGTTCTGTTGGGGTGGTGATGGCGCGGCGCTCGAATTGCGTGACAGCCCGTCTAGGTCGGGATAACTATGCTCCGTAGAGCATCTCAACTAAGAGGACACTCCGGTGGCACAGCAGGGTACAGTGAAGTGGTTCAATTCTCAAAAAGGCTTCGGCTTCATCCAGCCTGAGGGCGGCGGCAACGACGTGTTCGTGCATATCAGCGCTGTCGAACAAGCCGGGTTAAGCCAGCTCAACGAAAACCAGAAGGTAACTTTCGATACTGAGACCGGACGCAACGGCAAGGTGGCCGCTGTAAACTTGAAAGTGGTCTAATACCGACGCCCTGCTCACGGGCCGACCAATAGTCCCGGGCTCGAACCTGCGGCCGTAGCGGGATACCGAGACCGGGATCGTTGGGTATGGATAACCGCCCGAGTACACGAAAACGACGCGTCAGCCTGTAGCTAGGCTGTCGCTTTGTCGCTTTGCCCCTTCGGCTGGTGCGGCGCGCTAGTCGTATGGGTCTGATTTGGTTGGTGGAGCCGAGCGGGATCGAACCGCTGACCTCGTGAATGCCATTCACGCGCTCTCCCAACTGAGCTACGGCCCCGACCGTTGGGATCGTCGATGAGCGAGGCCGCCCTCGAGCGCCCCCGAAACAGTGGGCCTGATTAGGGCCTCCGGCCGCAAACTGCAAGGACGAAGTTATCGAGGCAGCGCTGCGGCGCCTCAGCCAAATGGGCGCCCGGCGAGGATCGCTCAGGGTTCCTCGTCGCCCTCGGCGACGGGGCCGCCGATGATGTTCTTCACGTCCCCGCCCTCCTCCTCCTCTTCCTCGAGGAAGGTCTCATCCTCGTCGTCGGCGACCGTATCGTCGGTCTCGACCTCGGCGAGCTCGTCCTCGCCCTCTTCCTTGGCGACGGGCGCCTTGACGAACTCTTCCTTCTTGGGCTTGCGCGCGGCCTTTTCCTCCGCCGCCGCGGCGGCCGCCGGCGACGACGCGATCACGTAGGCCGAGCCGCAGACCGAGCAAACGATCGGCTTGTGGTTCAGGTCGTAGAAGCGGGCGCCGCACTCGGCGTTCTGGCAGGTGCGCTTCGTCCCGCGGTCTTGCTTGGTTGCCATTGAGCCAACCCTGAATAGAGGAGGGAATTCGTCGCGATCTGCCACAAGGACTCCACCATGTCAAAAGCCTTGTCAAAAGCAAAGCGGGCCCATCCCGTTCCGGCGAGGCCATGCGGCGTTGACAGGGCGGCGGCGCGTCGGCTCTATGCACAAAACCCGAGCCGGCGCGGGGCCCGCCGCGCGCTGGAGCCTTAGAGACGCGGTGCCTTCCCAGACCGAACTCGTCCTTCGACCCTTGGCCGCAACTGCCGGCGGCCCGCTCACCGGGCGGGTCCGCGTGCCGGGCGACAAGTCGATCTCGCACCGCGCGCTGATCCTCGCGGGCTTGAGCTGCGGCACCACCAAGATTGCGGGCCTGCTCGCGGCCGAGGACGTCCTCAACACCGCGCACGCGCTGCAAGCGCTGGGCGCGCCGGTCGAGAAGGTGGGCGAGGACTGGCACGTCAAAGGCCGCGGCGTCGGCGGCCTGCGCCAGCCGCAGGCGCCCTTGGACTTCGGCAATTCGGGGACGGGTGCCCGGCTGATGCTGGGCGTGATCGCCGGCCACGACATGACGGTGCGCCTTGCGGGCGATGCCTCGCTCAGCCGCCGTCCGATGGGCCGGGTGCTGGCACCCTTGCAGCAGATGGGCCTCGAGGTGGAGGAGAGCCGCGACAGGCTGCCGCTCACCGTGCGCGGCACCGCGCGCCTCGTTCCCATCGACTACGAGCTCCCCGTTCCCTCCGCGCAGGTCAAGAGTGCGGTCCTCATCGCGGGGCTGCACGCGGCCGGCGAGACGAGCGTGATCGAGACCGATCCGACGCGCGATCACACCGAGCGCATGTTCAGGTTTTTCGGCGCCGATGTGCGTACCGAGGTCGCCAACGGCAAGACGCGCATCACGGTTGCGGGCGAAGCGGAGCTGACCGCCCGGGACGTGACTGTGCCGGGCGACCCGAGCTCGGCTGCCTTCATTGCGGCTGCGGCGCTCCTGGTGCCGGGCTCTGACGTTACGATTGAGGGCGTGCTCGTCAATCCGACGCGCACCGGCTTCTATCTCACGGTGCGGGAAATGGGCGGCGACGTCGCTTTTCTCAACGCGCGCGAGATGGGCGGCGAGCCCGTCGCCGACATTCGCGTGCGCCACTCCAAGCTCAAGGGCGTGTCGGTGCCCGGAGATCGCGCCCCCAGCATGATCGACGAGTATCCCATCCTGGCGGTGGTCGCGGCCTTTGCCGCCGGTGCAACGCGCATGCAGGGTCTGGCCGAGCTCAAGGTGAAGGAGAGCGACCGCCTGGCGGCGACCGTCGCCGGTCTCCTTGCCAACGGCGTCGCGGCCAAGGCCGAGGGCGACACGCTCGCCGTCGCGGGGGCGCAGCGCGTGCCGGGCGGCGGCACGGTCGCGACCCACCTCGATCACCGCATGGCCATGGCCTTCCTGATCCTGGGGCTCGCCGCCGAGCGGCCCGTCACCGTCGACGACACGACGATGGTGGCGACGAGCTTTCCCGGCTTCCGCGCGCTCATGGAAGGACTAGGCGCGACCTTCGACCCCGCGGGGGCGCCATGATCATTGCGATCGACGGCCCCGCCGCCTCCGGCAAGGGCACGCTTGCCAGGCTCGTCGCCGAGCACCTGGGATTGCCATGCCTCGACACCGGGCTGCTCTATCGCGCGGTTGCCCGCGACGTCGCCGGGCGCGGTTTCAGGCTAGCCGACGCCTGGGCGGCGCTGGCGCTGGCGCGCGGCCTTAATCCCGCATCGCTCGCCGATCCCGACCTGCGCACGCCGGGTGCGGGCGAGGCGGCCTCGATCGTCGCCAGCATGGCGCAGGTGCGTGCAGCCCTTCTCGACTATCAGCGCGCCTTCGCAGCCCAGGCGGGCGGAGCCGTCCTCGACGGACGCGATATCGGAACCGTCGTGTGCCCGCAGGCCGACGCCAAGATCTACGTCACCGCCCGGCCCGAGGTGCGCGCGAAGCGCCGGTTCCTGGAGCGCCAGGCCCAAGCGGAGCCCGTCACGTTCGAAGGCGTTCTGGCCGATATAGAGCGCCGCGACGCCCGTGATGCGGGCCGTTCCAGCTCGCCCATGCGGCCCGCCGCCGACGCCGACTTGCTCGAAACCTCGGACTTGGATATAGAGGCGGCATTCGAAGCCGCTGTCGGATTGATCAAGAGGAAGATCGGCCGATAGGAAGCGCCCCTCGGGGTGCTCCAAATTTGGTTGGCGGGCTACGGCCCATCACGGCGGCTCAAGATCCAGCATCACATGAACCGGCAGGAGACTGTCCGATCACGGTTGCCGTGGCGGATGGCTTTGAGCCGCAACCTCTTCGCGAGGCCGTCGTCGACGGCCGCCGTCAACACATCAGGAGTTTCACGTTTCATGTCTCAAGCCGGTACCTCGAAAGAGATGAATCCCACGCGCGATGAGTTCGCCGCGTTGCTCGCCGAAAGCCTGTCGAGAGAGGACGTGTTCGAAGGCTCGGTCGTCAAAGGCAAGGTCGTCGGCATCGAGAAGGATCTCGCCGTCATCGACGTCGGCCTCAAGATGGAGGGCCGCGTGCCGGTGCGCGAGTTCGCCATGCCCGGCCAGACATCCGAGCTGAAAGTCGGCGACGAGGTCGAGGTCTACCTGGAGCGCGTCGAGAACGCGCTGGGCGAAGCCGTGCTGTCGCGCGACAAGGCACGCCGCGAGGAAAGCTGGACCAGGCTCGAGAAGATGTTCGAGAAGGGCGAGAAGGTCGGCGGCGTCATCTTCAACAAGGTCAAGGGCGGCTTTACCGTCGATCTCGACGGCGCGGTCGCGTTCCTTCCCGGCAGTCAGGTGGACATCCGCCCGGTGCGCGACATCGGCCCGTTGATGCATCAGACGCAGCAGTTCCAGATCCTGAAGATGGATCGCCGCCGCGGCAACATCGTCGTCTCGCGGCGCTCCGTGCTGGAAGAGACGCGCGCCGAGCAGCGCGCCGACATCGTCGCCCGTCTCGAAGAGGGCCAGGTCATCGACGGGCTCGTCAAGAACATCACCGATTACGGCGCCTTCATCGATCTGGGCGGCATCGACGGGCTCCTGCACGTCACCGACATGGCTTGGCGGCGCGTCAATCACCCTTCAGAGATCCTCAACGTCGGCGATACCGTGAAGGTGCAGATCATCCGCATCAACCCGGAGACGCAGCGCATCTCGCTCGGCATGAAGCAGCTGCAGGCCGATCCGTGGCAGTCGATCGAGACCAAGTATCCGGTCGCCTCGCGCGTGCAGGGCACCGTGACCAACATCGCCGACTACGGCGCCTTCGTGGAGCTGGAGCCGGGCGTCGAGGGCCTGATCCACGTCTCGGAGATGAGCTGGACCAAGAAGAACGTGCACCCCGGCAAAATCGTCTCCACGAGCCAGCAGGTCGAAGTGCAGGTTCTGGAGGTCGATTCCAACAAGCGGCGCATCTCGCTTGGCCTCAAGCAGACGCAGGACAACCCGTGGGAAGCCTTCCTCGCCGCGCACCCGAAAGGCACCGTGGTCGAAGGCCCGATCCGCAACATCACCGAGTTCGGCCTCTTCGTCGGGCTCGACAACGGCGTGGACGGCATGGTGCATCTGTCCGACCTCGACTGGACGCGTGCCGGCGACGAGGCGATCAAGGAGTTCAAGAAGGGCGACGTCGTCAAGGCGACGGTGCTCGACGTGGACAGCCAGAAGGAGCGCATCTCGCTCGGCATCAAGCAGCTGGGCGGCGATCCGATCGATTCCCTCGCCAAGTTCAAGAAGGGCGATATCGTCACCTGCACGGTGGTTGCCGTTCAGGAGAACGGCATCGAGGTCAAGCTCGGCGACTCAGAGCTCACGGCCTTCATCAAGCGGTCCGATCTCTCGCGCGACCGCTCCGAGCAGCGCCCGGAACGCTACAACGTCGGCGACAAGGTCGATGCCGCCGTGACGACCGTCGACAAGGCGTCGCGTCGCATTACCGTCTCCGTCAAGTCGCTGGAGATCGCCGAGGAGAAGCAGGCGGTGGCGCAGTATGGGTCGACCGACTCGGGCGCCTCGCTGGGCGACATCTTCAAGGCAGCGATCAAGAAGCGGGAGACCGCCGACGGCGAGCCCGAGGAAGAAGAGAAGGAATAAGGGCTCCCCCGCACAGGGGCGCCACGAGGCGAAAGCGGCGCGGCGGGAGTTTCCCGCCGCGCTCACGTTTTGCAAAGGCTGCCGCGTCACGTCTATTGAACGCCGCCGCAGGCTTGCCTAACTTTGCGTCTGCCTTGCCGACGCGTACGAGGCCGGAGGCCCGCAATGACCGCTGAGATCGACAATTTGCTCGACCGTCGCCGTTTGCGCCGCCGTCTCACCGTGTGGCGGGTGCTGGCCGTCGGCGGCATCGTTGCGGCGCTGTTTGCATTCAGCGCGGCCGGCGATCAGCTGTCGGAGGCGGTCGGCGGCAAGCAGATCGCGCGAATCTCGATCGAAGGCACGATTCTGGAAAGCCGCGACCAGCTGCAATTGCTCAAGCGCGTCGGCGACGCCGACAACGTCAAAGGCGTCCTGGTGTTCGTCAACAGTCCTGGCGGCACGACGACGGGCGGGGAAGCGCTGTTTGGCGCGTTGCGCGACCTCTCCAAGAAGAAGCCGGTCGTGGCGCAGTTCGGGACGGTGGCCGCTTCCGCCGGCTACATCGTCGGTCTCGGCGCCGACTACATCGTCTCGCGCGCCAACACGATCACCGGCTCCGTCGGCGTTCTCATCCAGTGGCCCGAAGTCAGCCAGATGCTCGACAAGATCGGCGTCAAGATGAACGAGATCAAGAGCGGCACCTTGAAGGCGGTGCCCTCGCCCTTCGAGCCGCTCGACGCACGCGGCCAGGAGGTCACCAAATCGATGATCGAGGAAGGCTTCCGCTGGTTCCTTTCCCTCGTCGAGACGCGCCGCAACATCAAGCCGGATCAGATCCCGGGCCTCGTCGACGGCCGCGTGTTTACGGGCCAGGAGGCGCTGGGGCTGAAGCTCGTCGACGCGATCGGCGGGGAGGACGAGGCGGTCGACTGGTTGCGCCGCACCCGCAACGTCGACAAGGACGCCAAGGTCGTCGACTGGAAGCCGGAGCCGGCCGAACTCGTGGGGCCTTTTCAGCTCGCTCGGCTCGCTCGCAAGGGGTCTCTTGGGCCGATCCGCGCTCGGGCGGATGCTCGCGCGTGACCCGGGTCTATCCACGCTTGGCCTTGACGGCCTCGTCTCCGTTTGGCACCCTTCGGAAAATTAAGAGATTACAGTCATTTGCTCCGGGGCCGCCGATGATAAAGTCCGAGTTGATCCATAGGATCGCCAGTGCCAATCCTCATCTTTACCATCGGGATGTGGAGCGTATCGTGAAGGTCGTGTTCGACGAGATCGTCGAGGCCCTGTCCAAGGGAGACCGCGTCGAACTACGCGGCTTCGGGGCCTTCACGGTGAAGCACCGGGCGGCGCGGCAGGGGCGCAACCCGCGCACCGGCAGGTCCGTTTCGGTGGCGGAGAAGTTCGTGCCCTTCTTCAAGACGGGCAAGGAGCTGCGTGAGCGCCTGAACCGCTCCAAGGAAAATCACTAGTTATTAGCCCGAGGGCTCGAGGCTCATACACGTGCTGCGGCGGATCGTTTGGCTTTTGATCGCCTTCCCGGCGGCGCTCGTGCTCGTCACGCTGGCCGTCGTCAATCGTCATGAAGTGCGCCTCGTCCTCGATCCGTTTCGCCCCGAGGCTCCGGTCCTGTCGTTGGCGGCGCCGTTCTACGCCTATCTCATCGCCGCGCTGCTCTTAGGCGTCGTGCTGGGCGGAGTGGCGACGTGGATGAGCCAGAGCCGCTGGCGGCGCTCGGCCCGCACGCAGGGGAGGGCCGCCGTGCGCTGGCAGGCGGAAGCCGACCGACTGACGCGCGAGCGCGATGCCCAAGCGGCCACGCGCACCAAGCAGCTCGCCGTTTCGGGTTCGTGAGCGCCGCCAACCGGCAGCACGATCCCCACGAAGCAAGAGCCCCAGCACCACGAGCCCCAGCACCACGAGCCAAGGGCAGCACGAGCACATGACCGTCGAAGTAAAAATCTGCGGATTGAAGACCGAAGCGGCGCTTGACGCGGCGCTCGACGGCGGCGCGGACTACGTCGGCTTCGTGTTCCACGGGCCAAGCCCGCGCAACATCGATATCGCGACGGCGCGAGTTCTCGCGGAAAAAGCGCGCGGGCGCGCAAAAATCGTGGCGCTGCTCGTCGATCCCGATGACGCGCTGCTAGACGAGGTCGTCGCCGGTCTCGCGCCCGACCTCATCCAGCTGCACGGCGCGGAGAGCCCGGAGCGTACAGCCGCGATCGCTGCGCGCGGCAAGCGCCCGGTGATGAAGGCGATCAAGGTCGAAAGCGCGCGCGACGCTTTAACCTCGCTCGCCTACAAGGACAGTGCTGCTCTGATCCTGTTCGACGCCAAGGCGCCCGAGGGGCGCGCCGGCGCGCTGCCGGGCGGCAACGGCGTTGCCTTCGACTGGCAGGCCTTGGAGAGCGTGCGCGGCAAGATGGCCTTCATGCTGGCGGGCGGCCTTACCCCGCTCAACGTTGCCGAAGCCATTCGCCGCACGGGTGCCGGCGCCGTCGATGTCTCATCGGGCGTCGAGAGTCGGCCGGGCGAGAAGGATCCCCGGCTGATCGCCCGCTTCCTTCACGCGGCAAAGACCGCTAAGCAGGGTCGCTCTTCCGGCGGCCCGGACGAGGATTGAACAGGATAGCCGCGATGGCGACTTCGGAAAAAATGGCTGAGCGAGGCCAAGCGCAACACGTTTCGCGGCGGACCCGACGAGCGGGGCCACTTCGGCATCTTCGGCGGACGCTTCGTCGCCGAGACGCTGATGCCGCTGATCCTCGATCTGCAGCGCGCCTACGACGAAGCCAAGGCCGATCCGGCCTTCCACGCCCAGCTGACCGACCTCAACACGCACTACGCGGGGCGCCCGAGCCCGCTCTATTTCGCCGAGCGGCTCACCGAGCACTTGCGCGACGTTTCAGCGGCTTCCGGCCGCGGGGCCGGCGCCAAGATCTACTTCAAGCGCGACGAGCTCAATCACACCGGCAGCCACAAGATCAACAACTGCCTCGGCCAGATTCTGCTCGCGATGCGCATGGGCAAGACGCGCATCATCGCGGAGACGGGTGCCGGCCAGCACGGCGTCGCGGTCGCCACCGTGTGCGCGCGTTTCGGGCTGCCGTGCGAGATCTTCATGGGTGCAACCGACGTCGAGCGCCAGAAGCCCAACGTGTTCCGCATGAAGCTGCTGGGCGCCAAGGTCAATCCGGTGACGAGCGG
The DNA here is from genome assembly GCA_963847865.1 of uncultured Alphaproteobacteria bacterium. GTDB lineage: Bacteria > Pseudomonadota > Alphaproteobacteria > Rhizobiales > Hyphomicrobiaceae > Hyphomicrobium_A. The sequence continues at coordinate 91,485 of CAWKBL010000010.1, read as the reverse complement.
CGCCGGCACGCTGAAAGACGCCATGAACGAGGCGCTGCGCGACTGGGTGACGAACGTGCGCGACACCTACTACATCATCGGCACGGTGGCGGGTCCGCACCCCTACCCCGAGCTCGTGCGCGATTTCCAGTCGGTGATCGGCAAGGAGGTGCGCGAGCAGATGATGGCGGCCGAGGGCCGGCTGCCCGATACGCTCGTTGCCTGCATCGGCGGCGGCTCCAACGCGATGGGCCTGTTCCATCCGTTCCTCGACGACGAGGACGTGAAGATCTACGGCGTGGAGGCCGGCGGCCACGGGCTCAAGGTGCCCAACGGTCATGCCGCGTCCATGAACGGCGGCCGTCCCGGCGTCCTGCACGGCAACCGCACGTATCTGCTGCAGGATGACGACGGGCAGATCCTCGAGGGCCATTCGATCTCGGCGGGCCTCGATTATCCCGGCGTCGGGCCCGAGCATGCATGGCTCAAGGACTCGGGCCGCGTCACCTACGTGTCTGCCACTGACAAGGAGGCGCTCGACGCTTTCCAGCTGTGCACGCGGCTCGAGGGCATCATCCCGGCGCTGGAGCCCGCGCACGCGCTGGCCTACGTGACGAAGCTCGCGCCGGCGCTTGCGAAGGACGACCTGCTGGTGATGAACATGTGCGGGCGCGGCGACAAGGACATCTTCGCCGTCGCCGGCCATCTCGGCATGGAGATGTGAGCGAGACGCTCGCTCGTCAATCGTTGGATCTTCGCCTGAGAGCCGCATGACCAAAGAAACACGCATCGATCGCCGCTTCGCGAAATTGAAGCAGGAGGGCCGCAAAGGCCTCGTCACCTTCATCACCGCCGGCGATCCCGATCTCGAGACCTCGAAGAAGATCCTGCTCGGGCTGCCCAAGGCCGGCGCCGACCTGATCGAGCTCGGCATGCCCTTCTCCGATCCGATGGCCGACGGCCCCGCGATCCAGGCGTCCTCGCTGCGCGCGCTTCATGCCGGCCACAAGATGAGAATGACGCTCGATCTCGTCGCGGCGTTTCGCAAGACGGATCAGGACACGCCCATCGTGTTGATGGGCTACTACAACCCCATCTACGTCTATCCCAATGAGACGTTTTTGGCCGACGCCACGGCGGCCGGCGTCGACGGCCTCATCGTCGTCGACCTGCCGCCCGAGGCCGACGACGAGCTGTGCCTGCCCGCGACCAAGCACGGGCTCAACTTCATCCGCCTCGCGACGCCGACGACCGACGCCCGGCGGCTGCCGGCCGTTTTGCGCAATACCTCGGGCTTTCTCTATTACGTTTCGATCACTGGGATCACCGGCAGCGCCGCCCCCGATGTTAACGCCGTTCATACCCAGGTCGGGCTAATCAAGAAGGCGACGAGCCTTCCCGTGGCTGTGGGCTTTGGCATAAAAAGCGGGGATCAGGCGAAAGCGCTGGCAGAGGTCGCCGACGCCGTCGTGGTTGGCTCGGCCCTGGTTAGCGCCATCGAAAAGAGCCTGGGGCCGGACGGGGCCTCCACTAGCAAGACGGTGCCGTCTGTCCTAGATTTGGTGCAGTCCCTGGCTCAGGCCCTGCGGGCCGCCTGAATGGCTGCCGCAAGCTCTCAGGGCCGCCAGCGCGCGAATTGCTGCGGTGCGGGAAAAGGGCCATATTAGGGTTCCGTGCGGTTCGATATGCTACTCTGGTGCAGGCAAGCACCATGGCCCACGCCTCCAGGGAGGCCGGCGCCGCCGCGGGGCCTGCCAGGCTGTTGAGAGGCCAATAAGCGTGAACTGGATCAACAACGTCGTCCGCCCAAAGATCCGCAGCTTCCTGACGACGAAGCGCGAGGTGCCGGACAATCTGTGGGTGAAATGCCCCGAGACCGGACAGATGGTCTTCTACAAAGACCTCGAGGCGAACCAGTTCGTCGTGCCGGGCTCCAACTTCCACATGCGCATGTCCGCGGAGATGCGGCTGTCGCATCTCTTTGACGCCGGCGAGTACCAGAAGGTGGCGGTGCGCACCGTCGCCCAGGATCCGTTGAAGTTCCGCGACGGACGGCGCTACACGGAGCGGCTGCGCGACGCCAAGACGACGACGGGACTCGAGGACGCCATTCTCGTGGCCGAGGGGACGCTCGACGGCCAGGAGATCGTCGCCGCGGCGCAGGACTTCCGCTTCATGGGCGGCTCGCTCGGCATGGCGGCGGGCGAGGCGGTGATCGCGGGGCTCATGCGCGCGATCGAAAAGAAGACGCCCTTCATCCTGTTTGCCGCGTCAGGCGGCGCGCGCATGCAGGAAGGCATCCTTTCGCTGATGCAGATGCCGCGCACGACGATCGCCGTGCAGACGATGCGCGAGGCGGGCCTTCCTTATATCGTCGTCATGACCGACCCGACGACGGGCGGCGTTACGGCGTCCTACGCCATGCTGGGCGACATCCACATCGCGGAGCCCGGCGCGCTCATCTGCTTTGCAGGTCCGCGCGTCATCCAGCAGACGATCCGCGAGCAGCTGCCCGAAGGCTTCCAGCGCGCCGAGTATCTGCTGGCGCACGGCATGATCGACATGGTCGTTCACCGCCACAAGATGCGCCAGACGCTGAGCACGATCTGCCAGCTGCTGATGGTGCGGACGGCTCCGGCGAAATCCGTAGCCAGCAGCAGGAGCAAGCGGCTCAACGGCCAGCCCTACGTCAACGGCAGGTCGGTCGACGCCAATCTGATCGAGGCCCCGGGCAATCCCCTGGCGGAGGCTGCTGCGATCGAGCCCGAGATCTTGGGGCCGGAGGAGCGGTTCGACGCCTCGCGGCTGGAGCAGCGCGATGCAGCGCGCAATGACGACGAGGACGGGACCCCGCGCTCGAAATCGAAGGACGGGCATCATCCCTGACGCGGGATGCCGCGCCCTCGTCCGGTCGGCGCGCTCGATCCCATCCAATTAGGACTGCACGGCGCGGGGTCTTTCTTTACGCTCCGCCCCGCAACGAGGTTTGGCCAGGCGCCGGATCATTGAGGACGGGCGAGAGGAAAGAGCCGAAATGCCGACGAGCGCTCAGCTCCTCGCCGAGTTGAAACTCCTGCATCCGTTGCTGATCGACCTGTCGCTTGGACGCGTGGAGCGGCTGCTCGCCAAGCTCGACAACCCGCACGAGCGCTTGCCGCCGTGCGTGCACATCGCCGGCACCAACGGCAAGGGATCGGTTACCGCCTATCTCAAGGCCATGCTCGAGGCGGCCGGCGCGCGCGTGCACGTCTACACCTCGCCGCATCTCGTGCGCTTTCACGAGCGCATCGAGCTCGCCGGCGCCAGCGGCAAGGCGCACGCGATCGACGAGGAGACCCTCATCGACGTGCTGGAGCGGACGCAGGCGACGAACGGCGCCGACGACATCACCCAGTTCGAGATCACGACGGCGGCGGCGTTTCTGGCGTTCGCCGAGCACCCGGCCGACGTGCTGCTGCTCGAGGTCGGCCTCGGCGGGCGTCTCGATGCAACCAACGTCATCGCGCGCCCCGCTCTCACCGTCATCACGCCGGTCTCGCTCGATCACTCCGAGAAGCTCGGCGCCACGCTCGCCAAGATCGCCTACGAGAAGGCCGGCATCCTTCGCGCTGCCGTGCCGGTCGTCGTCTCGCAGCAAGAGCCGGAGGCGGAGGATGTGATCCGCGCGGAAGCTGCTTCGCTCGGCGCGCCCGTCGCGATGTGGGGCGAGCATTTCGACGCCTACGAGCAGCGCGGCCGGCTCGTCGTGCAGTCGGAGGACGAGCTGCTAGACCTGCCGCTGCCGGTTCTCGTCGGCCGGCATCAGATCATCAACGCGGGCACGGCGGTTGCGGCCGCGCTGCAACTGCGATCGTTGCTGCCCTCGATCGGCCTCGACGAGACGGCAATCGAAGCCGGTCTCACGTCGGCGCGCTGGCCCGCGCGCATGCAGCGGCTCGATGCCGGGCCGTTGCCCTCGCTGCTGAAACCGGGCTCGGAGCTTTGGCTCGACGGCGGCCACAACCCGGCGGCGGCGCGCGCGCTCGCGCAGACGCTCGCCGATCTGGACGAGCGCTCGCCCAAGCCCGTCCACCTCATCGTCGGCATGATGGGCTTGAAGGATTCGGCGGGCTTCCTGTCGGCCTTCCGCGGCATTGCCCGCCATGTCGTGACGGTTCCCATTCCCGGCGCGCACGAGGCGCCGCATGCGCCCGAGGTTCTGGCCGATACCGCGCGTTTGGTCGGGCTCGAGGCGGAATGGGCGAGCGGCGTGGAGACGGCGCTGAAGCGCACCGATCAATTCGAGGCCGGACCCAAGCGCATCCTCATCTGCGGATCGCTCTATCTCGCGGGCCACGTGCTGGGATTGCAGGAAGGCGTCGAGCCGCAGTCCAACTAGCCGCGAAAACCGGGGCTGATGACGGGAGTTTCCGAGCAGCGGACCTCGTCGACGGGGTGGGAGTTTCCCCCACGCAGGTTCGATAAACCCCTGGGCTGTCAGGATATTGTCACGGAGGCCCCCAAATCATCGCAGACAGGCTCGACAAGGCCCGGCGTGGCGCTATCATTCCAGCGCTTAACGGTGAGGAGCGGCGGGGGCCTATCCTGAGCCTCGCGGGAAGCGGTGATTGTACAGGCGTATTGCACGCCCCCTGTAGGAGGGGCACGGTATGGAGTTATTTCTTCTACTGGCGGGGTTGGCGTGGCTCTTTTGCGGAGCCTTCGTGCTTGGATTCTCGTCCAGCCACGAGATCATGGCCTGCTTGGCCGCATCCTTCGGTGTCATGTTCCTGGGCCTGTCAGCTCTGTTGGGACAGCTCAGAAGTCTGAACAACACCTGGAGATCCACCCGTCTCGCAAGCGGCCCGCCTCCGATCCCGGACGAGTATGCAATCCCCATCGAGGAGGCGATCGACGACGTGCGCTCAACGGTGCGTTTTGCAGACCGGCAAACATGGATCCGGTCGTTTCAAGCAAGCATCCCGTCGTTCAATGCACCAGAATATGCGGACGAGGATGTCGACCACGGCATTTCGTACCGGCCACCGCCCCCATACGTTGCCGGGATGTTGCCTCCTCCATATCCGGCCCCTGCGGAGTTCGCCGAAGGCGGTGTCGAGTATTATGTCGAGGACTCGCGGGCAAAATATTATTGAGGCCGCGCGAGCGGGCTACGCGAGGATGCACCTCTAGCTCGCGGCGGGGTCGGGGGCTTGCATTAATTCCGGCTCATCGGGGCGCGGCCTGGCGAACAGGAGGCGCTGATAGGCAAGTCCGATGCCGATCAGGACCAGTCCGAGGCAAATAAAGGACAGCGCACGCCACAGTCCGGCTACGCCGGCGAGGTCGAACAGGAAAACCTTCAGCGTCGATAGCAGCACCAGGACGCCGGAAGCCAGCCGCGCCTCCGGCGACGCGCGCCAGATGCCATAAGCCAGGAACACGAGCCCGAGCGCGAGCCAAGCCACCGAGTAGGCCCACTGCTCCGCGTCGGTCGTCCCGACGAAGTATCCGATGTTTGCGCCGTGGAACAGGTGGCGCACATTCAGCGTCACGTACAGGAAGGCGAGCAGGAAGGAGAGGGTCGCGGCGCCGATCGCGTACCATTTTGGGCGGACCACACGCGAGACGCGCGCCAAATAGAGCGCCATGAGCGATGGTAGGAGATAGGCCGGTATCAGGTCGTTGATGAGCCAACCGCCGGAAATCGGGACCGATCCGAAGTAGGGGTTCTGAGCGAAGCCCAATCCCAAAACCGCAAACAGCGCGGCGATGAACCCGAAGATGTAGGACGCCGCCTTAAACACCGGATTGGCGCGTCCGAGATCGAGTTTAAGCATCGCGGCGGCGAAGCCGAGGCTCACGAATGTCATCAAGCCCTGCTCGAGGAGACTCGAATTGTCTGCGAGAGCGTTGCCGCCGTGGGTCAGGTGCCGGATCTCGAAGAAGGCGAGCAGCCCGCAGAAGATGACCGCCAGACTATCGGCGATACGCACTGCGGTGTCCTCGCCCCCTCCCCGCAGCAGCCGTGCCGAAAGCGCGAAACATAGGGCCGGCACGCCATAGCCGATGAGCAGCCAGTTCAGGATCGGCCAGCTGCCGACGTCCGCTCCCATGATGGCGGGATCCCAGGCGACGCGGCCGAGAACCATGACGCCCAGTGCCGCGACTGCGTAACGGAGCAGCGGGATGCGCTTCAGCGTGGCGACGTAGGAAGTACCCAACGCCGACAGCGCCAGGGCCACCGTGAGGTAGCCGCGATCGAGCCAAACCGCGAGCGCAAATGAGAGTGCGGCGATGGCGGCAGCGGCAAAGGCGCCTGCGCCGAGGTGGGGTGCCGGAGCGGGCGGATCGCCTTCCACCTTCTGGAACCTGTCGGCTGCGTCGGCGAACAGAATCGCAAGCGCTACACCGAACAGCGCGAAGGGTATCGAGCTGTCGAACTGGGTGATGCGCAGATAGGCGACGATCAGCGTCACCAGCGGCGTCACCGTAGCGGCGAGCGCATAGAGTCCCGCCGTCGAGGCAGGCAGGTCGCGACCGGCGCGCAGCCGGAGTGCCGCGATCAATGACACCGCGAGCGAGCAGAAAGCGACGAATTTGAAATAGTCGTGGAGCTCTTCGGGAAGGCGCAGCACTGCGCCGACCGCCGGCCACAAATTCGTTGCGGGCGGCGGCCCGTCGATGCCTTGCCACAAAAACGCTACTGCGATCGCCACGACGCCTGAGAAGACCGCGGCTGCGGCGGACGAGGCCGATAGCCACGCCGTCCCGGCAAGAATCGCGATGGCGACGGCCGCGAACAGCAACCAATCCGTACCTGTGCCCGTTGCGGCGGCGGTCGCGGTCAGCACCCACACGACGAGCAGCGTAAGAGCTCCAAGCGCCGCCGCCGCGATGCCGTCCGGCTCGGACTTCAGCATCGGGCGTCAGAGCGTGCGGCTCGATGGCGAAAAATACCGCCGTCAATCCGAGCTGGATCAAGGCGTGCGCGAAGGCCGCCCAAGCCCATACCTCGCCGGTCGGCAGCGCGATCGCCAGCCCCCACACTACGACACCGGCAACGCTCGCGAGCGCGAGCCATAGCCAGTGGCGCAGGCGCGCCAAGGCGAGGGCGGAGGCGCTCACGACTGCGAGGAACACCACGAGCGGCCAGGGGCTCGGCGCAGACGAGCTGACGAGCAGCGGCGTCATCATGGCGCCTACGAGGCCGATGCCGGCGAGCGCCGGCCCGTGCAGCGCCGAGGCCAGCATGGTCGCCAGGCCGGCCGCGCCCAAAAGGCCGAACGCAATGGTGGGACCGATCAGTCCGTAAAGCGCGTAGGCAGCGTAGATCGTGCCGAATAACACGACCGTACCGGCGGCAGTCAGGATGCCGGGAATATGCGCGGACGGCACGATGTCGATGGGCAGCGTGCGTTCACCGCGGCGCATCCATTCGCCTGCGCCGATGAGCGCGAGAGCAAACATCGCCCCGAAGATGACGCGGGTGGTCGGGCCGATCAGTCCCGCCTCGATGGAATAGTTGACGAGGAAGATTCCCCCGACGGCGAGCGCTGCGCCCCCTACCCACACCGCCCAGCGGGTGCCGACCCGTTCCTCGAAGCTTGGAGCGGAGGAAAGAGCGGCGACCGGCGTCGCTGATGCCGGCTCGGGCGCGATCGGAGTGATCGGCACGGCCGTTGGCGGATGGGTTAGCTCGATTGCAGGAGGCAGCTCTTGCGCCAGCGGCTCTGCAGGCTGCGGCTCTTGTTCAGTGGGCGCCGGGGACGCGCCGTCTCTTCGCTGCAGCTTCAGCTCGAGATCACGGATCGCCGACTCTACTTTGGCGAGCCGGTCCTGGAGGCTTTGCCGCCGCGCGAAGAACCACACCAGAAACACAGCGATGATCAGCGTCGGCAGCATGCGCCGGAAGCCCTTGTTGCTTCCCCATTATGGCGCAGCTCTCATTAACAGAGGCCTTGGGCTTCGAGGCTCAAGGCGAGTGAAGCTGCGTTGCGAAGTGGCTGCGTGGCGGGATTGCCGCGATGGTTAATGCAGTGCCAATGCAACGGGCTCGAGAGTGTCATGGAAAACGAAACGGCCCCGCGCAAGGCGGGGCCGCTCGGAAAGTCTACGTCGTGCCGGCTTCAGGCCATCACGGACGAGTTGATCCAGTCCTCGAGCTTCTTCTTCTGCACCAGCGCGCCCGTATGCTGCGCGGCGACCTGCCCGTTCTTGAACAGCAGGAGCGTCGGCATGGCGCGGATGCCGTACTTGCCCGTGACGGTGGGGTTCTGGTCGACGTCGACCTTCACCACCTTCAGCTTGCCGGCCATCTCCTGCGCGACCTGCTCGAGCGCCGGCGCCATGGCCTTGCACGGCCCGCACCACTCGGCAAAAAAGTCCACGAGAACCGGTTCCGTGGACTTCAATACCTCTTGCTCGAAGGTGCTGTCGGACACTGCATTTGCCATATGAACGGTCTCCTATCGCGCGTGAAGCGCCGGTGTTTGTGGGCACCTTATCCGTTGCGGGAAGTTAGGAACGCCCTTCGCCAGCGTCAAGGACACTTAGGTCCAGATTCCAGAGTCGCGTGGCGTATTCGTCGAGCAGCGTATCCGGCACGTGCATGATTCGCGGGGCTTCCGTCCATAGGAGCGCCGCTTTCAGCGCCCGGCCGGGGTAGATCTCGGCGAGCGCGAGACGATAGGCCGCAAGCTGGAAAAGGTAAGCGGGAGCAACGCGTTCCACCTCCAGGGGCGGCGGCCTGTTGGTCTTGTAATCGACGATAAGGACCTCTTGGCCCGTCTCTACAAGTCGATCAATCTGTCCAATGAGCTTGAGCGGCGGTCCCTTCCCCTTGGGATTGGGCAGCAGCGCCACGATCGGCACCTCGGCGCGCGCATGCGGACCAAACAGCGCCGCGAACTCGGGCGCGGTCAGGATGGCGAGCGTCTCCTTGATGATTCCCGCACGCGCGCGGGGAGTAAGCGCGCTCGCCTCGCGCCGCGACGAAGCCTTCGGCCGCGGTCTTCCAGCTTGCCGGCGCCAGCGCCGGCAGATGCTGCAACAACGCGTGCGTGAGCGTGCCGCGCAGGAAGCGGTCCTCGCTCGTCAGCGCCTTAGGTGAGAGCACCGGGGGCTCGTCCCCTGCCCAGACACGCGGAGGTGCGGGCAGCGGCTCGCCGGACTCGTCGGGCGCATAGGCTTCGAGGCGAGACGGCGCAAGCGGGATCGCCAGTGCCGGCTCGTGCGGCGCGGGGCGCATCGCCCACGGCGGCAAGGGTGCCGCCGCCGATTCATCGGCGAGCGTCTGCTTGGGCGGCTGCGCCGCCACCGACTGCGTCAGTGCGTGGCGGCGCACGCGCTCTCCGTCGCTGCGCGTCTCCTCGACAAGCGTGTCGCCGAGCGCCGTCACGATGAGATCATACCAGCACCCGGCGGAGCGGCGCTGCTTGCCCTCGAACCCGGCGACGTAGAGCCGGTCCCGGGCCCGCGTCATCGCGACGTAAAGCAGCCGGTGGCGCTCTTCGGCAGCGAGCGCGTTACGCTCCGCGCGCGCCGACGCGATCGTGGCGATGCTGCCGCTGCCCTTGATGTCCCACACGAAGGGCTGGGCCTCCACGCCCTCCGGGAGGACCGCATCGGCGAGTTCGAGCAATGCCGCGCCGCCGCCCGCCGCCGTCGAGCAGGTATCGGGCAGAAACACGATCGGCGCCTCGAGGCCCTTGGCGCCGTGCACCGTCATCACGCGCACCTCGTTGCGGCCGTGCTCCATGTCGCGCTTCACCTCGCGCTCCGTCTCGCGCAGGAAGGCCAAAAAGCCGGTGAGCGAGGGGGCGTTCGCGTCGTCGTACCCGAGCGCTAGGTTCAGGAACTCATCGAGCGGGTCGGCGGCCTCGGGCCCGAGGCGGGCGAGGAACTTGGCGCGCGCGCCTTCGCGGTCGAGCAGCGTCGCGAAGAATTCGAACGGCGGCGCGTAGTCGGCGCGCGACCGCCAGCGTTTCAGCGTCTCGGCCGCCGCCTTGAAGCGGGGATTTGCGCCCGCCTGGTCGATGAGCGACGACCACAGCGTGCCCTTGCGTGCGGGCGCCAGCGCCAGGAGATCGTCGTCGGTCAATCCGAACAGCGGGCTTTTCAAAACTTCGGCGAGCGCCAGGTCGTCCTCGGGCAGCGTCAGGAAGTCGCCGAGCGAGACGAGATCCTGCACCGCGATCTGCTCGGACAAGCGCAGCCGGTCGGCGCCCGCCACCGCAATGCGGCGCGACTTCAACGCCGCCACCATGGGCGCGGCGAAGGGGCGGCGCTTCCTCACGAGGATCAGAATGTCACCGGGCCGGATCGGGCGGTCCTCGGAGGCGAGACGCTCGCCCGTATCGATCCACCCCTTGATCGTATCGGCGATGCGCTCAGCTAAGCGCAGTTGCGGCGCGCTGGGCGAACCCTCCTCGAGCGGTGCCCAGGCGTCGGCGGGCGCGCTGTCGTCCAGCACAATCGTCGGCCAGACCTCCACGAGGCCGCCGTGACCCAAACGATGCACCCCGTGGCGGATGGCGGCGGTCGCTTCCGCCGTCAGGCCCGGCGTGCGGGCGTGGTCGGAAAAAACGCGGTCGACGGCCTCGAGGACCGGCGCGACCGTGCGGAACGACAGATCCAGCGGCACGCGCCGCCACGGCTGCCCGGCCGCCTCCGTGAGCGCTGCAAAGCGCCGGCCCATCAGGGCGAACATGCGCGGGGCGGCGCCCTGGAAGCTGTAGATCGACTGTTTCTCGTCGCCGACGGCAAACATCGTGCGCGTCTCCTCGCGCTGGCCCTGGCCGATGAAGAACTCCTGCGCCAGGGCCTCGACGACCTGCCATTGCTCGCGGCTGGTATCCTGCGCCTCGTCGACAAGGATGTGATCGATGCCGCGGTCGAGCTTGAAGAGCACCCATGCCGCCGATTGCCGCTCGCGCAACAGGCTCACCGTCTTGACGATGAGATCCTCATAGTCGAGCGCCGCGCGGCGCGCCTTGGCGAGCGCATAGCGCTGCAGGACGGCGCCGGCGAGGCGGTGCAGCGCGACCGTCGCGGCAACGACGTTGAGCGCCTTGCGCTCATCATAGAGCGGGCAGAAACGCGCCTGCGCCGCGTTCATGCCCACGTCGAGATCGGGGTGCGCATCCTTGACCGCCTTGGTCATCAGCCGGCTGCGCGGGCCCTTGTCGGTGCAGAAATAGCCGGCGAGCGCCTCGACCCGTACGGCAGGCGCACCTGAGCCGATCGCGGCGGAAATTTTCCCCGCAAGGTCGCGGTCGCTGGGGGTGCCGGCACTCAGCGCATCGCGCAGGCGCATAAGGTCGGGCTCGCGCACGATCGCGGCAAGCTCTTGGGTGAGATCATGCGCGCTCACGCCGTCGCGCACGCCAAGTGTGTCGGCGATAGAGCTTGTCCACCGCGGAGCGCTCGCCGCCGTCGTCGCCGTCATCGAGGCGAAGCGCCTCCGCGAGCCACCTTCGCTCGCGCAATGCGGCGCGCAGCAGCTCGTCGAAGCGGTCGTCCGCCGCGTGGGGGATCGCCGTTGCGAGCGCGCGGCCTTCGGCCGAGGCGCGGTTGGAGGTCGCGACGGTCAGAACCGCGTCGATTGCCTCGCGCCGCAGCAGATCGGCGGTCGCCTCGTCGAGGATGGTGAAGCCGGGGGCGACCCCTGCCTCCAGAGGAAACCGCTGCAGCAGCCGCTCGCAGAAGGAGTGGATCGTTTGCACCTTCAAGCCGCCCGGCGTCTCGATCGCCATCGTGAACAGCGTACGCGCGCGATCGATCTCGTGCGGTGCTGGAGCGCGCGCGATCAGCTCTTCGAGCTCCGCGGCGAGCACGTCGTCGTCCATCGTGACCCAGCCGGCGAGCGTGTCGTAGACGCGCTTTGACATCTCGGCGGCGGCAGCCTTGGTGTAGGTGAGGCAGAGGATGCGCTCCGGGATGGTGCCGGCAAGCATCAGCCGCAGCGCGCGCAAGGTAAGCACGTGCGTCTTGCCGGTGCCGGCGTTGGCGCTCACCCAGGCGGAGGCGCCGGGGTCGGCGGCGTCGCGTTGCGCGCGCTTGGTGCGTTCCAGATCGCTATGTGCGGGGTGTGCGCTCACGACGGCTCCTCGTCCTCGCCGGAGGACGCCCATTCGGTGACGCGCGCCAGATGCGCGTAGTCGTCGTACTCGTAGTTGAACTGGACGCGCCGCATGGCCCTGTAGGGCGTCGCCGCGTCATCGAAGGTGGCAACGAGTTCGGCCGAGCCGCTCGATAGCTGCGTCGGCCAGCGCGCCGATATCGTCGGCCGCGACCAGCCGCTCCTCGCCCGGCGGCTCGCCGCCCGAGGCGCGGATGTAGCGCAGCGCCGTCACGGCGCGCTGGGGTACGTCGGTGAACCCTGAGTCTCCGCGCGCGATCGCGGCTTCCAGCGGCAGCTGCGGCGAAAGTCCCGCCGTGATCTTGTTGTCGCTCGGCGCCGTGCCGGTCTTGTAGTCGGTGATGATGAGCCCGGCTTCGCTCAGATCGATGCGGTCGGCGCGCGCCGACAGTATGAAGGGCCCGCCCGGTGCTTCCATTGCGAGACGGCCCTCGACCTCGGCTGCGACGTGCGTGACGCCGCGGCGGCGCGCGGGCTCCGTCTCGGCGAACCATTGGGCAAAGCGCTTGAAGCGCGGAAGCCAGAACGCAGCGACGCGCGGGTTCTGGACGTAGCCGGCCATCACCTCATCCGCGATCGCATTCAATGTTGCGCTTGGATCTGCCGGCAACGCATCGGCGAAGCGTTTTGCAAAACGGCTCATGATCTCGTGCACGATCGAGCCGCGCAAGCCGGCGCCGGGGTCGGCGCCGAGTGCCGGCAGCTTCTCCAGCTTGAGGATATCGCGGGCAAAGACGGCATAGGGATTGGCAAGCCACGTCTCGACGCGCGTCACGCTCATCTTGCGCGGGCGCAGGGCGAGTGGCGGGCACGGCTCGGGCGCTTTGATGGGCGGAAGCCGCTTTACATCGTCGCGCGCGCGCGCCCATCCGAGCCAGGGCTCTTTGGGGCGCAACACATCGGCGAGCTTCAGGCCCTCGAGCAGCGCCTGGAGCCGCATCAGCCAGCGCGACGGCACGGTCGGCACGCCGTCGATCTTCTGCGCGCGCGTGAGATAGACGCGGTTCGCTCCCAGGAACGAGGTGAAGTCGTGGGCGGCATAGCCGATCTTTTCCTCCGGCGACGGCAGCCCCAGCTTCTCGCGCATCGGGCGATTGAGCCAGGGGCCGGGGTCGGCTGCCTCCGGCCACGTGCCGTCGTTGAGCGAGCCGAGGATCATGACGTCGGTCTGCTGCAGGCGCGCCTCGAACGGCCCCCAGATGAAGAGGCGCGGATGCACGGCGACGCGCGGGCGCACGTTCTCGCCCGCGATCAGGTTGCGGTAGAGATCGGCGTAGTCGGCGGCCTGCACCTGCGGGGCGGGCAGCGCGGGATCGATGAGGCCGGTGAAAAAGGCGGACGCCGCCGTGCCCGCCTCCTCGCGCCACAGCGGGGAGGCTTGCTCGGTTCCCTCGGCATCGGGAAGACGGCTCAGCGCCTCGGCGGTCGCAACGTGCGCGGCAGCGATCGCGTGCAGGGCGTGCGCGCCGCGCGCGGCAAAGACGGCGGAGAGCGGCGCGTACGCTTCGCGCAGGCGCTGCACCAGATCGTGCGCGCCCGTCCAGTCGTCGGGCCACAGGCGCTTCACCGCCCGCTGCCGCCGCTCGCCCGCGGCGACGTCCTCTTCGGCCTTGGCGAGCGCGCTCGCGAGGCCGTCGAGCCCGCCCCCGAGGTACACGTCGCGGAAGGCTGCGATCTCGAGCGCACGCGCGGCGCGGCGCACCGAGAACGCGTCGAGCCCGAGGCGGGTGAGAGGATGCTTCAACAGCGCCATCACCTCGGCGGGGGCGAAGTCCTTGGCGATCGCGCCGATCGCGAGATCGAGAAACGTGCCGGGCACGGTCTTGGCGAACGGGCGACCGGCGGAATCGTCGACGCGGATGCCCCACGCTTCGAGCCGCACGGCGACGCGGCGCGCAAGCAAGCGGTCGGGCGAGACGAGTGCCGCGGTGCGCCCCGGCGTCTCCGCCGCCTCGCGCAGGATCAGCGCCACCGTCTCCGCCTCGTCCTGCGCCGAGGGTGCTTCGATGAGACTGATACCGGCAAGGGCCGCACTCACGGCATCGCGATCGGCCTCTTGCGTGTAGGCATGCCAGCGCCCGGTCGTGCCCGAAGGGCGCATCGCCTCCGCGACAAGCGCGGCGCGGCTCTGCTGCGGCGGCGACGGCTCGGTGCCGGTGAGTAAGCCGACGTCGTCCCGCACGAGGCCCAGCCGGTCGAGCAGCGTCTTCAAGCCGAACTGCGGATGCTCGGGATGGGCGGGGGCGATGTCGGTCCAGCTTTGCGCATCCAGATGCGGGTCAAGACCCGGAAGCACGATCGCGCCGTGGGGAAGGCGCGCAACGGCGCGCATCAGCTCCACCGTCGCGGGAATCGAGCCGGTGACGCCGGCGACGATGATGGGCCCGTCCGGCGGCGCGGCGGCGAGACGCCGGGCTTCGGCCAGGATTGCGCGATTGCGCCGCTCGGCCGGCGACAGCAGGCCCTTATCGGCAAGGTAGCCGGGCCAGTGCTCGGTGATGATCTTGAGAAACTCGATCGTCGCCTGCCAGTGCTCGGAGAACTCCTCAGGGACAAGCTCGCCCAGCCTGGCGAGCACCGCTTCTCCGGGCTGCTCGGTCTCCACCATGTCCATGAGGCGGCCAAGCTCGGCGGCAAGGTGGGCGGCTTGCGCCGGGGTATTGGCGCCCGCAGCCGTGGCGTGCGGTCCGAGGAAAGCCGCGCCGTCCGCGTCGCGGCGCTGCGCGCGCGACCACTGGAGCACGAGCATCGTCAGCACCAGGCGCCGCTCGATCTCGCTGACGGCTTGCGGAAGATCGAACATGTCGGGATCTGTGGGCCCGGCGGCGGCGAGGCCCGAGAGCAGGCTCAAGATCCTCCTCGCCTTCGGCGATCGGACGGATCGACGGCAGCAGCATGGCGCGGCCGCCGGCACACGCCAGAAACGCCTCCTGCAGCGCGCGCGCGGCGCGCCGCGTCGGCAACAGCACCGTGATGGCCGGGAGGTCGAGGGGCTTAGGCGCGGCGCCGCCCGGCGCCGGCAGGTCGCCCTTCAGGATTGCGGTCGCGATCGCCTCGAGGAAGGGACGCCCCGGCGGCACGGTGAAGACGCGGGGGCTGCCCGCGATCTGCGTCGAAGCCGTCTCAAGCGACGTCCTCACTCTCGATCCACCTTTCCGCCTCTACCAGCGCTTCCGGAGTCCCGACGTGCATCCACAGGCCGTCGAGGCGGATGCCGAAGAGCCGTCCCTTCTCGATCGCGGCGTCCCAGGGCGCATTGAGCGAGAAGGCTCCCTCGGGCGCGCCGTCGAACAGCCGCGGGTGCGCGATCGACACGCCGGTGAACACGAACGGCGCCATCTGCCGCTCGCCGCGCCGGACGAGCCGGCCGTCGGTGCCCATCGAGAAATCGCCCTGGCCGTCGTAGCCGAGGCTCGATGTCGCCGAGGCGAGCAGCAAAAGGGCGTCCATCGCGCCGCCGTCCCAGGCCGCAAACAGCCGGCTGAGGTTCGAGCCGACCCCCTCGATCCACACCGAGTCGGAGTTGTGAATCAAGAAGGGTTCTGGCCCGAGCTCGGGCAGCGCGCGAACGAGGCCGCCGCCGGTGTCGAGCAGCAGGCCGCGCTCGTCGGATATGACGATCTGCGGTGAAGCGCGCTTGGCTAGGTGCGCCTCGAGCTTGTCGGCGAGATAATGCACGTTGACGACGGCGCGAGCCACGCCTGCCGCGGCGAGGCGGTCGAGCACGTGATCGATGAGCGCGCGGCCCTTGAGACGCACGAGCGGCTTGGGGATATCGACCGTGAGCGGGCGCATGCGCAGGCCCTGCCCGGCGGCGAGCACCATCCCGGCTTGCGGCCGCCACGGCGCGGCTTTGCTCATGGGAAGGCCCTCAACTCAGTCCGGCACTTTTCGGCGGGCGTCCGTGGGCAGGTGGCGATCATACCAGGACTTGAGGCGCTCAAGGCGCGGGTGGGCAAGATCGCGCTCCAGGTAGCGCCAGAGGCGCGGGATGTGGCGCAGATAGGCGGGCTTGCCGTCGCGCTTGGCGAGGCGGGCGAAAATACCGAGGATCTTGGTGTTGCGCTGGGCGCCGAGCACCGCATAGGCGAAGGCGAAAGCGTCACGGTTGAACCCCGTCTGAGCGCGCCTGACGCCGGCACAGTAGTGGTCGAATAGGAGGGCTTCAAGCTCGGGCGGTACATCGACGCGCGCATCCTGCAGGAGAGAGACGAGGTCATAGGCGGCGGGGCCGCGCATGGCATCCTGAAAGTCGATGACGCCGACGCGCGCAATGCCTTCGCGATCGGGAAGCCAGAGAAGATTGGGCGAGTGGTAGTCGCGCAACACCCACGCCGGCGGCATGGCGGCGAGCTCCTGAAACAGCGCGCCCCAAAGTGCCAGGAACTCCGCGCGTGCCTGCTCGGGCGCTGGGGTCCCATGCAGCGCCGGCCAGAGCCAGTCGAGCAGCAGCTCCACCTCGATGCCGAGCGCGCCGCTGTCGTAGTTCGGAAGGCGATGCATCGTGCCGTCGCCGATGGGGAGCGCGTCAGGTGGCGCCTCGGCCTGCAGCGCGACGAGGGCGTCCGTTGCCGCCCGCAACAGGGTCGCTTGATCGCTTGCTCCCGTCCTAACCTCGTTGGCGAACACGCGGTCGCCGAGGTCCTCGATCAGCAGAAGCCCGCGGGCAAGGTCCTGGGCGTAGATTTCGGGCGCGTTGAGGCCGCGCGCGCGCAACGCGGTCCCCACGGCAACGAAGGGGCGCACGTCCTCGGCGAGATGCGCGATGCGGCTGTAGGGCAGCCCGTTGCGGATCGCCGGTCCGTCGGGCTGGCGCGCCCAGTCCATCAGAATGGCGGACCGGCGCGGGCAGACGAGCCGCCCGTAGCGGCGCACGGAGGCATCGCCTTGCAGGTAGCGCAAGGCGCACGCTTCATTGCCCATGCCGGCATCCTCGACAAGATCGCGCATGGCGAAAAGGCGCTTGAGCCGCGTCTCCCAATCGCCGTGCCCGACGAGCGTGACGCGCCGCGTGGCGTTCTCGGGGCCGAGCGAAGCTTCGCCCTCGTCCTCCAGCAGAATTTCCAGGTGGCCGTCGGGAAGCCTGTCGCCGGCGCGCTCGGGCCACTCGATGAGTGCCAACCCCTGGCGCAGGGCGAGGTCCAGCCCGAGCTCGTCGAGCTCGGAGGGCGCCGTCAGCCGGTAGAGATCGAAATGCGCCGCCGGCATGCGCGCCGTCGCGTAGGTCTGCACCAGCGTGAAGGTCGGGCTCGGGATTTCCTCGTGCTCACCCCCGCAGAGCGCTGCGATGATGGCGCGCGCGAGCGTCGTCTTGCCGGCGCCGAGGTCGCCGCTGAGCGTGATGAGGTCGCCTTGCCTGGCGGCGAAGGCCAAGTCCTCGCCCAGTCGAGCAAGCCGGGGCTCGGCGACGCCGGGGATGATGCGGGTGAGCGGCATTTGCTGATCGACTTCTAAGCGGCGGTGCCGCCCGCTGATAGCGGCCCAACGGGACCATCTTGCGGCGTTTCCGGGGCGCCACTTTCGCTGGAGCGCCCGTTCTCGGGAAGGCGCACGGTGACGCGGGTGCCGCGGCCGGGCTCGGAGTTCGAGCTCCACGGAGCCCCCGTGCAGCTCGACGAGGCTCTTGACGATGGAAAGCCCCAGACCCGCGCCGCGGTGGCCCGAGCCCTGGCTGCGGCTCTCGAAGCGCTCGAAGACGCGCCACTGCTGATCCTTGGGGATGCCGACGCCCTGATCCTCCACCGCGAACGCGATCATGGCGTTCTCGCGCCAGCAGTTGATGCCGATGGTGTCGCCCGGCTTGGAGAACCCGACCGCGTTCGACAACAGATTGTAGAGGATCTGGCGCACGCGGCCCTCGTCGGCGACGAATTGCCGGGCGTCGTCGGCGACCGCGATGTGCAGCGTGAGGCGGGCGCGGATCGCGGATTCGCGGATGCCGAGGATCGCCGCGTCGATGACGGCGCGGATGTCGACGGGGCCGAGCTTCAGCTCCATGGCGCCGGCGTCCATCGTCGCGAGCGTCAGGATGTCGTCGATGATGGCGAGCAGCGTCTTCGAGGACACGGTGATGTCGCCCAGGTACTCGTGCTGCTTCTCGTTGAGCGGCCCGATCTGCGGGGCGGCGAGGAGCTCGCTGAAGCCGATGATGTTCGTCAGCGGCGTTCTCAGCTCATAGGAGATGTGGCCGATGAAGGCGTTCTTCATGCGGTCGGCGGCAACGAGCGCCTGGTTGCGCTCCTCAAGTGTGCGCTCGTAGCTCTTGGCGTCGGTGACGTCGGCGAATGTGAAGAGCGTCGCGCCGTCGGGCAGCGGCATGCCGGCGAAATCGATGATCGAATTGTCGGGCCGCACCATTTGGCCCTCGAACGGCTCGCGCTCCTCGGAGAACGAGGTGACGGCGCCGCCGATGCGGGCCCAGGTTTTCGCATCCTCGTAGTACACGCGCGCGAGCGCGATGAACTCGTCGATGTGGGGCGATTCCGCCAGCTCGCGCGGCGACAGCTTCCAGAGTTCGGCGAAGGCCGAGTTGAACAGCTTGAGCTTGCCATCCGTGCCGAACACCGCGACGCCTTCCTTCAGGCTGTCGAGCGTCTCGCGCTGCACGTCGATCATCGCGTTGTAATCGCTTTCGAGCGCCATGCGCTCCGATTCATCGACATACAAATAGGTGACGCCGCCGTCGGAGCGATTCTCCGCCATGACGTGCAGCATGCGGCCGTCGGGAAGGTGCCACCAGTCCTCCTGGGCGGCGGACTCGCCGTAGCAGGCGAGCGCCTTCGTCTTCCATTCGGGATAGTTGATGACCTCGGGCAGCCGCCCGAGCTCGCGCAGCCGGTCGAGAACCTCCCCGTCGGCCGGGCGCGACTTCAGCCAGTCGGTCTCGAGATTCCACAGCTTGGCGTAGGCCTCGTTGAAGAACACGAGCTCCTGCTCGCGATTGAAGATGGCAATCGCCGTCGCGACCCTGTCGAGCGTGCGGTCGTAGGCGGCGATCTGGCGATCGAGCTCGCCGTGCGTCTTCTCGACCGCGGCGACGTCGATCGCCGCGGCGGCGGTCGCGTCCTCGAAGGGGATGACGGTGACGTCGTGAGGTTTGCGCTCGCCGGCGATGAGCAGCGGGATGCGGCCGCGATAGCTATCGCCGCGCGACAAGGCGCGGGCGGCCGTGTGGCGCTGGCGCTGCTCCAGGAGCTCGATCTGGCGCTCCAAAACCTCGGTGCGGCTATGGGCATCGACGGCCTTCACGTAGGCGGAATTGACCCAGGTGATGCGGCCGTCGTTGCCGCGCAGCCAGACGGGCATGGGAAGCGTATCGAGCAGGGCGCGGCTGGCGCGGACCTCGCCCGCCAGCCGCTGGTGCTGGGCCAGAACGCGAGCGACCTCGTCGCGGTGGCCGGTGACGTCGCGCAGGCGCAGGATCGCGCGCCCGCCAGCAGTGCGGCCCTCAGCCTCCAGGTGACCGCCGGCGAGCGTACGCACGATGAGGGCGAAGGAGTGCCCGGCGCTGAACAGGCCATCGAGCCCGGATTTCAGCGTCGCCGACGAGCCCGGCTCCAGCCATTGCCCAAAGCGCAGGAAGCGCTCGGGCGTCTCGGGCAGCCCCGGGATGCCCTTGAGCGTGTTGGCGACGATGCGCAGCGGCCCGTCCTGCTCCCAGAACATCAGGATCTGCGGCTCGGAGCGGATGATGGCGTCGGCTGCAGAGAGGCTGCGCTTCAGGCCGGTGTTTTCGCTGCGGGCCGCGGTGGCCATGCGGCGCGCCCGGCCGGCCGCCACCCAGGCGAGGACGACGCCCAGAAGGACGGTGGCGCCGATGACGCCGATCAGCGGCAGGCGGTCACGCCAGATGTCGGAGGTGAGCTCGCCTTCGGCCGCGAGGGCGGCAAGTAGGGCCAGGACGCAGGCGATACTCGCCGCCAGCAGGACGGCAAGCTCCCGGCGCATTGTGCCAAATCGTCCGTTGTGTCCGGCAGATTGCATCGGGATCCGTTGAAGGACTGTGGGAACCCGGGGCAAAGACGCAACGAGCTAAAGACAAAGGCCCGGCGATGACCGCCCCGCGAGGAGGCGAATCATGGCCGATTATGCGGAGCCGGCGGCGGCGTGGCCAGACGTGTGGGCCCTCAAATGCCGCCGGCTGAGCGTTTGCGAAACGAGTGCTGCTGCTAAGCCGCAGGTGTCAGTAGCGGTAGTGGTCCGCCTTGTAGGGGCCTTGCTGGCTGACGCCGATATAGCTCGCCTGCTCGGGGCTGAGCTCGGTCAGATGCACGCCGATCTTCTTCAGGTGCAGCCGCGCGACCTTCTCGTCGAGGTGCTTGGGCAACGTATAGACCTGCTTCTCGTACTTGCCGACGTTGGCCCACAGCTCCAACTGGGCCAGCGTCTGGTTGGTGAAGGAGGCCGACATGACGAAGGAGGGATGCCCCATCGCGTTGCCGAGGTTCACGAGGCGGCCTTCCGACAACAGGATGATGCGCTTGCCGTCGGGGAACTCGATCTCGTCGACCTGCGGCTTGATGTTGTTCCACTTGAGGTTCTTGAGGCCCGCGACCTCGATCTCGTTGTCGAAGTGGCCGATGTTGGCGACGATGGCGCGATCCTTCATGGCGCGCATGTGCTCGATGCGGATCACGTCCTTGTTGCCGGTCGCGGTGACGAAGATGTCGGCGCGCGGGGCGGCCTCCTCCATCGTCACGACCTCGTAGCCTTCCATGGCGGCCTGCAGCGCGCAGATGGGGTCGATCTCGGAGACGAGCACGCGGCAGCCCGCGTTGCGCATGGAGGCGGCCGAGCCTTTGCCGACATCGCCGAAGCCGGCGATCATGGCGACCTTGCCGGCCATCATCACGTCGGTGCCGCGGCGGATGCCATCGACGAGGCTTTCACGGCAACCGTAGAGGTTGTCGAACTTCGACTTCGTCACCGAGTCGTTGACGTTGATCGCCGGGAACAGCAGCTTGCCCTGCTTGCCCAGCTGGTAGAGCCGGTTGACGCCGGTCGTCGTCTCTTCCGACACGCCCTTGATGTTCTTGGCAAGCTCGGCGAACCAGCCGGGCTTCTCACTGAGCAGGCTCTTGATCTTGGCGAAGAAGACGATTTCCTCCTCCGAGCCCGGCGTCTCGAGAAAGGCCACGTCGCCCTTCTCGGCGCGCAAGCCCAGATGCACGAGCATCGTCGCGTCGCCGCCGTCATCGAGGATGAGGTTCGCCGTGCCGCCGTCGCTCCACTCGAGGATGCGCGCGGTGAAATCCCAGTACTCCTTCAGGTTCTCGCCCTTGAACGCGAACACCGGAACCCCGGCTGCGGCAATGGCGGCCGCGGCGTGGTCCTGCGTCGAGTAGATGTTGCAGGACGCCCAGCGGACATCGGCGCCGAGCGCCACGAGCGTCTCGATCAGCACCGCCGTCTGGATGGTCATGTGCAGCGAGCCGGCGATGCGCGCGCCCTTGAGCGGCTGTGTCGGCCCGAACTCCTCGCGCGTCGCCATCAGGCCCGGCATCTCCGTCTCGGCGATGGCGATTTCCTTGCGGCCCCAATCGCTGAGGCTGATGTCCTTGACGACGTAGTCGGCGACATGACCCATCGGGAGCTCCTTCCTGGCTGGCGGCCGCCTTGGCGGCGCCTTTTGAAAACCCTGGCGCCGGGGACGACGCCGTCTCAGCGGCCGTTCTAGCGGGCCCGGCGCAACGCCGCAACAAGATATAAACAAGTCTTTATATGAGCTGCTAATTCGGCGCGGGAGCGTGTGCGAGCCGGGCGAGCACGGTATTGCGGCCTATGCCTGCAGTGTTCGCTGCCGTCGTGGTTGATGAATAGTTATGATCTCAAGTTAAGACTGAAAGTAACAACTCATTAGTCAACAATAATAAATATTAGCACTTTTACTGTTCTTCCATTCCGAGGGGGTCATACTGCGGGGAACATTCCAGGAAACACGCCGAATATTCGCAGGAGAGAGGCGTACTTATGAATATGCGACACCGCACGATAGGCGTCCTCGCCCGGCTCGCGCGCTTTGGCGCCGACCGGTCCGGCAACGTTGCGGTCATGTTTGCCGGCATTGCCGTCGTGCTGATGCTGGCGATTGGCGCTGCTGTCGATATCAGCCGCTGGCTGCACGCGCGCGACCAAACCATAGCCGCCATGGACGCTGCCGTGCTGGCGGGGGGCCGGAGGTTGCAGGTCAACAGCGGTGACGCGGCGGCAGCCGTGCTGGCAGCGCAGAACTTCTACAGGGAGAACGTCACCAACCGGCTGCCGGTGACGGACGACACGGTTTCCTTCCAGGTCGCCGACAACGGCAAGGCCATGACCGCCCACGGCTCAGCATACATCAAGACGCCGTTCCTCCAGTTCGTCAATATCGACAAGCTGCCGCTGCTGAACAAGACCGAGGCGCGGGCCGAGCGCAAGATCGGCAACAAAGAGGTTTCCGTGATGCTCGACGTCACGGGCTCGATGTCCGGCCAGAAGCTCAGAGATCTGAAGGACGCAGCCAAGGATCTGATCAACATCATGCTGCCGGCCAGCCAGACCAATCATGCGGCCAAGGTCGCGCTCGTGCCGTTCTCCGAGGACGTCCGTCTGCCGACGACGAGCGCCTTGAACAGCGCGCGCGGCTCCAACCTGCCCGACACCAAGACGATCAAGAGCGGCCGCGGACGGGCGCAGCAGTCGACCGACTATTACCTGTCCGACTGCGTCGCAGAGCGCACCGGCTCGCAGAAGTACACCGATGCCGCGCCCGCCGCGGGTCAGTACGTGATGGGCCACTACACCGAGAACTACACCACAAGCGGTGGTGGCGGTTGGGGCTGGGGCAACGGCAACAATAAGCGCGAGGGCGTCTGCACCATCCCCTCGAGCTCCGCGATCGTACCGCTGAGCGACAATGCCGACGACCTCAAGTCCAAGATCGAGGATTTGTCGGCCTCGGGCGGCACCGCGGGCCATCTGGGCACGGCGTGGGCCTGGTACACGTTGTCGCCAAATTGGGCCTCGCTTTGGCCATCGGAGAGCAGGCCGCAGGCCTACGGCGCTCAGGACCTGACGAAGATCGCGATCCTGATGACGGACGGCGAATACAACACGCAGTATGACGACGACGGCATCGAGGCCAGCTCGGGCGAAGCCGCCAACGGCAGCTCGGCGTCGCAGGCCCGCGCCTTGTGTGCTTCGATGAAGCAGAAGGGCGTCGAGGTCTACACCATCGGCTTCGACCTCGGCAGCACCAACAGCGAATCCTATCAGACGCTGTCGCAGTGTGCGTCCGACTCGACCAAGTTCTACTCGGCCGTGAACGGCGACCAGTTGAAGCAGGCGTTCCGCGACATCGGCCTCAAGCTGTCGAGGCTGCATCTCTCCAAGTAGCGGCGCCGCCTGCGCATCCTCACGCGTCCTCGATGCAGTCCTCCTCGAAGCCTCCCTCGACGAGCGCGATGAGGGCCTGCAGGGCCTCCGGGCCTTGCGGGCCCTGCGCGCGCAGATGCAGCGTCGAGCCCGGGCCCGCCGCCAGCATCATCAGCCCCATGATCGATGTGCCGCCGACCGCCTGGCCATCGCGCGTCACCGTAATCTCGGCGTCATAGCACTCGGCGCATTTGACGAATTTCGCCGACGCGCGCGCATGCAGACCCTTGCGATTGCGGACGGTGACCACCGCCTCAGGCCGCGCACTGTCTCTGATCTCCGGCATCCGGCAACGCTCAACTTTCGCCCGATAGCTCTTGGCTCGCTACCTTGATGTACTTGCGCCCCGCTTCGCGCGCGCTCGTTACGGCCTCGGCGAGGGGGAGCTCGCTCCTCACGCTCGCGAGCTTGACGAGTATAGGTAAATTAATGCCGGCAATCACCTCCACCGGCGCCTCGTCCATGACCGAGATGGCGAGATTGGACGGCGTGCCGCCGAACATGTCGGTGAGAATGATGACGCCGTCGCCCGTATTGGTGCGGTTGATCGCATCGACGATCTGGCCGCGGCGCACGGCCATGTCGTCGTCGGGACCGACCGAGATGGTCTCGAGCTGGGTTTGCGGCCCTACGACGTGCTCGAGCGCGGAACGGAACTCGAGCGCCAGTCCGCAGTGCGTGACGATGACAAGTCCGATCATGGATTAGAGCCGACCTCAGTCTGTTTCCCGTCCCGCAGGGTTGAGCGGGTCTAGCCGTTGGGAGCACTGTCTGCAGCGTCGTCGGTTTCCGCCCGGGTCAACCGGGGCAGTCTTGCGGCGGGGGCAAAATTACAAGTGTTCGGGCCTGGTGCAAGGATATTGTGCGCTTAACTTGAAACAGGGATTTAAGGTCTCCGCAGCGCCTCTGCCAGGGCCAGCAGCAGCTTGATGGGGGCTGCGGCCTCGAAAGGGGCCAGCCGGACCAGCGCCACGCGGACGCCCATGAGCTCGGTATGCGCCGGATCGGGAAGGCGCTCGATCCCCTCCGGCGCCGTCAGCTCGGCGATAAGGACGAGCTCGGCGCGTGTCACGAAGGGCACTGTCAGGATTCCGAGCCCGCGCACCTCGAGCTTGCCCCTGATCGTCGCAGGCGCCTCGGCCTGCAGGCGCGGGCCTGAGCGCGAGATGTCGACGCGATCGTCGGAGACGAGCATGGTCGGGCTGGGGACGAGCGCCGTCGGCGCCATGGCGAGGCAGCGCAGCGCCAGGTCCGATTTGCCCGATCCCGGGGCGCCGCGGATCAGCGCGGCACTTCCTCCGAGCGCGATCGCCGTGCCGTGATGGTTCTCAACTTCGTCGTCCACCCGCCGCCCCTCCGCGCTGGGCCTGCTCAGCAACGATGAGCCGGACAATGAAGCGGGCGCCTGCGGGATGCGCGAGGGGCCCGCCTGCGTCCTCGTAGCGGTTCTCGGCGATGATATCGCCGCCGTGCGCGCGCACGATCTCGCGCGAGATGCTCAAGCCGAGGCCGGAGTTCTTGCCGCGGCTCGTGTCCGTCGCGGGCCGGTCTGAGTAGAAGCGGTCGAAGATGATCTCGAGACGGTCCTCGGGAATGCCGGGGCCTTCGTCCTCGATGAGGATCTCCACGGAGCGCCCCGCCGAGCGCGCCCGCACGGTGACGGTGCCGTTCTCGGGCGAGAACGAGATGGCGTTGTCCAACAGGTTGGTCAGCACCTGCCCGAGCCGCCCCTCGTCGCCGATGATGGAGAAAGCGCCGGCGAATGGCTCGCGCCCGATCGCGAGCGCGATGCGGCGGCTGTCCTCGCCCAGGATGTCGCGGAAGATGCCGATAACGCCCCTCAGCATCGTCGTCAGGTCGATAGGCTGCATCTCCTTGCGCGCGAGTTCGGCATCGAGCCGGGACGCGTTGGAGACGTCCGTGATCAGCCGGTTGAGCCGCTTCAGCTCGTTCTGGATCTGCTCGACGAGGTGGCTGCGCTCCTCCTCGCTCTTGGCGAGGCTCAGCGATTCGGCGGTGGAGCGCGCGGCCGTGAGCGGATTTTTCAATTCGTGCGCCACGTCGGCGGCGAACTTCTCGCTCGCCTCGATGCGCCTGTAGAGCGCGCCCGTCATGGCCTGGAAGGCGCCCGCCATCTGGCCGACCTCGTCGGAGCGGCCGGCAAGCTCGGGCAATTGCGCGCGCGCGGTGATGTTGCGGCTCACCTGCTCGGCGGCCGCCGACAGCCGCCGCATGGGGCCCGCGACCGTGCGCGCCAGAACGAGCGACGTGACGATCGATGCCAGCAGCGCGATCGAGGTCAACATCAAGATGACGGAGCGCTCCTCCTTCAGGATCTTGTCGACCTGTCCGGGCCAGGTCGAGAGCAGCAGCACGCCTTGGATGTTCTTGAAGCGGCGGATCGGCAGCGCGATCGAGACGATCTGCTCACCCTTCTTGTTGAGCAGGAGCATGCTGCTCTCCTTGCCGTCGAGCGCGTTGCGCACCTCGCGGTAGGCCATGCCGTTCGCCGTGCCGATCTCCTGGTAGACGGGCAGCGGCTCCTTGAAGAAGTAGCGCGTCAGCCGCGTCCAGAAGTTCTGCGTCTTGGGGTGCTCGCCGTTGGGCTCGTTGCGCATCGAGGTCCAGTGCGCGAGCGACCGCGCCGTGTCGACGATCAGCGTGCCGTCGCGCGCATAGATGCGCGCCCGCGTGTCGGTCGGCTGGATCAGCTTGCGCAGGATCGGCGTGACATCCTCAGGGTGGATCGAGAGCTCGAGCGCGGCGAGGCCGTCGTCGGGGAACGAGTTGGCTGAATCGGGCTCGTCGGGAAGATTGTTGGGATCGAGCACGATGCGCTCGTGTACCACGGTGGCGTTGGCCGCGATCGCGTCGGCGATGATCTTGCCCTGGGTTTTCAGCGCGTCGAGCTTGGCGTCGATCAGCCAGGTGTGGACCCAGCCGAGATAGAGGATGCCGCCGGCGAGGATGAAGAACCCGATCAGGTTGGAGACGAGAATGCGGCGCAGCAGGCTCGCGGAGACGAAGCGCACGAGAGGTTGGCGCCGGAACCACCTTTCGATCGGGGCAAAGCCCGTCGCGATGATGGCACCGAGCACTGCCGCGCGCCGCGGCATGGCGCGGGCTTGCGCCCGCAATTGCTCTGAAATCGAAGCCATCAGCGCCGCGGCGCGATCGACCCCCGCGCGGGCGCCCTTGCCGAGGCGCCGTCCCATGGTCGCGATTGCACTACGGATCGCGGCGGGAGCCTCGCGCGCGGCGCTCCTCAGCCCCGCGAGCCAGGGTGCCGGCAACGCGAACTCTTCCGATCGCTCGGTTTCGAGCGCCATCGCCCCTCCACGCCTCAAGCTTCCTTGAAGCGGTATCCCACGCCGTAGAGCGTTTCAATCACGTCGAAGTCGTCGTCGACCTGCTTGAACTTCTTGCGCAGACGCTTGATGTGGCTGTCGATCGTGCGGTCGTCGACGTAGACCTGATCGTCGTAGGCGGCGTCCATGAGCGCATCGCGCGTCTTGACGACGCCGGGGCGCGCGGCGAGCGCCTGCAGGATCAGGAATTCGGTGACGGTCAGCGTCACCGGCCTGTTGTCCCAATGGCAGGTGTGGCGCTCGGGATCGAGCTTGAGCTTGCCGCGCTCGAGCACGCGGGCCGCCTCCTCTTCCGAGGTCTGGCCTTCCTTGGGCTGGAAGCGGCGCAGCACGGCCTTGACGCGCTCGACGACGAGACGCTGCGAGAACGGCTTGATGACGTAGTCGTCGGCGCCCATCTTGAGGCCGAACAATTCGTCGATCTCCTCGTCCTTGGAAGTGAGGAAGATGACGGGCATGTCGGATTGCTGGCGCACCCGGCGCAACAGCTCCATTCCGTCCATGCGCGGCATCTTGATGTCGAAGATGCCGAGGTCGGCTGGATCCTCGCTCAAGGCCTCGAGGGCGGATGCGCCGTCATTGTAGGTGCGCACCTTGTAGCCCTCCGCCTCGAGCGCCATGCGCAGCGAGGTGAGAATGTTGCGCTCGTCGTCGACAAGCGCAATCGTGCTTTTTTCTTTCATCATATCCCGACCCTGCGGCAGCAAAACACCCAGCCGCGCTTTATGGCTCCAACGTGTACCAATTGTGGCGGAGCCAATTTCGTGTTCTGTATCTGAACCTTAACTGAACGGCCAGGCAGCGGATAGCGGGCGAGCGCATGGATAGTGAAGACAACGGGAAAGGCAGGGGATTTGCGCAAGTTAAGGAGACCGCGAACCTCGCCAAGTCGCTGATCCGGGCCGCTCTCAAGGGCTCGCTCGCAACGGCGCAGAAGCCGTCGGGCCATCCATACGCCTCGCTGGTGCTGACCGCAACCGACTCGGACGGCACGCCTGTCTTCCTCATCTCCAAGCTCGCCGTGCACACGCAGAATCTGCAGAACGATTGCCGCGCGAGCCTGCTCATCGATGCGACCGGCGCCGGGGCCGATCCCAAAGCCGATCCGCAAGTCGATACCCAGTCCGATCCGATGCAGGGCGCGCGGCTCACGCTCATCGGCGAGGTGCACCCCACCCAGAGCGCAACCGCGCGGGCGCGATTCCTTGCCCGCCACCCCACGGCGCGGGTGTATGCCGATTTTCCCGATTTCGGCTTTTACGCGTTGCGGCCCGAGCGCGCGCACTTCATCGGCGGCTTCGGCAAGATCGTCGACCTCGCGGGCGGCGATCTCCTTTTATCGCTGGCGGGAGCCGAGGAGCTTGCCGCGGCCGAGCCCGGCATCGTGGCGCACATGAACGCCGACCACGCCGATGCGATTCTGTTTTACGCGACGAAGCTGTTGGGCGCGGGCGCCGGCAAGTGGCGCATGGCCGGCATCGATCCGGAGGGCTGCGATCTGGTGCTGGGCGCGCGCGGATTGCGGCTCGCCTTCGGCAAGCGCATCACGTCGTCGGCGGCAGCGCGCGCCGAGCTCGTGCGCCTCGTCGGCGTCGCGCGCGGTGCCTAGGCGGCCGCCGCGCTCGTCACCGGCTTCTTTGCGTCTGGCAGGCCCGTCTGGGACCGCTCGCGCTTTGCGGACGGCAGCGGTGCGTGCGCCAGAACGGTTGCCGCAAGCAGCTTAGCTTCGGCGGACGCGTTGCGATCGCTCAACACTTGCGAGGCGAGGGAGAAGACTTTCGAGGATGTTTGTTTCGTCAGCGCCATGCGCGAACCTCCAGACATACAGCCAGATGACTGGTCGGTGATTTGCCGGTGTCGCGTCCAGGCTGTGGCGTCGCCTCGCCCGATATGATCGGTGGATGAGGCGGTTATCCCCGCTATCCACCGCTGCGCGGCTCGGTGCGGCCTATTTGAAATCCGCAAGCGTCAGGATCGGCGTCAGCGTCAGCCCCGCCTTAGCAAACGCCTCGCCCGCGCCCTCCTGACGGTCGATGATCGTCACGACGCCCACGACGTCGGCACCCTCCGCGCGCACCGTCTCCGCCGCCTTGATCGCGGAGCCCCCCGTCGTCGTCACGTCCTCGACGATGACGACGCGCTTGCCCTTCAGGCTGTCGCCGCCCGGCAAACCTTCGATCAGGCTCTTCGTGCCGTGCGCCTTCGCCTCCTTGCGCACGAAGAAGGCGTTGACCGGCGTGCCGGCGCCGTGGCTGACGGCGGCGACGGCTGACGCGATCGGCACCGCGCCCATTTCCAGCCCGCCGATCAGGTCGGCATCGAGCCCCTTGATCTTATCGAGGATCAGCGTCGCGATGAGGTGCGCGCCTTCCGCATCGAGCATCGTCGGCTTCATGTTGAAGTAATAGGTCGAGGTGCGCCCCGAGGCGAGCGTGATCTCCTTGCCCGACTGGAACGAGCGCTCCTTGATGATGGCGATCAGCCGCGCGCGTGTCTTTTCGTTCGCCATCCTGGACTTCTCCGCGTCGGGCCCCGTTGCGCAATCGCTTAACTTCGCTATCAGTGTCAAGCCCGCGCAAGGCGCAGCACTTGGCAGGACAAGGGACGAGCCAGCCCGCATGAGCCTTTTCCCGTTGACGCTTGAGCGGCTTGAGTGCCCGTGCCGGTGCGCGATCAACGCCGCCGCCGCGCGGCCCAGGATTGCGGCCGCCGTCCTGGTTCTCCTCGCAGTTGTCACCTACCTGCCGGGCATGCTGGCGCTGCCCCCCGTCGACCGCACCGAGGTCGCCTATGCGCAGGCCGCGCGCGACATGCTGAAACGGGGCGACCTTATCGACGCGCAGTTTGCGGGCGAGCGCGTGGCCTTCCGTCCGATAGGCATCACCTGGCTGCAGATGGCGTCCGCCAAACTCCTGGGTAAGGGCGTCAGGGGCGCGATCGCCACCTACCGGCTGCCCTCGCTTCTGGGCGGCATCCTCGCGGTGCTGAGCGTCTGGTGGCTGCTGGGGCCATTGCTGGGCCCCCGCGGCGCGCTCATCGCGGCGGCGCTCTTTGCCGTCTCGCCGATCGTCGCGCTGCAGGCTGAGCTCGCGATCCCCGAAGGCCCGCTGCTGCTCTTTGCCTGTCTCGCGCAGCTCGCACTGCTGCGCCTCTACTGCGGGCCCGATCCCAGAAGCGCCACCGGGCTTGCGCTGCTGTTCTGGGCCGCGCAGGGGTTTGCCATTCTCCTGAACGCGCTCGCCGTCCCCATCCTTTCGCTGGCGACGGTCCTCGCGCTCTACATCTTCGACCGCCGCCTCGATTGGCTCGCCCGCCTGCGCCCTCTCGTAGGCGTGCCGCTGATGCTCCTTATCGCCGCGCCGTGGCTCCTGGTGCGCGCGCACTTCGACGGCGGCGTCCCGTTTTCGACGCTCACCTGGTCGGAGCTGCTGCGTGCTCTCGGCGGCGCGCAGGACATGAAGTGGAAGGCTGCCCCGCTCACCTTCACGCTCGCGGCGATCCTAGGCTTCCTGCCGGGCGCGCTGCTGCTGGTGCCTGCCGCCAAGGGCCTGTGGACTGAGCGCGCCGCGCCGCTGCAGCGCTTTCTCTTCTGCTGGATCGCGGGCTACCTCGCCTACCTGGAGCTGATCGCCTCCAAGCCCGCGCTCTACACCGTGCAGGCGATGTTCCCGGCGGCGGCGGCCGCGGCAGCGCTTGCCTTGCAACCGGCGTTGCAAACGGACGGCCGCCTCGCGCTCCCCGATTACATGCTGCGATTGCCGGCGTGGCTCGTGCTTCCCGGCATGGCGGCGCTGTTTGCGGCCGTGCTGTACCTGTCGGGGGCGCAGCCGACGGTCGTGATCGTGCTGGGCGCGATCATCGTCACGGGCGTCTTCACGCTTGCAGGGGCGGCCGCGCGCGCAAAGCTCGCAGCGGCGTGGCTGACGCTCAGCGTGGCGGGATTTGCGCTGTTTCTTGCCTTCACCTTCGGCGTGCTGCTGCCGCGCCTGGAGCGTGGCTGGCCGGCAACGCGCATCGCCGAGGCGATCGCACCGCTCGAGCATTGCGTGCTGGGCCCCGTCGGCGTCGTGGGCCTGCGCGAGCCGTCGACATCCTTCGTCATCGGCCGCGGCAGCGAGGTCGACCCCGAAACGGTCGCCGCCCGCATGGTGGACGGAGAAGAGGGCATCGCCGTCGTCGAGGACCGCTGGCACGGCGATCTGGTGCGCGCGCTGCAGGGGCGCCACGCCGCGCCGCCGCCGCGCGCGGGGTGCGTCGAGGCGTTCAACGTCATGCGCGGCTGCGCGCTCTCGTTCTCGATCTACATCACCGGCGCGCCGAGCCTCGATCCTGAGTGCAAGATCGCGGAGCGCTACGCCTGCAGGAGCTCGCCGCCGCAGGGGCCGGCGGCTGCTGCGTCCATCTCCCGCTGCCGCTGAGCGTCGAAAACTTGAGGCCCGGCCCCTATCTAGGCTATTCCGGCTGCAACGCCGCCCTTGAAGCCCCTTAAGAAAGGCAATCCCCATGGCCGAGCCTGCGTTCAACCCCGAGACGCCGCCCGAGCTCAGTGTCGCGCAGACGTTCAACGCGGCCGAAGCCCCGCAGCTCGCCAAGCTCAAGGGCAAGGTCGTCGTGCTGGTGGCGTTCCAGATGCTGTGCCCCGGCTCGCTGCGCCATTCGCTGCCGCAAGCGCAGCGGCTATCGCGCGCGTTCAACGCCGACGAGGTCGCCGTCGTCGGCCTGCACATGGTTTTCGAGAACCACAAGGACATGGCGCCGTCGCTGCTGGAGCCGTTCCTGAAATCGGAGGGCATCACCTTTCCCGTCGTCGTCGATAAGCCCAACGGATCGGGGGCGCCGGAAACGATGGAAGCCTACGGCATGCAGGGCACGCCGACGCTGCTGGTGTACGACCGCCAGGGGCGGCTGCGCCGGCATTACCTCGGCACCGTCGACGACGTGCGGCTCGGCGCCGAGATCATGGCGCTGTGCCTGGAGGCGCCCGACGCCCCGCGCGAGGTGTCGCTCGCGATCGAGCAGCGGCTGGGCGCGGCCCTCGTCGATCCCGGCGAGCATGAGCACGGCCCGGGCTGCGGGCACGATCACGGGCATGATCACGCGCACGAGCATGAGCACGTCCACGGGCCCGGTTGCGGCACGATCACGCGCACGACCATGAGCACGTCCACGGCCCCGGCTGCGATCACAAGCACTGACGGCCCCCTCTCCCCATCGCTGTTGCGACGGGTAGACGGCCAACCTTCATCTCGGGCTGCGAATCGGCCATGGTGACCCCTACAAGTCGAGTCATGGCGGAGCCATGCCTTCGGCATGAGGGGGGCAGGCATGGTCGAGCGCGCAGCGAACGGCAGGGATGACCGCGAGGAGGCCCCGCGCCCGCGCGCCAAGCCGCGCGCCGCCGCCAAGTCTGCGGGCAAGGCCGCCTTCGGCAAGAAGACCATCGCGCTCGTCTACGATTTCGACGGCACGCTCTCGCCCCGCCCCATGCAGGACTACGCCTTCCTGCCGCAGATCGGCGAGGACGCCGCCAAGTTCTGGAAGGAGTCGAACCGGCTCGCCAAGGAGCAGGGCGCCGACGGCCTCATCACCTACATGCACCTGCTCTACAAGAAGGCGAAGGAAAAGGGCGTGCGCATCGACCGCGCCGATCTCGTGGCGCAGGGCCGCAACGTCGAGCTGTTCGCCGGCGTCGAAGCGTGGTTCGACGAGATCGCCGCCTACGTGAAGCTGCGGTCGGAGTCGCACGGCATCTCGCTGCGCCACTACGTGATCTCGGCGGGGCTCACCGAGATCATCGAGGGCACGTCGATCTACAAGCGCTTCCACAACGTGTTTGCGTCGGAATACTGGTTCGAGGCCTACGATGTGCCGTTCCCCAAGCGCGTCATCACCGACACCGGCAAGACGCAGTATCTCTTTCGCATCAACAAGGGCGTGGAGGATCTGGGCGCCTCGATCAACCAGCACATGCCCGAGGGCAAGCGCCCCATTCCCTTTGCCAACATGATCTATTTCGGCGACGGCGACACCGACGTGCCCTCGATGGCGGTGATGCGCAAGAACGGCGGGCATGCGGTCGCGGTGCACCCCCCCGGCAAGTCGCGCAGCAAGTGCGTGGAGCTGTTCAAGGCGGGGCGCTGCGATTTCTTCGCGCCCGCCGACTACCGCCGCGGCTCGGAATTGTTCAAGCGCACGTGCCTGCTGATCGACCGCATCCTCGCCGACATCCGCGTGCAGGAGGAGATGTGGCGGCTGGGGCGCGGGGTGAAGTGATTTACAGCCCCCTCTCCCCGGTCATAGGCGAAGCCATGCTCCGCATGGACCGGGGAGCGGGTGCGCCATGCGCTTACCTCCCCTCAACGTCATCCCCGCGCAGGCGGGGACCCAGCCATGCTTCGGCACGCTCCACCGTTGTGATTGCGGGCACGCACGCGTCGTGAGATGCGCGGCCCGGTGTCCTGGGTTCCCGCCTGCGCGGGAATGACGAGAGTGGGTGCACAGATGTTGCGATCCAGCTTTGCGGGAATGACGGAGTGGGTGCGGGACTGCGCTCGCCAAATTTGCGACGTCATCCCGTGCAGGCGCTCCTTCCCGCTCTCCCCATCGCGAGGGCGATGGGGAGAGGGGATTTGGTGTGTCGTGAGCACCCGCTCACCTCACCTGGACGTCATCCCCGCGCCCTACCACTCCCGCTGCCGGCACCCTACATGTCGTTCGTTCACCCGCCCAACGAGTGTGGAAGGAGTGATGAAATGTCGGCATCGATCAATTGCACAAAGGTCTTGGCGGCAATGGCCGCGCTCACCGCGCCGCTGCTCGCGGCCGGGCCCGCACAAGCCTACCGCGGCGTGAAGCCCTACTACTCGGAAAGCTACGAGACGAAAGGCCCCGTGCGCGGCTATGAGGGCTACGTCGCGCCCGACTACTACTGCTCCTACAAGCGCTACCCCAACCGCGAATGCACAACGGATGCGCGCGGGCGCGAGCGCTGCCGCGTCACGAGCTGGCGGCTCGAGCAGACGTGCCAGTGAGCAGTGGGCCCGTGTAGGCGCGCCCCATCAGCGCACCGCACCGCAACCGTCAAATTTCTGCTGCCTTTCCCTGGCACGGCCAACGCGCCAATCCGGGGGGAATAAAAAGCATGCAACGAACGTTGCGTTGGAGTACCGCGCTGATCTGCGGAGTTCGTCGTCGTCGCCGCCACTGTCGCCGCCCACGCGGGGCCGATCGAGCGCGCGCTCGCTAAGCTCGATCCCGAGGAGCGGGCGCATCAGGCCTGCATCCTGCGCGGCGTCGACAAGATGCGCGCCGACAAGACGCTGCCGCACGCCGACCGCATGAAGACCGGCGTTCTCGGCCACGCCACCTACACCGGCACGCGCGTGACGAGCAGCGGCGGCGCGGTCCGCGCCGATCACCGCTGGTACCGCCTGACGTTCGATTGCACGGTCACGGCCGACCAGATGAAGGTCACGGCCTTCACCTATAAGCTGGGGCCCGAGATCCCGCAGGCGAAATGGGACGACATCGGCCTGTGGCCCTGAGGTCGTTTTCCCGCGGTCATACCGGGGAGGCGCGCCGCGGACGCACGATTGACGCGCGTGCCGCAAAGCCCGAAGCCGTCGCGATT
The DNA here is from genome assembly GCA_963847865.1 of uncultured Alphaproteobacteria bacterium. Taxonomy (GTDB): domain Bacteria; phylum Pseudomonadota; class Alphaproteobacteria; order Rhizobiales; family Hyphomicrobiaceae; genus Hyphomicrobium_A. The sequence goes on along the minus strand of CAWKBL010000010.1, from coordinate 56,975 downwards.
TCCGGCCCCTAGCGCGCTCCCGGGCGCCGCCTCCGCCCGCGACCCCAACTCCCCTGTGGACAGGGCGCACCGGCACCTACAACGGCCGGAGCGCCGGAGTACGATATGCAAGCCTGTGTGCTGAGTCGCGTCGCATTGCGTTGAGGGGTACGGCCGCAAGGTTCCTCACTTGCACGGCGTCGGGGGACGGCCAGGAACGCATCGGGGAGACACAAGAATGATCAGAATAGTCGCTCTCGCGCTCGCAATCGTGTTTGCCGGGCCGGCCATGGCCACGGACTGGGACTGGGATCTTGGAGCGGGGTCGCCCGCGGCGAGGAGCCACCGCGCCAAGGTGCACTATCGTCATCGCCGCCATAACTACGAACCCAAGGTGATGGCCTACGAGAAGCGCTCCGAAGCGAGGGCCGACGCCAAGAGCAAGGACGACAACGGCGGCAAGTGCGTCGACAAGGTGCGCGGCCTCGGCACGCAATGGATCGGCACGCAGGGCGCGCTCGATGCGGCCAAGAAGGACTGGATGGAGCGCGTGCGCTACGACCACGGCGAGTCCTACATCGACATGACGAACGCCCAGGATTTCGTCAGCCGCTGCGGGCGCACCTCCATCGGCGAGATCGCGGGCCAGGTCACCTATCGCTGCGAGATCCTGGCGCGTCCCTGCAAGGCGCCGATGAAGGAAGCGAATAAAGCCAACTAGCGGCGGCGACGCGCTCTCCCTCTCACCCGGGCCATGCGGAGCATTCGGCATGACCGGGGAGAGGTGAAAGCCGCGAAAACTAATCCCCGCTTCTTCCCCCGGTGCGAAACTGCGCCCATCCCGCCCCGCGTGAGGGGTCGATCTCGAGCGTCCTGATCGAGGGCGGGGTGCAGGTCGGGTACTCTAGTCCGTGGCGCACGGCAGACCGCCCGAGGCTCGCCGCACCCACCCGGTGAAAGCCCGGGAGCGAGAACCGCTGAAAAGCTGCGGGTAGGCCCAAAATCCTGCGCGGGGCGGCGAGATGCGCCGCCTGTTACAGTTTCGGATTGCGGCGTTTTCCGCCCCGCAGCCCCTCGCCTTATGCAAACCCTCGGGGCGCGCTTCGCCGGCGAGGCAGCGGGCGATTGCGCTTGGCGTGCGCCGGGCCCACATTTAGTCGCGCAGGGCAGCGAGCGGAGACGGCGATGACCGACACGCTCGGGATGGCGACGCAGCTTGCAGGCAACGCGGTCCGCTTCGGCTGGTACTCGGGGCTCAACTGGCTGCTGGCGCGCGAGGCGCAACGTCTGGGCTCACGCCCGCGCTATGTGCCGCAGCGCCCCGTTCCGAGCGAAGCTGAGCTGATGGCCGACCTGCGCCGGCTTTTTGTCGCCGACGCCGCGGCCGTGCGCGAAGGCCTTTATCCGCCGGCCGAGCCCGGCGAGAGCCTGGGCCGGCATCTGCAATCGCTGCGCGCCATGTTCGCCGATCTGCCGGCGACGTTTGAGCGCCGCGCGAGCGCCGACACCCAAAGTGCGGCCGCGCAAAGCCCGGCAGACGGCCTGCCCGACTACTACACGCAGGATTTCCACTTCCAGACGGGCGGCTATTTGAGCGAAGAGTCGGCCCGCCTCTACGACGTGCAGGTCGAGACGCTGTTCTACGGCGCGGCCGGTCCCATGCGCCGCGCCGGCCTGAAGTCCATCGCCGCCTTCATGCACGGCAAGGACCAGCGCACGCTACGCATGCTCGACGTCGCGTGCGGCACCGGGCGCTTCCTGCGCGACGTGCGGCTCGCCTATCCGGCGCTCGGGCTCGAGGGGCTCGACCTGTCGCAAGCCTATCTCGACGAGGCGCGCCGCCACCTCAAGGGCTTGCGGCCGGCACGGCTCGTCGCCGCCAACGCCGAGGCGATCCCGCTTCCCGACGCGAGCCAGGACATCGTCTCGGCCGTGTTCCTCTATCACGAGCTCCCGGGCGAGGTGCGCCGGCGCGTCACCGCCGAGATTGCGCGTGTCCTGAAGCCCGGCGGCCTGTTCGTGATGATCGACAGCCTGCAGATCGGCGACCGCCCGGGCTGGGACGGCCTGCTCGAGGCTTTCCCCGTGCGCTTCCACGAGCCGTATTTTGCGCACTATGCGACGGACGACCTCGACGCGCTTTTCACCGGGGCGGGGCTTGCACGCGAGCAGACGACGCACGCCTTCCTGTCGAAGGTCATGGCGCGGCGCAAGCTTTGACCGGGCCAAGCTTTTGACCAGGCCCGGTTAGCCGTAGATGGCGTTGCTTACGAGGACGATCGAAGACGCCATCACCATCGCCCCGCAGAACAGCCAGGCGCGCAGCGTGACCTTGCGCTCGACGCGCGCCGCCTCGTCCCTGTAATGCTCGAGCTCGGCCAGCTTGCGGCTGACCGCCTCGAAGCTGTTGTAGGCGTGGTAATCGCCGTTGTTGCGCGGCTCGATGCGGTCGAGGCGGGCTTTGAGGTCGCGGCAGCACCGCACGATCTCGTCGTACTTGCCCTCGCGCGCGCGCCGCTCGTTATCCTGGAAGGCGTGCCAGCGGTGGTCCTGATCGGCGATGCCCTGAAGGTCTGCGACCTTGCCGGTGAGCATGCCGACGTCGCGCGAGAGCAGACGGATCGTCGCCTGCATCTGCTCGATCTTGGTGGCGGTCTCGGCGACGAAGCTGTCGCGACCGATAAGCGCCACGGCGGGCGCCGCGTCGTGGCGAAGGTTTTGCGCGGATTTTTCGGCTCTGCTCTTTGGCAGTGCGGCGAGCGAGGACGTGAAAGCTTCGCGATCTTCAATTTTCAGGACGACTTGATTGGATTCAAACCCCGACACGACGCCACCTCAACTTGAGCTATGCTTCAACTGAACGCAAAAATACGCAGTTCGACATGGCTATCCCGGCCGCAGCCCCGGCCCTGCGCAACACATCGCATTCCTCGCAAGGAACGACGTCGCGCAGACCAAGTAGTCCGCAGTCGGAGTCGCAAGATTTCTCTTGGGCTTCAGTTTTTTGACTATAACTCAGGGTGTCATCGTTGGCTAGTATTGAGTTCAACTCAATCCGCAACATTGCTTGATGTGCGGCGCGAAATTCACACCCGCTCATCGACCGACGGCACGCATGCTTTGCGGCGCATAGCGCTCGCCGGCCGCGACCCCTGCGGGAAACGCGGCGCCGATGCGCTGGAGATCGGCGGCGGACAGCGAAACCGCAAGCGCACCGATATTTTCCGCGACGTAGCGCGGCCGCTTCGTGCCGGGAATGGGCACGATGTCGTTGCCCTGCGCCAGCACCCAGCCGAGTGCCAATTGCGCCGGCGTGCAGTGCTTTTCCACCGCCATCTGCGCGATCGTCGCGACGAGATCGAGGTTCTTTTTGAAATTGTCGCCCTGGAAGCGCGGGTTGGTGCGGCGAAAATCGCCCGGGTCGAGGTCGTCGGGCGACTTGATCTGTCCGGTGAGAAAACCGCGCCCCAGCGGGCTGTAGGCGACGAAGCCGATGCCGAGCTCGCGCACGGTTGCGAAGATCGCCTGCTCGGGCTCGCGCGTCCACAGCGAGTATTCCGATTGCAGCGCCGTGATCGGGGCCACCTTGTGCGCGCGCCGGATCGTTTCGGGCGCGGCTTCCGACAATCCGATGTGGCGCACCTTGCCCTCGCGCACCAGCTCGGCCATCGCGCCGACCGTGTCCTCGATCGGCGTCTCGGGATCGACGCGGTGCTGGTAATAGAGATCGATCGTGTCGATGCCGAGCCGCTTGAGGCTCGCCTCGCAGCACTGGCGCACGTACTCGGGCCGGCCGTTGACGCCGCGGGAGCTCTCGTCGGCGCCGCGCACGATGCCGAACTTCGTGGCGATGATGACGTCGTTCCTGCGGCCGGCGATGGCGCGGCCGACGAGCTCCTCGTTGGCGCCGCGACCGTACATGTCGGCCGTATCGAGGAAATCGACGCCGAGGTCGAGGGCGCTATGGATGGTCGCGATCGAGTCCGCCTCGCTGCCGCCGGCATAGAAATCGGACATTCCCATGCATCCGAGGCCGACGGCCGAAACCTTCAGCGCGCCGAGTTTGCGATACTGCATGGCGATCTCCTGTTGCGCTTGGCGGGCGCCCGCGCTCGCGACGCGCCTGCCTTTGGAACAGTAGGAATGCGCCGGGCTGTTTTTAAGTTGCGGGCGGCAATCGGCCGCCAGGGCTCACGTCATCCGCACTGCGCGCGGTGGCGCAGATACTGGTCAGCCAGCACGATCGCCATCATCGCCTCGCCGATGGGGACCGCGCGGATGCCGACGCACGGGTCGTGGCGGCCCTTGGTGATGACGTCGGTGTCGCTGCCGTGCCGGTCGATCGTCTTGCGCGGCGTCAGGATCGAGGAGGTCGGCTTGACGGCGAAGCGGCAGACGATCGGCTGGCCCGTGGAGATGCCGCCGAGGATGCCGCCGGCGTGGTTGGTGAGAAAGCACGGCTCCCCGTCCGAGCCCATGCGGATCTCGTCGGCGTTTTCCTCGCCCGTGAGCTCGGCCGCCTCCATTCCGGCGCCGATCTCGACGCCCTTGACGGCGTTGATGCTCATCATGGCGGCGGCGAGCTCCTGGTCGAGCTTGCCGTAGACCGGCGCGCCCCAGCCCGCCGGCACGCCTTCCGCGACGATCTCGATGATCGCGCCGATGGACGAGCCCGACTTGCGTACCCCGTCGAGATAATCGGCCCAGGCGACGGCGGTGGCGGGATCGGGGCAGAAGAACGGATTGGTGTCGACCGCGTCCCAGTCCCACAGCGAGCGATCGACCTTGATGCTCCCCACCTGCACCAGCGCACCGCGGATGGTGACGCCCGCGATGACCTTGCGCGCGATGGCGCCGGCGGCGACGCGGGCCGCCGTCTCGCGCGCCGAGGAGCGCCCGCCGCCGCGATAGTCGCGCACGCCGTATTTTTTCCAATAGGTGTAGTCGGCGTGGCCGGGGCGGAACTTGTCCTTGATGTCGCCGTAGTCCTTGGAGCGCTGGTCGACGTTGCGGATCTCAAGCGAGATCGGCGCACCCGTCGTGATCTGCTGGCCGTTGTCGTCGGGAAAGACGCCCGACAGGATCTCGACCGAATCGGGCTCCTGGCGCTGCGTTGTGAAACGCGACTGACCGGGGCGGCGCTTGTCGAGAAACGCCTGGATGTCGGGTGCGGCGAGCGGCAACCCGGGCGGGCAGCCGTCGACCACGCAGCCGATCGCGGGTCCGTGGCTCTCTCCCCAAGTCGTCATACGGAAAAGATGGCCGAAGGTATTGTGAGACATCGCGTTCTTGCGGATCCGCAAAGTTTGGGGCCGATCGCCCGACCGAGTGGCGCTTGCAACCCGGCGGCCGCGGCCGTGGCCGATGGGCCAGTCTTAGGAGTGCAAGCGTACGCCCGCAAGGCCTTCCCGTCGGCAAAGCCCGTGACAACGCCGCGCGACGCAGTTTATCTGAGCTCAAGTACTGCGTCGCGAAGCGCGACAAGTTGCAAGAGACAGCCCAAGGGAGGCCGCTCGCATCCGCGATGCGTCACCTCCCGTACAAAACCGCCATTTGGCGGGGAACCGCCGGTCGCCATCAGGCTACGCCTCGGCACCACAGGTTTAAAAACGCCGTTTCTCAGCGTCACGGCTTTAGGCCGCCAGTCGCGTGTCGCAAGCATGGTAGCGCGTCACGGGACGGCCGCCTTGCGGTCTTGCCCGAACATGTCCGCTCCTCGCCGGTCTGAGCAACCGGCATCGAGCGGCCATCACACCAAGCGTCGGAAGAGCCGGAGCCGCCGCTGCTTCGGCTCTTCTACTTCACGCAGCCCCTTCACATCCAGTCGACACCCTCGCGGCGCAGGACGAGCACGCGGTCCTGCGGCACGTCGAGACGCGGAACCGACGCGAGGTCGAGCCCGAGGATGTGCCCGCGCAACACGCGACTGACCCCGCCGTGCGAGACGACGACGGCATCGCGCGCGATCCCTTCGAGCCAAGGAACGATGCGCATCATCAGGTCCTCGTAGCTTTCGCCACCCTGCGGGCGCCAGCGGAACGGATCGCGGGCGCGCGCGGCCACGCCTTTGGCGTCGAGACGCGGCAGGTCGGACGCAAGCGTGCCTTGCCAGTTTCCGTAGTGGGCTTCGGTGAGGCGCTCGTCCAAGCGGAAGTCCTCCGGCTCGAGCCCCAACGCGCTCCTGAGGATCCGCATGGTCTCGTGCGCCCGTTGCAGCGGGCTTGCCACGAAATCGGCGTGCGCGATATCGGGCAGGAGAGGGCGGAGCGCCTCGCCGTTGCGCCTGGCTTGGGCGCGGCCCGTGTCATTCATCGGGATGTCGGCTTGGCCCTGGTAGCGGGCTTGCGCATTCCAGTCCGTCTCGCCGTGGCGGATGAAATAGATCGTTACGTCTTTGCGCATCGCATCAGACGGAGGCGGTCGGGCCTCACCCATCCTCGCTCTTCGTCACCGTTATGTCGGGGGCATCCTCGTTCTTCATGCCCTGCACGTGGTAGCCGGCATCGACGTGGTGCACTTCGCCCGTCACGCCGCGGGCCAGGTCCGACAATAAATAAAGGCCGGCGCTGCCGACCTCCTCGATGGTAACGGTGCGCCGCAGCGGCGAATTGTACTCGTTCCACTTGAGGATGTAGCGGAAGTCGGCGATGCCGGAGGCCGCAAGCGTCTTGATGGGTCCGGCCGAAATCGCGTTGACGCGAATGCCGCTCTTGCCGAGATCGGCGGCGAGATAGCGCACGCTCGCCTCCAGCGCGGCCTTGGCGACGCCCATCACATTATAATGGGGCATCACCTTTTCCGCGCCGTAGTAGGTGAGTGTCAGTATCGAGCCGCCGTCGGGCATCAGCTTTTCGGCGCGCGCGGCAAGCGCGGTGAGCGAGTAGCAGGAGACGAGCATCGTCTGCGTGAAGTTCTTCTCGCTGGTGTCGACGTAGCGTCCGTCGAGCTCGTTCTTGTCGGAGAAGGCGATGGCATGCACCAGGAAGTCGAGCTTGCCCCAGGTGCTCTTGAGCTCGGCGAAGACCGCGTCCATCGAGGCCGGATCGGTGACGTCGCAGGGCATGATGAACTGGGTGCCGAGTTCGGCCGAAAGCGGTCCGACCCGCTTCTTCACGGCGTCACCCTGGTAGGTGAGGGCAATCTCGGCGCCCTGCGCCGCGGCGGCCTTGGCAATGCCCCAGGCGATGGAGCGATTGTTCGCCACCCCCATGATGAGGCCCTTCTTGCCAGCCATTAAGTTGCCCTTGGCAACCCCTGCGCCCGGCACCGCCTCCAACATGGTCACTTCATCCCTTCGCCGCCTGTATTCGGCGCGCATCCTACACAAAAGGGCCTGTGGGTCCAGACGGACCGCATTTGGGGGGCTCTATGAGGAGTGTGGACGCCTCGGATACCCGCGGGGCTCAGCCGTCGAGCTGCCAGCGCCCGCTCGCCAGCCGGCACGCGATCCCCTCCAGGCGCTTGGTGCGCTTGCCGGTCGTGAGCAGCACCACCATGTGGCGGCAGACCTTGCCGGAATCGTCCTTGAAGGAGGTTGTGGGTTGCACGATGCCGCCCAGGCGGCCGTGCCAGCGGCGCCACACGTAGGTGCCGCCATCGCCGATCTCGGAGAGCGCGTATTGGATGCGCTCGAGTGCCGCGATCTCGTCGCGATCATCGAGCTGCTCAGGGGGCGTGATCGGCTCCGTCGTCGCGGGCGACCGGTGGACGCGGGTTTCCCACTGGGGGTCGGCGATGGCCCGTTGCGAGCCCAGGAAAATCTGGCCGACGAGCACAAAGGCGGTGATGACAACCGCAGCAAGGCTCACTAAGCAGTTATGCGCACTCATGACGCTTCACTCGACTTTCAATGACGCTACGGGGCCGCCAACTGGCGACGACGATCTATGGGGAGTATGCGCGCGCATGGTTAAGGCGGACTGAAGAGGCGTTTCATTTGTCCGCATTCGAGGCGATGGTTAACGAGGACTTGAGGATTGAGCGAGCACGAGGCCGGCTCCAAGCCGGGTAAAGCCGAAGCCCCCGAGCCCGGCGATTTCGTCGAAGCGGGCGAGCCGTTCGCGTTGTTTGATGCCTGGCTCAAGGACGCCGAGCGACACGAGCCCGAGGATCCCAACGCGATGGCGCTCGCCACCGTCGACGCGTCGGGGCGGCCCAACGTGCGCATGGTGCTGCTGAAGGCGCTCGATCCGCCGGGCCGGCCCGATCGCGGCTTCGTTTTTTATACGAACTACGAGAGCGCCAAAGGCGAGGAGCTGCGCGCCACGCCCGCAGCCGCGATCGATTTTTATTGGAAGAGTCTGCGCCGGCAGGTGCGCGTGCGCGGGTCGATCGGGCAGGTTGCGCCCGAGGAAGCCGACGCCTATTTCGCGACGCGGCCGCGCGGCGCGCAGATCGCTGCCTGGGCCTCGCAGCAGTCGAGGCCGCTCGAGAGCCGGTTTGCGCTCGAGAAGGCGGTGGCGCTGGCCGCGGCCAAGTTCCACATCGGCAGTGTGCCGCGTCCGCCGCACTGGTCAGGCTTTCGCATTACGCCGCTCGAAATCGAGTTCTGGCACAGCCGCCTGTCGCGGCTGCACGAGCGGGTCGTGTTCCGCCGCGACAAAGCCGGCGACGATTGGCGCAAGACGCGGCTCTATCCCTGAGGCGCGCCGGGCCGGTGTGCATTGTCCTTGGGGGCCGTTCGACATTTTGGCGGCGCCCCCTCGTTTTCGGCTGATTCTGGAGTATTCTCCGCGCGCCGACAGGAACTTGTGAATTCGCCGGAATGCGCGCTGGCCCAATTGAAGGCTGCCATGAAAACTGTTGATCTTGCACAGCGGCTGCGCCCGCGATCCGTCACAAGGCCGCTCCACGCATGAGGCCGCCTCCGCCCCTTGGACCCTCGTTTTTTGCGCGGTGGACGAGCCGGATCGCGCTCTTTTCGGTGGGCGTGCTCGCGTCCGCGATCCTCATGCATCGCGTATTCACGTTGCCGACCCCTGTCGCGCTCAATCTGGCAGGTGTCGCGTTCGCAGGCGCGGGCCTGGCGCTGGCATTCGCGATCGCCGCCGGCGTCGGGATCTGGCGCACGGGACGGCCCGGCACCTCGCGCATCGTCTTCGGCACGCTGGTCGGCCTCGCGCTGCTGCTGTGGCCGCTCGTCTACCTGCCGTTTTACGAAGGCCTGCCGCAGATCAACGACATCACGACCGATGCCGTGAACCCGCCGCCGTTCCAGGCCTCGGCCGCGCAGCGCGGACCGGGCGCCAATTCGATCGCGTACCCCGGAGCCGCGTTCGCGACGGCGCAGGCCGCCGCTTATCCCGACATCAAGCCGATCGAGATCAACCGTTCGAGCGACGAAGCGTTCGAGCTTGCAGCGGATGCGCTGCACCGCCTCAAGATGGATATCGTGCGCAAGGACCCGCCCGATACCGATACGGGCCGGCCCGGCATTATCGAGGCGATCGACCGCACCATGGTGCTCGGCTTCTACGACGACGTGGCGATCCGCGTCGCCGGCAACGAGGAGCACGCGCGCATCGACGTCCGCTCGGCCTCGCGCTATGGGCGTCACGATCTCGGCAAGAACGCCGACCGCATCCGGCAGATTCTAAAGGAGATCGTCGTGCGTCTGGAATCGGTCGTGCCGGTTCCGCACACCGCGAAGGCCAAAGCGAAATCGGACGACGCTAACGAGGAACGGCCACGCAATCGACGTTCGCGGCGTCGTCGCAGGTGAGAAGGCCGCGCTCGGCGAGGTGCTCGATGTGGGCCCGCAGCGACAGCTTGGCTGCTCCGACGACGTCGGGGTCGAGATCGCGATAGATGACGGGTAGCAGCTTGGCGATCGTGTCCGACCCTTTGCGCACCGCTTCGAGGATGGCCTGCTCCCGCCAGCGCCGGTGCAGGAGATATGCCTTTACCGTGCGCCGCGGCTGCATGATGCGCCCGCCATGTCCTGGAAGCAGCATGTCGTCGTCGCGCTTGAGCAGTAGTTCGAGCGAGCGCAGATAGTCGGCCATGCGGCCTTCCGGCGGTGCGACGACGGTGGTGTTCCATGCCATCACGTGGTCGCCGGAAAAGACGACGCCGCTGCCCTCCAGCATGAAGCACAGGTGATCGGGGGCATGGCCCGGCGTATGCAGCGCGGCAAGCTCCCAATCTTCGCCGCTGAGACGGTCGCCGCTTGCAACGTGGACGTCGGGGGAAAAGTCCCCGTTGACGTACTCCGATGTAGATTGATCCGCCGCTTCGGAGCCAGGCGTTGCCCCGCGGCGGAAGGCGTAGGTCTTGGCGCCGGTCGCTGTCTGCAGCGCATGCATGGCGTCCACATGATCGCGGTGCGCGTGCGTGGCGAGGATGTGGGTTATGGGCCGGCCGCCCGCTGCCGCCAGGATGGCTTGCAGGTGGCGAGCGTCGGTCGGGCCCGGATCGATCACCGCGAGGGACGCCGTGCCCACGAGATAGGTATTGGTGCCTTTGAACGTGAGGGCGCTTGCATTGTTGGCAACGAGGCGCGCAACGCCCGGCGCCATGACACTCGGCACGCCATAGTCGAACTGCATTTCCGTCTTGAACCGGAGGGCTTGGCTCATCGATGAACGCTCGCAGATCTCAGCAGCGCGTGCGAAGCCCGATCGACGTTCGACGCCGTCGACACCGATCTCGCGGGTCGCTTCATGTGCCCTTGTAAGTTGGTTCAACTGTCGCGGCAACCGCGCTGGACGCGGGAATTTGGGACTGGTGCTGTCGCTATGGCGGCGGCAAGGTCCGAGGGAATATCCCCGCGCTCATTTGCAAGGCCCACCCATGCCCCGGCCGCGCGAGTTGCCATTTACCCTTCCGGTCCGTGCCCAAACGTGGGACACAATCCAAGCAAAGTTCTGGACCAAAGAGCCAATAGCCGCTCACCCATTTTCTCATCCCAAGCGGGGACGTCGCCGCGAAGTCCCCTCGAGCACATCGCGCTGTGAACACGCCATGAGCCTGCGTTTGCCTCCGATAGTGCCGATGATCCTGTCCGGCGGCTCCGGGACGCGGCTGTGGCCCTTGTCGCGATCCATGCACCCCAAGCAATTCCTGCGCCTCGCCGACGAGGAAACGAGCTTGCTCGGCGCGACGTTGCGGCGGGTCGCGGCAGAGCCGAGTTTCGGTCCGCCGATAATCATCTGCAACAACGACCATCGCTTCCTCGTCGCCGACGAGCTTGCGCAGGCCAATATCGAACCCCACGCGATTATCCTCGAGCCGATGGCGCGCGGCACCGCGGCCGCCGCCGCCGTCGCGGCGCGAATGGCGTTGCGCATCAGTCCGGAAGCCGTGCTGGTCATCATGCCGTCCGATCACGTCGTGCGCGACCAGGCGGGATTTGCCGAGAGCATAAAGCGCGCGGCCGCCGTCGCCGCGACGCGCAAGCTTGTTCTGTTCGGAGTGCAGCCCAAGTTCGCTCATACCGGCTACGGCTATATCCAGCGCGGGGCACCGCTTGATGGCGGGCAAGAGGCCTTCACGGTCGCGGCGTTTTTCGAGAAGCCGGATGCGGCCCGCGCCGAACGCTTTGTCGCCAGCGGCGATCACTATTGGAATTCGGGCATTTTCGTTCTCGATGCCCGGACATTCCTCGATGAGCTCGGCCTATTTGCGCCCGATGTCCGCGAAGCGGCGACCGCGGCCTTGGATGCTGCCGTGGAAGACTTGCAGTTTCTACGGCTCGATCGGGACGCCTTCAGCCGCTCCACGACGATATCGATCGACAATGCCGTTCTCGAAAAGACGAAGGCCGCGGCCATGCTGCCGCTCGATGTCGGGTGGGCCGATGTTGGAGCATGGTCGTCACTCTGGGAGATTGCCGACAAAGACGACAACGGCAACGCAACACGGGGCGATGTCCTCCTGCTCGACACGACGGACTGCTATGTCCACAGCGAAGGATCACTACTCGCCACGATCGGGGTGAAGGACCTTGTCATCGTCGATACGCCCGATGCGGTGCTCGTGGCGCAGAAGTCCCGTGCCGAGGAGACCTCGCGCATCGTCGCGCTGTTGAAGAGCTCCAAACGCAACGAGTGCGCCAGCCATCGGCGAACCCATCGGCCGTGGGGCTATTTCGAGACGATGAGCACGGGCCCGCGCTTCCAGGTGAAGCTGCTGCACGTCAAGCCGCACGGCAAGCTCTCCAAGCAAATGCATCACCATCGCTCCGAGCACTGGGTCGTCGTGCGCGGCACCGCCAAGGTCACGATCGGCGAGGAGGAGATGCTCGTGCAGGAGAATGAGAGCGTCTACATCACGGCGACCCATTGGCACCGGCTCGAAAACCCCGGCAAGGTTCCGCTGGAAATAATCGAGGTGCAGATCGGTACTTACCTCGGCGAGGACGACATCGTGCGCACGGATGACGTCTACAACCGTGGCCCCGAAGAAACGGCCTGATGCGCGATTGCGCGATGGTCTCTAGAATTTCTGGCGATCGAGCTGACTGGTCGGAGCGGGGAGATTCGAACTCCCGACCCCTTGCTCCCGAAGCAAGTGCGCTACCAGGCTGCGCTACGCTCCGCCCGACCGTCAGCCCGAAGGGACAGCGCCGCGACGCCAAATCATACGAAGTGCGTCGGGCGAGGGCGGTTTATAGCGGGCGGGGGCCGGGCCCGCAAGCAACCTCGGCTTTGCCGGATTTGCTTCCATAAAGCGAGCATGTGCGGGGGCCGGCGGTCATATGCCGGCATACCACGCGTAGCCCAGGTCCTCCCAGAAGCCGCCACGGCCGCCGCGCATTCCGGCAAAGCTCGAGACCGCTTCGATGCGCATGACGTATTTCGCCATTTTATAGCCGAGCTGGCGCTCGACGCGCAGCCGCAGGGGCGCGCCGTGCGGCACGGGGAGGGCCACGCCGTTCATGTCGTAGGCGAGAATCGTCTGCGGATGAAAGGCGTCGATGAGGTCGATGCTCTCGTAGTAGGTTTTGCCGTTGAGCTTATCGGCGCAGTGGAAGACCAGGTAACGGGCGTCAGGCTGCAGCCCGACGCTCTGCAGCAGCGGCCCCAACCGCGCGCCCGTCCATTTGCCGATCGCGCTCCAGCCCTCCACGCAATCGTGGCGCGTGATCTGCGTGCGCGAGGGCAGCCGCCTCAACTCGGCGAGGGAAAGCTCGGCCGGACGCGCGACGCGCCCGTCAATTCGCAGCCGCCAGTCGGCAAAGCCCGTTTCGGCTTGGCGCTGGTAGGCGGGATCGCTCACGTTGATGGAGCCGTTCGCCTTGAAGTGCGCCGAGAGATCCGATTCCGGATATTCGCGTGCGAGCGCGCTGGGCGACAGGAGAAGGCGCTGTGCGGCTTGCGTCAGCCCTTCGGCCTGAGCGAGCAGCCCGCGAAACGACGGCGACTGGGAAAGCTGGTCGCAGCCGCCGAGCAGGGCCGCGCCGCCCGCCGCTGCGCCGCGGACGAGAAAGTTGCGCCGATTCAAGCCGGTCTCATTGGGCATGGTGGTCCTCCGCGGCGGAGATGACGTAACGCCCCGTGATCATGGAGCGCAGATTGTTCCACACGCCCGACACGAGGACCATGAACACGTGCACCAGCACGAACAGCACGATTCCCGTGGCGCACAGGAAGTGGATGGTGCGCGCCGACTGGCGGCCGCCGAAGATATCGAGCAGCACCGGGAACGCGGCATCCAGCGCCGGCGACATGGTGAGGCCGGTGAGGATCACGAGCGGCAGCAGCCCGAAGATCACGGCAAGGTAGGCGAGCTTCTGCAGCACGTTGTAGTGCTTGGCCTCCTCGCCCCTGGGAAAGCGGAAGCGGATGTGCTCCCACGCCGAGTGGCCGATGTGGCGCAACTCGCCGCCGCTCGGCGAAAGGTCGCGCCGCACGTGGCCGCTTACGATCGCGTAGACGAGATAGGCGAGACCGTTGAGCACGAACAGCCACGCGAAGAAGAAGTGCCAGCGCCGCCCCGTGGCGAGGTCGCGGTAGGTCGGAAGTGTGATCCAATCGGGGAACCCGCGCGATTGGAGCTTGCCGTCCGGGTCTCGCGACAACCCCAGCACGCCGGTCGTGTCAAACGTCGTGCTCCCGATCGTCGTCAGCCCAACGTACGCCCCGTCATCGCGCCGAACGGCGCGCATCGAAAGCACCGCGCGGTCGGGATCTGATTTCGAGCCGAAGTATAACGTGGAGTGGGCGTTGAAGATCTGCAGTCCGCTCAGCAGCAGAACGAGCAGGCACACGACATTCACCCAATGGGTGATGCGCACGAGGAGCGCGTGGCGATAGATGACGCTCGCGCCTGCTGAATTGAGCGGTGGTGCAATCGAAGATTCGGACATGGCGGCCCGTGGTCCGTTGCGATATTCGGGATCGTGGCGCTCGGACGCCATGATCACCTCGGCTAGAATGCCTTATCCATCGTCGGCGCGCGACTACCTGTTGGCTATCGAGTCCATAATAGCCCGCTATCTAGAAACGGGTCGTGAGCTCGGTCAGCCACGCGGGCGATGCCTCGACCAGAAGCGTTTCCAGGCGCTTGTCCAAGCCGCTGAGGATGAGGACGCCGACGGCAACGAGCAAGCCGCCAAGCAGCACCTTTCCGCCCTTGCCGGCCTCCATGAGGCGGCTGCGCCAGCGCAACAGCGCTTCGCGCGATAGCAAGCCGAGCACGAGCAGCGGCACTGCGGCGCCGACACCAAAAGCGGTCATGACGAGCCCGACCTGCGCCAGGTCCTTGCCTTGCGAAGCGAGCAGGGAAGCCGCGCCAAGCGTCGGGCCCACGCAGGGGCTCCATACCGCGCCCAGCAGGAGCCCGAGCGCGAACTGGCCCTTGAGGCCGCCGGTGCTGAAGCTGCCGAAGCGGGCCTCGGTCCAGCCGCTGATGGGGGCCGCGGCGGTGGCGAACTGGGTTTGCAGCTGCGGGATGACGAGAACGACGCCGATGGCGATCAACAGCAGGGCGGCCAGGTTGCGGAAAAAACCCGTATCGAGGCCGATGCCGTAGCCGATGGTCGCGATGAACAATCCGATCGCGACGAACGAAAGCGCGAGGCCTCCGGCGAGGGCAGCGGGACCGAGACGATGCTCGCCCACCGCCGTGCCGAGGACGATCGGCAGGAGCGGGAGGACACATGGCGACAATGTGGAGAGAACTCCCGCCAGAAAGGCGAAGACGATGCTGCCGAGCGCCACGAGCCACTCCTTACTTGAGAGTGCTCATCAACAGGGCTTCAATCGATTGGGGATTGGTGTCGCCCGCCGATCGGCCGGTCTCGGTCTCGCCCTTGTAGGCGATGAGCGTGCTCTGCGCGCGCGCGCCGAAGCTTTTGACGGCGTCCTTCTGGGTGTCGAAGTCCACCTTGAAGACGGTGATGTTGTCGAACTCGGGCTTCTTCTCGAGCGTCTTGAGAACCTGTTGCTGCGCCTTGCAGGTCGGACACCACGGCGCAAAGACGTCGATCAGAATCGGCTTGCCGGCGCTTTGCGCCGCCTTGAAGCCGGCGGAATCGAACGGCTTGTTTTCGAGGGCGGAGGCTCCTCCGCCACCCGCAAACAGCACTGCTACCGCGATAGTGGCGACCGTCAGGAAAGGCGTGCGCATTCAGAGCCTCCGGGTGTTTCGACCATACGGGCGCATACGAGGATAGAGAGCTGCAAGTTACATGGGCTCACGATATTTTGGGCTCACGATATCTTGGCTCGCGCCAAGCCGCGCCGGACGCACGACCCGGGGTCCTGATGCCGCCGCCCGGAGGCAGGCAACGGCGGCGCGCAAGGCCACCTTGCGAGCCCCGCCCGAACACTATAAAGACGCGGCTTTCCGGGATGGGGCGTAGCCAAGTGGTAAGGCAGCGGATTTTGATTCCGCCATTCCCTGGTTCGAATCCAGGCGCCCCAGCCAACGTCACCGCATTATTGAACGGTCGCGGATCTGCCGGCCGCGAAGCGCTGATGAGCGCGGTGCTGTGGGATCGCCCAGCCAAGCCCGATATGCGTCCCCGCGCTGCTGACTGGGCGCGCCCCTGAAAGGCACTATTAAGCCGATGTAAAGGTGGCCGTCCGAAGAATCCGACGCTGCCGATGATCAATATGACCACGGCCAGTGCCGTTGCGCGCTGTGGTATTTGCAGGTCTCGCGGGACGCAGCAAGCATCGACGAGTTAGCCGGCCGATCAGGAGGCTCTCCATGACGAACACACGCTTGGTTGCAATTGTCGCGACCCTCACATGCGCGGCAGCTCTGGCGGCTGTAGCAGATTCCGCCAGTGCCAGATCGTGGACGCACCATCGAGCTTGGGCGACGGAGCCCCGCCTCTACGCGGATCGGTCCTATCGTGGCCGCATCCGTTACTACAACAGCCGCTGCGGTTACGGCGATTGTCCGTGTATCCGGGGCTACGCCATCGCGACCGGCGCCCAGGTCTGGTGGGACCGGTACCAGGCCTGCACTGGCCGTTGATCTTCACCTCGGACCATCGCCTTACGATGCCCCAGCCGGCCACAGCCTAATCAGATGGCCTTGCGGATGCGCTCGTAGGCAGCCTTGAGGTCGGAGCCGAGCTGCTTCACGGTCGACCCGAGATCACTCGCGGTGCGACCGAGCTCCGCCTTCTCGCGGAACGTTTTCCAGCGCTTCTCGAGGTCGGCCCATTCTTCCTGCGCCTCCATCGAGCCCAGGTGGATCTTGAGCTTGATCTCGTCGCGCATGCGCTTGAGATCGTCGGAGAGCTTTTGAACGTCTGGCATCCGTGTTCCCCTTGGGGTTTGCCGCCGCGCCACTTCCAGCCGGTCCGGCCCTCGAAGCCAGTCGAACCGGGATAGGCCGAACAGGGGTTGGGCCAAACTGGGGTTGGGCGCCGATCCTGGCCGATCATACCGATCGAGCGCTGGGCGTCCTTGACGGGAATCAAGCGGGCGGAGGCTCTCCCGTGGCTCCCCCGCCACGGTTCGGCTCCCGGCCGGCCCGAACCGTTAGGCCCGCCCGGCGGTTACCTGGACAACGTGGGAGCACCAACCTAAACTCGTTTCTGTCCGGACGAATTGGGGCGTCCGCGACCAAGAAGCGTTGTCTTTCAGTGGTGTGGGGGATTTCGGCATATGGCCGCGGGTTCGGGGGAAACCGTCGACATCAATGCGCTTCCGAAGATGGTGCGGTGGTACAGCCCGAGCCATCTCGTCAGCACCGGCTGGCGTTCCGTCGTCTCGGAAATCTTCGGCCAGTACGCCGACCAGCGCATCATGCAGGCGACCATCGACGGCTTTGCGCCGGAGGTGATGGCGAAGGTCGTCGGCCGGTACAACTATTCCGACCTGCGCCAGCTGAGCGACGGCCAAACGGTTTGGGTCGACTACGTTGCGGACTTGGGCGACGGGTTCGATTCAACCTACGCGATGGCGTCGCTGATCAGCGCGCCGGCGCTCGAGATCAAAGGGGCGGGCACGCTTCCCGCGGGCAAGCTGCTCATTATGGGCGGTGATCAGGTTTATCCCTACCCGACGCGCAAGGCCTACCGCGAGCGCTTCGCGTTCCCCTACACGACAGCACTTCCCGCAGCGTCGGATGGAGACTGGCGCCGGCTGCTCTTCGTGCTGCCCGGCAACCACGATTGGTACGACGGGCTCAGCTCCTTCGACTACATGTTCTGCAAGGCCCGTTTCGGCCATGCCGCGGAGAACCGCATCGGCGGCTGGATGTGCCCGCAGCACCGCAGCT
Source organism: uncultured Alphaproteobacteria bacterium (assembly GCA_963847865.1). Lineage (GTDB taxonomy): Bacteria > Pseudomonadota > Alphaproteobacteria > Rhizobiales > Hyphomicrobiaceae > Hyphomicrobium_A. Next base: position 39,314 of record CAWKBL010000010.1, on the reverse strand, counting down.
ATTTCGCGATCCGCCTGCCGCACAACTGGTGGATCTGGGGTGCCGACATCCAGCTCGCGCAGTACCTCGACGCCGGCCAGGTGCTCTACTTCGAGGGCGTCGCCGAAGCGATGAAGCAGCATCCGACCGAAGCGCCCAAGCTCATCTTGTGCACGGCCGAGCCGAGCTGGAACTACGACAAGAGCGAGACGCTGCAGGGCGAGGACAACCTCAGCCACATCACCAACATCGCCGACAACGCCGGAGCGCGCATCTGCGCGGTGCTGGCCGGCGACCTCCACCACTACAGCCGCTACGTGGCGAAGGACGCCGGCACGAGCTTCTTCACGGCGGGCGGCGGCGGCGCCTACTTCTCGCCGACGCACTACCTCAAGAACGTGCGCAAAATATCCTGGCTCGGGAAGAGCACCGACCTCGACCTCAGATGCAAGATCAAGGACGGCGAACAAACGCACACGGCGTCCTGCTGGCCGTCGCGCGGAACAAGCCGCCGCTTGAGCCTGTCGACCTTGGCATTTCCGTTCAAGAATTACGGGTTCGCGGTGTGTCTGGGCGTCTTCTACTGGCTGTTGACATGGTTCTACGCGACGACGCGGCTCGAGGGCACCAACTGGCACTTCGACACTGTCGGCGACATCCTGATCAAGGATCCTGACTTCAAGGTGTTCCCGCACCTGTTCCTGGTGACGCCGCTTGCCGCGGCAAACAACGTGATGCTGGGTATCCTGTGCCTCGCCTTATGGGTCATCTTGTTCGTCTACGCCGATTCCGGCTATGGCAGCCGCGTCAGGATAGCGCTCGCCTCCGTGCACTGGACAGCGCACGTCGCGATGATGCTGACCCTCTACTTCGTCGTGTCCTGGACATCGATATCCTTCATGGATTGGCTCTGGCCCAGAGCCGCGTCGACCCTTCGGTCGATGGAAATCGACACGACGTCGACGGTCAAAAATCTCATCCGCACCATCGTGATCTTCCCGCTGGAGCTGATCTTCCTCGGAGGTATTGCGGCGGGCTTCGTGTGGGGAGCCTACCTGACGCTCTCCTGTCTCGTCGGACTTCACTGCGATCAGGCGTTTGCGTCGATGGGCATCCCGGACTTCAAGAACTTCCTGCGCCTCAAGGTCGAGGCCAACAAGGTGACGATCTACCCGATCGGTCTGCGCAGGACGCCACGGCGATGGTCCTGGCGCCGCGCCAAGCAACACGACAGATCGTCGGAAGGTCCGGCCATCGTGCCCGCACGGCCGCTGCGGCCGGTCCTCATCGAGGGCCCGATCGAGATCCGCGTCGGCGACGTGAAGCGGCGCGCGCCGGGCCCCGACGCGACGCCGGTCGTGTGAGGGAACGGTGCGGACGCTCTTTTTATCGCCGCCGATCGGGCACGGAAGGAAAGGGGGACGTCGGAACATGCAGCCGCGGCTCGCAAGACCGGCTTCGCAGCTCAAGGCCCACTACGACGTCGTCGTCGTCGGTTCGGGCTACGGCGGGGGCGTTGCCGCCTCGCGGCTCGCTCGCTGCGGGCGCAGCGTCGCCGTGCTCGAGCGGGGTCGCGAGTTTTTGCCCGGCGACTTCCCGAGCCGCGCCACGGAGGCGGCAAAGGAGCTGCAGGTCAGCGGCAAGGATGTGCGGATGGGCGCGCCGGCCGCGCTGTTCGACGTGCGGATGGGGGATGATGTGCACGTCCTGATGGCCTGCGGTCTCGGCGGCACCTCGCTCATCAACGCCAATGTCTGCCTCTCGCCCGATTCCCGCGTGTTCGAGGATCACGCATGGCCGCCAGAGGTGCGCGGCGACCGGCTGCTGGCCGAGGGCTTCGTGCGCGCACGCCACATGCTGCGGCCCGAGCCGTGCGCGCAGACGTCGAGCTTCGAGAAGGTGAGCGCCCTGCGGCTCGCGGCGCTGGCGTTCGGGCGCAGTGTGCTGCCGGTGCCGCTGCATGTCGCGCATGCGAGCGGCCCGAACGCTGCAGGCGTGCATCAGGAAGCCTGCACGCAGTGCGGCGATTGCTGCGGCGGGTGCAACGTCGGCGCCAAGACCACGGTCGCCTCGACCTACCTTGCGGACGCCGACGCGTTCGGCGCGGAAATCTTCACCGGCATGCGCGTGCGCTCGCTCGCCAAGGAGGGGGACGGCACGTGGCGCGTGGCATTGCAGCCGGGCTACGGCAAGGAGGGGCCTGAGCAAAGCATCTCGCTCAAGGCCGATATGGTAGTGCTCGCGGCGGGCACGCTGGGATCGACCGAGATTCTGCTGCGCTCGCGCGAAGACGGCCTCGCTCTCTCCGATTGGATCGGCGGCCGCTTCACCAGCAACGGCGACGTGATCGCGCTCGCCTACAACAACGACATTCCCGTCAACGGCGTCGGCGTCGGCGATCCGCCCAAGGCATCCGTCGCCCCGGTTGGCCAGGCCGTCAACGGCCTCATGGATCTGCGCGATGCTCCCGACGTGCGCGATGGATTGGCGATCGTGGAGTGCGCCCTGCCGAGCGCCTTTGCGCCGCTGCTTCCGGGGCTGCTGGCGCCGGGTGGCGCCATTTTCGGCAAGCGTCAGCCCGGTTCCGTTTCCGATGAGCTCGATGCGCTGGGGCGCGCTACCGAGAGCCTGATCAAGGGGGCCTATGCGGGCGCCGTGCACAACACGCAGACGTTTCTCGCCGTCGGCCACGACGCCGGAAACGGCCTGATGCGGCTCAAGAACGACCGCATCGCAGTCGAATGGTTGAACGGGCCGCGCCAGCGCGTGTTCCAGCGCATCGAGCAAACGCTCAAGACGGCGGCGGCCGCGACCGGTGGCAGCTACCTGGGCAACCCGGTTTCCGAGCGCATCCTCGGCGGCAACCTTATGACCGTGCATCCGCTCGGCGGCTGCACCATGGGTGCCGACAGGACCGCAGGCGTCGTCAACCACAAGGGACAGGTGTTCGACGCCAGCGGGGATGCCGGGCCGGCCGCCGTCCATGCGGGCCTTTATGTGTGTGACGGTGCCGTCATTCCCTGCCCGTTAGGCATCCACCCACTGTTGACCATCACGGCGCTCGCCGAGCGTGCCATGATCCTGCTGGCACGCGACCGTGGGTGGGACATGAACGAGGAGCCGGCACCGCTGCGTCCCGTAGCAACGGCGCCGGCGGCCGCGACGGCCGCTGATCGCAGACAGACGGGGACGTGGTTTGCGCGCTGGCGTCGGGGCGGCGCTGCGCAGGCCGGGGGAGACTGAACCATGCGGCGATTGTCGAAAACCGTCGCCGATCTGAAGCTGCGCTACGACGTGGTCGTCGTGGGCTCCGGCTATGGTGGCGGCGTCGCCGCTTCGCGGCTCGCGCGTTGCGGCAAGCGCGTCGCCGTGCTCGAGCGCGGCCAGGAGTTCGCCATCGGCGATTTCCCCGATCGCCTGATCGAGGCGCAGGAGCAGTTTCAAATTTCCAAGGACGGAGCCCACGTCACGGGCTCGCGGTTGGGGCTCTACGACCTCCGCCTCGGCAACGACATTCATGTGTTTGTCGGCTGCGGCCTCGGCGGCGGGTCGCTCATCAATGCCAACGTCTCGCTCGCGCCTGATCCGCGCGTCTGGGACGATCCCGCCTGGCCCGCCGAGATCGCCGCCGACGAGACGCGCCAGGAAGGCTTTGCGCGTGCGCAAGAGGTGCTGCGGCCCGAGCCATATCCCGGCACCAAGCCCCTCGACAAGCTGAAGGCGCTGGGGATCAGCGGGAACGCGCTCGGGCGCGACGTCGTGCGCCCGCCCATCAACGTCACCTTCGAGCGGCAGGTGAACTATGCGGGCGTCGAGCAGCCGGCCTGTACGCTGTGCGGCGACTGCTGCGCAGGCTGCAACGTCGGCTCCAAGAACACCGTGCAGGTGACCTATATCGCCGATGCCTTCAATCACGGCGCGGAAATCTTCACCGAGATCCGCGTGAGCCACGTGGTCCCCGAGCGGGGCCGCTGGCGCGTTTACTTCGAGCCGATGGGCCACGAGCGCGAGAAGTTCGCCGCCGCCGACCAGTCGATCACCGCCGATGTCGTCGTCCTCGCCGCGGGCACGCTGGGCTCGACCGAAATCCTGCTGCGCTCGCGCGAGGCCGGGCTTGCGGTCTCCGAAGAGCTGGGCCAGCGCTTCACCGGCAACGGCGACGTGCTGGCCTTCGCCTACAACAACAACGTGCCCGTCAACGGCATCGGTGTCGGCGATCCTCCCGTGGCCGAGACCGATCCCGTGGGACCATGCATCACGGGCCTCATCGATCTGCGCTGCACCGAAAAGCTCGAGGACGGCATGGTGATCCAGGAGGGATCGATTCCCGCCGGTCTGGCGCCGGTGCTTCCCGCGCTCATGGCCGCCGGCGCGGCGCACTTCGGCGAGGATATGGACAAAGGCATTCTCGACGGCCTGGAAGAGCGCGCGCGCGAGCGCCAGAGCCTTCTGTTCGGCGCCTATCAAGGTGCGATCAACCGCACGCAGACGTACCTCGTCATGAGCCATGACGACGGCAAGGGCCGTATCGCGCTCGACAACGGCCGGCTGGCAGTGAAATGGCCCGGCGTTGCGGACCAGCCGAACTTCGAGGCTGCCGAACGCAACCTGCGGCGCGCGACCAGGGCGACGGGGGGCACCTTCGTGCGCAATCCGTTGAGCGATACGGTGCTCGGCAACAACCTCATCACCGTGCATCCGCTCGGCGGCTGTGTGATGGGTCAAGACCGCACGCGTGGCGTCGTGAACCACAAATGCCAGGTTTTCGACGCTCATCCGGATACCGCCGTGGACGCCGTGCACAACGGTCTCTACGTGTGCGACGGCTCCATCGTGCCGCGCCCGCTCGGCGTCAATCCGCTGCTCACGATAACGGCACTTTCCGAGCGCGCCATGATCCACCTTGCGCGCGATCGCGGCTGGACGTTTTCCGATGCGCCCAAGACCGACGCGCCGATGCTCATCGCGGCGCCGGAGGGACGCGAAACGCTCAAACCCGCCGGCGTCGAGTTCACCGAGCGCATGGCAGGCTACATCTCGTCAGAGGTGGCGCTGCCGCACGAGACGGCGGCGCGGCGTGGCCTCGATGCAGGAACGCCGCTGAGCTTCACCGTCACGGTTATCATCGACGACGTCGACCGCTTCGTCGACGAGAAGCGCCATAGCGGTCGCATCATAGGCTCGGTCGACTGTCCGTCGCTGTCGCCGGATCCTCTCGAGATTTTCGACGGTGACTTCAATCTGATGCGCAACGACGAGGGGGAGGTCGAAACCAAGCACTTCGACTATCGCTTCTCGCTTGGCGCGCGCGATGGGCGCGAGTTCTACTTCGAGGGCTACAAGGTGGTGCGCTCGGATGCCGAGCTCGATCTTTGGCGCGACACGACGCGGCTCTATATCGACATCGGGTCGGGGCCAAAGGCTCAGCTCGGGCACGTCGCGCGGGGCATGCTCGAAATCGCTCCGTCCGATTTCTATGTGCAAATGCAGACACTTAAGGGGACGGGCGGACGAGATGCGGCTGACCGTCTGCGGGCGGTCGCCAGGTTCGGAAGGTTCTTCAGCCGCGAGCTGTTTGACACCTACGGCGGAGTGCTGGCGCGGACGGGGCGCTACGACGCCGTCAATCCGCGCAAGAAGCGCTCGTTGCGCGTGCCCGAGCCCGAGATCCATCTGGCGAAGGCCGGCGACGGCAAGATCCTCAAGCTGACGCGTTATCGCGGCGGCGTCAAAGGACCGGTCGTGCTGTCGCACGGGCTCGGCGTGTCGAGCCTCATCTTCTCCATCGATACCATCGAGACCAACCTCGTCGAGTATCTGGTTGCGGCGGGCTACGACTGTTGGCTGCTCGATTATCGCGCCAGCGTCGATCTTCCCTATGCCCGCGAGCTGTGGACGGCCGACGACGTTGCGACGATGGACTATCCGGCTGCGGTCGCGAAGGTGCGCGCCGTCACGGGCGCGCCGACCGTGCAGATGCTCGCGCACTGTTTCGGCGCGACCACCTTCTCCATGGCGATGCTGGCGGGACTAGAGGGGGTGCGCTCGGCGGTGATTTCGCAGATCGCCACCGATTACGTGGTGCCGTGGTACCCGCAACGGCTGCTCGCCTACCTGCGTGCCCCGGCGCTGTTCGATGCCATGGGGATCGACGTGGTGGACGCGCGGGCGACGACATCGGATAGCTTCCTTGAGCGCGCCCTCGACAAAGCCCTGCAGGTGCTGGTGCCGGTGCCGCGCCGCGAGCGCACGCGCGACGCCACCAGCAACCGCATCACGGCACTCTACGGGCGGCTCTACCAGCTCGATCAGCTCAACGAGGCCACGGTGGCCTCGGGTCTTGCAGAGATGTTCGGCGAGGCCAACATCGACGCCTTCAAGCAACTGGCGCTGTTTGCGCGCCACGGCAGCGTGCTGGGGCACGAGGGCGACGACGTCTACCTGCCGCACGTCCAAAGGCTTGCGCTTCCCATCTGCTTCATCCACGGCTCCGCGAACGCCTGCTTCCTGCCGGAGAGCACCGCGCGCACACTGCAGCGGCTCTCGCAGGCGAACGGCCGCCAGCTCTACGAGCGTCACGTCATCCCCGGCTACGGCCACATCGATTGCATCTTCGGCAAGAATGCCGCACGCGACGTCTTTCCGCTCATCGTGGCGCACCTCGATAAGACGGCGATCGTCTGAGGCGCGCAGCGGCGTCTAGTGGCTCATCGAGATGGGCGCGTGCCGCACGTCTTTCATGAGCGTGCGGAATTCCTTGCCGGTGATGTGGATGAGGCTGCGATGATCGCCGCCCTCGAGATAGACGTCGGGCTGCTTGTCGAGGCTGTCGTCGATGAACGCGTCCACCGCGTAGGCCTCCGAGACCGGCGGCACGGCGCCCGTATCGCAATCGGGGAAGAGCTCCATGATCTCTTCCTCGCTGGCCATGCCCACGTGGCAATGCAGCATCCGCTCGATGGCTTCCAGATGCACCTTTGCACAGGCGGGCACGACGGCGACCACGAAGCCGCCCTCGCGGGTCAGCACCACGGCCTTGGCGAGACGCTCTCCCGGCACGTGGCTGGCGCGAACGGTGCCTTGCGAGGAGTGCGTGCGCTTATGCGTGAGCACGTCGTAGTCGATGTGCTTGTCGTCGAGATACTGCTGCAGCGTCAGTGCGATTCCCATGGCTAACCTCCTGCCATAACTGCAGGCCGCCGGCGCCACGTTCCAACTTCGAGGGATCGCAGCTTCGCCGGGGGTGAAGCCCACTGCGGCGCTTTGCGGCCGATCGCACTGGCGAGTCTATGCCTCGGCCCCCGTTCCGGCAAGCGGGCGCACGCGGCGTGCGCGCCGGTTGGCTAACCAAAGATTGCCGGTCAGGCTTTTGCCTTTGCTTTCGCTTTGGCCTTGGGCGTGAGCGCGGCGATGACGAGCGGGGAGAGTTCCTCGCCACCGCCCGCGACGTACTCTTCGATCTGCTTGCGCATCCTCGGGTCCCAGAACTTCTTGATGTGGTTTGCAATGCCTTCGAGCGCCTCGCCGCGCGGATAGGCCTCGAAGAAGGCCGCGATCTGATTGGCCATGCGGATCATGTCCCGATTTTCCATGAGGCGACGCTTTCCCGATTGTTCCGAGCAGGGTTCAGGTGTTGAAGACGACGACACCGCGGTCGCCGAGCGAAGCGAGAAAGAGATTAGCGTCGCGGGCGATCTGGAGGGCGAGCGTCGTCGGCGCCGACACGGTGACGAGCGCGCCGATACCGACGGTGGCAGCTTTCTGCACGAGCTCGAAGCTGCAGCGGCTCGTCATCAGGACAAAGCCTGACCCCAAATCCGTTCCCGCTTCGGACAGCGCGCCGATCAGCTTGTCGAGCGCATTGTGGCGGCCGACATCCTCGCGTACGAGCAGCAACGTGCCGGCAAGCGAAACCCACGCCGCGCCGTGCACGGTATGATTGAGCCGGTTCATGGGCTGGCGCTGCGGCAACTCGGCGGCCGCTGCCAGGATCGCGGCGGGCTCCGGGCGCACCCGGCTGGGCACCGGCTTTGTCACGCGCACGACGTCGGCGATATTCTCCACTCCGCACAGCCCGCAGCCCGAGCGGCCTTCGATCGAGCGGCGCGGCATGTGCGCTGCCGCAAGCGCATCGTCATCAATGGCAATGTCGACGGCGAAGCCGTTTTCCACCGGCATGGCGAGGACGCCGCGGATATCGGAGCGCCTCGCAACGATACCCTCGGCGAGCGCGAAGCCGATGCCGAAATCGCTGAGATTTGCCGGCGTCGCCATCATGACGGTGTAGGGCACCGAGTTGATCTGGAGTGCGACTGGAACTTCGTCCGGCACCTGCCACGTCACGGGAGAGCTTGCGCCGTCCGCATCGAGCGCAACGCCCTCCACCGGCCGCGAGCAAAGCGAGGCCGGAGGGGACGCTTCGACGAGATCAGCGTGTTTCGCCATGGCAGTCATGCGGCGCTCATGGCGTGGCGCCCCTTTACTCGGCTGCGACCAGCGCCTTTTCGGCGATGCGCTTGTTCTCGCGCTCACGCTCCTCCCACTCCGTCTGCCATTCGGCTGGCTGGTTCGACGGCGTCACCTGAACGGCGGTGACCTTGTACTCGGGGCAGTTGGTTGCCCAATCGGAGTTCTCAGTGGTGATCACGTTGGCGCCGCTCCCGGGGAAGTGGAAGGTGGAGTGGATGACTCCCGGGGGAACCCGGTCGGTGACCTTGACGCGCATCGTCGTTCCGCCGACACGGCTCGTGAGCGAGGCCATCGAGCCGTCCTTGATGCCGCGCAGCTCCGCGTCGCTCGGATGCATCTCGAGGATGTCCTCGCTGTACCAGAGCACGTTCTCGGTGCGCCGGGTCTGCGCGCCGACGTTGTACTGGCTCAAGATGCGGCCCGTCGTCAGGATCAACGGGAAGTTGCGGTTCGTGCGCTCGGGCGTCGGCACGAACTCGGTCAGCATGAAGCGGCCCTTACCGCGCGTGAACTCGTCGGTGTGCATGACGGGTGTGCCCTCAGGCGCATTGTCGTCGCACGGCCACTGCACGCTTCCGAGCTCGTCGAGCCTGGCGAAGCTGATGCCCTTGAACGTTGGCGTCACGTAGGCGATCTCGTCCATGATCGCGGCGGCCGACGCATACATCATGGGATAGCCCATCGCCGATGCGAGGCGGCAGACGATGTCCCATTCCGACATCCCCTGCTTCTCCTTCATCACCGGGCGCACGCGGTTTACGCGGCGCTCGGCGTTGGTGAAGGTGCCGTCCTTCTCCAGGAAGGAGGTGCCGGGCAGGAACACATGCGCGAAGGCCGCCGTCTCGTTGAGGAAGAGGTCCTGCACAACGAGGATTTCCAGCGATTCCAGCGCATGCGTCACGTGATGGGTGTTGGGGTCGGACTGAGCGATGTCCTCGCCCTGCACGAAGAGGCCCTTGAACGTGCCGCTCGCAGCCTCATCGAACATGTTGGGGATGCGCAGGCCGGGCTCGGGATCGAGCTTTGTGCCCCACACCTTCTCGAACAACTTGCGCGTCGCCTCGCCCGAAACGTGGCGATAGCCCGGGTACTCGTGCGGGAACGAGCCCATGTCGCAGGAACCCTGCACGTTGTTCTGGCCGCGCAGCGGGTTCACGCCCACGCCCTCGCGTCCGATGTTGCCGGTCGCCATGGCGAGGTTGGCCATGGCCATGACCATGGTCGAGCCCTGGCTGTGCTCGGTGACGCCAAGGCCGTAGTAGATGGCGCCGTTGCCGCCGGTGGCGAACAGGCGGGCCGCGGCGCGAAGCTCTGCCGCCGGCACGCCGGTGATCGGCTCGAGTGCCTCAGGCGAGTTCTTCGGATCCTTGATGAAGGATTCCCACTGGGCGAAGTCGTGCGCCTCGCAGCGGGACGCGACAAAGCTGCGGTCGACAAGGCCTTCCGCGGCGACGACGTGGCACATCGCGTTGACGACGGCGACGTTGGTGCTGGGCATCAACTGCAGGTGATAATCGGCCTCGACGTGCGGGCTGCGCACCAGATCGATGGAGCGCGGGTCCACAACGATGAGCTTGGCGCCCTCGCGCAGGCGCTTCTTCATGCGCGAGGCAAACACCGGATGCGCGTCCGTGGGGTTGGCGCCGATGACCAGGATCACGTCGGACTTGTCGACGCTCTTGAAATCCTGGGTGCCGGCCGACTTACCGAACGTCGCCTTGAGGCCGTAGCCAGTCGGCGAGTGGCAGACGCGTGCGCAGGTGTCGACATTGTTGTTGCCGAACGCGGCGCGCACCATGCGCTGCACGACGTAGACTTCCTCGTTCGTGGTGCGCGAGGACGTGATGCCGCCGATCGAGCCGCGGCCATACTTCTTCTGCACCGCCATGAAGCGGTCGGCCGCGTACTTGATGGCCTCATCCCAGGAGACTTCCCGCCAGGGATCGGTGATCTTGTCGCGGATCATCGGGTTGATGACGCGGTCCTTGTGGGTTGCGTAGCCGAACGCGAAGCGTCCCTTGACGCAGGAGTGGCCTTCGTTGGCGCCGCCGTCCTTGTAGGGCATCATGCGCACGACCTTTTCGCCCTGCATCTCGGCCTTGAACGAGCAGCCGACGCCGCAGTAGGCGCAGGTCGTCACGACGGAGTGCTCGGGCTGGCCGTGGTCAACGATCGACTTCTCGATCAGCGTCGCCGTGGGGCAGGCCTGCACGCAGGCGCCGCAGGAAACGCACTCCGATTCCAGGAAATCCTCGTCCATGCTGGCCGAGACGTGCGAGGCGAAGCCGCGTCCGTCGATGGTGAGCGCGAAGGTGCCCTGCACCTCCTCGCAGGCGCGCACGCAGCGCGAACAGACGATGCACTTCGACGGCTCGAAGTGGAAATAGGGGTTCGATGTGTCCTTGGCCTGCCACAGCGGATTGGATTCGCCGTTCTGGCGCGCGAACACGTGGTTCTCGCCCTCGTAGCCGTAGCGGACGTCGCGCAGGCCGACGGCGCCCGCCATGTCTTGGAGCTCGCAGTCGCCGTTGGCGGCGCAGGTGAGACAGTCCAGCGGATGGTCGGAGATGTAGAGCTCCATCACGCCCTTGCGGATGCGCGCGAGGCGGTCATTTTGCGTCGCGACCTTGATGCCGGGCGCGACGGGCGTGGTGCAGGAGGCGGGCGTGCCCTTGCGGCCCTCGATTTCGACGAGGCAGAGACGGCAGGAGCCGAACGGGTCGAGGTTGTCGGAGGCGCACAGCTTCGGCACCATGATGCCGAGCTCGGCGGCCGCACGCATGATCGACGTCCCCTCGGGGACGGTGATCGCCTGCCCATCGATCTCCAGCGTCACCGTCGCATTGGAGTGACTTGCCGGCGTGCCGTAGTCCTTCTCCTTGATGAGCGTCATCGTCTGGGTTTCGCTCGTCATGGCATGGCCTCGTATGTTGCGTTCATTCTGCCGCCTCGGCGCGGGCCGGGCGGTTGAAATCCTCGGGGAAGTGGGTCAGTGCACTAATGACCGGCATCGGCGTGAGGCCGCCCATGGCGCAAAGCGAACCGTCCGTCATCGTGTTGCAAAGATCCTTCAACAGCTCGACGTTGGCGTCCCGGTTGACGTCGGCGACGATGCGATCGATCACCTCGACGCCGCGCACCGCCCCGATGCGGCAGGGCGTGCACTTTCCGCACGACTCGATCCCGCAGAATTCCATGGCGAAGCGCGCTTGCGCTGCCATGTCGACCGTGTCGTCGAAGACCACCAAGCCGCCGTGACCGACCATGGCCGCCTCTTTGACGAAGGCCTCATAGTCCATTTGGGTATCGAGCTTCGAATTTGGAAGGTATGCGCCGAGCGGGCCGCCGAACTGCACGGCGCGTAAGGGACGCCCTGAATGGGTGCCGCCGCCGTAGTCCTCGATCAGCTCGCGCGCTGTGATGCCGAATGCCTTTTCGACGAGACCGCCCTGCTTGATATTGCCGGCGAGCTGGAAGGCGAGTGTGCCGCGCGATCGCCCGACGCCGAAGTCGCGGTAGAATTCGCCGCCCTTGGCCAGGATGATCGGCACGGACGCGAGGCTCAGGACGTTGTTGATGACGGTCGGCTTGCCGAACAGGCCCTCGATCGCGGGGAGCGGCGGCTTGTAGCGCACGATGCCGCGCTTGCCTTCGAGGCTGTCGAGCATCGAGGTCTCTTCGCCGCAGATGTAGGCGCCGGCACCCACGCGGACGAACAGCTCGAAGTCGTAGGGTGAGCCTTGGATCTTGCGGCCGAGCCAGTTGGCCTCGGTCAGCACTCTGATGGCGTCGCGGAAGGTCGCGACCGCATGCGGGTATTCGGAGCGGATATAGATGTAGCCGCGCGTCGCGCCGACCGCGATGCCGGCGATGATCATGCCCTCGATCAGGCAGAAGGGATCGCCTTCCATCAACATGCGGTCGGCGAAGGTGCCGCTGTCGCCTTCGTCGGCGTTGCAGCAGATGTATTTCTGGTCGGCCTTGGCGTCGAGCACCGTCTTCCACTTGATGCCCGTCGGGAAGCCGGCGCCGCCGCGTCCCCGCAGACCTGACGTCGTGACCTCGGCGACGATATCGGCCGGTTCCATCGAAAGCGCGGTGGTGAGGCCCTCGAATCCGGCATGTGCGCGGTAGTCCTCGATCGACAAGGGATCGATGATGCCGCAACGGGCAAACGTCAGCCGCTCCTGGTTTTTGAAATAGGGGATCTGCTCGGTCAGCCCGTGGCTGAGCTTGTGCGCGCCGCCGTCGAGGAACTTCGCCTTGAAGAGACCGGCCACGTCCGCGGGCGTCACCGGACCATATGCGATGCGGCCCTTCGCGGTCTCGACCTCGACGAGAGGCTCCAGCCACAGCATGCCGCGCGAGCCGGTGCGCACGATTTTGATCGGCGTCTTGCTCTTCTTGGCTTCGGCAGCGATGGCTTTGGCAACGGCATCGGCGCCCATCGACAGGGCGGCTGCGTCGCGCGGGACGTAGACGACATTGGTCATGCCGCAGACTCCTGATCGAGGTCGGCGACGATCGCATCGAACCGCTTCGCATCGACACGGCCATACAAGTCGCCGTCAATCATCATGGCAGGCGACAGCGCGCAATTGCCGAGGCAATAGACCGCCTCGAGCGTGAATTCTCCGTCAGCGCTCGTCTCGCCGAACTTGGCGCCGAGCCGCTGCTCGGCGTGGCGGCACACCTCTTCGGTGTGCATCGACTGGCAAGCCTCGGCGCGGCACAGCTTGACCACATGGCGGCCCGGCGGGGCCCGCCGGAAGTCGTGGTAGAAGGTGAGCACGCCATAGACCTCCGCGCGGGACAGATTGAGCGCGTTGGCGATGACGGGCAGAACCGTATCGGGCACGAACCCGAGTTCGGCCTGCACGGCATGGTAGATCTCCAACAGCTCATCGGGGCGATTGGCATGGGCCGCGCAGATCGCGCGCGCCCGCTCTTCGCTGCCTGGCGGCGGTTCACTTTTGCTAGGGGTCGCTGGTCGTGACATTGCGTGCCTCGGTGGCCTCTCCTGCGGCAAACTAACTTCTTTCAACTCGCACCCCTCGGATCAAATCGACGCTTTCAATGCCGCAATCGAGCCGGTCGATGCTGCGCTGCACCAATCGATGAATTTCAAGGCGTTGCCTCAATCCACGCTCCTATTGGGCGCGCGAGGCGGGTGGTGCCGGCGCGAGCAGGGTCGCAGCCTCCCGCAAAGCCTCAATCAGAGGAGAAAGCGGATCCCGATCCGTGACCACCAAGCCGACGCTGTGCTCGACCTTCGGGCAATCGAGCGGGATCGCCTTGATGCCAGAGACGTTGCCCAACACCTCCAATATATACTGAGGCATGATGCTGGCCAGTCCCATCAGCCGCACATTCGAACACAAGTTGATGACGGAATTCGTCTCGAGATGCGGGATCGGGTGGCATTTGGCTGTTTCGAATGCACGATCGATGATGCGCCGGTTCTGCATATTCGGCGTCAGCAGACACAACGGCTCGCGCGATGCTTCGAGCCAAGTCACGGTCTCGCGGCCAGCAAGCGTGTGCGTTTCGGGCACGAAAAGGCAGTAGCGCTCCACATAGAGCGGCGAGGCGAGCATTCCATCGATCGGTTCGTTGTCGAGATAGGTGATGCCGACGTCGACGGAGAAATCGGCCAGCCCCCGCAGGATCTCCTCGGAGCTTTGCGATAGCACAGTGAAATCGATGCCGGGATGAATGCTGCGGATCTTCTTAGTCAGCAGCGGTATCATCGGCAGCGAGGAGGGAATGCCGCCGACCACCACCCGGCCGGTCAATCCGGTCTCGTGGTCCTTGAGATGGCCTAGCTCCTCCTGCATCGCGTGCCAGTTCTTGAGGATGACGTGCGCCCATTTGAGCACGCGCTCGCCCTCGGGCGTCAGTCCGCGATAGCGCTGGCCCCGCTCGACGATGGGAACCTCGAGCTCGAGCTCGAGTTGTCGAATGCGCCCCGAAAGCGTCGGCTGCGTCACGCTGCAGGCGGCAGCGGCGCGCGTGAAATGTCGCTCGCGGGCAAGTGCGGCGAGGTATTCGAGCTGGCGGATGTCCATCGAGCCCCTCCCGAGGCTGGCGGTCGTGGCCCTAGGCGCGTCCGGTCTGAAGGGCCCGGAGGGGCAAGCGCGTTCCATTGAAGACGGCAATCATCGGCCGTCTGCAAAAGAAAGGCAAACGCGGCGCCGCACCGGCGGCCCTTCGCGAGCGGTTGTCGCGAAGCGCCATGTTGCTGCCTCGTAGCCCGTTGATATTCCGGGCCGAACGCGGAACAGGGGTTTTGAGCTGGATCTGCAAGTCGTGTGGCCTGCGAGGCGTCGCGGTCTTGTGCGCACGGCCGTCAGCGCGGGCGTGATTATAATTGTTAAGCACGCTGTCCGAGAATAGTCGGCACGTTAACGTTTGGTCGTCTTTTGGGAGTCTGGGGTGAAGAGCGCACGCGAAAGTGCACTTATTGGCGGCTCGCTGCTCGCGATGTGCTGCCTTGTGCACGGCGCGGCCGCCTTCGAGCAGGGCAAACCTGCTGCTGCGCCAGTCCAAGCTCTGCCGGCGCTCCCCTCCTTTCTCGAGGGCAATCGACTGCTGGACCTGCAGGAGGCTTGGCGCACCGCGCTGCCCGCGCCGGCCCCCAAGCAAGGGGCAGCCGCCACCCCTGATGCGTCCGCGCCGAATTCTGCGCCCAGCGAGGAAGCGGCCATAAAGGCTGCGCGCTCGGCGATAAAAAGGGCCGGCGGAGCTTCTCGCGACGCCGCGGCCGTGCGCAAACGGGCAGAAGAGTTAAGCCAGCGCTTCGGTGCCTCGGGCGCGGTCTCCGGGCCGGAAAAGGTCGACGAGGCTCCCATCGCTTCGACGCCTCCCTACGCCATCGGGGCAGAGCCCTCGGCCGATCGCGGCCCGCAATCGGACGAAAAGGAAGCCGGCCCCGGAACCGAGACCGCCGGTCCAGTTGCCCCCGGTGCCTCGCACCTCGGCGCCGACACCGCGACGGGTGCGCTTCCCGATGCAGCGGCACCGGTGCAGAATTCGGAGATCGCGAGCAAGCCTCGCCTCGGCACCGCGCGTTCGAAGTCTGTCCTGCCGCCCCTGCCGCTACGCGCGCCAAGGTTTGCCGCCGTGCCCCCCGATCCCCCGGTGGTGCACAGAAGCAGGGCCGCGACGAGCTCGCGTCCGGCGCCGGCGCGCAGCACGACGCGCGACGCCAAGCGGGAAGTATTTCCGGCCTACATGCATTCTTTCGGTTGGAACCCCAAGCCGTAAGCGGCTGTTTGCCGCCATGCTCTAGGGCAATCCACCAATCGATCGCGCACACATGACGACGCCCGCGGTCTCCCGCGGGCGTCGCTTGTTTCAGGGATGGTTGGCGAGGTTTAAGCCTACATGCCCATTCCACCCATTCCGCCCATGCCACCCATTCCACCGCCGTGGCCATGGCCGTGGTCGTCGTCCTTCTTGGGAGCGTCGGCGACGGCAGCCTCGGTCGTGACGAGAAGTCCGGCGACGGACGCTGCGTCCTGCAGCGCGATGCGCACGACCTTCGCCGGATCGATGATGCCCTTCTCGATCATGTCGCAGTACTCGTCGTTCTGGGCGTCGTAGCCGAACGACTGCCCCTTCGCTTCCAGGACTTTGCCGACGACGATCGATCCCTCGACGCCGGCATTGTCGGCGATCTGCCGGATGGGAGCCTGCAGCGCCTTCTTGACGATGGCGATGCCTGCGTCCTGGTCGTGGTTGTCGCCTTTTGCGGTGATGGCATTGCCGGCCTTCAGCAGCATGACGCCGCCGCCAGGGACGACGCCCTCTTCCACGGCTGCGCGCGTGGCATTGAGCGCGTCGTCGACGCGGTCTTTGCGCTCCTTGACCTCGACCTCTGTCGCGCCGCCGACGCGGATCACCGCGACGCCGCCCGCGAGTTTGGCAAGTCGCTCCTGCAGCTTTTCCTTGTCGTAGTCCGACGTCGTCTCCTCGATCTGCGCCTTGATCTGGCTGATGCGCGCTTCGATGTTCTTCTTCTTCCCGGCGCCGTCTACGATCGTGGTGTCGTCCTTGGTGATCCCGACGCGTTTGGCGCGGCCGAGCATGTCGAGGGTGACGTTCTCAAGCTTGATGCCGAGATCCTCCGAGATCGTCTGCCCGCCGGTCAGCACCGCGATGTCCTCGAGCATGGCCTTACGGCGGTCTCCGAAGCCCGGTGCCTTGACGGCTGCAACCTTCAAGCCGCCGCGCAGCTTGTTGACGACGAGGGTCGCCAGCGCTTCGCCCTCGACCTCTTCGGCGATGATGAGCAGCGGCTTGCCCGACTGCACCACGGCTTCGAGCACGGGGAGCAGCTGCTGCAGGTTCGACAGCTTCTTCTCGTGGATGAGGATGTAGGGATCCTCGAGCTCGGCGATCATCTTCTCAGCGTTCGTGACGAAGTAGGGGGAAAGGTAGCCGCGGTCGAACTGCATGCCCTCGACGACGTCGAGCTCCGTCTCGAGGCCTTTTGCCTCCTCGACCGTGATCACGCCCTCGTTGCCGACCTTCTGCATCGCTTCGGCGATCATGTTGCCGATCGCCTTCTCGCCGTTCGACGAGATGGTGCCGACCTGTGCGATCTCGTTTGAGTTCTTCACCTTCTTGGCGCGCTTGCCGATCTCCTCGACGACCTGGGCGACCGCTTTGTCGATGCCGCGGCGCAGATCCATCGGGTTCATGCCCGCCGCCACGGCCTTCAGGCCCTCGCGCACGATAGCCTGGGCGAGAACGGTCGCAGTCGTCGTGCCGTCGCCGGCAAGATCGTTCGTCTTCTGGGCAACCTCGCGCACCATCTGCGCGCCCATGTTCTCGAACTTGTCTTCGAGCACGATCTCTTTGGCGACGGTCACGCCGTCCTTCGTCGTGCGCGGCGCGCCGTACGACTTCTCGATGACCACGTTGCGGCCCTTGGGCCCGAGCGTCACCTTGACGGCGTTGGCGAGGATATCGACGCCGCGCAGTAGTCTTTCGCGGGCATCGGCGGAAAAGCGGACGTCCTTAGCAGCCATTCGGGCCTACTCCTGGGTTGGATGTTTGTCGGGCGGACCCATCGGGCTCGGGGTCTTGCCGGGGTCGTTGGGGGAAGCGAGCAGGATCGCGGGCCCGCTTACTTCTCCAGCACGCCCATGATGTCGCTCTCCTTCATGATCAGCAGCTCCTGGCCGTCGATCTTGACCTCGGTGCCGCTCCACTTGCCGAACAGCACCTTGTCGCCGTTCTTCAGATCGATCGGCACGAGCTTGCCGCTTTCGTCGCGGGCGCCGGGGCCGACGGCGACCACCTGGCCCTGCTGCGGCTTCTCTGCGGCGGTATCGGGGATAATGATGCCGCCGGACGTCTTGGTTTCGCTGTCCAGGCGCTTGACGACAACGCGATCATGTAAGGGTCGAAATTTCATGGGAAATTCTGCTCCAGCTGAAGGCCCGGGCACGAGCGGCTCGGCGATCTCGATGGGAAGTTTGGCACTTCGTTAACGAGAGTGCCAAAGGCGTTGAGGTGATACGCGGGGGCGGGGGCCGCTGTCAAGGAAGCGCGTGACGGCGGCTGCCTCCGGGGCGCGGGCGCCCCTCGCTAGAGGAGTAGCGGCAAAAGAATGAGCAACGGCTAAAGAGTAACCGCGACGTAACGCGCCCGGCCTAGGCTGGGTGCACGTACGCGGCGGGCAAGCCCTTGATCGATCTCCACCATTTGAGCGGCGGCTGGCACGGAAGCTGGCCGCAACTGCGCCAGGCCATCCAGACCGCCGTCGCGGCTTGCGTCGCCTATGCGGTAGCCGAGCTGCTCGGCATGCCACAAGGATTTTGGGCGGTCGTCACGGCCATCATGGTCATGCAGGCGAACGTCGGAGCCTCGCTGGGCCAAGCGAGGGATCGCCTCCTCGGCAGCCTCATCGGCGTCGTCGTCGGCGGCGTGGTCGCTGTCGTGCTCGCGGACGTGCATCTGCTCAAATACGCGGGGCTCGGCGTGACGGTCCTTGTGCTTGCGTTTTTCTCGGCAAGTCGCGGGCCCTTGCGTATCGCCTGCGTGACGGCGGCGATCGTCATTCTCGGCGATCCGCGGTTCGGACCGCCGATCTCCTCGGCGGGCTTGCGCATGATCGAGGTGATGATCGGCACGGTGGTCGCCGTTCTTACGTCGTTGCTGATTTATCCATCGCGCGCCGGGCCTGCTCTCGCGGCCCAGGTCAACCAGACGTTGCCGCTGTTCTTCAATCTGTTGTCCGACCTGCTGGGGGGCGTGCTGGCCGGGCGCTATGACGAGGACGGTGTGAAAATCGCGAGCGCGCAGATCCGGGCGGGCCTCGCGACGACTGAAGCGCTCGCGCGCGAGACGAAACGCGAGGTTGCGGGCCATCTCGCCAATCTGGCCGATCCCGAGGCGGTCATACGCACCCTGCGCCGCTTTTGGCACACCGAGGTGATGCTCCTGCGGGCCGTGTCGCAGCCGTTGCCGGCTGCGGCGGTCGTCCCCCTGCGACCGGCGATCGAGAGGCTGCGCTCAGTGCTCGCGGCAATGCCCGCACTCTATAGAGCGGCCGCACGCGGCAACGGAGTGCCAGACCTTGCGCAAGCAGAGAGCGCACTATGCGCCCTCCAAGAGGAATTGGCCGGCATGCGCCAGCAAGGTGCGTTGCGGACGCTTGCGATGGACGACGTAATCCGCCTCATGACGTTCGACTTCGCGCTGGGGCAGCTGCGCGCCAATCTCAAAGACCTGGGCGAGCGCAGCCGGGATCTTGCCGGCTTTGCCGGCGCGCCCGTCCCGTGGATGCGAAGCTTGCGCGAGCTGGCCGCGCCCCCTTAGCAGCGCCGCGCCGCGACGCCGGCGGCATCGAAGACGTGACCGGTGAGCGTGCGGCCCCGCTTCGAGGCCAGGTAGAGCGAAAGTGCCGCGATGTCGGGCTCGCTCGCGAGGCAGGCGCCGGCTTCGGGTGCGGACGCGCGCGGCCCGATGGCGTTGATGCGGATGCCGTAGGGGGCCCATGATTCGGCCTCGCCGCGGGTCATCGCGGCAAGCGCCGAGCGCGCAACGCCTGCAAGCGCGGCCTCGCTGCCCGTGCGCGGCACTGGCACCGTCATCACGTTGAGCACGAGCCCTTCGGTCAACATCAGCCGCATGCGATTGGCGGCAATGCGCGAGATGAGCAGCGGCAAGGAGAGCTTTTCCGAGACGAGGTCCTCCACGTCGGCGAAGCTCTCGCGGTTTTCGAGATCGGCCGGCAAGATGGGAATGAGATTGATGATGGCGTCGAGCCCGCCGAACGTCTGGGCCGCGGTCTGCGCGAAGCGGACGGCTGTGTCCGAATCACTGTAGGCGTCGGAAAAGAGCTTGATCTCGCTTGCCGTTTCAGCGAGCAGCGTCGCCAAAACATCGCTCTCGGGCGAGGCGGCGGCGGTATGAACGACGAGGCGACCGCGGTGATCGGCAAAAGCGCGCGCCACATCCACCCCGCACGTGGGGGAGAGGCCGGTGATCAGCACGCGGACACCCGCCAGCTCACCGTAACTCGACGCACTCACATCTCGGCCAATCACTGTCATCAACATCGGGGATCCCTTTATGTGACGCCGGGACCTTGAGGGAACGCCCGGACACAACGATACCACGTCGATTCGACTAACGAGACCTAAACAAGCGCCACGATTCAGGTCTGCTGCGGGCCGCTCGGGGGCGCGATTGGGGCGGGCCGTGTCATTTCTCGGGCAGCGGCGCGCCAATCCGGCCGCCGTCGCGAAAATCGTAGGCGGGGCGGGGAGAGAGCCCTTTGGGCAAGCCCCTCTCGCGAATCATCTGCTTGGCGAGAAAGCTGGTGAAAGTGGCCTCCCCGCCATTGCGCTCGTCATGTGCGGGCTAAAAGCTTGGCCATGTAACGAATCGGCAAGGGGCGGCAGACCACCTTTCATGGCGAGCATCGGCGACAGCAGAACCGGCATGCGGAACCAGAGCAGCATTGCCGACTTAATCGTGAAGGGTGCGATCGCGCTTGTGACCGCGGCCTTCTTCATCGGTGCCTACCTGCAGTTTCAGGTCACCTTTTGGCTCGCGCTCATTGCCGCGCTGTCGGTTTACATAACCCTGCTGATGCTGCACGCCCTGATGCGCCGGTCCGAGCGCGTCGATGCGTTGGTTTCGGAGGTGGGACGCCTCGAAGGCGAGGTGGCCCGTTTGCAGGGACAAGATGCGTATGCGCCCCCGCCCGCTCGCGGACCGCAGGATCGCGCCGCGGCGGCAACCAAGCCGGCGCTGCTGAAGCCGGCGTCGCTTAAGGCCTCTCCGCTCACACCATTACGCAAGCCGCCCGCGCCGCCGCCAGCCGGTCCTCCGCAGGCCGGTGGCCGCTTCGAGCCGAAATTGCCCGCCCCCCCGCCACGGGGACATCAGCCGCCCGCGCGCTCGCCGACCGGCGGCCCTCCGCCGCCGAAGATGCCGCCCCAGGGCGCCCCCTACGCGTCTCCTCCCGCCGGCAATGCCGGACCGCAGCTCGAGCAGTGGACGGCAAAGGCGGCGGGCGCCGAGCCGATGCACGACTACTGGTCGTTTCGCCCTGCCAAGCAGGCCCCGCCCGAGGGCAGCAAGCCGCGGCGCGGCGAAGCCCCACCGGCTGGCGGCGAGCGCGAGGCCGACCTTGAAGCCGTGCAAGGCATGATCAAAAGGCTTGCCGATGAGCTCAGCATCGGCGGCGATGCCGCGACCGAGGCCGGCCGTCCGAGCCAGGAAACGGCGATAAGGGCCTCCGTCGACGCATTGCATTCCACAGCCGATACGATGCGCGCTGCCGCGACAAAGGCTGCGCCGCTCAGATCACGAGGGCCCCTGCCGCCTCCGATCGCGCCGGGTCACACGCGCCTTTCGGCGGTTGCAGCGGCGGTCGCCGCCGGCCGCGTCGACGTGATGTTGGATCCTATCGTGGGGCTCGCCGATCATCAGGTCCATTACTATGAGATGATCCTGTGTCCGCTCGACGAGAGGGGGACGATCCTTCCGCTCGCGGCGCACGACCCGCAGCTCGCCCGGACGGGGGTCAATCCTCTGGTCGACACCGCTCGCCTTACCCGAGGAGATCAGGTTTTGCGGTCATTGGCGGGGTCGGGGCAGAAGACGTGCGTCTTTGCGTCGATAAGCGCTGAGTCGCTCGCAACCGACCGCTTCCTCGATGAGCTGGCCAACGCTTATCGTCTAGCGCGAATCGCTGGCTTCCGAACTCGTGCTGACGTTCGCGCAAGCCGACGTGAAGGTGTTCGGCGGCACGGAATGGAGCGCGCTCACGGATATGCGCGATCTCGGTTTCCGCTTCGCCCTGGAGCATGTGAGCGACGTTGACTACGAATTCTCGGCATTGCGCGCAGCGGGCTTTGCCTTTGTGAAGATCGACGCGGCAAGCTTCCTCGAAGGCCTGCCGGGCCCCGCCGGGGTCACCCCGGCGGCGAACGTCAGCCGCCAGCTTGGCGAGCTCGGGCTTGCCGTCATCGCCGTCGGCATCGACGACGACGGCGTGCGCGACGCGGTGCTCGAGTGTGGCGCGCCGCTGGGTCAGGGGCGGCTTTTTGGTCCGGCGCGGACCATCGCCGGCGATGCGCTCCCCGCAGCGGGAAACGCGGCGGCCTGACCGTCCGCCGCGCCGGATAATTGGGCAGCTGCAAGCTTCCCGCTTCCAACAAACGCGATCTGGCGTTAGGCAGGCGCTATGTCGCCAGCGCCCCCGCCTCGAACCGAAGCCCCCATTCCGCTCATAGAGTCGATTGCCCCGTTCGCCGAAGTCACGGCCGGCTGGCTTGTCGACATCTGGGGCGTGATCCACGACGGCGTGCGGCCGTTTCAACTGGCGTGCGACGCCTGCGAGCGCTTCCGCCAACAGGGAGGCCTCGTCGTCCTCCTCTCGAACTCGCCGCGGCCGCGCGACAGCGTCGCGACCCAGCTCGAAGGGATCGGCGTGCCACGGTCCAGCTGGGACGTGATCGTCAGCTCGGGCGACGTGGCGCGTGCGTTGATCGCGCTCTATGCCGACCGCGCGATCGTGCACCTGGGTCCGGCACGCGATCTGCCGATCTTTGACGGCATCGACATCGAACGGGTCGGGCCCGAGCGAGCCGACGCGATCGTGTGCACGGGCCTTTTCGACGACGAGCGCGAAACGCCTGATGATTACGCCGACATGCTGGCGATGTGTGCGGGGCGCGGCCTCCCGATGATTTGCGCCAATCCGGACGTGGCGGTGGAGCGTGGCGGACGGCTCGTCTATTGCGCCGGCGCGCTCGCGGGCGCCTACAAGCAGATCGGCGGGGAGGTGACCTATGCCGGCAAACCCTACCTGCCGATCTATGAGCTGGCGTTCTCCACGTTGGATACGCTGCGGCCGGGGAGCGAGGATCCCTCGCGCCTGCTCGCCATCGGGGACGGCGTTCATACCGACATCGCGGGTGCGGTTGCAGCCGGCGTGCGTGCCGTCTTCGTCGCGAGCGGCGTGCACGTGACCGGCGGCCTTGACGCCGCCGCGCTCGAGGCACTGTTTCCGCCCGGCGCGCCGCGCCCGGTTGCGGCCATGGCGCGGCTTGCCTGGTAGGCGCCCGGCTTCGCCGCCACGAGGGACGGCGAAGTCTTAACAGGGCTCGATAGCGCCTTGCTTGACGGCGCTGGCGCGAGGGCCGATCTAAATTCCATGCCGACCAAGGATAGTCACGACGGGCCGCCGCAAGCCGAGGCGCCGGCCCTACAGAAGGAGCGCTCCCAGCCAGCGACACCTGGCAAGAGCGGTCCCGACGTCGTGGCCGGCTATTTGCGCACGCTGCCCGCGTCGCCCGGCGTCTATCGCATGCTCGATCGCGAAGGCAACGTCATTTACGTCGGCAAGGCCCGCAACCTCAAGGCGCGCGTGGCGAACTACGCGCGCTTCGGCGGCCACACCAACCGCATCGCCCGCATGATCTCGGCGACCGCCTCCATGGAGTTCGTGACGGTTGCGACCGAGGCCGAGGCGCTTCTGCTCGAAGCCAATCTCATCAAGCGCTTCCGCCCGCGCTTCAACGTGCTGATGCGCGACGACAAGTCGTTCCCCTATATTCTGATCGCGCGCGATACCCCGGCTCCGCAGATCATGAAGCACCGGGGCGCGCGCAAGCGTAAGGGCGATTATTTCGGACCGTTCGCGTCGGCCGGTGCCGTCAATCGCACGATCAACATGCTGGAGCGCGCATTCCTGCTGCGCTCATGCGCCGACAGCGTCTATGAGAGCCGCACGCGGCCGTGCCTGCTCTACCAGATCAAGCGCTGTTCGGCGCCTTGCACCGGCGAGATCGCGCTTCCCGACTACAACACGCTGGTCGACGAGGCCGTGCGCTTTCTGCGCGGCGAGAGCCAGCATGTGCGGCGCATGAACCGGCAGCTGATGGAGGAGGCGGCCCAGAAGCTCGAGTTCGAGCGCGCCGCTAAATACCGCGACCGCCTCGCCGCGTTAGCGCACGTCACGGCGGACCAGTCGATCAACCCCGAGGGGATCGAGGAGGCGGATGTCTTTGCCGCTGCGCAAGAGGGTGGCCAGAGCTGCGTGCAGGTCTTCTTTTTTCGCACCGGCCAGAACTGGGGCAATCGCGCCTACTTCCCGAAGGCGGACAGGTCGCTGCCCGTGGAGGAGGTGCTCGACAGTTTCATTGCGCAATTTTACGACGACAAGCCGGCGCCGCGTCTGATCCTGCTGTCCCACGACGTGCCCAACCGCGCGCTCCTCGCCGAGGCGCTCTCCACCAAAGCCGAGCGCAAAGTCGAGATCAGCGTGCCGCAGCGCGGCACCAAATCGGGCCTCGTCGGACACGCGCTCGCCAATGCGCGCGAGGCGCTGGGGCGCAAGCTCGCCGAAGGCTCCTCGCAGCGCCGGCTGCTCGAGGCGCTGGCAGAGCGGTTCAAGCTCGCGGCCGCGCCGCGCCGCGTCGAGGTGTTCGACAACAGCCACATCCGCGGCGCAAGCGCGGTCGGCGCTATGATCGTTGCCGGCATGGAAGGTTTCGTCAAAGGGCAGTACCGCAAGTTCAACATCAAGTCCGAGACGCTGACGCCCGGCGACGACTACGCGATGATGCGCGAGGTGCTGACGCGCCGCTTTCGCCGGCTGGTCACGGAGGAGACCGCCGCGGCCGCCGCTCCTTCCCAAGAGCAAGCCGAAGACGACATCCTGCCCGAGCGCCCCGACCTGGTGCTGATCGACGGCGGCGCGGGCCAATTCGGCGTGGCGCGCGAGGTGCTGGCCGACCTCGGGCTTCACGACCTTTGCGTCATGGGCGTTGCCAAGGGGCCGGAGCGCGACGCCGGCCGCGAGCATTTCTATATCGCAGGCGCAGATCGGCCCGTGATGCTGGAGCCGCGCGATCCAGTGCTGTACTTCGTGCAGCGGCTGCGCGACGAGGCGCATCGGTTTGCGATCGGCGCGCACCGTGCCAAACGGGCAAAGGGACTAGCGACGAGCCCGCTCGACGAGATTGCGGGGATCGGTCCGCGGCGTCGGCGCGCGCTCATGAACCACTTCGGGTCGGCGAAGGCTGTATCACGCGCGGGCGTCGAGGACCTCAAGGCAGCCGAAGGCGTCTCCGCGGAGATGGCGCAGCGGATCTACGATCATTTTCACGAGCGGGATGGTTGAGGACTTGTTCGTCGCTGCGGCGACGGCCTCTCGCACAAAGAAAAAAGGTGGGACCGGGAATTCCCCGGTCCCTCAATCAACCTGAGCAGCCCGCGGCCCCGTGCGGCCTAAATGGGCGGCGCGGCTGCAGTCGGCATAACCATCGCGTGGAGCCAGTACACCCAGGCGACGTAGAACACCGCGAAAAAGACGGCTGTGAGGATCGACCCCATCAACCTGTTCCCGAACGCGATTGCGTTGCCGACAAGTGCGGCGACAAACGCGATCGCGGAATAAATGCCAACCGTCGTCCAATCGACGGCTGCCAAGTCGAACGGCAAATTCGGCATGCGAACGACCCCCCTAAAAGCCCTTTGTTGGGCTGCTTGTGCTCTGCGCTCTTAGTTTCCGCCAACGAGGCCGCATATGCAAGACCACGCAGCGATGCCCATGCGAGCAAGGGCATCCTTGAACCCTGCATATGACAAGGCAGATGCCAAATATGACGGCGCCGCCGTGTCTTACGCGACACCATGGGTCTGCTGCAGGCGAGCTTGCGCTCCCCTCCGGCCTTGGCGGTCTCGGGTCGGAAGCTCGGCCGGTAGTCCGCGTCGGAGGCGTGCGGGGCGTCCGGGAAGCCGATGAGCTCGCACGTCTTTTCGGCGGTATTGAGCGCCGCTCTGTGGGCTGCTTAGTGCCATGCAATTCTGCCGCCCAAGCAGCAATCGGCGATGCCGAGCCGCGTGGTATCGGCCTCTGGCTCCAGGGCACGAAACCGCGTTTTCATACCTCTTGCGTAGACTGTAATCCCAATTCCGCCGCGCTCGTTCCCGATGCTGCCCATGAGAGGGAACGATGTCTGGCTCCTCGCTGTTCACGAGGGAAAGCAGGTGAGCATGGCGTCCGCGGACAAAACGCTGGGGCGAGTTTCGGCTTGGTCCACTCTGGTGCTGCTCGCCGGAATCGTTGGGCTGATGTTTTTGCCCGAGCACAAGTCGGACAGCGGATCGAACGCGAAGCCGCAAGGCTCCGCGCAGACGGTCGCGACTGCGCCCGCACCAGGCCAGCCCGCGCCGGCAAAGACAGACCCCGCCGGAAACCCCGCTGGAAACCCGACCGCCAACCCCGCCGACGACGTGTGGACGGAAGCGGAGCTGACGGCGGCCCTGCGCGAATGCGTGCGCCTCCTTGCTCCCGTGGCGGCAGAGGTCGCGCTCGATGAGCCGATGAAGCATGGACAATGCGGCACGCCGGCGCCTCTGCTTTTGCACAGCATCGGCGGGACGGCCAAGGTCTCGTTCGATCCGCCGCCACTCATGAATTGCAGGCTTGCAGCAGGTCTTGCGCGCTGGGTCGATACGGTGCTGCAGCCGACCGCGCGCGAGGTCCTGGGCGCGCGCATCACGCGCATCGTGGGCGCTTCGTCCTATGCGTGCCGAAACATCTACAACAAACCCAACCTGCCGTTGAGCGAGCACGCCACCGGCAATGCCGTCGACATCGCGGCGTTTGTTACGGCGGATGGCCGCACCATCAGCGTGGCCAAAGGCTGGGGCGCGACCGAAAGGGACATCGCCGCCGCGCAGAAGAAGGCTGTCGCCGACGCCGCCAAGGCTGAGTCCAAAAAGACCAAGGCCGCAGCCGCTGACGAGGAGAGTGCGACGCCGATCGAGCCGCCGACCAAGAAATCCAGCGTCGACAAAAAGCCCAATGTGCACAAGACCGGCCTG
The DNA here is from genome assembly GCA_963847865.1 of uncultured Alphaproteobacteria bacterium. GTDB lineage: Bacteria > Pseudomonadota > Alphaproteobacteria > Rhizobiales > Hyphomicrobiaceae > Hyphomicrobium_A. The sequence goes on along the minus strand of CAWKBL010000010.1, from coordinate 12,503 downwards.
AGGGCCGAAAGCGCCATGGCGTCGCCCGTGGTCACCGTCACGGCCAGCATAACGGCCGCCAAGACGACCGAAGCCGCGTTCCTAAGGCGCCTTCACCACGGGGCTTGCTCGGTGTTCGGGACCGTGTTGGGGCCCGAGGCCAACGAGGCGCACCGCGACCATTTCCATTTCGACATGAAGGAGCGCAAGATCCGCGGGATCTGCCACTGAGCGCAGGCGGGCCTGACGCTCCCCGGCCGCCGCCGCCGGCCGGCGCGTGGATGTACACCATTGACGGACCATCGGCCGGATGGTGTACCAAGGACCGATGGAGCAAACCGCCTCGCGCCCGATGCCGATGAGCCTCCCCAACGTGCTGACGTATGGGAGGATTCTCGCCGTCCCCGGTCTGGTGGCGTGCCTCTTTTTCCTGCAAGGCGACGTCGCGCGCTGGTCGGCCTTTGCGCTATTCGTGCTCGCCGGCCTGACCGATTGGCTTGACGGCTATCTCGCCCGCGTGTGGGAGCAGCAGTCCACGCTTGGGCGCATGCTCGATCCGATCGCGGACAAGCTTCTCGTCGGCGCCGTCCTGATGATGCTCGTTCACGACAACACCATCACAGGCTGGTCGATCTGGGCGGCCATCATCATCCTGGTGCGCGAGATCCTCGTCTCGGGCCTGCGCGAGTTCCTTGCCGAGCTCAACGTCAAGATCCATGTCACGCAGCTCGCGAAGTGGAAGACGACGATGCAGATGATCGCGCTCGGCGTGCTGCTCGCGGGACCCGCCGCCGAGAAGATCGTGCCCGGGATAACGACCGGTGGATTGGTGATCCTGTGGATCGCGGCGCTGCTCACGCTGTGGACCGGCTACGACTACCTCAAAGCCGGTGTGGTCCACGCAATGGAGCGATAGGCTCGCATGAGTGAAGCTCCTCAGCGGCAGGTAAAGCTCCTCTACTTCGCCTGGGTGCGCGAAAAAGTCGGCTGCGCCGCAGAGGAGATCGAGCTCCCAGCAGGCACGGCAACGGTCGCCGACCTCGTCGCGTGGCTCAAGTCACGGGGACCGCAGTTCGCCGAGGCGTTCGCGCGGCCCGAGGTCGTGCGGGCAGCCGTCGACAAAGTGCACGTGAAGGGGTCGGCGCCCATCGCCGGCGCGCGCGAGATCGCCTTTTTCCCGCCCGTCACGGGAGGCTGAGCGATGGCCGTCAGGGTGCAGCGCGAGGATTTCGATATCGCTGTCGAGGTGGAGCGGCTGACTGCTGGACACGGTGACGTTGGCGCGATCGTCACGTTCACGGGGCGGGTACGCGGCGACGAGGGGCGGATCGCGTCGATAACGCTCGAGCACTACCCAGGGATGACCGAGGCCGAGCTGTTGCGCATCGAGGCGGAGGCGCGCGCCCGTTGGCCGCTGCAGGAGAGCCTGATCGTTCACCGCGTGGGTGATCTCGCGCCGGGCGACAACATCGTCCTCGTCGTTGCCGTCTCGGCGCACCGGCAGGCGGCGTTCGAGGCGGCGGGCTTCTTGATGGACTTCCTCAAGACGCGTGCGCCGTTTTGGAAAAAAGAGACCGCGGCTTCGGGGGAAAGCACGTGGGTCGAAGCGCGCTTCAGTGACGAGAGCGCCGCCCGCAGATGGAGCTAAGTTGCTCCCCTGAACCGTCCTTTTCGGATGCAACGCCAACCCGGGGCGTTAGCAAAGCATTAACGCTTAGGCGGTCATAAACCCTAACAATGCCTGAAGACGACCTGGAATCCGCCATCATTTCAGGCAAGTTGGTGACTGTCCCGAATCAGTAGCGTACCGCGTATAAACGGGGGGTCAGACGACATGATACACGGCTCGCCGTGGCGCTTCGGCCGCGGGATTTTCTTTGCGCTATCACTAGCGTGCACGTGCGCACCGCTGCAGGCCCAAACTCTGACTGCGGCCCCTGTGGCCCATGACGGGATCGCTGCGCTCCTCTCCACGCACTCCCCGGGCGTCGCCGGGCCTGCCAATCCTTTGCGCGGCACGAAGCTGCGCACCCGCTTCCTCGTCGGCCTGCCGAAGTCGACGAAATTTGAGGTCTTCTCGCTCAGCAACCCGAACCGGGTGATCGTAGAACTCGCGGGAACGAAGCTGCGGTTGCCGACCCAGCCCACGGGCAAGGCTGTCGGTCTCGTCAAATCGTTCCGCGCGGGGATATCGTCTAACGACCACTCGCGCATTATCATCGACGTGACGGAGCCCGTCATTGTCTCCAGTGCTAAGATAGAAAAAGCGGCGGACGGTCGCGGCCAGCAGCTCATCGTCGAAATCGAGCCGTTTGGTCTCGTCACCGCCAGCCTCAGCCCCGCCTCCACCGGCGGAACATCCATTCCGCCGCCGCCGTTCGCGCTGGGCGGTACCGGCCTGCAGCCGCCGACGCCGCGACCCGCCGTCTCGCCCGACGTGCTGGCGGAGCGGGCTTTCAAGCCCGTCATCGTCATCGATCCCGGGCACGGAGGTCAAGATTCCGGCGCAGAGAAAAACGGCGCCGTCGAAAAGGACGTCGTGCTCGCATTTGGCAAGACACTGGCCCAAAAGCTGAGAGCGACCGGGCGCTTCAAAGTTCTGATGACGCGCGATGAAGACGTATTCATTCCGCTCGGTGACCGCGTGTCGTTCGCCGAGCGCAACAAGGCGAACCTGTTCATCGCGGTGCATTGCGATTATGCCGATACGGGCGGCAAAGCGAATGGCGCCACGATCTATTCACTGCGCGAATCCACGGCCGACAGCCTGCGCCGCTCCGCCAAAGGCGATATCAGCGATCTCCTGTCGCACGACGAGGCGGAGGTCGTGAAGAACGCCAGCGGCGATGTCGATGCCGTCCGCGCCATCCTTTCGGATCTGGCGGGGCGCGAGGTGGACGTCACGCGGGACCGGACCACCGTCTTTGCCCGCACCGTCATCGAGACGATGGGTGCCAGCACGAACATGCGCAACGACCCCGACCAGCAGGCTGGGTTCCGCGTCTTGAAGACCGCGCAGTTTCCGTCCGTTCTGATCGAACTCGCCTACGTCACCAACAAGCAGGATGCGCAGAACCTGCAGTCCGATGTCTGGCGCGACAAGGTGTCGGATTCGATCATGACGGCCGTCGACAACTACTTCAGCAATCAGTTGGCGCAGCTGCCGATGTGACGGCGAGCGGCAGGCTCGCAAAAAAAAGGCCGGCCCGAGAGGACCGGCCTTGTTTGTTGTGGCCAGCTTGGGTCGCACGCCCGCGCCGACTAGTGCCCCGTCAAGCAATACTCGGAGGGCGCATCGGTTTGTGGCGCCAGAGCAGGATGAAAATCCATTCCAATTCGAGCCGCAGCGAGCGAGCGACGCACGAACTCGAAGACACGGCGTATGGAACCTTCTCTCGATGAAGGCGCTTCAGCATTTGCCACTCCATCTTCCAGTGTGTACCGCGTCCGAGGCCTGCGAGCCCAAACGGAATTGCGGATCACCGCGACGCGCCGGCATGCGGACCGGGGCGGGTCCGGCTCGCTGGCAACGGTGATCTGAGATTGCAGGTGGTTGCGGTGGTCGCGGACAGAGTTCGGCGGAGGCCGGATGGTAAAGCCGTCGAACGCTCCCTCGGGCGGCCCTGTCCTTGCCCGCCACGCGTTCGACCGGCCGAAGTCGCCAGTCGCATGATCGTCCTGGCTCAGAGATGACAAGGGCGTCACGCCCTCCTTCTCTGACGCGCACTTGCAAGCACACAGGCTCCTGATCGGAGCCGAGAGAGGCCCGGCCCCCCTCGCAATTCGCATCTTAAGTGATTCGTCCACAGTTTTGATGACGCCCGCAGCACGATATAAAGGTTGCATCGCCGGGCTTAGCGGGCGAGCCCTGGGGGAAGGCCCGCACTTTTCGTAGTCTGCGGCATGCGGCAGTCTTGTATAAATCGCGAACTCGAGAGGAACCGGCATGAGTTGATACGCCTTGATCGCTGTCACCGTGATGCTCGCCGCATCGCCCGCGCTCGCCTGCACAGGCCAGTCGGTGCAACTGGAAGGCGACTTCAAGACCGGCGACCAGGGCTGGGGGCAGGAGGATCAGCGGTTCCAGGTGAAGGGCGGCGAAGCCACGCTGACGCCGGAGCCGGGAACGCAAACCGCCCGGTGGGACACCGTCGTCTCTATTACCGATCTCGATGCCTGCGTGAGCATGGCGATGCCGGCCTCCACGACGGACGCGTCGAGAACCTATGCCGGTTTGCTGTTCTGGCTGATCGACAAGGATAATTTCTACGAGGCCGTCGTCGCGCCAAACGGCCTCTTCACGGTCGCCCGCAAAGTCCACGGCAAGATCGCCGCGACCGCTCCCGTTGCCTGGACCAAGTCCGACGCGGTGAAGCTCGGCGCCGACGCGAAAAACATTCTGCGGGTCACGGTGGAGGGGCAGACGGTCGTCGTCAGGATCAACGACACCGAGGTCGCGCGCTTTCGCGGTCAGTCGCCCGATGCGCCGAGCCACGTCGGTCTCGTTGCCGCTTCGGCACCCACCACGGCCGACACCTGGCGCATGTCCGACTTGAAAGTCACCAACGTGGGCGCGCCCGACAACGTCGCGTCAAAAGCGCCTGAAGAGATCGCGACCGGCACCGTCGCGTCCGCATCCAGATGCGCGGACGGAAAGGTGCTCTACGAGGACGGCTTCAAGACCCACGATCCGACCTGGGGACCCAAGGACGCGCGGTTGCAGATATCCGACGGCGAAGCCGTCATCAACCCGGTGCCGGGCACGCGCACGTTCCGCTGGAACCGGGTGTTCGTGTTCGATGACGTCGATGCCTGCGCCACCGTGCGTCTCGGCAAGAATACGAGCGATCCGACCTCGAGCTACGCCGGCCTCATTTTCTGGGTCGAGGACAACCGCAACTTTTACCAGGCGGTCATCGCACCGAACGGCTACTTCACCGTGGCGCGTGTGGTCGACGGGCAGGTTGAATCCAATAGGCCGGTCGAGTGGACGAAGCTCGAGGCCGCCAAGACGGGCGCCAAGGAGAAGAATGCGCTGCGCGTGACCGCGAAGGGCGACCAGGTCGAGATTTCGGTCAACGGCAAACAGGTCGCGAGCTTCAAGGGAACGCCGCCGCGCGAGCCGAGCCACATCGGACTACTTGCGGCATCGGCACCGAGCAAGAATGGCGATACGTGGTCGATCACCGACTTCAGCGTGAGCGCGCCAAAGTAGCCCAGCGGCACCGCAGCCGTCTTTGCGCCGATCGAGCCGCAAGGGCTCAGCCGGCTGCGCTGGTCCTTGCGGCGGTCTGCACGGCCTTCTGCACCTTTTCGAAGGCCCGCACTTCGATCTGACGAATGCGCTCGCGCGACACGCCGAACTCGGTCGACAAATCCTCGAGCGTCGCCGGGCTGTCTGTCAGCCGGCGGGCTTCGAAGATACGCCGCTCGCGATCGTTGAGCGCGGAAAGCGCATTCGAGAGATAGCTCCTGCGCTGGTCGAGCTCTTGCGTCTCGCCGAGCTGGTCCTCCTGGCTCGGCGCGTCGTCGACGAGCCAATCCTGCCATTCACCCGCCTCGCTGTCGGCGCGCACGGGCGCGTTGAGCGAGGTGTCGCCGCCGAGACGGCGGTTCATCGACACGACGTCGGCCTCGCTCACGCCGAATCTGCGCGCGATGGTCTCGACCTGATCTGGGCGCAGGTCGCCCTCGTCGAGCGCCTGCAGCTGGCTCTTGGCGCGGCGCAGATTGAAGAACAGTTTCTTCTGCGCAGCCGTCGTGCCCATCTTAACGAGGCTCCACGAGCGCAAGATGTATTCCTGGATCGAAGCGCGGATCCACCACATCGCGTAGGTCGCGAGCCGGAAGCCCTTGTCGGGGTCGAAGCGCTTGACGGCCTGCATCAGACCGACGTTGCCTTCCGAGATGACCTCGCCGATCGGCAGTCCGTAGCCGCGGTAGCCCATGGCGATGCGCGCCACGAGACGCAGGTGCGACGTCACCAGCTTCTCGGCCGCGTCCTGGTCGGCATGCTGTTGCCACCTCTTGGCGAGCATGAACTCCTCGCCGGGCTCCAGCATGGGAAATTTGCGGATTTCCTGCATGTAGCGCGTCAGGCCCATCGAGCCTTGCGCGATCGTCGGAAGCTTTGCCGCCATGGTCCTACCAACAGCCATCGCTCGCCGCGGCGAGGAATGGTCCCTCTGATCTGTTCGGCCGTCGCGGTGGCACCGCGAGCGGTCATGCCGAGAATGAGATGCCCCGCCAGTCCTTAACGGGCTGGGCCTGCCGTATCCGTTGCTTGCCTCACGCACCGGCACTTGTCACTAGAACTATACGCCAAAGGCGGCCTGGTTGTTGCACTCAACCCATGAGTGCGCGGCAATGCAGCACTACTGTCCGCGCGGGGACAGTGCTGTAACAGGACCGGACGCATGGACGTTCCCTCCAGGCGATAAGGCGTCGTTCGTGCCCCGAGCGAAGCTCCAAATGCCGCTGTAGCGCGGCATCGCTTAACGGCAAGCCAGGGGTCGGGGGCAACCGTGCAACGGCGCTAATACCCGCTTTCGCAAATTGCACGGTTTTTCGGCTAATGCGGCAACTCCAGCGCCGCGATGAGGGCGGCGATGTCGGCCGGTAACGCGCTCGTGAAGCGGAGCTTCTTGCCCGTGACGGGATGCTCGAAGCCGAGCTCGGCGGCGTGCAGTGCTTGCCGCCCGAGCCGGCCCAAGGCGGATTGGGCGTCCGGCGGCAACGTCAGGGCTTTCCCCTTGAAGCCGCTGCCGTAGACGGGATCACCGACGACTGGGTGCCCGAGGTGGGCAAGATGAACGCGGATCTGGTGGGTGCGCCCCGTCTCCAGCCGCATTCGCACGAGCGAGATGGCGCCGGCAGCGCCTGCGCCGAACGTTTTGACGACCTCATAGTGCGTGACCGCGCGGCGGCCGGTGGCGCCCCTCGCCACGGCGATCTTGGTGCGGTTTGACGGGCTGCGGGTCAGCGGCGCGTCGATGGCGCCGCGCGGGCGCAGGGGTTTGCCCCAGACGAGCGCCAAGTAGGCGCGCTCCATGCGCCCGTCGAGCCCGTGTGCAGCAAACTGTGCGCTCAATCCTTTGTGCGCCGCGTCGGTCTTGGCGACGACCAGGAGCCCGGACGTTCCCTTGTCGAGCCGGTGCACGATGCCGGGGCGTTTGACGCCGCCGATGCCGGAAGACTCTCCCCGCAGTGTGCGATCAACGCATTGACGAGGGTGCCCGAGGCGTGACCCGCGGCCGGGTGCACGACGAGATGAGCCGGCTTGTCGATGACGATGAGGGCACTGTCCTCAAAGGCGACGTCGAGGGCGATTTGCTCGGGCGCCGGCGCGGCCGCCACCGGCTCGGGCACGTGGATGACGAAAGCATCCCCCGGTTTGACCCGGCGGCTGCCGTCTTTTATGGTCGCGCCGGCGGAATCTTCAATGTTGCCTGAGCGAATGAGCGCTTGAATTTGGGCGCGGCTCAAGTTCTCGACGCGCTCGGTCAGCACCTTGTCGAGGCGCCCGCCCAAGTCGTCCGGCGTCACCTCGACCCTGATTGAGGCCCCGATCGGATGTTTGCGTTGTGACGCCATGGTCTCCGCGGCATCTAATTGAGAGGGATTTCCATGCAGGCCCCGGACGGTGTCGTCGCCGCTCCCGCGCAACAATCGCTCGATGCCGGAGCCTCGCAAACCGCGTCCGACTCGGGGTTGCAGCGCATCCTCAAGCTCGTGGTGGTCGGCCTCGCGATTCTTCTGTTTGCAGGTCTAGCGGCCGTCGTCGGACGCGTCATCTATCTCGCGTCATCGTCGGCTCCGCAACCGGCCGCTCCCACGCTCGCCATCCGGCCCGAGCAGAGCCTGGAGCTGCCGCCGGGAGCGCAGGTGCGCTCGGTCTCGCTGTCGGGCAATCGGTTGGCAGTGCACTACGACGTCGGAACGGCGGCCGGCATTGCGGTGCTCGACCTCCAGACGGGGCACATGGTGACCAACGTCGCGGTCGAGCCGAAGCCGGCGGGCAATTGACGCGGGGGGCGTCCTGGGGCGATCGCAAAGTAAGGCTTGATCGAGAGGCCCCCCCTCCCATATAGCTTGCCTCTTGCGCTGTCCCGTTCGTCTAGTGGCCTAGGACACCAGCCTCTCACGTTGGGAACAGGGGTTCGAGTCCCCTACGGGGCGCCATACAACCCATAAGCCATTGATGTGCCAGAAGCCCTTGTTCACCAAGGGCTTCGCTAACTCGACTGCTACGTTTTTGCTGCTACGTAGCGAGGCATGGTCGACGTGGCGAAGTTCCCCTATCTGACCGGCCGCAAGGGGTCCCAGAACCTCTACTACAAGCGGGAGGTGCCGCCGGAGCTTCGCGCCGCTGGGCGGCCCTGAGCAGATCTGGCGTTCGCTCAATACCGCGGATCGCAAGGCGCCGAAGCCGCCTACGCCGCCACGCATGCCGAGATCGAAGCTGCTGTTCGCGCAGTGGCGGCAAGACGACGCCCGGCCGGTCGACCAGCTCATGCCTCGCCTGCCCGCCAAGGCCGTCGCGCGTACTTCCGCGCCGCTGACGCCAGGCCTGCTGCGCCGCCTGGCGGACACCCACTACCTCGACGTCTACGAAGACGACTTTCAGTGGCGCGGCGACCTTTGGAAACAGGTCCACGACGACGAAGACGCCTTCTGGCACGGCGAGATCATCAAGCTGCCCTGACGATGATTGGGTCGAGTTCAAAGGAAGGCAGCACAGCTACTTTGCCTACCTGATGGAAGAGCCCGTGCTCGAGGATGTGTTTCTCTACGCGGTCTTCCGCGCGCGCAACGCCAGGCTCCAGCGCCTTGCGGAGGTCATACCAGCTCGGCGATAGCGGCGACCACGTGCCGCATGCGGATGCGTTGCTGCGCACAAAGGATATTTCGCTGAGCGACGCCGATCGGCGACGCCTCGCGCGCAAGCTCATGGAAGCCGAGATCAAGGCGCTTGAGGATCTCAGCCGCCGGCAACGAGGCTTCGTTCGATGACATCGTGGAGCGGAGCACCCTCGCCAATCCTTCCAAGCAAACCGACGCTAGCGCATCGCCGGGGGAGCTGTTCTCGACCCTCATCGAGAAGTACCTGGACGAAACCAGCCGAGAGCGCGAGTGGCCGCTGAAGACGATTCTACGCAAGCGCAGCGAGCTGCGCGAGTTCATGGAGATCGCCGGCGACAAGCCGGTGAATGCCTACGCGACAGGTCGACGGCATCAAGTTCAAGGACATCCAGCTCGCGCTACCGATCAATCGGCAGAAGGCGCCGTTCAAGGGACTGCTCGCGCATCGAGGTGGCCAGAGAGCGACCGAGCTGCGGAAGGCAGGCACGCAGGTCGATCTGCTCAACCCGATCACCATCAAGGACAAGCTCGGCACCGTGGCGCTGTTCTTCGCCTGGGCCAAGGCGCGCGACAGTACCGTCGTCAACCCGGTCGCCGAGCAGCGGGTCCAGCTGCGCCGGAACAAGCGCAACGGCAAGAAGCGGCACCCTTGGACAATCGAAGAGCTCAATCGCATGTTCGCCGCGCCAATCTTCACGGGCTGCCGCTCGGCGCGTAATTGGAAGCAGCCCGGGAACGTCGTGCTGCGCCAAGTCGGCCAAGTACTGGGTGCCGCTCATCGCGCTGTTCTCAGGGTTGCGGCTAGGCGAGATCATCCAGATGCAGGTCGCCGACGTGAAGACGATGGAGGGCATCGAGTATTTCGATGTGACGCCTCTCGCTGTCGAGGATGACGACGAGGAAGGTTACGACCCGACGGAAGAGAAGTCGCTCAAGACGGCATCGAGCCGGCGCGGCAGTCCCGATCCACAAGACGCTTCTCGATCTTGGGTTCGGTGAGTTCCTCGACTTACAACGAGCGAACGGGGAGAGCCGACTGTTCCCCGAGTTCGGCCAGGCCAAGGATGATGGTTCCTGGTCGAAGCAGTTCTCGAAGTACTTCAAGCGGTTTCGCGAATCGATCGGCGTCACCCGCCGCGGCGTGAAGTTTCATAGCCTGCGTCACAACGTGGAAGACGCGCTCCGCAATGCCGACGTCCGGAAGGAAGTTCGCGATGCTATCCAGGGCCACGGTGAGAGCGGCGTGTCGCGCGAGTATGGGTCAGGGTACTACCTGAAGACCCTCAATGAAGCTGTTCAGAAGATTGCCTATGACGGCCTTAAACTACCGCTTACCCTGGGGTGATGACTGAGTTCTACGCCCTGTCCCATGCGCGACTTGTTACGGCGGGTCGCCGCAGGGACAACCGGCCATCGACGGTTTTGCGCAACTGGACGGACGCGCCGTTTTCTATGTCTGGGATGCCCGCATCTTTCCTTACCCAAGTAAACCGATCATCACGCGCCACTGTCCACAGGGCGGCTGCACCAGACGGATCGATGATTTGAATTGTGCCAGACGGCAAAGCGACTGCTCGGTCGAAGCGGAGCGACCGATCAATAGCCGAGAAGGAGCCAAATCCAAGGCTCATCGCAAGGACCTCAAGGTAGCCGTCGACCTCCAAGGCAAGCGAGCCACCGAGCGATCGGAATGCCGAAACACTGAGGAATTGCACCTCATGAGTCGTCAAAACTAGCTTCCACTGCGCGTCATGCTTATTGGCCACAACAGCTACGCCAAATGGCACTAGGTTCGCCAATGTCATCGCCTGCGCTCTCTCAACCTTCAGCTCGCGTGCGAGCTGAACTGCGCAATCGGCCTGTGGCACCCCGTAGCGAAACGCCCTGACCTGAGGGAGTACATGTCTTGTCAAGGAGTGGGAAACGAGTTCAACTTCAATTACGAACCAGTGAGAGTAGTCCTTCGCCACAAGTGCCAGGTCGGGCTGGTAAACTTCCGCGTCGTAAGCGAAGGACCCGCTGAACACGATGCAATGGTAATTCGGGTAGACCTGAGCTAGCGCGCGGACTACGTCGGCAGTGAATGCAATCTCCGACGGCGCATCCGGGTCGAGCATTTGATAGATTTGTTGCTGACTGTCTTTAGGAACGATGAGCGTTTTCATGCGTGTCCCCACGCGACCGAAGCGACGCCTTCAAGAGCTTCTTCTTCGGCTTTGAGCCTTGCGATCTCCGGCGCCGTTGCCACAAGTGTGTAGATCGTGGCGCCGTCCTTTTGGCTCGACGGACGTAGTATTCGGCCAAGCCGCTGAATTCTCTGACGTCGCGTGGCGGTGCTTGCGGCAATGATACCGATCTCGGTCTCGGGAACGTTGAAGCCTTCGTCGAGCGCGCGGCAAGTGACAAGCGTGTCGAGATTCCCGCGCCTGTAATCCGCCAGCATCGAGGCGCGAACCTTGAGGGGGAGCTTTCGAGTGATAGAGCCCCGCTTTCACGCCGTGCTGCACGAGCACATCGAAGATGAGGTTGCACGCGTCGATATCCTCGTGAAAGACCAATATTTTCTTGCCGCGATTGGCGGCTACGAGCTTGAGAGCGATCCTTACTCGCTCGAGGCTTAGGTTTAGGACACGGGCCCGCCTCAGCATCAATGCGATGGTTTCTTCGGCCTCTAGGCCATTCTTGCTAATGGAGCGAGCGATGGACTTAGTGAGCTTGTCGTACTCTTCGCGCCGGTCTTCTTCGAGATCGAAGACAATGTTCTTGAGAGCGAAAGGCACTATGACGCCATCGCGAAGCGCGTCGCGATAGCTATATTCGTAGATTACCGGTCCCAGTGCGGGGACAAGGACATCCGCTAGCCCCTGGTCGTATTGTCGATCCGGAGTTGCGGACAAGCCGAGGGACGCAAACTTGGGCACATCTAGAGCCGTTCGGAAGCGCTCGCTTGCGGCTTTGTGACATTCATCAACGATGAGGAAGCTTTCTCTGGCGCGGCCACTCTGCAAGATTTTCGAAGCGGTATTGAGGACCGCAAGGTTGACCGTGCCGCGAACGAGGCCGCTTTGTCCCCGTACGACATGAATCTCATCAAGATCGACGTCGAAGTACGCGGCGATCTCGGCCCACCATTGGTCGAGAAGAGCGACTGTGGGAACAACTATTAGGGTCGTGTCAGGTTTGATCCTGTCGATGCACGTAAGCGCGAACACCGTCTTTCCACCACCTGTGACGACACTGATGATGCCGGTGCGGCTGTTCGCCTGCCACCGAGAGTAGGCTTCCTCTTGCCAGGCGCGCGGAGGGAGTTTCGGCATATGAGCCTACTCTGCGGTATCGGTTTGACCACCCATGCCGTCCTCGCTCTCATCTGCCGCGGCGTTTTCTATGCGAAGTTCCTGAGCGCGGAGCAGCCCGTCTTTCAGTCTTCGAACGCTATCCGGGCTCACCCGGGCGTGCAGCTTTTCGACTTTGTACTCTGCAATCGCATCATAGATGAATTGCCGATAACACTCTTCGGCGGCGTCGGTGCTTTCCTGCGAGCAGTAATACGGATGAAGGCGATTGATGATGACGTAAATGGTGCCAGCTTCGGCACCCGCTGCGAGCGTTACGTAGGGCTCAAACTCACTCCGCTCTTGCATCGATACAACAACCCGAAG
>CAWKBL010000009.1:0-215994 GCA_963847865.1 uncultured Alphaproteobacteria bacterium | reverse complement strand
GCCCCCACTACCTGGCGCAGCAGCACGTGATCATGCCGTTCTCGACCGCGCCGCAGCTGCGCGCGGGGAAATCCGCACCGCACTCGATGCTGCCAACACGCGTCGTTTCAACCGTGAAGCATTGGCCTTTCGAGGGTTTCTGCGAGGTGCTGTTTGAGCTGGACGCGGTTCCGGCATCGTTCTCTGGCTCGGTGTTCGATTTCGTCGGGCGCTGCCGTCCCTGTTCTTCGCCACTGTCCTCGTCGTCGTCGTGGTGGTTTCGCTTGCCGCGCTTGCACGAGAATTCGCCGTTCTCGTCGAAGCCGCACTTCAACTTCGCAAGCACCACCGCACCCGCGTGCGGCGCTGAGGCTAGGGATGGGTGTGAGCCGGGCAGCACCAACGTATGTGCATCCGCACAGCCCGCGCGCACGGCAAGACCGGCGGCGATTAGGATGACGTTTGCAATCATCTTGCGCATTGACCTTCTCCAGAAATTATCGACACGCTCTCTAGATCGCCGAGCACCGCTCAACGCTTTGATGCCTTCCAGGTCTGCAGGTTTGCATCCTACGATTTGCATGCCGATGACCAGGTGACACCTCAAGGCCGTTCGATCGGGCCTAGGTCGACCGGGTTCGATCGCGGCTGGCCGCCGCGATCGATGGGCGCATCGGCAAGAAGCGCGCCGGCGCCGAGGAGCGGGGCATCGGCCGCGGGCGCAAAGTTATCCGGCTTGGGACCGGCGCCGGACAGGGGGCCCTCGAACCAGCCCGGCGCATAGTCGTCGCGGGTCGTCTCCGCCTCGCCGAGCGTTCGCCCCTTGATCTGCCCCGAGCTGTAAAGGTTCGACCGGTAGGTGTTCCCGGAGGAAGAGGTGTCGACCTCCATCAGCAGAGCCGAGGGATTTGCCAGCAACTTGTCGTTGTCCGTGCGCACACCAACCAGCACATTGTTTTGAAACTCGTTGCGCGTGGAGCTCTTCTCGAACTTCACGGCATGTCCGCCTGTCGTGAAGAACAGATTGTGCAGTATCTTGTTGTCGCTCGATCCGAGGTTGGCGTTCTTCGTGTCCTGCCAGAACGTCACATTGTGGCGTGCCGGAGCGCCGAAGATGTTGTTGCGCACGATGCTGCGCCGCAGACTGCTGAACGTCGGTCCCGATCCTTTGCCGTCGTGAGTGAAATTGGAATCGACGAGAAAGTAGTCGGACGCCCCGCGCCCGCCCTCGCCCTCACCCGCATAGGCGTCGCAGCGCGGATCTGTGAGCTCGATGTCGGCTTCGGCGCAAACAAATTTCGGGTCGGCGTTGACCTCCAGGTCGGGCGAAGCGTTGGAGTATGCCTCGTTCAGGCGAATGATGTTCCAGTCGCTGCCGTTCGTAATGTAGAACCCGTGGCCGCTCTTCCTGGCGTCATGGGCGAGGTTGCGCTCCCATGCCGCCCAGTCGGAGTGGCCGGAGACGAAAGAATCGTCGCTTTGATCATGGGCGTTGCAGCCGAGCACGGCGATGCCGCGTGCATGCTGGCTTGAATCGAAGTCCGCGCCGACGCTACGAATGGCGTGACGCCCGCCGATGAGCTCGAAGCCGTCGACCGCGACGTAGTTGGCCGCTTCAAAGTTGAAGCAGGTTGCCCTCCCAGTCTCGCAGCAATGCATCGACACGCCGGTGGAGCCATTCTGATCGCGTTCAGCGAACAGCACGACCGGCTCGTCGTAGGTGCCGCTGTTCTCCGCACCGAACTCGAAGCAGCCTTCGTAGGTGCCGCGCAGGAAGTGGATCATGGTACCGGGCCTCGCCGCCTTCACTGCGGCTTCCGGCGGCATCGGCCGCTCGCGCGACGTTCCGCTGCCGCTGCCGTCGGGGCTGACGAAAATGGTCTTGGAAGGTGTCCAGGCCGGGTCCGTGTAGTAGCGATTGAAGCGCTCGGGAAAGCTCATGTAGCTGGCGCCGCGCACCAGAGCGGCCTCGCGCTGGCCGGGTCTGGCCGCGGGCGCGGGACTCTGCTGCGGGGGAGCGGGGGGTGGCGGAGAGGGTGCAACCTCGGCCACGGCCGGCGGCGCGCTCGCCACGGGAGCAGCGGGTGCGGTCGCAGCCGGTTGCGGCGGAATCGGCGCCACCGCGGCCACGGCCGGCGGCGCGCTCGCCGCGGGAGCAGCGGTCGGCCGCAGCCGATTGCGGCGGGATCGGCGCCACCGCGGGCGGCGGCGGTGGTGGAGGCGCTGGCACCGCTGCGATTGCGGCAGGCGATGCGACAACCGCTTCGAACGCGATCTTGATGCTCCCGTCCTGGTAGTCGGTCTGCACGGCCGACCCCGTCACACTTACCTTGGCGGCGCTGCATCCGCTCGTGCAGGCGGTGGCGAAGTCGCGGCCCTTTGCGTTTGCGCGGAAGGTCGAGTTCGTGAAGGAGTAGCTGTCGGGCGCGTCGTTGCTCTTTTCGATGCTGACGCCTGTGCCGGGCGCCGTGCATCCAGGATCGAGCGCATCGGCGTTCGTCATGCGATCGAACTTGGCGATGGTCGGTCCTGAGCCCGCCGGGCCGCTGCCGAGCAGGATGTTGCCGCCGCAGTTTCTCTCAAAGACTTCGTCGCTGCTCAAGCACGCCGCGCCGTCATCGCAGAACAACCCGCCGCCCGCAACGCCGGCCCTGTTGGCGCGATAGATATTTCTTGCAAGGCTCGCCGAGGTCTGCTGGCCGCCCGCGGTGAACGCGCCGAGGTAGAGGCCGGCACCCTGTTGGGTGACGGTGTTGCCGCTGAAGAGATTGTCGCGTATCGCAACCCTGTTCACGAACAGATAAAGCGCGCCGCCGAGCGCGCTCGTCGGCTCGATGCCGGCGTTGCCGTCGATGAGGTTGCTCTCGATCACCATGGTGTTCTTGTTTGCCGCGTCATTGATAAACCCGGCGCCGCCGCGGCCGCAGACGTTGCTTCGGATGACATTCCCGCGGATGTTGCCGGAGACGTTATTGAGCGCGAACCCGGCGCCTGCGAGCGAAGGGTCGTTGCAGCGGTTGTCGTGAATGAAGTTGTTCGTGAGATCGAGCCGCTGCGGGCCCGTAAAGTCGCCGTAAATCGCCTGCGCGTAGCCCGTTATTTCGAACCCGTCGATGGCGATGAGATTGTCGGCCCCGGGTCCGGCGCCATCGAAACGCACGAACGAGCCGCCGGTGCCCTTGGCGAGCGAAACGAAGGCTGCGGAGTCGCGCACCGCGAACGCCTTGCCGCGTTCAAAGCCGCCGGCGAGCGTGAAGGGCTTGGTGCCGGGCGACAGGCTTTCCGCATAAGTTCCTTCCGCAATGCAGATGACGGCGCCGGGCTTGGCCGCCGATATAGCCTCTGCGATCGTCGCCAAAGGCCGCGCCGCAGAGCCGTCGCCGCCCGCTCCGGCCGCCCGATCGACATGGATGGCGCACGCCGGAACGGTGGTGGTGCGCGCGATCGTCGGGATGCGGCTGGAGTTTGGCGCGCGAGCCGCAGCTGCGTCCGTTTGGGCAAAAGCGGCGTGTTGAGCGAAGGCTGCCATTGCAGCCAGCGAGCCGAGGAGAATGGCGGTGGGCTGCATCGTATTCAACTCCGCTTCAAAGACTAATTGCCGGCGATGCTGCAGTTTGCAGGAAAGCTTTCGATCGTCGTCGTGCCCTTGGGCCTTCGTTTCTCCATCATAAACTCACACTCACTTCTGGCAGCGGACCGCAGCAAGCCGTGGCGGGCTATTGAATTTTGTCGATGCATTGGCCCTGGATCACCTCTTTGTTGCCCGGGCAAACGCACTGCCCGTTGACCACACCAAACCCGGGGCCGCACTTGGGTCGCTGCGGTGGCGCTTGCGGCACGGGCTTCGGCGACGGCCCGGTCGGAACCGGCGCAGGCGCCGGCGTGGGCAGTGTCGGACCGCCGGGGCACTGCGTGAACCTGCCGAACACCTTCGAGCCATCCGGGCAGGTCTTCTGCTCGGGCACCTGCTGCGGCTGCTGCGGTTGCGGCTGCGGCCGCTGCGATTGCGGCAGGCACTGGCCGCGCCGGTTCTGGAATCCCGGTAGGCACTCGCACCGATTTCCGACTTGCTGAGAATTCTGCGGGCAGCAATTGGGGAACCTGCCGACCGGAAGATTCGGCGGGCAGACTTTCTTCTCGATCGGCCTGCACGCGCGGCGCCGCTGCTCAAAGCCGGGCAGGCACTGGCACTCCTGACCCACGAGCCGCGAGTTCGGCGGACACTGTGGTGCGGGCCGGCACTGGCCGCGACGCGCCTGGAAGCCCGGCAGGCACTGGCACTCCCGGCCGACTTGGCGCGAGTTCTGCGGACAGCAGTTGGGCGGCGTGCCTACGGGCTTATCGGCCGGGCAGCTGATTGGTGGCGCGGGCCTCGGTGGCCGCGGCGGCGGCGGCGGTTCTGCTTCGATCCGGCCGGCACGCGCCGCGCCTCTGCTCGAAGCCCGGCAGGCAGCGGCATTCGCCGTTCGCGAACCTCGAGTTTTGCGGGCAGCAGTTCGGGAATGTCCCGACAGGTCGGTCGCCGGGGCAGGCGCCTGTTGTCGTATCGCGAGGCACCGGTCTGGGCGCAGGCGCCTCGTCACCGGGCGTTGTGTTTATGCCCCCGGTTCCCACGCATGCGCGGCCGTTCCATTTCATGAACTGCGGGCACGCGCACGCGCCATCGACGAGGATCATGCCGCCCTGGCAGGACGGGACGGCGGGCGCCTTCGCAACCGGTGGCTGCTCGGTTTGCGTCTTCGGCGTCGTATTGATGCCGCCGGAGCCGGCGCATTCACGCCCGTTCCACTTGGTGTTCGGCGGACAGGCGCACGTGTTCTCGACGAGGATCATGCCGCCGCGGCACTGGGGCGGCGGCGTTGCCGCAACCGGTGGAGGCTCGGCGGGCACAGGCTTGGTCTCAGTCTTCGGCACCGTATTGATGCCGCCGGCGCCGACGCAGGACTTGCCGTCGAACTTCGTCGGCATCGGGCAGGCGCAACCGCGCGCCGTCATCACCATGCCGCCGGTGCACGGTCCCGCCGGCGCCGGCTTCGTCGCGACGGTGACGCACGCCTCATCGCTCGATCCTGTGTCGCCCGCAACTGTCGCGCAGTTGGAGAACTGCTCGGCGGACGCATCGTTTGGCAGCTTAACCACCATCACGAAATCTCTGGGGCCGAACTCGTCGCCGGATTTTGCATCGAGGTCGAGCCGAACCGGACCAGCCGACGTGCAGGTAAAGGGGATCTGCGTGGGCTGGGTCGCGCAGGGGAGCGGCGGCGTGATCGAGACGATCTGCGCCGAGGAGAGGCCCGTCAGCTTATCGGTGATGGTGACCGGGTCGTTATGATTGATCGGTCCGGGGTTGAACAGTGTCAGCTTGAAGGTGCAGTTGCTGCCGGGCAGGCACTGCTGATCGCCGGTCTTTGACACCTTCACGTTGAACGGATCAAGCGCGACCGAGGCGCAGTCCGACTTGATGGCATTCGCGCCGATATCGCCGTCAGATGTTATCTCAGCGCAGTTCTTGAGTGTTTTGCTGCCTTTCCAGGTCGTGCCGGGCGTGACGGAGACTTCGAGGGTCGCGGTCGTGCCGGGCGCCAAGCCATTCGGAAGTGCCGGCAATTCGCATGTGATCGACGATTGAGCGATTAGGGCGCCTACCCCATTTCGAACACTGTCACACTTCCAAGGCAGGCTTTGCGGGCTGCCCGGCCCGATTCCAATAAACTGAGGAACTCCGAGCGAAACGGTATCGGTGACGCGAATGGGGCCGGTGAACGGCGCCAAACCATTGTTCGAGACCTCTATGGTGAAGCGGCAATCACTTTTCAAATTGCAGTGCCCATCGGAGCCGCCGTTGGTATTTGGAGCCTTCTTCCTGATGACGAGGTTGGGCGTTTGTGGCGACGTATCCTTCACGGTAACGCAGCGGCCGCCGTTGGTGTTGTCGAGGACAAGCGACGCCGGCGGAGCCTGCGGCTGGGGAACAAATTCGACACAATTTACGTATTCCGGCGCCTTTGCCGTGCCGAACACCGTGATGAGGACGGATGTCAGTTCGCCAGGCTTCAACAGCGTTATTTTCGGAACGCAAAATAGTAAGCCGTTTAACTGCGAACATTCGGCGCCATCGGGCGCCGTATTGAAGCCGCCCAAGCTTGAAGCCGGTGTGAACGTGTCCTTGAACTTGAAACTTCCCTTCGCGTCCGCATTGCCGACGTTCTGAACCACCACCGCGAAGGTGCACCTCGGCAAGCATGTGTCGCCGCCACCGAACTTGGTAAGCCTGACAAGGGGGCCATTCACGAGCGCAATATTAGAGCAACTATCACCCCCACCGCTTTTCAGTCTCGCGCAATTCCTGACTGCCGTCGCTCCACCGGCAGCACCGGGCTTCATCGAGAGCTGCGCGACAATCGTCTTGCCGGCTGGAATTTTCGCGTTTGCTCCGCCGGTGCCGCAGGTGACGATTTCGCCGGCTTTGGCGCACGAGATTGCGGCGACTGCGCCCTCTGCCAAGGTGAGATGCGGCCCACCTTCAAGTGTCGCGTTCGGCAACGATTTCCCGTCAGCAGATTTGAAGGTGTCGGTAAATTCAATCGGGCCGTTGAATTCGGCAGCGCCGGAATTGGTGATCGTGACCGTGAACACGCAGCCGCCGCCGAGATCCGAGCACTTGTCGACGACGCGCCGTTTGACCAGGAGGAGTCCGTTTGGATCTGGGGCTGGTGCTGGAGGTTGGACTTGGCCAAGCGGCACGGTGGCGCACGACGGCGCGGGCGCGCCTTGAAGCGTCGCACAGTTCTTCACGTTCTTGACCGCGCCGATGCCGGCGCCCAAGTCGAAGGTAAGCTTTAGCGGCGGCGCGGCGCCATTCGCCGGAATTGCAAGGTTCGCCGTGCACTTGAAGCCTTGTCCCGTCTTCGGGCACGACCA
This sequence comes from uncultured Alphaproteobacteria bacterium, assembly GCA_963847865.1. GTDB lineage: Bacteria > Pseudomonadota > Alphaproteobacteria > Rhizobiales > Hyphomicrobiaceae > Hyphomicrobium_A. Next base: position 209,094 of record CAWKBL010000009.1, on the reverse strand, counting down.
GGGTGCGGCCGGCGCGGGCGAGATTGTCGTGGCACCGAAGATCGCGTCGTCGCCGGTGATCGAATCGTCGAACTCCACCGTTCCGTTAAACGGATTGGCGCTTGTGTTGGAAACCGCGATGGTGAAATCGCACAAGCGGTTGTCGCGGCAGGCATTGCCCGTCTTCACGAGGGCGAGCGGCCCTGTTTGAGACGGCGCCGGATTGTCGACCGGGATCGTGGCGCAAGCCTGCGGCGGCGGCGTGGCCGCAGCGCCAGCAGGCTGAGCCTCACCGTTCCCGGCACCCGGCACGGGCTGCGGCCCGTCGGTTGTCTTCGCAACAGTGCCAAATGCGACTCCACCGGGACCGTCGGCTCCCCCGACAGACACGAAGCCGAGCGCCTCGAAGAAGTCTATCGGCTTTCCTGCCGGCACATCGATTTTAACGGTGTAGGTGAAGGTCGCGTCGGCGCCGGGAGCGATCGTGATCTGGGGATTCGAGCAGACGGGCGCCGTGCTGGAAAAGACCGGTCCGGGGCTGCAGGTCGTGCCCGGCGGCACGCTCGACGAGACTTGCTCCGTCAGCTTGTTATCAATGGCCTTGCCCAGCGGAGGAAGCAAGCATGTGGATGCCGCTCACCATCTGACCGGTGATCGGCGTTGCGCCGATATTTGTGGCGGTGACTTGCCAGGTGCACGGAGCACCCGACGCGCACGAGGCGGAGGTCGCCTTCGTGACGACTCGCAGACCTTTATTCTCGCTGGCATGATCCGGCGGGAGCGCAGGTGCCGCGCCGGCGGTGCCGAGCGTGGCGCAGTTCTGCACCGCCGCCGCGGCGCCCAGCGGGCCCGGCCCGAAGCTGAGACTGAGATTGGGCAGCGAGCCGTTGGCAGGGATGGGGCCGGGGTGGGTACAGTTGAACGTGGGGCCAAACAATTGAGCGCACGTCCAGGGCGCCGGTGGCAACGCGGCAAGGGTTCCTGCAGCCGGGGCGCCTGCGACTGAGAGGGCGTCGTCGATGGTGATCGGGCCGGCAACCGGCTGGGCCGTCGTGTTCGACACCTTGATGTCGAACGAGCAGGGCAACTTTTTCATTGCACGCCGCCACCGTTCCCACCTTCTCGATGGTCACGGGGCCGATCTGGACCTTGCCGCCGCCGCCGCCGTCGACCACGTCGGGAAGGGGAGGAGCCGTGGTAACGCCGCCGCCGCCGTCGGTCACTTCGGGCAGGCCGCCTGCGCCGCCGCCGCCCGTCAGTGGTGGTGACCCGCCACCGGCAAGGTCTGGGAAGGCGGCGTCGCCGCCGGCAAGCTCAGGGAAACCGGCGCCGGCGTCCCCCGCGCACGAGTGCAGCACCGCAACGCCGCCCGCATAGCCGCGGGCTTGGGGATCGTTAAGGTCGGGGTTCCACGCGATGATAGCGCTTTCCGTCGGCGGCACGTTGGCCGGGCGCACGACGCCCGCGACGTTGAGCTGCAGTCCGTTCACCGCCTTGTCGGCTCCGAGCGTATCGGCGGACGCAACGAGCGTTCCGCTGCACGTCGCGGTGTCGAGCGCCCCGTCGGCACCAACTTTGTACTCGAGCGCCACGCCGCCCGCGCCCGCTCGCGACTCGCTTGCCGCGCCGATCGCGTACTCCTCGGGCGGAAGCGTCCACAGCCCCGGCGTCTTGGGATCGTCGGGGCTCTCGGCCGCAAAGCGCAGGACGTGCGCGGGCCCTGCCGCGGTGAAGGCCGCATAGTTAGCCGGGCTCTGCACGTCGCCGCGCTGCGCAACGATCATGTGTCCGTCGCGGTCGAATGTGATCGCGGTGACGGGGAACGCCGGTTTGGCCTCGACCGCCACCTCAAAACGCGCATCAGTCTTGAACGCGCCGTCGGCCTCGAGCCCGACCGACCAGATCTCGGGCCCCTCGGCGACCGAAAAGTAGAGACGACCATCGTGGACGGCGAGGGCGTCGACGCGGCGCTCCTTTTGGGTGAAGCCCCAGGTCTTGGGGTCGGCCGCAACAAAATCGGGTGAGGTGATGTCGAGACGCTTGCCGTCGTCTTTCACGGCCGGCCTTTTTTCGCGCGTGGGACGCGCCGTGACGCCGTAGTCGAACTGGCCCTTGTCTGCGCCGTCGGCGATGCTCAGTCGGTGGACGAGGCCGGTATCGAGATCGGATGCATAGAGCGTGCGGCTCGCGGGGTCGAAGGCAAGCCCGCCTATTCCAGGCCCCGAGTTCTTGATGCCGCCGCTTTGAAGATCGGCAAAGAGTGCCGGACCACCAGTCTTGCGGTCGATCTTCCAGATGCTGCCGGGGCTGCCCCCGGGCAGGCCGCCGAACTGGCCCTCCATAAACTTGGCGCCTGGCGCGCCCTTTTCCAGGCGGTCGGGCTGGCCATCGCCGTCTTTGTCGGGGCCGACGATGTGGAGGCCGAAGGCGGAGGTGGAGGCGGCAAAGAGCGCCGGGGCCGGCGTCGCGGTGGCGGGCCCGTTGTCGAAGGCGAGCGCGAAGACGTGTCCGATGTCGCGCGCCTTGAACGAGAGCCGCGAAGGGGACAATAGCTTCTGCCCGCTCAGCGCCCCGAGCACCGTGCCGTTGAGGACCTCGAGCGTCGCGCCATCGGGATCGAGCACGGTCTTGGTAACGGGATCGACGTTGGGGGCGAGCCGCTCCGACTGCAGCTTCGTGCCGGAGAAGCCGCTGACGGCAATGTCGCCGAAATCGATGGCAGGCTCCGCGGCGGCGCCGGCGAGCGGGGGCGCGCCATCCTCCGCCAACGTTCGCGAGGTATCTCCGAGGAGGACGGCGAGCGCCACGACCGCCGCGAAAATCGCGACGGGGGGGACCCACCGCCGCCGCTCAGCGACGGCGTCGTGACAAAAAAATGGGAGCGTTGCGGCGCGCCATGGAACCATGTGGCAGTGTACGGGCGTGGCGCGCTTCACTGCTGACCAAAAGCGCTTTGGGTAAATGGTCGTGCTCCCATACGTGGCTCAACCGCCACAACAAACCGTTGCCGCAGGCCAAAAATGTGGTCTTGGCCTTGTAAGATCGGTAGCCGTCGCTCATCGGCCCCGCATCAACCTTTCGGTGGAGACGGCGGGCGGGCAAGGTGTGATACGTCCACCCTAGCTGGCGGCACGCTTCAGGGTTTGCCGCCGACGACCAGGCGTATGAGGTCGGTCTGACGGCGTGCTCCGGTCTTCGCCAAGAGGTGGTTGAGGTGCGTTTTTACCGTCGACTTGGAGACGCCGAGCCGATCCGCGATATCCGTTATCCTTCCAGCTTCCAGGACCGCCGCCAGCACCCGCAGTTCGCTCGGCGTGAGGCTGTAGCGGCGCGCCGTAGCTTCGAGCGGCGTCTGCGAGGCAAGCGTTATGCGCCGCACAAACAGCGCGGCAACGGCTGTCCCGGCATCGAGAACCCGTCGTCCCTCGGAGTTTATCGACAGCACGTTGGCAACGTAGTCGTGGCCCTCGGCATCCGTCAGCGGAATGTCGATGCCCTTGAGGCCCAGCACGGAATCGCCACGGCTTGCCGCCGCGAGCGCCTCGCGCAAATGCCTGTCGGCGCCGGCGTCGACGGCACCTACGACGCCGCGGCGCACGATGAGAACCCGCCTCGCCTTCAGCATCTCTTCGGCGGCCTGGTTGGCAAATACCATCCTGCCGTCTGCAGAAACGAACACGACCGCAGCCGATACCCGCTCGAGCGCTACCTTCAGCATTCCCTCGGTCGATTTTGCAGTCTGCACGACCTTGCCGATAGCAACTGCGCGGCGAACGTGCGGGGCGACCAGTGCAAAGCGCCGCCGTGCTTCGTCGTCGATGATCCCGTTCTCCTCGCTACGGCGGATCGAGAAGAAGGCAGTCGTCGCCGCGGTTCGCTCCAGATTGACACCGATGACGTCGATAAGACCCTGCGGCTGCACCCACTCCTTGAAAAAGCGGGTCTGGCGGAACTCCTCATGCGGAATAAGATCGGCGCCTGCCACCGCCTTGCCGATCTCGACGAACGCAAGCGCGGGAAAGTAAGGATTGAGACTCGCGTACTTCTCGCGATAGAGCGTCTCGTACTCGGGATTGCAATTCCACGCGTGGAAGGCCGTTGCCTGGCCGGTGGCCGCATCCTGCCAAAAGAGGTTCGCGCCGGCGCCTTGCACGAACTCGGTGGTCTTTTGCAGCGCGTCCGACCACCGCGAAGAATTGACCGATGCGTCGTAGAGACTCTCGATCGCAGAGGACAGAGCTTCGATCTCGCTCAAGGGCAATCAGCTCCAAAACGACAAGGCCACCCGGTGGCAATATTCTTTACGCAGAGTTTCGTATCTTGCCAATATAAACAGGACCCCCCGAGGGCGCTTGGGGCGATCCTATCTGCGTCGTTAACGAACCTCAACGCCCGGCGATACGGGACGTGCACGGGTGTGCTCCGCTCACTGCGCATTCCCGATTTACCGCGCCCGGGGAAAGCGTTTATTCCTGCTGCCGCCTGTCGGCGCGTGGTCCAGGATATCGCGCGCTAAGGCGGACTGGGCGCATCGTTTGATAGCTTGCGGATGGATGGTCTTGAATGAGACGCGCAACGGTCGGGCCACTGCTGCTCACTTTAATTATTCTGTCGGTGTCAGGTCAGACCGGCGGGGCGGCGCCGCAGCAAACACAGACGGACCAGTCCGAGTTTCCTCGCGCGGTTACCTTGGCGCGGGCCACCGCAATCCCGGCGTGCACCGCGCACGTGGATGCCGCCGCCCCGGACGGCGGCGACGGCTCCGCGGGCGCGCCGCACAAGACCATCTCGGCGGCCGTTGAAGCAGCGAGCGCTGGCGCCGTCATCTGCGTCGCCGAGGGCAGCTACGCCGAAGAGCTGAAGCCAGGCGAGAAATACTTCACGCTTGCCGGCGGCTTCCAGAGCGGCAGTGGCTTTGCAGTGCGCGACTTGGCCAAGTACGTGTCCAAGGCGAACGGGACGGGGAAGGGATCGTTCCTGCGCATCGAGGATCCGGGTCCCAAGGATGGATTGACCGCGATCGACGGCTTCGAGATCACCGGATACTCGCAGGCGATTGTCCGCGACTTCTATGAATCGCAGCGCTTCGACGTCACCAACAACTTCATTCACGACAACACCTGCGACGACCCGACGAAGGCCGGTGCCGGCGTGGCGCTGTTGAATGTCTCCGGCACGATCAAGGGCAACGTGTTCACTAAGAACGCTTGCGGTCGCGGCGGTGCGGTGTTCCTCAACGACAGCACGAACCAGAACACGGTGTCGCTCGAGAACAATCACGTGGAAGCAAACTCGGGGACCGAACCCGGCAGCGCGCACGGCGGCGCGTTCTACCTCTTCGGCAACAAGCTCAACGTCACGGGCAACATGTTCGTCGGCAACAGCGTGACGATGTGGGGCGCGGGCCTCTATATCGGCGCGTTCACGCCAGGCAACCAGCCGACGACGGCCACCGTCGCTTGGAATGTCTATCGCGGAAACCGCGCCGGCGATTCAGGTGGCGGCTTCTTTTGCGATGACGGTGCGACGTGCGCCTCCTCGCACGAGCTCTACGAAAAGAACTGCGGCGGCAACATCCTGGTCGACGGCGGCTCCGGCGGCTCTGGGCCGACGACGGCCACGTTCGATTTCATCACCAGCGTCGGCGCCCTTGATACGGACTGCAAGTCGCCCGGCATCGGCTTTTTCGTTGACACCTACCAAGGCGTGGCGCCGGACACCTACAAGGTCACGAACGCCATCTTCTGGGGCAACGCCCCGGGCAAGGATTTCGCCACGTCTTGCGGGTCGGGCTGCGACGATATCAAGGTCGCCGTGAGCGGCACGCTGGCCGAAACGAAGTACGAGGACGGCAAAATCAAAATCGCGTTTGCCGACGGCATGGTGAAGCCCGCCGATCCGAAGTTCGTCGCGCCCGACGCAGGCGACTACCGCCTGCAGCCCGGCAGCCCCGCTGAGGGTCTGGGCGCCTATGGCGGCGTCGATGCGGCAGCACTTGGCGCTATTCCGGCGCCGCAAACCGCTACTGCTGTTGTCCCCTCCGCTCCGCCACCGGCGGCGGCGTCGGCCCCGGCCGCCGTGGCCGCCAAGGAGCCTGCGGCTCCCGCACCCGAGAAGGGAGCGGCCGCAGGCGCTAGCCCGGACAAGGCACCGCCTGCCGCGGTTGAAAGCGTCACTGCCAAGGAGGCGTTCGCGGCGGCTAAGGAGCTGAACACGGTCGAGGGCTGGCAGCTCTTCGTGCAGAGCTATCCGACCGGCTTTTATGCCGACATCGCGCGCGCCTTCCTGAATAAGCTCGGTGGCGCCGCGCCCGCGCCGCAATCGGCGCCCGCCGCCGCGCCTCAACCGAAGGCCGAAATTGATGCGCCGGCCGCTTCGAAGAGTGTCGCGGCCGACGCTTCGGGGCTCACTGTCGCCGTGCAGGGCCCGCCGGCGATCGCGCGCGGTGCCGTCTACATGGGATTTCCCGAGCGGTTCAACCGCTACTATACCGACCCTTTCTGGCTTCCCTCGAAGATCGTCTACGTGAGCCCGGCGGGTGGCGGCGACGGCAGCACCCGCGATACCCCCACGACGGCGAAGCAGGCGATCGCGCAGGTGAAGCCCGGCACCAAGATCGATTTTCTGCCCGGCAGCTATCAGGGCTGCTTCGAGATCACAAAGGAGATGAGCGGAACCTATGACGACCCGATCGTGCTGTACGGGGAGCGCAATGCCGACAACACGCTCGGCGTGAAGTTGACGTGCTGCACAGCCGGGCGGCAGACGTGCTTCAATCTGGAGGGCGCCGATTACGTGGCGATCGACGGCTTCGAGCTCGTCGGCGGGAAGTTTGGCGTGCGCTCGATCGGGCTGGGCCAGCCGGCAAGCGAGCACGCGCGCGGCACAGCCGTGATGTCCTGCGACGGCCACGACCAGGACCGCGACCCGTTCTTCTCCGGCCAGCTCGATTGGGCCGCGTGGGAGGGTAACGTCGCGCACGGCGCCAAGAAGGGCGACGGGCACGGCATGTATCTGTCCAACGGCGGCGACTGGAATATCGTCCGCTTCAACGAGACGTTCGCGAACTTGTCGAGCGACTTCCAGATCAACGCCGATCCGACATCGACGTGCAAGGAAGAAGGCATCGCGTTCGACGATCCGGTGTGTGACGCCTACGCCGGAGAGGGCGAAGGCGGTCGGGGGGCGTCCGACTACTTCCTCGTCGACGGCAACTACTTCCACGACAGCGAGGTCGGCCCGAACTTCACCAGCGTACGCCGCAGCGTCATCCGCAACAACGTCTTCGGTCCCCAAGCCCGCCACAACGCCTCGTTCTGGCAGGAGACGGACAACCCCAAGCTCGGCTCGAGCGACAACAAGATTCTGCACAACCTCTTCATCACCACGGCCAAGCACGGTGTGAAGTTCGAGGTGGGCTCGACGCGCAACCTGTTCGCCAACAACGTCATCCTCGGGTTCACGCTCGAGGGCGGCAAGGCTTCGGCGAACCCGAAGGCGCTGCTCATGGAGGTCGACGACACGGTCGGCGACAATGTCTACCGGGGCAACCTGTACGTTTCAGGCAAGCTCGAGGGGCGCGAGCCCAGCGGCGAGGAAACCGCGCGCGAGGACTTCGATCCCGGCTTGGTTCGCGCGCTTCCCGACGACCCTCAACCACGATCCCAACGCGTTTGCGCCGGCCGCCGGCTCGCCCACGCTGGGCAAGGGCAAGCCCGAGCCCGACGCGCCCGCCGACCGCAACGGCGCCGCGCGCTCCGACCCGGTCGACCTCGGGCCAATTAAGGCGCGTTGAGTTCGCAGCCTTGATCGTCGCCTTGGCGCTTATCTCGACGAACATGGCGATTAGCGGGTGCACCGACGTCGGCATCCAGGGCATAGATCTGCTAGATCGGCGGCATCGGAACTGGGTTTGGACAATGCGGGGGCCGGGCTCTAATTGTGTCCCGCACTATAGCGGCCCGGGATCGGCCTGACGGCAGGCCGCAACTTGGCACGCGGGCGTTCTGCCGCTAAGGCTGCGCGGTCCGGGCTCGGGCTCTTGCGCACGCGCGATCTCGGCTATGAGCCGGGCACAGTCAGCATCCCTTGCCAGGGTTTTCATCGGCTTGCCGCGGACAGACCTTCGCGGACAGCCAGGCTTCACGGACAGCCAGACTTCACGGACAGCAAGACTTAATGGCTCCTCCCCTTATTCAACTGAGCAATATCGCGCTGACCTTCGGCGGCGACCCGCTCCTCGACGGCGTCGACCTCTCAGTCGCGGCGGGGGAGCGGGTGTGCCTTGTCGGGCGCAACGGGTCGGGTAAGTCGACACTTTTGAAGATCGCGGCCGGCCTCATCGAGCCCGATCGCGGAGACCGGTTCGTGCAGCCGAGCGCCACGATCCGCTATCTGGCCCAGGAGCCCGATCTCTCGGGGCATGCAACGACGCTGTCCTATGTGGAGGCCGGGCTCGGCCCCAGCGATGACCCGCATCAGGCCCGCTATCTGCTGCAGCAAGTCGGGCTCACCGGCGATGAAGATCCCGCGCGGCTGTCGGGCGGCGAGGTGCGGCGCGCCGCGCTCGCTCACGTGCTGGCGGCGCGTCCCGATATTCTGCTGCTCGACGAGCCGACGAACCACCTCGATCTGCCGATGATCGAATGGCTCGAAGGGGTCCTGGCCGCGCAGCGCGCCGCCCTCGTGCTGATCAGCCATGACCGCCGCTTCCTCGAAAACCTGTCGCGCACGACCGTTTGGCTCGATCGCGGCACGGCGCGCCGCGTCGAGCTGGGATTTGGCGCCTTCGAAGCGTGGCGCGACGAAAAGCTCAGCGAGGAGGAGGTCGCGCAGCACAAGCTCGACCGCAAGATCGTCGCCGAGGAGCACTGGGTGCGCTACGGCGTGACGGGGCGGCGTAAGCGCAATGTGCGCCGCATGGCCGAGCTGCAGAAGCTGCGCCAATCGCGGCGCGACCACCGCAAGGCCGCCGGCAAGGCCGTCATCGACGCGGCGCAAGCGGAGAAGTCGGGCGCGCTCGTCATCGAGGCCAAGGGCATCGCCAAGGCGTTCGGGCAGCGCCAGATCGTCGCCGATTTTTCCTGCCGCGTCATGCGCAAGGACCGGATCGGCATCGTCGGCCCCAACGGCAGCGGCAAGACGACGCTCGTCGGGATGCTCACCGGCGCGCTTGCGCCAGACAGTGGCGAAGTTCGCCTCGGCGCCCGGCTCGAGACCGCGACGCTTGAGCAGGGCCGCGACAGTCTCGATCCCACGTGGACGCTGACCGAGGCGCTGACCGGCGGGCGCGGCGACACGGTCTCGATCGGAGGTCAATCCAAGCACGTCGTCGCCTACATGAAGGACTTCCTGTTTTCGCCCGAGCAGGCGCGGACGCCGCTGCGCGTCCTCTCGGGCGGGGAGCGCGGACGTCTCATGCTGGCGCGCGCGCTCGCCAAGCCGTCGAACCTGCTGGTGCTCGACGAGCCGACGAACGACCTCGACCTCGAAACGCTCGACGTGCTCGAGGAGATGCTCGCCTTGTACGACGGCACGATCATCCTGATCAGCCACGACCGTGACTTCCTCGACAGGGTGGTGCATGCCGTGATCGTCCCGCAGGGCGACGGCCGCTGGGCCGAATATGCCGGCGGCTACACCGACATGCTGGCGCAGCGCGGCGCCGAGGTCGGCGGCAAGCAGGCAGCGAAGAAGGCGGCGGCCAGCGCCGACAAGCCCGCGCAGTCCGCGCGTCCGGCGCGATCGGGCAAGCGGCGCTTGAGCTTTCAGGACCAGCACGCGCTGAAGACTTTGCCCGGCCGCATCGCGACGCTGCAGGAGGAGCTGCGCAGGCTTCAGCGCCGGTTCGAGGACCCCGAGCTCTACGCGCGCGACCCTAAGGCGTTTACGGACACGTCGGGCGCGCTCGCCGCGGCGCAATCGGAGCTGGCGGCCGCCGAAGAAAAGTGGCTGGAGCTGGAAATCCTGCGCGAGGAAATCGAGAGCGGCTGACGACTTACTTCAATCTGATGCCGGAACTCTCTTGTGTCGTGATGCGCGCGCGCAAGCTGTGTTCGGCACTCTTGTAGCAGTCGCGCTCGACCTCCAGCCTCGCGATCTCCAGAAGGTCGGAATCGACGGGCTCATCGGCGGCGCCGGCAACGCGGCGCTCGGCTCTGCGCGCCGCAACATCGCAATTGGGAGGCGGACCGGCCGCAGCTTCGGACGCTTCGGCGGCCTGTGCGGCGCTGATGTAAGTGGTGCGCCAGGCGTCGGCGGTGTCTTCGCAGGAGGAGCATCCACCGGCAAATGCCGCGAGCGCCAACACGGCGCCGTGCGCCGCAAGGCGCCGGCCGCGCGCGCGGCGCACGCCGGTTTCGGGTGCGCGCTGCTCACCTGACTCGAAAACGCGACAGACGCGGTACGCGCTCACTTTGGCGGTTGCCTTTCCGCTGCAGCCTGGGCGAGCTCGATGGCGCGCCGATACCATTGTTTTGCGCGCGCGCGATCCGCGTCGGCGACGCTCAGTCCGCTCCGCTTGATGCTCACCGGATCGTAGGTGCTTCCCAGAGCGAGTGCGCCTTCGGAGAGTCCCCTGTTCGGCGAGGGCCTGGAATTGGCGCCGCGCCGCTTCGATGTCGCCCTTGGCCAGTGCCGCGCGCCCTTCGGCGAGCAGCGGGTTGGGCGGTGCGGTGCCGGGCGTTGTCAGGCTGACGCGCCAAGGTTCCGGCGGCTTTGCCGGCGCCGGCGCGGGTGCTGTCGCGACGACGGTGGGTGCCACCGCCGGCGTCAAATGAGCGTCCACGTCGCGCCGGAGCTGCTCGGCTTGGGTGCGCGCGGCGTGCATATCCGCAAGCTCGGCCTCGAGGCGCCGGGCGGCATCCTCCGCGGTCCGGCGGGCGAACCGCTCTTTAGCGAGCGCATTGCGCGTGCTCAGCAGCGCCGCAGACGCTTCGTTATTCGCGGCAGCGGCCTGGACGATCGGCAACGCCTGCGCCGGTACATCGGCGGGCGGGGCGCCGGGCTGCGTATGGGAGCGCCAGGCCGGCATGACCAGCGCGGCGGCGGTGAGCGCGGCGGCGGCAAGCACGGCGCGGCGCGGCAGCTTGCTGCGCGGCGCCGGCAGCTTGTGAATCGCCGGAAGCTTCTGAATCTTCGGATGCAGGAGGTCGCGCGTCGTGCCAGGGGTCGTAACTGCCAAAGGTCCACAGGTGGCCTTCCAGATCGCGACACGCGTAGCGATAGCCGCCGGCCTCGTAGGCCTTCATGTCGAGGACGATTTCGGCGCCCCCGCCCTTGGCGCGCGTGAAGTGCGCGAGCACATTGTCGATGACGAAGTAGCAGTCTTGCGAGGCGCGCTCGGCGGCGTGCTTGGGCGGATTTGAGAGTATCTCGGAGGAGGTCGCGCGCGTCGACGTCACCATGATCAGGTCGTCGCCGATCGCAAGGTGAGCATAGGCGAAGCTGCCGTCCGGTTGCGTGGCGACGCAGCGCGCCTCGAACCCAAATGTTTCTTTCAGCCAATCGATCGCGCGCTCGGGTTCGCGATAGCGAATGAGCGGGAGCAGCGCGGGCCGTTTCGATTGGGCGGCTTCCTGCATCGTCCGCTCCGAGGGCCCGCTCTTGACCGAGTGGGAGTTGCGCGTTCGGTGCAAATTGGGTAAGCCGACAAAGTGACAAAAAAGAGAGCGATTTCAGGCGATTCTCCGGTTGTGTGAACGGACGGCTTTGACCCGAAATGAGCACAGGCTGCGGAGAGCCGCCCAAAGCGAGACCGCGAACCGCGGGAAATCGAGGCAGGCTAATTCGGCTGGCCGCTGCGCGCCCGCCCGATCCGCTTGCCCGCGCCCATGAACAGGAATGCCCCGACGACGGCCCCGCCGATCAGGCCCGCGAGCGACACGATGCTGTCCTGCAGGCCAAGCCAGCTGAACAGGAAGAAGAGTGCCATGGCGCCGGCGAGACCGCCCACGGCGCCGAGGAGCGTCGACATTACGTTGCCGGCCGAAAGCCCCAACAGGCCCCCGACGATAATGCCAGGGTACATGGCGGGCCAGAAATGATCGTCCATCGGGGAAGTCTCCTCATGCGGCAAACCCGGCGCCGCACAACGGCGCCGGGTCTTTTTCACGCTCGCGCCGGCGCGCGGCCTTTCTCTTGTGATGCGCCGAGACGGCGGCTTACTTGTGATGCGCCGAGACGGCGGCCATCAGCTCGCCGGAGAGCTCATGCGACGCCGCATGCGAGACATCGCCGCAGCTCAGCATGCCGACCATGCGCTTTTTATCGTCGATGACGGGGAGGCGGCGGATCTTCTTGCTTTCCATGATGCGGAGCGCGTCGTCGAGCTCCTCGCTATCGCGGCAGTAGACGACGCCCTTCGTCATGACGTCGCGCGCCGTCAGCTTGCTCAGGTCGCGGCCGTTGGCGACGGCGCGGCAGGTGATGTCACGATCCGTCACCATGCCGATGAGCTTGTCGTTCTCGCCGACGGGAATGGAACCGACGTCGAGCTCTTTCATCTTCTTGGCGACCTGGGCAACCGGGGTCTCGGGCGCGACCCATTCGGCACCCTTGTGCATTGCGCTTCTGACCTTCATTGGGAACCTCCACAGTCGTTTTCACCATGCCCCCCTGCAATATAGGCACTCTGGCGCCTGCAGGGGCGATCACATTGATTGCGATCAAGCAGAGAAGGCCGCGGGCCGACCTCTCAAACTCATTTCAAAAGCGATTGTGGGCCAAGAGCCGGCGCAAACGCACCCTGGCGCACTTAACTTTGCGAGGCGGCACCTCGGTTTTCGCGCTGCAACGCGTTGACGCAGCTCAATGCGGCAATGCCCCCCGCGTGATCCGGTCGCCTGCCATCGGGTCGCCCGCCATGGAGGAGTAGCGCCCATGACAGTTCCCCCAGAGACAGCGCACGGCGTGCGCTCGTGACCGCGCGGCACCAGGCCGGGGCGGACCAGCCCGTGACCGATTTTGCCAAGTTGCGCCGCATCATGGTGGAGGACCACATCGCGGCGCGCGGGGTGCGCTCCAAGCCCGTTCTCGACGCGATGGAGGACGTGCCGCGCGAGACGTTCCTGCCCGCGCACCTGCGCGAGTTCGCCTACGACGACACGCCGCTGCCGATCGGCGAAGGCCAGACCATCTCGCAGCCGTATATCGTCGCCTTCATGATCGAGGCACTCGGGCTCGAAGGCGGCGAGAAGGTGCTGGAGATCGGCGCCGGCTCAGGCTACGCGGCGGCGATCCTGTCGCGCATCGCGGCCGAGGTCTATACGGTCGAGCGCATCGGTGAGCTTGCCGCGCGCGCATCCGAAAAGCTCGCAGACCTCGGCTACAAGAACGTGCACCTGCTCCATGCCGACGGCACGCAGGGCTGGCCCGAGCACGCGCCCTACGACGCGATCGTGGTCGCCGCCGGTGGCCCCAAGATCCCAAAGACGCTCAAAGGCCAGCTCAAGATCGGCGGGCGCCTCGTCATTCCCGTCGGGTGCGATCCGCGCGCGCAAGAGTTGGTGCGCGTCACGCGCATCGCAGATGACGACTACAAGACCGAGGATATCGCCGACGTGCGCTTCGTGCCGCTCGTCGGCGCCGAAGGCTGGGCTCCCGAGCGCGAGGCGCCAAAGCGGGTTCAGCACAAGGCCCAGCCCGTCGAGGGCGATCTCGGGACGGCGATCGCACAATCAGCACAGCCATTCGATGGGGTGGAGACGGCCGATCTCGGTCCGCTCATGGAGCGGATCGGGGACGCGCGCATCGTGCTGCTCGGCGAGGCCACACACGGCACGAGCGAATTCTACGCGATGCGTGCACGCATCTCGCGCGAGCTGATCGAGCGCAAGGGCTTTCGCTTCGTCGCGATCGAGGGCGACTGGCCCGACGCCGCCCGCGTCGACCACTACGTGCGCCACTTCGAGTTTCCCCCCTCCGAGTGGACGGCGTTTGCGCGCTTCCCCACCTGGATGTGGCGCAACGAGGAGGTGCGCGCCTTCGTCGACTGGATGCGCGCACACAACGCTAAGGCGGCGCCCAACGCGCGGGCGGCCTTCCACGGCCTCGATCTCTACAGTCTCTACAACTCCATGCGCCGGGTGCTCGCCTATCTCGACGACGTCGACCCCGCGACCGCGGCGATCGCGCGCGAGCGCTATGGCTGCCTCACGCCGTGGCAGGCGGACCCCGCAACCTACGGACGCGCCGCGCTCACCGGCCGCTATCGCTCCTGCGAGCACGACGTCGTGCACATGCTCGACAGCCTCCTCACCAAGCAGCGCGAGTATGCCTTGCACGACGGGGAGCGCTTTCTCGACGCGGTGCAGAATGCCCGCCTCGTCGCCAACGCCGAGCGCTATTACCGCATCATGTACTACGGCTCGCGCGCCTCCTGGAACCTGCGCGACAGCCACATGTTCGACACCCTGAAGACGCTGCTCGAGTTCTATGGCCCGCAATCGAAGGCCATCGTGTGGGCGCACAACTCGCACATCGGCAACGCGCGCGCGACCGAGATGTCGATGCGCGGGGAGCACAACATCGGCCAGCTTTGCCGCGGCGAATTCGGTTCGGGCGCGGTCCTCGTGGGGTTCGGCACCGATCACGGCACGGTGGCTGCCGCCTCCGATTGGGATGGACCGGTCGAGTTCAAGACGGTGCGCCCCGCGCTCGCCCGAAGCTACGAGCGGCTGTGCCATACGGGCTCGCACGGCACGGGTCGTGGGCAGTTCATCTTGCCGCTCGGCGCCGCGCTCGCGCCCGAGCTGCGCGAGGCGCTGACAAAGCCGCGGCTCGAACGCGCCATCGGCGTGATCTACCGGCCGGAGACGGAGCTCGCGAGCCACTATTTCCAAGCGGTGCTGCCCCAGCAGTTCGACGAGTACGTCTGGTTCGACGAGACGAAGGCCGTGACGCCGTTTGAGACCGTGCAGCTCGAAGGGCTGCCCGACACCTATCCCTTCGGCGTTTGACGGCGGCGCCATGCCGCAAGTGCAGATCACCGCCGTCTGACGCTTTGTTCAAGACGGGCGCAAGAGCTTGGAAGCGCCCAGCAGCGCCGCGAACGGGTGCACGACCACGAAGGTCGGGATCGCCGCGAGATAGCTTTGGAACCTGCCCTTGGCCTCGAAGCGCGCGCGGAACGCAGATTTTGCGAAGGCGTCGCCGAGCTTGGGCACGATGCCACCGGCGATATAGATACCGCCGCGCGCACCGAGCGTCAGCGCCAGATTGCCGGCGATCGTGCCGAGCATGGCGCAGAACATGGCGGTGGCTTCGCGCGCGCATGCATCTTCGCTCCCGATTTGGGGATCTGTGATCTGTGCCGCCGTGAGCGGGCCGGCCGGCACGTGTGAGAGCTCGCACAGCGTGTTGTAAAGATTGACGAGGCCCGGCCCCGACAGGAGGCGCTCGGCTGAGACGTGATCGAACCGGGCGCGCATGATGTCGAGCACCGCGCTCTCGCGCGCATCGGCCGGCGGCATGGTGACATGGCCGCCTTCGCCGGGAACGGGCTTGGGGCCAGTGGCGGTCGCCACCAGCGCGCTGACCCCGAGGCCGCTGCCCGGGCCGATGACGCCGATGGGGGTTTCGCTCACCGCCGCGCCGGGGCCGACCTTGACCCGCTGGTCTTCGCCGAGATGGGGCACGGCGGCGGCGGCGGCATGAAAATCGTTGACGACCTCGAGACGCCGCAGCCCGATGGTCTGGCGCAGCGCCGCGATGGAAAAAGTCCACGGATGGTTGGTCATCGCCACCTCGTCGCCCATCGGCGTCGCCGCGATCGCCAGCAAGCCCTGCACGGGCTTGGCGCCGTTTGCTTCCTTCAGGTAGGTGGCGATGGCGTCGGCGATGGTAGCGTGCTCGTCGCACAGCAGAACGCGGGTCTTGGTCAGGGTGCCGTCGGGCGCAACGAGCGCGAAACGCGCATTCGTCGCGCCGATGTCGCCGACGAGGGCCCAGTCCGTCGCTGTCATTGATCGGCCCTCGCGCCTCGCCGACGGGTTTTGCCAAGTGGACGGCGCGAAACGGCCGACCGGCCGGATGTTTCCCAGCCGAGCGGCGATCGGTCAAGCGCGGCGCTGAGGGCTCAGGCCCCGGTGATCCATTTCTTCGCCTGATCGGCCTCAGCGGTCGGGTAGACTTTGACCTGCGCCGGCATCAGGAAGCCGAAGGCGCTGACCGAATGGCGGATCCAGTCGACATCGGTGACGACCGCGATCCGCTCCCACCGCAGGATATGCCCCATGCCGATCTTGGTGTCGGCCCACATGGCGCCGGGGTCGATGCCGGAAAAATCCGGGCCGATCTGATAGTAGAGCCGCACCTTCTCGTGCTGGCCGAGCGCTTGCTCCACGGCGGGAATGACCACCTTCTCGTAGTCCGCCTTCGTGACCTGCCCCGACGCGGAGAGCGCGACGACGTTTCCGGAGTAGCCCTTCAACAGCTCGATCATGACAGCCTCCATGCTGGTTGATGCGTTTCTCCCGCGGGCGGCAGTCCGGCGCTCGCCCCGCCGGGTTGCAAAAAAGTTCGCGGTCCGAATCCGGTGGCAGCGATCCTTAACGCCGATCGAGGGTCCGGCACAACTCCGGATGCACACTAAGGAAATGGCGCAGCGCCGCGATGCAACGCAGCCCGCTAGGTGTCGGGGCCTGTTGCAACGAGCCACGCCGTCGCGCAGAGAATGAGCGCTGCAACCGCGATCTCGACGCGTATGGACGTGCGCAGGCGCCGCGCGCCGAGATCGAAGTCGCGCCGCAAGAGCGGCGTCAGCCGCAGCTTATTCAACGCCGCGAGCGACAGGAGCGCTGCAACGAGGATGAGCTTTATCAACAGCCGCTGCTGGTAAGCGCTGTCGACGTTGAGCGTGCCGCCCGTGACGACGAAGGCGAGTGCCGCGCCTGCCGCAACAAGCGCGCCAACAACCCACATGGCCCGGCGCCCGAATGTCTCGATCGTCGCGACAACGGTCGCGGGTTCTGCAAGTCGCGTCACGGCGATCAGCGCAAACAGCGCGCCGAGCCACCAGTGCACGGCCGCCAAGTGGAGGAGCAGAAACGCGCTGAGCACAACGGGCGCGTCGCTCGCCGCCGTGTGCCCTTCGAGGAGGAACGCGGCGATCATGACGAGGGCTGCCGCGAGGCTCAAGACCGCAGACCGCCGCCCGGCGATGACGATGACGGCGGCCGCGGCTAGTCGCACCGCGGCGGCCTTTCCGATCGGTGTCTCGAAACCCATCCAGCGCAGTTCGGGCCCGAACGCGACCGACCAGTCGCCGCCCCCGATCGCGAATTGAAATGCGGCATAGCGCATCGGCTCTATCAGGAGCAGCAGCAGGAAGCCGCCGACGATCTGGCGCTGCAGCGCCGGCCGGATCGCGGCGGCAGCAACCGGAAAGCTCCACCGGAAGAGCACGCCCCCCGCGACCGCGATCGAGCTCGCGTAGACGAGCGCGCGCAGAATGACGGAGAGCTGCTCGGGCGCGGTCATTGCGCGGGCGCGGAGGGCGGCGCCCCGGACACCTTGAACGCGAAGCTTCCCTTCATGACGTGGCCATCGTCGGAAACGGCGGTCCACGATACGTCGTAGGCGCCGGCCGTCATCGCATCGACGCCAACCCTTGCCGCCGTTGCGAACGTTGCCGGCAAGGCGCCCTGCAGCGGGACGTCTGCGTCGTCCCCGCTGCGATGGACACGCAGCAGCGTGAGCCGCATGGGATGCGAGAACGTCATCTCGATCGCCGACAGGCCGGCGGCAACCGTCGCGCCGTCCTTGGGATCGCTCGCCACCATCTTGGCATGAGCGAAGGCCGCGAGCGTCCCGGCCAACAGCAGAAGCGCGGCACATGCCGCCAACCTAACAGAGCGCATGGTTTCCTCCTGTGCGTGCCTTCATATCGCACCTTCTTCTTGGGACGTGGCAGAAAAGGGGACCGCGCCTGCCGAGGCGCGTGTTCGCCGCAGGCCGGCCTCCTTGACGAGTGCGTACACGGCCGGAATCACCACGAGCGTCAGCAGCGTTGACGACACCATGCCCCCGATCATCGGCACGGCGATGCGCTGCATGACCTCCGAGCCGGCTCCGGTGCTCCACAGGATAGGCAAGAGGCCCGCCATGATGGCCGTCACCGTCATCATCTTGGGGCGGACGCGGTCCACCGCGCCGACCATGATGGCCTCGTGCAGGTCGCCCGGCAGGAAGGCGCGGCCTTCGCGCCTGGCGAGCTCACGCCGCTCTTTGAGTGCGGTGTCGAGATAGATCAGCATGACGACGCCCGTTTCCGCCGCGACGCCGGCCAGCGCGATAAAGCCGACGGCGACCGCGACCGACAGGTTGAACCCGAGGTACCAGACGAGCCATAGGCCGCCGACGAGCGCGAAGGGAAGCGAGGCCATGACGATGAGCGTTTCCGTCAAGCGGCGGAAGTTGAGATAGAGCAGCAGGAAGACGATGGCGAGCGTCAGCGGGACGACCAGCATCAGCCGCGCCTTGGCGCGCTCGTAATACTCGAACTGCCCGCTCCATACCGCGCGATAGCCGGGCGGGAATTTGACCCGCTCGGCAACGGCCTTCTGCGCATCAGCGACGTAGGATCCCAGATCACGCTCGCGCGCATCGACGTAGACGTAGGCCGCGAGCTGGGCGTTCTCGGTGCGGATGGAGGCCGGCCCGCGCACGAGGTCGACCTTGGCGACCGCGCCCAGCGGGATCGAGGCGCCGTTCGCCAATGGCACCAGCACCTCGCGCTCAATCGCCTGCGGGTCGGAGCGCACGTCCCTGGGGTAGCGGACGCTGACCGAGTAGCGCTCGCGTCCCTCAACTGCCGTCGTGACCGGCTCGGCACCAAGCGCGGAAGCGATCACGTCCTGCACGTCGCCCACCATCAGCCCGTAGCGGGCGAGCTGCTCGCGGTTGGGCGTGATCTCCATGTAGTAGCCGCCGAGGATGCGCTCGGCGAAGGCGCTGGACGTCCCCGGCACCGTCTTGATCGCCATCTCGATCTCGCGCGCAAGCCGCTCGATCTCATGCAGATCGCGCCCCAGCACCTTGACGCCGACGGGGGTGCGGATGCCGGTCGCCAGCATGTCGATGCGCGCCTTGATCGGCATGGTCCAGGCGTTCGCCACGCCGGGAAATTGCAGCGCCTTGTCCATCTTGTCGATCAGCTTGTCGGTGGTCATGCCCTCGGGCCAGGCGCTTTCCGGCTTCAGGTTGATGATGGTCTCGAACATCTCGGTGGGCGCCGGGTCGGTGGCGGTACCCGCGCGCCCCGCCTTGCCCCATACCGAGTCCACCTCCGGGAACGACTTGATGATCTTGTTCTGCGTCTGCAGTAGCTCCGCCGCCTTGGTGATCGACAGGCCCGGCAGCGTCGTCGGCATGTAGAACAGCGTGCCCTCGTTCAGCGTGGGCATGAACTCCGAGCCGAGCCGCTGCAGCGGGTAGATCGTCAGCGCGAGCACCGCGAGTGCCGCAACGATCGTCAGCGTCTTGGCCTTGAGAACGCCCTTGATGACCGGGCGATAAATCCAGATCAGGAACCGGTTCAACGGGTTCTTGCTCTCGGGGACGATGTGGCCGCGCACGAAGATCACCATGAGAGCTGGCACGAGCGTCACCGACAGGAACGCGGCCGCCCCCATGGCGAAGGTCTTGGTGAAGGCGAGCGGGTGGAAGAGGCGCCCCTCCTGCGCCTCGAGCGCGAAGATCGGCAGGAACGACACGGTGATGATGAGCAGCGAGAAGAACAGCGCCGGCCCCACCTCGATCGCCGCCTCGATCAGGATCTCGGTGCGCGGCTTGCCCGGCGGCGCCCGTTCGAGGTGCTTGTGCGCGTTCTCGATCATGACGATCGCGGCATCGACCATGGCGCCGATGGCGATCGCGATGCCGCCCAGGCTCATGATGTTGGAGGAAATCCCGAGCGCATGCATTAAGATGTAGGCGATGAGCACGCCGAGCGGCAGCGTGAGGATCGCGACGAACGCGCTGCGCACGTGCAGAAGGAACACGACGCAAACAAGCGCGACGATGAAGCTTTCCTCCATCAGCGTCGACTTCAAGGTCGCGATTGCGCGCTTGATCAGCTCGGAGCGGTCGTAAACGGGCACGATCGTGGTGCCGTCGGGCAGCGCCCCCTTGATCTCGGCGAGCTTCGCCTTGACGTTGTCGATGACCGACAGCGCGTTCTCGCCGAAGCGCTGCACGGCGATGCCGGTGACGACCTCGCCCTCGCCGTTGAGCTCGGCGACGCCGCGCCGCTCATCGGGGGTCAGCTCCACGCGAGCGACGTCGCGCAGCAATACGGGTGCCCCGTCCTCGGCCTTGAGCACGATCTGCTCGATGTCTTTGGGTCCGCGGAAGTAGCCGCGCCCGCGCACCATGAACTCGGTTTCAGCGAGCTCGACGACGCGGCCGCCCACGTCCATGTTCGATTGGCGGATCGCGTCGCGGACCTTGTTCAGCGGAATGTTGAAGGTCTTCAGGCGGCGCGGATCGACGATCACGGAGTACTGGCGCACGAAGCCGCCGACGCTCGCCACCTCGGAGACGCCCTCGGCCTCCGCGACCGCGAAGCGAACCTGCCAGTCCTGCGTCGTTCGCAGCTCCGCGAGCGTGCGCTTGGCGGCCATCACGGCGTACTGGTAGACCCAGCCCACGCCCGTCGCGTCGGGCCCGAGCGTCGCCACGACGCCTGCGGGGAGCTGGCGCTGGGCGGCGCTCAGGTACTCGAGCACGCGCGAGCGCGCCCAGTAGATGTCGGTGCCGTCCTCGAAGATGACGTAGACGAAGCTCACGCCGAAAAACGAAAAGCCGCGCACCACGCGCGATCGCGGCACGCTGAGCAGCGCGGTCGACAGCGGGAAGGTGATCTGATCCTCGACCACCTGCGGCGCCTGGCCCGGATACTCGGTGTAGACGATGACCTGCGTGTCGGAGAGGTCGGGGATGGCGTCGAGCGGCACTTGCCGCACGGCGTAGATGCCGGCGCCGGCGAGCATCGCCGCGCCGAGCATGACGAGGACTAGGTTGCGGGCCGACCAGCGGATGACGTCGGCGATCATGGGCCCACCTCAGGTGCCGCCGGCGCGGGCGCCGGCTCGGACGCGGGTGCGGGCTCGGACTTGGATTGGGCGGCATCGGCGGTGAATCCCTCCAGCGCCGCCTTGAGGTTGCTCTCGGCGTCGATCAGGAAGTTCGCAGCGACCACGACGTCCTCGCCGGCAGCGATACCCTCCTTTATCTCGGTATAGCTTTCGCCGCGCTGCCCCAGCGTCACGGGCCGCGGCTCGAAGCGGCCTTCCCCGCGCGCCACCAGCACGACCTGCCGATTGCCGCTGTTGATGACGGCGGAATTCGGCACCGCGATGCGCGGCGTCTCGCCGGCACCCGTCTCGATCTCCACGTCGGCAAACATTTCGTGCTTGATCTTGTGCTGCGGGTTGTCGATCTCGATGCGGACCTTTCCGGTGCGCGTCGCCATGTCGAGCTCGTGCAGGACGAAGGTCACGCGGCCCTTGAAGGTTTCCGACGGGAAGGCCTCGAACCGCAGCGTTGCCTCCTGCCCGACGGCGACAAGACCGATATCCTGCTCGGGAACGTCGGCGATGACCCAGATCTTCTGCAGGCCGGCGATGCGGAAGATCTCCTCGCCCATGCGCACCATCTGGCCGTCGATGACATTCTTCTTCATGATGTAGCCGTCGGCCGGGGACGGCCAGTCGATCGACATCACCGGCTCTCCGGTCGTGCGCAACTGCTCCAGCACCGCATCGGGCACCTCGAGGTTGCGCAGCTTCTGCTCGGCGCCCTTGATGTTCGCCGCGCGGCTCGGGGTACCTACATCGGGAATGCCGATGCGGTAATCGACCTGGGCGCTGACCATGTTGGGACTGTAGATGCGGAACAGAGGCTGGCCTTTTTTGATGTGGGCGCCGGTCTCCTCCACGTAGAGCTTCTCGATGAAAGCGTCGGCGCGTAGCGTCACCGAATACATGGTGCGCTCGTCTGGCTTGGCGACGCCTGCAGCGCGCACCGGACGCACGAGGCGGCGCACTTGCGCCTTTTCCGTCCTGACGCCGGATCGCTGCACGCGGTCGAGGCTGATCTTCACCGAGCCGGCGCTGTGTTTCTCCTCGTCCGCGTAGACGGGGATGTAGTCCATTCCCATGTAGTCCTTCTTCGGCACGGGCGAGGTGTCGGCGAGCCCCATCGGATTGCGGTAATAGATCGGCGCGCGCTCCTTGCCAGCGGGCGCTGCGTCGCTTTCAGCGACGCTCGCGCCGTGATCGTGCTGGAGCACGCCGGCGAGAGCAGGCCAGTGGCCGGTGCCGAGCCGGTAGCCGGCAACGCCCGCTACCGCCAGCGCCAGCGCCGCCATCGCGGCTGCCGCATAGGATCTCGAAGTCATAGGTGCAGTCCTTCTCGCAGAGTGAGGGCTCACGGGCGCACCCGTGGTCTCGCGATGCGTTGCGATTGCGCGCAGCACTTATCGCGCTGGCGGTCGACGCTCGCGTCTCAAGAGAAGTTCAGGCTCGGGGAGGCGGGGGCTGCGGCGCGAAGGACCAGCCGCGCGGGCGCTGCAGGACCGGAGCCGCGAACCGGAGCGGCGCATAGCCTTGGGCCAAGCGGTCGGGCGCGATGACGGCAAGCTGCCCAAAGCACTTCTGCAGACAGGTCTGCGCGCACGTGCCTTGGCTCTGGTTGGGGCAGCATTTGTGTGCGCCGGAACCTGCGTTGGCTGCGCCGACCCGAACGTTGGCCGCGGCCGCCGTGTCGCTCTTGTGCGACATGGTGTGCGTGGCATGTGCCTGATGCGGACCGCCCGAAGCCATCGTCATTGCGCTCGAATGCTGGGCATGCGCGTCAGCCATCGCCGCGCCGACGGGCGCGAACGCCACGGCGGCGGCGATCAGGGCGGCCAGAAATCGGCGGGCGAAGGCCAAAGGCAATCCTCAAGGTCGGTGCGCCGCCAGCATGGCCAATCCGGCCACGCGGTCAAGCGGCAACGCCGTCACGGCCGTCAAATCCTCGCCGAAAGACGTGAACAAGCCATTGTAGAAGCGGTGAAAATTGGAGATCCGCCGCTCCGGCAGCTGCGTCTATCAGTTGACGCGGGTGACCTCGACCAGATTGTCGGAAAACGTGGGTGCCCGTCCCAGGCCCGACCAGGCGTCCGACGAGATCGAGTTCACCGATCCGTCCGAGCGGTTGAGCGAGCGCCAATACCCAAGCGTCGCGACGACGATGCCGGGGTTCACGTCCTCGGTCACGCGCGCCACGCCTTGGAAGTCGCCGCGCGCATTCTGCACGCGGACGGGATCGCCCTCGCGGATGTTTCGCGTGGCGGCATCGGTCGGCGAAATCATCACGAACTGCTCGCCCTGGCCTCTGATCTTGTGGGGCTCGTTGGCGTAGCACGAGTTCAAGAACCCGTGGCTCTTGGGCGAGATGATGTTGAGCGGAAAGGTCTTGGCCAGCTCCGGGTTCGTCTCGGGCAATTCACGCACCGGCACGTAGCCGGGCAGCGGATCGACCGGCTCGCCCGATTGCTCGCCTTCGTACATGGCGCGGAAGGGCCCCGCGACGAAGTTCTTGGCGTCGTTCAACAAGAGCTCGACCTTGCCCGACGGCGTCGGGAACTTGCCCTCAGCGTGGGGCGTGCGCGTGTCGGCGGAGCCGACGTCTATTCGGTAATAGCCGTGCTCCTTGAAATACTCCATGTCGACGCCGCCCATCTTGGGGTCGTCCCAATTGATGTAGGCGGCGCACAGCTCGGCATCGGTCATTTTGAAGACGGGATCGTCGAAGCCCATCTCCTTGGCCAGCAGCCGCCACATGTCGCTCGTCGGCTTGCACTCGCCGGGCGGGTCGATCGCCTTCTCATTGTACGTGAAATAGAAGTGGCCCCACGACCACATCATGTCCTCGGCTTCGCCGGCCATGGCCGACGGCAGGATGATGTCGGCGTATTTCGCCGTGTCGGTGATGAAGTGCTCGGCAACGACCGTGAACAAATCCTCGCGCTTGAGCCCTTCCACGATCTTGTTGGTCTCGGGCGATTGGCTGACGGGGTTGGTGCAGAACACGAACATGCTCTTGATCGGCGGATCGAGCTTCATCTCGCCATTCAGTGCCTGGCCGAGCCGCAGATTATTGACAACGCGCGTGCCGGGCTTGATCCAGTCGGGGCGCGCGGCCTTCACCCAATCGACGGGGAAGTCCCACAACGGCAACTGCAGCATGCCGCCGCCGACGTGGCGCCACGAACCGGCAACTGCGGGGATTGCGTAGACGGCACGCGCTGCTTGCGCGCCGCCGGCCGAACGCTCGATGGCGACGCCGATGCGAATGGCGGACGGCTGCGAAGTAGCGAACTCGCGCGCGAACTGCGCGATGTCGGCCGCCTTCACGCCTGTGATCTTCTCGGCGTACTCGAGCGTGAATTCCGCGGCGCGCGCCTTGAGCTCGGGCCAGCCGTACGTGTTTTTGTCGACGTAATCCTGATCGACCACGCCCTGCTCGACCATCGAGTTGATGATGGCCAGAGCCAGCGCGCCATCGGTGCCGGGCTTGGGGCAGATGTGCCAGTCGCCGGCCTTGGCGGTGCGCGACTTGTAGGAATCGATGACGACGACTTTCGCACCCTTTTTCTGTGCTTCGAGCACGAACGGCCAGTGATGCAGGTTGGTCGAGATCGAGTTGCACGCCCAGATGACGATGTACTTGCAGTGGACGAAGCTTTCCGGATCGACGCCGCCGGTCGGGCCATGCGTCAGCAGCCAGGCGGTCGAGGAGCCCGAGGTGCAATAGGTCTTCTCGTTGACCGTCGAGCCGAGCTTATTGAAGAATGGGTCGCCCGAGTTGATGCCCTGCACGAGCCCCATGTTGCCGAGATAGCTTTGCGGCATGATCGCCTGCGCGCCGTACTTGGCGATGATTTCGCGCCAGCGCCTGCCGATCTCGGAGATCGCCTCATCCCACGTGATGCGCTCGAATGTATTGCCGCCGTTGGGGCCCGAGCCCTTGGGGCCGACACGGCGCAGCGGATGCATGAGGCGGTCGGGATTTACGTGGTGATCGTGGAAGTCCTTGAGCTTCACGCAGAGCGTGCCGCGGGTAATCGGGTGCTCCTTGTTGCCCTTGACGTTGACGAGCTTGCCGTTGTCCACCTCGTAGATCATGGCGCAGGTGTCGGGACAGTCGTGCGGGCAGGCACCGAAAAAGGTATCCCGCTTGAGCTGCTCGTTCATGTTGGCTCCTCCCGATGGGGTCTTGTCACCCGGTCCTTGCTGCGGACCTTGCCGTTGTGCTTTGTGCGGCAGTCTGACCCAGGTCCGACCGGTGCGCAAGCAGCCACGGGGCGAGCCAGCGAGGGGAAGCCGCCGAAAATTGCTATACGGGGGTGCACATGACGATTGAGCTGCAGATGCTGGCGCTAAGCGTCGTGCTCGGGCTCGCCCAGATCGTGTTGGCGTCCCACGCGGCGAGCCTGCAGCGCGGCTACCGCTGGACGGCGACGTCGCGGGATGAGCCGGTCGCGCCGCTCGTTGGCGTCGCGGGTCGTCTCGACCGCGCGTTGCGAAATTTCGGGGAGACGTTTGCGCTATTTGCCGCCGCCGTTCTCATCGCCCACGTCGCGGGCCGTCACGACGGGATGACCGAATGGGGGGTGCAGCTCTACTTCTGGGGCCGCGTCGGCTATCTGGCGCTTTATGCGGGCGGCGTCTTTCTCGCCCGCTCGCTCGTGTGGAACGTCGCCACGGCAGGCATACTTCTTGTTCTTCTGGCTTTGGTCTAAACAATGCGACACCTCAACCCGCAGCGCCTGTCGCAGATTGGCCTCGCCATTCTGCTGCTCATTATCGTCCGCTCGCTCGGCGAATTCTTCCGGCTGCAGTACATGAACGGGGATGCCCTCACGATCGCGCAGGTCGCGCCCTACGTCGGGAGCGCGCTCGCCACCGGCATCGTGCTGGGCGTCGCGCTCGCCTGTCAGGCCGCGGCCCGCTACCGCGAGGTCATCGGGATCGTGATCGCGACGGTGGTGATCCTGCTCATCTACAAGCTTGCCATCTTGGGCTGAACCGGGCCGGCGCAGCAATCCTCGTAGGCGTGCCGCGCCCCGCCCGCATCCTCGACCGTGTAGCCGGACGCCGCTGTGTTCGCGGACAGATACTCTGGCCCCACCGGCACCTTGCCGTAGGCGCCGGGGATGTCGAGAACGTAGGTCGGCAGCGCGAGGCCCGAAAGCCGCGCGCGCAAGCTCCGCATCAAGGCCTGGCCTTCGGCGATCGTGGTGCGCAAATGCGCCGTGCCGGGCGCCAGGTCGCCGTGGTGCAGGTAGTAGGGCTTCACGCGCGTTTCGACGAAGGCGCGCATCAGCGCTTCGAGCGTATCGGCATCGTCGTTGACGCCCTTCAGGAGCACGGTCTGGCTCACCATGGCGATGCCGGCATCGATGAGCCGCGCGCAGGCACTTGCCGCTGCCGCCGTCATCTCGCGCGGGTGGTTGGCGTGCAGCGCGACGTAGACCGTCTTCGCATTGGAGCGCAGCGCTTGCGCAAGTGCGGGCGTGACGCGCTCGGGCGCCACGACAGGCAGCCGCGTGTGCCAGCGCAAAATCTTGACGTGCGCGATCTGCTCGAGCGCCGCCGTGATCTCTGCAACTCGGCGCGGCGATAGAATGAGCGGATCGCCGCCGGTCAGGATCACCTCCCAGATCTCGGGATGGGCGCGGATATAGGCAAGCGCACCCGCAAGGTCGGCATCAGAGAGGGCTGCGGCCTTGCCCGGCCCCACCATTTCGCGGCGGAAGCAGAAGCGGCAATAGACGGCGCAGGCGGAAACGAGCTTCAGCAGCACGCGGTCGGGGTAGCGGTGGACGAGGCCCGGCACCGGGCTTTTCAACGCATCCCCGATCGGGTCGTCGCGCTCATCCGGATGGCGGTCGAGCTCGCGCGGGTCGGGTATGAACTGGCGCGCAATGGGGTCGCAGGCGTCGTTGGGGTCGATGAGGGCGGCGATGGCCGGGCTCACCGCCACGGCGTAGCGCGCCTCGACGGGCGCGATCGCAGGCGCGCGTGCGCGCGCGATAAGGCCCGTGTCGGCGAGATCGGCGGCTGACTTCAAGGTGCGGCGGAACGCGGTCATGGGGCTCTCCCTCTCCCCGCGGGCGGGGCTGCGGGGACGCTGCCGCTTCTACCACGGTCCCGAAAAATCGCGCGGGGCGGCCTGTTGATAGCGGGGACATGATTGGAAACCCCGAGATCGGGGCCGGGATTTGGCGTAGGTCAGGACGCAAGCGTACGCGTCAGTGCAGTCCCCATCAGTCCCTGTTGATTATGAGGAGGCGTTCGATGCGTCGTCTGTCCGTTGCCTTGTTTGCGCTCTGCCTGATCTCTGCCGGATTGACCGGAAATGCCCAAGCCCAATACGGGGGCTACCCAAGCGCGCCGCCGGCCCTGGGCTGGACCGGAATGTACATCGGGGCGCATTTAGGGGGCGCCTGGGGAAGCTCCACCGCCACCGACAGCTCCAGCGCCACGACCTTGAACGATTACTGGAGCGCTGCCCCGAGCGGTTTCGTTGCGGGCGCCCAGCTCGGCTATAACTGGCAGCTCGGCCCGATGGTGTACGGGCTCGAAGGCGATCTCGGCAACCTCGGGCTCGCCGGCGGCGCCACCACGAGCTACGTCCCCTATGGCTACGACACCTCGACGAACACGGACGCCGGCTTCTACCTGACGCTGCGCGGACGGTTGGGCTTCCTCGTCAATGGGTGGATGCTCTACGCAACCGGCGGCTACATCGGCGCCGACACGACCGTGTCGGTGCTGGAATCGTGCAACTCGTTCCTCTGCAGCGCAAACATCAGCGCGTCCAACGAGTCGTTCCGCTCAGGCTGGACGATGGGCGGCGGCATCGAAGCCGGGATCAGCGAGGGCTGGACTGCGAAGCTCGAGTATCTCTACTACGACCTCGGCAGCGCGACGGCCTACTCCAGCACCAGCAACAGCGGCGGGCCCAACAGCTGGACGATCGATACCGACGGGTCGCTCGTGCGCGTGGGGATCAACTACAGGTTCGGCAACTTCAAAATCGGGCAATAGCTCGCCGGCGCGCGCAGGATCTCACGCGGCGATGCTGAAGTAGGCCGTCGCGCGAGCATCACGTCCACGTGGGCTAAAAACACTGCCGTGTATTTTATGAAAGCTCGATAGGTTTCGGCGTGAGCCGCAAAATCAGGCTCCGTCGTCGCCGGCTCGATACCGGCCATCTGTGTACCTCCAATTCTCCGTTTTCCGCCGCGGCTTTTTTTACGCGCGAGCCTTAGCCTCTGCGTTGACTGCGCGGGCAATACGCGCGCGCCGTCGCGGGTTTCCGCGTCAAATTGCGCGCGAAATCGCCTCCGCGCGGAACTGCCCGCGCGTGGCGTGCGTTTTTCGCACGCACCCGGCCGCGGTTGCCGGCAGAGCAGGAGAGGCAGCCGTGCTGCAATTGATCTTCAGCGTTTGCTCGATCGTCGACGGGGCGACCTGTCACGAGTTGCCGCCCATGCCGTTGCGCGAGGGCACGTCGCTCATGGCCTGCGCAATGGCGTCGCAGATCGAAGGCGCCAAGTGGGTCGCCGCGCATCCCAACTACTACATCAAGAAAGCCGTCTGTCAGCCGGCCGGACGCTTCGCGAAGATTTAAGTCGCAGGGGAAAGTGCTGCGTCATGTATCGCGCCGCCCGCGGGCTGCCGCGGCGCTTTTCAGTCGCGTGTGACGTCGCTATTGGCCGCATCATCGCCGCCGTGATTGGGGCCGCCCTGATTGGGCCCGCTCTGATTGGGATTGTGTCGCACAGGTTTGCCGTCGGCGATCGTCTTGAGGGCATCGGCCATGCGCGACGGTAAATCGTCCGTGACCACCTGACGATGCTCGCTGCGCAGCGCGCTTCCGAACCTCTGCGTCAGCTCCTTTGCATCCATGTCTGTCTCAACCCGCAATTTTCGCCCTCTTGCTCATAGGGACGCAACGGGGGTTGGCAGCTTTGGTTCCCTCGCCGTCGGGCGGGGATGGTTCGGATGGTTGAGACCGAATGAGCCGCGCTGGGGGCATCCCCGGCGCCCTAAACCCTCTCGTGCGCCAGTCTTGCCTCGTTACAGGGGCCGACATCGGGTATCGCCGCGCCGGCGCGACGTTTGCGATAGGTGCTGGGCGAGCATCCATACTCCGCCTTGAAGCGGCGCCCGAAGTGCGACAGGTCGGAGAAGCCCCAGCTGAACGCGATGTCGCCGATCATCCTGTTCGCCTGTGCCGGATCGGCGAGCGCGCGCCGGCACCGCTCCAGCCGCCGCGCGAAAATATAGCGCTCGAGGCACGTGTCCTCCTGCGCAAGCAGCGCATTGGCGTAGCGAACGCTTATCCCGGCCGCGGCGGCCGCGCCGGCGGGTTTCAACTCCTGGTCGTGCAGACGCGCTTCGATCGCCGCCTTGAGCAGGGTCACCGCGACGGTGCGCGGCGAGGAAAGGGTCAGTCCGAGCGCCTGGCTCTCGGCGGAGAATGCAAGCGCCAGCAGATCGAGGGCCTGCTCGGCGATGCGGGCGGCGGCCGGGCCCTCGAGCGCATCCATGCGAGCGGGCAGCATGGTCAAGAAACCATACGCCAAGCCGGCGACGGGTCCGTGCGAGCTCAGTGCGCGGGCGGCGAGCGGCGCGGCGCTGCCTATGCGCGCCTCCAAATCCTGGCGCGGCACGCGGACCGAGACGATCCGTCCTCGCTTCTGGAACTGTCCTGTAAACGACTTTCGCGGGTCGAGCAGGAAGAAGCTGCCGCCCTCGATGACGGCCTCCCGGTCGTCCTGAAAATGTACCGAACGCCCGGATACCTGCAGGCAGATGAAGACGTCGTCGCTCTCGGCCCGCGAGATGTCCTGCGTGCTGCGCCCCACCCCGTGCGGATCGCACTCGTAGTCCGCGATGCCGAGGTCCGCGATCTCGCCCGCGTGCACGCTTGCGCGAAACGCCGGGCCGCTGTCAGTGGTGATGGCGTAGCGGACAAAGCCCCGGGTGACGACCTCCACCCAGTAGGCGAGGCCATCACGCGGGTGCACGTCGGTCGTCGCGTAGATGCTGGCCATGGCTCCCCCTGCGCAGACAGACCCCAATCGATCGTACCTGCGAGTCGGCCTCAAGAGAAACGCTACTTCCGCGCGCTGAAGATGAAACACTAACCCCCCGCGTGCGCAAAAGAAGTGCAGTTTCGGCGGCAATGGCTAATCCGATCCCTCGCGCCGCCCTCCGGCGGCGCCGTCGCGGCGGCCCGTGCGGCGCACCTTGGAGAAACCTTTGCGGCCGGCGGACTCCGCCGGCCGCAGCGTTCGGCTCAGCGGTAGCCGCCCGACGCCGTGAGGCGCTCTCCCGTGACCCACTTTGAATTGTCGGAAGCAAGAAAGACTGCAACCTTCGCAATGTCGTCGGGCTGCCCCAGGCGCCCAAGGCTCGTGCGGCGGACCATATCCTTCTCAAAGTCGCTGCCGATGATGCCGGCGGTGTGCGTGCCCTCCGTCTCAACCCCGCCGGGGTTCAGCGAGTTGACGCGGATATTGCGCGGACCAAGCTCGGCGGCGAGCACCTGGGTGATGGCGTCGAGCGCGGCCTTGGTCGCGGCATAGACGACTGCGCCGGGGGGAGGACTGTGGGCAACGACTGAGCTCACGTTGATGATCGAGCCGCCCTCGGTTCCGAAATATTTCGACGCCTCGCGCACCGCGAGTGTCGGGCCCAGAACGTTGGTGTTGAACTGGCGGTGGAATTCGGCCTCGGTCACGGCTTCGACGGGGAAGAAGCTGAACACGCCGGCGTTGTTGACGAGAACGTCGAGACGCCCGTACGCCTTCTTGGTCGCCTCAAACAGCGCCTTGAGATCGGCCTCCTTGCCCACGTCGCCGTGCACGGCGACCGCCTTGCCGCCCTTTGCGGCTATGTCGCTGACGACGCGCTCGGCGCCCTCGCGGCTGGAGGCGTAATTGACCACGACCGAGGCGCCTTCAGCGGCCAGCGCCCTGGCAATGCCTGCCCCGATGCCCTTCGAAGCGCCTGTTACGATCGCAACCTTGCCCTGCAACTTGCCCATGATGCTCTCCATCGGTTCGATAGTTAGATGATTATCTAACTTCGATGGTCATCTAAGTGACGGGACGGGGATGTCAAGGGTGCGCTTGACTGCGGCAAACTGGCCGGCTGGACGGCAGGGGCTGAAATGATCGGGGCTAGATGTCGGCGAGGCGGGCAAGGTAGGCGCCGAGCACGTCCCGGTTCAGCGTCATGCTCATGCATTTGCCGGTACGCGTCACCTCGATGAGGCCGGCCGTTTCCAGCTCCTTGAGGTGATGGGAGAGCGTCGCGGCGCTGACCTCGTGCGAACCGAGCAGCGCGGCACAGGCAAGGCCGTCCTTTGCGCCGCCGATCTGCTCAAGCATCATGTAGCGGCGCGGCTCGGCGAGCGCGCGCGCGATCTGCGCGAACTGCTTCTCGGTGATCTGGGTGTTGCGCGTGCGGGCCATGGCGGGAAATATGGCGCTTCGCTGATCAAAGTCCAGCCTTCGCGTCAGTCGCGGGGCGCGCTTGTCGCCGGTGAAGGGGGCGCACGGTGCAGTATGACGTCTCGATGCGGATAGGGAATGGCGATGCCGGCCGTCTTGAGCGCATCCCAGAGCGCCAGGTACGCCGCCCCGCGAATGTTCGTCAGTCCCTCCTCTGGATCGGCGATCCAGAAGCGGAGCACGAAATCGAGGGACGACTCTCCGAACCCGATGATATGGCAGACCGGCGACTGGTGATCGATGACGCGCGGAAGCTTTTCTACCGCCGCCGCCGCAATCTTGCGCACCTGGTGCGGGTCGCAGTCGTAGGACACTCCGAACTTGATTTCCAAGCGGATGGCTTTGTCCGAATACGACCAATTGATCACGCGATCGCTGACAAAAGTTTCATTTGGAATGAGGAACTCGACACCGTCGCGTGTCACCACGGAAACGTATCGTGCCCTGAGCGAGGTGATCCAACCGAAGGTGTCACCGACCGTGATAACGTCGCCCGGCTTGATCGACTTGTCCGTCAGGATGATGATTCCACTGATCAGGTTCGACGCCACTTTCTGCAGCCCGAAGCCGATACCGATGCCGATGGCGCCAGAAAATAGCGCAAGCGTCGTCAGGTCGATTTTCATGGCCAGCAACACGACAAGGAGCGCGCCGGCGATCAGCGCGCCCTTGACGACCTTGGTGAGCAGGATCTGCGCGGTCGGCGAGATCTCCAAGCCATGCGTGATCCGGTGCTCCAGGAAATCGCCGATGATGGCTGCGAGCCAGAGAAGCACGGCAAGGAGGATCAGAGCCTTGCCGATCAGCAACAGCGATATGCGGATCGTGCCGACCGTAATTGCCGCCTGGTCCAGCAGCGACAGGGCTTCGGGCAGGAAGCCGATGATATTGACGGCAACCAGCGTCCAAGCCGCGACCTCGACGATGCGGCCGATGGAACGATTGCGAATGAGCCGCGCGGCAATCGAGATAATGACCCAGGCGGTCGCGAGATTGGCGGCAACGATGATCAGATAGCTGCGGCTCAGCCGGGTCAGATCCAATAGGATTTCCGAAGCGCACCAAAGCAGGATCGCGAAGATGATCCATTTGAGCCGCCTCAGCGGTAATACGAGCGCGCGCGTCAGCCGCGGCTGGCGGTGGATCTGGCGCAACCGCTCTTCCAGCGGAGGCGTCAGCCAGCGCGACGCCAGCGTCGCCAGCAGGTAGCCGAGCAGAATGATGGCGAGCTGAACCGGGATCCAGGTGCTGACGAAGCGCTCATAGTAAGGGGCGGCGCTGTCGAAATGCGCCGCCAGCCACGCGTTCCAATCGGAAGCGGCAATGGCGTCCTTCATCTTCTCTGCGCTCCTAGGGGTGCCTGTGGGCGATCTTCACCGGGCTACGACGATAGCCCGGTTCAGGTGCACGCTTCCCATCTTATGCACCGCCGGATGGTCGCCTGCGCAAACTTTGGATTGAAGGTTGACGCGGCGCTATTATGAGCTTTCCGCCAAGCGGCGTCCAGATGACCTGCTCGATGCGCGTTGCTCCCGTTGCCAGCATGACGAGGCGGTCAAAGCCCAACGCGCAGCCCGACGCCGGCGGCATGTGAGCAAGTGCTGCAAGGAAATCCTCATCCAGCGGGTAGCGCTCGCCGTAGCGCAGCTGCCGCTTTTCCATTTCCGCCTCGAGTTGCTGTCGCTGCAAGGCTGCATCGGTGAGCTCGCCGAATCCGTTGGCGAGCTCGACCCCGCAGCAGTAGAGCTCGAAGCGTTCCGCGACGCGGGCGTCGTGCGCGCATGGCTTGGCGAGTGCGGCTTCGCACGCGGGATATTCGGTGAGCAGGCTCGCGCGCCCGTTGCCGAGCTTGGGCTCGATCGCCGCCGTCATCACCTTGGCGAAGATGTCCGACCAGGTGTCGTCGGCGCGCGCCGTGATGCCGCCACTCTCGGCCATGGCCGCGAGGCGGTCGCGATCGTTGCCGTCGGCGGTCATGGCGGCCAGCAGGTCGATGCCGGCGTAGCGGCTGAACGCTTGCGCAACGGTGAGCCGCTCCGGCTCCGCCCGCGGATTGCACGTCACGCCGCGAAACGACACGAAGCGGTTCTCCGCGGTCTCGGCGGCGAGCTTGAGAAGCGCGGCGGCGTCCGCCATCACCGCTTCATAGGGGGCGTTGGCGCGATACCACTCGAGCAGCGTGAACTCGGGCGCGTGCAAGGCGCCGCGCTCGCGGTTGCGGAAGGCGTGGGCAAACGTGAAGATCTTCTCCTCGCCCGCCGCCAGCAGCTTCTTTGCCGCAAACTCCGGCGAGGTGTTGAGATAGAGCGTCTCGCGGCCGAGATCGGGATGCACGAGCTCGGTCTTGAAGGCGTGCAGGTGCATTTCGTTGCCGGGCGAAACCTGCAGGCAGCCGCACTCGACGTCGGCGAAGCCTTGGCCCTCAAACCATTGGCGCAGCGCACTCTTGATGCGCGCGCGCGCTTGCAGGAACGGCCGGCGGTCGGCGTGCCGTTCGCGATCAAACCAAGGTGCGTCTGTGCCCATCCTCTCCCGTTTAAGGCATTTGGCGCGGCAGCACAGCACGCGACGGAGTTCCCCCTCTCCCCGGGCGGGAGAGGGTTAGGGTGAGGGGGCTGTCGCACCTCAGCTTGGCCTTGCGCCCCGGACAGAGTATGAGAGGCGCGAGATTCCCCGCATTTTTGCCGGTACCGAGCCTTGGGGTCGACGAGCCGGCTTGGTCCCACAATGGAGAACATACGTGTCAAAGGTCATCGCCTCATCGGTGCGCAAGGGCAACGTGCTCGATCTCGACGGCAAGCTCGCCGTCGTCATCCACGCCGAGAACATCCACCCCGGCAAGGGCACGCCCGTCACGCATCTGGAATTGCGCCGCATCTCCGACGGCGTGAAGGTGACCGAGCGCTACCGCACGACCGATCAGGTGGAGCGCGCCTACCTCGACGAGAAGGACTACAACTATCTCTTCGAGGACGACCACGGCTTCACCTTCATGCACCCCGAGACGTTCGATCAGATCACGGTGTCGAAGGACGTCATGGGCGACCAGGCCCAGTGGCTGCAGGAGAACATGCTGTGCAAGCTGTCGCTGCACGAGGGCAATCCGATCGCGATCGTGCTGCCGGCGCGCGTCACTCTCGAGATCACCGAGGCCGATCCGGTCGTCAAAGGGCAGACGGCGTCGTCGTCCTATAAGCCCGCCGTGCTGTCCAACGGCGCGCGCGTCATGGTGCCGCCGCACATCGGGGCCGGCACGCGCGTCGTCGTCATGACGGACGACGGCTCCTACGTGGAACGCGCGAAGGATTGAGCGCGCAAAGCGATGGCGATGGTGCGCGTTAAATACCTGCCGGTCGCGGCCGCGTTGGCGGCCGTTGTCGCAAGCGCCACTCTCGCTTCGGCGCTGGCGAACGGCGACACCCCCAAGCTCACGCGCAAGCTGATGGAGCAGGCGGACATTCCCGGCAGCGACGAGGAGCTGCGGCTTTTTTCCGTTGAGATTGCACCGGGGTATTCCGTGCCGGCGCACAGCCATCCGGTCGCCGGCGTCTGCTACGTGATCGAAGGGGCCGCCGAGACCCAGTACGAGGGGGAGGCGGCCAAGGTCGTGAGAGCGGGTGGCTCGTTTCAGGACCAGGCCGGCAAGACGCACACCGTGTTCAGGAACGTGAGCCCCACGGATCGCCTCAAGTTCGTTTGCGCCACCAAGATCAAGAAGGGGCAGGAGTACCTGCTGCCCAAATAGCGGGGCAGCACGCGTGCGCCGCCACCCGCTGCCGATTGACAGACATACCGACCGGTTGGTATTGTTGGTCATGCGCGCCACCAGCAAGCGAAAATCCTCCGCAAAGCCGTCCGCACGGGGCAAAACATCAAAGCCCCCCGCAAGAGCGTCCGCACGGGCAACGCCAAAACCAGTCGCAAAGCCCTACGCAAAGCCCTCCGCTAGACCCTCCGCTCGCGGCAAAATCCTCGATGCCGCGCTGGGTGCGATCCGGACCAAGGGCTACGCGGCGACGACCGTCGACGACCTGTGCTCAGCAGCCGGCGTGACCAAGGGCGCCTTCTTCCACCACTTCCACAGCAAGGACGACCTCGCCGTCGCCGCGGCGGATTATTGGTCCGACACCACGGGGCACTTTTTCGCCACCGCGCCCTATCACGTGCATACCGATCCGCTCGACCGGGTGCTCGGCTACATCGATTTCCGCAAGGCGATCCTCAAGGGCGGCGTGCCGGAGTTCACCTGCCTCGTCGGCACCATGGTGCAGGAGACCTATGACAGCAGCGCCGCGATCCGTGCTGCCTGCGAGCGCTCGATCAGCGCGCATGCGGCCAAGGTCGAGGCGGATATCGCCGCAGCGATCGAGGCGCACGGAATAGAGGCGCAGTGGACGGCTGCAAGCCTCGCCCTGTTCATGCAGGCCGTCCTCCAGGGCGCGTTCATCCTCGCCAAGGCGAAAGGTGCAGCCCCGGTCGCCGCCGACAGCGTCGATCACCTGCGCCGGTACGTCGAGCTGCTCTTCAACCGCGACATGCAAAGGGAGAAAGCGACATGACGACGAAAACGAAGACGAAAGCGAAGTCAAAACCGGCGCGCGCCAAGCCGAAAGCAAAGCCGCAGGCCCCCGGCATGCAAGTCCTGTCGCCGCATCTCGTGTGTGCCGGCGCCGCGAAGGCGATCGATTTCTACAAGAAAGCGTTCGGCGCCGTCGAAAAGATGCGGTTGCCCGGCAAAAACGGCAAGCTTATCCACGGTGCGGTGCAGATCTGCGGCTGCTCGGTGATGCTGGTCGACGAGATGCCCGAGTGGGGCGCGCTCTCGCCGAAGGCGCTGAAGGGCACGCCGGTGACGATCCATCTCATGGTCGACGACGTCGATGCGTTCGTCAAACGCGCGGTCAAGGCGGGGGCGAAGCTCATCATGCCGGTCGCCGACATGTTCTGGGGCGACCGCTACGGCATCGTCGAGGACCCCTTCGGCCACAGGTGGTCGATCGCGACCCACCTGCGCGACATGACGGCCAAGGAGATCCAGGCGGCCATGCGCACCGCGATGCCGCACTGAGATCGCGCTTCATCAGGTGATGATCAGGCCGAGCCCGAAGTTGATCGAGACGACGGCTATGACATACGCCAGCGCTCCGGCGTTGGCGTATCCCCAACTGCGGCTCCACGGCCAGACGGGCAATGCGAGGAGCATTGCGAGCACCATGCTGCCGTAGGCTGCGAGCGACTCGATCGGGATTTCCATGCGTGGGCCCCTGAGTTGAGTTGGACTGCGATGGTGCGCGGCAAACGTCAGCGGATCATCACACGCGAGCGAACGGCGCCGCTACTCGTCTTCCGGCGCCGCCATCGACCGCCAGACGCGCAGCTGTAGCACGCGGCTTCCCGTATGGTTGAGCAGGCAGCTTGCAGAATCAATGCGCGCCATGGTGCCGCCCTCGTAGATATCATAGGGAACCTTGCAGTCTGCATCGCGCGAGGCGATCCAGGCGCGCTGGGCTTGGCGCACGCTTGCGACGGCGGGTGCGGGCAGTGTCTTGAGCAGGCGTTCGTAGTCCGCGTTCAGAATCGCGTCCCAGGCCCGTATCTCCCGATCGACGCAGTCGACCATACTGGTCGTCGTGTCGGAACCGCTGCCCTGAAGGCACGGATCGGAGATTTTGCCGATGCACACGCGGGCGTCGCGGTTCGCCTTGCGCTCGCCGGCCACGCAAGCGGCAAGCGTCCCGGCATCGTCGGCGAAAGCGGGGGGCGCCGCCACGAGCATGACGGTCGCGGCGAGGAATGCGGCTGTCAATGGTCTGGCGGAGCGGCGCATAGTCCGCAGCGTAGTTATGGGATTTAAAGGAGAGATTAAGGGCGCACGGCCGCTAAACGCCCAGCGCCTTGCGGACCTCGAACACTTCCATGATGCGCGCGCCGCGATGCGGGCCGTCCACCACGAAGGTCCAGCGCCCTTCGGTGTAGGTGTCGCACATCTTTACGCCCTTGACGAGAATCCAGTGCCCTTCCTTGCCCTTGTGCACGGCGAGGATGTAGTGCGCCCACACGTTGCGCGGCTTCTGCATCCACGCCAGCAGGGACGGGCGCTCCTTGCGCGGGCGGCTCATGAAGTCTTCCTTGAGCTTCATCTCGTAGCCGAACTGGGCGAGCGCCTCGGCGACCTCGTCGGCGCCGGTGCCCTTGACCACGCTCTTGCGCGTCGTGCAGCGCACCTGCCGGATCACGTCCTCGATCTTGCTGATCGAATAGCCGGTGATGGCGGAGAGCACGTAGGGCCCGCAGAAGGCCGTGCGGCCGGTGTCGTTCCTCGCGTCGGCGAGGCTCGAGGTCGTGTGGGCGTGGTCGGGAATGGTGTGCATGGGGTGCATCGCTGATGGTTAATGCAATGTGAACGGAAGGCGTTTAGGAATGGTTAACGGATGTCCGCCTGAATGGGGGGACGGTCGTTGGCCGTGCGAATGTGTGCCGCCCGGGAGGCCCGCGGCCGCTCAACACAAAAGAGGGCCCGATGCTGGTGGTGGTCGTCTTTCTCGAGGCCGAGCGCGACAAGCAGGACGCATTGCGCCGGGCCCTTATCGAGTATTCGCAGACGTGCCTGGAGCGCGAGCCCGGCTGCCACCGCTACGACGTCGGCCTCGATCCGGTGGAGGGCTCCTCGTTCCTGGTCTATCAGGTCTATGAGGACGAGGCGGCCTATCTCGCCCACCGGGAGCTGCCCCACTATGCCGAGTTCCGCATCCTCACCGATCCCTGGACGCGATCGCGCCGCGTCCTGACCTACGTAGCGATCACGGGGGCCGCCCCCGCTTGAGGTTGGCTGTCATCGGCATTACCTGCCCTGCTGCTATGCTGGCTTGGTGAGGAACGCTCCGCCTGCCGGGGCGTTGCCGGCAACGAGACACGAAGGATCGCAGCTTTGAACGTTTCCTTTTTCCAGGAGCTCTTGAGCTCGGTCGCCGAGCAGGGTCGCGCGCTGCTGCCGAGGTCGCTGTTCGGCGCGGGCGCCGAGGAGGACATCGAGGCGCTCGCGCGTGCGCTCATCTCGGGGCGCGGCGAAGCTTCGGGCGTCGCGATCGCGCGCGAGCTGCTCGACCGGTACGCACAACTTGGGAGCAACGACCACCAGAAGTTCTTCCGCTTTCTCGCAACCGAGCTGCGCCCCGACGGGAAGCGCGTCGCCGATGCGGCGCAAGCCTATCTCGACGATCCCTCCGACGCCGCGCTCGCCCGCCTCAACAAGGTGCTCGACAGCAAGCGCCTCGAATTCTTCTGGCGGCTGAACCTCGCGCCCGGCGCAACGGCCGAGATCGTCGCCATGCGCCGCGATCTGCTGCAGGGACCGCTCGAGGATCCGGCGCTCGCCGCCGTCGACGCCGACCTGCGCCGGCTGTTCTATGCCTGGTTCAACCGCGGCTTCCTGGTGCTGCGCCGCATCGATTGGCACACGCCGGCGGCGATCCTGGAAAAGATCATCCGCTACGAGGCGGTGCACGAGATCCAGGGCTGGGATGATTTGCGCCGCCGGCTCGATCCCACCGACCGGCGCTGCTTTGCCTTCTTCCATCCTTCGCTCGTCGATGAGCCGCTCGTCTTCGTCGAGGTCGCCCTGAGCCGCGAGACGCCCGACGCGATCGGCCAGGTGCTGGAGGAGCCGCACGCGGACGCGGAAACGAAGTCGCCGACGACCGCCGTCTTCTATTCGATCTCCAACTGCCAGGAGGGCCTCAAGGGCATCTCCTTCGGCAACTTCCTGTTGAAGCAGGTCGTCGATGAGCTCGCGCGCGAGGTGGCGACCCTCAAGACGTTCGTGACGCTGTCGCCGATGCCGGGCTTTGCCGCCTGGCTCGAGCGCGTGCGCGCGCGCGCGCCGGGCCTGCTCTCCGATACGGACGAGCCCGAGGCGGCGGCCGTGCTTTCCGCCATGGAGTTCGCAGGCTGGCCCGGAGACGCGCCCGAAGCCGCGGAGACGAGCGAGATCAAAACGTCGCTGCTGGCGCTCGCGGCGCACTACTTCTTATCGGCAAAGGGCGAGGACGGCCGCTCGGTCGATCCCGTCGCGCGCTTTCACCTCGGCAACGGCGCGCGGCTCGAGCGCATCAACTGGATGGCCGATCCCTCGGCCAAAGGCTTGCGCGACGCCTATGGCCTCATGGTCAACTACGGCTATGACCCCAAGGAGATCGAGAAGAACCACGAGGCCTACGTCAACGACGGCACGGTTGCGGCATCGCGCGCGGTACGCGCGCTGCTGAAGGGACGCGCGAAGGCGAAGACCGGCCCCGTTGAAGCGGCGCAGCCGCCGGCTCTTCCCGCGCCGCAGCCGGAAAAGGCCGCGCCTTGAGCGGGGTGGCGCTCGGCCCAACGGACACTTGTCATCGCTTCTGATCCTCGCGCACAATAGCACGAGGATGCTCGGGCGCGGCCGGGTCCATCGCTGTTTGAACAAAAATGCGGGAGCTACGCATGCGCTACGGGGATGATGATCGCGAAAGCGGCAACGTCGAGGATCGCCGTGGCGAGCGCGGGCCGATGTTCCGCTTTCCCATGGGCAGGGGCGGCGGCGATGGACGCGCCATCCAGATCCCGCTGACGGGGCGCAGCCTCGGCATGCTGATCGTGATCGGCCTCATCTTGTGGGCCGTCGGCATCAATCCGCTCGAACTGCTGAACGACGGCAATTTCCCGCAAGTGCCGCAGACTCCCAACTCGCAGCCGCAGGGTGGCCGGCAAGCCGCCCGCAACGCCCCGCAGGACATCCCCGGTCTTCCCGGCGGGCGCTCCGTGCGCACCGAGGACGACATGAAGCGGTTCGTGTCGCAGGTCCTCGCCGACACCGAGGACGTTTGGAGCCAGGTCTTCACCGGGCTCGGCCGCCATTACACCGAGCCGCAGATGGTGCTGTTCACGCAGGCGACGCGCACGGCATGCGGCACCGGGATCGCCGCGATGGGGCCGTTCTATTGTCCGCTCGACCGCAAGATCTACATCGACCTCGATTTCTACGATCAGTTGAAGCGCCGCTTCGAGGCGCCGGGCGATTTCGCGCAAGCCTACGTCATCGCGCACGAGGTCGGCCATCACGTGCAGAAGCTGCTCGGCATCGCCGACAAGGTGCAGGACTTGAAGGAGTCGCTCGACGAGCGTGAAACCAACGCCCTGCAGGTCCGTATGGAATTGCAGGCCGACTGTTTTGCCGGCGTCTGGGCCAACTTGAATGACCAGCTCAAGAAGCGGCTGCAGCCGGGCGACGTCGAGGAGGGCTTGAATGCGGCGAGCCAGATCGGCGACGATATGATCCAGAAGAAGACGCAAGGCCAGATCGTTCCCGATGCATTCACGCACGGCACCTCCGCTCAGCGCGTCAAGTGGTTCCGCGCGGGGCTCGAGAGCGGCAACACCGGCTCTTGCGATACCTTCAACGCGACCAGTCTGTGAGGAGACGCAACGCAACCGCGCCGAGGCGACCATTGGAGGCAGGCGCGAATTGACAGGCAGGAGGCTTGTGCCATGTGGCAAAGGGCCGGCGTGCGCGGAAGGGTACTGGCGACGGTTATCGGCGCAGCGACGGTTTTTGCGCCGGCCTTGATGGTCCGCGGCGAGCAGCGAGCCCCCGACGCGGGCGCACCCGCCAGCACGATCGTCCCCCCGTTCGTGCCTATGACGGAGCCAGGCCATGCGATGGAGAGCGGTCTCCCTCCGGCTTCGTTACGGTTGCGCGCCATCGTCGCGCGCGCCTGGGACGACGCGATCGCGACCTGGAAGCGCCTCATGGAGCAGCGCGCCGCCGATGTCGCGATGGTCAACCTGCGCTTCGTCACCCGCCTCGCGCCCAACAACTGTTACGGCCTTTATAACGGCGAGGGCCCCGCCTACTGCAGCGGCAACCGCACCGTTTTCGTCGGCACCGATGCGGCGAGCCGTCTGATGGCGCAGCTCGGGCCCGAAGGCGAGGCGGGGATCACCTTCCTCATCGGCCACGAGATCGGCCATCACATCCAGAACCTCCAGGGCCGGTTCCAGACCTTGAACATCGTGCTCTCGCGTCTGCCGGCGGCGCGGCCCGAGCTGATGCGCCGTTTCGAGCTCGAGGCCGACTGTTTTGCCGGGGTGTGGATCCATTCGAGTCAGGCCTGGGCCAGCTCGGGCAGCTTCCGCGCGGAGCTGCTTGGGGTTCTCGACGGCATCGGAGATGACAAAATTCTGGCGCGGGAGCCGCGCAGCGAGGTCCAAATTCGCGGCATCCACGGCACGTCCGAGCAGCGCCGGCGCTGGTTCTTGCGCGGCGCCGACCACGGCGACGTGAAGGCGTGCAACACCTTCAGCGCGGGGACGCTCTAAGGAATTGTGGCGCGCGTCTAGAGAGAATTGCCGCGATAAGTGCTGACCTCGCAGGAGGCGCCCTGCTGCGCCATGGCCTGGCACAGGCTCTTTGCCTGCGCCGCGGACGCGACCGGTCCGGCGACGAGGCTGTAGGTGCGCTTGCTCGCTTTGCCGGTCACGACGTAGCGGGGCCGCAGATTCTTGACGGCGTCGCGATGACGGTCGTTGAGAATGGTCCAGTTGAGCCGCAAGGAATCGACCGAAGGCCCGGTCGCGAGCAGCAGCCCGACGGGGGTCGGCTTGGCAGCGGCCGGCGGCTTGGCGGCGGCCGGCGGTTTGACCGCGACGGTTTTGACCGCGGACGCAACCTTGGGCGATGCGGGCCTTGCCGGGTTCGCGATGCTGCCGGTTTCGATCGCATCGGCGCGCTTCTGGGCGTCGTTGATGAGTTTGGCATCCTTCGGCTGCTGCCCTGGAAGTGGTGCGACCGCAGCTGCCGGCGCATTCGGAGCAGCGGTCGTCGCCGACCGTCGGGGGTCGGGCGTCGGGGCCGGCGGGCGCGTTCCCGGAGCCGCCGCGACATCGCCCGGAGCTTCGCCCGCGCGCGCGACCTCCGGCCCGCGCAAGCCCGAGCTCTCCAGCGCGCTCACCTTCACCATGATCTCCGAGTCACGATCTCTCGCCTCGTCGGCCGCAGACTTGAGATTGGCGACGTCGAGCTTGATTTCGCCGACGGTACGCCGCAGCGGATCGAGATCCGCGAACGCCCGTGTCATGTCGCGATTGGTCTGCGCGAGCCGCTGCTCGACGTCGGCACCGCCCTTGCCGTTTCGCGCGAACATGGCGGGTTTCAGTCCGAGCAGCGCAAGGTAGGCCGAGGCGAGGCTGGCTATCGCCACCCAGACCAGCACGTAGGGCGTCAGGGTTCGGCTGCGCGCAGGGGCATGGAATGGGTCAGCGGACATTATCTTCAGCTTTCTTTTCTAGATGTAAGAACGCTGAACGGATTTGGGCCGATTCGCCCGAGGGTAACAAACGCAAGGGCCCGCCACCCACAGCGGGTCTGCTGCGGCAGCAAGCGGGATGGTCGTTGAGTCCATCCCCCGGGGTCAACGCGGCGGATGCGGAATTGCTACAGGACCTGTGGAAGATGAGATCGCCCAGGCCGCATTGGCGGCGGATTAGCAAGGCTTGTCGCCAGGGCTGTGGTTACTATGCAACTAGGACAGCGCCCGGGCGGGCGGCAATCCGGGCCCCCGGACCTGTTCAGGACCGGAGCCCGGCGGTATGAAACGTGTTCCGATGCGGGCTGTGGGTGCTGCGCACCAGGTGATCGGTCCGCGCGCGCCCGCCAGCACCGCGTCTTCTTTACCCCCTGAGGCCGGATGACCCGCCGACCCTTGCTCATCGTCGTTCTCGCCGCCGGTCAGGGCACGCGCATGAAGTCGGCGCTGCCCAAGGTGCTGCACAGAATCGCCGGCCGCTCCATGCTCGCGCACGTGCTCGCCGTGTCCCGCGAGCTCGAGCCTGATGCCGTGGCGGTCGTGGTCGGCCCCGGCATGGAGGCCGTCGCCAACGAGGCGCTCGAGGCGGTGCCGGGCGCGCAAATGTTCGTGCAGGCGGCCCAGAAGGGCACCGCGGACGCGCTGTTTGCAAGCCGCGCGGCGCTCGCCAAGCATGCGGGCGACGTGCTCGTGCTCTACGCCGATACCCCGCTCCTCAGCGCGCCGACGCTGCGGCGGCTGCTTGCGCGGCTGGACGAGGGGGCTGCAATCGCGGTCCTGGGATTTGAGCCCGCGGACGCCACCGGTTACGGCCGGCTGCTGACGGATCGCGATGCGTGGCTCCTGGCCATTCGCGAGGAGAAGGACGCAAGCGAAGAGGAGCGCGGCATCAGGCTGTGCAACTCCGGCGTCATGGCGTTTCGCGTCGACAATCTGCTGGGCATCCTCGACCGCATCGGCAATGCCAACGCCAAGGGCGAATTCTATCTGACCGACGCGGTGGAGATCGCGCGCGCGGATGGCGCGCGGGCGGCAGTGATCGTTTGCGCCGAGGACGAGGTTCTGGGCGTCAACTCGCGCGAGCAGCTAGCAGCCGCCGAAGCGATCTTCCAGGGCCGCGCGCGCGCTGCCGTGATGCGCGAGGGCGCGACGCTCATCGCACCGGAGACGGTATGGCTGTCGTGGGACACGAAAATCGGGCGCGACGTCATCATCGAGCCCAACGTCTTCTTCGGGCCGGGCGTCACCGTTGCGGACGGAGCCGAGATCAAGGCCAACTGCCACATCGAGCGCTCGCGCATCGGAGCGGGTGCGCGCGTCGGGCCGTTTGCGCGTCTGCGGCCGGGAGCCCAACTCGGCGAGCGCGTGCACGTCGGCAATTTCGTCGAGGTGAAGAACGTGACGCTCGGGGCCGGCGCCAAGGCCAATCACCTCGCCTATCTCGGCGACGGCGAGGTGGGGCCCAACTCCAACATCGGAGCGGGCACCATTTTCTGCAATTACGACGGCTTCAACAAATCCCGCACCGAGATCGGCGCCGGTGTGTTCGTCGGGTCCAACACCTCGCTCGTCGCGCCCGTCAAGGTGGGCGACGGCGCCTACATCGGCTCGGGCAGCGTGATCACCAAGAATGTGGCGGCCGACGCCCTGGCGCTCGAGCGCACGGCGCAGGAGGAGCGCCCGGGCTGGGCGGCCAAGTTCCGCGCCATGATGGGCCGGCGCAAGGCCAAGGCGGGGTGAGCGGGCGAGCCGCCATGCCGCAGTGCAAAAATCTTTGAAACAGAGTGTGAGTTGAGCGACATATTAAGCAAACGATACCAGTATTGGCGGTCATCTGAGCGCTGAGGACGGACGCATGTGCGGCA
Source organism: uncultured Alphaproteobacteria bacterium (assembly GCA_963847865.1). GTDB lineage: Bacteria > Pseudomonadota > Alphaproteobacteria > Rhizobiales > Hyphomicrobiaceae > Hyphomicrobium_A. The sequence goes on along the minus strand of CAWKBL010000009.1, from coordinate 164,335 downwards.
TTGTCGGAATTATCGGGCAGAAGGCCGTTGCGACGGACCTCGTCGACGCGCTGCGCCGGCTCGAGTATCGCGGCTATGACTCGGCCGGGATAGCGACGGTGGAGAACGGCCACCTGGAGCGCCGCCGCGCCGAGGGCAAGCTGCGCAACCTGGAAGGCCGGCTGCTCAAGGAGCCGCTGCGGGGGCACACCGGGATCGGCCACACGCGCTGGGCGACGCACGGCCGCCCGACGGAGCGCAACGCCCACCCGCACATGAACGCGCAAGTCTCGGTCGTGCACAACGGCATCATCGAGAACTTCCGCGAGCTCAAGCGTGAATTGTCGGCCAAGGGGTACGTGTTCGAAAGCGACACCGACACCGAGGCGATCGTCCATGTGATCACCGACGAGCTCGACAAGGGTGCCGCCCCGCGCGAGGCCGTACAGAACGCGCTTGCCCGCCTGCACGGCGCCTTCGCGCTCGCCATCATCTTCGCCGGCCACGACGACCTGATGATCGCCGCGCGCCAGGGCAGTCCGCTCGCGATCGGCCACGGCACGGGCGCGATGTATCTGGGCTCCGACGCGATCGCACTGGCGCCCTTCACCGATACCATCACCTATCTGGAGGAAGGCGACTGGGCGGTGCTGCACCGCTCAGGCGTCGAGATCTTCGACCGCAGTGGTGCCCTCGTCGATCGCCCGCAAGTCAAGTCGGTGGCGAGCGCGCTGCTCGTCGACAAGGGCAATCACCGCCACTTCATGGCCAAAGAGATCCATGAGCAGCCCGAGGTCATCAGCCACACGCTGTCGAACTACATCGACATGAGCGTCGGCACCGTGACATTGCCGCCGCTGGGCGTCGATCTCACCACGCTTTCGCGCGTGACGATGTCGGCCTGCGGCACCGCCTACTATGCGGGGCTCGTGGGCAAGTACTGGATCGAGCGCTACGCGCGGCTGCCCGTCGAGATCGATGTCGCCTCCGAGATGCGCTACCGCGAGCCGCCGTTGTCTGCGGGCGGGCTGTCGCTGTTCGTGTCCCAGTCGGGCGAGACCGCCGATACGCTCGCGACGCTGCGCTACGCCAAGGAGCAGGCGCAACGCATCGCGGCTATCGTCAATGTCCGCTCCTCCACGATCGCGCGCGAATCCGACGCCGCGCTGCCGACGCTCGCCGGGCCTGAAATCGGCGTCGCCTCCACCAAGGCCTTCACCTGCCAGCTTTCGGTGCTCGCCTGCCTCGCCATCGGGCTCGGCCGCGCCCGCGGCGTCCTCGGGCCCGACGAGGAGCGTGCCATGGTGCAGGCCCTCGTCGAGGTGCCGCGCCACATCTCGACGATCCTGCGCAACGAGCAGCAGTACGAGGCGATCGCGCACATGCTGTCCAAGGCGCGCGACGTGCTCTACCTCGGCCGCGGCACCAGCTATCCGCTGGCGCTGGAGGGTGCGCTGAAGCTCAAGGAGATTTCCTACCTGCACGCGGAGGGCTACGCGGCGGGCGAGCTCAAGCACGGCCCCATCGCGCTCATCGACGAGAACGTCCCCGTCATCGTCGTGGCGCCTCGCGATGAGCTCTTCGAGAAGACGGTCTCCAACATGCAGGAGGTGGCGACGCGCGGCGGCCAGATCATCCTCATCTCGGATGCGCCCGCCGAATCTGTCGGCTGCAAGGTCGCCGCCCACATCGAGATGCCGACCGCGACGGAGTTCACCAATCCGCTCATTTATGCGGTTCCCGTGCAGCTTCTCGCCTATCACACGGCCGTCATCATGGGCACTGACGTGGATCAGCCCCGCAACCTCGCCAAGTCGGTAACCGTGGAATAGGGCAATTGACCCTGGTGCGGCCGTGGATTTGCCTCTATGCCGGGCTTAACATAACCTTGAGCCGGCAACGGTTTCTGCCGTCGCGCTGACGGCACTCGGGTGGGTCTCAGGTGGGGTTTATGGGGCACGTTGTGCGCATATTGGCTTTTCTCGCGATCCTGCTGACGAGCGCGTTGCCCCTGGCCGCCTTCGACGGGCCGACTCAAGGTGCTGCGGGACCGGCGAAATCGACCGCCAAAGACGCCGCCAAAGATGGTGCCGCCAAAGATGGTGCCAAGGGCGCCGAGCAGAAGCCCGATCCCTCCGCCCAGGAGGCGGACGAGGAAAAGACCAAGGCCGCCGCGACCGCGCAGCGGATGCTCGACGCCGGCGTCAAGGCCTATGCCGACGGCAACGCCAAGCAGGCGGTCCGCGCATTGGACAGCGTCCTGCGCGGCGGTGGCCTCGGCAGCCAGCAGATCGCCAAGGCCCTCTATTATCGCGGGCTCGCCTACCGCAAGCAGGGCAAGCCCGGCCTCGCCATCTCCGACCTGACCAATGCCGCCTGGCTCAAGGATGGTCTTTCACAGCCTGAGCAGCAGGACGCCCTCAAGAACCGCGCCGCGGCCTACCAGGACGCGGGCATCTCCAACGTGGCGAGCCTCAACGAGCCGGCCCCCGTGGCCGCTGCCGCTCCGACGGGACCAGCTCCGGCCGGACCCGCTCCTGCGGGCGCACCCGCCCCGAACGGGGGGGGCGCCTGGCAGACGGCGACGACCGGTTGGGGCACGGTTCCGCAAACCGCGTATGCAGGGCCTTCGCCTTCGCCCCCGGCTCCGCAGCCGGCCGCCAACTCCAGCTCCAGCTCCGGTGGCATCAGCGGTTTCTTCAGCAACATTTTCGGCGGAGGCTCGTCCAGCAGCCCCGCGCCCAGCGCGGCCAGCGCGCCCAGCGCCAACGACGGCGCGGTGACGACCGCATCGATTGCCAACGCCAACGCCAATGCGCAGCCCGCGCCGCAAAGCAGCGTTTCGAGCTGGAGCGACACGACGCAAGTCTCCCCCGCGACCGCGCCACAGTCTCCTGCGCAGGCTCCTGCGCAGTCTCCTGCCGCTGTCGCCGCGCCCCCACCGACGCCGACGCGCGTGGCGGTGGCCCCGCCCCCGTCCCAAAATCTTCAGCCCCCGACGTCGGGCAAGTTCAGCATGCAGATCGGCGCCGTGCGCTCGCGCCCGGAGGCGGACATGCTCGTTGCGCGGCTGCTCACGCAGCACGGAGGCGATCTCGGCGCGCGCGATCCCGAAGTGGGCGAGGCGGTCATCGGCAGCATGGGCACGTTCTATCACGTGAAGGTCGGGCCCTATGCCGAGCCCAGCGAGCCAAAGCGGCTCTGCACGACGCTGCAGGCGGACGGGTTCGACTGCCTCGTGGTGATAAAGTAGCGGTTCGGCCCCGGACCGCCGTCTCCGGTTCCGCCACATCCCGCAGCACTCTTCTGCTCAGCCGCGAACCGTGGGAATATCGCGACATCGACGGCCCGGACCCGCTGTCCGGCATCAGGCCAGCACCTGTGGACCCCGCATGAGCGCAAGCGATCCCAAGGCAAGCGATCCCAAGGAGACCACGTCCGGCAGCGCGGCCTCGCAATTTCGCGCCGGCCTGCAGCGCCTCACGACGCGCGACCAGCCGCCGTCCTGGCACCTCGGCGCGCGCCTGCGCAATTATTTCCTCACCGGCCTCGTCATCGTCGGGCCCGTGACCATCACGCTCTACTTTGCCTGGTGGTTCATCAACGTGACGGACGCCTGGATCAAACCGTTCGTTCCCAAGGCGTATCTGCCCGACACCTATCTGCCGTTCGCCGTTCCGGGCTTCGGCCTCATCGTCGGCATCGTGGTCCTGACGCTGATCGGGGCGCTCGCCGCCAACCTGTTGGGCCGCACGCTCATCTCGTTCGGCGAGCAGATGGTCGGCGGCATGCCGGTCGTGCGCAACGTGTACCGCGCGCTGAAGCAGATCTTCGAATCCGTCGTCAGCGCCACCGGCCCGGGGCAGGGTATTCAAAAGGTGGGGCTCATCGAGTTTCCCTCGAAGGGCCTGTGGTCGATCGTGTTCGTGACGGGCGAGACGACGGGGGAGGTCGGCGCGGCCAAGCCCGGCGGCGAGAGCGACCTGTTGAGCGTCTTCATGCCGACCGGCATCGTGCCGCCGACGGGGTTCGTGTGCTTCCTGCCGCGGCGCAACGTGATCTTCCTCGACATGAACATCGAGGACGCGGCCAAGGTCGTCATCTCGGGCGGCATGGTGACGCCGGAAAGCCAGGCCAAGCTCAAGGAGCTCGCCGATCAGGCCAAGCGCAATGCGCAGCCGAAGGTCAAAGCGGCGCCGCGCCCGCCCAAGATCGCGCCGGGGTAGGCGTCTGGTAAGCCTCCGTGAGGACGACCAGCGCGACGAAGCTCTCTTGGGCGGAAGCAGCCGGGGAATGCCGGGCGCCGCATATGAGCGGCGAGCGCGAAGCGAGTGCGCATGCGGCGCTCCCGGGATAGCAAATCATGGGAATAGCTCGCGGACGTGAACGACAGGGGCGACGCTCATCGACAGCGATTCGAAATTGTCGCTGTGACGATATCGTCGACGCGAAATTCTGACGCCTGCAGCGCTTCGGCAATGTCCATCGCCGTCCATCATTATCACGAACGCTTGGCGGTGAACGCCTGCATGGCCCTCTGCAGTGAAACCGTGAATAGGAAATGAACAGGCCTCTAGATCCCTCGAGACGGTCGCCCACCTTCTCCTGGAAAGCGCGCGGGATGAGGCATCCGTAGGGGAATTCGCTCCACCTAGCCTCTACAGATACACCGAATTGCGACTGCAAAAAGCTGCCATCAATCTGCTCGCTCAAGAGCTTGAGACGATCCGCGCGCGCTCCAGGCCCCAGCCGTCGAAATTCGTCGGAACCGTTCGAATGCATAGCCTCGCGTCTGGGCGGCATCGTTGCATCGCGTGCACGGGCCACTGAGACTCGGCCGTTCCAAGCTCGAATAACGCGCGTACTCGGCCGGCCGGCTTGGCTTAGCAGGTGCAGCGATTGACGTTTGCGGTTCTCTGGGTTCAGCGGGCAGAGACGTCCTGCCATAGCTTCTCGATAATCGCGCTGAGGCATGCTCGACGCAGGTCGCCGCCACAGTCTCAACCTCGCCGCGATCCAAGCGACCGAACTTCTCGGTACTCCCAGTAGGGCATGTACTACGCACTTGGCGATCGGCCGCGGTCTGCGCAACCTCCAGGAAGGCCGGCAGAGCCGCTTCGTCCCTATCAAGACGAGTCCGTGGATCGCATAGGCGGCGGCGTACATGTCTACTCCGATGTAGCCACTTGAAGAACTGAAGTGAACCGTCTGTTGCTCAGCGTCACATCACCTTCCGCTGTTCATGTCGAACAGGCTGCGATCAGCTTCATGTCGGCCATGTGTCAGCTTAGGCATCGGTCCTCTCCGCAGCCGTCAAGTCTTTGAGCGCAATGAGCCACGCCTTCGACTATTAGCAAAAGCTGATTCGAATGGTTCATTCAGCTACAAAGATCGTTCGGTCCTTCGTATCCGGCACTCAAGCCGCCCTGAACAGCCGCACGGCCTCGTCGCACTCGAACAGGTAGAGCAGCGTTTTCAGCGCTTCGCCGCGCGGGCCCGACAACTGCGGGTCGCTGGCGAGAACGAGCTTGGCGTCATCGCGCGCCGCTTCCAGAAGCGACGCAAAATTCGGCACCTCCGCCACGCGAAATCCCGGCATGCCGCTCTGGCGCGCGCCCAGCACCTCGCCGGCGCCGCGCAGCTCCAGATCCTTTTCCGCGATCAGAAAGCCGTCCTCGGTGTCGCGCATCATCGCCAATCGCGCCTGCGCGGCTTCGCCCAGCGGCGGCTTGTAGAGCAGCATGCAGTAGGACTGGCGGTCGGCGCGCCCGACGCGCCCGCGCAGCTGATGCAACTGCGCAAGCCCGAAGCGCTCGGCATGCTCGATCACCATGATGGTCGCGTTGGGCACGTTGACGCCGACCTCGATCACCGTGGTCGCAACGAGGATCTTCATCCGCCCCTCGGCGAACGCCGACATGGCTGCGTCCTTGGCGGTTCCCGTCATGGCGCCGTGCAGAAGCCCGACCGCGTCCTTGCCGAAGACTTGCGCCAGGTGCGCGTGGCGCTCCTCGGCCGCGGCGAGCTCGGATAATTCCGAGCTTTCGATCAGCGGGCACACCCAATAGATCTGCGCGCCTTGGGTAAGCGCGCGGCGCAGGCCGTCGATCACCTGCTCGATGCGGTCGACCGGCGTCGTCGTCGTCACAATCGGCTTGCGCCCCGGCGGCTTCTCGGTGAGGCGGGAGACGTCGAGATCGCCGTAGTGCGTCATCTGCAGCGTGCGCGGGATCGGCGTCGCCGTCATCACCAGCACGTCGGTCGCGCCGCCGTTGCCCTTCGACTGCAGCGACAGGCGCTGGTGCACGCCGAAGCGGTGCTGCTCGTCGATGACGGCAAACGCCAGGTTCTTGAACACGACGTCGGCCTGAAACAGCGCGTGCGTCCCGATCAGAATGTCGATCTCGCCGGCGGCAAGGCGGTCGATGATATCCTTGCGCGTCTTGCCCTTCTCGCGCCCCGTCAGCAGGGCGAGGCGCAGACCGGCCTTCTCGCCCAACGGCGCGATGGTCTCGAGGTGCTGGCGCGCGAGCACCTCCGTCGGCGCCATGAAGGCCGCCTGCGCGCCGGCCTCTACCGCGATCGCCATGGCGAGCAGCGCAACGACCGTCTTGCCCGAGCCGACGTCGCCCTGCAGCAGCCGCAGCATGCGGTGGGGTGCCCCCATGTCGGCCTCGATGTCGCGCACGGCGTCGCGCTGGGAGCCCGTCAGCGTAAAGGGGAGTGCGTCCGCGATCGCCGCGCGGATGCGCCCGTCGCCCTTTACGCTGCGGCCGGCGCGCTTTTTAAAGTTCTGCCGCACGAGGCCAAGTGCCAGCTGCCCCGCGAGCAGCTCGTCGTAGGCGAGCCGCTGCCAGGGTGCGGCACCGGGCGACACGTCGCCCGCATCGACCGGCCGGTGCAGCCGCTGCAGCGCCTCGAAGAAACTCGGGTAGCCGCGTGCCTTGAGCCAGGCCGCATCCTGCCACTCGGGCAGCGCGCACAATCGATCGATCGCCTGGCGCGCGGCCTTCTGCATGACCTTGCCGGATAGCCCGGCGGTCAGCGGATAGACCGGCTCCAGCAGCGGCAGCTCGTCGCGCGCTTCGGGCGCAACAATGTAATCGGGGTGCGACATCTGCAGCGCGTCGGCGTAGCGCTCGACGCGGCCCGAGACGTAGCGGGTCTCGCCGACGGGCAGCTGGCGCTCGATGAATTTGCGCTCGGCGTGGAAGAACACGAGCTCGAGGCGGCCGGTGTCGTCCTCGGTCTGCACCTTGTAGGGCGCGCGCGTATTGCCCCGCGGCGGCGCCTTGTGCTTCAAGACGCGCACCTTCAGCGTGGCAATCGAGCCCGGAACGGCGTCGGCGACGGTCGGCTCCGCGCGCCGGTCGATGACGCCCGACGGCAGGTGCCATAGCAGATCGAGCACGCGCGGCTCAGGTACGCCGGGCGGCAGCGCCAGGCACTTGCGCAAGAGCACCATCAGGCGCGGACCGATGCCGGTGAGCGACTGCAGGGAGGCGAAGAGGGGCGTAAGCTCGATGGGCCGCATGGGCGAAGCTGGATCCTGCAGATCGGGAATAGCCGCGCGCTTCAGCTCCGCGCTGTGGAGAACGGCCGGGCACGTCACCCGGGGCCGCACCCCCGTTTTCCGCGCAGCAGTGGTCTCAGTGCGGGGCCTTTGCGCGAGGCGACAACGGGCGCTATATCAACGGCCCATTCCCGACGAGGGTGGCGGGCGCGCTTGACGGCGTCAAGCCTGGGGCCCGGGTTATCCAAGAGAGCCGGATCAGCCGATGACTGACGACCTGGAGATGCGCCGCCGCCGCGCGGCTTATCGTGCGTGCCATCGCGGCACCAAGGAGATGGATTTTATTCTGGGACGCTTCGCCCTAGCGCGCCTCCCCGCCATGTCGGGCGAGGCGCTGGCCGATTTCGAGCAGTTCATCATCTTGCCCGATCCGGTGCTGACGCAGTGGTTCGCGCTGGACGGTGCGCCCGAGGAAGCTGCCTTCCGCGCGCTGATCGCCGCCATGCGCGATTTTCATGGGCTGCAAGCCGACGCCCCCGACGGACGTGAGCGCGCATGACGACCGGCAGTGAGGTAAGCGCCGCGCCCGAGCGCATCATCACCGGCGTCCCCGAGGGGCTCGATGCGCTCGTGCTGGCCCAGCTCGTCGCCGAGGCGCAAGCCGAGCATGCGCCCGGCACGCTTCTGCATGTCGCGCGCGACGACCGCCGGCTCGATGCGCTCGAGCACGCGCTCGCGTTCTTTGCTCCCGACGTGCGCGTCCTAGCGTTCCCCGCCTGGGATACCGTGCCCTACGACCGCATCGGGCCCAACGCCGAGATCGTCGCCAAGCGCATCGCGACGCTCGCCCAGCTGTCGCTCGGCACGCGCAAGCATCCGACGGTCGTCCTCACCACCGTCAACGCGGTGCTGCAGCGCGTGCCCTCGAAGAGCTTCCTGAAACGCGCGATCAAGCAGATCGCGCCCGGCCAGCGCATCGACATGAGCCGCCTGACGCAGCGGCTTTCGCTCATGGGCTTCGTGCGCTCGGGCACCGTCATGGAGCCCGGCGAGTACGCGGTGCGCGGCGGCATCCTCGATTTCTTTCCGCCGGGACGCGCAACGCCTGTCCGTCTCGATTTCTTCGGCGACACGCTGGAGACGATCAAGGCGTTCGAGGTGCAGACCCAGCGCACGACCAAGGCCGTGCAGAAACTCGCCCTCATGCCCGTCAGCGAGGTCGCGTTCGGCGAGGAGCCCGAAAAGCTGTTCCGCGCCCGCTACGTCGAGCTGTTCGGCGGCGCGACGGGCGATGACCCGCTGTATGAGGCCGTCAGCGCCGGCCAGCGCTACCCGGGCCAGGAGCACTGGCTGCCGCTCTTTCACGAGCAGCTGGAGACGCTCTTTGATTATCTGCCGGGCGTGCCGGTGAGCTTCGATCACCTGGCGGACGAGGCGGCGCGGCAGCGCTTCGAGCAGATCACCGAGCACCACGATGCGCGCCGCGAGGCGCTGGAGCAGCAGACCTTCGGCGCGCCGCCCTACAAGCCGGTTCCGCCTGAGCGCATGTTCCTCGACGAAGGCGCGCTCGCGGCGCAGCTCAAGCACCACCGCGTGTTCCGTCTCACCCCCTTCGAGGAGACGGCTGGCCCCAACGTGCGCTCCTGGCGCGGGCGCGCCGGGCGCACGTTCGCAGCCGAGCGCCAGCAGGGCGACGTCAACGTGTTCGATGCGGTGGTCGCGCACGCAAAGCGCCTGCAATCGGAGCACCGGCGCGTCATCGTTGCCGCGTGGACGGCGGGCGCGCGCGAGCGGCTCTCGACGCTCTTTGCCGACCACGGGCTCAAAGAGCTTACGAAGGTGGACACCTATGCCCAGGCGCTGGCGCTGCCCGGCCGACGACGGCGCTCGCCGTGCTGGGCCTGGAGCAGGGCTTCGAGACGCCGGAGCTCGCCGTCATCGGCGAGCAGGACATCCTGGGCGACCGCCTGGTGCGGCCGCGGCGCAAGCAGCGCTCCGCCGTCGATGTGCTAACCGAGGCGACGAGCCTGTCGACCGGCGATCTCGTCGTGCACGCCGACCACGGCATCGGACGCTTTGCCGGGCTCAAGACCATCACCGTGCTCGGCGCCCCGCACGACTGCCTCGAGCTCAACTACGCGGGCGGCGACAAGCTGTTCCTCCCCGTCGAGAACATCGAGCTGTTATCGCGCTATGGAGCGGACGAATCGGATGCGCAACTCGACCGGCTCGGCGGCGTCGCCTGGCAGTCGCGCAAGGCGCGCCTCAAGAAGCGCCTGCGCGAGATCGCGTCCGAGCTGATCAAGGTTGCGGCGCTGCGCCAGCTCAAGGAGGCGCCCGCGATCGCGGCGCCCGAGGGCTCCTACGACGAGTTCGTCGCGCGCTTCCCCTACGAGGAGACCGAGGACCAGGACACGAGCATCGAGGCCGTGCTCGGCGATCTCAACTCGGGCCGCCCCATGGACCGGCTGGTGTGCGGCGACGTCGGCTTCGGCAAGACCGAGGTCGCGCTGCGTGCAGCCTTCGTTTCCGCCATGAACGGCCTGCAGGTCGCGGTCGTGGTGCCGACGACGCTGCTCGCGCGCCAGCACTTCAAGACGTTCTCGGAGCGGTTCAAGGGTCTGCCGATCCGCGTGGCGCAGGCCTCGCGCCTCGTGGGCTCCAAGGAGCTGGCGCTGGTGAAGGAGGGCTTGAAGAGCGGCTTGATCGATATCGTCGTCGGCACGCACGCGCTCCTCGGCAAGGCGATCACCTTCGGGCGGCTGGGGCTCCTGGTCATCGACGAGGAGCAGCACTTCGGCGTCACCCACAAGGAGCGGTTGAAGCGCCTGCGCGAGGACGTGCACGTGCTGACGCTGTCGGCGACGCCGATCCCGCGCACGCTGCAGTTGGCACTGTCGGGCGTGCGCGAGCTGTCGCTCATCACCACCCCGCCCATGGATCGCCTGGCGGTGCGGACCTACATTTCCCCCTTCGATCCGGTGATCGTACGCGACGCGCTGCGCCGCGAGCGCTACCGCGGCGGGCAGACGTTCTATGTCGTGCCGCGCATCTCCGACATGGAGGAGGTCGCCGAGTTCCTGCGCGAGGCCGTGCCGGAGCTGACCTTTGCGCGCGCCACGGGCCAGTTGACGCCGGGCGAGATCGAGGACGTCATGAGCGCCTTCTACGACGGCAAGTACGATGTTCTGCTCTCGACCGCGATCGTCGAATCCGGGCTCGATCTGCCCAACGCGAACACGCTCATCGTGCACCGCGCCGACATGTTCGGGCTGGCCCAGCTCTATCAGCTGCGCGGGCGCGTCGGGCGCTCGAAGACGCGCGCCTACGCCTACTTCACGCTCCCCATCGGCAAGGCCCTGACGGAGGCGGCGGAAAAGCGGCTCAAGGTTCTGCAGTCGCTCGATACGCTCGGCGCCGGCTTCTCGCTCGCCTCCCACGACCTCGACATCCGCGGCGCCGGCAATCTCCTGGGCGAGGAGCAGTCGGGCCACATCCGCGAAGTGGGCTTCGAGCTCTACCAGTCGATGCTGGAGGAGGCGGTCGCGACCATGAAGGGCGGCGATATGGAGGGGGCGGAGGACACGTGGAGCCCGACGATCTCGCTCGGCACCTCCGTGCTGATCCCGGAGACCTACGTCGCCGATCTACAACTTCGCCTCGGCCTTTACCGGCGCCTGTCCACGCTGGAGACCCGCGCCGAGATTGACGACTTCGCCGCCGAGCTGGTCGACCGCTTCGGCGAGCTGCCCGAGGAGGTCGGGCATCTGCTCGACGTGATGGAGATCAAGGCGTTGTGCCGCCAGGCGGGCATCGCGCAGGTGGATGCCGGGCCGAAGGGCGCCGTCGTCGCCTTCCGCAAGAACGAGTTCGCCAACCCCGAAGGCCTCATCGCGTTCGTGCAGGCCTCGCGCGGGCACACCAAGGTGCAGCCCGATCAGAAGCTCGTGTTCCGCAGCGAGTGGGATCTGCCGGCCGAGCGCCTCAAGGGCGTGCGCGCGCTTGTCGCCAAGCTTGTCGAGATCGCCGGCAAGGCGAAGAAGGCCGCGTGATGCGCGAGCGAGGCGAACGGGGTCTTCGCAGAATCTACTGACGCTTGCGAAGACCGGGATCTCCGCAGCCGGCCAGGACGATAACCTCCCTGTCCGCCCTCGCCATGGACACGAGATCTCCAGGCGCGCGCTCCTGCCGAACAGCATACCGGTTCTGGCAGATGGCGGAATTGAGCACGCCCTTTGCGTACTTGATCTTTACCGGAGGGCTGTCTTTGAACAGATTGCGCGTGATCTCGACGGCGGTGATGTTCTGAGCCCCCTTCTTGGCCTGGATCAGAATCCCCCCTCCGTCATTGTCGAAAAACTTCGAGCGCGTGATGCGCACATCGCGGATGACCTGCGTCGCGAGGTCGGGCTCCAGATCGATGCCGGCGCTGGGCCGCGTCCCGCGTGTGTTCTTGAACACCGAGTTGGTGACGAGCACTCCTACCGCATCGATGATGGAGAGACCCTGACGGCGATTGTAGTCGGCCACGATGTTGCACAACCGCACGTCCTTGGCGCCGTCGATGTAGAAGCCGTCGCCCCACATATCCTTTGACGTCACATCGCTGATCGTCACGTGCTCAGACCCGCCGTCCACCCTTATCCCCATTCCCCACTCGCCGGTCTTGCCCAGGTGCTGCTTGCGATCGCCTTCCAGAATGCCGCCGATCACGCCGACGTGCGACGCTCCCGTGATTGTCAGGATCGCGTAACCCTCCGAGCCGTTCGCGATAGCGCGCAATATCGCGCCCGGCGCGAGCTTCAGGATTACGCCGCTCTTGAGCGCGAGTTGCCCAGGGGCGACGGCGTTGATCATGTAGACGCCGTCGGGAACGAGGACTGATCCGCCCGTCCGCGCGACCTCATCGATCGCCTTCTGAATGGCAGCGGTTTCGTCGGTGCGCCCGTCGCCCTTGGCGCCCTTGTCCTTGACATTGACGACGACTTTCGAGGCCGGCGCTATAGCGCAATCCTGAGGGGCGCTCGGCTGGGCGGAAGCCGCAACCAGGGGCAACAACGGGGTTAGCAGGACAAGCAGAGTAAGCGGCGCTCTCACGCTGGCCTCGATTGTTGCCGGCTCGGCAGACGTTCGAAAGAAAATGCGATGTTTGCGTCCTCGTGCCGGGGAATCGCTACGTTAGCACCAACTGTGGCGCCTGAATGTGATCGCGCGCGAGCAATCCCCGAGCGGGCGCCGGCTCCTGGTTGAATTGCACAAGCGTGGCGATAGCGGGCATTGAGGCGTGAACGGAAGGAGTTGGGTAAGAAATGCGCGGCAGTGTCGAGCAGCGCGCCCCCCGGGCGCCCGGATGATCGCGCGCGGATCGACTGGGAGACACGCATGCTCTTCACGCCAGTTCGCCGAGTGGTCGGCGTCGTCCTATTTGCTCTCCTAATTCTTGCGTCGCCTGCGTCCCTTTCGGCGCAAACCGCGCCCAAGCCCGCCACCGCGGCGACCAAGGCGGCAAACGAGCAAGTTCTCAAGTCGCTGCCGTTTGCCGACAAGCAGGACTTCGAGGATGCCCGCCGCGGCTTCATCGCCAAGCCCGACAAGCTGACCATCAAGAGCGCCGACGGCGCGCCCGTCTGGGACCTTGAGGAATACAAAGCCTACATCGGGCCCGACAAACCCGCGCCCGACACGGTCAATCCGAGCCTGTGGCGCAATGCGCAGCTCGGCCTGATCTATGGCCTGTTCAAGGTGACGGACCGCATCTATCAGGTGCGCGGCTACGATCTGTCGGTGATGACGTTCATCCAGGGTGACACAGGCTGGATCGTGGGCGATCCGCTCATCTCGGCCGAGACCGCGAAGGCGGCCTACGACCTCGTCAGCGAGAGCCTCGGGAAAAAGCCGGTCGTCGCCGTCATCTACAGTCATTCCCATGTCGATCACTACGGCGGTGTGCGCGGCATCGTCGACGAGGCCGATGTCAATGCGGGCAAGGTGCGGATCTTTGCGCCCGAGGGTTTCACCGACGAGGCCGTGAGCGAGAACGTGATTGCCGGCAACGTCATGAGCCGGCGCGCCATTTACATGTACGGCGCGCTGCTTCCGCGCAGCCCGGTCGGGGGCATCAGCGGCGGGCTGGGTCCCACGACCTCGACCGGCACCACCACGCTCATTCCGCCGACGGAATTCATATCCAGGACCGGTACGAAGCTGACGGTCGACGGCATCGACATGGTGTTCCAGTTGACGCCGGGCACCGAGGCGCCGTCCGAAATGAACACCTTCTTCCCGCAGTTCAAGGCGATGTGGATGGCCGAGAACGCCACGCACACGCTGCACAACATCCTGACGCTGCGCGGTGCCAAGGTTCGCGATGCGCTGGCGTGGGCGCGTTACCTGCAGCAGACGATCGACATGTTCGGTCCCGACATCGACGTCGAATTCGCGAGCCACCATTGGCCGATGTGGGGCAACGCGCGCATCATTGATTTCCTCAAGAAGCAGCGCGACCTCTACAAATACATCCACGACCAGTCGGTGCGCCTCATGAACGAGGGCTACACGGGCGTCGAGCTGTCGAACATGATCAAGCTCCCAAAGGAGCTCGATCAATCGTGGTTCAACCGCGGCTACTACGGCTCCGTGAAGCACGACAGCCGCGCCGTCTATCAGCGCTACATGGGATTCTACGACGCCAACCCCTCGACGCTCGACGAGCTGCCGCCGCAAGAGGCGGCGGTGAAGTACGTCGAGTACATGGGTGGTGCGCCAGCCATCCTGGAGAAGGCCAAAGCCGACTTCGACAAGGCAAACTATCGCTGGGTCGCGATGGCGCTGAAGCACGTCGTCTTCGCCGATCCGCAGAACAAAGAGGCCAAGGAACTGCTGGCGGATGCTTACGAGCAGATGGGCTATCAGGCCGAGTCCGGCCCGTGGCGTTCGGTCTACCTGCAGGGTGCCTATGAGCTGCGCAATGGCGTGCCGAGCTCCGGCGGGATCGACACGGCGAGCCCCGATACCATTAAGGCGATGTCTCCCGAGCTGCTGTTCGATTACCTCGCCGTGCGGCTGAACGGACCCAAAGCCGAAGGCAAGAAGATCGGCCTCAACATCGACTTCACCGACCTCGATCAGCGGTACGGGCTTATCGTTGAGAACGGCACGCTCAACTACGCAAGCAAGCCGCTGGACACGCCCGACGCCACGCTCACCCTGAGCAAGGCCACCCTCGACAAGATTCAGCTCAAGGACATGACGATCGACGAGGCGGTCAAATCGGGCGACGTCAAGATCGAGGGCAACGAGCAGGCGTTCAAGGATTTCGTGGGTCTGCTCGACACCTATCCGTTCTGGTTCAACATCGTCACGCCGTGACGCGCGGGCGAGCGTGCGAAGCTTGTCGGCCCAGATCTCATCGGGCTTGGTGCCACAATCTTGGAGCGCCGGCGGCCTGAATTTCCGCACTGTGCCGACGGTGCCGGCCGGGTGTCGTTGTCGCAGTTTCGGCCGGCACATGCCCCGGCTGATCGCGCCGCCCACATGGATCCGGGCAGAACGGGTGCGGATCTGCGGCTTTCTGCGCGCTTCGGCTCAAAGCGAGCACTGTCGACGGCTGCAAAATCCATACAAAAACAGCGTGTTGCGGTGCGGGCACAGAATCACAGTTTATCCGTGCACTGCAACGTCGCTTCATTGACTGTGCGGGCCCGGGGTAGTCCCTTCACCGGGAAGAAACATGTTGGTATCGCGTCATGTTCCCGCTGTCGAAATCCCTTACCGGCCGAGCACTTGCGGAGCTGTCGCGCGGCGCGGCTGTCCGTGGTCGGTCCAAGCACAACCGACCCCTTTCGCAGCAGCTACGCGGCGCGCTCGCCTGTAGCGCTGCGCTTGTCGCGATGGCGATCCCCGCACCGGGTCGCGCCCAGGGGCTGCCGCTCTCGCTCAATTTCCTATCGACTCAGGGCCTAATCTCGCTATCGACGTCGGCGGATCTCCTCGCGCTGCAGTCGGACCTGCCAGAGCTCCAAAACGTCACGATCAAGCTCAATGTCGATCTTCCATCCGGCTTTCCGCTGACCTCGAACACGTGCACCGGGCCCGTCAGCCTCGTCAGTCTGGGCAACCACCAGTATGGCGTTACCGCCGCCGCCAATCTGCCGGTTGCCGAGGTGCTTAAGTGTACCCTCGATACGCTCAACACGCTTCAGTCCTCGCTGGGAACCATCGTGCCGCTTCTTGCGCGCCAGAACGATTTTCTCATGTCGCTGGATCTCGGACTCGAGCGCCAGATCGATCTCCTGAGCGTCGATCACGGCGCGGATGACGATCCCATCTGGGATAAGGCCTACTCGCTCGGCGGACCCGACGAGCCTCGGCTTGATGGGGGACGAGTGGGGCGCCTCGCAGCTGCGATTGGGTGGCCCGTCTGATGGACAGCCTTCGAGCTTCTCGTTTGCGACGAGCCTGCGCCAGGCGCGCCAGGCGGACGACGCAGCGCCCAGCTATCTCGGCGCAAGGGAGCGCCGCCCAGCGCCGGCAAAGCAGAAGTTCGACATCTGGACGGAAGGCTACCTGGCGCATTTCGACGATGACGCCGGCGGTATCGGCAGCGATGGGCGTACCGGCGTGCTCTACGTCGGCGCCGACTACCTGCTGACACCGCAGGTGCTGATCGGCACGCTCGTCCAATTCGACGATACGCAGCAGGATTTCGATCTGCCCTCGCGCGGCGCGCACACGACGGGGTGGATGGCCGGCCCTTACGCGACCGTGCGGCTCCCCTACGACCTGTTCTTTCAGGGGCGCGCGGCCTGGGGCCAATCCGGCAACGAGATCGACATTGCCGGGGCGGAGGATCATTTCGACGCCGACAGGTGGCTCGTCAGAGGCACGCTGCTGAGCCAACAGCGCTGGGGGGCCTGGCAGTTTCAGCCACGGGCTTCGGTCGGCTACATCGAGGAGAACCAGGAGAGCTACGTGAGCGGCCTCGGTGGGCTCATTCCGAGCCAGACCATATCGCTGGGGCAGGCCAAGGCCGGATCGCAGTTCGCCTATCGCTATCGCTTGCCGGGCGGAACGGTCATCGAGCCGAGCCTGCTGCTCGAAGGCATCTGGAATTTTTACCAGGATGCGGGCGAGATCAACATCGATGACCTCGTCACCGGCGACGAAGTGCGCGCCCGGGCGGAAGCCGGCGTGACGTTCTACGCCTTCGACGGCATCGCGCTCGGCGCGAGCGTCAGCTACGACGGGATCGGCTCCAGCGATTATGATGCGATCGGCGGCAGGGCGCGCTTGCGGGTGCCGTTCAACTGAGCATTGGCGCCGCCCGGTCTGCCGTCATTCGATCGGTCAGGGAACAAGCGCCGGCATCGGCTGGGTCGCCTCGCGTGTCACCTCGCGCTGCTGCTGAGGTCTGGTGGCCTGCTGCGGCGCGGGGGCAGCAGGCGGAGATGCGCCCTGCGCCGGCGGAGATGCGCCCTGCGCCGGCGGAATGGTCGGCGCGCTTTCCGGCGCCGCCGCGCTCGCCTGCGCCGCCGCGCTCGCGGCCTTCTGTGCCGCCTCCAAGGCGGTAAGCCGCGCCAGCGCGGCCTTGGCCGTGCGCTCGGCCTCTTCCTTGGCGCGGCCGGCGGTACGCAATTCGGCGCGCAGTGCCGTCAGAGCGGTGCGTTCGCGTTCCAATTCATGCTGAGCCTGCAGGAGACGCTTTTCGGCCGCTTCCCTGGCGCTCTGCTGATGATCACCCTTTGTCCGTGCCTCGACGGCGGTCCGCTCTGCCGTTTTTCGCGCTTCGTGCTCGGCTGCGGCCTGTTTTGCTGCTTTGTCGCGAGCGCCTTCTGATCGCAGCCGTGCTTCGCGCTCCGCTGCAACCTGCTTCGATACCTCCTTGCGAGCACTATCGGCCTGCTGTCGCGCTTCGCGCTCCTCTGCGACGATCTTCGATACAGTCTCGCGCGCGCTCTCGGCTCGCCGGCGTGCTTCGATTTCCGCTGCAACCTGCTTCGATACTTCCAAGCGTGCACTCTCGGCTTGCTGGCGTGCCTCGCGCTCGGCTGCAGCATGCTTCGATGCCGCCTCGCGTGAAGTCTCTGCGAGCTGCCTTGCTTCGCGCTCCGCTGCGACCTGTTTGGTTGCAACCTCGAGTGCGCTCTCGGCGCGCTGCTGCGCTGCGAGCCTGCTCGCGACCGCATAACTGTCCGCGGCCGACCAGACCATGAGCCCCGCCGCCGTCAGCCATCCCGCCACGGCGGTCACGGCCAGGATCGCTGCCAGCGCCGGCGGTGCTGGACCGATAAATCGGCGCAGGCCCGTGCCCGCGGTTGCCCGCTGCCAGGGATCGTACGTTCCAAAGGTCCAGATGTGCCCTTCGGGGTCGCGGCACGCGTATGCGCGGCCGCCGTGCTCATACCAGTTGAGCTCGAAAATTATGTCGGCGCCCGCCGCCTTGGCTACGGCGTAGTGCGCGTCAACGTCGCCCACGACGAGATAGCACCGTTGCGTCTCGGCGCCGCCGGTCTCATCGGGCTGCTTCATCAGACCGTTGTAATCGGCGCTGCCGGCGGGCCCGAGCATGATCAGGGCATCGCCGAAGCTCAACACCGCGTAGGGAAGTGTCCCGTCCTCTTTGCGGACGATCTCGTGCTCGGCAAACCCGAAAGCCCGGGTCAGCCAGGCGATGGCCTTGTCCAGATTCCGATAATTCATCACGGGCAGCAGGCGCGGGCCTGTCGAACGCGTACGGCTAATCACGAGAACCTCTTCTTGAACTTGATCTATCCCTGCCTCCTGGGGTCACAGCGCAGCGACAAAACAGGTCATCAGGTCGAGCCCAAGGCGCCAGAATTGCAGCAGATCAAGGTGATATTGGGCCGATGCCGTCCGGCCGGAAACGCCGCTTTTTTGATCCGGCACCGCGCCATGCGCCGGCCCCGGCGTTGACCAGCCTACGGTTGGCCTGCCATGCCGGTTTTACCGTTTCAGAGTCTTAGTTAAGCGGGCGAGGCCAGCGTGATGTCGTCAGGTCGCAATCGCGGCGGGCGCCCCTTAGTCCACAGCAGGCGCCCGAGCCGCTAAGGTATCCCCATCATCCCATCTGACGGCACCCCGAGGCCCTATGACCGCCATGGCGCACATCGTTCGCGGAGTATCAGCACTTGCAGGGCGGCACGCTGGTGCTCCTCGTCATCGCACTCTTTTGCCTGCTGCCGTGGCTCGCGGCGGCCGGCATCGGCGGCCTAGGCTTTGCTGCCCCCGCACGCAGCGAGCCGGCCGCGCTCACCCAAGTCCAGGCGGATGCGCTCGCGACGTACGGCAAGGCGCTCGACGACTTCAAGGCGGTCCTGGCCTTGCGGCGCGCGCAGATCACGTTGGGCCAACAAATGCCGAGCCGTCCCGGGCAGGCCCTCTATCTCGCCCGCACCCAAGTGATGAGCACCTACAAGGATCTCACCGACGCGCTGCCCTCGCGCATCGGCCGGCCCAACAAGTACGGTGTGCCGCCGGCCTACTTCGACGCCGACATCGAGCCGCTGATCGAGGAGTACGGAAATCTCTTCCGCATCCTGCAGGCGCCGCCGGCGGACGCGCAGAACTCCGAGAACTCCCTTCAAGGATGTCGTCGACCTCGCGCGGGGCATCGCGCGCGCCAAGGGCCTCGATGCGAAAACCGCCGACGCGGCGGGCCGCATCAGTCTTGGGCTGTTCTTTGCCGAGACGAACGGCATCCAGAACATCGGCAACGGGCGCTCCAACACGTACAAGGGGAGCCTGCAGACGGGCGTGTCGGAGGATCGAAAGGGCCGCCGGAAGTGGGCGGAGATCAAGCCGCGGATTGCGGCGCTCGATCCAGCCCTTGCCGCCCGCGACAACAGGGAAGAGGCGCGCGTGGGCAAGCGCGACCAGAGGTTCAATCACTGGACCGGGGTGCGCAACGGTCTGATGAACGCGCACGCGGAGCTTTTCCCGAAGATTCCCGCGATCGTGAAGATGCTCCCCGACGAGATCGACCAGATGAAGTTGTTCGAGCTCATCCAGATCATTCCGAGCCCGACGCGGTCAGCGCTCGAGTCCGGCGACCTGACCGGGTATCGCATTTCCGAGCCGAGGATCATGGGCTATCTGCGCAACAATTCCGTGTTCACGTTCGGCAAGGCGGACCGGGCAAAGAAATCCGCGACCTTCCGCGAAATCCTCGACGCGATGTGGCTCTTCAACGATAAATTCGAACGCGCGCGGTCGAGGTTCGACGAGATCAAGGCCGGCCGGCAGCAGTGAGAGGCGAGGGTATCCGCAACTCGTGCATGCGCTTGGCGGTGCGCACCAGCGTGAAGCCCAACATGCGCGAGCCTAGGAGGGCGCAACGTCGGGTGATCCCGCGGGGCTGGTTGGCGCCGGGGCAGCCTCACTCACAACATCTGCTTCCGCGGCGATGTGCTCGGGCCGTTCCCGACGCGACACGAGGCCCCGGCATAGGACGTAGAAAGCCGGCGTGAAGATCAGGCCGAACAGCGTCACGCCCAGCATTCCAGAGAAGACCGCCGTCCCCAGCGACTGGCGCATCTCGGCGCCCGCGCCCACCGCGATCGCCAGCGGCAGCACGCCGAGGATGAAGGCGAGCGACGTCATGAGGATCGGCCGCAGACGCGTGCGCGCGGCGGCAACGGCGGCGTCGAAGCGGGACATGCCCTGCTCTTCGGCCTGCTTGGCGAACTCGACGATCAGAATCGCATTCTTCGCGGCGAGCCCGACGAGCACGATGAGCCCGATCTCGACCAGTATGTTGCGATCGAGCCCGCGCAGGTTGACGCCGATCATGGCCGCCAGAATGCACATCGGCACGATGAGGATGACCGCGAGCGGCAACAGCCAGCTTTCATAGAGCGCGGCGAGCAGAAGAAAGACGAAGACGACGGCGAGGCCGAACGCCACGAACGCCGTGTTGCCGGCGAGCTTTTCCTGCAGCGCGATCTCGGTCCACTCGAAGCCGAAGCCCGAGGGCAGCCTCTCGGCCGCGATCTTCTCGATCGCCGCGATGCCCTGCCCGGAAGAAAATCCGCGGGCCAGAGACAGCTGCACCTCTGCCGCCGGGTAAAGATTGTAGCGCGGCACGCGGTAGGGACCGGTCGTATCGGAGAACGTGGCGACGGAGCCGATCGGCACCATCTCGCCGCGTAATGTTGCGCGTCTTCAGGTTTGCGACGTCGCGCAGCGTCAGGCGGAACGGGTTGTCGGCCTGCGCCGTGACGCGGTAGGTGCGCCCGAGAATATTGAAGTCGTTGACGAACGCCGAGCCCATGTAGACCGACAGCGTGTCGAATACGCGCGAGATCGGCACGCCGAGCTGCTCGGCCTTGGTGCGATCGATGTCGGCATAGATCTGCGGCGTGCGCGTATTGAAGAGCGTGAACGCCTGCGTGAACCCGGGCGTCTGCCCGGCCGTGCCGGCGACCGCCCATGCCGCCTGCTCGAGTGCCGGCAATCCGCGCCCGGCGCGATCCTGCACGTAGCCCTTCAGGCCGCCGCCGGTGCCGATGCCGGGAACCGACGGCGGCTCGAGCACGAAGACGAAGGCTTGGCGCAGCTTCCCCATCTGCTGGCGCAGATCGGCGAGGATGCCGTCCTTCGTCAGGCCTCGCTCGCTCGCGCTCCTCGAACGACTTCAGGCGGACGAAAATGACGCCGGTGTTGGGCGCGTTGGTGAACGTCGCGCCGTCGAAGCCGACGAAGGCGACCGCCTCCTCGACGCCCGGACGCGACAGCAGGATATCTCCCGCCTTGCGCACGACCTCGTCGGTGCGATTGAGCGTCGATCCCGGCGGCAGCTGGAATGCCGCGATGAAATAGGTGCGGTCGAGCTGCGGAATGAGGCCGGTCGGCGTCGCGATCAGGCGGTAATAGGTGAGACAGAGCAGCCCGCCGTAGACGACCAGCATGATCGCGCCGAGCCGCACGAGCCGCGCGGTCATCGCGCCATAGCCGCGCGACAAGCGCTCGAACGCCCAGTTGAAGCCGGCGAAGAACCAGCGCAGCGGCGCGTGAAGATGGACGCGATCCGCCCATTTCCGGGTCGCGCTGCTCGTCGTGCGGCTTCAACAGCAGCGCCGCCAGCGCCGGCGACAGCGTCAGCGACACGAACGCGGAGATCGCCGTCGCGGCCGCGATCGTGATGGCGAACTGCCGATAGAAGGAGCCCTGCAGGCCGGCGATGAAGGCGGTCGGGAGGAAGACGCGCGATGAGCACGAGCGAGATGGCGACCAGCGCGCTGCCGACTTCGTCCATGGTCTTGTGCGCGGCTTCCCGCGGCGACATGCCCTGGCGCAGATAGCGCTCGACGTTCTCGACGACGACGATGGCGTCGTCGACGACGATGCCGATGGCCAGCACGAGGCCAAACAGCGACAGCGTGTTGAACGAGATTCCCGACCGCGGCCATGACCGCAAACGTGCCGATCAGCGACACGGGGATGGCGACGATCGGGATGATCGCCGCCCGCCATGTCTGCAGGAACAGGATGACGACCACGACGACGAGCAACACCGCTTCAAACAGCGTCCGCACCACGGCATCGACGGACGACTGGATGAAGTCGGTCGGATTGTAGACGACCGATAGGCGACGCCCGGCGGGAAATCCTTGGCCAGCCGCTCCATCTCGGCCTTGATGGCCCTGGCCGTCGCCAAGGCGTTCGAGCCCGGCCGCTGGAAGATGACGAGCGCGGTCGCGATCTTGTTGTTGAGGTAGGCGTTGACCGTGTAGTCCTGCGACCCGAGCTCGACGCGCGCGATGTCGCGCACGCGCACGACCGAGCCGTCGTCGCCGGCCTTGACGACGATGTCCTCGAACTGGTCCGGCGAGGTCAGCCGGCCGAGCGTCTGCACCGAGAGCTCGAAGGCGCCGGGCGACGTCGCGGGCGGCTGATTGATGGAGCCGGCGGCAACCTGCAAGTTGGCGGCGCGCAGCGCGGCGACGACCTCGGTCGCCGTGAGGCCGACGTGCGCGACCTTCGCCGGGTCGAGCCAGACGCGCATCGAATAGTCGCGCGCGCCGAAGATGTTGACGTTGCCGACGCCGTCGATGCCGCAGCAGCACATCGCTTCACGTACAGCGTCGCGTAGTTGGAAATGTACTGCTGGTCGCGGGAGCCGTCGGGCGAGGTCATGTGCACGACCATCATCAGGTCGGGCGAGGCCTTGCGCACCGAGATGCCGAGCCGGCGCACGTCCTCCGGAAGCCGCGGCTCGGCGACCGAGACGCGGTTCTGGACGAGGACCTGCGCCTGATCGATGTTCGTGCCGGGCTTGAACACGACGTTGATCGACAGCCGCCCGTCGCCGGTCGATTGCGAGACGATGTAGAGCATGTCGTCGACGCCGTTGACCTCCTGCTCGATCGGCGTCGCGACCGTCTCGGAGATGATCTGCGCCGACGCGCCCGGATAGGTCGCCGCGATGTTGACCGTCGGCGGGGCGATCTCGGGATATTCGGCGATCGGCAGCGCGCGCTGCGCGATGGCGCCGATGATCAGAATGATGATGGAGAGCACGGCCGCGAAGATCGGCCGGTCGATGAAGAAATGAGGGAAGCGCATGGTTGCGGTCCACTGCCTTGCTCAGTTGCTCGCGGCCTTGGCGTTCGGTCGATTTCCGGCTTGACCTTCACGCCGGGGCGCACGGCCGGGTTGGCGATGCCGTCGACAACGACGCGGTCGTCGGCGCCGAGGCCGCTTTCAGGACGACGCGCAGCCCTTCGTGCATCGGCCCGAGCACGACGGGCTTGCAGTACGATCTTGTCGTCGGCATCGAGCGCAAAAACGATCTTGCGCGTCTGGTCCGATATGACCGCGCGATCGGGGATCAGAATGGCATCGACGTCGCCGGCAAAGAGCTCAATGCGGCCGAAACACGCCCGGCGTAAACAGCAGATCCTTGTTTTCGAGGAGCGCCCGCCCGCGGATTGTGCCGGTGCGCGGATCGAGCTGGTTGTCGACGAAATCCATCTTGCCGACATGCGTCCACTCCGTCTCGTCGGCGAGCCTCATGCGCACGGGATTGCTGACGTCGCGCGAGGACGGCGTGCCCGGAGAGATTGGCGCGCGTGTAGCGCAGATAATCGCCCTCGGATGCTTCGAACAGGAACTGGATGGGATCGAGGGAGACGATCGTTGCCAGCAGGGTCGTGCTCCCCGAGCCGCCGTTGACGAGGTTGCCCTCGTCGACCTTCTTGTCGGAGATGCGCCCCGAAATCGGAGCTCTGACCTCGGTCCACTCGAAATTGAGTTCGGCGGCCTTTCGCGCTGCCTGAGCAACCTGAAGCTGCGCCTGGGCGACGGCAAGACCGGCAGCACGCTGGTCGAAGTCGCGCGCCGAAATGGCATTCGTGCCGAGCAGGGGTTTTGCGCGCTCGACGTCGGCAGTCGTCAGCTTGACCTGGGCTACGGCGTGCGCGACCTCGGCCTTGGCGCTCTCAACCGCGATGGCGAATGGCCGCTGGTCGATCGTGAACAGAAGGTCGCCCGCCTTGACGGTAGCGCCGTCCATGAAGTTCACCTTGTCGATGAAGCCCGACACGCGCGGGCGCACCTCGACCGATTTGACGGCGACGAAGCGGCCTGAATATTCGTCCCAGGTGGTAATGCGCTTTGTGAGCGGATGAGCGACCGTGACGGAGAGAAGAGGCGCATCCGCAGCGCGGGCAGCGCTCTGGAAGGCACACGCGGCGCACAGCGCAACGACCAGCGGCCAGGACCGGAAACCCATTGATTTCATCGCCTAAAATTGCATCCCTTCAAGAATACTAGCGGCTTTTAAGACGCCCGCTAGGGGGGAAAACGAGCCGCAGATCGCCAGCAGCCCGCATCGAAGCCGACGAGGGAGGGATCGTACGCTGTCAGAAGCTCAGGCGGTTGGGGGACTTTCTACGCGGGCGGGGCTGATTGCCCGGAAAGTAATCAAACCTCCAAGGATCGCCGGCAGGGTCACGCCGGAGCACCAAGCCAGCTGCAAGAGGGGCTCGCGCGGCGCGTAGCCGTCATGGCATTGCTGTCGACCAGATAGGAATTCATGGTCGAGCCCGGCATCGGCATCTGCCCGCGAGGCGCTTGATGTTTGATTCAATCCGGGTGTGACGGCGGGGGGTGGCCGACCAGGCGTTGGCGCAAGGTTGCGATGAGAGTACCAATCGGAGTGCGCGAATTGAGGAGCGCGGTCCGGACCTGCTCACCAAATGTCGGGTTGGCGTCCTGCGGCGAAAACACGACGAGCGGTATCGTATCACCCGCGGTGTCGCGCAGCTCCTGCAGCAGCTCAAGGCCCGAACCGAGCGCCAGCGCGACCTCCAGCACAGCGACGTCGAAGCGACCGGCGGCTAGCGCGCGGCGCGCCTTGTCGATCGAATCGACCGACATGACTTCGGCGTGGCCTTCGAGCACCTTGGATACGGCACGAAGCGCATCCAGGTTGGAATCGACATGCAGGATACGCGGGCGCGGGTTCCGATCGCGGACAATCGGACGGTCGAGGATGCGCATCAGGCGGCTGACGTCGATTGGCACGTCGAGCCAATCCAATATGTTGAGAAGCGTGGGCTGCCGATCGTCTGCTTCGGACCGCACAAGGTCCGCGGACAAGACCACAAGCAGCGTGTTGAAAATTTGCGGCTGCTCCCGCAATTGCTTGATTAGGTCAATGCCATCGCCTTCCGGGAGCTGCAGATCAACGAGAACAGCCGAATATGACGTTTCCGCCACGTGGGCCACCGCCTCGTCTGCCGTAAGCGCAACATCGACGAGAAAACCCTCTTCGAGCAGCCGTTCACTGACAACGGTCGCCGCCTTCGGATCGTCCTCACATAGCAATATACGTAGGTTCTCTTTCCCGGCGTGACGCGCGAGGCTCTTGACGGCTTTCGCCCAATTCGGGAGTTCGACGTCAAAAATTGTCCCGCCGCCGGGTGCGTCCTCGAAGCCGACCGCACCGTCGAGCCGGGTGACGATCTGCTTGACGATGCTGAGCCCGAGGCCGGTGCCGCCCCTCTGGCGTGCGTCCGCGCTGTCGGCTTGCGCGAACTTCTCGAAAATTCGCGGTTTGAATTCGGCGGGAATACCAGGGCCATGGTCGCGCACGGAAATGTGGACGGTCTCATCTCGCTCCTCCACTGCGACGACCACATCTCCACCGCGCGGCGAGAACTTGATGGCATTGGAGAGCAGATTGGTGAGGACCTGGATGAGCCGGTCTGGGTCGGCGCGCACTTGCGCAGGTGTGGATGTCGGGGCGAACCGGAGCCGCACGTCGTAGCCCTCAGCAAATTTGTTATTTTCCTCGATGGCCTGCTCGACGAGTGCTTGGACCTCGACGCATTTGAAATCGAAGACGACTTTGCCCGCCTCCATTTTTTCCACATCGAGAATGTCATTGAGCAGGCGAACGAGCCTCTGGCTGTTGGTGTGGGCGATCGTCAGTAGCCGCATTGCCGGTTCCGGCAGCGTCCCGCCCACACCGCCGGTGAGGAGGCCGAGCGCGCCCGTAATCGAGGTGAGCGGGGTACGCAGCTCGTGGCTGACCGTGGCGACGAACTCGTCTTTTATTCGCTCCTTTATCCTTTCGGCGGCAATCACCGCGGCCTCCGCGGAATGATCGGTGGCGATCAACAGATATCCGATGATTTCTGTTTGCGAGTTTCGCAGCGCGGTGATCGACACCGCGGCCGGAAAGCGACTGCCGTCTTTGCGGATAAACGTCGGTCGGTACTTGTCGGCGATTCCGTGCCGCGCCTTGTAAGCCAGGGCGCTGAATCCGGGCGGGATCACGGTCGCGAACTCGGCGGACAATTCTTCGGCGCGAGCCATCATTTCCTGCGAATCGTGGAACTCGCCTGGCGCCTTCTTATTGACCAGATCGCTGGCATCGTAGCCCAGCATCCGCTCGGCGCCGATGTTGAAGACCTGTATGACGCCGTTGGCGTCGGTCGCAATGATCGCGAAGTCGGTGCTGTTGAGAATGGCGTCCGATAGGATCGCTGCATCGTCGGCCAGTGCGGATGGGGGCCACTTTACCGGCAACCTTGGTTCCGGGGCGAGGTCATTGGTCATAAACATCGCTTCGGGTCCGCTGCCAGATTTCCTGAATTCGGTCAGCCAACGTCATTGGATTGAAGGGCTTGGTGATTACCTCTGCGGCTCCCATGGACCGAAAGAAGGCGGCTTCGCTCGGCATCGTCCTCCCGGTTAAGATGATGACGGGCGTCTTTGCCAACTGCGGAAACTCGCGCAGGCGCTTCAACGTCTCGATGCCGTCCATGCCCGGCATCATGACGTCCGCAATGATCAAGTCAGGATTGAACTGCGGCGTTCGGCTTATCGCTTCCGGTCCGCTGCTGCACAGGTCGAGGCTCAAACCGCCGTTCTTTGCGAGAGCGATCTCAACAATAGCGCGGATATCCGCCTCATCTTCGACGTAGGTGATGCGCTCGAGTTTTGTCGGCAGGGCAGTGGAGTCGCATCCACCGGCTTTCACGCCGTGACGCGCAGTTGTACCTACGATGCAATATCCGGCCATGATAAATCGTAGTCCCGTAGGGACTTGTCGCGCGCTAATCTGGATTAGCAGTCGACTGAATATCGGTTTGCAAATCGAGGTGGTGGCTGGGATTTGAATCAGTTTCGTCAGTTTGAATAGCCGCCTGGACGGTGAGTTCGCCACGCCGGCGGTTCTATTCGATCAGCTTATCTCCGCCAGGTAGTGGTGAGCGCTGAGATGGCACTTGCCGACGCGCCATTCGATGGGCCGCCCGTCGAGCGTGTGCATGACGCGATCGAGCACCATGATCGGCGAGGACGGTGGGACGCGCAGCGCGACCGCGACCGCCGGAGTGGCCACGTCAACGGAAATGCGTTCCTCGGCCTTGCCGACAAGAATGCCGTGCCGCTGGGCGAGGGCCCCGATGGGATGAGGAAATCCATTGATCTCCGTGAGCCGCGGAAAAAGCTCGGCGGGCATGGAGGAGTCCTCGACCATGAACGGCCGGTCCTGGTGCAATCGAACGCAACTGAGGCGGTAGACGGGATCGCGCGGCCGCAACCGCAACCGGGCGCACTCCAACTCGTTTGCTGAGCCTTCGCTGACCTCGCCCATTTCCACTTGACCAGCGATGCGTTGGCCGTTGGCGTCTCGAATGGCGCTGAACCGATTGGCCATCTCTGCGGACGTCTGATCGTTGACAAATGTGCCGCGCCCCTGCTGGCGCGTGATGAGGCGTTCCCCTTCCATCACGTCTAGCGCTTTGCGCATGGTGCCCGTGCTTACGCCGTACTCGGTCGCCAGATCGAGCTCATTGGGCATCGGCTTGCCGGGCTTCCAACTACCTTTTGCAATGCGCTCTGCCAGGACGTCGCGCACCTGCAGGTAAAGGGGGCGGGTCGACAAACCGTTTATCGCAGTTTTTATGCCACCGTTTGTTGCCATGGTTCGCGCGCTCGATTCCTCGGCCAGATCGGCCGCGCCGAACGCGTGGCCCATGATGCGCGACCGAAATGGTCCCGTGCGGAGATCGACGATTGCTGTGACACTCCCCGAGAGCCGAAAGGAGGGATGCAAGATCGGCTCCCGGAGAGATCGGCAGATTGCCTAAACCGCCTTGCCACGGTTCGTCACCCCGCCGCGCACATCTAGGTCATGGCGCGTGGGCGGGTGCTAACGTGCGTTAGTCAGCTCAAAGATTTTAGGTCGATCGTGCCGCTTGAATTTGCGTCAATCGCGCGAATTCAAATAGCCACCGCGAAAACCCGAAAGCTTTCTGAGGCCCTTCAAATCATGAATTTCGACTTTGCCGTGCTGAAAGGTCAGCAAATCGCGTTCGCGCAGCTGGCGCAGAACGCGGTTGACGTGAATCGCGCTCAAGCCCAGCGCGTCGGCGAGAACATACTGGTTGAGCGGACAGTCGAATTCGGCTTGCGCCGCCACCCCGATGAGGTTCAGGCGCTCCGCCAACTCCATGAAAAAGTGGGCCGTCCGTTCGATCGCATCCCGGCGTCCAACGCTGACAAGGTGTTCGACGACCATGGCCTCATCGCGGGACGCAGCCCACAAAATTGCCGTTCCAAGGCGCGGGAATTCTGTGAATGTTTGCAACATGCGCGCGGCATCCACCGCGCTGACCACAGAATCGGTAAGTGCTTCGAAGGAATGGTCCGCGGTTTGCAGCAAAACGCTGCGCAGGCCCACGCAGTCTCCCGCTATCGGAAACGAGATGATCTGACGCTCGCCACTGGGCAAGTCCTTGTAGCTGCACGCCCAACCCGATTGCCAAACAAACGCCCTGTGCTCGGGCTGCCCCTCCTGGACGAGTTGCTGGCCGCGCTTAATGCTCGTGGTCGGCGATTGCAACTCCGCAAGGCGGTCGAGCTCGGCGGGCGAGAGCGGAATAAAGGCGTTCAGCTTCTTTGCCAGCGGGCTCTCGAAGTGGCCACTGACCATCAATATCCTCCAATGCTGGAAGCCCAGAATAGTAAATCTTGGCCTGCGCCGCGACCAAAAAAGAAAAATAGCACTACATCGAATTAACAAACGTGGATCAGTTACATAGCCAGCCAGGATGCCGTACGCTGCAAGTCCAATGGAGAACACGACTATTCCGGACGCCGACCCCAACAAAGGCTGGGCTGCGCTGAGCATCTGCGAATCGTTGCTCCTGGCGCTGACCGACCGCAACGTCCTCAGCGAGGAGGAAGTACGCGACCTGCTGACCGATGTGGTTGCCACACATACCCAGGTCGCCATCGGTTCCAAAACTCCCGAGCGGAACCAAGCCGTCATTGCGATTATTGAGCGGATCCTGGCCGGCAAGAACGGTATGCCGCATTAGCCTGTGCTCCTCCTGCGATTGGTGCTTGCGCCTGCTGTGCCATGCGCTGGCATGCCAACCCGACAAAGCCCGGCGCGCCATGGAGCACCTGCGCCGGCTCGATGCGGGCTGCGCATCAATCAACCTATTGCACCCCTCGCCGTCTTGGCCTTTCGTGCAAACTGTCCGGGTTTAAATCGATCCTTAATGCTCCGCGACCGTTGGTATCTTGAGACCGCTCGAGATCCAACCGTGACTGCACAATCCGCAAGCTGCGCGAACACCGCTGAGCCCCGTCTGCACCTCGCCGACTTGTTGGGCGCGTTGAGCCGCGCGCTCGATCTCGTCGAGGGGCAGCCGGCCGGTCATGGCATTCGTTGTTGCTGGATCGGCATTCATATCGGACGCGAGCTGGGTCTTGCTGAACCGGACCTCTGGGATCTGTACTACACGCTTCTCCTGAAAGACCTCGGCTGCTCGAGCAATGCGGCGCGCATCTGCGAGCTGTATCTGACGGACGATATTTCATTCAAGGCCGACGTGAAGACGGTGGATACGACGAGCCCCTTGCAGGCGCTCCAGTTCGTTCTCAGTCATACGGGCCTGAAGTCCGGGCTTGCCAAGCGCGTTCGCGCGCTCATGGATACGTGCACGAGAAGCCCCGAGATCGCCCGCGAGCTCGTCGGAGCGCGCTGCCACCGCGGCGCCGAAATCGCGCGGCAAATGCGCTTCTCGGAGGCGGTGGCCGACGGCATCCAGAATCTCGATGAGCACTGGAACGGGAAGGGCATGCCTCTGGGCATCCGCGGCGCAGCCATACCGTTGAACTCGCGCATCGCGCTGGCCTCGCAGGTTATCGATGTCTTCCAGATCGTGAACGGTCCGCAGGCCGCGCGCGAGGAGCTCAGGCGCCGGTCGGGACGCTGGTTTGATCCGCGCGTCGTGGAGGCATTCGAGCGCGTGGCCGCAAAGCCCGCATTTTGGGACATGCTCAAGTCTGACGAGCTGCAAGCCGAGGTTCTCGCCCTCGAGCCGGCCATGCATGCGACGACTTTGGATGACGCGTTTTTAGACGACATCGCCGCCGGATTTGCGCAAGTCATCGATTCGAAAGAGTCCCTACACGAAGGGCCACAGCGATCGCGTCACAGTCTACGCCGACATGATCGCAGCGGAGTTGGGGATTTCGGTCGAGAGGCGCCGATGGCTGAAACGCGTGGCGCTGCTCCACGATGTCGGCAAGCTGGGCGTGAGCAACAGCATCCTCGATAAGCCGGGAAAACTCAGCGGCGAGGAGTGGCAGGAAATTCACAAGCACCCGGAATTTACCGAAGACGTCCTCAAGCGCATTACCGCCCTGGGCGAGGCGGCATTCGTGGCGGCGGCTCACCACGAGCGCCTCGATGGAAAGGGTTATCCGCGTGGCATCGGCGGCGATGACATCGTGCTTGAAACTCGGATACTGACGGCCGCCGACATTTTTGATGCGTTGACGGCTGACCGCCCCTACCGTCCGGCGATGCCCGTGGAGAAAGCGCTTTTGCTCATGCGCGACATGACCCACACGGCGATCGATAAGCGGTGCTTCGATGCCCTCGTCGTCGCGCTCGATCGCCAGCGGCCGTAGCGGCGGCGCGGTGGAGACTAGGGCAGCCGCAACTGCGCGCGCATGAGCTTGCCGTTGGCGGTGCGCGGTAGTGCGTCCAGGAAAACGAAAGCGCGCGGGCGCTTGTAGCCGGCAAGCCGCTCCGCGGCGAAACGCGCAATCTCCGCCTCCTCGGGTTCTGCGCCAGCGACGGCCACGATAAACGCCGCGATCACGCTGACGTCGGAGCGCACCGCCACCTCCGCGCACGCAACCTCGGCGATGGCGGGATGCTGGAGCAGGACTGTCTCCACCTCGAGCGGCGACACGCGATAGCCCTGCGCCTTCATCAGATCGTTGGCGCGCCCGCGATGCATGACGTAGCCGTCGCCGTCCATCGCCGCGATGTCGCCGCCGACGAACCAGTCGCCGCGGGTGACGAGCGCGTCCTCCTCCGGCCGGTTCCAGTAGCCGAGCATCAGCCCGGGATCGGAGCGGTGTACGGCGAGCAGGCCTTCGGTGCCTGCGTCGAGCGGCTCCGTGCCGCCATCGAGGCCGAGGATCGCGACGCGGCGGCCTGCTTGCGGCTTGCCCACGGCGCCGGGCTTGCGCGGCACGTCCGGGCCCAGGAGACGTAGGTCGAGATCTCGCTCATGCCGAGCGCTTCATAGAGCGGACGGCCCGTGGCGGCGCTCCACTCCTCAAACAGCCCCGGCGGCGGCGTCTCGCCCGCGAGGAGACCGTGGCGCAACGCTCCCAGCTCGTGGCGCTCGGGCCGGGCGTATTTCAAAATCTGCCGGTAGAGACCCGGCACGGCGGCAAACAGCGTCGCGCCCGTTTGCGCGATGAGGCGCGGCCACAGGCTTGCATCCTTCTCGCCCGTGTAGACGATCGCGGTCGCGCCGTTGGCCCAAGGATCGGTCAGCCCGGTGCCGAGCGTGAAGGTCCAGTTGAAGGCGCCGGCGTGCAGCATGCGGTCCTCAGGCCCGATGCCGTACCAGCCCTGGTACATGGGGCGGCGGCCGAACGCGGAGCGCTGCGCGTGCAATACGCCCTTGGGGCTCGCCGTGGTGCCCGACGTGTAAATGAGGAATGCAGGGTCGTCTGCCGCCGTGTCGGCGTACGTGGCGCGCGTGCCTTTCGCGATCATGCGCGCGATCTCGTCGGCTGCAAAGACGCGCACGCCGCCGGGCAAACCGCTAAGCCCCAAGTCGCGCCCCAGCGCGATGGCCTGCGCCCCGCTGTCTTCCAGCAGAAAGCGCGCTTCCGTCTCGGTGAGCTGCGTCGACGTCGGCAGCGGCACGAAGCCGCCCGCGATCGCGCCAAAGAACAGCAGCGCGAACGTTGACGTGTTTTCCAGCCGAATGAGCAAGCGTGCGCCGGGCTCGAGCCCTGCCGCCTTGAGGCCGGCGGCGATGCGCAGCACCGCGTCCTCGAGCTCGGAGAACGTCCAGACCTCGGCGGGCGTGCCGGCGCCGGCGTCGGCTATGACGACGAGGGCCGGCGCGTCGGCGCGCTGGGCCGCCGCCCTGCCGATCGCGTAAGCGGCCATATTGAAGCGCTGCGGGATGCGCGCATCCGTTTGCGTTCGTTCGGAGCGGGACGTCATTTCGCGTCCGCCGACCACCACGTGTCGACGTTGTAGCCAAACAGCGGCGTCTTCTCCGGATGGTCGAGCCGTGTCCAGTAGGCGACCCACTGCTTGGGCACATAGAAGAGCGGGATGACGTAGTCGCCCGACAGCAGCACGCGGTCGAGCGCGCGCACGGCGGAGACGAAATCCTCCTCGGGCTTGGCCTCGAGCAGCGCCTGGATCATGGCGTCGGCCGCCGGGTTCTCGACGCCCGCGAAGTTATAGGTGCCGGGCGTCTTGGCGGCGGCCGTCGACCAGCGGAACAGCTGCTCGTTGCCCGGCGACAGCGAGGACGCCCACGTGTTCTGCACCATGTCGTAGTCGTAGGTGGTGAGGCGGGACTGATACTGCGCGCTGTCGACGACGCGCAGCTTGACCTTGATCCCGAGCCGCTCCACGTCGCGGGCAAAGCTCAAGAGCAGCCCTTCCTGCGAGGTCGAGGCGGCGAGGATCTCGAACTCGAGCTGGCGTCCGCTGCGGCCGTCGACGAGCTTGCCGTCTTTCAGCTCGTAGCCCGCCTCCTTGAGCAGCCCGAACGCCTCCTGCTGGTTCTCGCGGCTGCGCCCGGTGCCGTTGGTCGTCGGAAACCGGAAGGTGCCGGCCATGACCTCGGGCTTTACGTACTGTGCGTAGGGCGCCAGCAGAGCGCGCTCGCGCGCATCCGCAGGGCGTCCGGCCGAGGAGAGGATCGAGCGCTCGAAGTAACTCTCCGTGCGGTCGTAGAGGCCCGCATAGAGCGTGCGGTTGATCCATTCGAAGTCGAACAGCAGGATCAGCGCGCGGCGCACGCGCGGATCGGCGAACACCTTGCGGCGCGTATTGAACACGAGCGCCGTCATGCCGGCGGGCAACCCGATGTCGAAGGCGCGCTTCACGACGCGGCCATCAGTGACGGCTGCAAAATCGTAGCCGTTGGCCCAGCGCCGCGGATCCTCCTCGGGCCAGATGTTGACCTGCCCCGTCTTGAAGGCCTCAAACATCACCGAGCCCTCGCGGAAGAAGTCGAAGCGGATCTCGTCGAAGTTGAAGCGGCCGCGGTTCACCGGCAGGTCCTTGCCCCAATAGTCGGGATCGCGCTCGTAAGTGATGGAGCGCCCGGCATCGACCTTGGCGACGCGGTAAGGCCCCGAGCCGACGGGCGGGGCGAGGCTCGTGCTCTCGAAGGTGTCGGGGTCGACGAGATGGCGCGGCAGCACCGGCAGCAGCGCGAGGATGAGCGGGATCTCGCGATCGCCGCCCGCATCGAACGTGAAGCGCACCGCATGATCCGACAGCCGCTCGGCCTTGGCGACCTTGGCAAAATAGGTGCGGTGGTTGGGGCGGCCTTTGGTCTTCAACAGCTCAAACGAGAACAGCACGTCGTCGGCGGTCAGCGGCGTGCCGTCGGAAAAGCGCGCCTTCGGATCGAGGTTGAAGGTGATGGAGCTGCGATCTTCCGGCATCTCCACGGTCTGCGCCACGAGACCGTAGAGCGAGAACGGCTCGTCGAGCCCGCGCGCCATCAGGCTGTCGTAGACGAACTCGCGGATCCCGGCGGCGGCTTCCCCCTTTATGATGAGCGGATTGAGGCTGTCGAAGGAGCCGTACGCGGCGAGCACCAGCCGCCCGCCCTTGGGAGCCTGCGGGTTGGCGTAGGAAAAGTGCTGGAAATCGGCCGGCAGCTTGGGCGCCCCGTGCATGGCGATGCCGTGCACGGGCTCGGCGCTGAGCGGCGCGGCAACGAGCGGGAACAGCGCAAGGGCGCAAAGGAGGATCAACGGCCGCGGCATTCTTCCAAGCTTTCCCGGTCGGCGAGAGGATGGAGATTCCGCCCGTCTTTATCACATGTTAGCCAAGGCGCCTTGCTCCCCGGAAAATGCAGCGCGCCCGCGCCTGCGTTGCGCCTTTGCCACGATGGCGCCGGGCGATGAAATGATCGCCTATTCCGGATTCTTCTCGTCACGGGATTGCCGCAATCCAAGCTTTATTGCCCCTCGATGGGTGCCCCCGGGCGCCTACTGAGGCGTGCGAAATCAAGCGCGCCGATCGAGGGGCTGAGCTGGCGGGACCAGCTCTCGTAAGAGAGGTTGATGCATTCCATGACACACGCAGTTACGCGCGCCGGTCCATGCGCGGCATGGCTTCGCCATGACCCCAAGCGGCGGGGCGCAGCCCGTGTTGCGGCGCTGTGCGCCGTCGCGGGGGCCGTCCTCGTGATCGCGGGCGGTCCGGTGTGGGCGCAGGGCGCGGCACCGGCAGCACCAGCAGCACCGGCGGCACCCGCCGCGGGCGCACCGGCGGCACCTGCCGCGGCCGCTGACGCCAAGAAGCGGAGCCAGTGGGTGAAGCTCTGCGACAAGATCAAGGTCAACGCGAAGGGCAAGGACGGCAAGGCAGGCCCTCCCGAGGAAAAAGTGCTCTGCTCCACGATGTTCGAAGCCATCGAGAGCAACACCGGCCAGGTCATCGTCTCGGTCGGATTGCAGCAGATCGAGGGCGCGCCCAAACAGGTTCTGGCGGTCATGGTGCCGCTGGGCGTCGTCATCCCGGGCGGGGTGAAGCTCGCGATGTACTCCGCCGATCAGTGGGCGAAGGCCGCCAAGAACGAGACGATCGAGCTCAAGGACCTCAAGACCGCCGACCTCAAGTTCGCGCACTGCATGCCGGTTGGATGCACCGCCGAAACGCAGGCGACGGAAGAAATGGTCAACCTGCTGAAAGGCAATGCCGGCCTGGCGGTTCTCGCCATCTGGGCCAACGGCAAGCAGTTTACGGTTCCGGTGTCGCTCAACGGTTTCGGCGATGCTCTCACGGGCAAGCCGATCGACAACAAAGAGTATCAGGCCGGCCGCAAGCAGCTGATGGAGCAAATCATGCAGCGCCAGGCCGAGTTGCGGGAAAAGGCGAAAGCCGATCAGATGAAGGAGCTGCCGCCGCTGCCGGCCGACGCGAACACTACGGCTCCGGCTGCAAAAGCGCCCGCCAAGAAATAGCTGCGGTGTAAGCAGCGCGACGCTTCAAAGACCGTCCGGCGCATCGCCGGGCGGTCTTTTGCATGGCGAGACGCGCTCCGAAGGTGACTGCGCTCGCGTGAGTGACTGGGGCGCACTCAGTGCGGCTGCAGAAACAGCGCGCGATATCCGCCGTTCTCGTCCTCGGTGAAGAGCTCCGAAACCTGCGGGTGACGCAGCGGCCTGCCGGTCTCGTCGGGCAGCAGGTTCTGCTCCGAGACGTAGGCGATGTATTCGGTATCGGCGTTCTCGGCCAGCAGGTGATAGTAGGGCTGGTCCTTGTGCGGGCGCACATTCTCCGGGATCGCAAGCCACCATTCCTCGGTGTTGTCGAACTCCGGATCGATATCGAAGACGACCCCGCGAAACGGATAGAACCGGTGGCGCACCACCTGTCCGACCGCGAACTTGGCCTGTCTCATCATGCCCATGGAGCCCATAACCCGTCCCTGCGACCCCCGCCCATTCCAGGGGAGCGCGCGGGCTGTGTCAATCGCATCGGGCAAACTCGGTTCATGAAGTGCGGCGTTACAGCCGCACCGGCGCTCTAGAGGCCGTAAGCGGCCGCCCGCTCAGGGTCTCTGGCGGCGACGAGCTTGGCCAGATCGACGATCACCTTGGCCTGCTTCCACGTCGCATCGTCCTGCATCTTGCCGTCGATCATGACGGCGCCGGTCCCGTCGGGCATCGCCTCCAGAATGCGCTTGGCGAAGGCCACCTCGGCGTCGTCGGGGGAGAAGACGCGCTTTGCGATGTCGATCTGGCTCGGATGCAGCGACCAGGCGCCAAGACAGCCCTGCAGGAAGGCGTTGCGGAACTGGGCTTCGCACGCCGCCGTGTCGGAGAAGTCGCCAAACGGTCCATAGAACGGCTTCAGGCCATAGGCGAGACAGGCATCGACCATCTTGCCGACGGTGTAGTGCCAAAGGTCCTGTTGGAAAAACGGGCGCTTGGATGTGCTCTCGCCGGCGGCGTCGGCGAGGACGCCATAGTCAGGATGCCCGCCGCCGACCCGCGTCGTCTTCATGCCGCGCGAGGCCGCGAGATCGGCGGGACCGAGGCTCATGCCGTGCATGCGCGGGGAGGCGGCCGCGATCGCCTCCACGTTGTTGACGCCCTCGGCCGTCTCCAGAATTGCATGGATGAGGATCGGCTTCTTGACGCCGTGCCTGGCCTCGAGCTGGGCGAGGAGCTGGTCGAGATAATGGATGTCCCAGGGCCCCTCAACCTTCGGCAGCATGATCACGTCGAGCTTGGAGCCGACGGCCGCGACGATCTCGGTGACGTCGTCGAGCATCCAGGGGCTGTTGAGG
The DNA here is from genome assembly GCA_963847865.1 of uncultured Alphaproteobacteria bacterium. GTDB lineage: Bacteria > Pseudomonadota > Alphaproteobacteria > Rhizobiales > Hyphomicrobiaceae > Hyphomicrobium_A. The sequence goes on along the minus strand of CAWKBL010000009.1, from coordinate 127,489 downwards.
CAGTTGATGCGCGTCCACAGTCCGGTGCCCCCGAAATCGGTCTCGCGTGCCATGGCGATGAACCCTTTGCGCGCCGCCTCCTTCTGGTCGGCGGGGATCGCGTCCTCGAGGTTGCCGAGCACCACGTCCACCTGCCCGGCGATATCTTTCAGCTTGGCTCGGATCTTCTCGTTGTGCGGGGGCACGAAGTGGATCATGCGCTCGAGACGAACCGGCTGCGAGCGGAAGGGCTCGGGCGCACCGATGGCGAGCGGGGAATAAAACTTGGCGGGCGTGCGCGTCGCGGCCATCGGCAGAGCTCCCATGTTGCGGCGCAGCGCACTCTATGGCGCGCCTGCTGGGAGTCAACGTCCCTGGGCCCCTGGGGCCTGGCGTTGGATGGGGGCAACCAGCCGCCGGCTACCCTTGCAGCACCTGCTCCTCGAGCACGGGTTCTGCGCAGTTGGTATGATTATCGAGCGCGCCGACGATGGTGCGGAGGTTGTCGATGAACGTCCTGGCGCGGCTTGCGGGCAGCGCCCCCACGAGGGCCTCCTCGACGCGACCGACGATCGGCTGGGAAGCCTTCAGGATATCGTGGCCGTAGGGGGTGACCGTAATGGCGTAGGCGCGCGCATCCGCCCGCGTGCGCCTGCGCTTGAGCAGCCCCTTGCGGATCATGGTCTGCACCACCTGCGAGACCGTGGACCGGTCGATGCCGGTGCAGTCGATGATGTCCTGCTGGCTCGAGCCGTCCTTATTGAAGGCGGCAACCAGCACGACGTACTGGCGCGTGGTGAGATCGATGCCGGCCATTTCCTCCTGATAAAGCTCCGCGACCCGCTGGCGGACGCGGTGCAGCAAATGGAGAGGGGAGCGGTCCAGCTGGGTCTCGCGTGCCATTGAAAAAATCACCCTCCGGGTCGGCTCCGCGCGCAGACGCTTCAGTATCCCCTGCGCTCCCACCTTTCGACCGGTACGAATCGCACCCTAGTGCTAAGGTGAGATCGCATTAGATGTTACGGGTCGCGCATTTGCTTGTCCGAGAGGGAACCACAGGTTGACCGTGGGAGCATTGAAGGGGGTCTGGGGGACCGGATAGCGATTGTTTTCTCGACGCGCGACGTGGATCCGCGCGAACGGCTGAGTTACTGGCGCGAGACCGCGGGTGCCCGAGAGGTCGAGTTGAGCGCCGATCCGGCCTTTGTCGCCACCCTGCGCAACCAAACGTTCGACGACGGTCCGCTAAACTCCGCTTGGGGGGGTGCATTGCGCATCTTGGGAAAGAGACAGGTACCGCGGCAAGGGCGGCAAGCAATGCAGGGATGAGAATGCTATGGCGATAATCTTCTCGACCGGTGAAGTGCACCCCCGCGATCGGCTTGGCTACTGGCTCGAGCTTCTCGAGAAATCATTCTTCCGGCACACGTTTCGCCCAGCCGATGGGCCCGCGTTTCACGGCGAGATCAAAGGCGGATGTGTGGGGCGCCTCAAGGTGGCCCATACCAGCTTGGATTCCGGAAGGGCGAGCCGCACCGCGCGCGACCAGGCGCGCGACGATATAGACGACATCTATATCAATGTGCGCCTGACCGGGACATCGATGGTCAGCAACGGCTGGCGCGAAGCGACCCAAGCGCCAGGTACGATGGTGCTGCTCGATGCGCGTCATCCCGGGCAGACCTGGGATCAGACGCCGACCACGTCCAATCTCGCCTGCGTCCCGCGCGCCGGGCTCGAGGCCCGCTTGGGCAATCTCGACGGCCTGAGCGCCCTGCCGCTGGCGGGCGAGAAGCCGGTCGTGGGGCTTGCGGTCGGCTTCCTGTCGATGCTGGTGGAGCGGGCGGGCTCCTTCGACGAGGTCGTCGGCTCCAAGCTCGCCGATCAGGCGCTGGATCTAGTGGCGCTCGCCTATTCCACCGAGCTCGGGCTTTCCCGTCCTAGACTTTCCTCCGCCCGCTCGACCTCTCTACTGAGGTTGAAGTCGGTGATCGAGGCACGGCTGTGCGAGCCCGGTCTCAAGCCGGCGGCGGTTGCCGCCGCGGCAGGCATCAGCGTGCGCTACGCCAACGATCTCCTGTCCCAGGAGGGGTTATCGGTCGAGCGCTACATTCAGCACCGGCGCCTCGAGCGCTGCCGCCGCGCGCTCGAGGATCCCACGCAAGGGGACAGGATGATCGGGGATATCGCCTTTGGCTGGGGGTTCTCCGATTTGTCGCATTTCGTGCGGCGCTTCCGTGCCGCCTACGCGATAACGCCGAGCGATTGCCGTCGCCGCGCCTTGGAGCGGACGGCTTCGGCTGGGCCGCAAGAGATTGCCTCGATGACGAAGCCCGCCGGCCAGGCGCCGATGCCGGCGGCCGAGACGTGATTGGGTAGGGGAGTACGCGACGAGGCTGCCCGGAGGATGGGCGGGCAGCCGCTCAAGTAAGTGGGACGGCAATGGCGATCGTTTTCTCGACGCGCGACGTGGATCCGCGCGAAAGACTGAGCTACTGGCGCGAGACCGCAGGCGCCCGAGAAGTCGAGTTGAGCGCCGATCCGGCCTTTGTCGCCACCCTTCGTAACCAAAGTCTCGACCACGTGCGGCTCGCCGAGCTCGACTGCGAGCCCTGCCAGATCCAGCGGACCGCCCGCAACATCGCGCGTGCCGGCTGCGACCACTTCTTTCTGACCATGCAGCTCGGCGGAAGTGCGGTCATTTCCCACAATGACAGGCTCGCGGTCAGCGGAATGGGAAGCTTGGTTCTTCTCGATACGCGTCACCCTTACACGATCAACTTTCAGGGGCGCGCGAGGTCCGTCTCTCTGGTGATCCCCCGCCGGGCCTTCGAGGAGCGGCTGGGCGGCGTGGCCGCTCTCTCGGGGCGTACGATGGAGGCCGGCCGGCCGTTGACAGGGATAGCGTCGGGCTTTCTCTCCATGCTGCCCACGCGCATCGAGGCCGTCGACGGTGCTGTCGCGGCGCGGCTCGCCGAGCAGACGCTCGACCTCATCGCTCTTGCCTTCTCGATCGAGTCCGGCCAGGCCGTGACGCTCTCGTGCGCGCGCACAAGCGCACTCTTTCGGCTCAAGGCGGCGATCGAGGCCCAGCTTTGCAAACCCGTGCTCAAGCCTGAGATGGCCGCGGGCGCCGCCGGCATCAGCGTGCGCTACGCCAACGACCTGCTAAAGCGCGAGGGCTTCTCGCTCGAGCGCTTTATTGTGCACCGGCGGCTCGAGCGCTGCCGACGGGCGTTCGAGGATCCGGGGCAGCGGCACAGGACGATCGGAGAGATCGCGTTCGCGTGGGGGTTTGCGGATCTGTCGCATTTCGTCCGGCGCTTCCGCGCCGAGTACGGCTGCACGCCCGGCGACTACCGCCGCCGCGGGCGGGAGGGCGTTTCGTCGTCGTGACGCGAAGGGTGCAGGGGGTCCGAGGCCGGCACGCCAAAGTGATTTCGCTCCTGCCGGTAAACGATCGAGTATTTGCTGCGCGCGCCTCTTTCGGGCAGCGCCTGGGAATGGGAAACGACTGGGAGGACACCGTGGGCGACATGTCATTCAAAAGTCTGGCTTTGGGCTTCATCGCCGGCGCCATCGCGGTCGCGACCGCGCATGAGATCATCAACTACATTCTGCTGCAGGCGGGGCTCTTTCCGCGCGTGCCCTGGTCGACGGAGCCGGCGGCCATGACGGGTGTGCCGCAGATCGCAGCCGACATGTTCTGGGGCGGCGTGTGGGGCATCATCTTCGTGCTGCTCTACGGCGTCATCCCCGGCGGCGGACCGACGATCAAAGGGCTGATCTTCGGCATCATCGGCCCGGCGATCCTCGGCGTGTTCATCCTGGTGCCGCTGATCACGGGCCGTTTCCCGCTGTTCTTCGGCGGCGATCCCAAGCTCCTCGGCTCGGTGCTGCTGATCCTTGCCGGCTTCGGCGCGGCGATGGGCTGGCTTTACGGGTTCATGGACGCAAAGACCTGAGCCTTGCCTTACCGGCGAGCCCGGCGTGCCCTGCTCTGGCGCGCCGGGGCTGAGCAGCGGCTGCGTCTTAAGCGCACCTTACGGTTCCGTAAGGCTGCGGACATCTTTCCGAAACCAGATGGCTCGTAGGCTCCGCGCTCCTCTGGAAAGAGCCCCCCATGCGCATTCTCGTCGTCGAGGACGATCCCGACACCGCCGCCTATGTCTCCAATGGCTTCGCGGAGGAGGGGCACGTCGCCGAAACGGTGGCTGACGGCCGCGACGGCCTCTCCCAGGCCATGGCGGAGGAGTACGACATCCTCGTCGTCGACCGCATGCTCCCCGGCCTCGACGGCCTGTCGATGGTGCATGCGCTGCGCGCGGCCGGTCGCCGCTTCCCCGTGCTGTTCCTCACCTCGCTCGGCGGCGTCGATGACCGCGTCGACGGTCTCAACGCCGGGGGCGACGACTACCTCGTCAAGCCCTTCGCGTTCTCCGAGCTGATCGCGCGCGTCAACGCGCTGGCGCGCCGGCCGCACCTGCGCGACACCGAAACGGTGCTGCGCGTCGGCGAACTGGAGATGGACCTCATCGCGCGCAAGGTCGTGCGCGCCGGCGACGTGATCGATCTGCAGCCGCGCGAGTTCCGCCTTCTGGAAATCCTCTTGCGCAACAAGGGACGCATCCTGACGCGCACGATGCTGCTGGAGCGCGTGTGGGGCTTCCACTTCGAGCCGCGCACCAGCGTGGTCGAGACGCACATCTCGCGGCTGCGCACCAAGATCGATAAGCCCTACGGCAAGGAGCTGATCCACACCGTGCGCGGATGCGGCTACACGATGCATGATCGCCAATGACCTTCTGAAGCGCACGCCGGTTCGGCTTGCGGGCGCCTTCACGATCCTGTTCGCGCTCACCGTCGTCGCGCTCGTAGCCGTCCTTTACCTGGCGCTCGGCGCCGAGCTCGAGAGCCACATCCGCCAGCGCGTCGCGGAGACCAGCGACACCCTCCTCGCCATCGACTCCGAGCACGGGTTCGAGGCGCTTGCGAGCGTAGTCGCAGACGAAGCCAAGTCGGTGCGCGATTTCAGCACAATCCTCCTCCTGCGCAATTCGGACGGCTCCTTCCAAGCGGGCAACGTCAAGAACGTGCGCGTGTTTCAGGGCTGGGACATCCTCGACCGCGCGTGGCTGCCGATGGTTGCCGGCAAGGGCGATCCCGACGATCGCTTCTACGCGGTGTGGAAGCCCGTCTCGAAGGGCTACCTCCTCGTCGGGTGGAGCGACCGCGAGATCCGCGAGGTGCAGCGCATCCTGCTGCACGCGCTGGGCTGGGGGCTCTCGGCCACCATCCTGGTCGCGATCGGATTTTCCACGCTGCTGGCGCGCCGCGCGCAGCAGAAGATCGGCGTGTTCGCGACGACGCTGTCGAAGGTGAGCCAGGGCGATATCGGGCGCCGCGTTCCGCTCTCGGGCTCGGGCGATGATCTCGATCACGTCGCGGCACAGGTCAACGGCACGCTCGCCCACCTGCAGAAGCTGATCGAGAACGTCAACCAGGCCTCCTCCGACATCGCGCACGACCTGAAGAAGCCGATGGGACGCCTGCGCCGCCGCCTCGAGGTGGCGCTGCGCGACGGCGGCGACGCCGAGGCGTTTCGCGGGCGCGTTGAGGAAAGTCTGCAAGACCTCGACTCGATCGTCGATACGTTCGAAGCGCTGCTGCGCATCACCCAGATCGAGGCCGGCGCGCGCAAGGCGCGTTTTTGCGAAGTCGATCTCGGTTCGGTTCTGGCCGACGTCGCCGACATCTACGAGCCCGTTGCCGAGGAGGCCGGCGACAACCTGCAAGCCGGCATCGCCCGCGCCGCACGCGCCAAAATCAACGGCGACCCCGAGCTCCTGACGCAGCTTTTTGCCAACCTGATCGAGAACGCCATCCGCCACTCACCGAAAGGCACGCGCATCGGCGTCGACCTCCTCGACGAGGCGAACCGGCATGTGGCCGTCGTCTGGGATACGGGGCCCGGTGTCCCCGCCGGCGAGCGCGCCAACATCTTTCGCCGGCTCTACCGCCTGGAGCGCGCGCGCAGGACGCCCGGCAGCGGACTTGGGCTGAGCCTCGTCGCGGCGATCGCCGATCTGCATGGCGCCGGCCTGGAGCTCAAGGACAACAATCCGGGCCTGCGCGTCGCCGTGCTCTTTCCCAAAGCTTGATCGGGCAGAGCGAGCGCAAAAAAAAGGTGCAGTGCGCGAGCACTGCACCAGTCAACGGAGGGAGGATTGCTTGGATCTTGCCGAGGCTCACCAGCCCCAATGACGGCAATGGTGGTGGTGATGCCGCCACCAGCAATGATGGCGGTGGTGGCGGTGGTGGTGGCGGCGCCAATGCACCTGGCCCACGATCGTGGACGCATGCGCCGAGGCGGCGAGAGTGCCGCCGGCGCCGGAGAGTACCGCCGCTTGGCCGGAGCCCGCGCCGACGCACATGAACAGAGCGCTGGCGACCAGCGACAGCGGAACGAAGCGTCTCATGAGTGTAGCTCCCCAGACTGCTCGGACGGCGGCCGCAAATCTCTCTTAGGCGGCGGCGGTCCTCGCTGTGAAGATTGATGGCGGCGGATACCGCTGAAGGTGGCAAAGGCGGCGGGTCCGAAGACCCGCCGCGCCGTGCCGGGGGTACTTACTTCTTCACGCACTTCGAAGTGGCGTCGTCCCACTTCATGGTGGTGATCTTCTCGCACTCGGCTTTCGTCTTGGGCGCGGTCTTCGCCATGGCGACGGGGGCGGCAAGGCCGAACAGGAGGCCGGCGAGAATGGCGGTGCTCATGATTTTCTTGGTCATGTGGAATTCTCCATCTGCTGTCTGGATGGTCTGATGACCACCCGCGCCGCAACCGTGCCCTCCGTTCCTTGCGGCGACTTGGCCGCTGGCATACGGATTTGTAAGGCGGCGCAGAATGGAGAAAATAAAATTAGAACAATAACTTGTTTCGGCCACGATCTCAGCCGTCGCCTCAGCCGTCGCCGGGCGGTCCGGTGGTGATGCTCAGCGTGTAATCGCCGGCCGCACCGGAATAGTAGTCGCGCACGCGCACGAAATACGCGGCCTTCGCCTTGACCTTGAAAGGCAAGCTCGTATCGCCGCCGCCCGTCGTGTTCTTGGCACTGCCGATCAGCGTCTTGGTGCCGTCGTAGACCGCGATCTCGGGCTGCAGCGCGGTTGAGCGGTTCGTGACTTGAGCGGTGAGCGTGCCGTCCTCTGCCCCCGCGACGAGCGTGAAGTAGTCCACGTCGTTGTTGTCCATGATGCCGGCGGTGACGGGCGCGCCCACATCGATCGCCGCCGCGTGCAGGATGTCGTCGTTGGGCTCGTACGCGTCGTAGGCCTTCGTCGCTGTCACGCGCAGCAGATAGACCCCGACAGTCTCGCCGTAGTAGTTGCTGACGCGCACAACGTAGGACGCAGCCGGCGCGGCGACGAAGGCATAGGCGACGTCGGCGCCTTGCGTGGTCTTGTGCACTTCGCCGCGGCTGGTCTTCTCCGCATCGAACAGCTCGAGCCGCGGCTCGAGCGTGGTGGATCGGTTCTGCAACTCGATGCGCACCCAATCGCGCTGCGATGGAGGCGTCGTGAAGGCGAAATAGTCCGCGTCCTTGGGCGCGCCGACGGATCCGGTTATCCAGGTCTCGAGCGCGATCTCGTTGGTTGCGAGCGCGTCGTCGTTGGGCTCGCTCTCCTGCGCCTTGATCGTCACGTGGCTTGGCGGCGTGGCCTTGAGCTGCTCCAGCGCCTGCGCCTTGCGCACGGCGACGACCTCGCGATTGAAGCTGCGCGAGATCTCCTTTGCCGCGGCGATCCCGCTGTCGATCTTCTCCTTGACCTGCTCCTTGATCTGGGGCGGGGCCGGGATCTGCGGCGGGACGGTCGCCGCCGCGGCGCCCGCCGCGATCGAGCTCGTGGTGATGCCGTCCTTGACCGCCTTGCGCACCAGCTCTGCGATGTCGGCGAGCTGCGCGTCATAGGCACGCGCCGAGCCCTTGCACTGCAGGAACTGCTCGGGGTCGAGACGGCCCGCGTCGAGCACCGTGCAGCAGGTCTTGAGATTGAGCGCCGCCATCTGCCCGCGCTCGTCGAGCTCGGCCAGCTGCTCGCGGCCGATCTCCAGCTCGCCCTCCGTCTTGAGGAAGCTGATCTTCGTCTTGAGACCGACCGCGCTCGCCTGGAAGATCGCCTCGCACGGCTGCAGCGTGCCCTTGGCGAGGTCGTAGCCGAGATAGACGACCGCGAGGAACGCGAGCGCTGTCGTCACGGCGCCGAGCGGCATGAGGCGGCTGCGCAGCGCCGATCTCCAGCGCGCCCGCGCCGACGTGATCCATCGTTTGGCGATCGATGCGGCTTGGTTGGCTTTATCGCGGGCTCGATCACCGGATTGATCGCCGGTTTTATCGCTGCTCTGATCGCCGGTTTTATCGCTCATGGGCCGCCTCCCGCTCAGCGCAGTCTGCGATCGCGAGCTTCATGCCGTAGCGGCATATGTCAATGCACGGGCGGCAATAGACAGTGCATCAGTTTTGAAAATGCGGAGCGGCCTACCTAGGGGCAGTCGCGCACGGGCGCGCTCAGCTCCAGCGGCGGTTCGACCACATCCACTGCTCGGGCGCTTCCCTGATCCACGCTTCGAACTGCTCCTGCATGTGGACAAGCGTCCAGCGGATGTCTTCCGACTGGTTCGGCGTGCGCGGCACGCGCAACTCCTTCAGCTCGATCTCGAAGCGGCTCGACGTGCCGATGCGCTTGCAGCGCGACAGCCAGATGCGCGCGCCCACGCGCCGCGCGATCATGACGCCGATCGCCTGCGTCCTCGCCTCCTTGCCGAAGAATGGGACGGGCACGCCGGTGCGGTCGTAGAGATCGCAGACGAGACCGAGCCGGCCGCCGCGGCGCACGAAGTCCATGATCGCGCGCGCTGTCTTCTGGTCGTCGCCGTGCTCGCCGACGATGCCGCGCCCGAACAGGCCGTCGGGATAGAGGTCCTTGCGCTGGGTGCGCAGGTAGTGGTCGACATAGGGGTTCGTCACGGAGCGGTAGACGGCGGCCGGGTTGGCGCCGGCCCACGTGAAGGGCAGGATCGCGAGCTCCCAGTTGCCCATGTGCAAGCTGATGCCGACGGCGGCCCCGAGCTTGTCCTTGTAGCGCGAGAAGATGTTCTGGCTGACGATGTCGACGCGTTCGGGCTCGGCCAGGAAGCGGTCGATGCGCATGGTCTCGACCATGACGCGCCCGAGGTTCTCCCAGTGCTTGAGCGCGATTGCGGATCGCTCGGCCTCGCTCTTCTCGGGAAAGGCGATGGCGAGGTTTGCCAGCGCGCGGTTGTGGCGCTTCGGGTTGATGATGGGCGCGAGCCGGCGCCAGCAGAACGCCGACGCGTTGGTGGCGGCCTGCAAGGGGAGCGCGCGAAAGAAGCCGGCGACGAGGCGAAGCACCCCGTATTCGAGGCGCCACTGCAGGTCGCGCAACCCGGTGCTGATCGTCATCGGTCCCGCTGGAGGTTGATTGCCGCCACGCGGTGATGCCAACGCGGCGCCGTCGCCGTCAAGGGCTTTGCGCCGGGCCGGCCTGCGGGGCGGCCATCAGGCGGGGCGTCACGAACGACGGCGCCAGCCCTTCGCGAATAGCAAGGCGGCGCAAGGGGCTTATGGCCTTGAGCGCATGCAGGCCTGCCCCGCGCAGGAGCTGCACGGGGAGGAAGCCGGAGATGAGGCTGCGGTTGAGCAGGTCGATCGACCAGGCCCGCGAGGCGACGTCGGCTGCGCGCGCCCGCGCGTAGGCGGCGAGCGTTTCGGGCGCGCCGATGTCCCGGCCCTCGGCCAGCGCATCGCTCACGCAGTCGGCGAGGACGGCGGCGTCGCGGAATCCCAAGTTGAGGCCCTGCGCGCCGATCGGCGGAATGACGTGCAGCGCCTCGCCGACAAGCGCCACCCGGTTGCGTCCGGCGACGTCGGCGGTGAGGCCGGTAAGAGGAAAGAGCCCGCGCGTGCCGATCTCGCCGACGGGGCCGAGCAGACCCTGCAGCCGCGCTTCGAGCGCACCGCGGAACGCTGTGTCGTCGAGGCGGGCAAGGCGCTGCGCGACGGCAGGCGCCTCGACCCAGACGAGGCTCGAGGCGCGCCCGGGCGAGGGGACGACCGTGAAGGGGCCGGCGCGGCGGTGAAACTCGGTCGACACGCCGTCGTGCGCGCGTTGATGCGCGAAGGTGCAGGTGACGGCGCTCTGCTCATAGCGCCAGGTTGACGCCGGAATTCCCGCCGCCGTCCGGCACAGGGAGTTGCGGCCGTCGGCGCCGGCGACGAGGCGTGCGTGCGCCGTGCGTCCGTCCGCGAGCTGCAGGCTCGCGCCGTCGGGGCCGAGGTCGAGGCGCTCAACGCCCGTCTCGATCAGGGTGATCGCGGGCGACGCGGCGGCTTTCCGGCGAAGGGCTTCGCTCAGCACCGCGTTGGGCACGTTGAAGCCGAACTCCTCAAGGCCGACGTCGGCGGCGGAGAACAGAACCTCGGGCGCGCGCAGCAGCGCGCCGGTGTCGTCGATGATGCGGATCGCGGTCAGCGCCTGGCTGGCGCCGTGGCATTCTTCCCACACGCCGAGGTTGCGCAAAAGCTGCACCGAGCCGGTGAAGAGCGCCGCCGTCCGGTTGTCGGGCATGGCCGGCGCTGGCGCGATCAGGGCGACCGTGCATACGGCTTGGTCCGCTTCTGGATCGCTTTTGGCGGCCGTGCATACGGCCCTGACCGCGCTTAGAGCCGCCGCCAAACCGGCCGGACCGCCGCCGACGACGGCCAAATCGAAGTGAACATCGTTTTTCATGACAGTGCCGTTCGCGCCCTTTCGCGCCCATTTTAGGCGTTTTGCGGGGGTTTCCAAGGGTCCCGTGCTTGGTGCGACACGGCGTTTTCGTCACAAACTGTCATACGGCGTTTAGCCGTTTACCACCTCCGAATCACTCGGGTACTCCTGGGGCAGCAAGGTTCCCGCCGGCTAGTGCGTTAAGCGGCGGAACGGGGGCCGAGCGGCGTCGTCGCGTAGTTGTGTGCACGGGTTGCGTAACAGTTGCGTCGTCGAAGGCCTTGTTGAGGCGTACTTCGAAGGAGTTGCGTATGTTCGGGGGAGTAGGGAAGCCAGCGGGGTGGGCAACCATTCTCGTGGCCGGTGGCGTTATCCTCGGTGGGAGCGTATCGGCGAAAGCTGCAGATATGGGCGGCGATTGCTGCGCCGATCTGGAAGAGCGGGTTGCTGAGCTCGAGGCCACGGCCGCCCGCAAGGGCAACCGCAAGGTCAGCCTGAAGATTTCGGGCTGGGTCAACGAAGCGGTGTTCTTCTGGGACGACGGGACGGAGCAGAACGCCTACGTCGGCACGAACGGGCTCGAGCAATCTCGGTTCAAGTTCTCGGGCGACGCCAAAATCAACGCCGATTGGTCGGCCGGCTACGTGATCGAAATCGGCATCAAGGGTGGCGACTCGGGTGCATTCAGCCAGACAGCTACAGGTTTCAGTCCAACAGCGCTCGCCATCCGCAAGAGCTATTGGTACCTGAAGAGCAAGAAGCTCGGCTCGGTTCGCGGTCGGACAGAACGGCACGGCGAGCTACCACGCCGTTGACGACGCGGATGGCGTGAACACTCGGAACTACTCGGACTTTGAGGCCGCTGCCGTCGCGATGGGGTCGTTCAACGCTGTTGTCGAACGGCACTCCGGGCAAACGACTTGGAAGAACATCCTGCGCGGGTTCAACAACTCGACGCCGGGCCAAAGCGGACGCCGCGAACGTCGTCCGATATGACTTCGCCGACATTCTCCGGCTTCTCGTCAGCGCCGCGTGGGGCGAGGACGATCTGTGGGATGTTGGCGCCTACCTATAACGGCAAGCTCGGCGATTTCGATCTCACCGCCAAGGCCGGATACGGTCAAAGCACGGATGATAACCGAGACGTGGGCACGAGCTGCGGTGGCCCGACGGCGACTTCGAATGCCATTGGTTCGGTGCGGGCGCGACCGTCACTGCATATGCCCACCGGCCTTTACGTGTTCGGCGGCTATGGCTGGCAGCAGATCGATACTCCTACATTTGCCGGAGATGATACGAGCACGACTTGGCTCATCCAGCCCGGTATCGAGAAGAAGTGGATGCCGCTCGGCAAGACCACGGTCTTTGGCGAGTACCGCCATGACGATCCGGGCGCCAACCCTGGCACCACACTGGGGCGCCGACATCGACTTCTGGGCCGGTGGCGTCGTGCAGAACGTCGAGGCGGCTGCCATGGATCTATATGCGATCTACCGGCACGCGGAAGGCGACTACACCAACGCCGGCGGAATGGTCGTTTCGCTGGACGACTTCGACATGGTCATCACCGGCGCCAGGATCCAGTTCTGAGGATCCAGATCTAAGGTCCACGCAAGCCTACTCCCGGACCGGAAGGAGCCGCCCCGAAACGGGCGGCTCCTTTCCCTTTTTGGGGGATAGCAGGGTCTTTTCGGGGGAAAGCCGCGACGCCCGTGTTTTATGTGGCCTCCCTGCAACATGGCCGATAAAACACACTCGCCGGACAAACGTTTACTCGGGCTTAAGGCTGCCTAAAACATCCTTGTCTTAATAGAGACGAGGCAGCATTTTCACAGCTGATGAATGAATGCGTCGCGCCGTAGGGACACAAGTGACATGAGGAACGGGTTGGTCGTTGGACTGGCGTTGGGGCTGGCACTAAGCGCCGGCACCAGTGCGTACGCGTTCCAGGAACAGAACGGAGCCGCCGCGGCACCGGCCCAAGCACAGCCGCAATCGCCCGCGGCAGCATCGCCGGAAAAGGCCCTCGGCCTGTCCGACGAGACGGCGGCCAAGCCCGAGACCGGAACCGAAATCCGCATCCCGGGTCTCGGCAAGCTTGGCGTATTGCCCAAGATGGATTTCGGCCTGGAGCTGCTCTACGGAGCGGCCGAGCAGAAGCAGCCGGACGGAGCGCCAGAGGCCGCGCCCAGTCCCGACGACGATCTGATGATCCGCGGCACGGTCAAGCACCGCTTCTGATTGCGTCGGCTCCATTCCTCGCATTTGCGGCGCTGGCGGCTTAGTGTGCCGGGGTCAACGCAGGGAGGAAGCTATGAACATCGACACGCGCACCATCGTCGTGGCCGCCATCGCGGTGGTTATCGCCGTGCTGGCCTACATGCTCCTGGTTCCGGCCAAGATGGCGGGGCCTGAGATGGCGTCGCCCCCGGCGGCGACCGAGCCGGCCGCAACGTCGGAGCCGATGACCGAGCCGGCCCCGATGACCGAACCGGAATCGGCCCCCGAGGCCGCTCCGGCCCCGATGTCCGAGCCGGCACCTGCCGCCGAGACCGCTCCGGCTCCCGAGAGCGCTCCGGCACCCGAGGCCGCTCCGGCTCCCGCAGATCAGCCGGCCGATACCGCACCAGCGCCCTAAGTACGCAAGCCTAGTCGCAAGGCCAAGGCCGGCGCCTCGAGCGCCGGCCGGCGGTGCCGGTGCTCCGAGGTCGAACGCGCGGGTGGGGTGAGCGGTCGTGGCAAGAAATCGGGTTGCTGGCCTCGCCGCCGCCGGCGTGCACCTGTTCACCGCGCTCGGCGCCGTCTGCGGGCTATTGGCGGCGCTCGCTGCCTTCGACGGTGCCTGGGAGCGCATGTTCGCGTGGCTGGGCGTTGCGCTCTTCATCGACGCTATCGACGGCAGCTTTGCGCGCCTCACCAAGGTCGAGGAGCGGTTGCCCCGCTTCAGCGGCGAACGCCTCGACCTCGTCGTCGACTACGTGACCTACGTCTTCGTGCCGGCGTTGGCGCTTGTGCGCGCGGGCTTCCTCGAGGGCCCGGCGGGCCTGCTGCTCGCCGCCGCGATCCTGGTGTCCTCGCTGTTCCATTTCTCCGATCTGGCGAGCAAGGGCGATGACTACAGCTTCATCGGCTTTCCAGCGATCTGGAACATCGTCGCCTTCTATCTCTTCGCCTTGAGCGTGCCGCAGTGGGCGACCTACGCGATTGTCGCGGCCTGCGTGGCGCTGACCTTCGTGCCGATGCGCTGGGTGCACCCGTTGCGCGTCGTGAGGCTCCGCGTGACCACGTTGGCGGTGACGCTGCTCTGGGCGATCGCGGCCGTGGCGGCCGTTCGGCACGGGTTTCCCGCGAGCCTTTGGAGCCAAGCGGTGCTGCTCGCCGCGGCGGCTTATCTCATCGGTCTCGCCCTGCACCGCTCGCTCCACGCGTACCGGGCGCGATCCTGAGCTAGGCGATTTCGACGACGGACCTGATCTGGTGCGGCAGCGCGGCACTCGCGTCGTCGTCGACCCACATCGCCTCGGCGGTGCGCTTAGCCCCGGCGCCGGAGACGTGCACATCGGAAAAACCTGCATCACGTAGCTTGGAGGCGATCGTCGCGTTGTCGGCGAATTGCTCGATGAGGCCGAGTGCAATGATGGCGCGGTAGCGCTTCCCCCGCTGGACCGTGAAGATTGCCATTGCCGTAGGGCTCCGTTCCAGGCTTGTTTGACGCTCGCGATCATAGCCTCCCCGCGCCAAGCGGGGGCAATAAATGGACGCTAACGGCGCGGGCGACTAAGTTGGCGCGAGGCGCCCGTTGCACGATCGGGTCCGGGATGGTGCGGGGAAACTCTCATGACGACACGGACGGCGGTCATCGTCGGCGCCACCGGAGCGATCGGGCGCAAGCTCACCCCGCTCATCGCCGCTTCGCAGCGCTACGGCCGGGTCATCGTTCTGCATCGCCGGCCGACGCAGTTCGCCAAGATCGCGAAGGTCGAGGAGCGGCTCTTGGATTTCGCCAAGCTCGCGGACGTGGCCCTTGCAGAGCCGGTTGACGCGGTCTTCTGCTGCATCGGAACGACGCAAAAGACGGCGGGCTCGACGCCGGCCTTTCAACGCGTCGATCGGGATATCCCCGTGGCGCTGGCGCTGTGGGCTGCTCGGCACCGGGCGGACGCCTTCGTGGCCATAAGCTCGCTCGGCGCGGACGCGGGCTCTTCGAGCGTCTATCTGCGGACCAAGGGCGAGATGGAAGAGGGCGTCGCCGGGGCCGGGGTGCGTGCGACCTACATCTTGCGTCCCTCGCTGCTCAAAGGCGAGCGTGACGAATTCCGGCTCGCCGAGCGGATCGGCAACAGGGCGCTCAGCGTCGTCGGCCCCCTGATGCTCGGCCCCTTGCGGAGATACCGCGCGGTCCCGACCGGCACCGTCGCTAAGGCCATGCTGGCGTGCGCGGAAAAAGCGGAGCCGGGCGTGCACATCGTGGAGTCGGACGCCATCCAGGACCTCGGGGACTGACAGCGCCGCGCTTGAGCTGATCCTTAACCAAGAGCCCCAATCGGGCTGGGGAACCGTCTCGGGAGATAGCCAATCTTTAGATTGGCGCGACACAGTGCGGTCTTTCCCCGTATTCTGTCGCCGACTAGCTCTTGGCAGCCGAAGCCTCCGCGAGAAGAAGCGCTTAATGAAGATCGTCATTGCCCCCGATTCCTTCAAAGAGAACCTGACGTCGCTCGAGGTCGCGAGCGAGATCGAGACCGGGCTCAAGCGCGTCTGGCCGGACGCCACTTTCGTCAAGGTGCCGATGGCCGACGGCGGGGAGGGCACCGTGCAGTCGCTCGTCGATGCGACCGGCGGCGAGATCGTCAGTTGCGAGGTATCGGGGCCGCTCGGCGTCAAGGTGCGGGCCTCCTACGGGCTGCTGGGCGACAAGCGCACCGCCGTAATCGAGATGGCGGAGGCCTCCGGGCTGCCGCTGGTGCCCAAAGAGCAGCGCAATCCTCTGATCGCGACCACCTACGGTACGGGCGAGCTCATTGCCGATGCGATCAAGCGCGGCGTCGACGAGATCATCCTCGGGATCGGCGGGTCGGCGACGAACGACGCCGGCGCCGGACTGGCACAGGCGCTGGGCGTGCGATTCCTCAACTTCGGAGGCGCGCCCATCCGGGATCTCATCGCCGGCGGCGATCTCGACGCCGTTCAAGCCGTCGACATGTCGGCGGTCAATCCGGGCCTTGCGCGCGTGCGCATCTCGGTTGCGTGCGACGTCACCAATCCCTTGTGCGGGGAGAAAGGCGCCTCGCGCGTTTATGGTCCGCAGAAGGGCGCAACGCCCGAGATGGTCGAGCGGCTCGACAAGAATCTTGCCCACTTCGCGCACATCATCAAACGGTCGATCGGCGCTGACGTCGCGGACCGTCCCGGCGCCGGCGCAGGCGGCGGCATCGGAGCCGGCCTCATGGCCTTCACGAATGCCACCTTGAAGCGCGGTATCGAGCTGGTCGTGGCCGCCACCCGGCTCGAGGAGCAGATGCAGGGCGCCGATCTCGCCGTCACGGGCGAAGGCCGGGTCGACTTCCAGACTGCGTTCGGCAAGACGCCGTCGGGCGTGGCGGCGGCGGCCCACAAGCACGGCGTGCCGGTGGTGGCGATCGGCGGAGGATTGGCCGACGACGCCGCAGGCGTGTTCGCGCACGGCATCGACGGGCTGGAGTCGGCGACGCCCAACGCCATGCCGCTCGACGTGGCGATCGCGAAGTCGCGCCAGTACTTGCAGGATGCCGCCGAGCGCGCGGCCCGTCTCATTGTCATCGGCCAGCGCATGGCCGCCCGTGGTCCGGCTCGGTAAAGAGTTTCGGTAAAGAGTTATGACGGTGTTTGGCCACATGCTTCTCGTGCCCCAAGCCGCCGCGCTGCTGAAGCTGGCGAGCACGGCCGCCTTGGTCGCGGAGCCGTGCGAAACTTCGCAGGCCGCCGAAGGCATCACCAACTGGGAGGGCGGCGTCACCTATCGGCCCGCCGTGATCGTCAGGCCGCGAACGGTGGACGACGTCGTCCGCGTCATGGCCGACGCGCGCAGCTACCCCGCACCGGTGCGAACGGTCGGCAAGCTGCACTCGCCGGCGCCGTGCTCCGCCGGCGAGGGCGGAACGATGCTGGATATGACGGGCATGACCCGCATCATCGAGATCGGCGACGACTTCGTCACGGCCGAGGCCGGCGCGCTCTACATCGACGTGGCCGAGGCGCTCGCCCGCCGCGGCAAGCAGTTCCACATCAACACCGAGATCGGCACCGTGACGCTCGGCGCCGTCGCCTGCGCGGCGACGAAAGACAGCTCGCTCATCGGGACCTCGCAGTGGGGCCAGGTGAGCTCCTTCGTATCTGGCGTCAAGGTCGTCCGCGCGGACGGCAGCGTCGCGCTTTACACCGAGGCGCGGCATCCCGAGGAAATGCGCCTCCTGCGCTCGAGCTACGGACTGCTCGGCGCGATCGTGGAGGTGACGCTGCGCACCAAGCCGTTGACGCCCGTGTTCGCGGAGCACCGCAGCTATTCGTTCGCGCAGTTCCGCGCCGTCGTACCGGAGCTCGTCGCGCAGGACTACGCGCTGATGATGTACTTCTATCCCTTCGCGGACCGGGTGATGGTCGAAATCCGGCGCGAGGTCCCGGGCGCCCAGCCGACGTCCTCGGGGCGATGGTGGCTGCGCAACGCGTTCTGGCGCAGCCTCGGTCCGATGTTTGCGGAATTGATCGGCCGCGTCTCGCCGACCGCGCGCGTCGAGCACGCGCTGAGACGTGTGGTCGACCGCATGATCAGGCGCGGCACCTGCTGGATCGTCGGCGGCAAGCTCACGCAGCCGGAGGCCCAGATCATCCGCCATCCCGACAAGCCGGGACGCTACAAGTTCGTGTTCTCCATGTGGTCGTTTGACGAGGCGGGCTACTTCGACGTGCTCGATGCCTATGTCCGCTTCTGTCACGAGCACGCGCAGAGGACGGGCTTTCGCTGCGATCTACCGGCCGTGGGCTACAGGCTCGTTCAGGATCGCAACGCGCTGTTGTCATTCTCCCACGACGCCCCCGCCATGAGCATCGATCCCGTCTCGACCGGGGGGCCGGGCTGGGATGACTTCCTGAAGGCGTTCAACGCGTTTGCAAGCGCGCATGACGGCCATCCCTTGTTCAATCAGACGAAGCACCTGACGCCCGCCCAGGTGCACAAGGCCTACGGTCAGCGATGGCGGGAGTTCGCTGCAGTGCGGCGCGTGTGGGACCCCGGCGATCGCCTGCTGAGCGGCTATTTCGCCGAATTGCTGGGCGCCCCCGAGAAGTCGTGAGAGGCAAGGGCATCTTGCCGCCTTCACCCGCTCCCGATCAGCGCCTCGGGTAGCCTATGCACGCGATGTCCGATAGTGGACAGGGGACAACCCACCTTCTTCAGCGTGAGCGCAAAGGTGTTTTTCCCGTCCTCCGTCCGCTTATTGTTTACCCATGCCGGGCAGGATAGTTCAACTTTGAAATTACCGCGCCGGACATCGGAATGCTCGCCCCCATCGGATCGCCACACCACGAGAAGTCGGAACTCGGGCAGCGGCACCTGTCGCAGCTGATGGCGAGCAACTTTCCGGACGGCATCTACCTCAAGGACGCGCGCCGCCGCTACCTTTGCCTCAACGAAGCCGAGGGCAAAATTCTGGGCCTGGCCGCGCCGGACGATGCCGTCGGCAAGGCGGCCGATCGCTTCGTTTCCGCCAAACGCGCGCGCATATGGCGCCAGGAGGACACGCGCGTGCTCGTGACCGGCGAGCCGCTGATCGATCGCATCGAGGAGAGCGTTGGCGAGGACGGAAGCGTGCGATGGCTGTCCGCCACCAAAGCCCCGCTGCGCAATTCCCACGGGGCGATCACCGGCATCGTCGGGATTACCCGGGATATCACCCAGGTAAGGCACGCCGAGCAGTTGAAGGATCAATGCATTGCGACGCTGAGCCACGAGCTGCGCACGCCGGTGTCCGCCATCACCGGAACGTTGTCACTCGTTGCCAGTGGGGCGGCCGGCGCCTTGCCCGATGCAGCAGCGCGCCTGCTCAAGATCGCGGATGCCAACTGCGAGCGGCTCCTTCTGCTCATTAACGACTTTTTGGACCTGGAGAAGCTCACCTGCGGAATGATGGTGTTCGAACTGCAGCAGGTCGATGTGCATGCCATCGTCGAGAAGGAGATCGCCGCGACCCAGAGCTTCGCTGATCCTTTCGGCGTCCAGATCCGGCTCGACGGCGACGCAGAAGGAGGAACGGTGCGCGCCGACCCTGTGCGGCTCGCGCAGGTCATCAGCAATCTCCTGTCGAATGCCGTCAAGTTTTCGCCGCGCGGCGCCGCGGTGGCCGTAACGATCGAGAACCGGCAGGGCACGATCAGCATTCACGTCCGCGACCACGGGCCCGGCATCCCGGCCGAGTTCAAGGACCGCGTCTTCGACAAGTTCGTACAGGTGAACACCCGGCGCGCCGATACCAAGCGCGGCACGGGTCTGGGGCTCAGCATCGTGAAACAGATCGTCGGCAGGCTCCACGGTGATGTCAGTTGCGCGCCGGCCCGCGGCGGCGGAACCGTCTTTAGTGTGACGCTGCCGTCCTGGGAGCGGGAGCTGCGGGACAACTTCGCCGAGCATCAAAGAACGGGAAGCGGCCGGGGCTGACGGGCTCCGCGAAACCTCGGCGTGCCAAGGTCGGAAAGCATCGTTGCCGCTCGGCCGGCGAGCTACAAATGCCCAGACCCTTGTAGGATTGGACTACAAGAGCCGCCCTCTAATTGCGGAGGGAGCAGTTTTCACGCGGGGCCGCTAGAAGCGCTCAATTCTCAGGCACGCCGGAAGCGGTTTGGCGCTCGAAACCGCAATAGGCTGCTGGCCGCTGACCTGCTCCTTGGCGATCACCACATAGCCACAGCTGTCGAGCCAGCCGATGAGCCGTTTTGCCTGGTTGCGATCGTAACCCGAACCGGCTGGAAAGCAGCGGGCCACTGCTTCTTCCACTGAATACATGCTTGCTCTCCTCATTGGGAAAGCAGGCTAACGCGTTCATATTTGGCAGCAGTTAAAGTGCCGGGCAACATTGCGCGCGTCGGTGAATATCTTCTGCGCCGGAGAAAGAGCGCTGCCATGGCGTCGGCCCGGATCGTAGACCCGACCTTGAACCATGAGCGTCCATCCGGAGCAGGTTTTCTCCTCAGCCGCCGCACGAGGTCGCGGAAGAAGTGACGAGCAGAGGCTGCATCTCGATGACTTCCTGCCCTATGACCCTGGTCGGCTTGTCGTGGAAGGCGGATCAAGGGGGCTGGAAACTGTCGTTGGGGCGAGGTGGTGGGGTGAGAGCCGGGAAAGCTGAATATTGCGATGGAAATCAAGTGCCGCTGGCGGATGGGGTGGGATTCGAACCCACGGTGGGCTTGCACCCACGCCGGTTTTCAAGACCGGTGCCTTAAACCACTCGGCCACCCATCCAGCTGAGCCCGCGCCGATCGCAGCCGCGGACACTACAGGCGCGGTCGTCGCCCCTCAACCCGCGCGTTAACACATTAGTAACCACTGTTTGTCACCGTCGAGGTGTCCCGGCGTCGATCTGTGCCCCGAAGCTGTCGTGCGAGGGAGGGCCGGGACATTTCGACCGGGGGGTCGGATACGGCATGCAGCTGTCTTGCGCCGGCCTCGGGGCCGCTAGCGAAGAGCATCCCGACGATAGGCCGTTCGCGCCGAGCGCCGCGCAGGCCGTCCCGCTTCGCGCTGCAACTCTCATCGCGCTTTTAGCCATTCCGCTCGGGGCGTGCTCGCAACTCGTCTCCGCGCCCGCCCCGGCACTGGGCGTTGGCGCCAAGCCCAGCGAAATAGCCACGTCGTCGGGCCCCAAAGGCGGCGGCATCTACAAGGTGGGCAACCCCTACAAAGTCGCGGGCCGCTGGTACGTCCCCCACGAGGTGGAGCACTATGAACGCTCCGGCACGGCGTCCTGGTATGGCGGTGGCTTTCACGGGCGCCGCACCGCCAACGGCGAAATCTACGACATGAACGCCCTGACGGCCGGGCATCCGACCTTGCCGCTGCCGTCCTACGCCTATGTCACCAATCTCGACAACGGCCGCACTATCCTCGTGCGGATCAACGACCGCGGTCCTTACGTCAAGGACCGCATGATCGACCTGTCGCGGCGGTCGGCAACCGAGCTCGGATTTTCCGGCCACGGGCTCGCCCACGTGCGCTTGCGCTATGCGGGGCGGGCGCCGCTCGACGGCAACGACGTAGCGGAGCGCCGTCATCTGGCTGCCCAGTCCTGGTACGAGGGAGACCTGAAGGTCGCGAGCCATCCCGGCACCGCCATCTCGACGGGGGCCGTCGCTGTTTCCGAATCGGCGCCGGCCTGGTCGGTCACGAGCTACCGCCGGCAGTTGGATGGGGACGCGCGCGATGGCGCTGCGTCGGGACGCACGTCCCTTGGCGGCCCCGACAGCCAGAGCGTCTCAGTCGGCCCGTTTTCGACGCGCGCGGAGGCCGAGCGCATGCGCCATGAGCTGGCGCATTTGGGTCCGGCGTCCGTCGAGCAGGCGGGCACGCCGGCTGAGCCCCATTTCCAGGTGGTGGTGGGACCGCTTGGCAACGCGGCCGAAGATGCCGCAGCACAAATGGCTCGGTTTCCGAGCCTTGCGCGGGCTGCTGCCGCCGTAGAGGGTGGCAAGTAGGCTTACGCCGTTGACACCGCCCGCGCACTGATTTGATAGTCGTCCGGCATCCCAATAAGCTCAAAGGCAGCCATGCCCTTCCTGGTCAATTGCCGCTTTCGCGAGGCCTTTTTCCGGGCCGGCGTGCTCCTTGCTATGGCGCTTGCGACGTTCGTTTGCGGACGCGCCTTGGCCGCAGAGAGCACCAACTTCGGAACGCGCGCGAAGGCTGCGATCCTGATCGACGCCGACTTCGGCGCAATTCTCTATCAGCACAATGCCGACGAGCTCCTGCCGCCCGCGAGCCTCACCAAGCTGATGACGGCCGAGCTGGTCTTCCAGGCGATCAAGGACGGCCGTGTCAAGCTCTCAGACGAGTTCGTCATGAGCGTGCACGCCTGGAGGACGGGCGGCGCGCCCTCGCGCACGTCGTCCATGTTCGTGCCCGTGAACACCAGCGCGACGCTTGATGAGCTGCTGCAGGGCATGATCGTGCAGTCGGCCAACGACGCGGCGATCGCCGTGGCGGAGGGCATGGGCGGAACCGAGGAGCAGTTCGCCAAGCGCATGAACGTCGAGGCGCGCCGCATCGGGCTCACCAAGTCCGTCTTCAAGAATCCGAGCGGGCTCTATGACCCCGAGCATCTGGTGACGGCGCGCGAGATGGCGATGCTCGCCCGCTACATCATCAAGGAGCACCCCGCATTCTACACGAGGTTCGCGCAGAAGGAATTCGACTACCGCAAGTTCAAATTCCGCAACCGCAACCCGCTGCTGTTCTTGGACATCGGCGCCGACGGGCTCAAGACGGGGAGCCTCAAGGAGGCCGGCTATAATATCGTCGGCTCCGCGGTGCAGAACGGCAAGCGGCTGATCGCCGTCCTCATGGGGCTGACGTCGTCGGAGCAGTCGGGCTCGGAAGCGCGCAGGCTGCTCGAGTGGGGCTTCAGCGGATTTGCCCCGTTCAAGCTGTTTGACGCGGGCGAGACGGTCGGCATGGCGCGCGTGTGGGGCGGAGAAAGCTTTTATGTGCCGCTGACCGGCAAAGGGCCCGTCACGGTGACCTTGCCGCGCGTGCCGGCCAATCCGCGGCTCAAGGCGGAGATCACCTACGATGGTCCCTTGAAGCCGCCGATCAAGAAGGGCGACCAGGTGGCGATGCTGCGCGTCACGAGCCAGACCAACGCCGTCAACGAGGTGCCGCTCTATGCGGCCCAGGACGTGGAGCCGGGCGGTCTCGTCCGCCGCGGCCTCGACTTGCTAGCCCATCTCGCTTTGAGCTGGGTCACGCTCTAGCTCGCTGTCGTGCGACATGATACCCACGCGGGCGACGCTTTCTCGCGGCTTTCGCGAGGCGGGTCGCGCGGCAATTCGGGGCTCCTTTCGGGCTTCCTCGGGTCGGGTGCATGACGGCAGGAAAGTTCATCACGTTCGAAGGCGGCGAAGGCTCTGGCAAGTCGACCCAGGCGCGCGAACTCGCCGGGCGGCTGCGCGCGCAGGGCATCGAGGTGGTGCTGACGCGCGAGCCCGGCGGCTCGCCCTTCGCCGAGGAGCTGCGCTCCTTCATTTTGGATCCCGAGACGCCTGCGCACTCGGCGCTGTCGGAAGCGCTGCTCTTTTATGCGGCGCGCTCCGATCATCTCGAGAAGACGATCCGGCCGGCGCTCAATGCAGGCTACTGGGTGATCTGCGACCGCTTCTCCGATTCCACCCGCGTCTACCAGAGCGAGGCCGGCGGGCTGCCGCCTGAGGTGTTCGACGCGCTGGAAGAGATCGTCGTCTCGCCAACCAGCCCCGACCTCACGCTGATCCTCGATCTTCCCGCCGAGCTCGGACTTGGACGGGCGCAGGATCGACGCATGGGATCGCGCCGCGACGATAACGAGCCCGACGCCTATGAGAAGCGCGACTTGGCGTTTCATTGGAAGCTGCGCGAGGCGTTTGCCGCGCTCGCGGCGTCAGAGCCCGAACGCTGCGTGCTGGTCGACGCCACGGCCGACGAGCAGGCGGTCGCCGAAGCCATCTGGAGCGCGGTGGCGGCGCGGCTGCTGGCAGAGACCGCCTGATGGCGCGCGCCCCCGCAGCAGCGCAGATCGAGGCTTCGCCCGAAGCGGACCGTCTCGAAGGCTTTCCCCACCCGCGCGAGACCAAAGAGCTGTTCGGGCACGAGGCCGCCGAGCGCACACTGGCGCAGGCGCTGCAAGGCGGACGCATGCATCACGGCTGGCTGCTCGCCGGCCCGCAGGGGATCGGCAAGGCGACGCTCGCCTACCGGTTCGCCCGTGCCGCACTCGCCGCGCCCGAGGAGCGGGCGCCGGGGGGTGAAAGCCTCGCCGTGCCGGCCGAGGCAAGTGCCAGCCGCCAGGTGCGCGCTCTGTCCCATCCCGGCCTCCTCGTCATCCGCCGCCCCTACGACGAGAAGGGCAAGCGGTTCACCGCCTCGATCCCCATCGACGAGGTGCGCCGCCTGCGATCGTTCCTCGCGCATCGGGCAGCCGAGAACGCCTGGCGCGTCGTCATCGTCGACGAAGCAAACGAGCTCAACGTCAATGCCGCCAACGCGCTGCTGAAGTCCCTGGAGGAGCCGCCGCCGCGCACGGTCTTTCTGCTGATCGCGTCGGCGCCGGGGCGGCTGCTGCCGACGATCCGCTCGCGCGCCCGCATGCTACCCCTGCAACCTCTTGGCGGCGAAGCCTTGCGCGCCGCCGCCGTACAGGCTCTGCAAGCTGCCGGCGAGGAAGCTCCAAGTGCCGCCGAATGGCCGACGCTCGAACGCCTCGCGGAAGGCAGCGTCGCGCGCCTGTTGGGCCTGTGGCGCACGGGCGGCCTGGAGCTGCACCAGCGCATCACCCAGCTTGCTTCGAGCCTGCCGCGCGTCGACTGGCGGTCCGTGCACGCGCTCTCCGACGAGCTGCAACCCGTTGCCGCCCAGGCGCGCTTTGAGCTCTTCTACGAGCTGTTGCTGAGCCTGCTCGGGCGCCTGATCCACGCGCAAGCCACGGGCGAGGGGGCGCCCGAGGAGCGCGACCTTGCCGCCCGCCTCATGGGCGAGGGGCGGCTTGCCTCGTTTGCCGCGCTGTGGGAAAGAATTGGCCGCGAAAAGGTTGAGACGCTGGGGCTCAATCTCGATCGCAAGTCGCTCATTTTGGAGACCGTGGGTGGCCTTG
Organism: uncultured Alphaproteobacteria bacterium; assembly: GCA_963847865.1. Lineage (GTDB taxonomy): Bacteria > Pseudomonadota > Alphaproteobacteria > Rhizobiales > Hyphomicrobiaceae > Hyphomicrobium_A. Next base: position 102,854 of record CAWKBL010000009.1, on the reverse strand, counting down.
CCGCCGCCGCGCAAGATCGCAAGCCCGCCTAGCAGAGATACTTGATGCGCAGGTCGAGACACGAAACACGGGCCTCAGCCCGAATGTGAGGCGACGAGCCACGGCGCTCGGCCCACGGTCGACCCCTGCCATTTTGCCATCTGTCAGCACGAGGACCTTAAGTCCCATGAGCGGGCGCACGAAATTCTACATCACCACGGCCATCTCCTATCCCAATGGGGTGCCCCACATCGGGCACGCTTACGAGGCGATCGCGACGGATGCGATCGCGCGCTTCGAGCGCCTGGACGGGAAGGATGTGTTTTTCCTCACCGGCACCGACGAGCACGGCCTCAAGATGAAGCAGACGGCCACCAAGGAGGGGCTGACGCCGCGCGAGCTCGCCGACCGCAACACCAAGCGCTTTCGCGAGATGGCGGGGCTGCTTGGGATTGTCCAACGACGATTTCATCCGCACGACCGAGCAGCGCCACTACAAGGCGAGCCAGGAGATCTGGCGCCGCATGGAGAAGACGGGCGACATCTTCCTGAAGAACTACGGCGGCTGGTATTCGGTGCGCGATGAAGCGTTTTACGCCGAGGGCGAAACAGTCGTCGGGCCCGACAACGTGCGCCGGGGTCCGCAAGGGTCGCCGGTGGAGTGGACCGAGGAGGAGACTTATTTCTTCAAGCTCTCCGCCTACCAGGACAAACTGCTCGCCTACTACGACGCCCACCCCGATTTCATTCTGCCGCCGGAGCGCCGCAACGAGGTCGTGAGCTTCGTCAAAGGCGGGCTCGAGGACCTGTCGATCTCGCGCACGACCATCGACTGGGGCATTCCGGTGCCGGCGGGAAAACGCGCCGAGGCAAAGAACGCCGCGTCCCACGTGATGTACGTGTGGGTCGACGCGCTGACGAACTACCTGACGGGCGTCGGCTTCCCCGACGAGACGGACGATCTTTGGCGCTTCTGGCCGGCTGATGTGCACGTCATCGGCAAGGACATTCTGCGCTTTCATGCCGTCTACTGGCCGGCGTTCCTGATGTCGGCCGGCGTGGAGCTGCCCGGCCGCGTGTTCAGCCACGGCTTCGTTTTGAGCAAGGGCGAGAAGATGTCGAAGTCGATCGGCAACGTCGTCGATCCCTTCGATCTGGTGCACGCCTACGGGCTCGACCCCGTGCGCTATTTCTTCCTGCGCGAGGTGAACTTCGGCCACGACGGCAACTACAGCCCCGAGGCGATCGCCAACCGCATCAATGCTGATCTCGCGAACGATCTGGGCAATCTCGCGCAGCGCTCGTTGTCGATGATCGCCAAGAACTGCGGCGGGAAAGTCCCCGAGCCCGGCGATTTCACCGAGGCCGACCGGCAGATCCTAGCCGGCGCCGATGCGCTATACGCCAAGGCGCGCGAGGCGATGGACCGGCAGGCGGTCACCAAATACCTCGACGCGGTGTGGGCGATCGTCGCCGACGCCAACCGCTATTTCGCCGGCGAGGAGCCGTGGGCGAAAAAGAAAACCGACTTTAAGCGCATGGAGACCATCCTTTACGTGACCGCCGAGGTCGTGCGCCAGATCGCCATCCTCGCCGCGCCCGTGATGCCGCACTCGGCCGAAAAGCTGCTCGTCCTCTTGGGCCAGGCGGACGCAGCCCACACATTCAAGGCGCTGGGCGCGGGCGGACGGCTCGTTGCCGGGACGCCGCTGCCCGAGCCTGCGGGCGTCTTCCCGCGCTACGTGGAGGAGGGCGCTGGCGAAGGCGCCCCAGAAGCCCGCCGCCAAGCCGAAGGAGAAGCCTGCGAAACCGAAGGCGGAAAAGCCCAAGTCAGCAAAACCCAAGCCATGAAGCTCGTCGATCATCACTGCCATCTCGACTTTCCCCAGCTCGCCGAGGACCGCGAGGGGCTGCTCGCGCGCGCGAAGTCGGCGGGAGTGGGCGTCATGGTGACGATCTCGACGCGCATTCGCCGCCTGCCGGAGCTGCTGGCGATCGCGGAAGCCCACGACAACATCTACTGCTCGGTCGGCACGCACCCGCATAATGCGCACGAGGAGCTCGATATCCCGCTGCCCGAGATCGTGCGCCTCTCGCGCCATCCCAAGGTCGTGGCGATCGGCGAGGCGGGCCTCGACTACTTCTACAAGCACTCGACGCCGGAAGCGCAAGCGGAAGGTTTCCGGCGCCACATCGCGGCGGCGCGCGAAACCGGCCTTCCGCTCGAGATCCACACGCGCGACGCCGACGCCGACACCGCCACCATCCTGGAGGATGAGCACGCCAAGGGGGCGTTCCCCGCGATCCTGCACTGCTACACGGGCGGGCCGGACCTTGCCTCCCGTGCCTTGGCGCTCGGGCTCTACGTCTCGTTCACGGGCGTGGTGACGTTCAAGAAATCGGAGGCTTTGCGCGAGATCGCCCGATCCGTGCCGCTCGACCGGTTGCTCGTCGAGACCGACGCTCCCTTCCTCGCGCCCGAGCCCTATCGCGGCAAGACCAACGAGCCGGCCTACGTGGTGCACACCGCGGCCGCGCTCGCCGAGGTGAAGGGCATTTCGGCCGAGGAGCTGGCGGCGGCGACGACTGAGAACTTCTTCCGCCTGTTTCAGAAAGTTCCGCGCTCCGGCGCCAAGGACACCGCTGCGGCATGAGCTTTCGCGCCACCATCCTCGGGTGCGGCTCCTCAGGCGGCGTGCCGCGCATCGGAGCGATGTGGGGCGCATGCGATCCGGCCAATCCGAGGAACCGGCGGCGGCGCTGCGGCCTGCTCGTCGAGCGGATGGGGCGGGAGCGGCATACGACGGTGCTCGTCGATACCCCGCCTGATCTGCGCGAGCAGCTCTTGAGCGTGCGCGCCGAAGCGATCGACGGCGTACTCTATACCCACGACCACGCCGACCACACGCACGGCATCGACGATCTGCGCATGGTCGCCTACGCCATGAAACGGCGCATCGGCGTCTGGGCCGACGCCGCCACGCGGGCGAGCCTCGAGGAACGCTTCCGTTATTGCTTCATGCCGATTCCGGGCTCCAGCTACGCGCCGATCCTCAAGGCGCACACGATCACCCCGCCCGAGCCCGTAGCTTTCGAAGGGCCGACCGGCGTCATCGAGGCCGTGCCGATCGCGCAGGATCACGGCGAGGTTGCCTCGCTCGGCTTCCGGTTCGGGCCGCTCGCCTACTCCCCCGACATCAGCGGCGTGCCGGAGGCTTCCATCCCGCTGCTGCAGGGCCTCGACGTCTGGATCGTCGACGCACTTCGCTTCAGCCCGCACCCCAGTCATTTCGACGTCAAGGGTGCGCTCGCGTGGATTGCGCGCCTCAATCCGAAGCGCGCCGTGCTCACGCACATGACCACCGATCTCGACTACGAGGCGCTCAAACGCGAGCTTCCCGCCAATGTCGAGCCCGCTTACGACGGCATGGTGATCGAGTTCGGGTGAGCAGCCTCAGGCGTCGGTGTCGCTCGGCTCCGCGAGCCGGTGTTTCTCCCACTCGCGGAAGTCGATGAGGTCCCCGTTGAAATCGCACTCGGGCGAGACGAGCTCAACGAACAGGGGCACGAGCGCCTCGGGCGCCGGCAGCGTCTTGGGGTCCTCGCCGGGAAACGCCTTGGCGCGCATTTGCGTGGCAACCGCCCCCGGGTTGATGAGGTTGACGCGTACGGGCGTGTCGGCGAGCTCCAGCGCGTAGGTCTTGACCAGCGTCTCGAGCCCCGCCTTCGACACCGCGTAGGGGCCCCAGTAGGCGTGCTTCCCGGCCGCCTCGCCCGACGTCGCAAACACGGCGCGGCCGGAGTCGGAGCGCTTCAGCACCGGATCGAGCGTGCGGATCAAGCGCCAGTTGGCAGTCAGATTGACGGCTATGACGGCGTTCCAGGCGTCTTCCGTCACGTGATGCAGCGGCGAGAGGGGACCCAGTATTCCCGCGTTGGCGACGAGAATGTCGAGCCGCCCCCACCGCTGAAAGATTGTCGGTCCGAGCTGATCGATCTTTTCGCCGCTGCGCAAGTCGAGCTCGAGCAGAGTGGCCTTGCCCCCGCGGGCGCGGATGTCGTCGTCGAGCTCCTCGAGCCCGCCCTTCGTGCGTGCGGTGGCGATGACGTGGGCGCCGCGCTCGGCAAGTGCCAGGGCAACGGCGCGGCCGATCCCGCGCGAAGCGCCCGTCACCAGGGCAATGCGGTCCTTGAAAGGCTTCTTGGTTTTCATAACGCGGTCCAGGATACACGGCTGCCGGCTGTCCGCCGACTGCTAACCGCAGGCCGCCAGCCAGGCAAGTCCAAGCGCAATTCCTGGTTTCCGGTTCCGCGAGCTGTCTCAACGGGGACCACGTCTTAACGGGGCCCAAGTCTTTTCGGGGCCCAAGTCTTATCGGGGCCGCGTGGCGCGCGCAGGGGCCTTGGGTTTCAGCCCACTTCGGCCAGGAGCGAGAGCTGGCGGGGCATGGATTGCCCGTTCTGGTCGACGAGCTCGGTCGGGTACTCGCCGGTAAAGCAGTGGTCGGTGAACTGCGGGCTGCGCGCATCGCGCTGATCGTGGCCCACCGCGCGGTAGATGCCGTCGACGGAAAGGAAGGCCAGCGAGTCGGCGCCGAGAAACGCGCGCATGCCCTCCAGGTCCTTGTTCGCAGCCAGCAGGTCGACCTTGTCGGGGGTGTCGATGCCGTAATAATCGGGGTGCGTGATCGGCGGCGAGGCGATGCGCATATGCACCTCCTTGGCGCCGGCCTCGTACATGAGCTGCACGATCTTCTTCGAGGTCGTGCCGCGCACGACGCTGTCGTCAACGAGCACGATCCTGTTGCCGCGGATGACGGTGGCGTTGGCCGAGTGCTTGAGCTTGACGCCGAGTGCGCGGATGCGCTGCTCGGGCTCGATGAAGGTGCGCCCCACGTAGTGGTTGCGGATGATGCCGAGCTCGAAGGGCACGACCGAACTCTTGCGCGAAGCCGATCGCCGCGGGCACGCCCGAATCGGGGATCGGCACGATGACGTCGGCGATGGCAGGCGCCTCGCGCGCGAGCTGCACGCCCATCTGCTTGCGGATGTCGTACACGGTGCGTCCGGCAATCACGGAATCGGGGCGGGCGAAATAGATGTATTCGAAGATGCAGGGTCGCGCCGGGCGCATGGGGAAGGGGCGGTGGCTCTCGATTCCCGCCTCCGTGATGGCGACGACCTCGCCGTTCTCCACTTCGCGCACGAACTCCGCGCCCACCATGTCGAGCGCGCACGTTTCGGAGGCCAGCACATACGAGGTGCCGAGCCGGCCGATGACGAGCGGGCGGATGCCGATCGGGTCGCGCGCGCCGATGAGCATGTCGTTGGTCAAGCCGACGAGCGAGTAGGCGCCTTCGATCTGGCGCAGCGCCTCGATGAAGCGCTCGACGATGCGGCGCTTGTGCGAGCGCGACAGCAGATGAAGAATGACCTCGGTATCGGAGGTCGACTGGCAAATCGCGCCCGACGAGATGAGCTCCTGGCGCAGCGTCAGCGCATTGGTGAGGTTGCCGTTGTGGGCGACGGCGAAGCCGCCGGTATCGATGTCGGCGAACAGCGGTTGCACGTTGCGCAGCACCGCGTCGCCGCAGGTCGAGTAGCGGTTATGACCGATGGCGGAGTTGCCCTGCAGCCGCTGGATGACGCTGGCGCGCGAGAAGTTGTCGCCGACGAGGCCCATGCGCCGCTCCGAGTGGAACTGCTTGCCGTCGTAGGCGACGATGCCGCAGGCTTCCTGGCCGCGATGCTGAAGGGCGTGCAGGCCGAGCGCGGTGAGGGCGGCGGCATCGGGGTGCCCAAAAACACCAAAGACCCCGCATTCCTCGCGGAGCCTGTCGTCGCCGTAGCGCAGGTAGCCTGGACCTCGCAGTTTGGGTCCGGCGTCATGCCTATAGGTCATTGGCCACCTCCCGCTGGTGTCCGCCGCTGCCCGACGAATGTACGCTATTCGTTAACGCTGACGCTGCGCGCCGGGGTCAGCTGGCGCGCGTCTGCCACGTGACACAAATATGATACTTCGCGCCTGCTTCAAGCGCTAATTCGTCGCCCCCTTGATTTTCAAGGGCTCCCTGGTCCTCAGGGGGCGGCGGCTGCTCGCCCGGCGGCGCCGTCAGCGAAGAGGGCAGATGCGATTCGAGCACGCCGCGCAGCGCATCGCCCGTGGCCTTGATGTAGGGCAGCGTCGCCGCCTCGCGCACCCACGGGAAGTGCTGCTTGGTGTCGGGGAAGAAGGCCTCATAGAACATGTAGGGGATGACGATGAGGATGAATCCGCGCAGCACGCCGAAGATGAATCCGAGCACGCGGTCGATCATGCCGACGCGGCTGTCGAGGATGGCGTCGGAGATGCGCGCGGTGATGAGGTGGACGACGATCAGCACGATGAGAAAGATGACGGCGCCGACCACGATCTGCGCAACAGCCACCTGCGTGCCCATCTGGTGGGCCATGTCCTGCGCGAACGGCTTGTAGTTGAGCACGAAGTAGAGGACCGCCCCCGCCGCCACGGCCCACGACACGATCGACAGCATCTCGCGCGCAAAGCCGCGGTACATCGCCAATAGGCCGGAGATGAAGCACACGGCGATCAGCGCGGCGTCGAGGTATGTGATCGGGCCCAGCATGGGTCCCCCCCGGTGTCGGCGGTATATAGGTCGGCAACGCGGCCACCTGTCAGTCGCATGGCGGGCCCGCGTCCGCAAGCTCTCTCAGGTGCGCGATTCGCGTGAGCTCGAGCTTGAGCGAGCCCTTGTCGAGCTCGCCCTGCGCCGGCAGCACGGCTTGGGAGAATCCCAGCTTTTGCGCCTCTTTAAGGCGCGGCATCATCAACGGCGTGGCGCTGACGGTGCCCGACAGCGACACCTCGCCGAAGTGAACCCTGTGTCGCGGAATGGCAACACCCGACAACGATGACAGCAGCGCCGCCGCCGCGGCGAGGTCGGCGGCCGGCTCCGTGATCTTCAGGCCGCCCGCGACATTGAGATAGACGTCGTGTCCGGAGAACGAGACTTGGGCGCGCGCTTCCAGCACGGCGAGCAGCATCGCGAGGCGGTTTGCGTCCCAGCCGACGACGGCGCGGCGCGGAGTTCCAAGACCCGACGGCGCGACGAGAGCCTGGATCTCGACCAGCAGCGGGCGCGTGCCCTCCATGCCGGCGAACACGGCGGCACCGGGGCTCATCGCATCGCGGTCGCCGAGAAACAGCTCGGACGGGTTCGATACCTCGCGCAGGCCGCCCGACGCCATCTCGAACACGCCGATTTCGTCGGTGGCGCCGAAGCGGTTCTTGACGGCGCGCAGGATGCGATACGCGTGTCCGCGATCGCCTTCGAAGTACAACACGGTGTCGACCATGTGCTCGATCACCTTAGGGCCGGCGATCTGTCCGTCCTTGGTGACGTGGCCGACGAGCAGGAGCGCGCTGCCGGCGCTCTTGGCATGGCGGATGAGGGCCTGCGCGGCGGCGCGCACCTGGCTCACTGTGCCGGGTGCCGCCTCGATCGATTCCGCCCACAGCGTTTGGATGGAGTCGATGATGATCAGGTCTGCCGGCTTGCCGTCCTGCAGCGTCGCGAGGATGCTTGCAAGGTTCGTCTCGCAGCCGAGCTCGACTGCGGCATCGCTCAAGCCGAGACGCTCGGCACGCAAGCGGACCTGGGCTGCCGCTTCCTCGCCGGAAAAATAGATCGCGCGGCGCCCTGTGCGGGCGAGCGTTGCCGCGAGCTGCAGCAGGAGCGTGGATTTTCCGATGCCGGGCTCGCCTCCGATGAGCAGCGCCGACCCCGGCACGATGCCGCCCCCCGTAACGCGATCGAGCTCGCCAATTCCCGTCGAGAAACGCGGGGCCTCGCGGCCGCGGCCCTGCAGGCCTTCAAGCGCGATGACGCGGCCGCTGCCCTTGCGCCCAAGGCCTGAGCCCGGTGGCGCGATGACGTCGGTCTCCTCGATCAGCGTGTTCCACTCGCCGCACGTTGCGCACTTGCCCGCCCAGCGCGGCGATGCGGAGCCGCAGCTCTGACAGACGAACGTCGTCTTGCTCGCCTTCGCCATGGACGATCAATCGCCGCCGTCGAGATAGATGCGCTGGAAGCGGGGCCCTAGCCGGGTCAGCACCTCATAGCCGATCGTTCCGGAGGCCGAGCCCACCGCTTCGATCGAAAGCCCGGGTCCGACGAGGTCGGCCCAGTCGCCGCGCTGCGGGGCGGGATCATTGATGTCCGTCACATCGACCGTGATCAGATCCATGGAGACGCGTCCGACGATCGGCGCGCGCTTCCCGCCGATGAAAACCGCGCCGCCCGCGGCTTCGTTGGTCGCGCTCGCGCTGCGCGCAATCCCGTCTGCGTATCCGGCGGCGACCGTGGCGATGCGGCGCGGGACGGTCGCGCGGTAGCTCGCCGAGTAGCCGATGCTGTCGCCGGCAGCGACGTCGTGCACCTGCAGGATGCGCGCGCTGACCTGCACGACGGGCTCGACCGGCGTTCTGCGCTCCGGCGCCGCCTGGCCGCCGTAGAGGGCGTAGCCGGGACGCACGAGATCGAAATGAAAAGCTGGCTCGAGCATCAACCCGTCGGATGCAGCCAAGCTCGCGCGCGCCGCCGGCAAAGTCGCGCGCCGCCGGTTGAAGGTGGCGAGCTGCCGGGCATTCATGGGATGGCCGGCCTCGTCGGCGCAGGCGAGGTGGCTCATGACGAGCGTGACTTGCAAACGGCGCAGCAGGTTTGCATCGCGCACGAGAGCTGCCACGTCGTCGATGTTCATGCCGAGCCGGTTGAGGCCGGTGTCGATGTGAAGGGCTGCGGGCGGCGCCCGCGTTTTGGCCTTGGCGAGCAAGGCCCACGTGCGCACGTCCTCCAGACTAGCGAGCACGGGAATCGCGCCGAGCCGCGCCATGTCGGGCGCCGTCTGCGGCAGCAGCCCGTCGAGGACGTAGATGGCGGCTCCGGGCGCGAGTGGCATCGCGCGCGCGGCCTCATCGAGCGTTGCGACGAAGAAGGTGCGGCATCCGGCAGCGAGCAGCGCGGGGATCACGCGTTCGGCCCCCACCCCGTAGGCATCCGCCTTCACGACGGCGCCGCATTCGGCCGGTGCGACGCGGTGCGCGAGCGACTGCCAGTTGGCGCGCAGGCGCGCGAGGTCGACGGTTATGACGCCGGTCGCACCAGCCGGAACGGCACTCGCGGCGGCGGTGCGCGCACGATCTCCGGCCGGCGCGCGACTGGCGCGTGTCGGCTCTCCGGCTTTGGGTGGGCGCGCCGGGCGGGCAGCGGTGTCGTGCACGGGACTTCTCCCTCGAGAAGCCTGAAGGAGGCCCCTTTGTAGCGGGCAATCGCGGTGTAAGCGAGGCGGCTATCCCACGTAATCGGGCACCTGGAAGTCGCGCACAAGATTGGAAAAGCGCGTGAATTGGGCCTCGAACGCGAGTGGGATCGTCCCCGTGGGGCCGTGGCGCTGCTTGCCGATGATGACCTCGGCCTTACCGTGCACGATGGCCATCTCCTGCTGCCATTTCAGCATCTCCTCCACCTTGCCTTCCGAAGGCTTCCGGCGCTCGGCATAGTACTCCTCGCGAAACACGAACATGACGACGTCGGCGTCCTGCTCGATCGAGCCCGATTCGCGCAGGTCGGAGAGCTGCGGCCGCTTGTCGTCGCGCTGCTCGACCTGGCGTGAGAGCTGCGACAGCGCCAGGATCGGCACGTTGAGCTCCTTGGCCAGCGCCTTGAGACCGGTGGTGATCTCCGACACCTCCTGCACGCGCCCATCACCTGTGCGCTTGTGGCCGGTCAGCAGCTGGAGGTAGTCGACGATCAGCAGACCGAGGCCCTTCTGACGCTTGAGCTTGCGTGCGCGCGCGGCGAGCTGCGCGATCGAGATGCCGCCCGTTTGGTCGATGTAGAGCGGGATCTGGCTCATCTCGCGGCTCACCTCGACGAGCTTGCGGAACTCGCCCTCGTCGATCATGCCGCGCCTGATTTTTTCACTCGAGATCTCGGCCTGCTCCGACAGGATGCGGGTGGCGAGCTGCTCGGCCGACATTTCGAGCGAGAAGAAGCCGACGATCGCGCCATCGACCGCCTTCTGGGAGCCGTCGGGCTGGGTTTCGGCCCTGTAGGTCTTGGCGATGTTGTAGGCGATGTTGGTGGCGAGCGCGGTTTTGCCCATGCTCGGGCGGCCAGCGAGGATGACGAGGTCGGAGGGCTGCAGTCCGCCGAGCTTTGAATTGAGGTCGGCGAGACCCGTTGCCAATCCCGACAGATGGCCCGCGCGCTGATAGGCGGCGTTCGCCATGTCGATGGCGTTGGTGAGTGCGGTGCCGAAACCGAGGAAGCCCTGTCCGTACTTGCGCTGCTCGGCGAGATCATAAAGCCGCGTCTCGGCCTCCTCGATCTGGTGCCGGGGCGTGGAATTGACGGTGCTGTCGTAAGCGCCGTTGACCATGTCCTCGCCGATGATGATCAGCGCCCGGCGCGTGGCGAGGTCGTAGACTGTGCGGCCGTAATCCTCGGCGTTGATGATGGTCGTCGCCTTGGCCGCGAGCGTGCCCAGGTACTGCGGCACCGTCAGGTTGGGCGAGATCGGCTCCGCCGTCTCAAAGAAGGTGCGCAGCGTTATCGGCGTCGCCTGCTTGCCCGCGTGTATGAGCTTTGCCGCCGTCTCGTAGATCTGCTGGTGCAGCGGATCAAAGAAATGCAGCGCGTCCAGGAATCCGGAGACGCGGTCCATCGCCTCGTTGTTGACGAGCACGGCGCCGAGTAGCGCCTGCTCGGCGTCGAGGTTGTGAGGTACGTGCCGGAAGGAGAGGGGTTCCTCGGCGGCGGCGGCCGATTTCAGCCGGTCGGAGATGAGCGTTGCGTTTTGTGCCATAGGGAAGACGGTATCCGATTCCGCCGGGCCGCCGTCGAGCGGTCAAGCAGAACCGTCCCCGCTATGCACACGGGCCGGCGAATAAGCTTGCCGGCCCGAATCGGGCAACAGACGCCGTTCTCAGGCCGTCTCTTCCTCAGTGGGTGATGCATCCTCGGCCGGAGCACCGCCCTCCTCGAACATCTCGGGGTTGAAGGTCTCGAGCTCGAGCTTCTCTTCCTTGACCATGGTCACGTCCTCGCCGCGCGACTGGCGCTCGGCCTCGTCCTGCGAGCGCGCCACGTTGAGGGAGATCTTGACGATCACCTCCGGGTGGAGCGCGACGCTCGAGGGATGCAGGCCGAGAGTTTTGATCGGGCGCTCCATGATGACCTGGCGACGCTCGATGGTGAAGCCGCCCGCCGTCACCACATCGGAGATGTCGCGCGTCGACACGGAGCCGTAGAGCTGGCCGGTGTCGCCCGCCGAGCGGATGGCGACGAAGATCTTGCCCTCGAGCTTTGCTGCGACGGCTTCGGCTTCCTTTTTCAGCTCGAGGTTGTTGGCCTCGAGTTGGGCGCGCTGGGTTTCGAAGTGGGCGCGGTTCTCCTCGGTTGCGCGCAATGCCTTATTCTGCGGCAGCAGATAGTTGCGTGCGTAGCCGTCCTTGACGGTGACGACGTCGCCCATCTGGCCGAGACGGCCGATGCGCTGCATCAAAATGACTTCCATGGGGGATCTCCTCTTTCTTGCGAATTTGCGAAACGGTGTCAGGGTTCAGGTGTGCTGTTGCGCGGGCCGCCAAGCCTGCGAATGGGCCAGATCGATTCAGCGAGCCCCAATAGTGCGATCGCCAGCGAGGCGATCGTGTTCATGATGAAGAGGGCCGCATAGAGCGCCCACAGCGCAAACGGGCGCCACGGTCGGCCGCGCGTGACGAAATGCACGACCGCGAGACCCATAAGGACGTAGGCAAAGAACAAAGGGCCTGCGAAGCCGGCGGCGATCAATCCGGGAAGGCCGGTCATGAAGGCTGCCCCCGTCGCCACGGCGAGCAGGAGCGGCGCGCCCGTCGGATAGGCGATCGCGGCGAGATCGGGCCACGGCCGTTGCAGCCGGCCGGAGGCGAACGTGATCCGCCCGGCGAGCCACATGTTGATCAAGAGGCTGCCCATCGTGGAGATGGCGGAGGCGGCGGGCAGCAGCGCCAGCGCGACGGCCGTCGCCTCGTCGATCTCGGAGGCGCCGAGCGTCGGCGCGTCGGGCATCTTGGGCAGCTCGGTGTTGACGAAGGATTGCAGCAGCGAGCGCAACGTGGCGCGCAAGCGCTTCGACGTCGCCCCCCAGCAGAAACAGCGTGAGCGTCGCAAAGGCGCCCGCAATCAGTGCCGCCGCCAGCACGAGGCGCCCGGCGGGATACCACTCGGTTCCCTCATCGAGGGGCCGCCTCAGCGAGGCGAGGTAGACGAGCACGACGACGGGGATTGCCTGGCTCGCGGCGAACACCAGTGCTGCCGTTGCGCTTCCCGCCGCGAAGACGAGAGCGATGCCGGCAACGCCCGCTACGGCCGCCGTGACGGGGCCGAGGCCGAGGCCTGCCAGAAAAAGGGCCAGCGGGGTCAGGAGAAACAGCACCATGCGCATCAGCAGCGGGCCGGTGGTCGCCGAGGCGAACACGACTGCCGAGACGAATCCGGCTCCGAGCCCGATGAGGAGGGTGTAGGGCATGCGTGCAGCTGTCCCGCGTTGGCGCGGTTAGAGACGGGGATGCCGTCCCAACCTTGGTGTGGGCGCCTGAACTTCCGGCTCAGACGCCCGAACTCGATTTCTCGATGTGCCAGGCCCGCAGGGCCCGGCACATCGTCGTTAGATTACTTCAGCACGTAGGGCAGCAGCCCCAGGAAGCGCGAACGCTTGATCGCTCGCGCGAGCTCGCGCTGCTTCTTTGCGGATACGGCCGTGATGCGGCTCGGCACGATCTTGCCGCGCTCCGACACGTACCGGCCCAGAAGGCGCACGTCCTTGTAGTCGATCTTGGGCGCATGCTCGCCTGAGAACGGACACGTCTTGCGACGGCGGTGGAAGGGCCGGCGGCCGCCGGCCGATGCGATCTCGGCCATGGCTTAAGTCTCCGATTCTGAGCTTGGCTTGGGCGGGCTTGCGGCCGGGGCCGCGGCCGGGGTCGCGTCATCGCGCGGTGGGCGCGGCGGACGGTCGCCATCTGTGCGCGGCGGACGGTCGCCGTCGGGGCGTGGAGGACGGGCCCGGAACGTGGAGCCTTCGCGATCGCCGCGCGGACCATCGCGGTCGCCGCCGCGGAAGCCGCCACGGCCGCCGCCGCCATCGCGATCGCCGCCGCGGAAGCCGCCACCGCCACCGCCGCGCGGGCCACCGCCGCGTCCGCCGAAGCCGCCACGATCGCGGTCGCCGCGGTCATCGCGGTCGCTCTTGCGCATCATCACCGACGGCTCGGTCTCGTGCTCGTCGACCTTGATGGTGAGGAAGCGGATGATCTCGGTCGACAACCCCATGCGCCGCTCCATCTCGGCGACGGCGGCGGGGGGGGCGTCGATGTTGAGCAGGGAGAAGTGCGCCTTGCGATTCTTCTTGATCTTGTAGGCGAGGCCCTTGACGCCCCAGTACTCGTTCTTGGTGATCTTGCCGCCGCCCTGCTCGATGACGTCGGAAAATTCCTTGGTGAGCGCCTCGACCTGAGCGTTCGAGACATCCTGGCGCGCCAGGAAGACATGCTCATAGAGCGACATGCGATGGCCTTTCCTCGTTCTCTACCGCTCGCTCCGGCGCAAAGCCCCTTATGGACCCGAAAAGGCCCAACAGGTCACCCATGAGAGCGAAGACACCGGGAGACGGGCAATGTGCCCAACCGCAAAGCGCGGCCTCCCGTTCAGCCTCCAGCCGGAGCGGGTAAGGGGCGCTTTATAGCGGAAATCCACGCTTGGGCAAGGGGATCGGCCCGCGCTAGCCCGAAAGCCTCATTTGGGCTCCACGCTGCCGGCGTCGATCAGGACGTCCTCGGCATGCCACATGGTATGGGCCCCGAACAGCTTGCCCGTCACCGTTACGCGCTTGCCCGTGGGCAGTTCGGACTGGCTGAGGTCGCCCGCGATCTGGATGCGCGAGACCGGCGTTTGGGTGCCCGTGTTTCCGAAATCCTCGTCGCCCCCGTCGGGCGGAGGGTCGACGCATACCCCCTGGTCGAGCGCCAGGAAGACATAAGTGAAGTCGCCCTGCGCCTCGTGGTGGCCGGTCCCGGAGGTCAGGACGCCTTCGAGCTCGACAGGCTCATTATAGGTGAGATGGACGGCCGCCTCGCAGGCGGCGGCCCCGCGCGCGGATGCGGCAAGGAGCATCGCGAAGACCATTGCGGCTGCGGCACTGCGGGTCATGCGCATCGACGCTGTTCCCACCATTCCTCTCAAGCCGCAGCCTAGCACGCCGAGGCCCCGATCCGCCACGTGCGGCCGGGGCCCGCCGCCGCTTGACAGCGGCAGATGGGCGGTGTTCTTGCCAGCCAATTCCATCATGGGCGCTCCGATCTCGCATGGCCATCGCATTCGTATTCCCCGGGCAGGGCAGCCAGGACGTCGGCATGGGCCGCGAGCTCGCCCAGAATTTTCCCGCGGCCGCCGAGGTCTTCGAGGAAGTCGACGCGGCGCTGTCCCAGAACCTCTCCCGGATCATCTGGGAGGGGCCGAAGGAAACCCTGACGCTGACCGAGAATGCGCAGCCCGCCCTGATGGCGGTCTCGATGGCGGTCATGCGCGTGCTGGAGCGCGAGAAGGGGTTTTCGCTGAAGGAGCGCGTCAAGTTCGTCGCCGGCCATTCGCTGGGCGAGTACTCAGCCCTTGCCGCCGCGCAGGCGTTCTCGCTCGCCGACGCGGCGCGCCTGCTCAAGCTGCGGGGCAAGGCCATGCAGGCGGCCGTGCCGGTAGGGCAGGGGGCCATGACGGCGCTTCTGGGCGTCGGCATCGACGTTGCGCGCAAGGTCGCCGAGGAAGCGGCTCAGGGCGACGTCTGCGAGATCGCCAACGACAACGAGCCGACGCAGGTCGTGCTCTCGGGCAGCAAATCGGCGCTCGATCGCGTGCCTGAGATCGGCAAGCCGCACGGCGTACGCCGCGCCGTGGCGCTGCCCGTCTCGGCGCCCTTCCATTGCGCGCTGATGCAACCTGCTGCCGAGGCGATGGCCGAGGCGCTGGCAAACGTCACGATGAACGCTCCCGTCGTTCCGCTCATCGCCAACGTGCTGGCGCAAGCGATCAGCGATCCCGACGAGATCAGGAAGCGGCTCGTCGAGCAGGTGACGGGCACCGTGCGCTGGCGCGAGTGTGTTACGTACATGACAGCTAACGGCGTGACCGACATCTACGAGATCGGCGCCGGCAAGGTTCTGTCGGGTCTCGCCAAGCGCATCGAAAGCAGTCTCAACGCCACCAGCATCGGCACGCCCGCCGACGTCGATGCTGCACTACTCAAGCTCAACGGTTAGAGGACAGCCATGTTCAACCTCTCGGGCAAGACCGCGCTCGTCACCGGCGCGACCGGCGGCATCGGCGGCGCCATCGCCCGCGCGCTGCACCAGGCAGGCGCGACGGTTGCCGTCTCCGGCCGCCAGGCGGAAAAACTCGATGCACTCGTCGCCGAGCTCGGCGGCGAGCGTGCCCATGTGCTGCCCTGCGATCTCGCCGATCGCGCCGCCGTCGCCAAGCTCATCGACGGGGCCATCGGCAAGCTCACGCGCCTCGACATTCTGGTCAACAACGCGGGCCTCACGCGCGACAACCTGTTCATGGTCATGAAGGACGAGCAGTGGGACGAGGTGATCGCCGTCAATCTCACCTCGACGTTCATGCTGTGCCGCGCGGCCGCCCGCGCGATGCTGCGCTCGCGCCCCAACTTCGGGCGCATCATCAACATCGCGTCGATCTCCGGCGTGTTCGGCAATCCGGGCCAAGGCAACTATGCTGCCTCCAAAGCGGGCATGATCGGCATGACCAAGTCGCTGGCACGCGAGGTCGCGGCCCGCAACATCACGGCCAACTGCATCGCGCCGGGGTTCATCAACACGCCGATGACCCAGGCGCTGAATGAGAAGCAGACCGAGGAAATCGCCAAGATGATCCCGGCCCAGCGCTTCGGGACGCCCGAGGAGGTGGCCGCGGGGGTCATCTACCTGGCGAGCGAGGAGGCCGGCTACATCACGGGCCAGACGCTGCATATCAACGGCGGCATGGCGATGGTCTGATGCCCATGGTAAATCAGCTCCTGGCGGTCGGCGGGGCCTTCCTGTCCGGCGAAAATTGGCGCATTCTAGCCCAGGTGAAGAGCCCTCGCGGGCGCTGGCCAAGGTCTATGAAGTGTGTTAACGAGCCGAACGGTTTCCCGGCCCCTGGGACTTATGCACCAGTCGACTTGGGCCGTATGAATGGCCGCCGCATGGGGTGCGAACTGTGGGATACCCGCGTCGTTTCCATGTCCGCCAGTCGCGAGCCCTCGGAATGGAGCGAGAGTAGCGGCCGGACCTCGGGCGAACTCAAAAGAATTGAATTGCGAATTGCCAAGAGCAACCGACGCGAGGGAAGACGATGAGCGATGTCGCGGAGCGCGTGAAGAAGATTGTCGTGGAGCACCTGGGTGTGGAGGCCGATAAGGTCACCGAGAACGCCAGCTTCATCGACGACCTGGGCGCCGACAGTTTGGATACGGTTGAGCTGGTGATGGCCTTCGAGGAGGAGTTCGGCTGCGAAATCCCCGACGATGCCGCCGAGCACATCCTGACCGTCGGTGACGCGGTCAAGTTTCTCGAGAAGAACGCCAGCGCCGCCTGACGTCGTCTTTCCCTCACGGCTAAGCTACATAAGAAGTAGGCGCCAAGGGGGCGAGGTTCAAGCTTGCCTCCGAAGGCACGGGCGCGCCATTCGGCCAAGGCTCGATCGGAGCGCAGGCTGAGGCACCCGTCCGGGCCCCGTTGCGAAGGACCAGGATGCGTCGCGTCGTCATTACAGGACTTGGAGTTGTCTCGCCCGTCGGCTGCGGCGCGGAGGCGTCGTGGTCGGCGCTGCTCGGCGGCGCCAACGGCGCACGCCGCATCGAGGAATTCGAGGTCTCCGACCTCGCCTGTCAGATCGGCTGCTTCGTGCCGCGCGGGCCCACCGCCGACGGCAAGTTCACTCCCGACGATTGGATGGAGCCCAAGGAGCAGCGCAAGGTCGACGACTTCATCGTCTACGCGATGGCGCGCCGCCGGACAGGCGCTCGCGGATTCGGGCTACGAGCCCACCACGCCCGAGCAGCAGGAGCGCGCCGGCGTGCTCATCGGCTCCGGCATCGGCGGCTTGTCGGGTATCGCCGAGACCTCGATCCTTTTGAAGGAAAAAGGTCCGCGCCGGGTCAGTCCGTTCTTCATTCCCGGCCGCCTGATAAATCTCGCCTCGGGCTACGTCTCGATCAAGCACCAGCTCAAAGGCCCCAACCACGCCGTGGTCACGGCCTGCTCGACCGGCTCGCACGCCATCGGGGACGCGGCGCGCATCGTGGCGCTGGGCGACGCCGACGTGATGGTCGCCGGCGGCACCGAGTCGCCGCTCTGCCGCATCGCGGTCGCGGGCTTCGCCGCCTGCCGCGCGCTGTCCACCGGCTTCAACGATCGTCCGACCGAAGCCTCGCGTCCCTACGACAAGGATCGCGACGGGTTCGTGATGGGAGAAGGCGCCGGCATCGTCGTCCTCGAGGCGCTCGAGCACGCCCAGGCGCGCGGCGCCAAGATCTATGCGGAAGTCATCGGCTACGGGATGTCGGGCGACGCCTATCACATCACCGCGCCGGCCGAGAGCGGCGATGGCGCCTACCGGTGCATGCGCGCGGCCTTGAAGCGGGCCGACATCGGCGTGAGCGACATCGACTACGTGAACGCGCACGGGACCTCCACGCCCATGGGCGACGAGATCGAGCTGCGGGCGGTGGAGCGTCTGTTCGGCAATGCGGCGGGCAAGCTTGCCATGTCGTCGACCAAGTCGGCGACCGGGCATCTGCTCGGCGCGGCGGGCGCGATAGAGGCGATCTTCTCCGTTCTCGCCATTCGCGACAACATCGTGCCGCCGACGCTCAATCTCGACAACCCGTCGGTGGAAACGGCCATCGATCTCGTGCCGCACACGGCGAAAAAGCGCGAAATCAATACCGTCCTGTCCAACTCGTTCGGTTTCGGCGGCACCAACGCGTCCTTGATCCTGCGCCGCTTCAGCTGAGGCTTAGCCGCCACTGGAGGCCTGCAAGCTCGGTCGCGGCGAATACGATTTCGCGCTTTCGCCACAATTGCCTTTAGGGTCGGGTCGAGCCGGACAATTCTGCACACGCCGAGCGGGAACGGCCTCGTCGGTCAACGGGAGCGGACCCATGAGCTACGACCGCCCTCCGAGGCAAGAGCCCGAGTTTCGCCGGGGCGGAATGCGTCCGCGCAGCCCGGCCGAAATGCTCGAGCCCTCGCGCGCTCCCGCGCATCCCCATTCCAAGGCGCGCACGCGCCCGTCCGGTCCGCTCGCGACCCTCATGCGGCTGGGGAGCGGCGTCCTCACGCTGCTGCTCGTCGTCATGCTGGTTTTCGCCGGCGTCGGCGCGCTGCTCTATCATCAGTTCGTGCGGCCCGGCCCCTTGGCGGTGTCCCGCGTCATCGCGATCCCGAAGGGCGAAGGCCGCATCGAGATTGCGACGCGCCTCGAGCGCGAAGGAGCGATCTCGAACCGCTGGACCTTCATCGCGGGCTACCTGATGCACAACGCCATCGAGGAGAAGCAGGCGGAGCTCAAGGCCGGCGAGTACGAGATCAAGAAGAATGCGAGCATGGCCGAGGTCATGGAGATCCTCACGCAAGGGCGCAGCATCCTGTCGAAGCTGACGATCCCGGAAGGGTTGACGAGCCGGCAGATCATCGAGCGCATGCGCACCGAGCCCGACTTGAGCGGAGAGATCACCGACGTTCCCCCGGAAGGCTCGCTGCTCCCCGATACCTACCGTTTCTCCAAGGGCATGAACCGGGCCGAGCTCGTGGAGCGCATGCAGTCCGAGATGCAGCGCTTCCTCGCGAGCGCCTGGGAGAAGCGCCAGGCGGATCTTCCCGTCAAGACGCCGCAGGATGCGGTGGTGTTCGCCTCGATCGTCGAGAAGGAGACGGGCCGCGCCGACGAGCGCAACCGTGTCGCGAGCGTATTCATGAACCGGATGCGCAAGGGCATGAAGCTGCAGTCCGATCCCACGGTGATCTACGGCATCGTGGGCGGCCAGGGCATCCTGGGGCGCTCGCTGACGCGCTCCGACCTCGACCAGAAGACCGCGCACAACACCTACCAGATCGAGGGTCTGCCGCCGACGCCGATCTGCAATCCGGGTCGCTCCGCCATCGAGGCGACGCTGAACCCGGCCGAGACCAAGGATCTGTTCTTTGTCGCCGACGGCAGCGGCGGCCACGTCTTCTCCGACACGCTCAAAGAGCACAACGCTGCCGTCTCCAATTGGCGCAAGGTCGAACGCGAGATGCGCGCCAAGAAGGCGGCCGAAGCCACGCCGGCGGCGGCTGCGATCCCGCTTCCGCCAACGGCCGGCCCCGCCGCCGCCCATCCCGCCGGCCGCCGCCGGTCCCGTCGTGCCCGAGCTCCTGAACGCCGGCGGCTCCGCGGCCGCTGCGGCAGCTCCAACCGTGCCCCTTCCCGTGCGCAAGCCGAGAAAGCCGTGAGCTTTCCTGCCGCTGCACCTCCCGTCTTGCTTGCACCGGGCGTGTGCCGCTAGATTTGCGCCGCGTTGGGCGGCCCGGCGCCCCCAGCACGCCACCTGGAACGCGCAATGAGCATCAAGAGCATGACGGGCTTCTCGCGCGCGGAAGGCAAGGCCGGCGACCTCACATGGCATTGGGAGCTGCGCAGCGTGAACGGACGCGGCCTCGACGTGCGCGCGCGCCTGCCGTCGGGCAGCGAGGCACTCGAGCCGCAGGTGCGCGAGGCCGCCGCCCGGCATCTGTCGCGCGGCAGCGTCACGGTCAGCCTCAGCACCGAGAACCGTGGCGGCGCCCAGGAGATCCGGCTCAACGAGGCGGCGCTGCTGCAGGTGGTGAAGGCCACCGAGCGCATTTGCGCGTTGACGGACGCAGCACCCCCTCGCGCCGACGGGCTTATCGCCGTCAAGGGCGTGCTCGAAGTGCTCGAGCGGGAGGAAAGTGCCGAGCAGGCGGCGTCGCGCGTCGCCGCGATGCTCGAGAGCCTGGAGCAAGCGCTGCGCTCCCTCGTCGAGGCGCGCTCGGCCGAAGGCGCGCGGCTGCAGACGGTGCTCAGCGATCTTCTGGCCGAGATGGAGCGCCTCGTCGATCTGGTGGAGGCCTCGCCCGCGCGCGCGCCTTCAGCGATCGAGAAGCGTCTGAAGGAGCAGGTCGCCCGCCTGCTCGATCCCGCCAACGGGCTCGACCCTGCGCGCCTGCATCAGGAGGCCGTTCTCATCGCGACGCGCGCCGACGTCGAGGAGGAGCTCAAGCGCCTCAAGTCGCACATCAAGGGCGCCCGCGAGCTGTTGGCTGAGCAGGGCGCCGTCGGGCGCAAGTTCGATTTTCTGGCGCAGGAGTTCAATCGCGAGGCAAATACGTTGTGCTCGAAGGCGAACGACGTGGATATCACGCGTGCCGGGCTTGCCTTGAAGACTTTGATCGATCAGATGCGCGAGCAGGTGCAAAACATTGAGTGAGGACGCGACACGAATGAGCAGGCGGTCGCAGGGATCGCCCATGGAGCGCGGGGCCATGATGGCGGATGGGCCAAGGATCAAGCGGCGCGGGATACTGCTCGTGCTGTCGTCTCCCTCGGGTGCGGGCAAGACGACGCTCGCACGCCGCCTGGTCGAGGCCGATCCCAATCTGTCCATGTCCGTGTCGGTGACGACGCGTCCGCCGCGGCCGGGCGAGTCGGGCGGCCACGACTACCACTTCGTCGATCAGGAAACCTTCCAGCGCATGCGCGAGAAGGGCGAGCTGCTCGAATGGGCGCGCGTGTTCGACCATCTCTACGGCACCCCGCGTGCGCCCGTCGAGACGGCGATCGCGATGGGCAAGGACATCCTCTTCGACATCGATTGGCAGGGCGCCCAGCAGCTCTCGGAAAAACTGAAGCACGACGTCGTGCGCGTTTTTATTCTCCCCCCTCGGCCGCCGCGCTCGAAGAGCGCCTGCGCGAGCGCGCCCAGGATCCCGACCACGTCGTCAAGCGGCGCATGGCGGACGCATCCTCCGAGATCAGCCACTGGCCCGAGTACGACTACGTGATCGTCAACGCTTATCTGGAGCCCTCGATCGCGGGCCTCAAGGCGATCCTCGACGCGGAGCGGCTGAAGCGCGAGCGCCTCGATGGCCTCTCCGCCTTCGTGCGCGACATGCAGAAGACGCTGTGAGCGCAGGCGCTCCGCACAGCGCCGGGCTTCGTTCTCCTCGCTGGAAGCACCGCCCCCCATCGGCTCGGTCCTGGGATCGAGATCGAACACGGCCGGCGTCGTGCGCGGCACGATCACGTAGCTCGCGTGGGCACTTTTTGCGCCGGAATGTGCCATCGCCGAAAGGATGAGGATGATTAGGCTCAGGGCGTCATCGGTATGGTGCGGGGCAGCGGGGCTGCTCGCGGCGCTTGCGTGCCTGCAGCCCGGAGCCGCCCAGGGGCTGGGTGACGTCGGCAGCGCGGAGATCCGCGACGCCAAGCCCGGACAAGTGCTGCGCATCTGGCCGCAAGTCGGCGGCACGACCGGAAACGGCAAGGCCTATCGCATCCTCTACCGCTCCACCGGCCCAGACGAAGAGCCCATCGCCGTCTCGGGTGCGGTCTTTCTTCCCGACGCGCAAGCCCCCCGCGATGGCCGCGATATCATCGCCTGGGCACACCCGACGACGGGCGTCGTGGAGCGCTGCGGGCCGACGCTACTGCCCGATCTGTCGGGAACGATCCCGGGCCTCGACGACATGCTCGCGCGCGGATACATCGTCGCCGCGACCGACTATCCCGGGCTCGGGACGCCGGGACCGCATCCCTATCTCGTCGGCGACAGCGAGGCGCGCTCGGTGCTCGATATGGTGCGCGCAGCGCGTGCGCTGCCGGACGCTCATGCCGGCAACCGCTTCGCCGTGTGGGGACATTCCCAAGGCGGGCACGCGGCCCTTTTCACGGGCCAAATGGCTGCCACGTATGCGCCCGAGCTTAGGCTCGTCGGCGTCGCGGCGGCGGCGCCCGCCACCTATCTGGTCGAGCTTTTCGACGCCGACCACAGCACCGTCGCGGGCAAGACGCTGACGGCCATGGCGCTGCTGTCGTGGTCGCACGTGTTCCATGCGCCGCTCGACGCGATCCTTGCCGCGCGTGCGAAACGCGGCTTCGAAACCGTGGCGCACGACTGCATTCAGTCGATTGCCGAGATGCTCAAGATCGAGCAGGACAGCAAGGGACTGCAGGCAGGCTTTCTGACCGGAAATCCGACGAAGCTCGAGCCGTGGATGTCGATCATGGCGCGCAATACTCCGGGGCAGACGCCGATGGCGGCGCCGGTGTTCATCGCCCAGGGAACCGCCGACGACATCGTCCGGCCGGAGATCACCAAGCGCTTCGCCGATCACCTGTGCGAAAGCGGTGTTCGGGTGGAGCTCGTGCTGCTGGACGGCGTCTCGCACAGCCTTGCCGCCGAGGACAGCGCCATCGCGGTCGTGAAGTGGCTGGCTGACCGGTTCGCCGGGCGGCGCGCCCCCAGCGCTTGCAAGGGGTGAAACAATTGGCTAGCGACACACAACGCGTGAGGAACTGACATGGCGATATCTGGCCGCAGCCCCGTCTGGACATGGGTGTTTCCCGTGGCGGGGCTCGCCTTTTATGGTGCCGCCGCCTGGATCGGGACCGAGACGATCGAGAGCGCCGGCGCGATCGGCGCAGCCTTCGGGGCACTGCTGATTGCCGGTCTCATCGGGTCGGTGTTTGCCGCCGTCTATCATGCCGAGGCCGTCGCCGATCACACGGGCGAGCCCTACGGCACGCTGGTGCTCACGGTAGCGGTGACCGTCATCGAGCTGGCGCTGATCGTGTCCGTGATGGTGACGGGAAACGGAGGCCCAGAGCTTCCGCGCGATACCGTCTACGCCGTCGTGATGATCGTATGCAACGGGCTCGTCGGCGTGTGCATTCTCGTCGGATGCCTGCGGTTCCGCGAGCAGAGCTTCGACGTGACGGGGGCAAGCATCTATCTCGCCGTGCTGATCGTGCTCGCGACGCTGACCCTCATCCTTCCCAATTTTACGCGCGCGCTCCCGGGGCCCGTGTACTCGAGCAGCCAGCTCGCCTTCGTCTCATCGGCGACGATCGCATTGTACCTGGTGTTCCTCTACACGCAGACGATCCTGCACACCGGCTACTTCGTGTCCAAGAAGGATATGTCTGCCACTGATGAGCGCGGGCCGGGATCTGGCACCGCCGCGGTAATCAATGGCCTCTTGCTGATCGTGTCGGTGGTCGCCGTCGTGCTGCTCGCCAAGACCTTCGCCGCGATGGTCGATCACGTTCTCACGACCTGGGGGGCGCCGAAGGCCGTCGTCGGCGTGCTCATCGCGCTGCTCGTCTTGATGCCGGAGGGCATGGCCGCTCTGCAGGCGGCGCGGCGCAACGAGCTGCAGAAGAGCCTCAATCTCGCGCTCGGATCGTCGCTGGCGACGATCGGCCTGACGATCCCCGCGGTTGCCGTCGTCAACTTCATTCTGCAGCGGGAGCTGATCCTCGGCCTCGCGCCCAAGGAGATGGTGCTGCTGATGATGACGTTTGCAGCCTCCATCCTGACCTTCGGCACCGGGCGCACGAACATCCTCTATGGATTTCTGCATCTGGTGATTTTCGGCACCTTCCTGTTCCTGACCTTCGTGCCGTGATCGCCGCGCCGGAAGGCTCTGCCTAGTTTCGCCCAGCGCTCGAGCGCTCGTATACGAACGCCAGACGCGCGAAATCCTTTACGCTTAACTCCTCCGCGCGCAGGTTGCCGGCAATTCCGGCTGCGGCCAGGAGCTCCTCGGGGTTGGCGACGAGCTGTTTCAGGCTCGAGCGCAGCATCTTGCGCCGCTGACCGAAAGCCGCGGCCGTGACCTTGGCGAGCATGCCTGAACGCGGCGCCGGGTTGAGATCCTTGCGCGGCACGAACTCGACGACGGCGGAAGCGATCTTGGGCGGGGGCGTGAAGGCCTCGCGCGGCAGCGTCATTACGATGCGCGGCTTGGTGCGCCACTGCGCGATGACCGAGAGGCGGCCGTAGGCCTTGGTGCCGGGCTCGGCGGTGATGCGCTCGGCCACCTCCTTCTGGAACATCAGGATCATGCGGTCGTACCAGGGCGGCCACGGCTCGCTGTCGAGCCAGCCGACGAGCAGCAGGGTCGCGACGCTATAGGGCAGGTTTGCAACGATGACCGCCTTGCCGGCGGCGGGTCCGAGCAACTCGGTCCAGCGGGCGGCGAGTGCGTCGCCGAAGTGCAGCTCCAGGCGCCCCGGGTAGCGCTCGGCAATCGCCGCAAGCGCCGGCGCGCAGCGCGAATCGCGCTCCACCGCGATGACGTGGGCAGCGCCCTCGAGGAGAAGCGCGCGCGTGAGCCCGCCCGGGCCGGGCCCGACCTCTACAACCGTGCGGCCCTCAAGCTGCCCCGCCGCGCGCGCAATGCGCCGCGTCAGGTTGAGATCGAGAATGAAGTTCTGGCCGAGGCTCTTCTTGGCGGTGAGCCCGAGGTCGCGGATCACGTCGCGCAGCGGCGGCAGCCCGTCGGGGCTCGCGCCCGCGCGCGCCTCGCGGGGCTCGGGCGCGCTCATGAGGGCGCAGCCTTGGCGCGGGCATCCGCGATGCTTGCGGCAAGCTTCAGGGCCTCGATGAAGCTTTGGGCCGAGGCGCATCCTTTGGCCGCGATGTCGAACGCGGTGCCGTGGTCGGGCGAGGTGCGCACGAACGGCAGTCCCAGCGTGACGTTGACGCCGTCCTCGAAGGCGACGGTCTTGAACGGGATCAGCGCCTGGTCGTGATACATCGCGATCGCGGCATCGTAGGTACTCCGCGCGCCCGCGTGAAAGAGCGTATCGGCGGGGTGCGGGCCGGTCACATCGAGGCCGGCTGCGCGCAGATCGGCGATGGCCGGCGCGATGATCTCGATCTCCTCATGCCCCATGGCGCCGGCCTCGCCCGCGTGCGGGTTGAGGCCGGTGACGGCGATGCGGGGGCCGGCGAGGCGAAAATCGCGTCTGCAAGGCCGCAGCGACGATGCGGGCGGTGTCGACGATCAGGTCGCGCGTAATCGCCGGCGCAACGTCGGCGAGCGCGCAATGGATGGTGAGCGGCACGACGCGAAAGCCGCCGGCGGCGAGCATCATGACGGGCCTAAACCTGTGGCCATAGTGGCGCTCGGCGAGCGCTCCCAGGAATTCGGTGTGGCCGGGATGGGGGAAGCCCGCCTGCGCGAGGATGTGCTTGGCGATCGGGTTGGTGACGAGCGCTGCGGCCTCTCCGGCGACGACCGCTTCGGTCGCGCGCTCGATCGAGGCGATGACCGCCGCGGCGTTGGCGGGATCGGGAGCGCCGGGGCGGCTTCGAACCGAGAGGGCGACGGTGAGCACCGGCAGCGCCTTGGAGAAGACGTGCTCCGCCTCGTTCAGCGTCGCGACGACCTCGACCGGTACGGATAACCTGAGAGCGTGCGCGCGCTCGGCGACCGTCTCCGGGTCGGCAAACAGAACGAAGGGCGCAACGCCCGTGCTCTCGCGCGCGATCCAGGCCTTGAGCGCGATCTCGAGCCCGATGCCGGCCGGATCTCCCATGGAGACCGCAAGCGGGGCGCGCTGCGGCGTGTCGGGCAGCGGCGGCATCACCGGTACTCGATGTGGGCGTCCTGGCGCAGGTCCTTTAGGTGCTTCTGCGATTGGATCTCGAATTCTTTCTGGCGCAGATCGTTCTCGGCACTCTGCCGCTTTTCGGAATCGGCCTTGACGGCTTTGCGCCCGCACACCGCCCACAGCTCGACACCGCCCTCGCCGATGGTAGGGGGCAGCATCTCCTCGTCGCGCGCGCTGAGCAAGAGGCTGCGGGTCGGCTCGGGAATGCTCGTCGGCTTGCGCTCTCCGAGGTCGTCGAAGCGGGCCCCGGCGAGACCGTTGGCCAAGCCCGCCATGCTCTTGCAGCCGGCGAACGCGGCGCGCAGCCGCTCACCCTCGCCGAGCTGCTGGGCGATGCGCTTCTGGTCGGCGCTGGCGGCCACGGGCAGCAAAATGCGATGGAGCTGCAACTCGGTATCGTCCTGGCCTTCCGCCGTTGCGACGAAGCGGTCGATGTCGCGGCCCAGCACGGAAATCTGGCGGCCAAAGAGGCGGCGGATGACATCGGCCCACGAGAGCGACGCCTCGATGCGCCGCCGCATGGACTCGACGCTGGCGCCCGACTTGGTGACGTACTCGGTGAACTGCTCGGGCGTCATCTTGTTGCGCTCGGCCATGCTTTTGAGGACGCGGTCGACCTCCTCCTTGGTGGCGAGGACGCTGAGCCGCTTGGCCTCCTGCATCTTGAGACGCTCGTCGACGATCTCCTCGAGCGCGCCTTTGCGCGCGACGGGACGGAATTCGGCGAGCACCGAGGTGCGGATGCTCGACACGAACTCCGACTGCAGCTGTTTGACGCGCGCCTTCTGCTCGTCTTCGGTTTTCGGCGGATTGGCCTTGAGGCGCTGGATGGCGAAGGCCTTGAACTGATCGTTGATCTTCGGCGATTTCAGCCTTGCCTGCAGCCGCTTTTGCAGCTCGGGCGCGCCCGAGAGCGAGAGCGTGATGCGCTGCTCGATCTCGTATCCGGTGATGGGCTCGTCGTTGACGAGAGCGACGATCGACTGCGTCGACGTGGCCGAGCTCTTGCCGGTCGATGAGCTCGCTTGCGCGAGCCGCGTAGCGGGGCGGGCGGTGCCGGAGTGCGCGGCCCGAGCATCGGCCGCGGCCGGGATCGAACCCGGCTGCTGCGCGTGGACGGGACCGCCGGCGGCGTGAGCGGGCGTGACCGCGAACGCGAGCAGCGCCGCAGGGACCACCCAGCAGGCACAGGGCCCCCGGGTCGTGGTCGTCAACGGCTGCGAAAATCGGCGCTGTCGCGCAAGAGGCATCGGGCTCGGTCCGCGAATAGGGGGTGGCGGCGAATCCAAATTCGCCTGCCGCCGGATCCGCGCGTTATCTACATGAACCGTGGCGTCCCCGTGGCGCCGGGGCCGGCGCCCTGCCCGAGGCCGGTGGGGGCGGGCGTTAATCTTATCCGCCGGACTGCTGCTCACCGAAGTTGTAGTCGAGCGAGTTCGTCGCGTAGCCGAACTCGCCCAGATGCTTCAGCTCGAAGCGCAGCATGAGCGTCTGGCCGTCCACGATATCCGGGTTGTGATAGTAGTTGTCGGAGTAGGTCGCGGTCATCACGAAGCACTCGTCCGCGTAGCGCGCCTGGAACATGTCGGACGCCAGCTGGTCGGCGTCGATGTCGTAGCGCACGGCCGCGGCCACGCTCCAGCGGTCGGTGATTCTGACTCCCAGAGATCCGTAGAGATCCTCCTGCGCCGTATAGATACCGTTCGTCGGGTCGGTGTTGAGGTAGGCGTAGATGGCGGAGGCGGAGACCGGGCCGAGCGATGCCTGCGCGGCGGCGTCCTGACGCCTCATGTCGAGGCTGTTCTGGTCAAAGCGCGTCTGGGACACGAGCTGCAGCCCTTGGATGGGCGCGACGTAAGCACCGAGCACGTAGTCGGAGCGATTGTTCTGCAGGCCGCTGAAGGGCGTGAAGGTCGGGTTTCCGGCCGAAGTCGAAGCCGGGGTTGGCATAGGGGTTGTCGCCGGACAGCTGGAAGCTCTCGCCTGCGAGGATGCGGGCATAGCCCCCGTAGTTGGCCTGGAAGGTGTACTGCAGGCCGACGTTGGCACGCGTGCCGGTCTCGATGCGGTCGTAGCCCGAGAACTTGTTCCACTCGAAAAGATTGGTGTCGTCGAAGATGAGGCTCTTGGCGTCCTCGTCGGGTAGCGCGTTCTGATCGACGCTGTTCTGGCGCGCGATGATCTGACCGATGGGCTCGATGACGTGGGAGCCATAGCTCGCATTCGCGACCCAAGGGTAGGCGATCGTCACGCCGCCGAGCGCAAGGCCCCTGGCGAGCGAAGTGTCGTTCACAACCGCGCCCGTCTGCGGGTCGACGTAGTTGCTCACCTGATAGACGTCGCCTCTCAGCTGACCGAAGGGCGTGTAAGTGATGCCGAGCCCGTCGGTGAAGCGCCGGCGCCAGTTCACGTCGGTGACGATGCGGTTCATCTGCTCGTTGCCGATCTGCGAGTAGAGCGGAGTCGCGGGCTGCTGATTGTTGGAGAAGCTCAGCGCGTTGGTGTTCCAGCTCAGCTCGCCGCCGAGGATCGGGTCGGCGAAGATGTAGTTGTAGTCGACGATCGGGTAGGCGTAGGCCTCCGAGCTCCCCGAGGTGCCCACCACGGGGTTGGCTGTGTTGGAATACCCGAGCTCGCCGAAATGATAGAGCTCGGCGCCGAAGTAGTTGCGATCCGAAATGCCGTTGAGGAATACCTTGTTCACGCGGTCGGTGAGCAGGATGTTGTCGAGCTTGTAGAAGCGCCGGAACGTGTCGTCGCTCTCGAGCGTGACGTCCCACCCGAAATTCCACCAGCTCGACAGCGCGAAGAGACCCTTGGTCTCGACGCTGCCGCGCCAGCCGGCGTACTGGTCGGGATCGACGATCGAGGAGGGAAGCGCCCCAGCATCCTGGTCGATTCCGGCGAGCTTGACGTAGTACTGGCCGTTGTCGAGCCGCTGGCGCCATTCGCCCTGCCAGAGCACGCCCTGGCGGGTCGAGTACATCGGGTAGAACGTGAAATCGAAGTTGGGCGAGAGCGCGAAGTAGTACGGAATGGTCATTCCGTAGCCGAGCGTCTGGGAGCCGGAGAACTCGGGCATCAGGAAGCCGGACTTGCGCTTCACCGAGGGGTCGGCGTGCTCGAAGTAGGGCGTGTAGAGGATCGGCACCCCGAACAGCTCGAACTGCGCGTCCTGATAGGTGATGGTCGCGGCCTGCTGGTCGTGGATGACCGTCGCGGCGCTGATGCACCACAGCGGCGGCATGCCGCCTGAGCTTTTGCACGGCGTGAAGCGGCCGTTGGTGAAGATGGTCGTATTGCCCCCGCGCCGCACCGCGCGCTCGGCCGCGATGCGCGTGTCGTCGGTGCCGACGACGCTCAGGGATTGCACGAAGCCGTCGCGGAAGTCGTCGGTCAGCGTGTAGCGGTCGGCGCGCACGATGTTGCCGTTGGGCTCCTTGAGCACGACGTTGCCGACGGCGGTGAGCGTATTGGCGGATTGGTCGTAGACGACCTGGTCGGCCGTCAGGATGTAGTTGTTGTAATAGATCTCGACGTTGCCGCGCGCGACGGTGCGGTTGCCGCCGGTGTCGTAGATGAGCTCATCGCCCTGCAGATAGAGCGGCTGCGACCTGTCGAGGTTGCGCGAGGGACCAACGAGCGTCGACTTCGGGAACGAGGTCGATTTCTGCACCGCCGGCGCCACGATACTGGGATCCTGCGCTGCGGCGTCACCGCCATGCAGAGCGAACGCGGCCGACAGGAATGCGAGCATGGCCGCGCGCGCCCTACCGACGACCTTCCGGCGCCGATAAGGAACGCGTGACGATCCGCAACCCTCTTGCGGTGCCCGCGTAGGACGCATCACTCAGCCATCCTCCTGGTGCAACAGCACAGTAGCCGAGACAAGTAAAACGAGGACCACGGGCAACCAGATCGCCGCCCAAGGGGGCGCCAATCCGGCCACGCCGATCTGCCGGGAGACTTCTGCCAATAGGAAAAAGCCAAAACCCCCCACCAGTCCTGTGATGACCATAGTCTGGATGCCCCCAGAGCGGAATGACCCCAACGACACAGTTGCCGCTAAAAGGACCATTGCCGCGCACAGCAGCGGCCGCGACATCAGGGCCTCGTACTGGATACGCAGGCGATCTGTGGAAAGCTTAGCCTTTTCAGCGACTTCGATGAGCGCGGGGAACTCCCAGAACGACACCGAGGACAGCGTGCCGAGCGCGTCGGTCACGCGTTCGGGTGTAAGGTATGTGGACAACAAATAAGTATCGAACCTTTCGGGCTCCCGGCCGAGTCGAACGACCCAGGCGTCGCGGATCTCCCAGAAGCCGTCGCGCAGGTTCGCGCGGCCCCCGTCGACGCTCTCGACGAAGTGGCCGGCGGGGTCGAACACGAAGGCGCTGACGCCCGTGAGCGTGAGCCCGCGGTTCGACGCCAGAGCGGCTGAGATCACCGATTGCCCGTCGGCCCCGTCCTGGCGCAGCCATGAGGTGCCCGAGTGCGACCGCAAGAGATTGGATTCCTTGCCGAATGCCTCGGCAAACAGGGCTTCCGACTGGGTGCGCCCGGCGGCGGCAAGCGGATTGAAGACGGTCACGGCGAAGGTGCCCAAGACAAGAGCGACGATGATGCCCGGGCGCAGGAACTGCCACACCGACATGCCGCCCGCCCGCATCACGACGAGCTCGCTGCGGCGGCTGAGCTGCAGCAGCGCTGCAATGGAGCCGACGAGGACCGCGAAAGTGACGAGGTATTCGGCATAGGCCGGCAGCCGCAGAATGGCGATGAGGGCAAGCGTCAGGGGCGGGACCTCGCCGTACTTGCCCGACTGGCGCAGCAGCTCCACGAAGTCGATGAGAAAAATCAGAACCGTACAGAGCAGGAACGTGACGAAGATGCCCAGCAGGAAGCGAGAGGCGACGTAGCGGGCAACGGTGCTTGATGCGATCATAGGCCGTCAGCTCCGCGCGCTGCTGCGCGCCCCAAAGGGGGCGGAGGCAAGCCGGGTGAGACCGGTGCCGAGCGCTTCGATGCGGTCGGTGAGGAAGCGGGGCAGCAGCCGCCGCTCCGAGTTTCCTGCGGCCCCGCTCGATGACCCAAAGCGAGGCCAGGATCGCGCCGAGCGGCAGCCCGTAGAGCAGGGCAACGGCATCGCCGTTGAGCGCGACGGCGTTGTTGAGTGCAAGCCCGCCGAGGCGCAGGGCGGCGGACAGAACGAATGCGATTGCGACCTGTTTCATCGCGCTTTGGCGCGTCGAGTGCGCGCGGCCTACGGCTGCGAGCGCGATCATCGCAAAGGCCAGCGGATAGAGTGGGTTGGACGTGCGCTCATGCAACTCGGCGCGGAACTTTCCGGGGCTGTCGCGATAGTTTGAGCTCGTCGGCTCGGGGTACAGCAGCTCGTTCAGATAGCGCTCGCGCGGCTTCAGATCCTCATTGTCGTCGAGCTTCTTCTCGAAGCGGTCGAGGTCGACGGCATACTTGTCGAAGGCGACGATCTGCGCCGGCTCGTCCTTACCGGCGCGGCGCACGATATGCCCGTTGGTCATGACGAGATAGTTCGTCGGGTCGCGCTTCACGATCACGCCGCGCTCGGCCAGATACGACTGGGTCTGCGCCTTGTCGCGCGTGTCGTGCACGATGAGGCCCAACAGCTCCCCGTTGAGCGTTCGCTCGCGGATGTGGAAGGTCAGGTCGTCCTCTGGGCTCGAGAACTGCCCGGGCTGGATGACCTGGGTCAGGATATTGGTGCGCACCTGCACGATGTATTCGCGCAGCAGGCGCAGGCTCCATGGCATGCCGACGTGGTTGACGAAGCCGACGCCCATCGAGACGAGCATCGCCAGCAGAAGCAGCGGCTTGGCGATGCTCCAGATGGTGGCGCCCGACGCCGTGAGCACGATCAGCTCGGAGTTGCCGTTGAGGCGATTGAGCGTATGGATGGCCGCGATCAGCAACGAGAACGGCGCGACGATCGCCATCAGGTTCGGCAAGGCGAGCGTGGTCATTTTAAACAGCGTCCACACGTCCTGCCCTTGCGACGTGACGACATTGAGCTGGCGCAATGCAAGCGCAACCCAAACGATGCCCGACAGCGACAAGAGGATGATCAGCAGCGCGACGCCGGCCTGCCGGAAGACATACCTTTCGAAAATCGTCATTTGATCCGAAGAGGCAAAGAATTGGGGGTTTGGCGTGTGCCCGGCCCCGGCCCGTCCCAGAGTGCTGGGGTTTCATGGCAGCGTGGCGAAAATTCGGCCCCTGCCCAGGCACTTGCGCGACCGCGCGGGAGAGGCGCGGCAAAGTCGATCAGCGGGAACGCAAGGGGAACTAAGGCGGGGTCGATTCTCAAAACCTCGTGGTCTGGGCCGCAGTTGCTTGCAACTTGCGGCCTGCTTGGCTTAGCTCGGCCCCGCAAACGTCGAAATCTCCCTGCCTGCACCTAGGGTCTGGGGTCTTCCGCGATCGGCAGCGGGGGCATCTCGCGGATGAGCGCATCCGCGATCACGCCCGCTGTTCGCTCCCGCCGGCGGCTGCAATGGAACCGCAACTCACCTCTGGAGCCTGCCCTATGACCAACCGCCCCGAAATCGTATTCGCCCCGCTGAGCGCCGACCCGGAGACAACGTGCGTCGTGCTCGCCGGCGAAGACGTGGCACTCGGGGCGCGTGCCCGCGAGCTCGATCAGAAATCGAGCGGGGCGGTGCTGAAGGCGGCGGAGGCGGCGCAGTTCAAGGGCAAGAAGAAGTCGACCGCGGAGGTGCTGGCCCCGCCGCGCATCGGTGTCAGCCGCCTGGTGCTGCTCGGAACCGGAAAGCCGGCCGATCTCAAGGAGAACGATTGGGTCATGCTCGGGGGCACGGCCATCGGTGCGATCCTGGCGCGCAAGGGCAAGAGCGCGAGCATCATCGCGGAGACGGCCGAGAGCGGCGGCGCCAAGCCCGAGACGATTGCGGCACTCCTGGCCTTCGGCGCATCGCTGCGCCACTACGAGTTCAACAAGTACCAGACCAAGAAGAAGCCCGACGACGACAACGGCGAGCCCGAGAAGCTGCTGAAGATCGTCGTGCACACGGCCGATCCCGACAAGGCGCGTGCAGCCTTCGCCCGCTACCTTGCCGTCGCTAACGGCGTCATGATCGCGCGCGACCTCGTCAACGAGCCCGCGAACGTGCTGGGGCCGGTCGAGTTCGCCGAACGCGCCAAGGAGCTGGAAAAGGTCGGCGTCGAGGTCGAGATCCTCGATGCGGAGGACCTGGTGAAATTGAAGATGGGCGCGCTGCTCGCGGTGGCGCAGGGCAGCGTGCGCCCGGCGCGCGTCGGCATACTGCAGTGGCATGGCGCCAAGTCGAAGCGGGCAAAGCCGCTGGCTTTCATCGGCAAGGGCGTGGTGTTCGACACCGGCGGCATCTCCATCAAGCCGGCCGCCGGCATGGAGGACATGAAGGGAGACATGGGCGGCGCTGCCTGCGTCGTCGGGCTGATGCACGCGCTGGCCGAGCGCAAGGCCAACGTCAACGCGGTGGGGCTTATCGGGCTCGTCGAGAACATGCCGTCGGGCTCGGCGATCCGGCCCGGCGACATCGTGATGGCGCACTCGGGCCAGTCGGTGGAGATACTCAACACCGACGCGGAGGGACGTCTCGTCCTCGCCGATCTCATCTCCTATGTGCAGGAGCGTTTCAAGCCGCGGCTCATGATCGACCTCGCGACGCTGACCGGCGCCATCATGGTGGCGCTGGGCAAAGAGTACGCCGGGCTCTTTGCCAACGACGACAAGCTCGCGGGAGAGCTGCTCGATGCCTCGCTGGCGACGGGGGAGAAGGTCTGGCGCATGCCGCTCGACAAGGCCTACGACAAGATGATCGAATCCAAGAACGCAGACATCAAGAACATCGGCGGGCGCTGGGCCGGCGCCTGCACGGCGGCGGCCTTCCTCAAGTACTTCGTGAAGGACACGCCCTGGGCCCACATCGATCTCGCCGGGACCGCGATGGACGCGCCGAAGTCGGAGATCAATCCGAGCTGGGCTTCGGGCTGGGGCGTGCGTCTGCTCGACCGGCTGGTTTCCGACAAGTACGAAAAGGGCGACAAGTGAGGTGATTGGGCGGCCATCATGGGGCCACAACTGGCCGTAACTTATTGTAAATACGTGTGAAACATACGACAATATTCCATAATATATATTATGCGAATGAGTTAGGCGGGATCGCTCACTCGGTAAACGCGGCAAAGCGATGCCCTGATCACCACGCGCGCAGTCCGACCTCCCCCCGCTCACAGGAGGGTGTCTTCCGCGCGGCGCACGCCCGTCGCGATCAGCGCGGCATAGAGCGCGCTGACGAAGCCCGACAGCACGTTGACGCTGATCACGATGCCGGCGAGCCGCGCGAGCCTGCCGTCGAGAGCCGCGCTCAAGACCGCGACGATGAAATCGTCGAACGCCTGCTTGATCTGGAAGAACAGCTCGCTCACCTGCTCGATCGAAGGATGCTGCGGCAGCTCGAAGATGATCTTCCAGCCGATGTCGCCGACGCTTGTTGCCGGCAGCACCGCGGCAGCGGCGAAGAGCGCGATCCCGGCCGAGAACAAGAGGCCAAGCACCGGCGCCAGACGGAAGTACCCCCAGCGCAGCGGCAGCGCCTCGCCGCGGATCGACAGCAGCCGCAGCATGCCCGCCCCCGCCCAGACGCAGGCGCCGAACAGAAGCGCCACCCAGAAGAGCCGCTCCGGGTCGGTCCCTGAGAACGTGAACAGCGCCGCGACGCCGGCCAGCACGCCCTTGAACATGGCCTCCACGAAGCCCACGAGGCCTGTCAGCACCGCGCTGCGCTTGACGAGGCCGCCGAAGTAGAACGGCAGCTCGTAGCGCAGCCGCGCGACCTCGAGATTGAGCCCCAGCACGAAGGCGAGTGCGGCCGTGACGGCGGCAAACAGGAACGGATAGTGGTAGCCGAACGCGGCCACGCCCGCGACGGCGGCGATCTCGGCTGCCATGATGAAGGCGTTGACGAGAATGCGCAGCACGGTCATATCGCCCTTGATGTCGTTGGCGGCGTTATTGCCCCTGCCCCGCTCAGCGGGGTCCACGGCACTGTAACGGAGAGGATCGCTGGTGGACAACAACGGCGCGCAGAAGTCGCTTGCCCAGCTCCTCGCCGTCATGGCCGCGCTGCGCACGCCCGGCACGGGCTGTCCGTGGGATCTCAATCAGACGTTTGCGACGATCGCGCCCTACACCATCGAGGAGGCCTACGAGGTCGCCGATGCGATCGCGCGCGCCGACATTGACGACCTCAAGGACGAGTTGGGCGATCTGCTGTTCCAGGTCGTCTACCACGCGCGCATGGCTGAAGAGCAAGGCGCCTTCGCGTTCCCCGACGTGGTCGATGCGATCACGACGAAGATGCTGCGGCGCCATCCCCACGTGTTCGGCACGGCGGAGCAGCGCGCCGCAGGCGCAGGTCCGGGCTTCTGGGAGCGCGCCAAGGATGCCGAGAAGGCTTCGGAGACGTCCGCACCTGAGACGAGCGGCGTCCTCGACGACGTGCCGCTTGCACTCCCTGCCCTGACGCGCGCCGTCAAGTTGCAGAACAAAGCCGCGCGCGTCGGATTCGACTGGCCCTCGCTCGCGCCTGTCTTCGCCAAGCTCAAGGAGGAGCTAGGCGAGCTCGAGGCGGAGATCGAAGCCCAAGGCCCCGGCTCGGACGCGGTGGCGGAGGAGTTCGGTGATCTTTTGTTTGTCATCGCCAACGTCGCGCGCCACCTGAAACTCGACCCCGAGGGCGCACTGCGCGCAGCCAATGAGAAGTTCATCGGCCGCTTCCGTCACATCGAGGCGCAGCTTGCCCAAGACGGACGCTCGCCGGCGCAATCCGATCTCGCCGAGATGGACGCGCTGTGGGACGACGCGAAGGCGAAGGGGCTCTAAACGGCTGCCATCAAGCGGCGCGCTCGTACTCGGTAACACCGACGCGACCGGCGGCCGCCGCCCTCGGATGCGTCTTCTCGAGGTGCTGCCGCAGCAGCCGCAAATTCTTCATGTTGGCGCGGAACGCGATGTCGAAGGCGTCGCCCGCGATCGGAATGGAACCGACAGTCGCGTCGATCAAGCTGTTGGCGATCATGCGCGCGAGCGTGAGGCCGGAGACGCCGAGCTGGCGCGCCTCCCAGATGATGTAGGTGGAGATCACCTGGGAAAGGATGTCGCCGATAACGGGCGCGAGGCCCAGGAGCGCATCGAACCCGATGCGAATGTTGGTGCCGGGAATGGCGACGATCGCATCCATGAGGCGGCTCAGATGCGCGATGCGCGCATACGCGGCCTCTATTTCGGGATCAAGGAAATGGGCGAATGCAGCCGGCTTGAGTTTCATCTGTCGTGCTCCCCTACCACCATCGTCACGCAGCCGCCGCAGTCGGCACTTTCGGACAAAGGCCGGTCTTGCGACCGGCCCTTGCGCTGTGTCGATCGCTGATGATTAGAGCTTGCGGTTGATCTCGTCGGCCGCCTTGTTGACGCCGTCCTTGACGGCCTCCTTGGCGTCGCCGACCAGAACCTGGCCTTTTCCCTTCAGCTCTTGGGCCGCGCCTTTGACCTGCAGCTTTTCATTACCCACCGCCTTGCCGACCGTCTGCTTGACGTTGCCGGCCACTTCGTTGGCGTAACCTTTGACCTTGTCAGACGTGCTGCCCATGGGGAGCGCTCCTTGCAAAGAGCCCGCGCGTTGCGAGCCCCCTGAAAACGCCGTCTGGGAGGTTTTGTTCCGGGGACTCAGAGACGGCGCCGCGCCCGAACTCTGAAGCTCGCCCCCGAGCACCACTGCGCGCAGCCAATGAGAAGTTCGTCTGCCGCTTCCGTCATATCGAGGCGCCGGCCGATAGCATTGTCCCAAACGTCGCAACGCTATGTTTAGCCCCAGTCAGTAACCTTCCTTCTTTGTTTCGGCAGCAATTGCGTCAGCCCGATCCGAACTCCGACACTTAGCAACGCAGGCCCCGAAGTCATGCCATTCATCGAAGCCAATCCGTTCCCCTTCCAATTCGATTTCGACCACGCCGCGCTCGTGTGCATCGACATGCAGCGGGACTTCTGTCTGCCGGGCGGCTTTGCGGATTCGCTGGGGAACAACATCAAGAACGTTCAACCGTGCATCCCGGTCATCGCCAAACTGCAAGCCGCTTTTCGCAGGTGCCGACTGCCAATCATCCACACGAAGGAATGTCACAAGCCGGACCTCTCCGACCTTCCCACCGCCAAGCTCAACCGTGGCAATCCGCGGATCAAGATCGGCGAGCCGGGACCGATGGGCCGGATTCTCATCGACGGTGAGCCAGGCACGGACTTTGTTCCCCAGAACGAGCCCTGGGTGAACGAGCACGTCATCTCCAAACCGGGCAAAGACGCGTTCTACGCCACTGACCTCGACGAGTATTTGATGCGCCGCAAGATCTCGGGATTGGTGATCACGGGCGTGACGACCGAAGTCTGCGTGCAGACGACCATGCGTTGCGCGAACGACCGCGGCTACGACTGTCTCCTGGTTGAGGACGGCACCGATAGCTATTTCCCCGAGTTCAAGGAAGTCACTCTGAGAGCGCTGGTGGCGCAGGGCGCGATCGTCGGGTGGACTTGCAAGTCAGAAGCGCTGCTTGGGGTTCTAGACAAAGAGCCGGGGCAGCGGATGTGACGACATGTGGCCGGTCAGGGTTGCTGGTTCGAACCTGACCGGACCGGCACACATACACGGGCTTTCTGAGCCCCTTGCTTTAAGGACGTGAACAACCGTCGAGCTGGCTGCACCCGACGATGTGCCGCCGATCGCAGACAAGCTTCCAGGAGGCTGACGTATGCTTGCGCTCAAGGTTCCGATGGTGCTTTCCGATCTCACGAGCTACGCGAACGCGTTGCGACTTGAGGATTGGGAGCCCTTTCGTCCAGGCGTAACCGCGCATTGGCTCTACAGGGAGGAAGACGGTGGAGCATCGGCAGTGCTGCTCCGCTATGAGCCGGGGGCTCGCGTAGCCGAGCACGAGCATGTCGGCTACGAGCAGATGTTGGTATTGGCGGGCGATGAGTACGACGAGCACGGCTCGTACCCTGCGGGCAGCTTCGTCATCAATCCGCCCGGTACGCGCCACTCACCCGGCAGCAAGACCGGCTGCATAGCCTTGCTGGTCTACCAGAAGCCTGTCCGTTTCGTGCATACGGATTAGTCGAGCGCGCCGCTGACGTTGCGCCCGAACTCTGAAGCTCGACCCTGCGGATGACGGGACCTACCTAAGCGGCATGCGGCCGGTAGTACACGGCGCGAGGCCGGGCGGCCTGGAAGGCCCGCTCCATGTGGAAATCACAGTAGGGATGACCGTCCGTCTTCCGCTTGCCGCAGAAGTGGAAGTCTTGTCCTAAGGGGTCACCGAAGGGCCAGCGGCAGTCACCGGGCAGAAGAGTTGCCATTGTTTTTCGCTCGGCGAGCGGGATGTTCAGGTCGTCGGTCCGGAGGGGCACCGGGGGGCTCTTGTTTTCACTCATGGCAACAGCATAGCACGAAACAGCGCAGTGCGGGGGCCGATTGCGGTCAGCGCTCAATAACAAAGCCGCGAGAACGACGAGCGTTCATTCCGAACAGGCTCATTAAGGACGAAAACGGCGCCCGTTTGCCAACGGGCGCCGAATGGATCGTCCAGAGATAGATATGGTTTAGAAGTCCATACCGCCCATGCCGCCGCCGCCCATCCCTGGGTGACCATGGCCAGCGTCCTTCTTCGGCAGCTCCGCCACCATCGCCTCGGTGGTAATCAGCAGGCCGGCGACTGAGGCTGCATCTTGCAGCGCACAGCGCACGACCTTGGCGGGGTCGATGACGCCTTCTGCGACAAGATCGCCGTAGGAATGGGCCTGCGCGTTGTAGCCGTAGCTGTACTGGGCGTTCTCGAGGATCTTACCGACGATCACCGAGCCGTCTTCGCCCGCATTCGTGAAGATCTGGCGGGACGGCGTCTGCAGCGCCTTGCGCACGATGGCGATGCCCGTCTTCTGATCTTCGTTATCGGTCTTCAACGTCTCCAGCACCTTGATCGCCCGCAAGAGCGCGACGCCACCGCCGGGTACGATGCCCTCCTCGACGGCCGCGCGCGTCGCGTGCAGCGCGTCGTCGACGCGGTCCTTGCGCTCCTTGACCTCCACCTCAGTGGCGCCCCCAACCTTGATGATGGCAACGCCGCCTGCAAGCTTGGCCAGGCGTTCTTGCAGTTTCTCCTTGTCGTAGTCGGAGGTCGTTTCCTCGATCTGCGCCTTGAGCTGTTTCACGCGCGCCTCGATATCGGCTTTCTTGCCGGCGCCGTCGACGATCGTGGTGTCGTCCTTATCGATCGTGACTTTCTTGGCCCGACCGAGCATCTCAAGCGTTACGTTCTCGAGCTTGATGCCGAGATCCTCCGATACAACGCTGCCACCCGTGACTGTGGCGATGTCCTCGAGCATGGCCTTGCGGCGGTCGCCGAAGCCAGGCGCCTTGACGGCAGCCACCTTGAGGCCACCGCGCAGCTTGTTGACCACGAGGGTTGCCAACGTTTCGCCTTCGACGTCCTCGGCGATGATGAGGAGGGGCTTGCCGGTCTGCACAATCGATTTAAGCAGCGGCAGCACCGCTTGCAGACCCGAGAGCTTCTTCTCGTGGATCAATATGTATGGGTCCTCGAGCTCGACCATCATCTTCTCGGCGTTGGTAACAAAATAGGGAGAGAGGTATCCGCGGTCGAACTGCATGCCCTCGACGACTTCGAGCTCGGTCTCGAGGCTCTTGCTTTCCTCGATCGTAATGACGCCCTCGTTGCCGACCCTCTTCATGGCCTCGGCGATCTTGGCGCCGATCTCGGTGTCGCCATTCGAAGAAATCGTGCCGACCTGGGCGATCTCATCGTTGGACGTGACCTTCTTGGCTTTCGCCTTCAACTCGCTCACTACGGCTGCAACTGCCTGGTCAATGCCGCGCCGCAGGTCCATCGGATTGGCGCCGGCCGCAACCGACTTGGCACCTTCGCGGATGATCGCCTGGGCGAGAACCGTTGCGGTCGTCGTCCCGTCGCCGGCGACGTCGGAGGTCTTGGAGGCGACCTCCTTGAGCATTTGCGCGCCCATGTTCTCGAACTTGTCTTCGAGCTCGATCTCCTTGGCGACCGTCACGCCATCCTTGGTGATGCGGGGGGCGCCATAGGATTTTTCGATGACGACGTTGCGGCCCTTGGGGCCGAGGGTGACCTTGACCGCGTTGGCGAGGATGTCGACGCCGCGCAGCATGCGATCGCGCGCATCTTGACCGAATTTGACGTCTTTCGCAGACATGTGGGGTAGCTCCTGATGAATTGGGGGGGTGGCTTGGGAGGCTGTCTCGACTTTAGGCGGCGACCCTGACCTTGGCCGAGCCCTCGAGCACGCCGAGGATGTCGCTCTCCTTCATGATCAGCAGATCCTCACCGTCGAGCTTGACCTCGGTGCCCGACCATTTGCCGAACAGCACGCGGTCGCCGGCCTTCAGATCGAGCGGCACGACCTTGCCGGCGTCGTCGCGCGCACCGGGGCCGACGGCGACGATTTCGCCCTGCATCGGCTTTTCCTTGACGGTATCGGGGATGATGATGCCGCCGGCGGTCTTGGCATCTTCTTCGACGCGTTTAACGACGACGCGGTCGTGCAAAGG
The DNA here is from genome assembly GCA_963847865.1 of uncultured Alphaproteobacteria bacterium. Taxonomy (GTDB): domain Bacteria; phylum Pseudomonadota; class Alphaproteobacteria; order Rhizobiales; family Hyphomicrobiaceae; genus Hyphomicrobium_A. The sequence continues at coordinate 62,398 of CAWKBL010000009.1, read as the reverse complement.
ACGGAATTTCATAGAAATCCTCAAATCTCTGATTTTTGGGGCGATGCGCGGAATTGGGGGCGTTGAGAAACGCCCCATCACCGCGGTCGATATCTCTTAGCACTCTCACGGATCGAGTGCCAGCATCGTCTTAGCCGGCCGTCCGCGGGGCATTGAGCCTTGGATTGACGCGAATTTCGTCAGTTATGATCGGGGCGATCCCGGCGCTTTGACAGTTGTACCGACGACCTGGGGGCCGCCAATAGGCCGGCGGCAGTCGCCGCCGTCGTCATTTTGCCTGCTTGGGCGATCGTGTCTTCTTGGGCGCTGCGGCGGCGGCTTCGGCCTCGGCCTCTTTCGCCAGCCGGGCGGCCCGAAGGCGCGCGGTCTTTGCGAGAACGGCAACCCTTTTTGCCTCGTGCTCGCGCATCGCCTGCGCGGCATCTTGCGCGCGGCGCTCTTTGGCTGCAGCAGCAGAGATTGGCAGCACATTTGTGTTTGAAGCTACTGGCATTGGCCCATCCTCGCGGTCACGGAAGGTAATCTACTCGACGAAAAAGCCCTGCGACTGGTCGCAGGGCATCGGCCATACGCTTTACCAGTACATCCGTGGTCAAAGCGATATACGAAACTCAAGTTTCGAAAACAGTGAGCCAAAGCGCTCCGGACTTCTCTGTTGCTAGGTGATGGAATCGGGAACAGCCTGGTTCTCGTCCTCGCGCTCGTCATCGGAGTCACCATTGGCATCCGCCGCCGGCGCGTCGTTTGAGTCCGTTTCAACCGGCTCCGCCGGCCGCGTGCCGCGATCCTGCTCGAGGTCGACCGCCGCGGCGTCATCATTGGGCTTGGACTTTTCCATGGGGTGCTCCTTGCGCGCTTGTAAACGGGCACGGCCATGCTTCGTTCCATGATTGAGGAGCCCGCACACGCTATCCATGCGCAGCCCATAGCATCGCGGACCCATCGGGGGACACCAACTTAAATTAGCGCCTTTTTTCCTCAGATTGTATGGCTGTTCCCAGGGATCGGCATCGCGCAAACTGCGAAGCCCACGCTTAGTGCCCAAACTTGACGTATGCGCGGAGCGGGCGCCAAGTGGGTCTAGCGACGCCCAATTGCCCTCGGCTCGAATAACTCGTGGGTCATGGTGCTGATAAGCCCCCCGTTGCCGCCGCGCCCGATCACCCAGCATTAATGAAATGCGCAAGTCCGGGACTTACGGTCGCTGATCAGAAGAATGCAACCGAGGCGAAGATGCAAATCCAGATCAATACGGACAGCAGCATCGAAGGGAGCGAGGAGCTCACCGCCCAAGTTAAGGGCGCGGTGGAGAAGGCCCTGGACCGATTCAGCGATCGGGTCACGCGCGTGGAAGTTCATCTGAGTGACGTGAACAGCGATAAGAGTGGCGAGGACGACAAACGCTGCATGATGGAAGTTCGACTTGAGGGGCGCCAGCCCACCGCCGTTACGCACCAGGCCCCGACTTTGGACCAAGCGGTCGCCGGTGCCGCCGGTAAGCTCAAGCGATCGGTTGAGCACACCTTGGACCGCGAGAGCACCTTGAGAGGATTGCGAGACCATCGTTAGAAGCAAGAGAAGTAGACCGCTCCGGGTCGTGAGCTCCCTTCACAGTGTCGCCTTGCCATCGTCCGCTTTGCACTCCGCTGCAGAAACGCCGACCGCCCCGCGAAACTAATCCCCACCCCTCATACCTCCCCCATACTCCCCTCACCCCTGTCCGTCATGGGACGCATCAGCTGAGCGGCCGACGCGGGGCGGGGGCGGTGCCCGGTTGAGGCAGGCGTCCGTACCGTCGCGGGCGTCTGACGCGAAGCTTAGCTCAGCTTCAGATTCCGGGGCCGCGGATCGAGGCTGTGCAATGGTGGCAACACCTTGCACGGACGCCCGTCGCGCAGCGGCGCTTCATCTTACGGAGGCGCAGCAGCTCAAGGTCCTGGACGCGAGAGGCTCGGGCGAAGCGCCCCGAGCCGGACCAAAGGCCCGCTGACGATGTGACCGCACCCTCGGCACGGCACGCAACCGGCGCGGGCGCTGAAGAGCTGCCCGTTTGTCGCGACAGGATCGCAGTGCTTCGGCGCCCGCGCTCCCTTGTTTTTCGCAAACCCTCGGGCGGCAACGCCGCGAGGCTAAAGCCACCTGCGCGAATGTCGCGGCGTCTCCCCAGGAACAGCCTGCCCGCCTGATGCGTCCTACGTCTCCAAGCGTCAACCCCATGACAGCAAGCCCGCTGTCTCAACGCGACGGAGCAATGGACCATGCTACCCGACATCGCCGACCTGCTGACACAGCCGCTGGCCTATGTATGCGCGTGGCGCGATGGCGAATTGTATATCGAGCCGGTGGCGGCAGCCTGCGATCCGTCAACGACGATCGAGGGGCCCCTCGCGCTCTAGCGGGTACGGCGCCCGCCTCACAGCGCCAGCTGCGCTGCGCCGCTACGCCGGATCTGCGCCAGCAGGCGCTCCTTCTTCTCAGCCGCAATGCGCACGCGGACGCGCACCTCGCCCGTCTCCAAGGCTTGCCGGTCGAGCACCTCGGCCTCCTCGTACAGCCAGTTGACGAGGCGGCCTTCGTGCGCGGGAACGATAAGATCGAGCACCTCATCGTTTCGCCCGAGGCGGGTATCGATCGCCAGCAGCAGCGCCTCGATCCCCTCCCCCGTCGTAGCCGAGACGGCGACCGGCTTTCCTTCCGCCCACTTGGCGGCGCTTTCCGCCTCCTCGCGCGTCACCGCGCTCAACAGATCGATCTTGTTCCACACTTCCAGGATCGGACCCTGCGCACTTTGGGTATCGATGCCGAGCCCGGCGAGCACCGTCTCGACGTCGCGCGCCTGCGCGTCGGTCTCGGCGTGCGAGATGTCGCGCACGTGCAAGATGAGATCGGCCTCGATGACCTCCTCGAGCGTCGCCCGGAAGGCGGCGACGAGCATGGTCGGCAGATCGGAGATGAAACCGACCGTATCGGACAGGATGATGCGGCGCCCGCTCTGGAAGCGCACCTCGCGCATCGTCGGATCGAGTGTCGCGAACACCTGCTGCTTGGCGAAGACTTGCGAGCCGGTGATGCGATTGAACAGCGTCGACTTGCCGGCATTGGTGTAGCCGACGATGGCGACGACCGGATAAGGCACGCGGCGGCGGCCCTTGCGGTGCAGCTCGCGCGTGCGCACGACGACATCGAGTTCCTTGCGGATGGCGATGATGCGCTCGTCGATCATGCGCCGGTCGAGCTCGATCTGCGCTTCGCCGGGGCCTCCGAGGAAGCCGTAGCCGCCGCGCTGGCGCTCAAGATGCGTCCACGTGCGCACGAGCCGGCTCTTCTGGTAGGAGAGATGCGCCAGTTCGACTTGCAGCCGCCCCTCCTTGGTGCGCGCGCGCTGCCCGAAGATTTCCAGGATCAGCCCCGTGCGGTCGAGCACCTTGGCGTTCCAGGCGCGCTCGAGATTGCGCTGCTGGATGGGCGAGACCGGATGATCGATGATGACGAGCGCGACGTCGTGGGCGGAAATCAGCTCTTTGAGCTCGTCCACCTTGCCCTTGCCGAAGAGCGTTCCCGGCCGCGGGCTCGGCACGGAAACGAGCAGGCTTTGCACGACCGCGAGATCGATCGCCTCGGCAAGCCCGGTCGCCTCGGCGAGGCGATCCTGCAACGAGTGCAACGGCGCCGCGGCGCGGTTTGCCGTTTGCTCCGAACGGGCACGGAAGGATCGTTTCAGATCGGGGACAAGCACCAGTGCGCGCGTGCCGTGATCGCGCTTTCCCCGCGTGTCCCCCTGCTCTGCCGCCCCAATGTCAACGCGCTCGTCGATGGCCGTTCCCGATTTAGGTTAGGCCTCGGTCGTCTCCGTCTCCATGAGATGGACGGGCTGGCCGGGCATGATGGTCGAGATCGCGTGCTTATACACGAGCTGCGAATGTCCGTCGCGGCGCAAAAGCACACAGAAGTTGTCGAACCAGCTCACGATGCCCTGGAGCTTCACGCCGTTGATGAGAAAGATGGTGAGCGGCGTCTTGTTTTTGCGTACGTGGTTCAGGAACGTGTCCTGAAGATTTTGGACTCGGTCTGCACCCATTTTTTTTATCCGCCTGTTCTAGGTCTGCATGGGGGTAGTTAGCCGCCCCTGATCGAGCGAGCGCGCAGCAAGTGAAACATAATAACGTTATGCCGCAGTGCACCCTAAAAGATATACCAATTTTTCCTGCAAAAAGAAGCTGCTCACGCGCCTGAAATGTCGGCAAACTGCTGAAATTTCGAGCGAAGCCGTAGTGTTAGGTCGCCCGGCCTGCCGTCGCCGACCGGCGCTCCATCGATCGCCACGACCGGCATGACGGTGTTGGTGGCGGACGTGATGAAGGCCTCGCGCGCACTCTTGGCCTCGTCGATGCGAAAAGGGCGTTCGAGAAAGGGCACTTTTTCCTCCGTCAGCACGTCGATAAGCGTGGCCCGCGTCACTCCGGCAAGGATAACCGGCGCAATTTGCCGGGTGATGACAATCCCTTCGCTGGAAACGATCCAGGCGTTACTCGACGCTCCCTCGGTGACGAAACCGTCCGTATCGACGAACCAGGCCTCGCGCGCGCCCTCTTCGCGCGCCGCCTGCTTGGCGAGGCAGGCGGCCAGCAGCATGACCGTCTTGATGTCGGACCGGCGCCAGCGGATGTCGGGCATCGATTTGACGGCGATGCCGGCGTGGGCGGCAGCTTCTTGCGGCTCGGGCGCGATGGAACGGGCGATGCAAACGACCGTGCGGGGCACATCGGCGCGTGGAAATACGAACTCGCGCGGGCCCTCCCCGCGGGTGACCTGCAGGTAGACGAGCCCGTCGGTCACGCGGTTGCGCTTGATCGTCTGGCGCATGACGTGGGCAAGCGCGCCAGCGCTCATGGGGCGCTTGATGCCGAGTTCGCAGAGCGAGCGGTCGAGACGGGCCATGTGACGGGCTTCGTCGACGAGCAGCCCGCCCCGCACCTGGCACACCTCATAAATGGCGTCGGCGAACTGAAAGCCGCGATCCTCTACGTGCACGGCGGCCTTCGCGTACGGGACATACCGGCCGTTGACATAGACGATGCGGCTCAACGAACCCCCCGGGAGGATGCGGGCGCCGGCAAGCGGCCCCTAGGCGGACCTCAGGCCTGGCGCATCTCGGTGCTGCGATGCTCCGAGGAGACGCCCAGCGCCCGCAGCTTGCGATGCAGGGCTGAGCGCTCCATGCCCACGAACTCCGCGGTGCGCGAGATGTTGCCGCCGAAGCGGTTGATTTGCGCCAGAAGGTATTCGCGCTCGAAGATCTCGCGCGCCTCGCGCAAGGGCAGCGACATCAGGTGCTCGGCGCCGCCGTTGACGGGCAGCGGCACGTTGGAGCCGATTTCCTCGGGCAGCATTTCAGCGGTGATGACCGTGTTGGGATCGCCGCCGGCGAGGATCATCAAGCGCTCGATGTTATTGCGCAGCTCGCGCACGTTGCCCGGCCAGTCGTGGGCCTGCAGCACGGCGATCGCATCCTCGCCGATGCGCCGTGGCGCAAGGCCGGAGGCACTGCTCAACTGGCCGACGAAATACTGGATGAGCTCGGGAATGTCCTCGCGCCGCTCAGCCAGGCTCGGCACGCGCAGCGGCACGACGTTGAGGCGGTGATAGAGGTCCTCGCGGAAGCGCCCCTCGCTGATCTCGCGCTCAAGATCGCGGCTGGTGGAGGAAATGATGCGCACGTCGACCGCGACCTTCTGGGTGCCGCCCAAGCGCAGGAACTTCTGCTCGACGAGGACGCGCAGCACCTTGCCCTGGGTCTCCATGGGCATATCGGCGACTTCGTCGATGTAGAGCGTGCCGCCGTGCGACTCTTCGAGCGCACCCACCTTGCGCGGGCCCCCTGAGCGGTCCTCGGTGCCAAACAGCTCCTCCTCGACGCGGTCGGGCGCCATCGCGGCGGCGTTCAGGACCACGAACGGCGACTCGGCGCGGGCCGACTTCATGTGGATGACGCGCGCCGCAAGCTCCTTGCCCGAGCCCGAGGGGCCGCGGATGAGGATGCGGCTGTTGGTGGGTGCGACGCGATCGATGGCGTTGCGCAGCTGATTGATCGAGGACGACTTGCCGATCATTTCGGCGCTGAAGCTCGAGCGCTCCCTGAGCTCCTTGACCTCGCGCTTCAGCTGAAACGCCTCCAGCGCCCGCAGCGTGACGAGGATCAGCCGGTCGGCCTTGAACGGCTTCTCGATGTAGTCGTAGGCGCCACGCTTGATGGCGGTGACGGCGGTCTCGATGTTGCCGTGGCCGGAGATGATGACGACGGGCAGATCGGGATAGGTGCGTTTGACGTAGGAGAGCACCTCCAGCCCATCGAGCCGGCTGCCCTGCAGCCAGATGTCGAGGATGATGAGGTGCGGACGGCGCTCCTCGATTGACCGCAGGGCCTCGTCGCTGTCGCGCGCAAGCCGTGCGCTGTGGCCCTCGTCCTCGAGGATGCCGGCAACGAGATCACGTATGTCGGCCTCGTCGTCGACGATGAGGATGTCTGCTGGCATCGGTCACTCCTTCGATCGATTCCGGTCAGGCCTGCTGGGCCGGCACGTGTTGGTTTGGGGGGGCGGATTGGTCCGGCCGCACGGCTCCGCGTGCGTCCTCGAGAGGCAAGGTTATGCGAACGAGAGCGCCGCGCGTGCGTCCCGGAGCTTGCGGCGCATCTTCAAGTGTGAGCGTGCCACCGTGCTGCTCGGTGATCTTGTGTACCATGGCGAGGCCGAGACCGGTGCCTTTATGGCCCTTGGTCGTCACATACGGTTCGACGAGGCGCGTGCGGTTCTGCTTGGGCAGGCCGACGCCGTTGTCGATCACCTCGATGGTGACCCTGTCGCTCTGCGGCGTAATGATCGTCTCGATGCGCCCCTTCCAGCCCTTGGTTTTGCCGTCGCTTTCCTTGGCTGCCTCGATGGCCTCGCTGGCATTCTTGACGAGGTTGGTGACGGCGCGCGTGATGAGACGGCGGTCAAACGACATGAGGATCGGTTTGTCGGGCTGCTTGAGCTCGTATTGGATCTCGGGATGGGCCTCGCGAAACAGCACGACCGGCTCCTGCACGGCGTGGCGCAGATCGTGGCGCGCCATCTCGGGCTTGGGCATGCGCGCGAACTCGGCGAACTCGTCGACCATCGCCTTGAGGTCACCGACTTGGCGCTCGATCGTCATCGTCAGCCGGTCGAAGGTCTCGCGATCCTTCGTGATGGCCGGTGAGTATTTCTTGCGCAGACGCTCGGCGGCGAGCTGGATGGGTGTCAGCGGGTTCTTGATCTCGTGCGCGATGCGCCGCGCGACGTCGGCCCAGGCGGCGGTGCGCTGGGCCACGACGAGATCGGTCACGTCGTCGAAGGTGACGACCGAGCCGACATCGCCGCCGCTGGCGCGCTCGCGCGTCATCATGACCGCAAACGTGCGCTCCTCGTCGCCCACATAGAACGTCACTTCCTCCAGCGAGCGGCCCTTGAGCGTGTGCTCGTCCTGCTTGTCGAGGACGCCGCCGAACATGGGAATGGCGTCCTTCAACTTCTTGCCGACGAGGTCGTTCTCGATGAGCCCCAGGAGATCGCCCGCAGCGCGGCTGACGAGCGTGATCCGATCCTGGCTGTCGAGGCCGATGACGCCGGCGGACACGCCAGACAGCACCGCCTCCATGAAATGACGGCGCTCGAGCAGCTGCTCGTTGGCCGTGACGAGCGCATCGCGCTGGTGCTTCAGCTCGCGCGTCATCGTGTTGAACGTCTTCGACAGCCGGCGCAGATCGCCTTCGCCGCGCTTCTCGGGCAACTCGACCATCAAGTTGCCGGTCGAAACTTCCTGCGCGGCAGCGATCAGCCGGCGTATCGGCGCGACGAAGCGGCCGGCAAACCACATGCCGACCCAGATCGCGGCGAGCAGCGAGGTCATCGCGACCATGAGGTACATGAGCCCATGCGCGATCTTCAGGCCGCCGCGCGCCTTGCGCAGGCGATTGAACTCGTCGACGTTTTGCGCGGTGAGTTGCAGATGGTCGATGACCTTGGGACTGACGCCGCGCGCCACGTACAGGAATTTGCCGGGATAGCGCTCAAGCTTGGCCAACGCCCCGACCCGGTAGCGATCGGTGGTCGGCATCAGAAGCGGCACCTGCCCCTCCTCGGCCTGGCGGAAGGCTGCGGGCGGCGGCGCGATATACGGCAGCTTGTTGTCGGCGGTCGTCTCGATAACGGGGCGCCCGGAGCTGTCGATCACATAGGCCGCGGGGAGGTCGCGCAAACCGGCCTGCACCATGACGAGCCGTTGCAGCTTGCCGGGATCGTTGGAAACCGAGCCGGCGGCCGCGTCGATGTCGCGGGCCATGTTGACGATATCGGTGCGGATCACCTGCCCGTGCTCGTCGAGGTAGGCGGTGGCGACGTCGCGCGAGCTCGAGACGATGGCGCGCGTGCGAGTCGAGAACCAGCTGTCGAGCGAGCGCGAGAAGGTGATGGTCGCGCCGACCGCCAGCAACAGCACCGGCAGCGCGGCGATGATGCTGAACAGCGCCACGATGCGGATGTGCAGACGCGCACCGGGAATCTTTTGGCGCCAAGCCCGGGCGAGGCCCACGACCTGCCACGTGAGCAGCGCGATCATCGCGATGATGAGCACGACGTTGAGGAACAGCACGACGAACACGACCTCGCCGCGCGGAGCGATGGGCGTGAGGCCGGTCAGGATGAGATAGGTGGCGAACGCGGAGACGAGCGAGAGGAGGACGACGCTCAGGCCGATCCAGAACGCCCGATCGCTGGGGTTGAGGGAGGAAGGTCCCTCGCCCAGGTCTGGACCCCGCCGCGGTGCAACGTGGACGGCCGGCATCAGCAAACTCTCTCAAAGGCCGAGATCGGCCGATTTCTCAGGTTGCAGGCCGGGGCCTGAAAGGGCGAGCCAGCAGTGCGTGACGGCGGACATGTAGCAGTGGCTCGGACGATCGCAGCAAAGCAACGGACTGTGACATTTCCGCGACGTGTCCGATGGGTAACATGAGAGTTAGGCCCAAGCAAGGAGCCGGGCGACTTAGCCTTGAACATCAATGCTTGTGATTAGGGCCTCAGGGCTGAGGCGTGCGGAAAACCCGTATATCAAGGGCTCTTATGCGCGACCGCAGAGTATTTCGATTAAGTCCCAGGAGCTCGGCGGCGCGGATCTGATTGCCGCGCGTCGCCGCCAGCGCCGCGGTTAGCAAGGGTAGCTCGACCTGGCGGATGACCCGCTCGTACAGCCCCGGCGGCGGCAGGTCTTTTCCGAAGCCCGCGAAGTATCCCGCAAGGTAGCGTTCGACCTGCTCGCTGAGATCCTTGGCGTCCGAGCCCCCCATATCGCCCGACTTGTCGGGGAGCGCTTCGGCGAGCTCCTGCTCGATGATCTGGCTGGTGAGCGTGTCTTGCGTGTAGAGCGCGGCGACGCGGCGAACGAAGTTCTCGAGCTCGCGGATGTTGCCGGGCCAAGGATGCGACTTCAGCCGGTCGATGGCGGCTGCCTCGATTGATTTCTGCCCGAGGCCCTCGCGGGCCGCAAGCCGCAGGAAGTGGCGCACGAGATCGCCCACGTCCTCCAACCGCTCGCGCAGCGGCGGTATGCGGATCGGCACCACGTTGAGGCGATAGAACAAGTCCTCGCGGAATAGCCCTTGTTGAATTTGCGACTTCAGGTCGCGATGGGTGGCGGCGACGATGCGCACGTTGGTCTTGATAGGCGTGCGGCCGCCGACGGTCGTGTACTCGCCTTCCTGCAGGACGCGCAGCAGCCGCGTCTGGGCTTCGAGCGGCATGTCGCCGATCTCGTCGAGGAACAGCGTGCCGCCCTCTGCCTGCTCGAAGCGGCCTTGCGTGCGCGTTTGCGCGCCGGTGAAGGCGCCCTTCTCGTGGCCGAACAGCTCGCTCTCGACAAGCTCGCGCGGAATGGCGGCCATGTTGATGGCGACGAAGGGGCCCTGGCGTCGGCGTCCATAATCGTGCAGGACGCGCGCGACGAGCTCCTTGCCCGTACCGCTCTCGCCGTTGATCATCACCGTGAGATCTGTCTGCGTGAGGCGGGCGAGCACCCGGTAGATCTCTTGCATCGCCGGCGAGCGACCGATGAGCGGAAGCTCCTCGTTCTCGATCTCTTGGGGCGCGCGCTGCAGGCGGCGCCCGGGCTGCGTCAGCGCCCGGCCTACGACGGCCACGACCTCGTTCAGGTCGAAGGGCTTGGGCAGGTACTCATAGGCGCCCTTCTCTGCCGCCGTCAGCGCCGTCATCAGCGTGTTCTGAGCGCTCATGACGATGATCGGCAGGTCGGGTCGGATCTTTTTGATGCGCGGAATGAGGTCGAAGGCGTTCTCGTCGGGCATCACCACGTCGGTCAGCACCACGTCGCCCTCGCCCTGGCTCACCCAGCGCCACAGCGTGGAGGCATTCCCGGTCGCGCGCGGCGCGTAGCCGGCGCGGGCGAGCGCTTGGTTCAGCACCGTACGGATCGCGCTGTCGTCGTCGGCAATCAGAACGGTGCCACGGGCCATGTGCTACCTCGCGCTCGAGCGGGTCTTGGGGGAGGGTGCGCGGTCTTGCATGGGCAAGAGCACGCGAAAGACGGTTCGGTCGGACTCGCTGTCGCACTCGATGATCCCGCCATGGTCATTGATGATCTTGGCGACGAGTGCGAGGCCCAGTCCGGTGCCGTAGGGCTTCGTCGTGACGAAGGGATCGAACAGATGCGCCTTGAGGTGATCGGGGATGCCGGGTCCGTTGTCCTCGATCTGGATCATCAGCGGCAGGCTGATGCGGCTGTCCGACCCCGGCACCGAAAGGCGAACGCCGGGCCGGAACGACGTCTGCATGACGATGCGGCCTTCCTGTTTGTTGTCGCCGATGGCTTCGGCGGCATTCTTGACGAGGTTCAGGAAGGCTTGCACGAGCTTGTCGCGATTGCCGGGCACGGCGGGCAGCGAGGGGTCATAGTCCTCGATGAAGCGGATGCCGCGGGCAAAGCCCGTCTCGCACAGGCGGCGGACGTGCTCGAGCACATCGTGGATGTTGACCGGCTCCTTGGCGAGCGGGCGCTCGTCGCCGAACACTTCCATGCGGTCGACGAGATTGCGGATGCGGTCGGTCTCCGAGCAGATGAGCTGGGTGAGCGCACGATCGGCATCCGTGGTGCCCTGCTCCAGAAGCTGAGCCGCGCCGCGGATGCCCGACAACGGGTTCTTGATCTCGTGCGCGAGCACCGCGGCGAGCCCCGATGCCGAGCGGGCCGCGGCGCGATGCGTGAGCTGGCGCTCGATCATCATCGCCATGTTGCGCTGCTGCAGCATCAGCACGACGAACTCGGGCTGATCGGCCAAAGGACCGCCGTAGACATCGACGAGCTTCGGGCTGCCGAATTTCGGGCTGGTGATCTCTACGCCGTACTCGTTGACGGTTGAGTTGGAGCGGCGAACCTGGTCGACCAACGCTATCAGCGGACAGCCGAATGCGAGCACGTCGTCGAGGCGTACGCGCTTCAAAAGCGCGATGCCCGTCGACAGAAACGCTTCTGCGGCGGAGTTGGCGTAAACGATGCGGTTGTCGTCGGCCAGCACCAGGATCGGATGGGGCAGCGCCGTCAGCAGCAGGTCGTGCTCGACGGGGCGGCGGGTAGAGGCTTGCGCGCGCGCGACGGCGGTCTTGCTCATGCCGCGGCCTCCTCGGCATCCGCGTAGAACGCGTCGAGGCCGGAAAGGACACGGGCGGCGTCCTCATCGGTGCACAATTTGCGGCGCCAGTTCTTGACGATGTCGGCCGGGCGCCCGCTCGTCTCGAGGTACCAGCCGATATGCTTGCGGGCGTTGCGCAGGCCGAGGCCCGCGCCGTAGTGGTGCAGCATCGCGTCGATATGCTCGCGTGCGATAGAGTGTTGCGTGCTGAGCGGCGGCGCACCTGGGTCACGGCCGGAGGCCAGAAACGAAGCGATGCGCCCCGGAAGCCAGGGTGCTCCGTACGCGGCGCGCCCGACCATGACGCCGGCGGCTCCCGAAGCGCGTATCGCCTCGCGGGCCTCGTGCGCAGACCCGATGTCGCCGTTGACGATCACGGGGATGGAGACGGCGGCTTGCACCTCGCGCACCGCGTCCCAATCGGCGCGACCCTTGAAGAACTGGCAGCGCGTTCGCCCGTGCACCGTGAGAAGTTGCACGCCCGCGGCCTCGGCGCGGCGCGCAAGCTCGGCGGCGTTGCGGCTGCGCTGATCCCACCCCAGTCGCATCTTGAGCGTGACGGGAACGGTGACGGCGCGCACGACCGCAGCGATGAGGGACAGCGCATGATCGAGGTCGCGCATCAAAGCGCTGCCCGCAAGCTTGCCGGTGACCGCGCGCGCCGGGCAGCCCATGTTGATATCGATGACGTCGGCACCTAGCGCTTCGGCGACGCGCGCGCCTTCCGACATCCAGCGGGCCTCACGGCCCGCAAGTTGTATGACGAAGGGTGACAGTTCACGGCCTGCTGCCCGGCGCACGACATCGGCCCGCTGGCGCACGAGTTCCTCGCTCGCCACCATTTCGGAGACGACGAGGCCCGCTCCCAGCCGCTGGGCGAGCCTGCGAAACGGCAGATCCGTCACTCCGGACATGGGGGCGAGGAGGACGCCGTTGGGCACGCGCTGCCGGCCAATCTTAAGTTCGGCGTCGGTCATTGGGTGGACGATGTCTCCGGTTGCCTACTTTATAGGCAACATTTAAACGTGCCCTTGATTTGGGCAGAATAGGGCCAACTTTATGATTTCGCAAGTGCGAACAGGAACCGCCACGATTGCCCTTTGCCGGGGATATGGCTAAGCAGGCCTCTACTCCATAGAGCGTGGGCGGCGATGACATCGACGGTGGCCGTGATCGTGGCTGCGGGACGGGGCGCGCGCGCCGGCGGCGCGTCGGTGGGCCTTCCCAAGCAATATCTGCCGGTTGCCGGTATGCCGGTGCTGGCCCACTCCCTGCGCGTGCTGGCGCTCCACCCGCAGATCGAGGCTGTGGAAATCGTCATTCACGACGACGACCGGGCGCTCTACGAGGCGGCGGCGAGGCCGTTTGCCGCACGTCTGATGGCGCCGGTTGCCGGCGGCGCCACCCGGCAAGAGTTGGTCAGGCTGGGGCTCGAGGCGCTGACGCCGCGTTCGCCCGATCGCGTGCTGATCCATGATGCCGCCCGTCCCTTCCTCACCGCCGATCTCGTCAGCCGGCTGCTGGTAGCGCTCGACGAGGCGCCTGCGGCCATCGCCGCAGAGCCCGTGACCGATACTCTGAAACGCGCTGGCGCCGACCATACGATTGCGGAAACCGTCGACCGGGCGAACCTGTGGCGCGCGCAAACACCGCAAGCCTTCCACTTTGCGCCAATCCTCGCCGCCCATCGCCGCGCCGCCGAGACGGCTCAGACAAATTTCACCGACGACGCCGGCCTTGCCGAGTGGGCGGGGCTCGCCGTGAAGCTGGTGGCGAGCTCGGGCACCAACATGAAGCTGACCCGTGCCGCCGACATCGCGCTCGCCGAGCGCCTCCTCGCACCCGCGGCTCCCCTGCTCGAGGCGCGCTCAGGCAGCGGGTTCGACGTCCATGCCTTCGCGCCCGGCGATCACGTATGGCTGTGCGGCCTCCAGATACCGCACACGCAGCGCCTCGAGGGCCACTCGGACGCGGACGTCGGCTTGCATGCGCTGACGGATGCCCTGCTGGGCGCGATCGGCGACGGCGACATCGGCGAGCATTTTCCCCCAACCGATCCCGCATGGCGCGGGGCAGCCTCGCGGCTCTTTCTCGAGGATGCAGCGGCACGCGTGCGGGCGCGGGGCGGCCGCATCTCCAACGTCGACGTGACGCTTCTGTGCGAGGCGCCCAAGATCGGTCCGCATCGGACGGCCATGCGGCAGTCGATTGCCGATATGCTTCAGATCGAAGTTGCCCGCGTGGCCGTGAAGGCGACGACGATGGAAGGCCTCGGCTTCATCGGGCGGCGAGAAGGCATAGCGGCGCTCGCGAGCGCCACGATTCTGCTGCCAACTTGATTCGAAAAATAATCAGCAACAGCGCTCGTTGACCCCTGCGACAAAATCGCGGCATCAAGGCTCAGGGGTTGTATGACCACGAACGAACGCGGGGGCTAACGATGAATGTCATGACACATACGCTGGAACGCAATCCGGTGGAAACAGCCAGTATCACCGACATCGCCGAGACGACGGCGGGAGCTTGTCTTGCGACGCGGGTGCGCCAGTTGTCGCGCATCATCACACGCGTTTACGACGACGCGATGCGTCCGTTGGGAATAACTGCAAGCCAGTACACGCTGCTTGCGCAGCTCGCTGCGCGCGACAGCATCACCGCGGTCGAGATCGGCCACGATCTCGACATCGAGAAGTCGACGCTGTCGCGCAATCTCAAGCGGCTGCTGGCGCTGGGCCACATCAACATGGATCCTCCCGCCGGGCGTCGCGGCCGCGGTCTGCATCTCACCGGAAAGGGCCAGGCCGTCCTGAAGGACGCCTTTCCCGTCTGGCAGGACGCACAGAAGCGGACGGTCGGCGCGATCGGCGGCGACAGCCGCAGCGTGCTCGACAACCTTCTGCATCAGGCCGAGAAGCTCGCACCCGTTTGACGCTGATCGCCGCGTGCGGGACACTGTCTTTTGCGCAGGACGTCCCGTTTTCCCACGTGCGGCATGAGCAGTTTGTTTTCGGCTGAGCTATTGCAGGACGCGGAGGCGCTGCTGTCAGAGCTGCGCCGTCGCGCCATGACGCTCGCGACGGCGGAGAGCTGCACCGGCGGCTTGCTCGCGGGGTTGCTGACCGAGATCCCCGGCGCGTCGGCCAGCGTGGAGCGAGGGCTCGTCACCTACTCCAACGCCGCCAAGACCGCCCTGCTGGGCGTCGATGCGCAGCTCATCGCGGACGCGGGCGCCGTCAGCGCGGATGTCGCCCGCGCGATGGCCGAAGGCGCGCTAGCGCACGCGCCCGTCGATATCGCCGTCTCCGTGACTGGGATCGCCGGCCCCGAGGGCGGCTCGCCTGAAAAGCCCGTCGGCCTCGTTTACCTGAGCGTGGCACGCAAAGGCCAAGCGACGCTGGTGCGTGAATGCCGCTTCGGCGCCATCGGCCGGAGCGCGATCCGCCTTGCCAGCGTGCGCGAGGCCGTCGCGCTCGCACGGGCCGCATTGACTTCGCCTGGAGGCGATGGGACGCTTCCCTGACGCGCAATAATTTCCGCGGTATCCATGCCAATGAGGACACGGCCGAAGCTCGCCAGCGCCGCGAGCATTGCCCTGATCGCCACCGGGCTCGCTTCGAGCCCCGGTTTGGGCGCCGACATCAGCGTGCGCCAGCTGACGGAGCGGCTCTATCGCGCGAGCCCTGCCCTGCCCGTCGATCTCAGCCGTCTCAATCTCCGCGACCTCGACCTCAGCGGCCTCGACTTCAAGGGCGCCAAGCTCGCCGGCAGCGATCTGTTCGGGGCGGACCTTACCCGCGCCGACCTGTCGAAGGCCGATCTCAGTGGCACACGGCTCGATCGGGTCGTCATCATCGGGGTGCACTTTGACGGAGCAAACCTCGCAGGGGCGAGCATCTTGCGTCCCTCGGGTTATTCCACGCTCGCCGCACCCAAGAGCGAAGCGGCGAGCTTTGCCGGCGCCGACTTGAGGGGCGCCCGGATTTTCGGCCGCTTCAACCGCGCTAATCTCGCCGGTGCCAACCTCGACGGCGCGACGCTCGCCCCGTTCGGACGCACTGGCTTCATCGAGCACATCTGGCGCACCGAGCTGATGGGTGCCGATCTCTCGCACGCATCGCTCGCCCGCGCCGATCTCACCTATACGCTGCTTTCATTCGCCAACCTGCGCGGCGCGAACTTGGCGGGGGCGGTGCTCAAGAAGGCCGATCTGTCGCGTGCTGATTTGACGGGTGCCGATCTCACAGGTGCCGATCTCAACGAGGCCGATCTCGACGGCGCGATCGTCACGGGCGCACGCGGGCTCGACACCGCATTAGGCCTCGCCCAAGCGCGCAACCTCGACAAGATCATTCGCTAGCGCTTGGCGGCGCGGTGGGCGCGGCCAGGGGCTCGCCGTAGACCGCGCGGGCGCGCTCCTCGAAGGCTTGGGTGTACTTCTTCACTGCCTTGTCGAATACCGCACCCATCAACACGGCCAGCATGCGTGAGGCAAACGCATAGTCGATGTAGAAGTGGATCTCCGAGCCGCTCCCGGCATCGCGGAACCGCCAGCGATTGTCGAGATGGCTGAAGGGCCCGTCGAGATAGGCGACGGCGATCTCGCTCTCCTCCGGGCGCAGCGTCACGCGGCTCGTGAAAGACTCGCGGATCGCGCGGTAGCCGACGCTCATGGTCGCGGTGAGGACGCTCTCGCCTCCGTGCTCCTGGCGCGAGCGAACCACGAGGCCCTCGCACAACGGCAGGAACTCAGGGTAGCGCTCGACGTCGGCGACGACGTCGAACATCTGCTTGGCGCTGAACGGCACACGCCGCGTCATCTCAAAGGTTGGCACCGGTCGCTCCGCTTTTGCCTCGGGGACGCGCTAGGGCGATAGGTGCGCCCGCGCGGCCTTGAGCCGGGCAAAATCCTCGGCCGCATGATAGGAGGAGCGCGTCAGCGGGCTCGCCGCGACCATGGCGAAGCCCTTGGCGACGGCAATTGAGCGCAAGCTGTCGAACTCCTCCGGCGGCACGAACCGCTCTACGGCTGCGTGGCGCGGGCTGGGGCGCAGATATTGTCCGATCGTCAGGAAGTCGACGCCGGCAGAGCGCAGATCATCCATGACCTGCATCACCTCCTCGCGCGATTCCCCCAAGCCGACCATGATCCCCGACTTGGTGAAGAGCGCGGGGCTCAGCTCCTTGGCCTGCTGCAACAGGCGCAGCGAGTGGAAGTAGCGCGCGCCCGGGCGGATCCTCAGGTAGAGGCGCGGCACGGTTTCGAGATTGTGGTTGAAGACGTCGGGGCCGGCGGCGACGACGACCGCGAGCGCACCGGTCTTGCGCAGGAAATCCGGCGTCAGGACTTCGATCGTGGTCGCTGGCGTGGCGGCGCGGATCGCCGCGATGACGCGCGCAAAGTGTGCCGCGCCGCCGTCGCTCAGATCGTCGCGATCGACGGAGGTGACGACGACGTGGCTAAGCCCGAGCTCGCGCACCGCGGCTGCAACCTTGCCCGGCTCCTCGGGGTCGAGCTCACCCGGAAGGCCCGTGCGCACGTTGCAGAAGGCGCAAGCGCGCGTGCACGTGTCGCCCATGATCATGAATGTAGCGTGGCGCTTGGCCCAGCACTCGCCGATGTTGGGGCAGCCGGCTTCCTCGCAGACGGTGTGCAATCCGTGCGCGCGCACGATGCGCGCAGTCTCCGCATGCGCCGCCGAGCCCGGAGCCTTGACGCGGATCCACGCGGGCTTTGCCTGGCGCTGTGCCCTAGGTGCGTCGGCGCCGCCGGTTGCACGGTCCGGGGCGTCGGGCGTTGTTAAACTGGCGGGTGGGCTCACCATCGATCTTCCAGACGGCCGCAGGGCCATCCTGCAACGTGGCCGGGGCAGCGGCGCAAATCAAGTCCGGCCTGCGCGCAAGCCCGCTAACGCCCGATGATACGCGCGAGAATGACGATGAGTATGGCGCCGATCGTCGACACCAGAATCTGATGCGCCCACGGGGAGTCGACCAGGAACGGAACCTTGAGAAGGCCGGCCTGGACCAGCGACCCGCCAACGAACGACCCGATGATCCCGACGAAGATGTTGCGGATCAACCCGCCGCCGCCGAGCACGAGCCCTGCGAGCCAGCCTGCCACGAGCCCGTTCACTGCCATGACGATCCACGGCAAATACGCTGAGTAGTCCTCCATGGCTCCGCCTCCCCCTCATCTCGATTGTTGTTGTCTGAGGCTACGCAATGATCCGCGCAAGAACAATGACGATGACGGCCCCGACCGACGCGGTGATGATCTGAGACGCGAGACGGTTGCGAATCCCCAAGTCGATGTTCATCACATCGAACAGGTAGCCCCCGACGAAAGCTCCTATGAGGCCTGTTATCAGGTAGCGCAAGATTCCGCCTCCGCCCCCGACGATCAGCGAGGCGATGAAGCCGGCGAGGAGACCGATGAGCACGAAGACAAGGAGTGAGCGGCTGTCGGGGTTCATGAGCTTGCTCCCAAGGAGAGAACGTCTTGCTGCTTATTCCTGCGACTTGCGATCATTCGCCCGGCCGGCCGGGCGGTGGAATGTGAATAGCCCGCCCATAGGCCGCGAGCGCGCTTTCGCCCATCATCTCCGATAGCGTGGGATGTGGGAAGACCGTGCGCATCAGATCCTCCTCGGTCGCCTCCAGCTGCATCGCAATGACGAAGCCCTGGATGAGTTCGGTCACCTCCGCGCCCAACATGTGGGCGCCGATCAGCTCACCCGTCTCCGCATCAAAAATCGTCTTGACGAGACCCTCGCGCTCACCCAGCGCCAGCGCCTTGCCGTTGGCGCGGAACGGGAAGCGCCCGATGCGCACCTTGCGCCCGTTCGCTCCGGCCTGGGCTTCGCTCAGCCCGACCGAGGCGATCTGCGGACGGCTGTAGGTGCAGGCGGGAACGCGCAGCTTGTCGAGCGGGTGCGCCGCGAGCCCCTTGATCGCCTCCACGCAAATGACGCCTTCGTGCTCGGCCTTGTGCGCGAGCATGGGCGGGCCGGCGACGTCGCCGATCGCGTAGATGCCGGGGACGCTGGTGCGGCCCAGGCCGTCGGCGTCGATGAGGCCCTTGGTGATCTTGACGCCGAGGTCTTCAAGGCCAAGGCCTTCGACGTTGCCGACAACGCCGACGGCGGAGATCATCCGGTCGGCCTTGATGCGGTCGGACTTTCCGTCAGAGCGCTCGACGACGGCGGTCAGTTCGTTGCCAGCCTTTTCGATCGACACCACCTTGGTGCCGGTCAGGATTTTTATGCCCGCCTTCTCGAAGGCCTTGCGGGCGAGGCTCGCGATCTCCGCGTCCTCGGCGGGAAGGATCTGGGGCAGGATCTCGACGACCGTCACCTCCGACCCCAGCGCGCGGTAAAAGGAGGCAAACTCGATGCCGATCGCACCCGAGCCGGCGATGAGCAGCGACTTGGGTGCAGCCGGCGGCGCCATCGCCTCGAAGTAGCTCCAGACCAGCTTGCCGTCGGGCTCCAGTCCGGGAATGACGCGCGGGCGTGCGCCAGTGGCGAGGATGATATGGCGGGCGCTATAGCGCCCAGGCCCCAGGGCGTCCTTGGGCGGAGCGGGATTTTGCCCCGCCAAAGCCTGCTTGCGTGGGGCCGTGACCTCGAGCGCGCCGTCGCCTTTGAGGTGCGCTTCGCCCCAGATGACGTCGGCGCCATGTTTCTTGAGGAGGAAGCCGACGCCGGTGTTGAGCTCGGCCGCGACCGAGCGCGAGCGCGCGATGACCGCGGCGAAGTCGACGCGAGCCGCGTCTTTCAGCTCAATTCCGAACCCGTGCGCCGACTGGATTTCGTGGAAGACTTCCGCCGAGCGCAACAGGGCCTTCGTTGGGATACAGCCCCAGTTAAGACAGATGCCGCCCAGATGCGTGCGCTCGACGATCGCCGTTCGCAACCCGAGCTGGGCTGCACGAATGGCCGCGACGTAGCCTCCCGGCCCTGCTCCGACGACGATGACGTCATACTCGCGGGAGGTCATCGAGCGCGCGTCCCTCAGCAAAAGCAAAAGCCCCGGCGCTGCGGAGCGCCGAGGCCCTGGTCATGAAGCCGATCAGCAAAGCTGGATCGGCACGCGGGCCCACTCCGGCACGCAACCTCAAACGTGGCAGCGTGCACCGAGATACTGGTTCAAGAGACGGTTGTAGAGGTCGGCCTGCGCCTTCTGCGCGGCCGACATTTTCTTGCCGGCGTTCTGCCGCTCCACGAGTGCTGGTACGCCTTGGCTGTCGAGGCGGTTGAGATTGGAGCGTATCGACTGGCAGGTCTCGCCGCCGGAGAGCGTCGTGGGGCCGGGATCGCCATTGCCGCCACCATTGGCGGCGCACCCGGCGCATGCCAGCGCCAAGATACCCGTCGCCACGAGCCCGAAAGCGCGTGTGCTTCTACCCTTTGCCGACACGATTCCCTCCGCCTGCCACAGAGAAACCAAGTGGTTTTTCACCACATGGGACTGTGCTGCGCAACCCTTTCGCACAAGGTTGTGGCGGAATGCAGCGCCCGGATTGCCGGGGCCGCAATGCCGCAGCGGGCGCAAGGCGCAATTCCGCACGCTCAACCGCTGGGAAGACTATGGCTCAGGGCTGGGTCGGAGACTGAGCGATGGTTTCGCTGCTCTGCGAGGTCTGCATGGTCTGCGAGGCCTGCGGTGCAACGGCCGCGGCCACTGGTTTGGGCGAGGGGACGGGCGGTTTGGCCTTGCTTGCCACCTTCGTCGCCACCGGCGTCGGCTCGGGCGCCGGCAACGTCGCAACCGTCGGATTTGGCGGATATTCGGAGCACTTGGCCTGGAACTCGGAGTTGGCCTTGTTGAGCTCGTCAGCCTTGGCAAGGTCGCCGGTCTTCATCTTGTATTTCTTGACCGCGGCCTTGGAGACCTTCTCTCCCACGCCATCCTTGTTCAGGGCTTCAATTTGCGATGCGAGCGTCAGGCAAAGCGGATTGGACTTGGGTGTTTGCGCTGCCGCCGTCTGATCAATCGACGACGTGTTGAGGTTGCCCGAAAAAAGTGTGCCGTCCTGGGCACACCCCGCGACCATCATGGAAAGGGCGATGATTGCGATAGGAAATGCAGAGTGCGCCTTCATGTCGGATTACTCCAAGCGATTGAGCCCGTCAGAATGAACGCCCACGCCGATGATCCGCTTCTAGTCTTGCCCCCGCTCAGCAGCAAGCAAGTGCCCTATTCTTATGCTTTTTGCGCGCCTTTGACAGGCAATAAATAGGGGAAATGAGGCCGAAGTTGTCCGATAGCCACACTCCGAGGCACCTTTTTCGCCGTCGGCGGCGGGGGGTGATTCGGTCCCAGGTCGCTTGCGGTCTCAGATGAGCATCCGCACCGGGTCCTCGATGAAGGCCTTGAAGGCACCGAGCAGCGCGGCGCCGGTGGCGCCGTCGACCACTCGATGGTCGCAGGATAATGTAACATTCATCACGGTTGCCGCCTCGAGGCGCTCCGCGGCGACAATGGGGCGGCGCTCGCCCGCCCCGACCGCCAGGATGGTCGCGTGCGGAGGATTGATGACCGCGTCGAAACTCTTGATCCCGTACATCCCGAGATTGGAGATCGAGGTGGTGCCGCCCTGATATTCATGCGGCGCCAGCCGGCGCTTGCGCGCCCGCTCCGCGAGATCGCGCATCTCGTTGGAGATCTCCGACAGCGACTTGATCTCGGCTTGATGCACGACCGGCGTGAAGAGACCACCTTCGACCGCCACGGCGACGCCCACGTCGGAGTACTTGTGGCGCAGCATGCCGGCCTCCGTCCAGGTCGCATTCGCCGCCGGCACCTCCTGCAGCGCCAGCGCCATCGCCTTGATGATGAAGTCGTTGACGGAGAGCTTATAGGCGCGCGGGCCTTCGCGCGGCGCGGCGGCGTTCATGCGCTCGCGCGCCTGCAACAGTTCATCGAGACGGCAGTCGATCGACAGGTAGAAATGGGGGATCGTCTGCTTGGCGAGCGTAAGGCGTTCCGCGATCACCCGCCGCATCTTGTCGTGGGGGATGACGTCGTAGGTGCCCTTGTCGTAGAGCGCGAGGATCTTGTCGTCGGAAAGGCCGGGAATTCCCGTCAGCGGTCCGCGCGGCAGTGTTGCGACCTCTTGGCCGGCACTGGAAGGCCGCGCCGTGCCGCCACGTCCCGCCCCCAGAGCCGCTTCGATATCGCGCTTGACGATGCGGCCGTGCGGACCGGAGCCCACCACGCTTACGAGATCGAGATCGGCCAAACGCGCAAGCCGCCTGGCGAGCGGGGATGCAACGACGCGCTCTTTTGCTTCTGCGGATCCCACTGGCGTCATCCCGTTGGCCCCATTTCCCGAACGCGTTCTAAAGCCAGCAACGCGCTAGTGCTTCGTCTGTCCCTTGAGCTTGCCCGAAGCCTCGGTTGCCGTCGTCTCGAAGCTGCTCGTGAACGCATCGCGAAGGGCGGCTTGGGCCTCGTCTTCCCGCATGAAGCCGTTGAGGGCTGCTGCCTTTGCCACGTGGTGGCCGATCTCGGCCAGCATGCGGCCCCAGTCCTGCACCTGCTCGCCGAACGCCGATGCATTGAGCGAGACGAGCAGCGACCCGTCTCCGATCCACGCCCGAAGCACCTCGACCGCCGTCTCCGCCTCCTCGACCCCGTCGGGCGGATCGAGCTCAATGGGAAGCTCCTCTTCCATTGCTCGTCCTCCTCCATCGATTACACGTAGAGCACCGATTTCACGGCCTCGATTACCCGCTGCGCCGAGGGCATTGCGAGCTTCTCGAGGTTGGCGGCGTAGGGCATCGGCACGTCGGCGCCCGAAATCTTGAACGGCGGTGCGTCGAGGTGATCGAAGGCCTGGATCGCCACTTGCGCGCAGATCTCCGAGCCAACCGAGCACACGGGCCACGCCTCTTCAACCGTCACCAGGCGGTTCGTCTTGCGCACCGAGTTTAGCACCGTCTCGAGATCGAGGGGGCGCAGCGTGCGCAGATCGATCACCTCCACCTCTATGCCTTCCTTGGCGAGCTCTTCGGCCGCTTCCAGCGCGTACACCATGCCGCGCGCGAAGGAGACGATCGTCGCGTCGCGGCCCGCGCGCGCGATCCGCGCCTTGCCGATAGGCACGAGCCAATCGTCACCCTTGGGCACGGGGCCGGTGCTGCCGTAGAGAATCTCGTTTTCCAGGAAGATCACGGGGTTGGGATCGCGGATCGCGGATTTGAGCAGACCCTTGGCATCGGCCGGCGTGGACGGCGCGATCACCTTCAGTCCCGGCACGTGCGCGTACCACGCCGAGTAGCACTGGCTGTGCTGGGCCGCGACGCGGGCCGCAGCGCCGTTTGGCCCGCGAAAAACCACCGGCGCGCGCATGTGGCCGCCCGACATGTAATGCGTCTTTGCCGCCGAATTGACGATCTGGTCGATCGCCTGCATGGCAAAGTTCCAGGTCATGAACTCGACGATCGGCTTCAGGCCCGCGAACGCCGCGCCGACGCCGATCCCGGCAAATCCCTGCTCGGTGATGGGCGTATCGATGACGCGCCGTTCACCGAACTCCTGCAACAGACCCTGGCTGATCTTGTAGGCACCCTGATACTGGGCAACCTCCTCGCCCATCAAGAAGACGTCCGCGTCGCGGCGCATCTCCTCGGCCATGGCGTCGCGCAGCGCCTCGCGCATCGACAGTGTGACCATTTCGGTGCCTGGCGCGATTTCCGCTACAGCCGCCGCTTCAGCAGCCGGCGGCAGTGCCGGACTTGGCTTTACCGAAGCGGGCTCGACGCGTTCGGGCGGTGCCGCGCGCGGCGATGGTGGCGCTTCGCCCTTGGGCGCGGGCGCTGCATCTCGCGCGGGCGCGGCTGCGGGGATCTGGGCCCCCTCCCCGTCGTCCTCGGTGTTGATGACGGCGATGGGCGTGTTGACCTTCACGTTCTCGGTGCCGGCGGGAACGAGGATCTTGGCGAGCTTGCCTTCATCGACCGCCTCGACCTCCATGGTGGCCTTGTCGGTCTCGATCTCGGCGATCACGTCGCCGGCCTTGATGTCCTGGCCCTCGTGCACGAGCCACTTGGCGAGCGTGCCCTCCTCCATGGTGGGCGATAGCGCGGGCATCAGGACTTGGGTCGGCATTGCTTCTTTCCCCGCGTGGCTCAGCCAGCAATCACCACATCGGTGTATAGCTCGTCGGCGTCGGGCTCGGGATCGGCGAGAGCAAAGTCGGCCGCCGCAGTCACCTGCTCGCGTACCTCGCGGTCGATCTTCTTCAAGTCGTCCTCGGGAACGCCGCTCTCGAGCAGCCTCCCGCGGACCTGCTCGATTGGATCGTGCGTCTCGCGCACGTTCTGAACTTCCTCGCGCGTGCGGTACTTCGCCGGGTCCGACATCGAATGCCCGCGATAGCGATAGGTCAGCATTTCGAGAATTATTGGCCCCTTGCCGGCACGCGCGCCCGCGATCGCACGCTCACCGGCCGCGCGCACCGCTCGAACATCCATGCCGTCGACGTGCTCGCCCGGGATCGCAAAGGACTGCCCGCGCTGAGACAGGTTCGTCGTGGAGGATGAGCGCTCGATCGAGGTTCCCATCGCGTACTTGTTGTTCTCGATGATGAATATGATCGGCAGCTTCCACAGCTCGGCCATGTTGAACGTCTCGTAGACTTGGCCCTGGTTTGCGGCGCCGTCGCCGAAATAGCACAGGCACACCTGGTCGCTGCCGCGGTACTTGTTGGCGAAGGCGAGGCCTGCACCCAGCGGCACGGATGCGCCCACGATCCCGTGCCCGCCATAGAAGTGCTTTTCGGGCGCGAACATGTGCATCGAGCCGCCCTTGCCCCTGGAGCATCCGCCGCGACGCCCGGTGAGTTCGGCCATGACGCGCTTGGGGCGCCGACATCGTCATCGGCACGCAGTTGGTGACCAAGGGCTATCACTTCCCTAACCTCACATTGGTCGGCGTGATCGACGCCGATCTCGGCCTCGAAGGCGGCGATCTGCGCGCGGCGGAACGCACCTTCCAGCAGATCATGCAGGTCTCCGGGCGCGCGGGGCGCGGCGACAAGCCGGGCACCGTCTATATCCAGACCCACAGCCCCGAGGCGCCGGTGATGCAGGCGTTGGTCAGCGGCGACGCCGAAGTCTTCTACGCCGCCGAGACCGAGGCCCGCCGCGAGGCCGATGCGCCGCCCTTCGGCCGCTACGCCGCGATCGTCATCTCCTCGAAGACAAGGACGCCGCGCACGCCGCCGCGACGCTGATCGGCCGCACCGCGCCGCGCGTCGAGGGGATGCACGTCTATGGCCCCGCCCCCGCCCCGCTGGCGATGCTGCGCGGCCGCCACCGCTTCCGCCTGCTCGTCCACGCCCGCCGCGCCTTGGACGTGCAGGACGTGATCCGCGACTGGCTCGGCAAGCTCGACTGGCCGAGCAAGGTGCGCGTCGCGGTCGATGTCGATCCGTATAGTTTTTTGTGAGCCCAATGCCTTGCGCACCGCGGCGAATTTCCCGACACAGTCGCATCTGTTTCGGGGAGGTTCCCACATGAAAGCATGCTTCAAGGCCGCGTTGCTCGCGGCAGCCTTCGTCACCGTGCCGGCGCTGGCGCAGCAGACTGCGCGGGAGACGATCCCGGTGACGCTGGGCGGCGGCATCAACGGTGTGCAGTCCGGCCGACTCATCGTCTTCGCCAAGCAGGTCGATCCGATCGGCCAAGGCGCCGGAAGAGGTCGATACCTCCCCCTTCGAGCCGACCGGCACGGCGATCGCCGCGCGCGACACCTGGTCGCTGAGGCCCGGCGACAGTCGCCACGATCGACGGCGATACCGACAGCTTCCCGAGCGCATTCAGCAAGCTTCCGCGCCGGCACCTACGCCTTCCAGGCGGTGCTCGATCGCAACCATGACTACAATTACGGCGGCCGCGGCGCCGGCGATCTCGTCTCGCCGGTGGTCGAGGCGAAATTGCCCGGCCCGATCCCGATGCTGACGCTATCCACGATCGACCAGTCCGATTGGCTCAAAGGGCGGCTCGCGCGCATTTGTCCGATGCCCAGCGCCCGGCGATCGAGGCGGCGCTGACCAAGGTCAAGCCAGTCGATTTCGTCAGCCCCAGCGCTGTCCGCCTTCTGGGGCCGGCCGATGCACATTTCGCGGCTGGGTCGCGCTGCCGCCGGGCTATGGCGCGCCGGGCAAGACCTTCCCGACCGTCTATATGACCAACGGCTTCGGCGGCCCGGCCGGCTATGACAAATTCTCGCACCGCGCAAATCGAGGCGGAGATGACATCAGGCGCATTGCCGCCGATGATCTGGGTCTATCTCGACCAGAGCACGCCGCACCGGCACGCACGAATTCGCCGATTCGGTCAATAACGGCCCGTGGGGCGAGGCGCTCACCACCGAGTTCATCCCGTGGCTCGAAAAGCATTATCGCGATGGACGCCAGGCCATCGGCGCGCTTCCTCACCGGCCATTCAGCTCGGGCGGCTGGGCGACGCTTGTGGCTGCAGGTGCGCTATCCCAAGATGTTCGGCGGCACCTGGCCGACCTCGCCCGATCCGAGCGACTTCCACGATTTCACCAATATCGATCTCTACGCGCCCGGCGCCAACGCCTATCACGACGCGCACGGCAAGCCGATCCCGCTGGTCCGCGACCATGGCAAGCTGATCGCCACGCTTGAGCAATTCGCCCAGCTGGAGCGCGTGCTCGGCCCCTATGGCGGCCAGTTCGCCTCGTTCGACTGGGTGTTCTCGCCCAAGGGGCCGGACGGCCGGCCGCTGCCGCTGTTCGATCGCGCGACCGGCGATGTCGATCCCGAGGTCGCCGCTTACTGGCGCGACCATTACGACATCGCGCACCGCATCGCGCCACGATTGGCCGACGCTGAGCGCCGATCTGGACGGCAAGATCCACCTCTATGTCGGCACCGCGGACACCTTCTATCTTGATGGCTCGGCGCACCGGCTCAAACAGGCGTTCGACAGCGTCGGCGCGCATGAGGACATCACCTTCATCCCCGACAAGACCCATTTCGACCTGTTCGAGCGCGATGGCGATCGCCAGGCGCTGATGAAGGATATCGCCTGGGCGATGTACGCGGCGGCCCGGCCGGCAGCGCCCGTGGCGAAGCGGGCACCCGTGCACCGTCGAACCACGCGCTAAGACAAGGGGAAGCATTGTACTCTCGCTCGGCCGACCATTATCGGCTGCCTGATCATAAGGGGCTGGTTGTCATGCGTAGCGTTGCACTGTTCGTAGCTTTGGCGACCATGGCGGCAACGCCGGCGAGGGCCGCGTGGCTGGAGGCCAGCACCCGGCATTTCATCGTCGACGCCGACACCAGCGAACAGCGCCTGCGCGACTTCGCGACCCGGCTGGAACATTTCGATGTCGCGCTGCGCATGATGTATGGCGTCGCCGACGACAATATGCGCCCCGCCAATCGCGTGCGCGTGTTTGCCGTGAACGAAACGACGATCGGCAAGCTGTGCGAGCATTGCGGGCCTGGTGTGCGGGGCTTCTCCACGTCGCGACCCGGCGGCTCGGTGATCTACACAGCGACGCTCAGTTCCGCCGGCAACGCCTATGACATCAGCGCGCAGACGGTGTTGCTGTTCAACTACACACGATCTTTCTCCGCACCAATTTCCCCGGCATCTATCCGCTCTGGTACTCGCTGGGCTTCGCCGAAATGAACGGGAACGCCGAGTTCCAGCCTGCTGGGACGATCGAATCGAGGTGGGCCTCCGGCCTAACTATTGAGCCAATGCGTTGACCGACGGCGACCTCATACCGATCCGTCGATTGCTCGACACCCAGAAATCCAATCCGAACAAGCCGGATGAGCAGGAGGATTTCTACGCCCGCTCCTGGGGCCTCCAGCACTATCTCACTTTCTCGACAGACCGCCGGGCGCAGCTTGCGACCTATCTGCGCGTCCTGCGGGAGGGCAAGACGACGATCCAGGCGGCCGAAGAGGCATTCGGCGATCTCGACCAGCTGGGGAGCGAACTGAACCGCTATCTCCAGGGAAAAAGGTTCCAGCAGGCGGTGCTGACACCGCAGAAGGTAGACGTGACGGTCGACATCCGTCCCCTTTCGGCCGGCGCGGTGGCGACGATGCCGACGCGGATGCGCTCCATGGAGGGCACGTCCGTCGATCAGGCCCGGAACTCCTGCCCAACGACCGGCAACAGGCAGCACCCTATCCGAACGATCCGCGCGCGCAGGCCGATCTCGCCGAAGCCGAGCTGGACGCCAACAATTACGACGCGGCGGTGGCTGCCGCCGATCAGTGCCCTTGCGGCCGATCCTGCCAATCTCGATGCGCTCGTGACCAAGGGCTGGGCCGTAACCCAGAAGGCCAAGGCCGACCACGTCACCGACCCGAAAGTCTGGGACGGGTCGCGCAAATGGTTCGCCATGGCCAACCATGCCGATCCCGACGCGACGATCCCCCTCATGGGGTATTATGTGAGCTATCTCGATCAGGGCGTGCAGCCGCCGCAGCTCGCCAAGCTCGGGCTGCAGAAGGCGCAGTTGCTCTCTCCGACGCCGCCGGCCTCCGCTGGTGGCTCGCGGCCAGCAAGCTGGAGGATCATGACCCCGCCGCCGCGAAGGATTTGCTTCGTCCCTACAGCTACTTCTCGACCTCGATCGGCAAGGAGAGCGTCGCACTTCAGGCGATCAAGCTGATCGATGCCGGCAAGCCCGATGCCGCCAAGGCCGTGCTGGAAACCAGCATGAAGGACAACGACTAAGCCTGGGAGACGCGCGGGTCAGCCGAAAAGCTGACCCTGCGGCGCCTCGCCGCCGGCCTCGCGCTCCAGCAGCGCCGCCTTCATGTCCAGCCCCAGGCATAGCCGCCGGGGCTTCCGTCACCGCGACGGGCGCGGTGGCAGGGGATGAGGATCGCCACCGGGTTCGCCCCGCACGCCGTCCCCGCCGCCCGCGCCGCGCCCGGCTTGCCCGCACGGGCGGCCAGCGCCGCGTAGCTCACGCTCTCGCCGGGCGCCACGCGGGAGAGTTCCCGCCAGCACCGCCTCCTGGAAGGCGGTGCCGCGCACGTCGAGCGGGAGATCGTGCGCACGTCCCGGCTCTTCGACCACGGCGATCGCGCTCGCCACCAGCGCGGCCATGTCTTCCCCGCCCGGCTCGACGTTGCGTGGGGGAAGTCATGATGGAGGATCGCCGGGTCTTCGCCGAACGTCAGCCGGCAGATGCCCCGTGTCGTCGCCGCCACCAGCATCCCGCCGAAGCTCGTCTGCACGGACGCCCACCGAATCGTGGCGCCCGCGGCCGCCCTCGCGCCAGATCGACGGTGCCATTCCGAGCCGGCCATCCGCCTCTTCGTAGAAGCGCCCCGGCCCCGAATAGCCCGCCTCGTAGATCGCGTCGGTCACCCTCTCCTCCTGTCGCAGCGCCTGCTCCATCCGTCGCGCGCGAACGCCTCGGGCATAAGCGGCGGGCGTCACCCCGGTCCGCTTGCGGAACAGACGGTGGAAATGATGCGGTGCATACCCCGCCTCCGCCGCCATCTCGTCGAGCGTAGGCGGCCCTTCCGATCGCTCGATGAGGGCCACCGCGCGCGCCACGCCCTCGGCATCGCGGGCCACTTCGTCGGGCTTGCAGCGCAGGCAGGGCCGAAGGCCCGCGTCTCGCGCTGCCGCGCCATCGGCGAAGAAGCGCACATTTTCCCGGCGGGGGTGCCGCGCCGCACAAGACGGCCGGCAATAGATGCCCGTCGTCAGCACGCCGGTGACGAAGCCGCCGTCTGCCGCGCGATCTCGCGCCAGCACCGCCATCCAGGCCCTCTCGGCATCGATCAATTCGAGGTTTGTCATGCGAATCATCTAGGCACGACGGCAGCCAACCGCATCCCGCCGCTTGCTTTCAAATCGCTTTCCGCCACCGTGCCTTCCGAACCGCGGCACCCTTGCATCATCCCCCCCGCCCTGCTAACCGGCCGGCGACCCATGCGGGGACGCCTTTGGGCGCCCCCTTTTTTGCATGGGCTTTGCAGCTTCCGGGGGATTGAGCGCGCGTGGACATTTCCGGCGGTATTCAAGCTAGCCTCAGCGGCCGTTATGCGATGGCCCTGTTCGAGCTGGCGCGCGACGAGAAGGCGATCGACGCCGTCTCGGCGGATCTTGACCAGGTGAAGGCCGCGCTGGCTGAGAGCGGCGACTTTCGTGCACTGACCCAGAGCCCGCTGATCGACCGCACGGCCGCCGGCAAGGCGATGGCTGCGGTCGCCGGCGCGATGTCGCTCGGCAAGATCACCAGCAATTTCCTCGGCGTGCTGGCGCACAATCGCCGCCTCGCCGAACTCTCGGCCGTGATCCGCGCCTTCAAGGCGCTGGTGGCGGCCCATCGCGGCGAGACGACCGCCGAGGTCACCTCCGCCCATCCGCTCGACGCCGAGCAGGTCGGCGCGCTGAAGGACAAGCTGCGGTCCCGCTTCGGCCGCGATGTCGCGATCGAGGCTCAAGGTCGATCCCGGCCATCCTCGGCGGCCTGATCGTGAAGATGGGCTCGCAGCAGATCGACGGCTCGATCCGCACCAAATTGAACACTCTCGCGCACGCGATGAAAGGCTGAACATGGATATCCGCGCCGCAGAAATCTCGAAGGTCATCGGACCAGATCGCCAACTTCGGCACTGAAGCCGAGGTCACCGAAGTCGGCCAGGTGCTGTCCGTCGGTGACGGCATCGCGCGCATCTACGGCCTCGACAACGTCCAGGCGGGCGAGATGGTCGAGTTCGCCAACGGCATCGCAGGGCATGGCGCTCAACCTCGAAGCCGACAATGTCGGCGTCGTGATCTTCGGCTCGGACGCCGAGATCAAGGAAGGCGACATCGTCAAGCGCACCGGCACCATCGTCGACGTGCCGGTCGGCAAGGGCCTGCTCGGCCGCGTGGTCGACGGCCTCGGCAACCCGATCGACGGCAAGGGCCCGATCGTGTCCGACCAGCGCAGCGCGCGTCGAAGTGAAGGCTCCGGGCATCATCCCGCGCAAGTCGGTGCACGAGCCGGTGCAGACCGGCCTCAAGGCGCTCGACGCGCTGGTTCCCGTCGGCCGTGGCCAGCGCGAGCTGATCATCGGCGATCGCCAGACCGGCAAGACCGCCGTCGCGATCGACACCTTCATCAACCAGAAGGCCGCCAACGCCGGCACCGACGAGGGCAAGAAGCTCTACTGCATCTATGTCGCGATCGGCCAGAAGCGCTCGACCGTCGCGCAGATCGTCCGCCAGCTCGAAGAGAATGGCGCGATGGAATATACCATCGTCGTCGCCGCGACCGCGTCGGACCCGGCGCCGCTCCAGTTCCTCGCGCCCTACACCGGCTGCGCGATGGGCGAGTATTTCCGCGACAACGGCATGCACGCCGTGATCGTGTACGACGATCTCTCCAAGCAGGCCGTCGCCTACCGCCAGATGTCGCTGCTGCTGCGCCGTCCGCCGGGCCGCGAAGCCTATCCGGGCGACGTGTTCTATCTCCACTCGCGCCTGCTGGAGCGCGCCGCCAAGATGAACGACGCGCAACGGCGCCGGCTCGCTGACGGCTCTGCCGATCATCGAGACGCAGGCGGGCGACGTGTCGGCCTACATCCCGACCAACGTGATCTCGATCACCGACGGCCAGATCTTCCTTGAGACCGACCTGTTCTATCAGGGCATCCGTCCGGCGATCAACGTCGGCCTGTCGGTGTCGCGCGTCGGCTCCGCCGCGCAGACCAAGGCGATGAAGAAGGTTGCCGGCTCGATCAAGCTGGAGCTGGCGCAGTATCGCGAGATGGCCGCCTTCGCGCAGTTCGGTTCGGATCTCGATGCGTCGACGCAGAAGCTGCTCAACCGCGGCGCGCGCCTGACCGAGCTGCTGAAGCAGGCGCAGTTCTCGCCGATGCCGTTCGAGGACCAGGTGGCGTCGATCTTCGCCGGCATCAACGGCTATCTGGACGCGCTGCCGGTCGAGCGACGTGACCCGCTTCGAGCAGGCGATGCTGTCCGATCTCAAGACGAACCATGCCGACGTGCTGACGACCATCCGCGAGACCAAGGATCTCGGCGACGACGGTGAAGGCCCAGCTCAAGGCCGCGCTCGACGCATTCGCCAAGACCTTCGGCTGATCAGGTTCCGGAGGCCCCCGACTTCGGCGGAGGCCGAGACGGGGAAGTACGATGGCCAACCTCAAGGCTCTCAAGATCCGCATCGGCTCGGTGAAGTCGACGCAGAAGATCACCAAGGCGATGAAGATGGTCGCCGCCGCCAAGCTGCGCCGCGCGCAGGACGCGGCCGAGGCCGGTCGCCCCTATGCCGAGGCGCTGACCAAGGTGATGGCGCGCCTCGCGTCGAACGTCACCGTCGGTCCGGAAAGCCCGAAGCTGCTCGCCGGCACCGGCAAGGATCAGGTCCACCTGTTGGTGGTCGCGACCTCCGAGCGCGGCCTCGCGGGTGCGTTCAACTCCAACATCGTGCGTGCGGCTGCCGCAAGGCGCGCGAGCTGGAGGCCGAAGGCAAGACGCTCAAGTTCTACCTGATCGGCAAGAAGGGCCGCGCGGTCATCAACCGCCTGTACCCGGGCAAGATCGTCCATCAGGTCGACCAGACGCACATCAAGAACATCGCGTTCGACGACGCCGCATGTCGTGGCCGAGGAGATCATGGCGCGGTTCGAGGCGGGCGAGTTCGACGTCGCGCACCTGTTCTTCGCCAAGTTCCAGTCGGCGCTGGTGCAGGATCCCGACCGAATTGCAGCTCATCCCGGTCGCCGATCCCGGCCGCTCAGGAAGCGACGTCGAACGGCCCGGTCGCCGCGTTCGAATATGAGCCGGACGAGGAAGTATCCTCGCCGAGCTGCTGCCGCGCAACATCGCGGTCCAGCTTTTCCGCGCCTTGCTGGAAAATGCCGCGTCGGAGCAGGGCAGCCGCATGACCGCGATGGACAATGCCACGCGCAATGCCGGCGACATGATCAACAAGCTGACCATCGAGTACAACCGCAGCCGTCAGGCCGCGATCACCACCGAACTCGATCGAGATCATCTCGGGCGCTGAAGCGCTCTAGACTAGGCTAAGAAGGCAAAGGAACCGCGTCATGGCCAACCGCCCCACCACCACCAACAATGTCGGCCGCATCAGCCAGGTCATCGGCGCCGTCGTCGACGTCTCGTTCGACGGCGAGCTGCCCGGCGATCCTCTCGGCGCTCGAAACCAAGAACAGCGGCAACCGCCTCGTGCTCGAAGTCGCTCAGCATCTCGGCGAAAACACCGTCCGCACCATCGCCATGGACGCCACCGACGGCCTCACCCGCGGCCAGGAAGTGACCGACACCGGCGCGCAGATCCGCGTGCCCGTCGGCCCGCAAGACGCTCGGCCGCATCATGAACGTCATCGGCGAGCCGATCGACGAGCGTGGCCCGATCGGCGCCGACATGACCGGCCCGATCCACGCCGACGGCCCCGCATTTCGTCGACCAGTCGACCGAAAGCTCGATCCTCGTCACCGGCATCAAGGTCATCGATCTGCTCGCCCCCTATGCCAAGGGCGGCAAGATCGGCCTGTTCGGCGGCGCCGGCGTCGGCAAGACCGTGCTCATCCAGGAGCTGATCAACAACATCGCCAAGGGCCATGGCGGCACCTCGGTGTTCGCCGGCGTCGGCGAGCGCACCCGCGAAGGCAACGATCTCTATCACGAATTCCTCGACGCCGGCGTCATCGCCAAGGACGCCGACGGCAATGCGATCAGCGAAGGCTCCAAGGTTGCGCTGGTCTACGGCCAGATGAACGAGCCGCCGGGCGCGCGTGCCCGCGTCGCGCTGTCGGGCCTGACCATCGCCGAATATTTCCGCGACGTCGAAGGCCAGGACGTGCTGTTCTTCGTCGACAACATCTTCCGCTTCACCCAGGCCGGTTCGGAAGTGTCGGCACTGCTCGGCCGTATCCCGTCGGCCGTGGGCTATCAGCCGACGCTGGCCACCGACATGGGCGCGCTGCAGGAGCGCATCACCTCGACCAACAAGGGCTCGATCACCTCGGTGCAGGCCATCTACGTGCCCGCCGACGATTTGACCGATCCGGCGCCGGCCACCTCGTTCGCCCACTTGGACGCGACGACCGTGCTCAACCGCGCCATCTCCGAGCTGGGCATCTACCCGGCCGTCGATCCGCTCGATTCGACCAGCGCGTGCTTGAGCCGCGCGTCGTCGGCCAGGAACATTACGACACGGCCCGCGCCGTCCAGGAGACGCTGCAGAAGTACAAGTCGCTGCAGGACATCATCGCCATTCTCGGCATGGACGAGCTGTCCGAAGAGGACAAGCTCACCGTCAGCCGCGCCCGCAAGATCCAGCGCTTCCTGTCGCAGCCGTTCCACGTCGCCGAAGTCTTCACCGGCATCCCCGGCAAGTTCGTCGCAGATCGAGGACACGGTGCAAGAGCTTCAAGGCTGTCGTCGAACGGCGAATACGACCATCTGCCCGAAGCGGCCTTCTACATGGTCGGCGGCATCGAGGAAGCGGTCGAAAAGGCCAAGAAGCTGGCGCGAAGCGGCCTAACCTTCGACCCACAATGACCCAGCCCCTTCCCGCTCCGAGCGGGAGGGGGCCAAGGATAAGACCATGGCCTCTGCATTTCGAACTCGTCACCCCGGAAAAGCGTCGTCCTCTCGGAGAGCGTCTATATGGTCGTCGTTCCCGGCACCGAGGGCGACTTCGGCGTGCTGGAGGGCCATGCGCCGTTCATGTCGACGGTGCGCGACGGCGAGATCCTCGTTTACTCCTCGATGACCACCGTCACCCAGCGCATTCGCGTGCAGGGCGGCTTCGCGGAAGTGACCGACAAGGGCCTGACCGTGCTCGCAGAGCATGCCGTGGTCGAGGGCTGATCGGGCGCGAAAGCCCCGCGATCACCGCACCACGCCGTCAGCCCGTGTCATATCGTAACGGGCCATTAAGCAAAAACCCGTAGGTCAAAGCCCTGTTCTCCGGGGCATCGATGACCTTCTTTTTCCACGACATCTCCGGCCTTGTTCTCGGCACCCTGGCGACGCCCCTGCTGGGGATGCTGCCGGGGTTCGCTCTGCTCCGGTTACTGGAACGCGCCGGCCTGCGTTCGAAGCCGGGCTGGGAGCAGTTCGGCTGGGCGCTGCTGCTCGCCTTTTCGGTTCTGCCGGCCATCGATGCGTTGGCCATCCGCTTCGCCGGGCTGCCGGTGGCATTTGCCATTCGCCTTGCGCTCGCGCTGGCCGCCGTTCCCACCATGCTCAAAATGGTTGCCAGCCTGGACCGCATTCCACGCGCCTTCCTGGCGTTCGGCGGGCTGTGGTGGCTTGTCGTGGCCATCTCTTTTGTCGATGTCGACTGGACGGCCGCCTCTATCAGAGCCTGATCGTCGTCGATCTCGTCAAACATGCAGCGGTTGTCGAAACCATCGCGCATTACGGCGTGCCGCTGCGTGACACCTTCTTCGCCCGAGCGCAGCCGGCCGGCTATTATTTCTATTTCTACTGCCTGCCCGCGGAAATCCGCTGGATCGCGGGCGACCTGATCAGCGCCCGATTGGCGTTCGCATCGGCGGCGTTCTGGGCCGGTCTGGCCTTGCCCGCCATTATCTGGCGCGTCGGCGCGGACACCGGGCTGATCGCAAAGGGACATGAACGGCGCTTCCTGCTCGCGGGGATATTTCTCTGCTTCATCGCGGGCGCCGACCTGCCCCTCCTCCTGATCGAGCACTTCATCGCTGGCTTTGTCCTCCCGCAGGTCGAACTCTGGAGCGAAGAGGTCCGCTTCGCGCTGACCTCCATGATCTGGGTGCCCCACCACATCACGGCACTGATCGCCTGCTGGACGGGTGCGACGCTGCTCTGCCGCCGGCAGACGAAGCTGGCGCGAGCAGACCTCGTTCCGATCGTGGCGGCCGGCCTCTGCTTTGGCTCGACTTTCGGCATGTCGCTGTGGATCGCCCTGACGGCCGCGCCGATCTTCGCGGTATGGGCGCTTCTTCGCCTTTGGCGCGGCGACCGCGCGACCGCCTTGGCGGTCATCGGGGCCGGCCTCGTGGCGGCCATCGTCTGCCTGCCGCAAATCGCGGACATCCTGCGCGGGAGAAGCGACCAGGCGTTTCCGATCGGCTTGACCGTGCGCAGCTTCGCCTTCTGGTGGATCGATCCGAACCATCCCAGCGCCCTGCTCGCGCTGATCCTGCTGGTTCTGCTGCCGGTCGGCTATGCCGTCCAGTTCGGCGCCTTCGCCGTCGGCGGCATCCTCTTCCTGCGCTCACACCCTCGGGAATTCAGGCAAACCGACGCGCTGCGATCCCTGCTGGTGATCAGCGCAATCGTTTCGTTCCTCGTTGCCAGCTTCTTCCAGTCGACGATCATCAACAATGATCTGGGGTGGCGATCGATCTGGTTCGCCCAGTTCACCGCCATCCTGTGGACCGCGAGCGTCATCCACACACGGCCAACTTTCTTTATGAAGCAGGCGGGGTTCCGGGCCCTCCTTCTCCTCGGCATCGTCGGGAATGTCTGGGACGTCGCCGGTTTCCGCTTCATCCGGCCGCCCTATTTCCAGACGCCCGGGATTACGCCCAACACCGAGCCGACCACCGATTTCGCCGAACGGGAGGCCTATGAGTGGGCCGCGCGGCATCTCGATGGCAATGCCGTGATCCAGCACAATGCCGGAGCGCATCGCCGCGCCTTCAATTTTGGCCTCTATGGCCGCAATCGCCCGGCCGTCGCCGACCGGTACGCAATTCTCTTTGGCGCCGGACCACAGGAAGTTGGCGACCGACTTCAGGCGTTGCAGCCGATCTTCGATGTACCGCTTCCTGTCCCGGAAATGCAGAAGAGAGCGCGGGAGCAGGGCGTCGACTATCTTCTGCTCGCCGACAGCGATCCGGCCTGGAAGCGGCAGGTCACACCGTCTTTCCTTTCGAGCTGCATCTACCGCAACCGCCATTCCTGCCTCCTTCCGGTCGCGGCCGTCGCGCCATGAGAAAGCTCGTCGGTGCGATCTGCCTGCTGACGAGCGCGCCCCTTTTCGGCTTCGCCCTCTATCTGGCCCTGACCTGGTCGCCCGTCTTCGGAAGCGTCGACATACTGTTCTACCGTGGCCTGCTCCTCTGCGTCCTGAGCGCGGCGCTGCTCGCCATCGCGCTGGTCGTGGCACGGCGGCATTGGCGATCGCTTGAGCCGATATCGATCATTGCAGCGGTCGCGATATCGCTCAGCGTCAACCTCATGTTCCTGATCGTGCTGCCGGTAACGATCGATCGTTCGATCAGCGTCTTCCTTCTCTCGGAAATCGACGCGCATCAGGCTTCCCCCCTCACTACGGCGCAGCTGGAGGACGCATTCGTCCAGCACTATGTGCGCGACATGCGGCAGATCGATCGTCGCGTACGGGAGCAGACGCTCTCCGGCACCATCTCCGCGGATGACGGAAGGATCCGCCTGACGCCGCGCGGGCAGCGCTTCCTGGCGCTGGCCCGATTTCTGTCCGGTCCATTTCGGACGGACCCCCGCTTCGTCGGGCTCGCGCCCGCCCAGCCGGCAAAGCGCAGTGTGGTTAAGTAATTTTCAAGCCTTGGCGCCTAAGCCGGTCACCATCCGGCGACATCAAAAAGAGCGGCCAGTAAGATGAGCGCATTCGGCAAGCGAAGTGGTATCGGCGGAGCCGCCCAGCGGCCGGCGTTCGGCGTGGCTCGGCCGATGCACGGCCCCGATGGCAGCGCCCCGGCACCGTCCGCGGAAGCCGCCCTTCCCTCGTCCATCCCCGATGCCGTCGGCGGCGACGCCATGGCCCGCCTCGCCAGCAGGCAGGCCGGTTCGGGCGATGCCGCCGCACACAAGGCCGAAGGCTTCGACGCCTCGGTCCACAAGATCAAGGAGCAGGTGCTCCCCCGCCTGCTCGAGCGCGTCGATCCCGAAGCCGCCGCCACGCTCTCCAAGGATGAGCTGGCCGAGGAATTCCGGCCGATCATCATGCGAGGTGCTGGCCGAGCTGAAGCTCAACCTCAACCGCCGCGAGCAGTTCGCGCTGGAGAAGGTGCTGGTCGACGAGCTGCTCGGCTTTGGCCCGCTCGAAGAGCTGCTGGCCGATCCGGACGTCAGCGACATCATGGTCAACGGCCCGGAACAGACCTACATCGAAAAGAAGGGCAAGCTCCAGATCGCGCCGATCCATTTCCGCGACGAGGAGCATCTCTTCCAGATCGCCCAGCGCATCGTGAACAAGGTCGGCCGCCGCGTCGACCAGACCACGCCGCTGGCCGACGCCCGCCTGCCCGACGGCTCTCGCGTCAACGTCATCGTGCCGCCGCTGTCGCTGCGCGGCACCGCCATCTCGATCCGTAAGTTTTCCGCCAAGCCGATCACGCTCGACATGATGGCGGGCTGGGGCGCGATGACGCCAGAAGATGTGCACCGCGCTCAAGATCGCCGGGGCCTGCCGCTTCAACATCGTCATCTCGGGCGGCACCGGCTCGGGCAAGACGACGATGCTCAATGCCCTCTCCAAGATGATCGATCCCGGCGAGCGCGTGCTGACCATCGAGGACGCGGCCGAACTCCGCCTGCAGCAGCCGCACTGGCTGCCGCTCGAAACCCGCCCGGCAAACCTCGAAGGCCAGGGCGCGATCACCATCGGCGATCTCGTCAAGAACGCCCTGCGTATGCGCCCGGATCGCATCATCCTGGGCGAAATCCGTGGCGCGGAGTGCTTCGACCTGCTCGCCGCCATGAACACCGGCCATGACGGCTCGATGTGTACGCTTCACTCCAACTCGCCGCGCGAGTGCCTCGGCCGTATGGAGAACATGATCCTGATGGGCGACATCAAGATCCCCAAGGAGGCGATCTCCAAGCAGATCGCCGATTTGGTGGACCTCATCGTCCAGGTCAAGCGTCTGCGCGACGGCTCGCGCCGCGTGACCAACATCACCGAAGTGATCGGCATGGAAGGCGACGTGATCGTCACGCAGGAGCTGTTCAAGTTCGAATATCTGGACGAGGACGCCGACGGCAAGATCATCGGCGAATATCGCTCGATGGGTCTGCGCCCCTATACGCTCGACAAGGCCGCAGCTTCGGCTTCGACCAGCCCCTGCTCGAGGCCTGCCTGTAACGCACAGCGGCTTGTCTTCGGATCAAGGGCGCGCCAGCATTGGCGCATCCCGCGTTTCGGAGACGAGCCACCATGCGTCCTGCCCTGATCGTACTCCCAGCCCTCGCGCTCGCCGCTGCACCGCTCTCGGCCAAGGCGCCGATCCATCATGCGGCTGCGGCCAGCCCGGCCTCCAGCCAGCACATCACGGTCACGCCCGAGATCGCCGAAGCCGTCGCCGATCCCGCCCGCAAGGCAGAGAATTCGCGCCCGCGACAAATATCGCCATCCCGGCCAGACGCTGAGCTTTTTCGGGCTCAAACCCGACATGACGGTGGTGGAGATGCTGCCCGGTCGGCGGCTGGTACAGCGAGATTCTCGCGCCCTATCTCGCGGCTGGCGGCCATTATGTCGCCGCCGTTCCACCGGGCAAGTCGACCGACAGGTTCCAGGCCCTGCTCGCCGCGGATCCGGATCGCTTCGGCAAGGTGCAGGTGACGCCCTATGTGGACGGCCAGCCCAACCAGCTGGTGCCGGACGGCACGGCCGACATGGTGATGACCTTCCGCAACGTCCACAACCTGCTCGGTGCGGCGGACCAGCCCGGTGACGGCAATGCGCCGCAGGCCTTCGAGGACTGGTTCCGTGCGCTCAAGCCCGGCGGCGTGCTGGCCATCGTCGAGCACCGCCTTCCCGAGACGATGGACTACGCCCGCGAGAAGACCACGGGCTATGTGAAGCGCTCAACCGTGATCCGGCTGGCGATGGCGGCGGGCTTCCAGTTCGCCGGTGCCAGCGAGATCAACGCCAACCCCAAGGACGATCACGATCACCCCAAGGGCGTGTGGACGCTGCCCCCAGCTATGATCTCGGCGATCAGGACCGGGCCAAATATGCGGCGATCGGCGAGAGCGACCGCATGACGCTCAAATTCGTGAAGCCCGATCCCAATGCTCCGGCTCCGGCACCCGACGCACATTGACGACATGGGGGCCGGGCGCCGTTGGAAAGCCCGGCCCCGAGCCTGACACCATTCCTGAATGTTCACCGTCCTTCTTCAGCCTGTAACAATCTGACGTGATGAGGGATGCATGGCCTCTCCCCCCGACGATCGCGCTCAGTGGCTGGCTGACTGCATCCTGCCCCACGAACGCGCACTCCGGGACTGGCTCGCTCGATTCGCGTTCCTGGGCGGGGACCAGATCGATGATCTCGTTCAGGAAACCTACGCGGTGCTGGCGACGCGCACAGAGGTGGCCTCGATCCGCCATCCGCGCAGCTATGCCTTCCAGGTGGCCAAATCGATCCTGTTGCAGGATCTCCGCCGCTCGCGCGTGGTAGCGATCGGATCGGTGATGGATCTGGAAGCGCTGGACCAGCCGGCCGACATGCCAACGCCCGAGCAGCATGCGGTAGGCCGCGACGAACTGTCCCGTGTAGCAACCGCTATCGCCGCCATGCCGCGGCAGACGCGCCGGGCCTTTCAGCTCCGCCGCGTCGAGGGTCTCTCGCAACGGGACGTCGCCGCCGCCTTGGGGCTTTCCGAAAGCACCGTGGAGAAGCATATCGTCCGCGGCATAAAATTGCTGATGCAGCAATTCGGCCGTGGCGGAAAAGCATCGTCCGATGCATCCATGTCGAGTGATGAAGGACGAGCGTTTGCCGAAGACCGCGCGCGAAACCGCGCAGAGCATTGACGAGGCGGCCGCCGTCTGGACCGCGCGGCTCGACCGTGGCCTGACCGAAAGCGAACGGACGGAACTGGAAGACTGGCTGCGGACCGATGCCCGCCGGATGGGCGCGCTCGCCCGGGCCAAGGCGATCTGGCTCCATGCCGACCGCGCCCGCTCGCTCGGCCCCGTCGCCTCCGAAGCCCCGCCACCCGAACCGATCTGGCAGAGGATCGACCGCCGTACGGTCATGATCGGCGGTGGTGCGCTGGCCGCCTCGCTGGTCGCGGCCGTCTCGATCCCCGCCTATCTGCACCGCCCGAAGCGGCTGGAGACCGCGATGGGCGAAATCCGCCGCGTGCCGCTCGGCGATGGAT
Source organism: uncultured Alphaproteobacteria bacterium (assembly GCA_963847865.1). Lineage (GTDB taxonomy): Bacteria > Pseudomonadota > Alphaproteobacteria > Rhizobiales > Hyphomicrobiaceae > Hyphomicrobium_A. The sequence goes on along the minus strand of CAWKBL010000009.1, from coordinate 21,538 downwards.
CGGTAGTGACGCTCGACACGCACAGCGTCGTCGAGGCCTCGTTCAGCGAGCGGAAGCGCGCCATCCACCTCGTCTCAGGGGTCGCCTATTTCGAGGTGGCGCATGATCCCGCCCGCCCCTTCGTGGTCGAGGCGCGTGACCTGAGCGTACGCGCGGTCGGCACCGCCTTCTCGGTCCGCAATATCGAGGGTTCGCCCGTCTCCGTGGTGGTGAGCGAGGGCAAGGTGGCGATCGCCCGCCTCTCCACGCCGGACACGCATGAGGTGCAGCTTGCCGCCAATATGCAGGCGGTGATGCCCGAGCTTGCCTCCCTCGCCCCGGCCGGCATCGCGCAGACGCTCTCTCCCGACGATCTTGGCCGTGCGCTCTCATGGCGCGACGGGATGCTCGCCTTCGAGGGCGACACGCTCGCTAACGCCGCGCACCGCTTCCGCCGCTATGGCGGGCCGAGGATCGAAATCGAGGGCGCAGCGCTCGCGCGCCAGCCCATCTCCGGCCTGTTCGCCGCCAGCGACCCGCGCGGCTTCGCCCGCGCCATCGCGATCAGCCTCGACGCCACCGTGAAGAACGACGGCGACACCGTCCGCCTCGTCCCGAACCGCGCCTCCTAGAAAATTGATTTAAAAAATTGGCGGAGCGGGTGGAGGAGATCGCGACGCCCTGCATCTAGCCCATGAACGGCCCGTCAGGGTGCCGACACAGAGTGGGAAGATATTTTCATGCGTTACAAGGGACTGACGACCGTCTCGGCGGTCGCGATCGCGTGCGTTGCGCAGGCGGCCTCCGCGCAGGTGCGCAATTTCGACGTGCCGGCGCAGGCCGCCGTCACTGCCATCCCCACCTTCGCGCGTCAGGCAGGTGTCCAGATCGTTGCCCCGGCCGCCAAGTTGAAGGGCCGCATGGCGCAGGCCGTGAAGGGCCAGCTCGACGTCGACGCCGGCCTCGCCCAACTCCTCTCCGGCACCGGCCTCAGCGTTGCCGCCCGCACCGGCCAGACGATCAGCCTGCGCGCGGAGGACGCACCCGCTGCCGATGCCAGTCCAGACAGCGAAGCCGGTTCGGCCGCTGACAACACCATCATCGTCACCGGTCGCGCCGGCGCGGGCGGGCGCACCAAGGCGCAGACCAGCTATGCCGTCTCCACGCTGAGCGCCGACTTCCTGCGCACCCGCGCGCCGTCGAGCGTCACCGAGGCGCTGAAGTCGGTCCCCGGCTTCTGGGTCGAGGCGTCGGGCGGCGAGGCCAGCGGCAACATCCGCGCACGCGGCATCCCGGTGGACGGCTTCGGCTCGATCAACCTGCTCGAAGACGGCCTGCCCGTGCAGCATGACCCCGCGCTCGGCTATCTGAACGCGGACCAGAGCTTCCGCGTCGATGAATCCATCGAGCGCGTCGAAGTGGTGCGCGGCGGCCCCTCGTCAATCTTCGCGTCGAACGCGCCGGGCGGCTCGGTCAACTTCATCATGCGCAAGCCGGGCGACGAGTTCTCCGGCCTCGCCAAATATGAATATGGCCCGACCGCCAACCTCAACCGCTTCGACGGCTGGTTCGGCGGCCCGATCGGAGACGGCTGGAAGTTCGACGTGGGCGGCTTCTACCGCACCGAGGACGGCGTGCGCGATCCGGGCTTTACCGGCAATCGCGGCGGCCAGATCCGCACCGACCTCTCCAAGGAATTTGCTCGCGGCCATGTAAGCCTCAGCTTCAAGCGGCTCGACGACCACACCATCCTCTACACGGGCATCCCGCTCACCAAGGATGCGAACGGCGACATCGTCGCGGTCAACGGCTTCGGCGGCCATTACGGCACGCTCGCCAGCCCCGAGACGGCGCACCTGACGCTGCGCGACGCGCATGGCGGCGTGGTCAATTACGACAACACCGACGGCACGCGCGTGAAGCTCAACCAATATTCGGCGATGGCCGATTATGAGATCTTCGACGGCTGGACGCTCTCGAACAAGGCGCGCTACCGGACCAGCGATACCGTGCGCAACGGCATCTATCCCTCGTCGCTGTCCACGGCGTCGGCTTATGTGAACTCGGTGCAGGGCTCGCTGCTCGCCGCCTATCCGGGCGCGTCCTCGGTGCAGTTGCGCTACACCGACAGCGGCCAGGCGTTCGACATGGCCAACCAGAACGGCAACGGCCTGATCATCCAGAACAGCGCCCGCCCCGTCACGATCAGCGAGAATGAGTTCGTCGACGATCTGCGCCTGACGCACGAGTTCCAGATGGGCTCGATGAAGCACAATTTCGCGATCGGCGGCTATTTCGCGCACATCAAGGAGCATTTCGGCCGCTACTCCGCCGCCACGCTTCAGGACGTTTCGGACAATTCGCGCCTGCTCGATCTCGTCGCCCTCAACGCCGCCGGGCAGGTGGTGGGCAGTCTCACGCAGAACGGCGTGACGCGCTATTCGTCCGAGTTCGCCAACGGCTCTGGCACCAGCGACACCTTCGCGGTCTATGCCTCGGACGAGTGGCAGATCACCCACCAGCTCCGCGTCGACGGCGGCCTGCGCTACGAGCATGTGAACCCGACCGGCGCGGCCGAGGGCTCCACCACCGTCAATCTCGGCGATCCCTCGACGCTCGCCGACAACAATGCGCTCGTCGGCAACGGCGTGTTCAGCGGCTTCAACCGCCGCTTCCACCATCTCGGCTGGACGCTGGGCGTCGACTACCAGTTCACCCCGCGCATGGGCCTGTTCGCGCGCTACACCTCCGCGTTCCGTCTGCCGGGCGTGGGTGACTTCATCACCAATGCCACCGCGACGCCCGTGGTGCAGAAGATCAAGCTCTCCGAAGGCGGGTTCAAGCTCTCGTCGGACAAGGTCAATCTCTACCTGACCGGCTTCAATACCGATTATTCGAGCTACGCGATCGGCAACTACGTCTTCAACCCGATCACAGGCGGCTTCGCGCAGCAGACCCAATATGCCGACACGCGCACCTACGGCGTCGAGCTGGAGACTGTGCTGCGCCCGGTCCACTGGTTCGACCTCGCGCTGGAGGGCACCTTCCAGCAGCCCAAGTTCCGCAACCTGAAATTCTCGGAAGTCGTGAACGGCACGCTGGTGGCGCGGGATTATGACGGCCACGAGCTGCTACGCGTCCCCAAGGTGTCGCTGCGCGCGACTCCGGAGGTGAACCTGCTCGATGGCCGCTTCCACGCCCAGATGGACGTGGAGCATTATGGCAGCCGCTATGCGGACGCCGCCAACACGCAGAAACTGCCATCCTACACCGTCATCAACGCCAGCATCCGCTACGCGCTGACGCCGAAGGTGACGCTCTATGCCTATGGCGACAATCTCAACAATTCGCTGGGGCTGACCGAGGGCAATCCGCGCTCGGGTGAGCTGTCGAGCGGACAGGCGAGCGACCAGTTCTTCATCGGTCGTCCGATCCTCGGCCGGTCGTTCCGCTTCGCCGCGATGTATCAGTTCTAGAGATGGTGGCGGCATCCCCCCTTGTCGCCGCCCTGGTGGCGGTCACCGCCTCGACCGCCACCCCGGCAGCCGTCACGCCTTCGGGCGTGGCGGCGCCGGATGTCACGCTTTCGGGAACGATCGAGGGCAAGGACCACCAGACCTATCGCGAGGCGCCCTTCACCGTCCCGGCCGGCGTGACGCGGATCACCGTCCGCTTCGACTATGACAGGAGCGGGCATACTGTCATCGACCTGGGGCTGCTGGATCCGGAGCGTTTCCGGGGCTGGAGCGGCGGGTCAAAGCGCTGCTGACGCTCGCGCCGAGCGATGCCACTCCGTCCTACCTGCCCGGCCCGGTCATCGCCGGCCGCTGGCGTCTGCTGATGGGCGTGCCCAACGCGCGACGCGGCAGCCACAGCCACTACACAGCCCGCATCTGGTTCGACCGGGGCGACGGCCATGCCGCCACCGACGCCGCCGCTCCCTTGCCGCTCCGCACCGGCTGGGGCTGGTATCGCGGCGACCTCCACATGCACGGCGCGCACAGCGACGGCAGTTGCGCCAGCCAGTCCGGCGCAAGGTGCCCTGCCCGACCTTCCGCACGGTGGAGGCCGCGGCCGCGCCGGCCTCGATTTCATCGCGCTCAGCGATCACAACACGGTCGTCGCAGATAGATGACCTCCGCGAGCTTCAGCCCTGGTTCGACCGGCTGCTGCTGATCCCCGGGCGCGAGATCACCACCTTCCACGGCCATATCCAGGCGTATTGGCCTCCGCCGCTTCATCGACTTCCGCCTCGGCACGCCGCATGTGCCGACCATGGCCGTTCTCGCCGATGACGCTGCGAAGGCCGGCGCGATCCTGTCGATCAACCATGCCGACCTGCCCTCGGGCGAGGCCTGCATGGGCTGTGGCTGGACCGCGCCGGGCACTGACTATGGCCGGCTCACGGCGATCGAGGTGGTGAACGGCAAGAACGCGCAAGGCCCGCTCTCCGGCTTCGCCTTCTGGTACGCGCGGCTGAACGAGGGCCGGCACATCACCGGCATCGGCGGCAGCGACAGCCATGACCCGGACGCCCCCGACGGCCGCGCGCCGGTCGGGCGGCCGACGACGGTGGTCCACGCCCGCGAACTGTCGCAGGACGCGATCATGGACGGCATCCGCTCGGGTGACGTGTTCATCGATGTCGAGGGCAAGCCCGGCCGCCTGCTCGAAGTCGAGGCGCAGGCGGGCGCGGCACACGCCTCGATGGGCGGTACGCTGGCGCTGAAGGACGGCGCGCTGACGCTCGACATCCATGCGGCCGGCGTCGAGGGCGGCGTGGCCGAGGTCGTCCACCGGGGCAGCCCCTTCCCCGGGACCCCGCCGATCGCCAGCGCCGACGCCCACATCCGCGTGACGCTGCCACATGAGCAGGCCTGCGGATGGGTCGCCGTCAACATCCGCGACGCAGAGGGCGCACCGCTGCTGGTCGGCAATCCCGTCTATGTGGATTGCCGATAGAGTTCAGAGTTCCTGCGCGATGTGGCGGAGTTGGCGCTCGAACTCCTCGGGCGGCTGACCACCCGAGATCAGGTAGGGTCGTTGACGACCACCGCGGGAACCCCGCTGATGCCCCGGCTCATCCAGAGATTCTCCTCCGAGCGCACAGTATCGGCGTAGCCATCGGACTCCAGCACGGCGCGCGCCGCCTCGCGGTCGAGGCCCGCCGCCTCCGCCGCCGCGATCAGGGCGTCGCGGTCGCCCGGATCGCGCTGCTCGGTGAAGTTGGTGACGAACAGCTGGCGCTTCAACGCATGCTGCTTGCCCTGCTCCAGCGCCCAGGCGAGCAGGCGGTGCGCGTCGAAGGTGTTGTAGATGCAACTGGCGTCCGACGTGTTCATCGTGAAGCCGACAGACGCGGCGCGCGCCTTGATGCTCTCGCGGTTGGTCCGCGCCTGATCGGGGGCAATGCCGTATTTCTGGCCGACATGCTCGATCATGTTCTGCCCGCCCGCCGGCATGGTCGGATTGAGCTCGAACGGGTGGAAGGTGATGTCGGCCTCGACCGCATCGCCGGCGTTACGGAGCGCCTGCTCCAGCCCGTTGAGCCCGATGACGCACCAGGGGCACGCGACATCGGATACGAAATCGATCTTGATCTTCTTGGCCATGAGCAACTCTTTTCAGGCAGGCTGGAAGGCCGGGACGCTGCACGCCTCCCGGCCTTCCATTCGTCACGCTAGGCTCAGGCCGACGTTGACGTTGTTGCGGGTCGCGTTCGAGTAGGGGCAGATCTGATGCGCCGCATCGACGAGCTGCTGCGCCTCGGCGCGATCGAGGCCCGGAAGATCGACGAGCAGATCCGCCGTGATGCCGTAGCCGCCCTCGGAGCGCGGACCGATACCGATCGTGGCCGTGACCTTCGTGTCGGCCGGGATCGGCTTCTTCAGCTGGAGGCCCGCCACTTTGAGCGCGCCGATGAAACAGGCGGAATAGCCCGCCGCGAAAAGCTGCTCCGGGTTGGAACCATCGCCACCGGCGCCGCCCAGTTCCTTCGGCGTCGACAGCTTGACCTCGAAGCGGCCGTCCTCCGAGCGCGCAGAACCGTCACGGCCGCCGGTCGCGGTCGCCTTGGTGGTGTACTTGACGTCGACTGCCATCATCGTGCTCCTTCGCATTCAAGTCGTTCGGTGCCGCGGCATCCGGTTGACGAACATTTAGGCCCAGCCGAGTTCCGCGCGAATAGCCATGGATCGGCATCCACTCTTCCGCCACATGAAACGACCTTGCGAGCAGGAAAGCAACATGATGGCCGAGTTGGAACGCCCCGCATCGCGGCTCTTTTCGCCCGGCCGCCTGACCGTCGGGATCGTCCTTCCGATGCGGCAGGCGAGCGGCCCGGCTGTCGATTTCCGCGAGCAGATCGCGCTTGCGGCTCGGGCCGAGGCGCTGGGTTTCGGGGCGATCTGGGTGCGCGACGTGCCGCTCAACGGACCGTGGTATCCCGAGGCGTTCGGGCACCTCGATCCGATGGTGATGCTCGGCGCGTTGGCCGTCAGCACCCGCGAAATCGTCATCGGCAGCGCCGCCACCGTGCTGACGCTGCGCCATCCGCTCCATGTCGCCAAGGCGGCGCTGTCGATCGATGCGTTGTCGGGCGGACGCTTTCTGCTCGGCCTCGGCTCGGGCGACCGGCCGGAGGAGTTCGCCGCCTTCGGGCATGATGGCGAGGACCGGCGCGCGCTCTATCGCGCCCGCTGGGAGCAGCTTGTCCCGGCCATTGCCTCACCCCAGCAGCTTGCCGCACCATTCGAGATGCGACCGGCGTCCGCGACCGGCATCGACATGCTGGCGATCGGCGGTGGCGGGCAGACGCTGGAATGGGTGGCGCGTAACGCGATCGGCTGGGCGACCTATCACCGTCCCCCGGACCAGCAGAAGGACCGCCATGCGATGTGGCGACGCGCCGTGGATCAGGTGGCGCCGGGCACGTTCCGCAGCTTCAGCGTCGCGACGCGGATCGACCTGCTGCCTTCGCCCACCGCCCCCGCCGAGGCCATCGACCTCGGCTACCGCGCGGGCGCCGACGCCTTCGCCGCAGTCCTGGAAGCCATGCGCGACGACGGCACGCACCATGTGATGCTCAACCTCATCCCCAACGGCCGCCCGCCGGCGGAGGTGATCGAGGAATTATCCGCCTCGGTCCTCCCTCGCCTGCGCGGCTGATCGCGCTATTCGACGATCAGGCCGCCGCCCAGCCATTGCGCCAGAAATTCGGCGGCCTTCGCCACGCCGCTGTCCTCGCCCAGCTTGCCGACCAGCTGCGCACAGAGCGCCACGAAGCTCCCGCTGCGCCCCATCTCCTGCAACGCCTCATATTCGAGACCGTCCACCTGCCGGAGATAGGCGCTGTAGCCGCGCCGCCAGACGATGAGCCCGCCCGGCTCGTCGAGCATCACGCTCTCCGCGGCAGTCTCCTGCTCCTGAAGCGAGGTCCAGACCTCCTCCGCGTTGGTCGCCGCCGCACGCATCGCGAAGGTAGGGGCGAGCTTCAGTCGAGCCGTATCCCAGTCGATCGCGCCCAGCGCTTCGGCCGACAGTGGTTCGGCATCCGGGCCGACGAAGGCCTCCGACAGGGCAAGCTCGATCCAGGCCAGCTCGTGCAGATCGGGATTGTCGGGATAGAGCTGCCCGATCGTCGCCGGGAAAGACTGCGCATAAGCATCGAGCGTCCAGGCGTGGGGCGGATGCGCGTCGATGTGCCCGACGCAGGCCGAGCGGAACGCCTCCTCCCCCAGCCACAAACGCACCTGCGGGAAGGACTGCTCCAGACAGCCCACCAGCTGTGAGCGGTAATTGTTCTGATAGACCGACAGCCCCGCCGCCGCCCCGGTGCCGAAGCGCTCCGCTACCTCATCTGTGCCGGTGGTCAGCCATGCGCGGAAGTCGCGCTGGAGATCGGCCAGCATCATGCCGCCTCCGCCTGCCGGGCCGCGCCGATGATGCGCGCGCTGTGCCAGTTCGGCGAGCAGTTCGGCGAGCGGCGGGATATTGTCGTCGCGCTCGATCATCGTCGCGACCGGGCCGAGACATGGGCAGCGCGTCGGCATAGAGCGCCCAGACCGCGTCGCACACCGGCTGGTCATGCGTGTCGATCAGCATGTCGCGGCCCTCGCTATGCCCCGCCAGATGGATCTGGCGGACGCGATCCCCCGGGATGCCGCCGAGATAGGCCTGCACGGTCCAAGCCGTGGTTGGTGCCGCTGACATAGATATTGTTGACGTCGAGGATCAGGTAGCAGCCGGTGCGGCGGCTCATCTCGCCGATGAAACGCCCACTCGGTCATCACGCCGTCGGAAGGCGAGATAGCTCGACGGGTTCTCGAACAGCATCGCCCGGCCGAGCACGTCCTGCGCCTGCGCGATGTTGCGGCACACCGCGTCCAGCGCCTCCTCGGTATAGGGCAGCGGCAGCAGATCGTGCGAGTTGAAGCCCTCGATGCGCGACCAGCTCAGATGGTCCGACACCCAACAGAGGGTCGATCTCGTCGGCCAGCGCGCGCAGACGCCGCAGATAGTCGCGGTCGAGCCCGTCGGCCGAGCCGATCGACATCGAGACGCCGTGCAGGCATCACCGGATAGCGCTCGCGGATCTGGTCGAGGATGTGGCGGGGCTGGCCGCCCTCGACCATGAAATTCTCGGAGATCACCTCGACGAAATCGACGGCGACCTCGTTTTCCAGAAAGTCGCGATAATGCTCCCGGCGCAGCCCGAGCCCGAAGCCGGAAAAGCGGGGATTCGATGCGATGGTCATGATGCGCTCCTTTCTGGAAACGGAAGCGGCCCGGCCTTCAGCGGAAGACCGGGCCGCCCGATCGGCTTACTTCGGCTCGGTGAGCGTGCCGCCGGCCGCCAGGCATTCGGACTTGGTCTTCACGACGACGCCCTGGCCCTTGCAGTCATTCAGGCCCTTGCAGTCGTGGCGGGCGGTCGCGCACAGGCTTTCGCCCTTGCAGCTGTTGACGCCGTAGCAGCGGCCCGGTTGCTCCTTCTGCGCGGCGGGTGCGGCGGCGTGGGCACCGCTCGCGGACATGGCGCTCAGCGCCATCAGGGCGGCGGCGGTGGCGAGGCTGACGCCGGACTTGATCGTGGTCATGGGGTAGGCTCCTCAACAAAAAACGGGGAAGAATTACTTGGTCGCGACGGCGGCCTGCTCGATCACGGCGGCGACGGCTTCGGGCTGCGAGATGTAGAGCGCGTGGCTGGCCTTCACCTCGGTGACCTTCGAGCCGGCGCGCTTGTAGAGCGAGCGCTGAAGCTCCGGGCTGATGAAGCGATCGTCGGTGGCGACGACGGCATAGCTCGGCTTGGTGCGCCACGCGGCGGTGAGCGGCATGGCGTTGAAGGCGGTCGTGGTCGCCGGCACCTGCGAGACGGCCATGAAGTTGGTGCGGTTGCTCGACAGGTCGCCGGCATAGTCGTCGCCGAACTTGGCCGCGTCGAAGAAGAGGTGGCCGTCTCGGGTCGGGCGGATATCGTCGCTCGGCTTCGGGTCCGAGTTCAGGATCTGCGCCATGTTCTCGCCAACGTCGGGCGTCACGGCGGCGACATAGACCAGACCGCGCACCTTGCCGCGCGTGCCCGCCATCGAGATCACCGCGCCGCCATAGCCGTGGCCGACCAGCAGCGTCGGGCCGTCCTGCTCGCGGACGATCTCATCGGTGATGGTCACGTCGTCGGCGAGCGAGGCGAAGCGCTCCTGCACGACCTGCACATGATAGCCCTTGTGGATCAGGATATCGTGGACCACGCGCCAGCCCGAACCATCGACAAAGGCGTCTGGCACGATGACGATATTCCGGATCCCCGACGGAACGGCCGGAGCTGGAGCGGTCGGCGCGGCGAAAGCGGGCGCGACGAAGGCCATGGCGGCCACAGCCGCCAGCGTTGCGAATTTCATGATGTGGAAAGCCCCTTTTCGGGTGGGAGAGTTCAGGCGAGCGTACGGCGCGCGCGGAAGAAGAGGTGGTCGAGCGACCACGCCCCCGCCCCGCGCGCGATCAGCGGCAGGAACAGCGCGGCCCAGCTCAGGTGCGTCGGCCAGGCATCGGGGTAGACGAAAATCTCGATGACCGCCGTCATGCCGAGCAACGCCGCCGCCGCCGGCCGCGTGAACAGGCCGAGGACCAGCAGGATCGGGAAGAGATGCTCCGAGTAAGCAGCCAGATGCGCCGCCACATGCGGATCGATCAGCGGCAGCGCATATTCGGTCTCGAACAGATCGTAGGTCGAATCCTTGATCGTCAGCAGCCCCTCGACCTTGGTCCGTCCCGACAGGAAGAAGACGGGAGCGATGCCGATCCGTGCCACGAACAGCAGCAGGTCATCGGGAAGGAAGGGGGACAGCCAGCTCCATCGTCTCGCCATGTCGAAGGGCCTGCTCATTACTTGGCCGCCAGCGAGCCATAGCCCTTGGGCGTCTTGATCGTGGTGCAGCTGCCCTTGTCCACCAGTGTCCACGCCTTGCCGTCATAATCGACCTTGGATGTGCCCGCGCACGACGTACCGGCCCCCGCCGCGCAGTCATTCTTGCCGGCGAGCGAGACGCCGTAGCACTTCTCCATAGGCTTCTTCGGATCGGCGGCATGGGCCGCGCCCGACAGCGCAACCAGCGAAGCGGCCAGCGTGGCGGCCAGAGCGACGTGGGTATTCTTCATGATGGTCTCCAAACAAGCGGACAGGGTTCGGGAAGGGAGAGATCGGGAAAAGGAGGAGGCCGCCCCCTTCCGGGGCAGAGAGGGGGGAGCCGGAGACGACCTCCTCGCCCACGGCGCACGTCAGATCAGGGCGATCTCGACGTGGATGTTGCCGCGGGACAGCTTGGAATAGGGGCAGGTCTGATGCGCGGCGTCGACGATGCTGCGGGCGACGTCGCGATCCAGCCCAGGCAGGCTGATGGTCAGCCGGGCCTGGAGGAAATAGCCGCCCTCGGCGGTGCCCAGATCCACTTCGGCGTCCACCGCGACATCGGCCGGCAGAGGGACACCCGCGGCGCGCGCGGCGTGGCCCATCGCGCCAATGAAGCAGGCTGACCAACCGGCCGCGAACAGTTGCTCCGGATTGGTGCCGTTACCCGGACCACCGGGCGTCGACAGCTGCACATCGAGCCTGCCGTCGGAGCTGAGCACCTTGCCTTCGCGACCGCCCGTCGTGTGCGTGCGGCCCGTGTAGAGCACATTCTCGATCTTCGTCATCATCGCCTCCATTTAAATCGTGTTCGATTCATTCGGATGCGATGCCAGTAAGCTGAGTTGCCCCACCCCTGTCAAGCGGTCACGATTTGATCGTGCGCGATACATATTCTTCACCCCTTCCGATTCAGTCGCATCCGATATATATGGAGGGCCGTAACAGATGAGGTAGTTCCGTGGCCCGCACCGACCCCCCTGCCCCCGCCGGCCAGACCTCGCTCGGCGATTTCCTGTGCTTTGCGACCTATTCCGCCAATCTGGCCTTCGGGCGCGCGTACAAGCCGATGCTGGACGAACTGGGCATTACCTACACCCAGTGGATCACGATCGTGGCGCTGTGGGAGGAGGACGACATCACCGTCAGCACATTGGGCGAGAAGCTGTTCCTCGAATCCAATACGCTGACGCCGCTGCTCAAGAAGCTGGAAGCCTCGGGCTATATCACCCGCCAGCGCGATCCCGCGGACGAGCGGCAGGTCCGGGTCTGCCTTACCCCGGCCGGCCGCGCGCTCCGGGAGAAGGGCGGACAGAGGTCGCTGGTCAAGGCGGTTGGCCTCTCGTCCGACGAGTTCGCGGAGGTCCGCACCAGCATCGCGCGCGTCCGCGACAACCTGCTCAAACATGTGGCCGAGCCCGCGCGCGAGGGCTGACGCCATTCGTTCGCCAAGCGGAAGAGTATCTCCCGAATAGCGAATATTCGCGCGACAGATGATGGAGCGTAGATGGGCATGAGAGGCGCAAATCGCGCCAAATCAATGACCATCGAGGCTTTTAGATTATGGGTAGCGAACAGAAAGTCGTCGTCATCACCGGCGCGTCGCAGGGCATCGGCGAAGCGCTGGTCAAGGCCTATCTCGACCGCAATTATCGCGTGGTCGCCACGTCGCGTTCGATCAAGCCGTCCAACAACCCGGACGTGCTCACGATCGCCGCCGACATCGGCGATCCCGAAACCGGCCCGCGCGTCATCAAGGAAGCGCTGGAGCATTTCGGCCGCGTCGACACGCTGGTCAACAATGCCGGCATCTTCATCGCCAGCCCCTTCACCGGCTACACCCGCGAGCAGTATGAGCGGAAGGTTGCGACCAACCTCAACGGCTTCTTCTACATCACGCAGGCAGCCGTCGAGGCGATGGAGAAGCAGGGCCGCGGCCATGTCGTCAGCATCACCACCAGCCTGGTCGATCACGCCAATTCGAACGTGCCGTCCGTGCTCGCCTCGCTCACCAAGGGCGGCATCAATGCCGCGACGAAGAGCCTGGCGATCGAATATGCCAAGCGCGGCATCCGCGTGAACGCGGTCTCGCCCGGCATCATCAAGACCCCGATGCATGCCCCCGGAAACGCACGAGGCTCTCGGCCACGCTGCACCCGGTCGGCCGCATGGGCGAGATGGCGGACATCGTCGGCGCGGTCCTCTATCTCGAGACCGCCGGCTTCGTGACCGGCGAGATCGTGCATGTCGACGGCGGCCAGAGCGCCGGCCACTGAGCTTTCCACACCCCAAGGAGAAGCATGATGCCTATTGTCACCGTTCAAGTGACCCGCGAGGGCACCGAGCCCGGCGTCGATCATGTCACCGCCGAGCAGAAAGCTGCGATCTACAAGGGCATGAGCGAAGTCCTTCGTGACGTGCTCGGCAAGCCGGTGGACTGGACCTGGGTCATCTTCCAGGAGGTCGACATGGAAGATTGGGGATGGGGCGGCATGCCCGTCGCCGAATATCGGAAGAAGATGGCAGCAGCCAAGTCCGACTGATCGGCTCGCCGATGCCCCTTTGACCGCGCGAGGAGATACCCATGACCCTGTCCCATCATCTTCTCGACCTGCTCGGCATTCGCCTGCCGATCATCCAGGCGCCGATGGCGGGTATCTCCTCGCCGGCCATGGCGGCTGCGGTCAGCGAAGCCGGCGCGCTCGGCTCGATCGGCGTTGGCGCCACTGACGCCGCCGGCGCGCGCGGCATGATCGCGAAAGTCCGCGAACGGTCCGCCGGACCGCTCAACGTCAACCTCTTCGTCCACCAGCCGGCGGCAGCCGACCTGGCCATCGAGGCGGCCTGGATCGAGCGGCTCCGTCCCGCTTTCGCGGCATTGGGCGTGGCGCCTCCCCCGGCGCTCAGCGAAATCTACAAGAGCTTCGTCGAGGACGAGGCGATGTTGGCGATGCTGCTCGAAGAGCGGCCCCATGTCGTCAGTTTCCATTTCGGACTGCCCGGACAAGCGGCGATCCGCGCGTTGCGCGATGCGGGCATCATCCTCCTTGCCTCGGCCACTAGCCTCGCCGAAGCGCGGCAGCTCGCCGACGGGGGTGCCAAGCGATCGTCGCGCAGGGCTGGGAAGCGGGCGGCCATCGCGGCGCCTTCGACCTCGACGCCCCCGACGACCGGATCGGCACTTTCGCGCTCACCCGCCTCCTCGCCCGAGAACCCGGCCTGCCGGTGATCGCCGCCGGCGGCATCATGGACGGCGCAGGGATCGCCGCCGCCCTGAGGCTCGGCGCATCGGCGGCGCAGCTCGGCACCGCCTTCCTCCTCGCCGACGAGAGCATGGCCGACGCAGGCTATCGCGCCGCACTCACCAGCGACGCTGCGCACCACACGATCATGACGCGCGCCATCTCCGGCCGCCCGGCACGCAGCCTTGCCAACCGCTTCACGGCGTTCGGCGTCGATGTGGCCGATCGACGACGTTCCCGCCTATCCGATCGCCTACGACCTCGGCAAAGCGCTCCACGCCGCAGGCAAGGCCAGCGGCGAGTTCGGCTACGGGGCACAATGGGCCGGGCAGGCGCGCCCCCCTCGCCCGCGCGATGCCCGCCGCCGAGCTGGTGGCGACGCTCGCAGACGAACTCGAAAAGGCGCTGTGATGGCCGAGGCGGACGTTCTTTTCAGCCAGAGAATCCAGCGCGGATCGGCCGCCTACCGGCACATGACCTTCGCTCTGTTGATGGCCGGCTTCTCGACTTTCGCGCTGCTCTACGACGTGCAGCCGCTGCTCCCGCAATTCGCGCGCCTGTTCGGCGTGAATGCCGCGACGTCGAGCCTCGCCGTCTCGTTCACCACCGGGGCGATGGCGCTCGCCTTCATTCCCGCCGGCGTGCTGTCAGACCGGATCGGGCGGCGGCCGGTGATGATCGCCTCGATGTTCGCGTCCGCCGCGCTGACGCTGCTCTCGGCGTTGCTGCCGGGATGGGGCGTGCTGCTGGCGCTTCGCGCGCTGATCGGGATCGCGCTGGCCGGCGTGCCGAGCGTGGCCATGGCCTATGTGTCCGAGGAGGTCGACTCCTCGTCGGTCGGCGCGGCGCTGGGGCTGTATATCGGCGGCGCGGCCATCGGCGGGATGAGCGGTCGGCTCGGCATCACCCTTGTCTCGCAGTTTCTCGGCTGGCGTGAGGCGATCGGCACGATGGGCGTGGCGGGGCTGGTCGCGGCCACCCTGTTCTTTTTCTATGCTCCGACGCCGCGTGCCTTCGTGCCCGTCCGGCACGACGCCCGCTCGCTGTTCGCGGCGACGCGCCGGCTGTTCGCGGATCAGGCGCTGCCATGGCTCTATGCCGAGGGCTTCCTGCTGATGGGTGCCTTCGTCACCATCTACAACTATGCTGGGTTCCGGCTGGAGGGCGCGCCTTATCATCTGAGCCAGGCGGCGGTCGGATCGGTGTTCCTGCTCTATATCCTCGGCTCGTTGACCTCGGCCTGGTTCGGCGGACTCGCCGGGCGGCTGGGCCCGCGCAAGCTGTTCTGGATGCCCATCGCAGTTCTGATCGTCGGTATCGCGCTTACCGCTGCGGCGCCGCTTCCTGCGATCATCCTCGGCATCGCGGTGGTGACCGGCGCC
The DNA here is from genome assembly GCA_963847865.1 of uncultured Alphaproteobacteria bacterium. GTDB lineage: Bacteria > Pseudomonadota > Alphaproteobacteria > Rhizobiales > Hyphomicrobiaceae > Hyphomicrobium_A. The sequence continues at coordinate 6,527 of CAWKBL010000009.1, read as the reverse complement.
TTCTTCGCCGCCCACTCCTCCGCCTCGGGCTGGGTCGGCCGCCGCGCCACGCGGGACCGGGCGCAGGCCTCCGCGCTCTACCTGCTGTTCTATTATCTCGGATCGAGCCTGCTCGGATCGGCGGGCGGCATCGCCTGGACCCATGCCGGCTGGCCCGGCGTGGCGACCTTCGCGGGCGCGCTGGTGGTGACCGCACTTGCCATTGCGATCCGCCTCGCGCTGGTGAAGCCGCTGTCCCACCCCGTCGCATGACCGTCGGATTGGTCCACAATCCCGTGGAACTGCTGTAACGGATTGCAGGATTCGCCCGAAGTCCGTTCCTCCCGCAGTATGCGTACAATCCGAGTAGCAGACGAATGAAGATCCTCATCGCCGGCGCAGGCATCGCCGGTCTGGCCATGGCCCTCGCCCTTCGCAACCGGCAGATCGAATGCGACATCGTGGAGCGCGAAGCCGCGGTGACCGCCCGCGGCGCCGGCATGTATCTGCCCGGCAATGCGGTGCGCGCGCTCGGCCAGCTCGGCGTCGCCGACCGTGTCCGCGACACCGGCTCGGCGATCGACACCCAGCGGATCTTCGACGGCGCGGGCCGGCTGCTCAACGAGGTCGATCTCAAGGCCTTCTGGCAGGCCTGCGGCGGCTGCCTCTCGCTGTCGCGCGCCGGGTTGCAGGGCATCCTGAGCGACGCACTGACCGCCACCCCAATCCGCACCGGCCTCTCGGTCGCGGGCGTTCATTCGGACGGCGCCGGCGCGCACGTCACCTTCAGCGACGGCTCGACCCAGACCTATGATCTGGTGATCGGTGCAGACGGCATCCAGTCCACCATCCGCGATCTCGTCTTCGGCGCGGAGGCCCCGCGCGATCTCGGCATCGCCTGCTGGCGCACGATCGTCGACAACGAGTTCGGCCTCACCGGCTGGACCGCGATGCTCGGCCCGAAGCGCACGCTGCTCGCGATTCCGATCGAGAAGGGCAAGCTCTACATCTATGGCGACGTGGCCGCCGCCGAGGGCGCTCATGATCGCGTGGAGCCGGTTCGCATCTTGCGCGATCTCTTCTCCTCCTTCGCCGCGCCCTTGCGCCCGATCGTCGAGAGCCTCAACGCCGCGCAGCCGATCCACGCCGCCCGCCTGCGCGAGATCCCCGCACAGATCCGCCACAAGGGCCGCACCGTGCTGATCGGAGACGCCGCGCACGCCACCTCGCCCAGCATGGCGCAGGGTGCCGGCATGGCGCTGGAGGACGCGCTGGTGCTGGCAGAGCTTCTCTCGGGCGCAACCTCGGTCCCGGAGGCCCTGGAGGCCTTCTCCGCCCGCCGCATCGGCCGCGTCGAGTGGGTCCAGAAGCAGAGCCGCAAGCGGGACAAGGTGCGCACCCTTCCGCAAGCCTTGCGCAACTTCGCGCTCGGCCGCTTCGGCACCCCGCTCTACGCCAAGGCCTTTTCGCCGCTGATCGACGCGATCTAGGGCGATTTCGAAGCGGATGGGATCATCCGCCGGCCCGGGACATCGCGCCATACGAACGACTAGAGCCCCTCGCCCTCGACCCAATGCGAATTGGCGAGGCGGCGGGCGATGCTCCAGGCCTGCCGGCGGATGTCCGGCACGGCCACGATCTCCCAGAAGGCGCCGCGCGTCATCGGGCCGATCACGAGCAGATCATCCATCGCCTTGCCGTCGCGGCCGATCGCGCGCGAGTCCTGATCGACGTCGAGGCCGATGCCGAGCGGGTCGGCGCGTAGCCGCCCCCGATCACGCAGCGCGCGCAGCAGCGGCTCGCGCACGCGGCCAAGGTCACCCTGCGGCCCGGTCGCGTTGACGAGCTTGGCGACCGTCAGCTCGCGGACATCCTCGCGCCCACGCGGGCGATAGCGGATGTTGAGCCCCTCCGCTCCCGGCTCGACCGAGACGAGTCGCCCCGCCTCGATGGCCAGCCTGCCCTCCTCGCCCATCCTGTCGAGCTTTTCGGCGACGACCGGCGAGATGCGGTGGCGATGCACGTCCCACCAGGGCCGGAGATGCCGCAGGAAGCAGGCCCGATCCGCGTTCGACATCGCCCGCCACAGCCCTTGCGTATAGGGGCGAAGTTCGTCGATCGCGACGCGCCACGGCACCTCGGCGGCGCGCTGGCGCAGCGCCCGGAGGAGGCCCAGCGCATCAGTCGGCGGACGCTCGGTGCGCGACGGCGCGACATGCTCATGGCGGTGCGGCTGCGGCGTCAGGCCGTGGCGGGAGAGCGCCAGCGCACGGCCACGAAACCCCTCGGCGTCGAGCAGCAACGCCACGTCCACCATGGTCAGCCTCGTGCCGATCACCGCCACCGAGCCGTCCGCCGGCAGCCCCTCCATCAGCGAGCCATGCCACGGATCGGCGACATAGCGCGGTCCGCCAGCGCCGCCGCGCCGATGCCGGGCGGGGTTGTCGGCGGCAGGTTGCCGACCGCCAGCGCCACGACATCGCCCTCGATCGCCGTGCCGTCCGCGAGCAGCACGCGCTGCCCGTCGATATCCACCGCGTCGCCATGAACGACCGCAAGACGCCCCTCGCTCCGCACGATCGCCTCGTCGAGCATCTGCTCCAGATAGTCGCCATAGATCGGCGCGGCACGAAATGCGATCCGTCATAATCCGAGCAGCCCGCGAGCCAGCGCGTGAAATGATCGGGATCGTCGGGGTAAGCGCTCATGTTCGCGGCGCGGACGTTGAGCAGATGCCGGGGATGGGCGGCTGAATAAGCGGTGCCCTGGACCAGGCACTCAGCGACCGCTCGATAAGCGTGGCGCGCGGCCCGTCATGATGCACGAGATCGATGGCTGAGCAACGCGCCTGAGAAACCGCCACCGACGATCACTGACATGAAGACAATACCGTATTTCCTTGCCGTGCGTGACGCGCCTGCGCCAGCCTCCATAGCGGCGGCTCAGCTGACAACGGCAACGCCGTGCGAATGCCCCTCGCGAATTCGCGGCGCGCCTGGCAGGATGCGACAGCGATCCGGAGCCGACCGAGTTCCAGCGAAGGCGAAGGGGAATCATGCTCGCCGGACTCGACCCTACAGCAGCTCTATCCCCTTCATCGGCCAGATCTTGTCGATCTTGGTGGCGCGATGAGCGTCCCCACTGTCGCATCGGTCACGGCTCGGCCTGCTCCGACGCGCTCGAACGCAGAGTCACCGGCGACTGCCGGGGGAGCTCGCTGCGCGGGTGGGTGGCTGGACGAACGCTATGTGCGCGAATCGGCTGTCGCGTAGGCGGCGAACTGGCGATTTCGACCTATGATCCGGCCACCGATCACTTCAGCCTCTCGCCGGAGCAGGCGATGGTGTTCACCGTGGGGGCAGCCCGGGCTTTCTTCGGGCGCCTTTCGATAGTCGTGGCGACGATGATCGAGGTCGCGAGCCGCAAGGTCGACGCCGGGGTTCCGCACGGGCCCCGGCGGCGTTGGGGCGATCATCGCTGCTGCCTGTTCTGCGCGACCCGGTTGCTTCTTCCGTCCGGGCTATGTCAACAACATCGTCCAGAACTGTATTTCTGTGCTGAACGGGTTGAGGAGAGGGTCAAGCAAGGCGCAGCGCGTGGCCGACGTGGCTGCTGTGTGCGGCTTCTCGACGCTGCATGACGGCACAGGCCTATCCGCCATAGCCCTTCACCGGGTACTACTTCCATCGCGCCGTCGTTCGAGGGGAGGCGCGGCGGCGATGCGCAGTTGGACGGTCTCGCCGACGTACGCGCTTCGAGGTCGCCAAGGCCAAGGAAATCGCCGAGTAGAGGGGTTTCGACCTGATCACCATGTTCGACTGCCTGGACGACATGGGCGACCCGCGTCGGCTGCGCTGTCCATATGCGCGAGAGATCTCTCGGCGTGAGGGCACTGGACGGTCGTGGAGCCGATTGCCGGTGATCGCGCCGGAGCATAACATGGAACCCCGTCGGTCGGCTGTTCTACAACGCCTCCACGATGATCTGCGTGCCGACGTCTCTCGATCAGGAGGTTGGCGCAGGCATTGGGCGCGCAGGCCGGCGAGGCGGCGTCGCAGCGCGGTGATCCGTGATGCTCGGTTTCGCGAGCGTGCGCCGTGCGACCGAGGGGCTGTTCAACATGGTGCTCGAAGCGCGCCGACTCAGGCGGTGACGGAGTGGTCCTGCTGGCGATCCCGATAAGCGCACGCCGAATACCCGCAAGGCCGATCCGCCTATCGGACGCGCCAAATTGCGAGATCGGGCGTGATCCGAAGCATCTGGGTTCTCTTCGGAGAGCGGATCCGAAGGCAAGGCCCTCTATCTGATCACCGTCTCAGATCGCCGGAAATCAGCTCGATGATCGAAACGTCTACGTTCCGTTGCACCAGGAGAACGAGACTATCGAGCAAGCGACGGTGGCTGCCCTGGTTACCATTATCGTCGCCGTTGATTCCCTCTCGCGCAGGACCATCATTACGACCGGGACTAGAATGACAGGCACGATCGTACCTATTCATGGCCACGGGGGCGATTATCGCGAACGCTGCGGCGGCGGTAATGGTGCGGTCGGCATGGTGGCAGGCGGCGTAGGCGGGCGCGGTCCTCGGCAATGCGGTGGGCGGTGGGACGCTGGGCACGGTCGCAGGCGGTGTCGGCGGCGCGCTCCTAGGGCGGCATTTCGAAGGCAGCACACGCGCTCTGGAAGGCTGCTCCAAGGCCTGGCCGACGGATCGCCGCCCGGGTCAGTCTCCCATTCGATGGGTTTTCCACGATCATGAGCGGACGGGGCGGCCAGCGCGATCATGACTGATGCTCAAAGCCGGAAACGACTTGCTCGATAAGATTCGCAGATCCGCGGTCCAGCTCCCCGCTTCCGCTGAGGCGGTGCCACGGAAACTCCCGAACCCTTCTCGTCGACGTCCACCGTGTACGGACCGATACGTCGCCGGGGTCCCGTCCGGCGAACTCGGGCGAACGGTCCGAATATTCAGGCGTCCCTCATCCGACGCGGCGGAACATCGTCGCCCCGCCACTCTCGCCCCCGTCTCCCTCCCCACCGTTGCCTGGTCGGCGCCTAGCCCGGCGGACGTGCCTGCGCGACGCCAACAGCCCCGGGCGGCCCGCGGCACCCGCGTTGGCGGAAGGATGGGCACAGGCACGATGAGAAGCGGTGGTGGCGGCATCCTTCGCCTTTCGGGCGGGCGCTTCTCCGGCGAGCGCTTGAGCTTCGTGGGACACAGGATGCTGCGGCCGCTTGGGAACCGGCGGCCGGAGGCTAGCAAGCGCTAGCGGTCGATCGACATGAGAGCCTGGCGTCACCGCCATTCCCGTGATGAGCAGAATGCCGAGCAGCGCGACGCCGCACATCGCTCCGGCAGGCGCTGACGAGCCTCTCTGGGAATGCTGGGCCCGAGAACCATATCTGCGACACAACGTTTCCAGGCCGTTCGTTGGAGTGGTAATTGCGGCGATGGAGGAATGCTGTCGTTCGGGGCTTCAGGAATGCCGCTGGCTCCGCAGAACGGCGATAAGTGATCGACTGCCGTTCGGCCGCTGTCTCGGAGAAAGCCACCTAGCGGGCAGGCGCCAACGACGATCCGGTTTCGAGGTGCCGGCTTGTCACATCTGCTGCGATTTGCGGTCACGATAGCGCCGCCAAATGTCCCCTCTGCCTCAGCCAATCACGCGTGGCATCGTTTTGGCTCGTGGATAACACCGAACCTCGCCTGGAAGCGGCATCTGCGCGCCCTCAATGAAGCGCGCCATCTTCCACCCGGCACTGGTACGTACGAAGCTTAGTTCGAGATACGCATGGACGAGGACATCCATGCGGTCTTGGCGCGCCCCATTCCCGTCACATAGGCGTGGCCGGTTGCTTCGTGCTCCTCCCGATGCGCGAGCCGGAAGTTGCTGATCAGGTGAGCATGATGGCTCATATCGGCGAACACCCGAGCGAAGAAGTCTCGGATACTGTCGCCCCCGTGGAGCACAGGCAATCCGAGCCCGGTTAGATCGAAGTGGCACTTTCGTGAACGTGTCCACCAGCTCATCGATGTCGGATAGCGAGTCACACGCAGGCATAGTAGGCAAGCAGGCAATCCTCCATCGCGCGGTGATCCTCGATCGCGCGGATCCGGCCCTCAAGATCGATCATGGCATTCTCCTAAATTGGTGCAGCTCCAGGATCAGCGGCGGTCTTCCAGATAGTCGTTGAGGACCTCGTGGAACCGGCGGACGCGCGCCTCCTGCTCGCTGAGGCAGGCGTCGCGATAGCCGCGCGAGTGGAACCCGCGCTGCTGCATCACCGCGACGCTCAGATCCTGGTCGATGAAATCGCCGACATCATCCACGCCAAAAGTGAGGTTCTCCGAGAGCAGCCTCGCGAGCGGACGCATGCCCGCAACCGTCGCCACCTCCGCCTGTCCCTCGTTGCGCGGCGCCAGCGCCATATATTCGAACGTGCACTTCTCGGGATCGGTCGGTGCGGCTCCCGTGCGGAAGAGATGCACGAAGCCGCCGAATGGCGAAGCGGTGATCGTGACGTTCGGGAAGATCGTATGGTGGTA